>NZ_JBVJKK010000008.1:0-442824 GCF_055585285.1 Streptomyces sp. NPDC053665
CGGGGTATCAACATATCTGGCGTTGACTTTTGGCACGCTGTTGAGTTCTCAAGGAACGGTCGCTTCCTTTGTACTCACCCTCTCGGGCTTTCCTCTGGGCGCTTCCCTTCGGTGTTCCAAACTCTATCAGTGTTTTTCCGGCCCTTTGACCACCGTCCTGCAGGCATGCAGAAGATGATCCAAGATGGGATCTGATCAGTTTGGTTGCTGCCGGGCCGGTGCGCGAAGACCGCGTCGTTCAGCCCCAAGCAGGGTTACGACTGTACACGCGGCCGCGGAGCGCATGCAAATCCCTGTGAGGTATGGTCTAGACCACTTCGGGGTGCCCGCACGGAACCGGCACTTCAGGTGACATACGCTGCTGAACAGTGTGCCGTCCGGTACCTACAGGGACGGCCATACCGATCTCCACCCCTGGGAGGCTTCCCATGACCACCGTGACGTCCCCGCTCGCCGGACGCGCCATCGGACTGGCTGCCGTGCCGGACCCCGTCTTCTCCGGGGCCATGGTCGGCCCGGGCACCGCGATCGATCCCGTGCGGGAGCCCTCCGAGGCGATCTCCCCCGTGGACGGCGTCATCGTCTCCCTGCATCCGCACGCCTTCGTCGTCGTCGACGAGAGCGGCCACGGTGTGCTCACCCACCTCGGCATCGACACCGTGCAGCTCAACGGTCAGGGCTTCGAGCTCCTGGTGAACAAGGGCGACACGGTCCGGCGCGGTCAGGCCGTCGTGCGCTGGGACCCGGCCGCCGTCGAGGCCGCCGGCAAGTCCCCCATCTGTCCGGTCGTGGCACTCGAGGCCACGGCCGAGGCTCTCTCCGAGCTTCGCGAGGACGGCGATGTGAAGGCCGGCGACAGTCTCTTCCTCTGGAACTGACGTCAGCGCCGTCCCGGGACGGCGGGTACGACAACCAACGCGGGGGCGGGTAGCCGCCGCACTAGCGGAGACGGGTGAGATGGAGACAACGCTGCGAGGCGTCGGTGTCAGCCACGGTGTGGCGATCGGCGAGGTTCGGCACATGGGAACGGCGGTGCTCGAGCCGCCCGCGAAGCAGATCCCGGCCGACGAGGCGGAGCGCGAACAGGGGCGCGCCCGCAAGGCCGTGGAGGCGGTGGCGGCCGACCTGATGGCGCGGGGCAATCTGGCCGGGGGCGAGGCCCAGGCCGTGCTCGAGGCGCAGGCGATGATGGCGCAGGACCCCGAGCTGATGGCCGATGTGGAGCGGCGGATCGCCGTGGGCAGCACGGCCGAGCGCGGGGTGTACGACGCGTTCGCCTCGTACCGGGAACTGCTGGCAGGTGCCGGTGAGTACCTCGCCGGGCGGGTGGCCGACCTGGACGATGTGCGCAACCGTATCGTCGCGCGGCTGCTCGGGGTGCCGATGCCGGGCGTGCCGGACAGCGACGAGCCCTACGTCCTGGTGGCCCGTGATCTGGCGCCGGCGGACACCGCGCTGCTGGACCCGACGCTGGTGCTGGGCTTCGTTACGGAGGAGGGCGGCCCCACCAGTCACAGCGCGATCCTGGCCCGGGCGCTCGGAGTGCCCGCCGTGGTGGCGCTGCCCGGTGCCGGTGAGCTGGCAGAGGGCACGATGATCGCGGTGGACGGTAGCACCGGCGAGGTCTTCGTGGACCCGAGCGAGGACAAGAAGGCGCAGCTCGAGGCGGCCGCCGCGGAGCGGAAGGCCGCGCTGGCGGCGTCGACCGGTCCCGGTGCCACGGCCGACGGTCACAAGGTGCCGCTGCTGGCCAACGTCGGTGGACCCTCGGACGTCGAGGCCGCGGTCGAGGCCGGGGCCGAGGGTGTCGGTCTGTTCCGCACCGAGTTCCTCTTCCTGGACGACAGCAAGCAGGCGCCGACCGAGGAGAAGCAGGTCGCCGCGTACCGGCAGGTGCTGGAGGCGTTCCCCGAGGGGCGTGTCGTGGTGCGTGTGCTGGACGCGGGTGCGGACAAGCCGCTGGACTTCCTGACGCCGGCGGACGAGCCGAACCCGGCCCTCGGGGTGCGGGGTCTGCGGACGCTGCTCGATCACCCGGAGGTGCTGCGTACACAGCTGACCGCGCTCGCCCGGGCGGCGGAGGGTCTGCCGGTGTACCTCGAGGTCATGGCGCCGATGGTGGCGGACCGTGCGGACGCCAGGGCGTTCGCGGAGGCGTGCCGGGAAGCCGGGCTGCGGGCGAAGTTCGGTGCGATGGTCGAGATCCCGTCGGCAGCGCTGCGGGCCCGTTCGATCCTCCAGGAGGTCGAGTTCCTGTCGCTGGGGACGAACGACCTGGCGCAGTACACCTTCGCCGCCGACCGTCAGGTCGGTGCGGTCTCGCGTCTGCAGGACCCGTGGCAGCCCGCGCTGCTCGACCTGGTGGCGCTGGCCGCCGAGGCGGCCAAGGCCGAGGGCAAGAGCTGCGGCGTCTGCGGTGAGGCGGCTTCGGATCCGCTGCTCGCGTGTGTGCTGACCGGTCTGGGCGTCACCTCCCTGTCGATGGGTGCGGCGTCGATCCCATACGTGCGGGCGACGCTGGCGAAGTACACGCTGGCCCAGTGCGAGCGGGCCGCCGCCGCTGCCCGGGCGACGGACAGCGCGGAGGACGCGCGCAGCGCGGCTCAGGCGGTGCTGTCCGGCGAGTAGGCCGGGGCCGGTCCGCCGGACCGGTCGGGAGGGGCGCTCCGCCGAGGCGGGGCGCCCCTTCTGCGCGCCTGTGGGTGGCCGGCGGGTTCAGTGCCGGTGTTCGTGGGTGGGTGCGTCGTCGTCGCCCAGGTCGGGCGGGGCGCTGTAGTCGACGTTGGATTCCGGCGGGATGAGGTCTCCGGATTCGACGTCGGTGCAGTAGGCGTCGAAGACCTCGCCGGCGGTGAGGGGGCGGAGTCCGTGGTCGCGCAGGCGCCAGCCGTAGACGCGGTCGGGCCGGTGCGGTGCGGTGGTGCGGAGGACGAGGCCGCCGGGGCTCTCGGTGGCCAGGCCGAGGGCCAGGACGGTGGTGAATTCGAGCGCCTCGGTCTCGTCCAGGGCGAGGGAGTCGCCGTCCCGGGTGGCGTGCAGGGCCGCGACGAGGGTCTCGGGCGGTCCCGTGACGCTGCAGACCAGGTGGCGGTCGCCGGCGGGGGCCGTGTCGAGGATGCGGGCCAGCAGGTCGGAGGCGCGGGTGAAGGCGGCGCGTCCGATGTCCTCGCCGCAGGCCGTGCAGGCGCCGAGACGGGCGAGGAGGGTCGTGGCGTACTCCCAGGTGGCCTGGCGGATTCCCTCGTCGACGAGGGAGGCGAGCAGGTCGGCCAGGGGCTGGCCCTCGTACGGGAGGGTGGGGCCGGTGACGGCCAGTCGGGCCGTGAAGCGGGCGCGGCTCGACGGGTGGTCGGGGTCCAGGCCCTGGCGCGTGCAGAACTCGGCGTACTCCTCGGGGTCGAAGAGGGCGACGGTGGTGTGGCCGCCCTGCCGGGCGCGGGACCTGAGGAGGCCCTCGACCTGTTTGAGGTAGGCCGCGTGGTCGTCGAAGGTGAAGGTGCGGTAGCGCCGCATGGCGCGGAAGTCGTGTTCGTCGGTCAGCAGGCCGATGGTGCCGGCGATCTCGCGGCGCAGGACGCGTCGCATGGTCCGGATGTCGGTGTGCGCCATGGTTCCCCCTGTTGCATGTCGATCAATGCTCACTCACAGTAACCGGCGGCACTGACAGTGAGCGGCGGATGCCCCGGCCGGTGGGTGGCCGGGGCATCCGTGCAGGCGGGGGCTGCGTGCTGCGGGGGCCGCGTGCGGGTCAGGCCCGCTTGCGGGCGATGTCCTCGTAGAAGCCGAGCAGCTCGAGGTTGTCGATGGAACCCGGGTTGACGGCCTTCTCCAGCGGGGTGCCCTGGAGGAGGCGCTTGACGGGGACCTCGATGCGTTTGCCGGTGAGGGTGTGCGGGACTCCGGGCACCTCGATGATCTCGTCGGGGACGTGGCGCGGGGACAGTTGCTCGCGGATGGTCTGCTTGATGCGGTTCAGCAGGGCCTCGTCGAGGACCGCTCCGGGCGCCAGGTGGACGAACAGGGGCATCCAGTAGCCGCCGTCGGGCTGTTCGATGCCGATGACGAGGGACTCCCTGATCTCGGGGAGGCGTTCCACGGCTTCGTAGATGTCGGCGGAGCCCATGCGGACGCCCTGGCGGTTCAGCGTGGAGTCGGAGCGGCCGTGGATGACGACGGAGCCGCGTGAGGTGACGGTGATCCAGTCGCCGTGGCGCCACACGCCGGGGTAGGTGTCGAAGTAGCTGTCGTGGTAGCGGCTGCCGTCGGGGTCGTTCCAGAAGTGGATCGGCATGGACGGCATCGGGTTGGTGACCACCAGCTCGCCGACCTCGTCGGTGAGGGGGTTGCCGGCGGGGTCCCAGGACTGCAGGTCGGTGCCGAGGCAGGGGGCCTGGAGCTCGCCGACGTGCACCGGGAGGGTGGGGACGGCTCCGGCGAAGCAGGAGCAGACGTCGGTGCCGCCGCTGACGGAGGCGATCCACAGGTCGGCCCGGACCTCGTCGTGGAGCCAGCGGAAGCCGTCGGGGGGCAGGGGCGAGCCGGTGGTGGCGACGCACTGGACGGTGGAAAGGTCGAAGTCGCGTGCGGGGTGGACGCCGGCCTTGCGGCAGGCCATCACGTAGGCGGCCGAGGTGCCGTACAGGGTGGCGCCGGTGCGTTCGGCGATGCGCCACTGGGCGCCGGTGTCCGGGTAACCGGGGCTGCCGTCGTACAGGACGATCGTGGTGCCGGTGAGCAGGCCGGAGACGAGGAAGTTCCACATCATCCAGCCGGTCGACGTGTACCAGAAGAAGCGGTCCTCGGGGCCGAGGTCGCAGTGCAGGCCGAGCTGCTTGAGGTGCTCGACGAGGATGCCGCCCTGGGACTGGACGATGGCCTTGGGCAGGCCGGTAGTGCCGGAGGAGTAGAGCACCCACAGGGGGTGGTCGAAGGGGACCGGCTCGAAGACGGGTTCCGTGTCGGCGGAGGTGAGGGCGGACCAGTCGAGGGCGCCCTCGGGTGCCTCGGTGCCCAGGAGCGGGATGTGGACGACGGCCCGGAGGGTGGGCAGTTCGGCGCGCAGTTCGGCGACGGTCTCGCGCCGGTCGTGTTCCTTGCCGCCGTAGCGGTAGCCGTCGACGGTGAACAGGACGACGGGTTCGACCTGCTGGAAGCGGTCGAGGACGCTGCGGGCGCCGAAGTCGGGCGCGCAGGAGGTCCACACGCCGCCGACGGCCGCCGTGGCCAGCAGGGCGACCACGGCCTGCGGGATGTTGGGGAGGTAGCCGCTGACGCGGTCCCCCGGGCGCACTCCGCGTGCGCGCAGCTCGGCGGCGAGGGATCCGACCTGGCGTCGCAGCTCCGCCCAGGTCACCGGGCGCGGTTCGTGGGTCTCGTCGACGTGCAGCAGGGCCGGTTCGTCCGCGCGGGTGGCGGCGGCGCGCAGGGCGTGTTCGGCGTAGTTGAGGGTGGCTCCGGGGAACCACTGGGCGCCGGGCATGGTGCGCTCGCCCAGCACGCGCGCGTAGGGCGTCGAGAAGCGGACGTCGAACCACTCCGTGACGGCTTTCCAGAAGGTGTCCAGTTCGTCCACGGACCAGCGCTGCAGGGCCGCGTAGCCGCCGTCGGCGGGGGCTCCGTGGTGTTCGGCGGCCCAGGTCTGGAACCTGGTGATCCGTGCCCGGGCGATGCGCTCGGGGTCGGGCTGCCAGAGCGGCTGGGGACTTGCGGTCGACATGGTCGGCTCCCGGACTGTGCGCGTCGTGTGCGTCCTCCGCGCACGGGCTGGGGTGTGCGCGTGAGCGGCTGGCACGGACAATGCCACGTGATCGACTTCGACACCAGGGTGCGCCCCACATAGTCCGTGTCGTGAAGATGTGGTCTTGGCACGGGTGAACGGCAGTTGAACGACACGTCCGCGCGGGGCCGTCAGTGGCAGGGTGAGCAGCATGAACGGTCGTGACCTGGTGCGTTCGGTGAGAGCGGTGGCTTCGGTGGGGGCGGCGCAGGGTGTGCGTACCGTACGGGCAGCGTGGCGCAGGCGGCGCGTCGACGCCACCGGGCTGCCGCCGCGGGGGGCGGAGCGGGCCCGGGTGCCCGGGACCGTGCGGGACGTGGAGCCGGGCCCCGGGGGCGGTGTCGTCCGGTTCGGCCGGTCGGAGCTGCGGGTCCTGGTGGCGGTCAACGGGGCCGTCTTCCTCGGCTGGGAAGGGGCGGGGCCGGAGCCGTCGTACGCGCTGGCCGGGCGGTGCCCGCAGCCGGATCCGCGGGCGGTGCTGGAGCCGGACACCGACGGTGGCTGGCGGGTGGTGGCGGAGCGGGTGACGGTCGTGGTGTCGCGGCACGGGGCGGTGGAGGTGCAGACGCCCGGTGGGGTGCTGCTGCGGCGTGATCTGCCGCCGCGCTGGTGGGAACCGGTCGGCGGTGGTCCCGCGCGGTGGGCGCAGCGGTCGGAGGTGGCCGCCGACGCCCGGTTCTTCGGGCTGGGCGGACGCGCCTCGGGTCCCCGGCTCCGGGACGGGAGGTACCGGCTGTGGAACACCGATCCCGGCCGTCCGTTCACGCCGGCCGACGATCCGCTGCACCTGACCATGCCGGTGCAGCTGGTGGTGGCCGACGGCGGGTCGCATCTGGTGTTCCACGACAACGCGTGGGACGGCACGGTCACCCTGCGGGAGGGCGAGGAGGGCGCGGGGTCCGGGCACGACCGGGCCGGGACGAGCGAGCTGCGGGTGCAGGGCGGTCCGTTGCGCTGCTGGGTGACGGTGGGCACCCCTGCGCGCGTGCTGCTCGCCTGGGCGTCGCTCACCGGGGCGCCCGCGCTGCCGCCGGCGTGGGCGCTGGGCCACCAGCACGCGCGCGGGGGGTCAGGCGGCGAGGAGGAGGTGCGGCGGGTCGTCGCGGGCCATCTGGAGCACGGGCTGCCGCTGGACGCCTTGCACCTGGACGTCGACCACCTGGACGCCCACCAGGTGTTCACCGTCGACCCGGACCGCTTCCCGAAGCTGCCCGTGCTGGCCGAGGAGCTGCGCCGGGACGGCGTCCGGTTGGTGTCGGTCGTCGAACCGGCCGTGCCGGCACGGCCCGGCAACGCCGTGTACGACGCGGGCGCGGCCGGGGACGTGTTCGTACGGGACGCGGCCGGTGAGGTCGTGGAGGGCGTGGCTCGGGCCGGGGAGGCGGTGTTCCCGGACTTCACGCACGCGCGCGTGCGGGAGTGGTGGGGTGGTCTGTACGAGGAGCGGCTGGCCCAGGGCTTCTCCGGCTTCTGGCACGGCATGGACGAGCCGACCTCGTTCACCGCCTTCGGGGAGACCACCCTGCCGCGGTCGGCGCGGCACTCCCTGGAGGGGCGCGGCGGCGACCACCGCGAGGCGCACAACGTGTACGCCCTGTGCATGGCCAGGGCCGGTTTCGAGGCGCTGCTGGGGCTGGCACCGGACGAGCGGCCCTTCCTGTTCTCCCGGTCCGGCTGGGCCGGGATGCAGCGCTACGGCGGGGCGTGGTCGGGGGACGTGGCCACCGGCTGGCCCGGGCTGCGGGCGTCCCTGGCGCTGGTGCTGGGGCTGGGGCTGTGCGGTGTGCCGTACTCGGGGCCGGACATCGGCGGTTCCGGGGCGGAGCCGTCGCCCGAGCTGTATCTGCGGTGGCTCCAGCTGGGTGCCTTCCTGCCGCTGTTCCGCACCCGCGCGGGGCGGCGGGAGCCGTGGGAGTTCGGTCCCCAGGTGCTGGAGCACGCGCGCGTGGCGCTGCTGGAACGGCGCCGGCTGCTGCCGTACTTCGTGACGCTGGCGCATCTGGCCCGGCGGACCGGGGCGCCCTATGTGCGGCCCCTGTGGTGGAGCGCGCCGGAGGATCGGATCCTGCGGGACTGCGGGGACGCCTTCCTGCTGGGCGACTGCCTGCTGGTGGCTCCGGTGCTGGAGCCGGGTGCGGACCGGCGCGCCGTGCAGCTGCCGCGCGGGCGCTGGTACGACGTGGTGACCGAGGAGGCGTACGAAGGGCCGGGGCGGGTGTGCGTCGACGCGCCGCTGTCCCGGATCCCGGTGCTGGCGCGCGCGGGTGCCGTGCTGCCGGTGCGCGGGGTGGACGGCGGGCTGGAACTGGAGGTGTGGGCGCCCGCCCGGGGGCGCACCGGCGGCGGGCTGGTCGTGCCGGACGGGGGCGACGGGTGGGACGAGCCGGAGATCCAGCGCTGTACCGCGCGGTGGGTGGGCCCGCGGGTGGTCGTCGAGTGGCAGGGCGGGGAGGGCGGGGGTGAGCCGCCCTTCCCGGTGCGGGTGCGCGGGGCCGGGGACCGGCGGGGTCAGTAGCGGCCCTCGAACCAGGCGCGTACGGCCAGGGTGTGCAGGGGGAAGGCCAGTTCCTGCGGCCTGCGCAGGAGGTGCCAGCCCTCCGTCTCGTCCGTGGCGGCGGAGACCGGCAGTCCTTCCGCCGGGCGTGCCGGGAGGAGACCGAACAGCAGCAGGTGCCCGTCGGGTGAGCTCATGGCGTCGGCGAGCCGTACGTCACGGCCGGCGGCGCCGATGCCCGTCTCCTCCTCCAGTTCGCGGACGACGGCGTGCCGCCAGTCCTCCCGGTGGTCGACGAACCCGCCGGGCAGGGCGATGCCCCCGCGCGCGGGTGCGACGGTCCGGGTGATGACGACCAGAGCGGTGCCCTGGGTGTCGTAGACGGGCTGGAGGGCCACCGCCACAGGGAGCGGATTGCGGTAGGCGACGGCCCCGCACGCCGGGCAGGTGCGGGGCCAGCCGGAGACGCCCTCTCCGTAGGGCGCGCCGCAGCTCGAACAGTGGGAGTACGGCGCGGAGTTGGGAACGGAGTGCTGAGTTTCGGACACGCGGCGGACTGTAGCCGATCACGTGGAGGGCGGTGCGGGCGGGCGGCTCAACGGGGGCCGGGGAGCGACCTGCTGGACACGGGGAAGTCGAAGTAGGTGTCGGGGTAGGGCTCGGGCTTGAAGGTGTAGTGCCACCACTCCTCGGCGAGGTTCACGAAGCCTAGGCCTTCGAGGGTGGACTTGAGCAGCAGCCGGTTGGCGCGCTGGGGACCCTGGATCCGCGGGTCGAGGGTGTGCGAGAGGGTGTCGAAGCAGTCGAAGCCGGTGCCCATGTCGACCGAGTTGTCGGGGAACCGCTCGCGTCGGGGTGCGAAGCACGGGACGAGGGGTTCGCCGGGGCGGTAGGGCCGGGTCGGCCGCGCGGGCAGCCGGACGAGGGTGACGTCGAGGGTCGATCCGCGGCTGTGGCCGGATTTCTCCGCGATGTAGCCGTCGGCGAAGAGCCGGGTCTTGTCGACGTTCGGGTAGAACTCGCCCTTCATGGCCTCGTCGTCGAGGTCCTCGGCCCAGCGGACGAAGTGGTCGACCGCGCGCAGCGGCCGGTAGCAGTCGTAGACCTTGAGGGTGTAGCCCTGGCGCAGGAGTCGGCGCTGGGCCTGGTGGAGGGCCTCGGCGGCGGGCCGGGTGAGGATGCACAGGGGCCGGCGGTAGCCGTCGATGCGCTCGCCCACGAAGTTGTGCGCGGTGGCGTAGCGCATCTCCTGGAGGATGGTCGGATCCACGCTGCGGAGGGCGACGAAGTCCTCGGGTGCCCGGGGTTCGGGCCGGGCCTGGGCGGGGGCGGTGGCGGCGGTGGCCGTCAGCAATGCCGCGACCGCGGTGATCAGGGCGCGTGCCACGGTGGTGAGTCGTGTCATGGCCCTTGCGTCTATCAGGGGTAGGCGGGCGGTGGGAAGGAGGAGCCCGGAAACGGCCGGCTGCCGGCGACAGACCCCTTTCGTGCCGCCCTGCCTCCTGCGGTTGAGAAACCTCCAGGTCAGGTGGATCCTGGACCTGAGCAAGCGACGAGTCGGTGGGGCTGGGAGTCGCCAGCGGCGACGCTCGGCCGTGGCCGGATACCGCAGAGCCGCCCGGTCCAGCCAGGGCCGTGCGGACCCCGACACAATCGTCCAGCGCGACCTGCGAACAGACCTGAACAGCGACCCGACCGGGCACCGCCCGGGCCGACGACCGGCCGCTCGGCCCGGCCGTCGCCGGGCAGTCGCCTGGCGGCCGTCGGTCGGCCGTCACCGTTGCGGTCGGCGACCTTGACGCCCTCCGGGTGCCGGTGAACACTTCCGGTGTCAGTCGACATCCGCGTCCAAAGGCGGCGCAATCCGGCACAGCGGCGCATGGTGCGCCGGCGCCAGGGCCCCTTCCCCCACGGGCGGTTCGGCTGCGACGGCACGCTCGTCACGGATGCCGGGCGGGGCGCGGGATCTCCCTGCCTCCGGCGGAAGTAGCCATGGGAAACGCACCCTGCACGTGAGGCCCGGGCGGTCCGTCCCGGGTCACGGCCTAGGAGCCGCCATGAGTAACGGAGACATCTTCTTCGGCGAGTTGATCGGTACGGCGATCCTCATCCTGTTCGGCGCCGGCGTGTGCGCCGCCGTCACCCTCAGGTTCTCGAAGGCCCGGGCCTCCGGGTGGATCGTGATCGCGTTCGGCTGGGGTTTCGCCGTGCTGGCCGGCGCGTACACCGCCGCCCCGCTCTCCGGTGGGCACCTGAATCCCGCCGTCACCCTGGGCCTCGCCGTGGACACCGGGGTGTGGGACAAGGTCTGGATCTACATCCTGGGGCAGATGGCCGGTGCCATGCTCGGAGCCGTCCTGGCCTACCTGGTGTACTTCGCGCAGTTCCAGGCGAACACGCGCAAGGGCGGCACCACCGAGGGAACGGTCGACGAACCGGTCCCGACGCTCGGCATCTTCTCCACGATCCCCGAGATCCGTAACCCGGTGGCCAACCTGATCACCGAGATCCTCGCGACGATCGCCCTGGTACTGCCGCTGCTCGCCCTGGTGGGCAGCAACCGGCACGTCGAGGGCATAGGCATCGGGCAGATCGTCGGCCAGTCCGAGGGCATCTACGGGTCCGGTATCGCGATCATGCTGGTCGCCTTCCTGGTCGTCGGCATCGGCCTCTCCCTGGGTGGTCCCACCGGCTACGCCATCAACCCGGCGCGCGACCTGGGACCCCGCATCATCCACTCCATCCTGCCGATCCCGAACAAGGGCACCTCCGACTGGGGCTACTCGTGGATCCCGGTCGTCGGCCCGCTGATCGGCGGACTGCTGGGTGGCGTCATCTACAACGCAGCCTTCTGAACCAGCCCGAGAGGTAGCCATGACGGACAACGCCGCGAAGTACGTCGCCGCCATCGACCAGGGCACCACGTCGAGCCGCTGCATCGTCTTCGACGAGGCCGGCGCCATCGTCGCCGTGGACCAGCGCGAGCACCGGCAGATCTTCCCCAAACCGGGCTGGGTGGAGCACGACGCCACCGAGATCTGGTCCAAGACGCAGGCGGTCGTGGCCGGGGCGCTGGCCAAGGCCGGGCTGCGGGCCGACCAGTTGAGCGCCATGGGCATCACCAACCAGCGCGAGACGACCCTCCTGTGGGACCGCACCACGGGCAAGCCGGTGCACAACGCCATCGTCTGGCAGGACACCCGGACGGCGGCGCTGTGCCGGCAGCTGGGCGGCTCCGACGGGCAGGACCGTTTCCGCGAGCAGACGGGGCTGCCGCTGGCGACCTACTTCTCCGGGCCCAAGGCCGCCTGGCTGCTGGAGAACGTGCCCGACCTGCGGGCACGGGCCGAGCGCGGGGAGATCGCCTTCGGGACGATGGACTCCTGGCTGATCTGGAACCTCACCGGCGGCACGGACGGCGGGCAGCACGTCACCGACGTGACCAACGCCGGACGCACCATGCTGATGAACCTGGAGACCCTCCAATGGGACTCCTCGATCCTCTCGGCGATGAACATCCCGGAGGCCATGCTGCCGGAGATCCGCTCCTCGGCCGAGGTGTACGGGACCGCCGTCGGCCAGTTGTCCGGCGTTCCCGTGGCCTCCGCCCTCGGCGACCAGCAGGCCGCGGTCTTCGGCCAGGCCTGCTACGACGTGGGCACGGCGAAGAACACCTACGGCACGGGCAGCTTCCTGCTGCTGAACACGGGCAACCGCCCGGTGCCGTCGAAGAGCGGCCTGCTGACGACCATGGGGTACAAGATCGGCAACGAGGCGCCGGTGTACTGCCTGGAGGGGTCGATCGCCATCACGGGCGCGCTGGTGCAGTGGTTCCGCGACCAGCTCGGCATCATCCGCACCGCCGACGAGATCGAGCCCCTCGCGGCCAGCGTGGAGGACAACGGCGGGGCGTACATCGTCCCGGCGTTCTCCGGGCTGTTCGCGCCGTACTGGCGCTCCGACGCGCGGGGTGTCGTCACCGGTCTGACCCGGTACGTCACCAAGGCGCACCTGGCGCGGGCGGTGCTGGAGGCCACGAGCTGGCAGACGCGCGAGGTCGTGGACGCCATGTACCAGGACTCCGGGGTGCAGATCACCACCCTGAAGGTCGACGGCGGCATGACGAAGAACAACCTGCTGATGCAGCACCAGGCGGACGTGCTGGACGTGCCGGTGGTGCGGCCCAAGGTCTCCGAGACGACCTGCCTGGGCGCCGCGTACGCGGCCGGTCTCGCCACGGGCGTGTGGAACGACCTGGACGAGCTGAAGGCCCACTGGCAGAAGGACGTCGAGTGGACGCCGTCCATGGAGGCGTCCGTGCGGGACCGCGAGTACCACAACTGGCGCAAGGCCGTGGAGAAGAGCTTCGGCTGGGAGGAGAGCGAGGACGACTAGCCACACGCGCGTGGCCCGGCCGTCCGTCCCTGTGGGATCACCGCCCGGGGGCTCCTCCCCGGGCGGGGGTCTCAGGTGGTGACCGCGCGGCGGTGCTCGGCGGCCTGGGCCATGGCGTGCTGGACGACGCCGATGAGCGTCTCCTTGACCGACTCCCGGTCTCGGGCGTCGCACATCAGCAGCGGCACGTCGTCGTCGAGGTCGAGGGCCCGGCGGACGTCCTCGACCGGGTAACGAGGGGCGCCCTGGAAGCAGTTGACGCCGACGACGAAGGGGATCGAGCGCCGCTCGAAGTAGTCGACGGCGGCGAAGCAGTCCTCCAGGCGGCGCGTGTCGGCCAGGACGACGGCTCCGAGGGCGCCCTCGGAGAGCTCGTCCCACATGAACCAGAACCGCTCCTGACCGGGCGTGCCGAAGAGGTACAGCACGAGGTCCTCGCGGAGGGTGATGCGGCCGAAGTCCATGGCCACGGTCGTGGTGTGCTTGTCCTCCACACCGCTGACGTCATCCACGGGACGCCCGGCCTCGGTGAGCAGTTCCTCGGTGCGCAGCGGTCGGATCTCGCTCACCGCGCCGACGAGCGTGGTCTTGCCCACGCCGAATCCGCCGGCCACCAGGATCTTGAGCGTGACGGGCTCGACCGGGGGCCTGCCACGCTCGGAACGCCCGAAGATCATCGGTCTTCTCTCCAGCTCGATGGGGGTCTCATAGGGCCCGCAGACCGCTGATCACGTCGCGCAGGATGCTCTCGTCCGGCAGCTCGGCCGGGGGCACGGGCCGGTTCACGTGGACGAACCGCGCGTCCACGAGGTCTCCGACGAGGACCCGTACGACCCCGATCGGCAGGTCGAGTTCCGCTGCGAGTTCGGCGACCGACTGCGGGTCCTCACGGCACAGTTCGACGATGTCCACGTGCTCCGGGGAGAGCATGTGGTCGGCTTCCGGGTCGTCCGCCTGCGGCTCCGCGACCACGACCGCGATCAGGTCCAGCCGGTGCTGGCCCTGGCTGCTGGTGCGGCCGCGGGTCATGGCGTACGGGCGGACGACCGGTCCGGCCTCGTCGTCGAACCAGTGCTTTCTTCCCTGACCGTCAGCGCTCATGTCATCCCACTACCCGCCTGCGGGCAGATCGGTGCGTGGGGCGGCGCCCAGATGCACACCCACGCGCTTGACGAGGAGTGTCATCTCGTAGGCGACCTGGCCGACGTCCGAGTCGGCGTCCGAGAGGACGGCCAGGCAGCTGCCGTCGCCGGCGGCGGTCACGAACAGGAAGGCGTCGTCGAGCTCGACGACGGTCTGGCGGACGTTGCCGGCCTCGAAGTGGCGGCCCACGCCCTTGGCGAGACTGTGGAACCCGGAGGCCACGGCCGCCAGGTGCTCGCTGTCCTCCCGGGTCAGGTCCTTGGACACCCCGGTCGGCAGTCCGTCGCCGGAGAGGACGAGCGCCTTGCGGATGCTCGCGACCCGGTCCACCAGGTCGTCGAGGAGCCAGTTCAGCTCGCCCTTGTCGGTCGCGGTGTGGCCGGTCGGCTTCGGTGCGGTCATCGACCGTCCCCCTCTGTCGTTCCTTGCGGTGCTGTGCCGCCGTCGGCGGCGTCGCCCGCGGCGTTCTCCTGACGGCCGCGCTGCCAGCCGCGCTGGAGCGAGGCCATACGGCTGCGTACTTCCTCGGCGTCCCGCTCGGCGGGCCCGGCCCCGTCCTCCGCGCGGGGCTCGGCGCTCCGCTTGAGCTGCGGGGCGAGGCTGGCCTGCCGGACCCGGCGGGGCAGGGGCGTGGCGCCCGGGACGTCGCCCGTGCCGGGCACGTCCCGCGTGCCGCGGGTGTCACCGCCGTCGGCGGCGGGACCGGTGGGCGCGGCGGGGTCCGGGCGGCGGGCGCGCCGGGGCAGGGCGGACGGTTCGGACCGGTCGCCCGGGGGCGGAGCCGGTGCCGCGGCGGGGTCCTCGCCCCGGGCCGCCGCGCCGATGCCCCGGCGGGCGGAGTCCGCGCCCCGGCGGCGGGCCGGCAGGGGCGGCGGCGTGTCCGGCTGCGCCTCGCCGCGCGGGCCGTCGGTGCGGCGCCGCGCGGGCAGGGCCGTCGCGGGGTCGTTCCGGCTCGCACCGGGGTCGTCGTCGGTCCGGGCGCGCCGGGGGCGCTGGTCGGTGACGGGACGGCCGTGGGAACTGACCAGCTTGGGGGTGTGCCGGCGGGACAGCGGGACGGGGGCGGCCAGTTCATTGCCGGCGTCGGTGCGCTCCCGCGCCGCCCGGGCGTCGGCGCCCTGCTGGTGCGGGTCGGCAGTCCCGTCCGCGAGGTCGTCCTCGGCCCGGACGAGGGAGTGGCGGCGGGGCCGGAACAGACCGCCCTGTTCGCCGTCCTCGTCCAGGGCACCGGGGAAGCCATCGAGGCCGACGGGCGCCTCCAGTTCGATCGGCCCGTCCAGCAGGGAGGCCGGCAGGCCCGGCCGCTGCGCGGAGGCCGGGGAGAGCGCCCCGCGCCGCGCGTCCTGCGGTTCGCTCTCGGGGGCGATCCGGGGGCGGTCGAGCCGGAACCCCAGGCCGTTGGTGTCGGGCACGTCGTCCGTCAGCAGCGCGTCGGGGATGAACACGACGGCGGTCGTACCGCCGTACGGCGAGGGCTGCAGGGAGACGCGGACGTTCTGCCGCTGGGCGAGGCGGCTGACCACGAACAGGCCGAGCCGGTCGGTGTCGGACAGTTCGAACTCGGGTGTCTCGGCGAGCCGGAGGTTGGCGTCCAGGAGCGCCTCGGCGGCCATGCCGAGGCCGCGGTCGTGGATCTCCAGGGTGAAGCCGTTGGCGACGCGCTCGCCGACCACCTGCACGGCGGTGTGCGGCGGGGAGAACACCGTGGCGTTCTCCAGGAGTTCCGCCACCAGGTGCGTGAGGTCGGCGACGGCCGGGCCGGTGACGGCGATCCGGGGCAGCCGGCGCACCTCGATGCGCTCGTAGTCCTCGACCTCGGCGACGGCGGCCCGGACGACGTCCATGAGCTGGACGGGCTTGCGCCACTGGCGGGAGGGCGCGGCGCCGGAGAGGATCACCAGGCCCTCGGCGTGCCGCCGCATGCGGGTCGTCAGGTGGTCCAGGCGGAACAGGTCGGCGAGTTCCTCGGTGTCCTCGGTGCGGCGCTCCATCGCGTCGAGCAGGGTGAGCTGCTTGTGCAGCAGGACCTGGCTGCGGCGGGCGAGGTTGACGAACACCTCGGAGACGCCGGCGCGCAGTTCGGCCTGTTTGACGGCGGCCTCGACGGCGGCGCGCTGGAGGGTGTTGAGGGCCTGGCCGACCTCCCCCATCTCGTTCTTGTCGTACTCCAGGCGCGGCACTTCGGTCTCGACGTCGACCTGTTCGCCCGCGGAGAGGCGGCGCATCACGCTGGGCAGGCGCACGCCGGACGCCTCGTGCGCCTCCAGCCGGAGCTGGCGCAGGTCGCGGATGAGGGAGCGGCCGACGCGCACCGACAGGAACAGGGAGAGCAGCAGGGCGATCAGGCCGAGCGCGCCCGCGATGACGGCCTTGGCGATGACGCCCACGGCCACGGGGTGCACGCGGTCCTGATAGCGGTCGTTGGCCTGGTCGTTGAGGGTGGCGAGCTCGTCCAGCACGTGGCCGGCCGCGCTGTCCCAGCTCTTGGCGGTGACACCGCGGGGCGTTCCGGCGCCCGGTTCGAGGGCGGCTTCCTCCGCGACGCGCAGCGGGGCGGAGGAAGCGTTTTTCCAGAAGCGGTCGTAGCGGTCGCGTTCGGCGACCGGCAGCAGCTGGAGGTTGACGTCGTACATCAGGGCGCGCTGGGCGACGAGGTCGGAGACGTCGCGGCTCTCCGCGCGGGAGATCCGGCCGACGACGAGGGCGGAGCCGAGCAGGGCGTCCTCGCGGGAGAGCAGTTCGCGGGCGCGGGCGAGGTTGACCAGGGCGCGGTACTGCTTGTCGAGTTCGATGTTGTCGACGACGTGCAGATTGGTGAGCAGGACGTAGCAGGGGTCGACCAGCCGGTTGTAGAGGTCGAGGGCCTGCGCGCGGTCGACGGTGCCGTCCTCGACGCTGCGGCGCAGCGAGTCGATGCCCTCGAAGGCGTCCAGCACCGCGGTCAGCCGCTCGCGGGTGTCCGCGCCCATCGCGTCGCGCACGTCCGGGTCGCGGGCGTTGCCGCGGATGCCGGCGACGGCCTCGTCGGTCGCGGTGCGGCTGCGCCGCAGTGCGGCGAGCCCGTCGGAGGCCCGGGGGTCGGCCAGGTGGACCAGGGTCTGACGGCGTTCTTCCTGGAGGACGCGGACGGTGTCCTCGATCGGGTACCCGATCTCCTCCACCACGGTCGACACCTGGAACAGGTCGCTCGCCTCACGCCCCGTGAGGATCGTGGCGAAGGCCCAGATCGCGGTCAGGGACACCAGCGGCACGAGAAGCAGCGCCACGATCTTCCGGCGGATGGACTTCCCGCGAAAGCGCATGGCCTCCCCCAGCTCGGCCCCCGGGGCTACCGGGGGTACACGTGTGCGTCAACAAACGGCGCGAGCCTACTACCGCTGCGGCGGGAACTCGAAGACCGGCCCGGAGGCCGAAGTTCCACACCCCGTGCCCGGCATGGGGAGTTGTCCGGCCATTGCGGGAGTTGTCTCCCCGGAACCGGCGGTGACGGTCCGGGCCATCCCCCCACTCGGCCAAGGTGGTTGGCCGGAATTTTTCGGTTCCGGGAATCTTCGTGACGGGTCGTTCGTCCTTCTCTACGTGAATTGGGGACGGAATCGGCCGCTGAGGCCGCATCCCGGACCCGGGCGGCGTAATACAGCGCAAGCCGGGCAGCCACTGGGGAGTACGTGTCTTCGGATGCGGGTGAGAGGGCTGCCGGCGGTGGGGAGTGACACGGTGATGGGCACGGCGGAACGGCGCGAGGCGCCCGAGGTCGCAAGGGCGCAGGTGACGGGGCATCCGGCCCCCGGGCTGATCGATCGCGACGATCCGGTCCCGGCTGCCGGGACGGCGGCGTCCGGCACCGGCACCCGCGCCGGGGAACGGACTCGGGAAGCACCCGGCCAGTCCGCCTACCGGCCGCTGTGGGTCGAGGAGCCGGCGCGGCGGCGCAGGTTGCCGGATCCGGTCCGTACGGCGGCCGTCCGGGCGGTGCTGCTCATCGCCGTGACGCTGCTTCAGGCCATGGTGGCGTTCCTGTGCACGATGGCCGGCTCCTGGCTCGCGTTCCCCATGGTGATCAGCAGCGTGGTCAGCACGATCGCGGCCACCTGGGGCGCCCTCGACGTGTGGGTGACGCGCCAGGTCTGGAACCAGCGCCACGGCGTGGTCTCCGTACCGAGCAGCACGGCACGGGCGCTGCGGCGGGAGCGGCGCCTGGCCCGGCGCCGGGCGCGCGTCGCCGAGCGGGCCCAGGGGCGGATACGCCGACGCGGTGCGGCGGCCGGGCAGTTGTCGCATTCGTGAACTGACGCGCCGTCCACGGCCGGCTCCCCGCCGGTGTTTCGCACCCTCGGGGAGCCGTGCTTGGACCGCGCGACCGGCGGGTCCGGCCGCGCGGGTCCGGCCCCGCTAGGACGTCGTGGGCGCCGGCCGCTTGTACATGCGGGTCGCGGTGATCTCGCTGCGGACCGCCTCCCCCGCCTGGGGCTGCTGCGGCAGGCCCGGGCGGAGGTGCTCCTCGACGCTGATGTACTTCAGGCCCGCCCTGAGGTCGGCGTCGTTGCGCATCCGGATGACCAGCGGGAACTCGGCCAGCGCGGTCGTGTCGAACAGACCCGTGGTGTACAGCAGCTGCACGCCCAGGGCGTCCGACACCGCCCGCTGGAGCTCCAGCAGGTAGGTGGCGTTGGCACGGCCGATGGGGTTGTCGAGGAACAGCGTGCCCGCGTGCCGGTGCTTGTCGCGGCCGCGGTCGTTCGAACGCAGCGCGGCCATCGTGCAGTACAGGGCGATGGCGGCGGTCAGCAGCTGGCCGCCGGAGAAGACGTCGCCCATCTGCCCGACGGGGACGCGCTCGGCGCGCAGCACCGCGTCCGGCTTGAGGATCTCGACGGCGACGCCCTTGGGCTGCAGGGCCGCGGCGACACCCCGCAGCAGCAGCGACATGCCGTCGCGCCGCAGATCGGAGTTCTTCCGGACGGCGGCACGGGTCGCCTCGTCGACGACCTCGCCGAGCCGCTCGGTGAGGGTCGCCTGGTCGGGCTCCTCGAACCGGATGCGGAGGAACTCCTGGCCCGACCACTCGCCGAGCCCCTCCGGCAGCCGGGAGAGCCGCTGGGCGGAGCGCAGGGTGGCCAGCGCCGACTCGACCAGCCCGCGCAGCCGGTCCACGATCGACTCGCGGTTGCGCTCCAGCTGCTCCAGCTCGTCGGTGAGGACCCGCAGCCGGGGTGCGAAGGCGTCCGCCCACTTCTGGGCGTGCTCGGGCAGCGCGGACGCGGGCAGTTCGCGGATCTGCTGGCGGGCCGGGGTGCGGACCTGCTCGTAGCGCGTGGAGTTGGCGTGCCGGACGAGGACGTCACTGGCCTCGCGGACCGCGGCCTCGGCGGCCGACAGGTCGGCGGCGCAGCCGCGCAGCGAGCGGCGGGCCTCGGCGGCGGCCTGCCGGGCCTCCTCGGGACTGCCCGGGTACGGTTCCGTCTCCTCCTGCTCCTCCTCGGTGCCGTGCTCGCGCAGCAGGTCGCGGAGCATGGCGGCGATCTCGTCGAAGCCGCTCGCCGCGTCCTCGGCGGCGCGGTGCGCGCCGAGGAGTTCGGCGTGGGCGTCGCGGGCGCGGTCCAGCGCCTCGGTGCGGGAGGCGAGTTCGGCCGTCGCCGTGCGCAGCAGGGTCTGGGCGTGCTCGGCGTCGCGCGGCTGGAGCTCCTCCGGCAGGTCGGTGTGGGTGTCGCCGTCCTGCGGGGCGAGGCGTTCGGCCTCTCCGCGCAGCCGGCCGAGCTGCTCGCTCGCGGTGGACATCCGCGTCTCCAGGAGCTGCACCAGTTCCTCGGCACGGGCGGCTGCGGCCTGGCGGCTGGGGCCGTCGGAGCCGTCGGGTGATTCGAGGAGCTGCTCCGCGCGCGTGCGGACCTTGTTGCTGAGCCGGTCGAGCTCCGCGCGGGCGGCGCTCTCGTCGCTCTCGGCGCGGGCCTGCTCGGCCCGCAGGTCGGCCCCGACACCAACCTTCTCGTACAGCTGGGAGGCGGCCCGGTAGGCCTCGCGCAGCGCGGGCAGGGACGCCTTCGGGGCGTGGGTGCCGTCCTCGGGCACGTCGTCCGGGGCGCCGGCGATCTCGGCGCGCTCGGCGCGCAGGGCGCGTGCGGTGCGGCGGGCGTCGTCGGCGGCGCGCTGGGCGCCGCGCCGGTCCTCGTCGGCGGCCCTCGCCCGGTCCAGGCAGGCCTGTGCGCCGGCTTCCGACTCGGCGGCCTCGTCGGCCAGTTCCCGCAGTTTCACCTGCCAGCCGGCGCGCTCGCGGAGCCGGAAGGCGAGACCGGCCAGGGCGTCGGCGGAGCGGCGGGCCTTCTGGGCGGCCTCCTGCCGCTCGTCGCGGACCCGCGCGGCCTCCGCCGCGGTCTCGTCGGCCTCGGCCCGCACCGTGCGTGCCTCGGCCAGCTCGGCCTCCGACTCCTCGGCGAACGCGCGGGCGTCGTGCGCGGCGCGGGCCAGTTCGGCGAGCCGGCCGGCCGGGCAGCCGGTGCGCCAGGAGGCGAGCCGGGCGGCGAGTTCGCGGTCCTTGCCGAGCCGGGCGGCGAGCGTGCGGATCTCCTCGTCGCGCTCGGCCGCGCGGGCGCGCAGTGCCTGCCGTTCCTCGTCGGCGGCGTGCTCGTCGTGCATGGCGGGGTTCGGCGGGACGAGGAACACGCCGCCGTCGTCGGTGTCCGGGGCGGGCGTCGGGGCGAGCAGGGCGGCGGCCGTGCCGACCGCGACGGCGGACCTCGGCAGGAGCGCCGCGTCGCCCAGGGCCTCCCGGGCGCGGGCGTGGGACCCGGGGTCGGTGATGATCACGCCGTCGACGAGTTCGGGGCGGGCGGCCAGGACGCGGGCGTGGTCCGCCGGGTCGACGGCCTGGGCCAGGTAGCGCCAGCCGGGCAGCGCGGGGATGCCGTGCTCGCCGAGGAACTCGACGGTGGCGAGCACGTCGGGGCCGGGCGGCAGCAGCCCGCCGTCACCGAGGGCGCCGAGGATGCGGGCGTCGTCGGCGGCGGCCGTCCGCAGGTCGAACAGCTGCCGTTCGGCGGAGGAGACGGCGTCGTCGAGCAGCTCGCGCAGGTCCTCGGCCGAGCGGTCGAGTTCCTCGGTGGTGAGGCCCTGCTCGCCCTGCGGGGCGGCGGGGGCGGGCTCGTGGTCGGCGCCGTGGCGGGGCTGCGGGATGCCCGGGCGGGCCTCGGGGGCCAGGCCGAGCAGGGCGGCGAGCCGCTCCTCCCCGGCCAGCGCCTCGGCGGTGCGGCGCTCGGCGTCGTAGGAGCGCTCCGCCGCGGTGGCCGCGTCGGCCGCGCGGGCGGCGGTCAGCTCCGCGCGGGACTCGGTGGCGGCGGCCTCGCGCGCGTGTTCGGCGGCGCGGCGGGCGGCTTCGCGGGCGGAGTCCCAGGCGGCGACGGTGGTCTTCTCCGCGTCGCTGGCGGCGAGGGCCGCCCGGGCCGGGTCGGCGTCGGGCGCGCTGTCGTCGAGCCAGCCGGCCCGGACCGCTTCGGCGGTCTCCTGCTCGACCTCGGCGAGGCGCTGCTTGAGGTGCCCGATCTCGCTGCGGGCCCGCTGCGCCTGGGTGGCGGCGGCGGTGGAGTCGCGGTAGGCCGCGTCGCTGACCTCCTGGAGGGCCGCGGAGCGTTCCTCCTCCTCGTTGGCGAGGCCCTCGGCGCTCTCCGCGGCGGCGTGCAGGGCCCGTACGAGGTCGACGGCCGCCTTGGCGCGGGCGGCCAGCGCCGGGGCCGCGTCCCGCTCCGCCTCCTGGATCGCTGCGGACACGCGGGCGGCGCGGTCGGAGGCCGCGCGGTGGCGCAGGACGGCTTCGGCGGCCTGCCAGGCCGCGTACAGGGTGCGGGCGTCGGCCAGCTCGCGCTTCTGCGCGGCGGCGGACTTCTCGGCGGCGGCGAGCGCCAGGGAGGCGTGCCGGTAGGCGAGTTCGGCGGAGATCAGGGCGCTGCGTTCGCGGGCCGACTCGGCGTGCGTGACGGCGTACGCCGCGGCCGTGACGCGCTGGGCCAGGTCGGCGGCCCGGGCCCGTTCCCGTACGCCCCGGGCGGACAGCCGGCGGGCCAGGGTGCGCGTGCGGCGTTCGGCCCCGGCGTGGACGTCACGTGCGCGGGCGCGGGCGTCGGCGGCCTCGACGATCCGCCCGAGCAGGTCCACCGACCCGGCGGTGAAGTCCCGTTCGGCCATCAGCTCGGCGCGCCGGCCCAGCTTGTTGCCGAAGCCGCTGACCAGGTCGGCGAGGCCGTCGGTGTCGCGGGTGTCGGTGACGGCACGCAGCAGCAGGTCGGTGAAGTCGGCGTCCTTCTTCACCGCGAAGAGGCCGGCGGCCTCGCCCTCGTCGGCGTTCATCTCCCGCTGGTAGCGGAACAGTTCGGGGTCGAGGCCGAGGTCGCCCAGGTGCTCGATCCAGCGGTCGTGGATCTCCTCCCAGTGCACCTCCAGGTGCGGGTAGGTCTTGCCGGCCTCGGTGAGGGCGTCGCGGAACCCCTTCATCGTGCGGCGTCGTCCGCGGGCGCCCGACTGGCCCTCGGCGGGGGCCCGTACGGCGGTGGACTCGGCGACGGGCAGGTTGTCCAGGCTCAGCCCCGGCCCGGGCCGGAAGGAGTACCAGGCCTCGGCGAACTTGCGCGGGTCGTTCGAGACCTGCCGTCCGCGCCACTCGCTGACCTTGCCGACGACGACGCACTCGCCGGTCAGCACGTGCTGCCACTCCAGCGCGACGTGACCGCAGTCGTCGGCGAGGAGGAACTTGCGCAGCACGCCGGAGCTGGCGCCGCCCAGGGTGTTGCGGTGGCCCGGCAGCATCACGGAGAAGATCAGCTTGAGCAGTACGGACTTGCCGCCGCCGTTCTCCAGGAACAGCACGCCCGCGGGGGCGGGGCGGCGGGGCGGGCCGACGGGCTCCTCCTCGAAGAACTCCGCCTGCGTGGGCGCGGGGTCGGGCACGATGTCGCCCACGCCCCGCAGGTCGAGCACGGTGTCGGCGTACCGTGCGCCGGCGGGCCCGATGGAGTAGAGGCGGACCCGGGACAGCTCGTACATGGCGGACTCTCGTAAGTCTTCGTGAGTGGGGGGTGGGTGTCGGTCAGGAGGAGTGGAAGGGCAGTCCGGCGTCGGCGACCAGTTCCAGGTCGTCGCCCTCCTCGGGGGGCAGGAGCGTCGGGGTGCCGTCGGTGACGGGGACGATGCCCAGCTCCAGCAGTTCGGCGAGCGCGGCGCTGCCGGCCAGGTCGCGGACCTGGAGCTGGTAGCGGGCGGTGGTGCGGTAGGTGCCGCCGTTGTCGTCGCCGGTGCGCTGGAGGAAACCGGAGTCGGTGAGGAACGCGACGGCCTTGGCGACGATGCCGGTGGTCGAGCCGGCGAGCCGGCGGGCGTCCTTGGTGGCGCCGGTGGCGCTGCGCCGGGCCCAGATCCGCCAGGCGGCCTCCAGGCCGGGCGCGTCGGTGACCGGGTCGGTGTTCTCGCCCTGCTCGGCGGCGCGTTCCTCCAGCCGGTGGCAGGCCTGGCGGACGAAGGCGTCGACGCCGTTGACGGTGACGCGGCCGATGTAGCCGTCGTCGGCGAGGTCCTCGGGGCGCGGGAACGCCATGGCGGCGACGGCGAGATGGGCCAGTCCGTGCAGGAACCGGTCGCCGCCGTCGGCGGAGGTGCGACGCGCGTAGTCGCCCATGCGGACGGCGAACACCGAGTCCTCGGCGGCGGTCACGGCCATGCCGGCGCGCGGGGAGACCTCCAGCACGATGAGCCCGAGCCCGGTCGCCACGGCGTCGGCGAGCCGCGCGAACGGCGGGTCCTCGCGGTAGCGCCGCAGCAGGTCCGCGTACTCCTGGTCGCGGGCGGGCTGGAGCTTGGGCTGCAGTCCGAAGGACACGAGCCGCGCCGCGTCGGCGGCGTCGGCGGGGGTGACGGGGGCGGTGGCCGCGGGGGCCGGACCGTCCGGCGCACTCCACTCGACGTGCTCGCTCACGGCGTGAACTCCTTGACCTGGTAGACGAGACGGGTTACGCCCTCAGGGGCGCGGCGAACTGCGCGGCCGGCCACGACGGCGCCGCAGCCGGCCACCGGGGGAGGCATCACGCGGCCTCCGTCCGGTCCGCTGCCATCCCCGCCGCGTCCAGCAGGGCGGTGCCGACGATCAGGTCCGCCCCGCCGAACTCCTCGTCCTCCAGCTCCGTGCCGTCGTCCACGGCGAACAGCAGCTTCTGCTCGCCCTGCCGGTAGGCGGTGCCGACCGGCGGGCTGGCCGCGTGCACGGCCAGCAGGGCGACCAGGTAGGGCAGGTCGGGGTCGCGGCGGCGGGCCTCGGCCAGCAGCCCCGACAGCCGGCGCGGCGCGTCGGCCGGCAGGTCGAGCAGCTCCTGCGCCGCTGCCATCTGCTCCTCGCTGAACCGGCTGTCGTCCGGGGTGGCGATGAGGTCCGGCTCGGGCATCTCGGCACCGAGGTGCTCCCGCTCGACCGGCGGCGTGAGCAGGATGTCGACCAGGTCGGTGACCCGGACGGACACTGGCGTGCGCAGCCCGGTGCCCCGGCCGAAGAAGGCGTCCGTGACCCGCACGGCCTGCTCCAGCGGCAGCGGCAGGACGGGCACGACGAGGTGCCCGTACAGGTCCGTGCCGGAGCCGGCCGCGGGCGTGGCGAAGGCCTGCCGGTCCTGCTCGGCGCGGAACAGGGGCCCGGCCTCCAGCAGCCGGGACTGCAGCTGGGTGTGGCGCCGGATGCAGTCCTTGACGATGTCGACGAGCTCGGCGGCGCGGCGCTTGTTCTCCGGGTCCTCGGACTCGTCCCGCGCCTTGCGGATGTTGGTGAGGATCGCGTTCTCGTGGCGGTAGCGGTCGGCGACGTGCTCCAGGGCCTCGGCGATCATGTCGGGCACGGCGGTGAGCCAGTCGACCGCGCGGACGTTGCGCCGGGTGGCCTCCAGGGCGCGGCGCAGGGTCTCGGAGTACTGCACGGTGCGGTAGCGGGCCTGCTCGGCGGCGAGCTGGGCGTCGGCGAGCCGGCCGCGGCTGATCAGCACCTCCAGCTTGACCTCGGCGGCGATCTGCGCGCTGGTGACGTCCGTGTCGAGGGCGCCGACGAGGACGTTGACCGCCTCGTCCGTCGTGCGGAGGTAGACGGTGCCGCCCGGGCCGGGGACCTCCTCGATCAGCTTGAAGTCGTAGTCGCGCCGCACGTACGTGCCGTCCGCGCCGAACGTGCCGTACACGGCGCGGAAGCCGCGGTCGACGCTGCCGACGTTGATCAGGTTCTCCAGGACCCAGCGGGCCACCCGCTCGTGCTCGGCGGCGGGGCGCCGCGGGGCCTGCGCGGCAATGCGCGGGACGAGACGGGCGACGATCTGGTCGTGGTCGGCGCCCGTGTCGAAGTCCATGTTCAGGGTGACGAGGTCGATGGCCGCGAGGGCCACCTCCGCCATGCCGTACACCGAGTACTCACCCGCGAGGTTGGCCTTGCGCGCGTCCAGGTCGTGCAGGGGCGCGGTGCAGGCGAGCGCGCGCAGGCGCCGCGCCAGGCCCTCGTCGGCGGCCGGCCCCGGAGCGGGACGCGGCCCCGCGCTGAGCTGGGGCGGAACGCTGTCCGTCGATGCAGGCGAAGTCACGGTGCACAGACTAGGTCCTGTGTCTGACATCGGCCCAAACGACGCGGACGCCTCCCCCGCGGCCGGGGCGGCCGGGGCTCAGCCGTCGTCGCCGACCCGCCGCCGGTAGACCTCGACCACGCGCCGGAGCGAGTCGTCGAGGTAGCCGGCGAGGAGGCTCTCGGCCTTGTCGCGGTCGCCGTCCTGAAGGGCGTGCAGGATGGCGACATTTCGGGCGATGTACGGTTCGTGCAGGGGCTGCGGCTCGTCCACCACGTGGAAGGCCAGGCGCAGTTCGGCGAAGACGCTGCGCATCAGTTCGGCCGTGCGCTCGCTCCCCGACAGGGCGACCAGTTCCCGGTGGAAGTGGATGTTGGCCGTGCCCACCCCTTTCCAGTCGCCCTCCCGGGCGGCGGCCTGCCCCTCCTCGACCGCGCCCGCGAGGCCGTCGAGGGGGTGGGGCGGGTCGCCGAGACCGCGCACGACCGCGCATTCGACGAGCCGGCGGGTGCGGTAGATGTCCTCGACGTCCTCCACGGTCAGCACCCGAACGAAGACCCCCCGGTTCAACTCGTGGACGAGCAGGCGTTCGTGCGTGAGCAGCCGGAACGCCTCGCGCAGCGTGTTGCGCGAGACGCCGAGCGCGCCGCCGATGCTGTCCTCCGACAGCCGGGTGCCGGGCGGGAAGTAGCCCTCGGCGATGCGGCTCCTGAGGATGTCCGAGACGCGTTCCGCGGTGCTGGTGCGCCCCAGGAGGGCCCGGTCGTCGGCGAGGTCCTTCAACTGCTCTGCCATGCCGGAATTCAATCGCACATCACAGGAACAACCAACATGGGTATTGAGGGATCGTTGAACAATCCTCTACGGTGCTCGACAAGGCGCCGCGGCCCCACCCCGGCGCCGACCGCTTCGCACGGCACGGCTCACTCCCGAAGCACCCTCCGTCCTCACTCTGCGAGGTGCCCATGAGCACGACCCCTCCACCGCAGGCACTGACCGACGACCCGCCCGGCAGGGCCGCCGGACCCGGCCCGGACGCCGGAGCGCTGGGCTGGCTGCGCGCCCTGGGCCCGCGCGGCCGCCGCGCCTTCGCCGGCGCCTTCGGCGGCTACGCCCTCGACTCGTACGACTACTTCACGCTCCCGCTGAGCATGGTCGCGCTGTCCGCGTACTTCGGCCTGGACAGCGGCCAGACGGGCCTGTTCACGACGGTCACCCTGGTCGTCTCGGCGGTCGGCGGCGCCCTCGCGGGCGTTCTCGCCGACCGCGTCGGCCGGGTCAAGGCGCTGATGATCACCGTGATCACGTACGCGGTGTTCACCGTCGCCTGCGGTTTCGCGCCCAACTACGAGACGCTGCTGGTCTTCCGCGCCCTGCAGGGCCTCGGCTTCGGCGGCGAGTGGGCGGTCGGCGCGATCCTGGTCGCCGAGTACGCGAGCGCCCGGAACCGGGGCCGCACGCTGGGCGCGGTGCAGAGCTCGTGGGCGGTGGGCTGGGGGCTCGCCGTGATCGTCTACACCGTGGTGTTCTCCCTGGCCGGTGACGACCTGGCCTGGCGGATCATGTTCTGGACCGGGGCGCTGCCGGCGCTGCTGGTGATCTGGCTGCGGCGCAGCGTCCACGACGCGCCCGAGGCGGCCGCCGCCCGTGAACAGAGCGCGGAGAAGGGGTCGTTCACGGCCATCTTCAAGCCGGGCCTGCTGCGGGTGACGCTGTTCGCCGGACTGCTCTCGACCGGTGTGCAGGGCGGCTACTACACGCTGGCGACCTGGGTGCCGACGTACCTGAAGTCCGAGCGCGACCTGTCGGTCGTCGGTACCGGCGGCTATCTGACGTTCCTCATCTCCGGTGCCTTCATCGGCTACCTGACGGGTGGCTACCTCACCGACAAGCTGGGCCGGCGGCGCAACATCTGGCTCTTCGCGCTGCTGTCGGCGCTGTGCATCCTGGCGTACGCGAACATCCCCAGCGGCGCCAACACCCTGCTCCTGGTGCTGGGTTTCCCGCTCGGGTTCTGCATGTCGGCGATCTTCAGCGGCTTCGGCTCCTACCTGAGCGAGCTGTACCCGACGGCGGTGCGCGGTACCGGGCAGGGCTTCACGTACAACACCGGGCGCGCGGTGGGTGCCGTGTTCCCGACGACGGTGGGCTTCCTGGCGGACAGCTGGGGCGTGGGCGGCGCGCTGGTCTTCGGCGCGATCGGCTACGGCATCGCGGCACTGGCCCTGCTGGGCCTGCCGGAGACGCGCGGGACGGAGCTGACATGAACCGTACGAGCACCGAGGACCGTCCCCTGCTCCTGGTCGACGAGGACGCGCGCGCGTGGAGCCCGGCAGCGGCCCGGGCCCGCTTCCGGGACGGCCTGACCGGGCCCACGGCCGGGGTCGCGGCGGGCCACACCCAGGTCAACCTGATCTCCGTGCCCGCCGACTGGGCCTACGACATGCTGCTGTTCTGCCAGCGCAACCCCAAGCCCTGCCCCGTCCTCGACGTCACCGACGCCGGCTCCTGGACGACCGTGCTGGCCGAGGGCGCCGATCTGCGCACGGACCTGCCGCGCTACCGGGTGTGGCGGGACGGCGAGCTGGTCGACGAGCCGACCGACGTGCGCGCCCACTGGCGGGACGATCTGGTGTCGTTCCTCATCGGGTGCAGCTTCACCTTCGAGGCGGCGCTGGGCGAGGCCGGCGTGCCGATCCGCCACGTCGAGCAGGGGCGCAACGTCCCGATGTACGTGACGAGCCGGCAGTGCCGGCCGGCGGGGCGGCTGCACGGCCCGCTGGTCGTGTCGATGCGGCCGGTGCCGCCGCGGCACCTGGCGGCGGCGATCCGGGAGACCAGCCTGCTGCCGGCGGTGCACGGCGCTCCCGTGCACTGCGGGGACCCCTCGGGGCTCGGCATCCGCGACGTGGGCCGTCCCGACTTCGGCGACCCGGTGGACGCGGAGCCGGACGACATCCCGGTGTTCTGGGCCTGCGGGGTGACCCCGCAGGCGGCCGTCATGGCCTCGCGCCCGCCGTTCGCCCTGACCCACGCGCCGGGGCAGATGTTCCTCACCGACGCCCGTGACGAGCAGTACCGCGTGCTCTGAGAGGAGACACTGGAACCATGGCCTGCATCGATCTGAACGCCGACCTGGGCGAGGGCTTCGGCCGCTGGCGGCTCACCGACGACGAAGGGCTGCTGTCCGTCGTCACCAGCGCCAACGTGGCGTGCGGCTTCCACGCCGGGGACCCGGTCACGATGCGCCGGGTGTGCGAGCTGGCGGCCGCGCGCGGGGTCCGGATCGGCGCGCAGGTCTCCTACCGGGACCTGGCCGGGTTCGGGCGGCGCGCGATGGACGTGCCGCCCGCCGAACTGGCCGCCGAAGTCGCCTACCAGATCGGCGCCCTGGAGGTGTTCGCCCGCGCGGCGGGCGCCCGCGTCGCCTACGTCAAACCGCACGGCGCGCTCTACAACAGGGTCGTGCACGACGAGGAGCAGGCCGCCGCCGTCGTCGACGGCGTGCTCCTCGCGGACGCCACCCTGCCGGTGCTGGGCCTGCCCGGTTCGCGCCTGCTGGACCTGGCCGCGAAGGCGGGACTCCCGGCCGTCACCGAGGCGTTCGCCGACCGCGCCTACACCGACGCCGGCACCCTGGTGCCGCGCACCGAGGAGGGTGCCGTGGTCAGCGACCCCGAGGAGGTCGTCGCGCGGTCGGTGGACCTGGCCCGGGCCGGCGGCGTCGTCGCCCGCTCGGGCACGCGCATCGAGGTACGCGCGCGTTCCCTCTGCCTGCACGGCGACACGCCCGGCGCGGTGGACCTGGCCCGCCGGGTCCGCCGGCGGCTGGAGGCCTCGGGGGTCGACGTGGAGGCCTTCGCATGAACGTGCTGCCCGCGGGCGAGGACGCGCTGCTGGTCGAGGTCTCCTCGGTCGACGAGGCCCAGGCCCTGCACGCCGAGCTGCTGCGCCGCCGCGCCGAGGGCTCGCTGTCCGCCCGCGAGATCGTGCCGGCGGCCCGTACGGTCCTGCTGGACGGCCTCGACTCCCCCGCCCGGCTGGCCGCCGAACTCACCGCCGCCGATCTGCCGCCCGCTCCCCCGCCCGCGCGCGAGGTGGTCCGCATCCCGGTGCGCTACGACGGCCCGGACCTGGCCGACGTCGCCGCGCACTGGGGCGTGTCCGAGGCGGAGGTCGCCCGCATCCACGCCGGGACGGAGTTCCGGGTCGCGTTCTGCGGCTTCGCCCCGGGCTTCGGCTACCTCACGGGGCTGCCGTCCCGCTACGACGTCCCGCGCCGCGCCACCCCGCGCACGGCCGTCCCGGCCGGGTCGGTGGCGCTGGCGGGGCCGTACACGGGCGTGTACCCGGGTTCCTCGCCCGGTGGCTGGCAGCTGATCGGCACCACCGACGCCGTGCTGTTCGACCACGCGCGCGTGCCGGCCGCGCTGCTCGCGCCGGGCACCCGCGTGCGGTTCGTCCCCGAGGCGGGGTCATGACCGACCGGGCGCTCGCCGTCGTACGGGCCGGGGCCCTCACGACCGTGCAGGACCTCGGCCGGCCCGGCCACGCCCACCTCGGCGTCCCGCGCTCCGGCGCCCTGGACCGTCCCGCGGCGGACCTCGTCAACCGGCTGACCGGGAACCCGCCCGGGGCGGCCGTGCTGGAGACGACCCTCGACGGCTGCGCGCTGCGGCCCCGCTCGGACGTCACCGTGGCCGTGGCCGGTGCGCCCTGCCGCGTCACGGTGGACGGGCGGCCCGCGGCCTGGGGCGCGCCGCTGCGCGTGCCCGCCGGCGCGCTGCTGGACATCGGCCGGGCCCTGACCGGCGTACGGACCTACGTGGGCGTCTGCGGGGGCGTCGCGGTCGAGCGCGTGCTCGGCAGCCGCTCGACCGACCTGCTGTCGGGGCTCGGTCCGCCGCCGCTCACGGACGGGGCGGTACTGCCCCTGGGGCGGCCGACGGGCGTGCACGCGCGCGTGGACGTCGCCCCGCAGCCGGCGCCGCCGGCCGAACTGGTCCTCGGGGTGACGCCGGGGCCGCGCGACGACTGGTTCACGCCGCACGCCGTCCGCACCTTCCTCTCCCGCCCGTACCGGGTGTCCTCCGCGAGCAACCGCATCGGGCTGCGCACGGAGGGGCCCGCCCTGGAGCGTGCCCGGGCCGGGGAGCTGCCCAGCGAGGGGATGGTGCTGGGCGCCGTCCAGGTCCCGCCGGACGGCAGGCCGGTGGTGTTCCTGGCCGACCATCCGACCACGGGCGGCTACCCGGTGATCGCCGTGGTCCGCACGGCCGACCTCCCGGCCGCCGCCCAGGCGTCTCCCGGTATACCGGTCCGCTTCGTGGCGGTACGCCGCCGCTGAGTCGCCCGGGATGGTCGGGGTCTCTGAGGGGCGAGATGACCGGCGGTCAACTCGTCATGAGGTCGGCGGCACAGTGTCCGGCGAGGGCGTCCCGGACCTGCGGGGAGCCGGAGCGGTGCGGGGGCGACCGGGCACGACACGGGCGCGGGGGGCCTGCCGCCGGGCGCGGGCCCGGGGCGACGCCGACGGGAGGCGCGGCTGCGGTCGGCGGCGCGGCGTGTGATCGGGAGCGCGCAGGGGGCCGCGCCGTTCACATCAGGGGGGGGCCAGGAAGCCACCGGACGGGCATCCGCGCGGCGTGCCGCGGCCCCGGTGTGGTGCTGGAGGGGCTACACCGTGGTCTCCCCGGGACCGATCCGGCTGCGGACGGCCGTCTGCACCTCGGCCTCCTCGGCCGGGTCGGCGGCGAGCCGGCGCAGGCGTTCCACGACGCGCGCGTCGCCGGTCTCGGCGTGCCGGGCGGCGAGTTCGCGGGTGGTCTCCTCGCAGTCCCACAGGCACTCGACGGCGAAGCCGGTGCCGAAGGCGGGGTCGGTGGCGGCGAGGGCCCGGGCGGCCCGGCCGCGCAGGTGGGAGGAGGCGGTCTCGCGGTAGATGTGCCGCAGCACGGGGGCGGCGCAGGCGATGCCGAGCCGTCCGGTGCCGTCGACGAGGGTCCACAGGGTGGGGGCGTCGGGGCCTTCGCCCCGTACGGCCTCGCGCAGTGCGGCGAGGACGAGGTCGCGGTCCCGGGTGCCGCCGCGGCAGGCGAGGACGCGCCCGGCGGCGGCGCCCAGCGCGTCGGGCCGCCGGGCCCAGCCGCGCGCCCGGTCGACGGCGACGGGCGTGCGCATGCGCTCGAAGGCGTCGACGGCGGCGTCGACGACCAGCGGTGTCCCGCAGGACACGGCCTTCTCGATCAGGTCGAGGGCGTCGGGGTCGCCCGTGTCGGCGAGGTAGCGCAGGGCCGTGCAGCGGGCCCCGTCGCCGCCGGCCTCGGCCGCCAGGAGGATCTCGGCACGGTCCTCGGGCCCCGCGACGGCGCTCAGGCAGCGGGCGGCCGGCACATGGAGTGCGGCGCCCCGGTCGATGCCCTGCTGGGCCCAGTCGAAGACGGCCTGCACGCTCCACCCGGGGCGTGGTCCCGTCGGCCGCAGCTGGCGCTGCCAGCGGTCGAAACTGCCGGCCTCGTGGGCGGCACGCACGCGTGCGGAGACGGACTCCCGGGGATCCTCGGCCCACAACCGCCAGGGGCGGGGCTCGAAGGCGTCCCGGACGGTGGCGGCCAGCTCGGCCTCGCCCTCCGGGTCGGTGGCGAAGCGGGCGAGGACGGGGGCGGCGAGGGCGCGCAGACCCGCGTCGTCGTCCCTGAGGGCCAGCTCGTCGAGCGCCCAGGCCCAGTTGGAGCCGTGGGCGGCGTACCGGCGCAGCAGGTGGAGCGCGTCGCGCCGGCCGTAGGAGGCGAGGTGCCCGAGGACGGCGAGGGCGAGCCCGGTGCGGGACTCTTCGGTGTCCAGGACGTCCTCGGCACCGAAGAGGTGCGCCTCGATCTCGTCCACTTCGCCGTTCAGGTCGAGGTAGAGGCGGGCGTAGTAGAGGGAGCGGTTCTCCACCTGCCAGTCGTGGCGGGGATCGCGCAGCACGCAGTGGTTCAGTGCCGCGAGCGCCTCGGGGCGCGGGGCGGTGAGCGCGTGCAGTGTGCCGTCGCCGCGGCCCCGCTGGAGCAGGCCGAGCAGCGTACCGCTGGGCGCTATGACCGGATCGAACATGGGAAACAGCCTCACATCAAGCGTCGACGCAACCGGGGACGTGTACTACCTGGCCGCGCGACAACACGTCGGAGTGCCCGCCGTTTCCTGCTTGCTGTAAGCCATCTTCCTCTGCCTCTCGTCGGTGGCCCCTGCGGACCGCGTCACGGCCCGCGCGGTGCGGCAACTCCTGCCCAGCCATCACGTCCGTGAACCACGTCGTCATGATGACCCGGCGCTTCCGTCCGCCGCGACCGAAATTTCGGCGGCCTCGTACCGCCTCCCCCGTTTTCCGTGTCGTTCCAGGTCAGACCGGTCGTGTCACAGCTCGCCGAACAGTTCGAGCAGTTCCGTCCGGCCGAACATGCGCGCGGTGTCGACCGCCGAGGGGGTGCCGGCGGACGGGTCGGCTCCGCCTTCGAGGAGGGCCTTGACGACGTCCGTCTCCCCCTTGAAGGCCGCTCCGGCGAGCGGTGTCTGGCCCCGGTCGTTGATCCGGTCCGCGTCGGCGCCGCGCCCGAGCAGGGCGCGCACGGCGTCGGAGTGGCCGTGGTAGGCGGCGAGCATCACGAGCGAGTCGCCGCGGTCGTTGGTGAGGTTGGCCGGGACGCCCGCGTCGACGTACGCCACGAGTTCCTCGGTCCGTCCCCGCCGGGCCAGATCGAAGATCTTGGTCGCCAGCTCCACGACCTCGGGGTCGGGGACTTCGGTCATCGGTCGGACCGCCTCTCCACTACGCGTCACATCGGGTGCGTACGCCTGCGCGTGCCGCAGCCGTACGAGTGAATCGCCAGGGTACTGGCTCGCGCGGCACATGACCCGATGTGCCCGAGGTAAAGATCACCGCAGACGGCGGGCGGCGCAACAGCCCGGCTCGCCCGCGCCCGGGGACCACTCCGCCGACCGGGGGAAATAGTCCAGTTTTCACCCAGTTGCACCTTTTATCGTATGGATACATGCTGTGAGCCTGGAAGTACTCATGGTGACTGTCCCCGCGAACCAGGAGAACTCACATGATCCTCTCGATCTCAGGCGTGGTCCTGCTCGGCATCGTCGTCTTCATCTTCTTCCGCAAGGACGGACTGAAGGCGTCACACGCCGTGGTGGCCATGCTCTTCGGCTTCTACCTCGCCAGCACGGCCATCGCGCCGAGCATCAAGGCGGGCGGCGAGAGCCTGGCGAGCCTCCTCGGCGGAATCAAGTTCTGACGACCCCGCTCCCCGTACGCATCCCGCCCGTACGCACCCACTGGAGGCAGTAGTGGCCCGGCGCCCCCTCCCCCGCATCCTGAGCAACGGCGGCGCGCAGCTCGCCCGCAGCCGGGAGCTGGCCCGGACGGCCGCCGACAGCGCCACGGACGTCCTCCATCCGCTGATCACGATCGCGCGCGGTCTGCGCCGGCTGGCCGGAGCCGGGCGGCGCAGGTGGGCGCAGACACCAAAGGAGAGACGGGGAGCGCTGCTGTTCCTCGTCGCCTCGGTCGTCCTGGTCGTGGCACTGGTGCCGTACGGGCCGCTGCTGGCCGCCATCACCCTGATGGCGGCCGCGGCCTGGCAGGGCAGGGACCGCACACCGGCGGCACCCGACGGGCCCGACGAGTCGCAGACCCAGCGCCTGAAGTCGCTGTACGAGGCGCTGGTGCCGTACTTCTCCACCGCCGAGGACCCCGAGCCGCTGTACGCGCACGGCGGGGCGTGGGACAAGGCCTTCCCCACCTACGCCTTCGACGGCGCGGGCCGCGTCTCCCAGCTGGTGGTGCGCTACCCGGCGTACTTCACCGACGGCGAGGCCGAGTCCCGGGCGCGCATCGAGCACCTCCTCGCGGCCAAGTCCGGCCGGGGCCGCGAGTACCACTTCACGTGGGACGAGGAGGGCAACCAGCTGACGCTCGGGGTGCTGCCGCCGCTCCCCGTCGACATCACCGCCCAGCGCTTCGTCACCGCACCCGGCGAGACCGTCCTCGGTTTCACCGACTCCGCGCAGGTGCGGCGCACCCTTCCCGTCGGTTCCGGCGAGCGGCAGCGCGACGTCCCCCCGGTGGTCTGGCGCACCGGCCTGCGCTCCACCGAGCCGCATCTGCTGGTCCTCGGCCAGCCCGGCAGCGGCACCTCCACGCTGCTGCGGTCCATCGCCCTGCAGGCCCTCCAGCACGGTGACGTGGTGATCGTGGACGGCGGCGGCACCGGCGAGTACGCCTGCCTGACCGGCCGCGACGGCGTGCTGGCCGTCGAGTGCGGACTGGCCGGCGCCACGGCGAGCCTGGAGTGGGCGGCGACCGAGACGGAACGCCGTCTCATCGCCGCCAACCGGGCCCACCAGGCGGGGCACCCGCCGCCCGAGGACACCAGGCGGCCGCTCTGGGTCCTCGTCGACCGCCCCACCGCCTTCACCCACCTGGCCGCGGCCGACGACCGCAAGGATCCGCAGACCCTGCTCCAGGTCCCCCTGCGCCACGGCCGGCCGGCGAACGTGACGGTGGTCGTCGCCGACCAGCTCGACGCGCTGGACGCCCTGGCCGAACCGGTCCGCCAGCACACCCGTGCCCGCATGGTCCTCGGCCCGGCGACGGCCGACCAGTTGCAGACGGCCCTGGGCGCCCCGCCCCGGTCCACCCCCGTCGACCAGGCCCCGCCCGGCCGCGGCTACGCCCGCCTCGGCAGCGGCCCCGTCCACCGCCTCCAGGTCCCCGCGACGCCGAACCCCTTCGACGACGCGGCCCCCGAGGCGCACCGCGAGGCGGTGCTCGCCCTCCTGCCGCCCCGGACGACACCGGCGGACGGGGAGACGGTCCCCGAGCCGGACGGGGCGGACGGCACACCGGAGCCGCTGCCCGCGGACCTGGACGAGAAGCCGGTGGCGGCACCGGCCGAGCCCGCGCAGCGGAAGGGCGAACCCGCGGCCGTGCCGGCGAAGGAGCCCGCGCCGGCTCCGGTCCGGCTGATGACCAAGGGCCCGGCACCGACCCCGGTGCAGGTGGTGGCGAAGGGCCCCCTGCCGACGGCCGTCCAGGTGATGACGAAGGGGGCCGTACCGGCAGCGCTCCCCGCACGGACGGGCGCGGCCACCTCGGACGCCGCCCGGGACGCCGCCCCGGCGGAGGCCACCCCCGCCTCCCCGGACCCCGCTCCCACGGACGCGGGACGCCCCACTCCCGCTCCCGCTCCTGCTCCTGCTCCCGCCCAGGACGCGCCCTCCGCGCCGGTCCCGGCGCACGCCCCCTCCGGTGAGGAGCCCGGGCCCGCTCCCGCACCGGTCGCGGCCCGGGAGCCGCTGACGAACCCGGTCCCCGCGCTGGCGCAACCGGAGCAGCCGGACCGCCCGTAGCCGCCCCCCAGCGGGCTGAGAGCGGTTCCTCCTCCATGGAGCTCCTCCAGGGAGGAACCGCTCTCCGCGTCGTCAGGCCACGAACGTGCGCGGCGGCTCCGCGCCGCCGGCCCCGCCCGACTCCACCAGCGCGGCCGCCGCGGCGAGTCGTACCGCCGCCTCCTCGGCCACCGCGCCGCCGACGGTGAACGGCAGCCGCACATACCCCTCGAACGCACCGTCCACGCCGAACCGCGGCCCGGACGGCACCCGTACGCCGACCCGCTCCCCCGCCTCGGCGAGCCTCGATCCCGAGAGCCCGCCGGTGCGCACCCACAGGGTCAGCCCGCCCTGCGGGACGTCGAACTCCCACCCGGGCAGCTCGCGCCGCACGGCGGCCACCAGCTCGTCCCGGTTCGACCGGGCCTGCTCGCGCCGCACTTGTACCGCCTGCTCCCAGCCGCCCGTGCCGAAGAGCCAGTTGACGGCGAGCTGCTCCAGCACCGGGGTGCCGAGGTCGGCGTAGGCCCGCGCCGCCACGAGGCTGCGGATGACGTCCGGCGCGGCGCGCACCCAGCCGATCCGCATGCCGGCCCAGAACGCCTTGCTGGCCGAGCCGACCGTGATCACCGTGGACCCGGCCGGATCGAACGCGCACACCGGCCGCGGCATCTCCACGCCGGGGTCGAGCCACAGCTCGCTCATCGTCTCGTCGGCGATCAGTACGGTCCCCGCGGACCGGGCCGAGTCGACGAGCCGCCGGCGCTGGTCCTCGCCGGCGAGCGCCCCGGTGGGGTTGTGGAAGTCGGCCACGACGTAGGCGATGCGCGGTGCCGCGTCCCGCAGCACCTGCCGCCAGCGGTCCATGTCCCAGCCGGAGAGCCCTTCGCCCATCGCCACCGGCACCAGCCTGGCGCCCGCCTCGCGCATCAGCTGGAGGATGTTGGCGTAGGACGGCGACTCGACGGCGATGCGCTCGCCGCGGCCGCCGAACAGGTGGCAGATCGCGTCGATCGCGCCCATGGCGCCGGTCGTCACCATGATCTGCTCGGGCATGGTGGGAATGCCGCGTGCGGTGTAGCGCTCGGCGATCATGGACCGGAGGGCCGGGAGCCCGGCGGGGTAGTCGCCGTGCGTGTGCGCGTAGGGCGGCAGTTCCTCCAGGGCGCCCTGCACGGCCCGGGTGAGCCACGGCTCCGGCGCGGGCAGCGCGGCGCAGCCGAGGTCGATCACCGAGCCGAGCGCCTCCGGCGGCAGCGGCTCCAGTCCCCGGGCGGGCAGCGGGTTCCCGGCGGGCACGGCGGTCCAGCTGCCCGCGCCGCGCCGGGACTCCAGGAACCCTTCGCTGCGCAACGCCTCGTAGGCCGCGGCCACCGTCGTCCGGCTGACGGACAGTGCCAGGGCCAGTTCCCGCTCGGCGGGCAGCCGGGCGGCAACCGGGACGCGGCCCTCCAGCACCAGCAGGCGGATGCCGTCGGCGAGGGCACGGTAGGCCGGGGGGCGGCGGGTGCCGGGCCCCGCGGGGCGGTCCTGCTGCGAGTTGAGCAGCCGGGCGAGCTGCGCCGCCCCTACGGCCGAGGTCCACTGTGCCATCGGAATCAGTCCACCTTCCCCGGATTGGCCCTGGATGGCCACTCCATCCACGCCACAGGGTGTCACGTGCCAGTCCATTTCCACCACCAGGGGGGCACATCATGGCCACGCGGGGGCATCTCACCCGGCGGCTCGTCCAGCTCTACGCCGGACTCGCGCTGTACGGCGGGAGTTCGGCGCTGCTCGTCCGCTCCGGGCTGGGTCTGGAACCGTGGAACGAGCTGCACCAGGGCCTCGCGGAGCTCACCGGGCTGTCGATCGGCGTCGTCCTGACGATCGTGGGCGCCGCGGTGCTGCTCGCGTGGATCCCGCTGCGTCAGCGCCCGGGCCTGGGCACGGTGTCGAACGTCCTCGTGATCGGCGTGGCCATGGACGCGACCCTGGCCCTGGTGCCCGACGCGCACGGCTGGGCGCTGCGGGTGGGCCTGATGGTGGGGGGCATCGTGCTGAACGGGGCGGCGACCGGCCTCTACATCGCGGCCCGGTTCGGCCCGGGCCCGCGCGACGGTCTGATGACCGGGCTGCACCAGCGCACGGGCGTCTCGATCCGCCTGGTGCGCACCGGCATCGAGCTCACCGTCGTCGCGACCGGCTTCGCCCTGGGCGGCACGGTCGGGAACGGGACGCTGCTGTACGCCCTGGCGATCGGCCCGCTGGCGCAGGTGTTCCTGCGGGTGTTCGCCGTCCCCGAGGCACCCGCCGGCAGCACGGTCGTTGCCACCGGTCAACCCCGGCGGGCGATACTGCGTCCGTGACCCCGCGGATACGCCACCCCTACCTCGACCATCCCGGCCCGATCGCCTTCGCCCACCGCGGCGGGGCGGCGGACGGCCTGGAGAACACCGTGCGCCAGTTCCGGTGCGCCGTCGAGGCGGGCTACCGGTACATCGAGACCGACGTCCACACCACCCGGGACGGCAAGGTCGTCGCCTTCCACGACGCGACCCTGGACCGGATGACGGACGGCGCGGGCCGGATCGCCGACCTGCCCTGGCAGGAGGTACGGCAGGCCCGGGTGGCGGGCGCGGAACCCCTCCCCCTCTTCGAGGAACTGCTGGAGACCTTCCCCGACGTGCGCTGGAACGTGGACGTGAAGTCGGAGGCCGCCCTGCTGCCCTTCCTCGACCTGGTCGGCCGCACGGACTCCTGGGACCGGATCTGCCTCGGCTCGTTCTCCGAGGCGCGCGTGGTGCGCGCCCAGCGACTGGCCGGCCCGCGCCTGGCCACCTCGTACGGCACCCGGGGGGTGCTCGGTCTGCGGCTGCGCTCCTGGGGACTGCCCGCGTCGGTGCGCCGGTCGGCGGTCGCCGCGCAGGTGCCGGAGATGCAGTCCGGCATCCAGGTCGTGGACGGCCGCTTCGTGCGCGCGGCCCACGCGCGCGGGCTCCAGGTGCACGTGTGGACCGTGAACGAACCGGAGAGCATGCACCGGCTTCTGGACCTCGGTGTGGATGGCATCATGACCGATCACATCGACACACTGCGCAAGGTCATGGAGGACCGCGGCGTCTGGGTCTGAGACCCCGGGCTCGGCCGGCTGCGCGCGTCTCACGGGGAAGCGAGGGCACCGGTGGGTACGGACACCGTGCGGACACCGCCGGCCGACGGGGCGGGGCTCCGACGCGAGCAGCGCGGCTGGTACTTCTACGACTGGGCGTGCTCGGTCTACTCCACCAGCGTGCTCACCGTCTTCCTCGGCCCGTATCTCACGTCGGTGGCCGAGTCGGCCGCCGACGCCGATGGTTACGTCCACCCGCTCGGCATCCCGGTGCGCGCCGGCTCGTTCTTCGCCTACTCGGTGTCGCTTTCGGTGATCGTGGCGGTGCTGATCATGCCGCTGGTGGGCGCCGCCGCCGACCGCACGGGCCGCAAGAAGCCCCTGCTCGCGGCCGCCGCCTACACCGGTGCCGGTGCGACGACGGCCATGTTCCTCCTGGACGGCGACCGCTATCTGCTCGGCGGCGCGCTGTTGGTGGTGGCCAACGCGGCGCAGTCGGTGGCGATGATGCTGTACAACTCCTACCTGCCGCAGATCGCCCCGCCGGAGCAGCGGGACGCGGTGTCCTCCCGGGGCTGGGCCTTCGGCTACGCGGCCGGCGCGCTGGTGCTGGTCGCCAACCTGGTCCTCTACACGGGGCACGAGCGCTTCGGCGTCTCCGAGGGCACGGCGGTGCGCATCTGCCTGGCGTCGGCGGGCCTGTGGTGGGGTGCCTTCGCCCTGATCCCGCTGACACGGCTGCGCGATCGCGCCACGGCCCGGGGCGAGGCGGCGCTGCCGGGCTTCCGGCAACTCGCGGCGACCGTCCGCGACATGCGCCGCCACCCGCTGACCCTCGCCTTCCTGCTCGCCTACCTCGTCTACAACGACGGCGTCCAGACGGTGATCTCCCAGGCCTCGGTCTACGGCTCGAAGGAACTGGGCCTCGGGCAGTCGACCCTCATCGGCGCGGTCCTCCTGGTGCAGGTGCTGGCGGTGGCCGGGGCGCTGGCGATGGGCCGGCTGGCCCGCACCTACGGTGCCAAACGGACGATCCTCGGCTCATTGATCGCCTGGACGCTCACCCTGGCGGCCGGATACTTCCTGCCCGCCGGGGCGCCCGTGTGGTTCTTCGTCCTGGCCGGCGGGATCGGGCTGGTCCTCGGCGGCAGCCAGGCGCTGTCCCGCTCCCTCTTCTCCCATCTCGTCCCGCCCGGCAAGGAGGCCGAGTACTTCTCCGCGTACGAGGTGAGCGATCGCGGCATGAGCTGGCTGGGGCCGCTGCTGTTCGGGTTGACCTACCAGCTCACGGGCAGTTACCGGGACGCGATCATCTCCCTGGTGGCCTTCTTCGTGCTCGGGTTCGTGCTGCTCGCACGGGTCCCGGTGCGGCGTGCGATCGAGGAAGCGGGGAACCCGGTTCCGGACCGGATTTAGCACTGAGCGCGAAAGGGCGGTAGTGTACGCGTTTGGCCTGCCAGGCGTACCGTTACTGCGCGTCAAAGATATCGAAACGCTGGGTTACATCTGGTATCAGATGTGACAAACCGGGCGCTGGTGGGTACAACAAGGGCGGCTACGACGGCGACGCATGACCCGGAACGGGACTCGGAACGGGAATCTTTACCGCCGACCGGACGTTGACCGGATGACGACGACAGCGACACCTGTCCTGTGGGCGACAAGCCCGGGAGGCACGATTCATGAGTGAGCGAGCTCTTCGCGGCACGCGCCTCGTGGTGACCAGCTACGAGACGGACCGCGGCATCGACCTGGCCCCGCGCCAGGCCGTGGAGTACGCATGCGAGAAGGGGCACCGCTTCGAGATGCCCTTCTCGGTCGAGGCGGAGATCCCGCCGGAGTGGGAGTGCAAGGTCTGCGGGGCCCAGGCACTCCTGGTGGACGGCGACGGCCCGGAAGAGAAGAAGGCCAAGCCCGCGCGTACGCATTGGGACATGCTGATGGAGCGGCGCACCCGCGAGGAGCTCGAAGAGGTCCTCGAGGAGCGTCTGGCGGTACTGCGCTCCGGTGCGATGAACATCGCCGTTCATCCCCGGGACAGCCGCAAGTCGGCCTGACCCGACCCGGCCTGGTCGGATTGATCAGCGCACATCGGTAACCGAGGGCGCCGTACGGTTCGTACGGCGCCCTCGGTTTTGCGTGCCCTCAGTGCGTCAGCGGGGGACGCTGCTGCTGCGGGGCGTCGCCGCCCGGCTCCTCGCGGATGACCTCGCCCTGGACGACCTTGCCGTCGGGCTGATGGATGCGCGCCTGCCGGAAGACCCCGCCCAGCGTCCCCGGGTCGGCCTCGCGGAGCTTGCGCTCGAAGGTGCGCTCGGCGGAGCGGCTCACCGCCTTCTGCACCGGCGGCAGCAGCAGGAGCAGACCGGCGGCGTCCGACAGCAGCCCGGGGATGATCAGCAGCAGGCCGCCCAGCATCATCAGGCCGTTGCCCTCACTGGCCGGCCGGGCCGCCGCGGGCGCCGTCCCGCTCTGCTGCTGTTGCAGCGTCTCGGAGAGGTTGCGGAACGCGCGCCGCCCCGCCCGCTTGATCACCACCGAGCCGGCGACGAGTCCGGCCAGCAGGACGAGGAGCACCACCAGCGCGCTCGACGCCCCGGCGACCAGCGTGAGCAGCCAGATCTCCAGCACGAGCCACACGGCGACGCCCAGCGGCAGGAACGTGCGCAGCCGGGAGCGCCGGGGCCGGGCGGAGTGGGGGGTCTGAGCGCCAGTCGTCATGCCTCCAGTGTGCCTGGCCCCGGCTCAGCACGGGATAAGCGCCCGATCAGGCTTCCCGTGCGGGGCGGCCCCACCCGGACGTCTCCACCCGCGGCCGGCCGCCGAGCCGCCCGGGCACCGCAGTGCTCCGGTCGTACCGCAGCCGCTAGGGCTTCGTGGGCTTGCCGCCGCGGCCCGTGACCTTGCCGACCCTCTCCCCCACGCCCCACGCCGTGACCCGCCACAGTGCCTCGACGAGGATGTCCCGGCTCATCTTGGAGTCACCGAGCTCGCGCTCGACGAAGGTGATCGGCACCTCGACGACGTGGTAGCCGGCCTTGACCGCGCGGCGGGCCAGGTCGACCTGGAAGCAGTAGCCCTGGGAGGCCACCTCGTCGAGGCCGAGGCCCTCCAGGGTCTCGCGGCGGAAGGCCCGGTAGCCGCCGGTGATGTCGCGCAGCGGCAGATCGAGCGCCAGGCGGGAGTAGAGGCTGCCACCCCGGGAGATGACCTCGCGGGAGCGGGGCCAGTTCACCACCCTGCCGCCGGGGACCCAGCGCGAGCCCAGCACCAGGTCGGCGCCCTTGAGGGCGGTGAGCAGCCGGGGCAGTTCCTCGGGCTGGTGGGAGCCGTCGGCGTCCATCTCCACCAGCACGCCGTAGCCGTGTTCCAGACCCCAGCGGAAGCCCGCGAGGTAGGCGGCGCCGAGGCCCTCCTTGCCCTTGCGGTGCAGCACGTGGACGTGGTCGTCCTCGACGGTCAGCTCGTCGGCCAGCTTGCCCGTGCCGTCCGGGCTGTTGTCGTCGGCCACGAGCACGTGCGCCTCGGGGACGGCCCTGCGCACCCGGCCGACGATGCTCTTGATGTTCTCCGCCTCGTTGTAGGTCGGGATGATCACCAAGGCCGTGCCGAGCGGGCCGAACTTCCTCTCCTGGGCTCCTGCCGCGAGGGTTCCGTCGCCGTCGTTCACTGATGCCCCTTCATGTCCATATGCAGGGGTCCACCATAGTGCGCCCGGCCTGCGCTGACGTGACCGGACGTTCGAATCGTGGTGTTGCACCCGCGGGACGGGGCGGGAAGGTCCCTTCCGGAGGTCGTGTACGGCGGATGGGGGCCCGGCGCCCTTCGGGCCGGCCCGGGATCCGCCGGCTGCGGATCGACCGGAAGCCGTTGTCTACTGAGCGCCCGGGCCCCACCCGGGTCACACCTCCCCGACCCGCCGGAACGTTCCCTCGGCGCTGCTCCGGCCTGAGCCTGGCTCCCAGTGGCGGTGCCCCGGTGCGGCACACCGTCCCTGACCCGGCGGTGCCGCGGCGAGTGCTCGGACGTTCCCCGGTCGGGCGTCCGGTGGTGGACTTTGCAGAACCTACCGGCACGCTGCGGCTGCCTGTCAACAGTCGCCCGACCTGCTCGTTCTGCGTCGCGGCCCTGGTCAGGACCGAGGACGCGCAGGTCGCGCGCCGGGGGTGCGGCGCACGGTTTCCCGCGCGCCACCCCCGTAGATCACTCGCCCGGCCGTACGAAGACCGTGCGACCGCCGACGACGGTGCGCAGACATACCGGCAGCTCACGGCCCGGGGTCAGGTCGGGCAGACCCGGGGTGCCGGAGCGCGGGTCGGTGGACCAGCGGGCGACCCGGTCGTCCGGCGCCTGCACCACCAGCTCGCCGGTGCGCCACACGGCGTAGTCGGCGGGCGCGCCCGGGACCAGGACGCCGGCGTCGTCGCGGCCCACCGCCCGCCAGCCGCCGCGCGTGTGCGCCGTGAACGCGGCGCGCACGGAGACGCGGTGCTCGGGTGTGCGGTGGAAGGCGGCCGCGCGGACCGTGCCCCACGGGTCGAGCGGGGTGACCGGGCTGTCGGACCCGAAGGCGAGCGGTACTCCGGCGCGCAGCAGGGCCGCGAACGGGTTCAGCGTCCGGGCGCGCTCCGCTCCGAGCCGCTGGGCGTACATGCCCTCGTCGCCGCCCCAGAGGGCGTCGAAGGCGGGCTGGACGGAGGCGGTGAGACCGAGTTCGGCGAAGGCCGCGACGGACTCCGGGGTGAGCATCTCGGCGTGCTCGACGCGGTGCCGGGCGGCGCGGACACGCGCCGGGCCGAGCTTCTCCGCTGCGGCGCGCACGCCCTCGACCACGGCGTCCACAGCCGCGTCGCCGATGGCGTGGAAGCCGGCCTGCAGGCCCGCCTCGGTGCACGCCACGACGTGCGCGGCGACCGCGGCGGCGTCGAGGTACGCCCGGCCGGTGTGCGCGGCGTCGGCGTACGGCTCGTGCAGGCAGGCGGTGTGCGAGCCGAGGGCGCCGTCGACGAACAGGTCACCCGCGGCGCCCACCGCCCCCAGTTCCCGTGCCTTGGCGACGTCCTGCTCGGCCCAGTAGCCCACGACTCGCGGGCCGCTCTCCCGGGCGGCGATGCCCAGCAGGCCGGTGAAGTCCTCCTCCGAGGAGATCTGCGGTCCGGCGCACTCGTGGACGGTGCCGATGCCGAGGGAGACGGCGTGCGCCAGCGCGGCCCGCTGCGCCTCGGTGCGCTGCCGCTCGGTGACGGCGCCGAACGCGGCGGCCCGGACGGCGTGGTGGGCGTCGGCTGTGAGCGGTCCGTCCCCCTGGAGGCCGTCCTGCTGTCCGGCCGACGGGACGAGGTCGAGCAGGGCCGTGGTGACGACCGCCGAGTGCACGTCGATCCGGCTGAGGTAGAGGGGGCGGTGCCCGGTGGCCTCGTCGAGTTCGGCGCGCGTCGGAGGCCGGCCGCCGGGCCAGCGGGCGGCGTCCCAGCCGTGCCCCAGCAGCACCCGGTCGTCCGGCCGGGCGGCGGCGAACTCGCGCACCCGGGCGAGGGCGGCTTCGAGGGAGGGGGCATCCGACAGGTCGAGCCCGGTCAGGGCGAGGCCGGTGGCGGTGGTGTGCACGTGTGCGTCGGTGAAGGCGGGGGTGACCAACGCGCCGTCGAGGTCGATCACTTCGTCGACCCCGTCGGCGAAGGCGTCGGCGGCGCCCTCCGAACCCACCCAGGCGACCTGCCCGCGCTCCACCACCATGGCGGTGGCGAAGGGATCGGCGGGGCTGTGGACCTCTCCACGACGGAGCAGGACGGTCTTCGGCGGCACGGGGGACTCACTCATGGACAACAGTGTCACAGGGGGGCGGTCCGCCGAGTCGGTCAGGGGCCGCACGCGCAGGGGCGCGCAAGGGGGCGCCCCGCCTTCTCCCGCGTGGCGGGCAAGGGGGGAACCGGCGGGTCAGATCCTGGGCGGACGCGCCTCGTACGGCGTCGACAGGACCACCGTCGTACGGGTGGACACCCCGGCCAGGGACCGCAGCCGGGCGAGGAGTTCCTCCAGCTCGTGCGGCGTGGCGACCCGGACCTTGAGGATGTAGTTCTCGTCGCCGGCGACGCTGTGGCACGCCTCGATCTCCGGCACTCCGGCCAGCCGGTCCGCGATGTCGTCCGGCGCGCTGGGGTCGAACGGCTTCACCGAGATGAACGCCGTCATCGGCAGCCCCACCGCCTCGGGGTCTACGACCGCCGCGTAGCCCCGGATGACACCCCGCTGCTCCAGCCGCCGCACCCGCTGGTGCACGGCCGAGGTGGACAGGCCGGTGGCCTTGCCCAGGTCGGTGTAGCTCATCCGCCCGTCCTTGACGAGCAGCTGCACGATCTGTCGGTCCAGCTCCTCCATGGCGCTAGAACCTACAGGTCGGTTGATCTCCTCGGATACCCGAGGAGTCGAGGTCATGGCCGGTTCGCGCCGCGCGGGATGCGCGGGGTCCCTCTTCCGGGGGACAAATGCGCCGCAGCGGACACCCCGACCATGGGTGTGACGAACGCCACATCACTCGAACAGTCTCCGTGATGTTCCCGTGATTACCGGGCGGGGGCGACGGGAAGTGCTTGCTGTGGTCGAGGCCGCAGTGCCTGATACGGCCCAGCCCGAGGGGGAGTACCCAATGCAGAGTCTCAAGCGCCCTGGTCGCACCGCGCCCAAGCGGCAGCAGCCCGTCGTCGAGCCCGAGCCGGAGGGCGTCGAACCCGACGCCTTCGACGACGAACTCGACGCCTACGACACGTTCGAGATGTTCCGGGTCGTCTGCCCGGACTGTGCGCAGCCCATCGCCCTGCTGGCGGACGAAGAGGTGCTGCCGGAGCACGCGCTGTGCGCCTCGCCGTGGAACCCGTTCGGGCTCACGGTCTGCGCCGGAACCGGCCGCCGGGCCTCCGACGCCCGCCCCGCCGACGAGTCGGTGGAGCCCCAGGAGCAGGACACGGCCCTGCTGCTGACGCTCCCTCAGGGACTGGACTGGCGGATGCAGCCGTTCTCGCACGTCGGCGGCCCGGGCTCGCGCCCGATGCGGGTCCCCGTCATGCGCCGCGCGGCCTGAGCACGGGCCCTTCCCGCCCGCTCGCTCCCGTTCATCGACCGCCCCGCACCACGGCACCGGTACGACCGCCGTGGTGCGGGGCGAGGGCGTCTCGCGGACGCGGCTGAACGCACGCCCGAATCCATGCCCCGGTGACCTGTCCGGCCTCCGCCGCGTTGCCCTGGTATGACCCCCATCTCCTCAGCGACCGGGCGTCAGCGCCTCCTGTACGTCCCGCCGCCCGCGCAATCGCTTCGGCCCGTCGCGCCGCGCTACCAGGACCCGCCGATCTTCCGCGAGCTGATGCGGACCTGGGCCGAGGGCGGCCGCACCCTGCCGGGCCGGCACGACCCGGAGTGGATGCGGCTCGCGGCCCCCTGGCGGGGACTCGACCAGTTCAGCGTTCCTCTGGACCCACGAGATGGCGGGCGATGACCATCCGCTGGATCTGGTTGGTGCCCTCGACGATCTGCAGCACCTTGGCCTCGCGCATGTAGCGCTCGGCCGGGAAGTCGGCGGTGTAGCCGTAGCCGCCGAGGATCTGCACGGCGTCGGTGGTGACCCGCATCGCCGTGTCGGTGCAGAACAGCTTGGCCATGGCCGCCTGCCGGGCGAACGGCCGGCCCGCGTCCCTGAGGCGCGCCGCCGCGAGGTAGAGCGCACGGCCCGCCTCGATCTGCGTCGCCATGTCGGCGAGCATGAAGCGCAGCCCCTGGAAGTCGGCGATCGGCCTGCCGAACTGGCGGCGCCCGGTCGCGTAGGCCGCCGCCTCGTCGAGCGCGGCCTGGGCGACGCCGATGGCGCACGCGGAGATCCCGAGGCGCCCCGAGTCCAGGGACGACAGCGCGATGGCGAAGCCCTGCCCCTCCTCGCCGATGCGCCGGTCGTCGGAGACCCGGACACCGTCGAAGTGCACCTGGGCGGTGGGCGAGCCCTTCATGCCCATCTTCTTCTCGGGCGCCGCCGCGCTCACGCCCTCGGCGTCGCCCGGCACCAGGAAGGCCGTGATCCCGCGCGGGCCCTCCTGGCCGGTGCGGGCCATGACCGTGTAGAAGTCGGCGACACCCCCGTGGGTGATCCAGGCCTTGGTCCCGGTGATCACCCAGTCGTCGCCGTCGCGCACGGCCCTGGTGCGCAGGGCCGCCGCGTCCGATCCGGACTGCGGCTCGGACAGGCAGTAGGCGCCCAGCAGACCGCCGCCGAGCATCGCGGGCAGATGCTCGACCTGCTGTTCCTTGGTGCCGTAGGCGGCGAGGGCGTAGGAGGCCAGGGAGTGCACGCTGACTCCGAGGCCGACGGTGAGGCGGGCCGCGGCCAGCTCCTCCAGGACCTGGAGGTACACCTCGTAGGGCTGGTCGCCGCCGCCGTACTCCGCGTCGTACGGCAGGCCGAGCAGGCCGGAGCGGGAGAGCAGGGTGAACAGCTCGCGCGGGAAGCGGCCGGCGTCCTCCTCCTCGGCCGCCTGGGGGACGATCTCCTGCGCCGCGATGTCGCGGACGAGTGAGATGAGGTCCCGGGCCTCCTCCGTGGGCAGTGGCCGGTCCACCGGCTGCGGGGCGCGGTCGGGCATGGCGACGCTCTCCTCCCTGTCGGGCACTGGCGGACGGGCCCAAGGGTGGGGGCGGCGCCGCCTGGTCGATCTGGTGCCTGGCCGATGCTTGCAGTCCCGGGTCGCGGACGCTGCTGACCAGCGGCTGTGCGCTGTGAGTATGCCCGATCGGAGGCATCCCGTCACCAGTTAACGACCGCTTACTTCAAGAAAGGGCCGAGCGTCGGCCGCGCGGTGAAATTGGTCCGCACCATTGACCCAACTGGTCTAGTCCTCCTACTGTTTCGCTCCACCGACTCACCGCGTTCATGCCAATGAGCGCGTGTTCCTCTCCCCCACGAGGAGACACGGATGCACACCCCCCACCCCTCCCGCTTCCGGGCGATCGTGTCCGCGGCCTGTTGCGCCGTCCTGGGCGCCGGTCTGCTGGCCGGCGCGGGCACCTCCGCCACCGCGGCGACCTCGGCTCAGGAGGCCGCCGCCGGCTCGCAGGCCACTGCCCGGGCGGAGGCCGCCGGTTCCAAGGTCCTCGGGTACTTCACCGAATGGGGCACCTACGACCGCAAGTACTATGTCAAGAACATCGAGACGTCCGGCTCGGGCGCCAAGCTCACCCACATCAACTATGCGTTCGGCAACGTCACCGGCGGCAAGTGCGCCATGGGCGACGCCTACGCCGCCACCGACCGGGCCTACACCGCCGCCGAGTCGGTCGACGGCAAGGCGGACACCTGGGACCAGCCGCTGCGCGGCAACTTCAACCAGCTGCGCAAGCTGAAGCAGAAGCACCCGAACCTCAAGGTGCTGTGGTCCTTCGGCGGCTGGACCTGGTCGGCCGGGTTCGGCGAGGCCGCGAAGAACCCCGCCGCCTTCGCCCAGTCCTGCTACGACCTGGTCGAGAACTCCAAGTGGGCCGACGTCTTCGACGGCATCGACATCGACTGGGAGTACCCGAACGCCTGCGGCGCCACCTGCGACACCAGCGGCAAGGCGGCCTTCAGGAACGTGATGCAGGCGCTGCGCGCCAAGTTCGGCTCCAGGAACCTGGTCACCGCGGCGATCACCGCCGACGCCACCCCCGGCGGCAAGATCGACGCCGCCGACTACGCGGGTGCCGCCCAGTACGTCGACTGGTACAACCCGATGACCTACGACTTCTTCGGTGCCTGGGACGCCACCGGACCGACGGCGCCGCACTCGCCGCTGACCTCGTACGCCGGCATCCCCAAGGCGGACAACCACAGTTCGGCGACCATCGCCAAGCTCAAGGGACTCGGCGTCCCCGCCTCCAAGCTGCTGCTCGGCATCGGCTTCTACGGCCGCGGCTGGACCGGCGTCACCCAGGCGGCTCCCGGCGGCACCGCCACGGGCCCGGCGGCGGGCACGTACGAGCCGGGCATCGAGGACTACAAGGTGCTCAAGACCAAGTGCCCGGCGACGGGGACGGTGGCCGGCACGGCGTACGCCAAGTGCGGCAGCGACTGGTGGAGTTACGACACCCCGGCGACCATCGCGACCAAGATGAACTACAAGAACCAGCAGGGTCTGGGCGGCACGTTCTTCTGGGAGCTGAGCGGCGACACCGCGAACGGTGAGCTGATCAAGGCCATCAAGTAGGGCCGGGGCAAGGGGCGGAGGGGTCGTGGCGGACCCTCCGCCCCTTGCTCATGCCCCGCGGCGGGCCGGCTGCGGGGCGGGGTGCGCGGAGTCGAGTTCCTCGATCGCGCGCAGGGCACCGCCCAGGGTCTTCACGAGCAGTTCGCGCATGGTCGCGCGGGCCAGTTCGGGCCGGTCGATCCACTCCAGGGTGGCGCCCTCGACACTGCACACCCAGGCCAGCAGCGCCATGCGGGCCAGCGGACTGATGTCGGCGCGGCCGTAGGCGCCCTCGGCGATCGTCGTCACGACGGACTCGCGCACCCCGTCGCGCAGGGCGTGCACCTCGGTGTCGAAGCCGACGCCGCCGCTGACGATCGTGCGGTACGCGGCCTGGTTGTGCTCGGCGTAGCGCAGGTAGCTGTCGATGGTGCGCTGGACCCGGTCGACCGGGGGCAGTTCGAGGCCGCCGGCCGCCAGGGTGAGCAACTCGGTGACGGAGTCCTGGATGATGGCCAGGTAGTAGCCGCGCTTGGACTGGAAGTAGTAGTAGATCAGCCCCTTGGCGACGTGCGCCTGGCGGGCGATGTCGTCCATCGACAGGGCGTCGTAGGAGGTGTCGGCGAACAACCTCCGCCCGATGGCGATGAGTTCGGCACGACGGGCCGTCGAGCGCTCGGTCCCGCGGGCTCGCGGGCGCGCGGCGGGCTGGGGGCTGATGTTCACGGTCGACCCTGGTCTCACGGGCGGGGGTGGGACCTCCGCAGTATGGCAGGCCCCACACGCCCTCCGTGGGTCAGGTCACAGCAGGCCGAGCTGGGTCACGAGCATCGCGACGACCACGACCAGGGCCCAGCCCATGGCATGCTCGACGATCTTCGGTCCGTCCTCCCGCGGGCCGCCGGTGCGGGCGCGCGGGGCGGAGGTGGAGGCGGTGGCGGAGTGCGCGGTCATGGTGTCTCGCTGGTTCGCTGGTGCGGTCGGACATCCCCCCGAGCTGCGTCCACCTTGCCACCTTGAGCGGCTTTTGCCGCCGAGACCTTGGTCACACGCGGATACCCACGGCGTTCAGCGCCTTGCGCTGGGCGGTGGTCGGGCGCGCCGGGAAGTACAGGTAGCAGACGCCGCCGGTGCCCGAGGCGACCTTGCCCGAGGCGTTGTAGCGCTTGGTCCGCAGCCAGATGTTCTCGAACTCGCGCCGCCGGTAGACGCGCCGCACGGCCTCGTTGCTCTCCGACGCCGGGTCGTTGGCGATCACGTCGCCGTCCGTGGTGAAGCCGATGACCGTCATCAGGTGCCCGGCGGTGCCGTACCCGGCCCCGGTCAGCTCCTCCTTCAGGAAGGACTGTGACGTCATGGCCGGGACCCCGGCCGCGATCAGGGTCTCCAGGTCGGTCAGCGAGGCGAGCCGTGTGACGACACCCCGGAGGTCCTTGAACGTGGCGGCGTAGGCGGCGTTGAAGGGCCAGTTGCCGCAGCCCGCGTACTGGTGGTCGTAGGTGTACCTGGCCGCGTGGCAGACCTGCGGATCGGCGAAGGACGGGTCCACCCACGCCAGTTGGGCCGGGGTGAGCCGGCCGCCCCAGTACTCGATGATCATCTGCGAGGACGTGGGGCTGCACCAGGCCTCGCCGCCGTTGTCGTACTCCGGGTACTGGCCCTTGTGGATCTCCTGCGAGTACCGGGGGACGGCCAGCTCCCTCGCGAGCCCGGGCGTGGAGGCCGGGACGGTGAACCGGTCGGGCACGTCGGAGCCCATGGCGGCGAGCCGCCACACGGTGGGCGTGGCCGTGCCGCCCGGCTTGCGGTACAGGGTCAGGCGGAGCCGGTAGGCGGTCAGGCGCAGGCCCGTGGACGGGTCGTCGACGGCCAGGGTGTCGGTCCAGACGGTGCTGCGGCCGTCGCGCTGGTCGTCGACCGAGGTGCGCCGGATGTCCCGGTCGCCGGCGGCCCAGCGGCCCATCACGTACCAGGAGGTGCTGGTGCCGTCGGAGTAGGTGCCCTTGAGCTCGGCCTGGATCCAGGTGCCGGCCGGGGTGCGGGCGTTCCAGGAGACGATCGCCTCGGTCGCGGGGACGGTGAGCCGGTGTGTGGGCGAGGTCCAGGTGCCGTACTCCCAGCGGGCGGTGACGCCCGTGTGCGGGTCGGTGTAGGAGGTGGTCCCGGCCGGCTTCGCGATCTCCACGCCGGGGTGGGTGCCCGCGACGGCCCGGGTGCCCTTGGCCGTGCCGCTGCTCCAGTCCCGGTGGGAGAACCAGGCCCGGTTGTCGACGGTCCCCGGGACCGCCCGGGTGGGTTCGGCTGTGTCGGTCGTCATGCCGTTCTCGGGGTCGGCGGACGCCGGGCCCGTGCTCGCCGCGACGGCGGCGGCGACCGCGGCGGCCAGGACGGTCCTGCGGGACGGATGTTCGGCTCTGCTCATGGCGGGGACCCCCGGATGTCGGAGTCGGGCAGGAGAGGGCAGGTCCGTGGCACGGTCGGTGAACACACGTGTGTGGGCCACATAGGAGCACAGCACGCCGGACACTGCCAGCACTTCGACGCGCGCCGCGCCCACCAATATTGGCGTCGACCAGTGGCGCCCGCCCCGGACCGCGTCGCTAGAGTGCTGCGCGAGATGAACGCCTCCTCCCGCCCCGCGCCCGGGCCCGAAGTCCGGCACCTGGCCGCCCGGATCGCCCGTCTGTCCCCCTCCTGCGGCCCGGTCCGGCTGGTCGGCGTCGACGGGCACGCCGGCTCCGGGAAGACCACGTTCGCCGGGCACGTGGCGGCGGCCCTCGGCGGGGCCCCGGTCCTGCGCCTGGACGACATCGCCAGCCACGAGGAGCTGTTCGCCTGGACGGAGCGCCTGCACCGGCAGGTGATCGAGCCGCTCGCCCAGGGCCGGACCGCCCACTACGCCCCCTACGACTGGCGGGCCCGCCGCTTCGGGCCGGTGCGCCCCCTGCCCCCGGCACCGGTGGTGCTCCTGGAGGGCGTCGGCGCGGGACGCCGTGCCGTGCGGCCGCATCTGGCGCTGCTGCTGTGGATGGACGTGCCGCGCGAGGAGGCCTGGGCCCGGGGACGCTCGCGGGACGGGGAGGAGCAGCGCGCGTTCTGGGACGGGTGGGTCCCGGCGGAGCAGGAGCATTTCACCCAGGACCCCTCGCGGCCCTACGCCGACCTCCTGGTGCGCGGGCGGGAGACGGGATACGAGGTACGCAAGGGGCCCGCGGCAAGACCTGGACCGGACCAGTTTTTCACAGAGGGTGACGGACCACCCGCTGTGTGCTGAACGTGTGAAGAGCCCTGCGAGGCAACTTCCCGGAGTGCCTCAACTCGGCTTGACCGGGGGGCCGTACAGGTCTTACGTTCTCAATGTGCGGCCCAGCGGGCCGCCCGCAGACGCGAAGCCCCCGGTTGTTCCCCCGTGATCGGGGGCTTCGTTCTGCCCTCTCCCGGTTCCCGGTCCCCCCGCGACGCGTTCGACGCTCACCCTCGGTCACCGTCCGCGCGGCCGGCGCAGCGGCTCCCACCTCGCCGGAAGCGCCCTCGAGGCCCTCTACGGACGCGCGTCCCCCGACGGTACGATGCCCTCGTCGCGACCTGCGGACGGTCGCTTCGCACGGCGCAACTCCGGTCCGTGGCACAGGGGTTCGAGTGGGCAGCCGGCCGGGGGACGGCTCGTTGGCATACCGACGGGGGCACGGTTCGTGGGGGACGGGATGGACTTCGGCACGCGGGGCCCTCAGGCCCCGGCCGACCTCGCCTGGCTGCGAGGCGTGGACGCCTGCACGATGGGTGCCTATCCGCAGGCCGAGGAGGAGTTCCGCGCCGCCGTGCGCATGGACCCGGGGATGGCCGACGGCTGGCTCGGGCTGCACGCGCTGCGCGTCGACACCTCGACGGCCCTGCTGCGGATGTTCCGCCACCGCGAGCGCTTCGGCGAGCAGCGCGCACGCTACCGGCGCGCCCTCAACTCCTGGTACTGGCTCGGCTGGTGGGTGCAGCCGGTGCTGGAGAGCCCGCGCGATCTGCTGCTCGCGCACGCCTCCCACTGGCTGGACGGCCGGCACGTCCCCGAACTGGACCGGGCACTGGCGGGGCTGCCGCCCGTGGACACCGACCACCAGGTCCGCTTCCTGCACGCCTGCCGCGCCTACCTGGTCAAGGACTGGGAGCAGCTGGTCCGTCACACCGACCCGCTCCTGGACGACTCCCTGCTCGGCGTCGAGGCCGGCTTGTTCGGCGGCATGGCGCGGGTCAGGCTGGAGATGTACGGCCAGGCCGAACCGCTGCTGTCCGCCGCGCTGATGCGCTGCCGCAGCGAGCAGCCGCAGCGCAAGGAACTGCGCTACTGGCTGGCCCGGGCGCACGAGGGCACCGGCCGCAGCGCCGCCGCACTCCCCCTGTACCGGGCCGTGCACCGCGTGGACCCGGCGTTCATGGACACCTCGGCCCGGCTCGCCGCCATCGCCGAGGGCGACGGATTCGACGAGTCCGCCGACTTCGCGGCGATCACCCTCACCGGCACGGGACAGGACAGCGTGGACGGGCCGGACGGGTTCGACGCGTTCTTCGGCACGGAGGGGCGCGACCTGCGGCTGCCCGACCCCGAGCCGCCCCTGTCCGTGCCTCTGCCGCCGGTGACCGGGCCGTCGGTCCGCGAGCGGACCGGGCCGGCTCCGTCCCTGCCCACCGGCCCCACCGATCCCGCCCTGCTGGAGGAGGCCCTGGCGCAGCTCGAGCGCATGGTGGGTCTGGAGCCGGTCAAGCGCCAGGTCAAGGCGTTGTCCGCGCAGCTCAACATGGCCCGGCTGCGGGCCGGCCAGGGCCTTCCGGTGCAGCCGCCGAAACGCCACTTCGTCTTCTCCGGCCCCTCCGGCACCGGCAAGACCACCGTCGCCCGCATCCTGGGCCGGGTCTTCTACGCCCTCGGACTGCTCGGCGGCGACCACCTGGTGGAGGCGCAGCGCGCGGATCTGGTCGGCGAGTACCTCGGGCAGACGGCCGTGAAGGCCAACGAGCTGATCGACTCCGCGCTCGGCGGGGTGCTCTTCGTCGACGAGGCCTACGCGCTGTCCAACTCGGGCTACGGCAAGGGCGACGCCTACGGCGACGAGGCGCTTCAGGTGCTGCTGAAGCGGGCGGAGGACAACCGGGACCACCTGGTGGTGATCCTGGCCGGCTACCCCGAGGGCATGGACCGCCTGCTCGCCGCGAACCCCGGGCTGTCGTCCCGGTTCACCACCCGCGTCGACTTCCCGTCCTACCGGCCGCTGGAACTCACCGAGATCGGCAAGGTGCTCGCGGCGGAGAACGGGGACGTGTGGGACGAGGAGGCCCTCGACGAACTGCGCTCCATCGCCGGGCACGTGGTGGACCAGGGCTGGATCGACGAGCTGGGCAACGGGCGTTTCCTGCGGACGCTGTACGAGAAGAGCTGCGCGTACCGCGACCTGCGGCTGTCGGTGTATCCCGGTGTCCTGGGCCGTGAGGACCTGGCGACCCTGAGGCTGCCGGACCTGATGCAGGCGTACGGGGAGGTGCTGTCCGGGCGGGGGCCGCAGGACCCGCCCGGACCGTGACGGTCCCCGTGCGGCGTCGAGGCCGGGGCCCCGACGCCGCACGGGACGCCGGGCCCTAGGTGGCCAGGACCTCCTCGCCCGACCTGGGTTCGGTCAGCCGGACCTCGCGGACCTGGCGGTGTGCGGGGTCGCGCACCTCCCCCACGAGGAGTTCCAGCACGTCCTCCAGGGCGACCAGGCCCAGGACCCTGCCCGACCTGTCGGCGACCTGGGCCAGGTGGGTCGCGGCCCGGCGCATCACCGTCAGGGCGTCGTCCAGCGGCAGTTCCGGCCGCAGGGTCGTCATGGGCCGCCACAGCTGCTGCGGCACGGCCCGGTCGGAGTCCTCCAGGTCGAGGACGTCCTTGACGTGCAGGTAGCCCATGAAGGCGCCGGTGTCCGCGGCGACCGGGAACCGCGAGTAGCCGGTGCGGGCCGTCAGCTCGACGATGCGGCCGGGCGTGACCGACGGGCTGACCGTGACCAGGGACTCGCGCCTCAGCAGGACGTCCGTCACCGGGCGGGAGCCCAGCTCCAGGGCGTCCTCCAGGCGCTCGGCCTCCTCCGGGTCGAGCAGGCCGGCCTGGCCGGCGTCCTCCACCAGCCGGTTGAGCTGCTCGCTGGTGAAGACGGCCTCGACCTCGTCCTTGGGCTCGACGCGGAAGAGCCGCAGGATCCCCTGCGACACCGCGCCGAGGGCGAAGGTGATGGGCTTGCAGAAGCGGGCGAACCACACCAGGCCGGGGCTGAGCCACAGGGCGGCCTTCTCGGGGGCCGCCATGGCCAGGTTCTTCGGCACCATCTCGCCGATGACGAGGTGGAAGAAGACCACCGTCGCCAGGGCGATGACGTACCCGAGCGGGTGGATCATCGCGTGCGGCAGGTGGATCCAGGCGAAGACCGGCTCCAGCAGGTGCGCCACCGTCGGTTCGGCGACCGCGCCCAGGGTGAGGGAGCAGATCGTGATGCCGAACTGCGCCGCGGCCATCATCTGCGGCAGCCGCTCCAGGCCGTGCAGGACCTGCCGGGAGCGGGCGGTGCCGAGCGGTTCGATCTGGCTCCGCCGTACGGAGACGAGCGCGAACTCGGCGCCGACGAAGAAGCCGTTGGCGAGCACGAGGAGGCCCGCGAATACCAGTTGCAGCACGCTCATCGCACGACCTCCGCCACGGCGACGGGGGCGTGCCTGACCAGCCGCACCCGCTCGGCGCGGTAGTGGCCGACCTGCCGCACGGACAGCCGCCAGCCCGGCAGCTCGGCCTTGTCGCCGACGGCCGGGATCCGGCCCAGCAGGTCGGCGATCAGGCCCGCGACCGTCTCGTACGGGCCCTCGGGCACGTCGAGGCCGATGCGCCGCAGGACGTCGACCCGGCAGCTGCCGTCGACGTCCCAGGCGGGCCTGCCGTCCTCGGGGGGCGCGGAGGCCAGCTCGGGCAGGTCGTGCCCGTCGTGCTCGTCGCGGACCTCGCCGACGATCTCCTCGACGATGTCCTCCAGCGTGACGACGCCCGCGGTGCCGCCGTACTCGTCGACGACGACCGCGATGGGCTGCTCGCTGCGCAGCCGGGTCAGCAGCGGCCGGACCGGCAGCGTCTCGGGGACGAGCAGCGCCGGGCGGGCGATGCGGCCGACGGGGGTGCGCAGGCGGTCCTGGACACCGACGGCCAGGGCGTCCTTGAGGTGGACCATGCCGACGACCTCGTCGATCCGTTCCCGGTAGACGGGGAAGCGGGACAGGCCGGTGGCGCGGGTGAGGTTGACGACGTCCTCGGCGGTGGCCGAGGACTGCAGGGCGCTCACCTTCACGCGCGGGGTCATCACGTGCTGCGCGGTCAGCTCGCCCAGGGACAGGGTGCGCACGAACAGGTCGGCGGTGTCCTGCTCCAGGGCGCCGGCCCGGGCCGAGTGGCGGGCCAGGGAGACGAGCTCCCCCGGGGTGCGGGCGGAGGCCAGCTCCTCGGTGGGTTCGATGCCCAGGGCGCGCACGAGCCGGTTGGCGACGGCGTTGAGGCCGGCGATGACCGGGCGGAACAGCCGGGCGAAGACATGCTGCGGGCCCGCGACGAACCGCGCGACCTGCAAGGGCCGGGACACCGCCCAGTTCTTGGGCAGGAGTTCGCCGATCACCATCTGCACGGCGGAGGCCAGCAGCATGCCGACGACGACCGTGACACCGGAGACGGCCCCCTCGGGGATGCCGATGGAGGTGAACGGTCCGTGCAGCAGCTCGGCCAGCGCCGGTTCGGCGAGCATGCCGACGACGAGGGAGGTGATGGTGATGCCGAGCTGGGTGCCGGAGAGCTGGAAGGACAGTTCCTTGAGCGATTCGACGACGCGGTGGGCGCGCCGGTCGCCCTCGGCGGCGGCCTTCTCGGCCTCGGGCCGTTCGACCGTGACGAGTCCGAACTCGGCCGCCACGAAGAATCCGTTGGCGAGAATCAGCAGGAACGCGGCTGCCAGGAGCAGCAGAGGGGTGGTCATGATGCCGCCGCCCGGGCACGGTCGCGGACACGGTCCGCGCTATGTCGGCTGGGGGCGGCGCAGGTACTGCAGGACGATCCGTCCATCGCCGGAGGGAGTCACTCCTCGGTTAGCAGGAGCCCTCTGCGCACCGGTCGGGGCAGCAGGGGCGAAGGCGCGTGGGTCGCGCCTCCGCCACCAGGTTAAACAAGACACGGGCCGGTGCGGCAGTGGCGGCCGGCGTGACAATCATCCGGGTCTGCTCGGGTTCAGCCCCGGAAGGGCTCGCCGTCCGCGGTGGAGCGGGCCTCGACCAGCGCCCGCAGGGCCCGCGCGTCGGCGATGGCGCGCTGCCGGGCCAGGCCCGGCTGGATGCCGAGGGCGGGCAGGCTGGTGCCGTCGCTGAGGTTGAGGAACACCCACGCGTCGCCGGGCCGGAGGGTCACCTGGAGGATCTCGGCCCACTCCAGCCGGCGCTTGTTCGTGAGGTTCACCACGGTGACGCCGTCCTCGTCGGCGACGACCTTGGGCCGCGCCAGGAGCAGCAGGACGGCGTCCAGCAGCAGGGCCGTGACGACGAAGCTGAGCCGCTCGGCGGGGCTGAGCTGCTTCAGCAGCATCGCGACGGCGGTGATCACCACGAAGATCGCCACGGCGGCGGTGAGCAGCACGGCACGGGTGCTGCCCGGCCGGAAGGTGACCGGGAGGGCGGGAAGCTCGGACATGGAGGTACGCCCCTCAGAGACGGCAGGCGTGGATGGCCGTGGTCAGGATGGCCCGGGCGCCGATGTCGTACAGGTCGTCCATGATCCGCTGGGCGTCCTTGGCGGGGACCATGGCCCGGACGGCGACCCAGCCCTCGTTGTGCAGCGGGGAGACGGTCGGCGACTCCAGGCCCGGGGTGAGGGCGACGGCCTTCTCCAGCTGCTCGACGCGGCAGTCGTAGTCCATCATCACGTAGGTCCGGGCGACCAGGACGCCCTGGAGGCGGCGCAGGAACTGCTGGACCTTCGGGTCGTCGGCGTCCGCGCCGGTGCGGCGGATCACCACGGCCTCGGACTGCATGATCGGCTCGCCGGCGATCTCCAGGCCCGCGTTGCGCAGCGAGGTGCCGGTCTCGACGACGTCGGCGATGACCTGGGCGACGCCGAGCTGGATGGCGGTCTCGACGGCGCCGTCGAGGTGGACGACGGAGGCGTCGATGCCGTGCTCGGCGAGGTGGCCGGCGACGATCCCCTCGTAGGAGGTGGCGACGGTCTTGCCGGCCAGGTCGGCCAGGCCGCTCATGGTGCCGGGCTTGGCGGCGTAGTGGAAGGTGGAGCGGGCGAAGCCGAGGGGGAGGATCTCCTCGGCCTGGGCGCCGGAGTCGATCAGCAGGTCCCGGCCGGTGAGGCCGATGTCCAGCTGGCCGGAGGCGACGTAGATCGCGATGTCGCGGGGGCGGAGGTAGAAGAACTCGACGTCGTTGGCCGGGTCGACGATCCGCAGTTCCTTGGACTCGCGGCGCTGCCGGTAGCCGGCCTCATGCAGCATCTCCGCCGCAGGTCCTGAGAGGGAACCCTTGTTGGGGACGGCGATGCGCAGCATGAGGTCGGCTTCCTTCGTGTGGGGTCGGGCGGGGACGGGTGCGGCTTACAGGTGGGCGTAGACGTCGTCGAGGCTGATGCCGCGGGCGACCATCATCACCTGGACGTGGTACAGCAGCTGCGAGATCTCCTCGGCGGCCGCCTCCTTGCCCTCGTACTCGGCGGCCATCCACACCTCGGCGGCCTCTTCGACGACCTTCTTGCCGATGGCGTGGACGCCCTTCCCGACGAGCTCGGCGGTGCGGGAGGAGGCGGGGTCGCCGTGGGCGGCCTTGTGCTGGAGCTCGGTGAACAGCTCCTCGAACGTCTTCTTGGACATGGTGACGCTCAGCCTATGCCACAGGTGCCCTTCGTCAGCGCCAGGGTTCGGATACTGAACGCAGGGTGGCCGCGGTGGCCACCGCGGCCGTGACCGCCTCGTGCCCCTTGTCCTCGCTGGAGCCCTCGATCCCGGCGCGGTCGAGGGCCTGCTCCTCGGTGTCGCAGGTGAGCACGCCGAAGCCGACGGGGACGCCGGTGTCGACGGACACCTGGGTGAGGCCCTGCGTCACGCCCTGGCACACGAAGTCGAAGTGGGGGGTGCCGCCGCGGATGACGACGCCGAGGGCGACGATCGCGTCGTAGCCGCGGCCCGCGAGGACCTTGGCGACGACCGGGAGCTCCCAGCTGCCGGGGACCCTGAGCAGGGTCGGTTCGTCGATGCCCAGGTCGTGCAGGGCGCGCAGGGCGCCGTCGACCAGACCGTCCATCACCTTCTCGTGCCACTGCGCCGCGACGACGGCGACCCGCAGGTCCCCCACGTTGCGTACGGACAGTTCCGGTGCACCCTTGCCGCTCACGTCTCTCCCTGTGTGCTCTGTTACTGGTTGCCGCAGGCCGGCACGGTGGTCGTGTCGAGCCAGGGCAGGTCGTGTCCCATCCGGTCCCGCTTGGTGCGCAGGTAGCGGAGGTTGTGCTCGCCGGCGCTGACCGGCATCGGCACGCGCGCCCTGACGACGATGCCGTGCCGGGTGAGCGCGTCCGTCTTGTCCGGGTTGTTGGTCAGCAGCCGGACGCTGCGCACGCCGAGGTCGGCGAGGATCCGCGCGCCCGCGCCGTAGTCCCGCGCGTCGGCGGGCAGACCGAGTTCGAGGTTGGCGTCGAGGGTGTCGCGGCCGCGCTCCTGCAGCTCGTAGGCGCGCAGCTTGGACATCAGGCCGATGCCGCGGCCCTCGTGTCCGCGCAGGTAGACCACCACTCCCCGGCCCTCGTCCTGGATGCGGGCCAGGGAGGCGTCGAGCTGGGGGCCGCAGTCGCAGCGGGCCGAGCCGAAGACGTCGCCGGTGAGGCACTCGGAGTGGACGCGGACGAGGACGTCCTGGCCGTCGCCGATCTCGCCGTGCACCAGGGCGACGTGCTCGACGCCGTCCGCCGTGGAGCGGTAGCCGTGCGCCGTGAAGGTGCCGTGGGCGGTGGGCAGCCGGGTGGTGGCCTCGCGGCGGACGGTGGGCTCGCTGTCGCGGCGGTAGGCGATCAGGTCCTCGATGGAGATGATCGTCAGGCCGTGCTTGCGGGCGAAGGGAACCAACTCGGGCAGGCGCAGCATGCGGCCGTCCTCGCCGGCGATCTCGACGATGGCGCCGGCCGGGCGCAGTCCCGCGAGGCGGGCCAGGTCGACGGCGGCCTCGGTGTGGCCGTTGCGGGTGAGGACGCCGCCGGGCCGGGCGCGCAGCGGGAAGATGTGGCCGGGGCGGACGAAGTCGCCGGGGCCGGACACGCCGTCGGCGAGCAGCCGGAGGGTGGTGGCGCGGTCGGCGGCGGAGATGCCGGTGCTCACGCCGTGGGCGGCGGAGGCGTCGACGGAGACCGTGAACGCGGTCTTCATCGACTCGGTGTTGTCCTCGACCATCTGCGGGAGTTCGAGCCGGTCCAGTTCGTCGCCCTCCATGGGGGCGCAGATCAGGCCGCGGCACTCGCTCATCATGAAGGCGACGATCTCGGGGGTCGCCTTCTCGGCCGCGATGACGAGGTCGCCCTCGTTCTCCCGGTCCTCGTCGTCGACGACCACGACGGGGCGGCCCGCGGCGATGTCGGCCACGGCCTGCTCGACGGGGTCGAGCGCGAGGTCCTCGAACTCGCCGTCGGCGCTGTACAGGATCGGTGCCGTGCTCATGCCGGCGCTCCTTCCAGGGTGGGCCGCGCGGCCTGACGCGAGCGCAGCCACCAGTCGCGCATGCCCCACAGGACGAGCGCGCCGTAGATGACGTAGACGAAGCCGGAGAAGGCGTAGCCGTTGGCGAAGTTGAGGGGCACGCCGACGAGGTCGACGAGCAGCCAGGCGAACCAGAACTCGACCATGCCGCGGGCCTGGGCGTACATGGCGACCACGGTGCCGACGAAGATGTAGGCGTCCGGCCAGGGGTCCCAGGACAGCTTCGGGTAGGCCGTGAACAGCAGCGCCACCGCGACCGTGCCGGCGGCGGCCGCCGCGGCCATCGCGGCGCGTTCGCGCCAGGTGGCGAACCGGACGGCGATGTGGCCGTCCTCGCCCTGTCCCTTGCCGCGCTGCCACTGCCACCAGCCGTACAGGGCGACGATCATGACGACCGCCTGCTTGCCGGCGCTGCCGGTGAGGTGGCCGAAGAAGGCGCCGAAGAGGATGAGGCCGGCCAGGAACTGCACGGGCCAGGTCCAGAGGGAGCGCCGCCAGCCGAGCGCGAGGGCGGCGAGGCCGAAGAGGTTGCCGATCATGTCGGCCCACTTGATGTGCTGGCCGAAGAGGGTGAAGGCCTCGGAGTTCAGCGTGTTCACGCGGCTGCCCCCCGGGCGCGGTCGCCGAGCATCCGCTCGACGTACTTGGCGATGACGTCGACCTCGAGGTTGACCGGGTCGCCGGGCTGCTTGTGGCCGAGCGTGGTCAGGTCGAGGGTGGTCGGGATGAGGCTGACCGTGAAGTGGTCGGGGGCGGCGTCGACGACGGTGAGGCTGATGCCGTCGACGGTGATGGAGCCCTTCTCGACGACGTACCGGGTGAGGTCGGCGGGCAGGGAGATCTTCACGATCTCCCAGTTCTCCGAGGGCCTGCGCTCCAGGATCTCGCCGGTGCCGTCGACGTGGCCCTGCACGATGTGGCCTCCGAGGCGGTCCCCGACGGCCATGGGGCGTTCGAGGTTGACGCGGGAACCGGGCCGGAGGGCCCCGAGGCTGGAGCGGTTGAGGGTCTCGGCCATGACGTCGGCCGTGAACTCGTCACCCTCGTGGTCGACGACCGTGAGGCAGACGCCGTTGACGGCGATGGAGTCCCCGTGCTTGGCGCCTTGGGTGACGAGGGGGCCGCGCAGGCGGAAGCGACAGGCGTCGTCGAGGGTCTCGACGGCGGTGACCTCGCCCAGCTCTTCGACGATTCCGGTGAACACTTCCCGGGTCCTCCTGCCTCTTCGGGCACGGACTCCGGGGCTGTCGATGACGACAGATGACACGAACGAACACCGGGGACGACGCCGGACGGAGTCCGCCCTCAGGACGGACTGCTCGGGCGGCGCGCACGGATGCCCGCTCGCCGCGCACTGCCTCCCATCCGGACTTTAACCGTCGGTCCAGGAATTTCACCTGGTCAACCGGTCGCTGGAAGCGATCGGGTCGCGGACTGTAACCGCCGGTTCGGACTTTCACCGACCCCGGAGTGCGCTGCTGTTGATACAGGGCCAGTGTGCCACGCCCGATCGGCGTCCAGAGGGGTGAAGGGTGTGGGCTGCCTCACAGAGCGTGCCGGCCCTCTTCCCCCGCGCGACGGGCACCGCAACTCCCGCGCCGCTCAGCGCTCTTGACGGGCCCGCCGACCCGCACCTATTGACGCAATGGTCTAGTCCTTTCTAGGGTCGTCGCAGGGTCGGCACTCCCCCACGAACCGGCCCGGCGGCGGTGACGACGGCCCTTGCCCGCCGTCGGGCCTTCCCAAGCCCTCTCGCGGACCCGTACGTCACCGCCGAGGGGTGAACAGTTCCTCCTGGGCGCGGTCGCGGGCCGTCAGCAGGGCGCCGCGGAGGACCGCGGCGCCGCCCAGCGTGGTGGGCCGGACCTCCGTCCGCAGCGGTGTCATCCGGGCGAGCCGGTCCTGCACGCGGGCCGCGAGCGCCTCGCCGCCGGCCTGGCCGATCTCACCGCCGAGCACCACGCAGCCGGGGTCCAGGACCGCCACGACCGAGGCGGCTCCGACGGTGATCCGGTCGGCCAGGGCGTCGAGGAACCGCGCGGAGGCGGCCGGACCCGACCGCTCCCCCGTGACCGCGCCCCCGGCCTCGCCCCCCTCGTGCCGTACGTCCTCCACCGCCGCGCGCACCAGGTCCGCCGCGGTCCGCGCCATCTCCGCGGACGGCTCCTTCCGCCCCGGTCCGGGCGGCACCCCCTGCTCCGCCGCCAGCCGCACCACCGCCGCCGACGAGGCCAGGGAGTGGAAGCCGCCCTCGCAGTCGGTCGACGACGGCAGCGCGTCGGTGCCCGGCACCGGGAGGAAGCCGATCTCCCCGGTGCCGCCGGAGGCACCGCGGCGCAGGGCTCCGTCGAGGACGACGGCCGCACCCGTCCCGTGGCCCAGCCAGAGCAGCACGAAGGTGTCCCGGTCCCGGGCGGCGCCGTCGCGCTGCTCGGCCAGGGCCGCGAGGTTGGTCTCGTTCTCCACGCTCACCCGGGTCTCGGGCAGCCGCTCCTGGAGGGCGGCGGCCAGGCGGCGGTGCCACGCCGGCAGCCCGGTGGAATCGCGCAGTTCGCCACTGGCCGGGTCGATCAGACCGGGCGCGCCGATCCCGACGGTGTGCAGACGCTCCGCCCCAGCCTCCTTCACCACGCGCTCCACGAGCGAGACGGCCTGCTCCACGGCGGGCCCCGTCCCCGTGTCGCCCCCGATGGGCACCGCGGCCTCGGCCAGGACCCGCCCGAGCAGGTCCGCGACCGTCACGGCGACGCCCTCGGTGCGGACGTCGAGCGCGGCCAGGTGGGCGCGGTCGGCGACGATGCCGTAGACCCTGGCGTTGGGTCCGCGGCGCTGCTCCCCCGCCTCGCCCACGACCGAGATCAGCCCGGCGGCGGTGAGGCGTTCGACGAGGTCGGCGACGGTCGGCCGGGACAGGCCGGTCAGCTGCTTCAACTGCCCTGCCGTCAACGGGCCTTCCTGCTGCAGCAGGCGCAGCGCGAGCCGGTCGTTGATGGCCCGGGCGGTGCTCGGGGATGCGGGCATGCCGGGGATCCTCCCAGATCGGCGGCGCCCGTCGGCCGGGTGCGCCGGAGACCCTCTTATTATCAGGCAGGGTTCCTGATAGTTTACGCCTCCACGACACGAGCACGGCAGCGAGCCGGAGGGGGACCGCAGAATGGGCAACGTGGTCGACGAACTGCGCGAGGTGAAGCGGTCCCGGTACGCCGTGGCCGCGGTCTTCGCCGTGCACGGCGCCGTCACCGGTTCGTTCGCCACCCGCGTGCCCTGGATCCAGGACCACGCCGGGGTGAGCGCCGGGCAGCTGGGCATCGCGCTCGCCTTCCCCGCCCTGGGCGCCTCGGTCGCGATGCCGCTGGCGGGCAGCATCAGTCACCGCTTCGGCGCCCGCAACGCGCTGCGCGGGCTGATCGCCCTGTGGACGATGGCGCTGGTCCTGCCGTCCCTCGCCCCGAACCTGCTGACGCTGTGTCTGGCCCTGTTCGTGTACGGCGCGACGGCGGGCATGGCCGACGTGGCGATGAACGCGCTGGGCGTCGAGGTCGAGAACCGTCTCGGCCGGTCCATCATGTCCGGCCTGCACGGCATGTGGAGCGCGGGTGCCCTGGTGGGTTCGGCGGCCGGCACGCTGGCCGCGCACCTCGGTTCGGACGCCCGGCTGCACCACGTCCTGGCCGCCGCGGTCCTCACCGCCGCCGGTGTGCTGTCCTGCCAGTGGGTGCTCGACCTCCAGCCCGCCGAGGACGAGGAGCCGCCGCCGCGGTTCGCCCTGCCGCCCCGTTCCGCCCTGCTCATCGGCGCGATCGGCTTCTGCGCGGTGTTCGCCGAGGGCGCGAGCCTGGACTGGTCGGCGGTGTACCTGCGCGAGCAGCTGGAGACCTCGGCCGGCCTGGCCGCCGCGTGCACCACGGGCTTCACGCTCACCATGGCGGTGGCCCGCATCGCCGGCGACAGGGTCGTGGACCGCTTCGGGGCCGTGCGGACCGTGCGGGCGAGCGGTGTGTTCGCCGTGCTGGGCGGGTTGCTGATCGTGGTGGCCGACCACCCGGCGGTGGCGATGGGCGGGTTCGCGCTGATGGGGCTGGGCATCGCCGTCGTCGTGCCGCTGTGCTTCGCGGCGGCGGGCCGCAGCGACTCCAACCCGAGCCTGGCCATCGCCGGCGTCGCGACCATCACGTACACCTCGGGGCTCATCGCACCGAGCGCGATCGGCATGCTGGCCCAGGCGACCAGCCTGATGGTGTCGTTCTGCCTGGTGACGGCGCTGTCGTGCGGTCTGGTGGCGTTCGCGGGGGTGCTGCGCCCCGGTGAGCGGACCAAGGTCGGACGGCGGGAGACGGCAGTGCCGGACCCGCGCCCCTGACCCGGCGGGCCTGCACGGTACGGCCCCACCGGGTCAAGCCGGCCGCAGGCGCCCACCGGCCGGTACCGGCACGGACCGTCCTGGTCAGCCCCGGTCACGACCGCTCCCCGCGCACCCCGACAATGGTCCGGACACTCGCACGCACGACGAAAGCGAAACCGCACCATGGATCTCGGCGTCCGCTGGAAAGTTCACGGCGACGGCAAGGTACCGGCGCCCGGCGCCGTGGTCCGCCCCGACGAGCGGCTCTCCTGGCCCCGCACGGCCGGGCTGGGCGCCCAGCACGTGGTGGCCATGTTCGGGGCGTCGTTCGTGGCCCCGGTCCTGATGGGCCTGGACCCCAACCTCGCGATCATGATGTCGGGCGTCGCGACCGCGGTGTTCCTGCTGGCCACCCGCGGCCGGGTGCCCAGCTACCTCGGGTGCTCGCTGTCCTTCGTCGGCGTGGCGGCCGTGATCCGCGCGCAGGGCGGCAGCAGCGCCACCGTCACCGGCGCGGTCTTCGTGGTGGGCGGCGCGCTGTTCCTGGTGGGCCTCGCCGTGCGGCGGTTCGGTGCGCGCATCATCCACGTGGCGATGCCGCCCATCGTCACGGGCGCGGTGGTCATGCTGATCGGCTTCAACCTCGCCCCGGTGACCGCGTCGACGTACTGGCCGCAGGACCAGTGGACGGCGCTGCTGGTCATGCTGTTCACCGGCCTCGCGGTCGTCTGTCTGCGCGGCTTCTGGTCGCGCATCGCGATCTTCCTCGGGCTGGTCTTCGGATACGCCGTCTCCTGGGTCTTCGACCTGGCCTTCGGGAAGATCCACTCGGCGGACGGCAGCGGCAAGGTCACCGACCACTGGCGGCTGGACCTGTCCGGCGTGGGCCAGGCCGACTGGATCGGACTGCCGACCCTGCACGGCCCGTCCTTCGAGTGGTCGGCGATCCTGGTCGCGCTGCCGGTCGTCATCGCCCTGGTCGCCGAGAACGCCGGGCACGTGAAGGCGGTCGGCGAGATGACCGGCGACTCGCTGGACGACAAGCTGGGCACGGCGATCGCGGCCGACGGCGTCGGCTCGATGCTGTCGACCGCGGCTGGCGGCCCGCCCACCACCACCTACTCCGAGAACATCGGCGTGATGGCCGCGACCCGCGTCTACTCGACGGCCGCGTACTGGGCCGCCGCCGGCTTCGCCCTGCTGTTCGGCCTGTGCCCCAAGTTCGGCGCGGTCGTGGCGGCGATCCCGGGCGGGGTGCTGGGGGGCATCACGGTCATCCTGTACGGCATGATCGGCCTGCTCGGCGCGCAGATCTGGATCAACGCCGAGGTGGATCTGCGCAATCCGCTGAACCTCGTCCCGGCGGCGGCGGGCATCATCATCGGCGTCGGCAACGTGTCGCTGAAGTTCACGGACACGTTCTCGCTGAGCGGCATCGCGCTCGGCACCCTCGTGGTGATCACCGGCTACCACGCCCTGCGGGCCTTCGCCCCGGCCCACCTCAAGACGCAGCAGCCCCTGCTCGACGAGGGCACCTCCTCCTACGGCGACGCCAAGTCCTAGACCGCCGAGGTCGCGTGACGCCCGGCCGCGTTCCCCCGTTTCGGGGAAGCGCCGGGCCCGCCGGTACTGCCGCCGGCCCGGAGCTGGGACTCTGCCCGCATGCCGCGATGCGAACCACTCCCCCCAGCCGTGGACACCCCGGTCGACGCCGTGATCCACCGGATGCGCGCCCTCGACGCGGCCCTGCACCCGCGCGACGGCGTGGCGGTCTTCAACCGCGTCTACCTCGCCGTGACGCAGGAGGTCGACCGCCACGTCGAGGCCGGACGGTTCACCGACCCGCACGCGGCGGTCACGCTGGACGTGCGGTTCGCGCGGCGCTATCTCGACGCCGTCGAGGCGGCCCTGGACGAGCGGCGCCCACCGGCCTGCTGGCGGCCGCTGTTCCAGTTCCGCCGCCATCCCGGGGTGCGGCCCCTGCAGTTCGCGCTGGCGGGCATCAACGCGCACATCGGCCACGACCTCGCGCTGGCCGTCGTGGACACCTGCCGTGCGCTCGGCTGCGCCCCGGCCGAGCTGGAGGACGAGTTCGAGGCGGTGGGCGATCTTCTCGTCTCGCTGGAGGAGCGCATCCGCGAGGACCTGATGCCGGGCCCCGACCTCCTCCAGATCGCCGACCCGCTGACGCACCTGCTCGGCTCCTGGAGCCTGGACCGTGCGCGGGACGCCACCTGGACGGCGGCCCGCGCCCTGTGGGCCCTGCGCGAACTCCCCGACGTGGCCGGGGAGTTCACCGAACGCCTGGACACGGCGGTGGGCTTCGCGGGGCGCATGCTGCTCACGCCCCTCGACCTGCCCGCGCGGTGGTGCTAGTCCTCCGGCAGTTCCACGGGCGCGATCTCGTCGTAGAGGTCGCCGGGGCCCGGGTTGGTCGGGTCGGTCTCGCCGCCGAAGTGGTGCATGACGCCCCAGACCGCGTTGAGGGCGGTCTGGATCGCGCCCTCGGCCCAGCCGGCCGTCCAGGAGATGTCGTCGCCGGCGAGGAAGATGCCGCGCTTGTCCTCGGGCAGCCGGTCCTGCATGAAGTGCGTGAACAGGCGCCGCTGGTAGCGGTAGTGGCCGGGCAGGTTGGCCTTGAACGCGCCCATGAAGTAGGGCTCGTTCTCCCAGGAGACCGTCACCGGGTTGCCGATGATGTGCTTCCTGATGTCGACCTTGGGATAGATCTCGCCGAGGGACTTCAGCATGACCTCCATCCGCTCGTTCGCGGACAGCGGCAGCCACTTCAGGCTGTCGTCGCACCAGGTGTACGACAGGCAGATGACCGCGGGCTTGTCGGGGCCGTCGTCCAGCAGGTAGGTGCCGCGGGTCATGCGGTCGGTGAGCGTCATCGACATGACGTCCCGGCCGGTCTCCTCGTCCTTGTCCAGCCAGAACGGGCGGTCCACCGGCACGAACAGCTTGGAGCTCTCCATGTAGTGGGTGCGCTCGATCGCGGTCCAGTGGTCGATCGGGAAGAGCGAGTCGTCGCACTGGATCTTCGACAGCAGCATCCAGGACTGGGCGGTGAAGATCGCCGCCTGGTAGGTGCGGATGTCGCCGCGGGCGTCCGTCACCGTGATCCGGTTGCCGGCCGTGCGGTGCAGCCGGGTGACGGCCGGGCGCGGCTCGCCGCCCTCGTGCAGGGTCGCCAGCGAGGTGCCGAGCGGCCAGTGGACGATCTTCTGCGGCTCGCGCTCCCACAGGCGCAGCGGCAGCTGCTGGGAGCCGCCCACGATGCCGCGGTGGTGGTCGTCGGCCTCGGTGTAGACGACGCGCAGGATCTCCAGGATGGAGTTGGGGAAGTCGGTGTCCCAGCCGCCCGTGCCGAAGCCGACCTGGCCGAAGATCTCCCGGTGCCGGAAGGACTTGAACGCCTCGGAGTCGCACAGGAAGCCGTAGAAGGTCTGGTTGTCGAGCTTCTCGACGAGCTGGGACCAGATCTCGCGGATGCGCGGCACGTCCCGCTCGCGCAGGGCGCGGTTCATGTCGGAGAAGTCGGCGCCCTCCTCCAGGCACCGGCCCCAGGCCTCGGCGACGTCCCGGTAGACCTGCGGCAGGTCGTCGATGGTCTCGGCGTAGTGCGCCTCGCCCTTGAGGTCGACGACGGTCGAGGGGGTCGTCTCGGCCAGGGGGTTGGGGAACGGACGCGTCTGCAGGCCCACGAGGTCGATGTAGTGCTGCAGGGCCGTCGAGGACGGCGGGAAGCGCATGGCGCCCATCTCCGCGGTGAGCGACTCGTCGCACCCCTCGAAGCCGACGGTGCGCAGCCGGCCGCCGATCTGGTCGGCCTCGTACACGACCGGCTTGAGGCCCATCTTCATCAGCTCGTACGCGGCGACGATGCCGGACAGCCCGCCGCCGATGACCGCGACCTCGGTGCCGTGCTCGGTCGCGGGTATCTGCCCGAGTCCGGCCGGGTGGGCGAGGTAGTCGTCGTACGCGTACGGGAAGTCCGGGCCGAACATGGTGATCGGCGGCTGCTGCGCGTCTGCGTGCTCGACGGCGTTGGGCACGGTGGACGTCATGGGGTACGGACTCCTTGCACGGGTACGGACGGGTGGTTCGGGGGGGGATCAGACGAGCGGCCGGTACAGGCCGGGCCGCCGGTCGCTCAGATACGGGTTGGCCTTGCGGGAGGCGGCGACGAAGGCGGGGTCGACGTCGGCGAGGACGAGGTCCTCACCGCGGCCGGCCCGGGTGCGGGCGATCCCGTCGGGGCCGGCGAGCGTCGACAGGCCCACGAACTCGAACTCGCCCTCGCGGCCGACCCGGTTGACGTACGCGACGTACATCTGGTTCTCGAAGGCCCGCACCGGGATCATCGACTCGGCGACGAACTGGAACGGGTGCATCTGCGCGGTCGGGACGATCAGCAGGTCGGTGCCGGCCAGGGCGTGGGCGCGGACGTTCTCCGGGAACTCCACGTCGTAGCAGATGAGGATGCCGACGCGCACGCCGTCGATCTCGGCCTGGACGACCGGCTGCTCGCCGGGCGTGAAGTGGTCGCGCTCGAAGCAGCCGAAGAGGTGGGTCTTGCGGTAGTTGGCGAGCCGGGCGCCGTCGGCGGAGATCAGCTGGGCGGAGTTGAACACCGTGTCGCCGGCCCGCTCGGGGTAGCCGTAGGCGATGGCCAGGCCGTGGTGCGTGGCGATCTCCGCGATCGCGTCCGCGCAGTCGCCGTCGGCGGGTTCGGCGAGCCGGCCGATGTCGTCGCCGATCGCGTAGCCGCTCAGGAACATCTCCGCCGTGACGAGCAGCCCGGCGCCCGCGGCGGCGGCCCGGCCCGCGGCCTCGTCGAGGACCTTGAGGTTCTCGACGGTCGAGCCGGGGCGGCCGGAGCTCTGGAGCAGGGCGGTGCGCATGCGTGTTCCTCACGGGGCGGAGGGGTGGTCGAAGGGCCCACGAGGTCGTTGAAGGGGCCACGTAGACGGTACGGGCGGCTGACCAGGGGGGACAAGAAGGAGCCGTTGCGCGCTGCTGAACGGTTCGTTGCGTGCCTCCGGGGCCGGGCGGCGATTCGTTGCGCGACCCGAGGAGGAGCCCGGGTCGTCCTGGAAGGCGGGGGTCGTCCCGTCCGCCCCGCCGCGCGGCGGAGACGGGGTCCCGCCCTGGGCGCGACGACCCGGCGGGCACGGGCCGGGAGAGTGGGGACCGTCCACACGACCTGCGGAAAGGACCGCAATGAAGCGCCGTACGAAGATCGTCGTGCTCGGTTCCGCACTGCTGCTCACCGCCGGGGCGGCCTCCGCCGCGACGGCCTCCGGCACGCCCCGGCAGCGGGAGGCCGCCGCGCTCACCGGCACCGCCGAGTTGTACCGCTCGGCCGGGGACGACATCACGTTCACGTTCGACGCGCACCTGGCAGCGGCGGACGGGGCCGACCCGACGAAGGCCACCGGGACCTTCACGTTCAGCCACTATCGGGACGGCTCCGGGGCCCGGGCCGAGGTGGAGGTCGACTGCCTGGTGACGGGGGGCAGGGTGGCCGTCGTCTCGGGCGTCGTCACCGAGTCCGACCTGCCGGGCGCCGAGGGCAAGCGGGTGGGCGTCACCGTCCACGACCTGGGCCGCCACGACCGGCTCGGCTACAGCTGGGCCGCCACGGGCAGCCCCGCCGAGACCGACGGGTTGCCCAAGTGCGTGAGCTCCGCCCCCTTCGAGAAGGTCAGGAAGGGGACGGGCGACTTCACGGTCGTGCCGTGGCGGCCCGCGCTCTGACCAGCGCCAGGGCGGTGACCAGGTAGGGAATCGCCAGGAGGGCGAAGACGGTGGCGTGCGCCAGCTCCGTGCCGAGCAGCGCGTACACGCCGAACGTGGCGACCGTCGCCAGTTCGGTGCCCAGGCCGGCGACGGAGGTGAGCGTGGCCCGGCGCGACTCGTCGATCCGGTGCTGGAGCCGGACGTCGGCGAGCACCTCCGCCAGCTGGAACGCCGCGAAGGCGAGGGCGACCGGAACGATCCCGGCGAGCGACCGGGCCGCGGCGCCCACGGCGAGGGCGAGCGCGCCGATCGTCAGCAGGGCCGCGAGCCCGGCCGTGCCGAGCCGCTCGGCCGGTCCGGTCAGCAGGCTGCCGGCGGTGACGCCCGCCCAGATCAGCATGAGCAGCCAGGGCACGGTGGCGTCGGCCACGCCGATGTCCCGGACCAGCAGGGGGGTGTACTCGTCGAGGGCGCCCCAGACCGCGGCCACGGCCGGGACGAGCAGCAGCGCGCCGCGCACCGCCCGGTCCCCGCGAACTCCGGCGAGCCCGGACCGCAGGGTCGCCGCCCAGCCGTCGCCGCCGCCTCCCGGCCGGGCCCGGTGCTCCGGGAACCGGGTCGCGGTCAGGGCGGCCAGCAGGCAGGCCAGGACGCTCGCGGCACCGACGGCCGGGTAGCCGCCCCGGGCGAACACGGGCGCCGCGAGGCCGATGGAGGCGACCGTGCCCAGCAGCCGGGCGGCCCGGGCCCGGCCCATGACCCGCGCGTAGGCGCCGGCGGCGCCCTGGTGGTCCAGCTCGTCGTAGACCAGCGCCTCCAGGGCGCCGGACCCGAGGGCACCACCGGCCCCCCACAGGACGAAACCGGCGGCGAAGGCCGCGTACGAGGGGACGGCCACCCACAGCGTGAAGCCGAGGGCGGTGAGCAGCGGGCCGATCCACAGCAGTGCGCGGCGCGACACCGCGTCCGCCCAGGCGCCGGAGGGCACTTCCAGCACCACCGAGGTCAGCGACCACAGCGCGAAGAGGGACGAGATCTGCCACAGCGGCAGGCCGGTGTCGGCGAACAGCAGCGCGTACAGCGGGTAGAGCAGGACGAAGTCGTCGAGGAACGCGTAGCCGTACAGCGTGCGCGTCAGCCGGCGGACGCCGGGCGCGCGCGGGGGCGTGAGTGTCATGGGGCCTTCCCGTCAGGACCGATCGGACGCCGGGGGTACGGCGTCCGGGGCGGTCCCCGGGAGGCACGGCAGGTGGATCAATGTCGCCGGTTCATGGCACCCAGGCTAGGCCGGTCGGCCCGCGGGGGGCCACGGGTATTACGTCGGCGACCCGGACGAGAAGCGCCGCAGCAGCGGCGAGAGGACGAGCACGGACTTGGTGCGCTCGACGAACGGCTCGCCGGCGATCCGCTCCAGGACCCGTTCGAAGTGGCGCATGTCGGAGGCGAAGACCTGGGCGATCGCGTCCGCGTCCCCGGTGACCGTCGAGGCGGCCACGACCTCCTGGTAGCGCTCCAGACCGCGCTGGATGGTCTCCGGGGAGGTGTTGCCGCGGCAGTAGATCTCGACGAACCCCTCGGTCTCCCAGCCGAGGGCGCCCGGGTCCACCCGTACGGTGAAGCCGGTGATGGCCCCGGTCGCCCGCAGCCGGTCCACGCGCCGCTTCACGGCGGGCGCGGACAGGCCGACGAGCGAGCCGATGTCGGCGTAGGAGCGGCGGGCGTCCTCGGCGAGGGCGTGCACGATGCGTTCGTCGAGATCGTTCAGCACTGTGGGTCGATCACTTCTCGGATGGTGCGAGTCGGGAGCGGCGGTAGCCGTACACGAAGTAGAACACGAGCCCGGCCGCCATCCAGACACCGAAGACCACCCAGGTCACGGTGGACAGGCTGCCCATCATCCAGACGCAGAAGCCGAAGCCGAGCGCCGGCAGCACCGGCGAGAGCGGCACCCGGAAGGTGCGGGGCAGGTCCGGCTTGGTCCGGCGCAGCACCACGACGGCGATGTTGACCAGCGCGAAGGCGAACAGGGTGCCGATGCTGGTGGCGTCGGCGAGCTGCCCGAGCGGGATCGCGGCGGCCAGGACGCCGCAGAACAGCGACACGATCAGGGTGTTGGCGCGCGGCGCGCCGGTCTTCGGGTGGACCCGGGCGAACACCTTGGGGACCAGTCCGTCGCGGGACATGGCGAACAGGATGCGGGTCTGGCCGTAGAGCACGGTCAGCACCACGCTGGCGATGGCGATGACGGCGCAGAAGGCGAGGAGCGTGCCCCAGAAGCTCTGCCCGGTGACCTCGCGCATGATCTGGGCGAGGGCGGCCTCGGAGTCGGTGAAGCCCTTCCAGGGCTTGGCGCCGACGGCGACGGCTGCGACCAGCACGTACAGCGCGGTGACGATGACCAGCGACAGCATGATCGCGCGGGGCAGGTCGCGCTGGGCGTTCTTGGCCTCCTCACCGGCGGTGGAGGCGGCGTCGAAGCCGATGTAGGAGAAGAACAGCGTGGCACCGGCGGCACTGACCCCGGCCATGCCGAGCGGCATGAAGTTCTCGTAGTTGCCGGAGCGGAAGCCCTGGACGCCGATGGCGCAGAACAGCACCAGCGCGGCGATCTTCACGACGACCATGACGGTGTTGGCGCGGGCCGACTCGCGGGCGCCGCCCAGCAGGAACGCCATGGCGAGCAGGACGACGATCAGCGCGGGCAGGTTGAACACGCCGCCGTCACCGGGCGGCGCGGACAGGGCCGCCGGGATGGTGACGCCTATGGTCCCGTCGAGCAGTTCGTTGAGGTACTCGCCCCAGCCGACGGCCACGGCGGCGACGGACACGCCGTACTCCAGCACCAGGCACCAGCCGCAGACCCAGGCGATCAGCTCGCCCATCGTTGCGTACGCATACGAGTAGGAGGAGCCGGAGACGGGGATGGTGCCGGCCAGCTCGGCGTAGGACAGGGCCGAGAACAGGGCGGTCAGACCGGCGATGACGAAGGAGAGCGTGACGGCCGGGCCCGCCTTGGGGACGGCCTCGCCGAGGACCACGAAGATGCCGGTGCCGAGGGTGGCACCGATGCTGATCATGGTGAGCTGCCACAGCCCCAGGGAGCGGCGCAGCGATCCTCCCTCGCCCTGCCCACCCTCCGCGACCAGGCGTTCCACCGGCTTGCGGCGCATGAGGCGCGCGCCGATGCCGGGGGACGCGGGGGCGGCTGTCTGGCCTGGGTTGTGCGGGGGTGCGCCTTGGTCGAGCACGCGCTGGCTCCTTTTCGCTGCCGGTCAGGGCGGCAGGGACCGCGGGCACCCTTGAGCAGGGACCCACCGAGCGGAGTCCCCGCCACGCCACGTACGAGGCGACAGCCTACGAGGATCGGCGTTGCTCCCGAAATGCAGCAACCTTGCGCATACCCGCAAGATCATTGCGTTGACGGGGGCGCCGTGAGCGTTCGTTGCAGGGCGGCTGTCGACTGTTGCACCGGCCCGCGTCACGGGGGCTCCGGCGGGGTCCCCGCCCGCTCGGCGGCCGGCATGCGGAACGGCCCCCGCCGTCCCGCTGGGCGGGTCGGCGGGGGCCGTTCAGGAAGGTGGCGGGCGGTCAGCTCCAACTCGCGTGCAGGGGCTTGCCCTCGGCGTAGCCGGCGGCGCTCTGGACGCCGATGACGGCCTTCTCGGCGAACTCGGCCAGGGAGCCGGCGCCGGCGTAGGTGCAGGAGGAGCGGACGCCCGCGATGATCGAGTCGATCAGGTCCTCCACGCCGGGGCGGGCCGGGTCGAGGAACATGCGGGAGGTGGAGATGCCCTCCTCGAACAGCGCCTTGCGGGCGCGGTCGTACGCCGACTCCTCGGAGGTGCGGTTGCGCACGGCGCGGGCGGAGGCCATGCCGAAGGACTCCTTGTAGGCGCGGCCCTGGGCGTCGTGCTGGAGGTCGCCCGGGGACTCGTAGGTGCCGGCGAACCAGGAGCCGATCATCACGTTGGACGCGCCGGCGGCGAGGGCCATGGCGACGTCGCGGGGGTGGCGGACGCCGCCGTCGGCCCACACGTGCTTGCCGTACTTCGCCGCCTCGGCGGCGCACTCCAGGACGGCGGAGAACTGCGGCCGGCCCACGCCGGTCATCATGCGCGTGGTGCACATGGCGCCGGGGCCGACACCGACCTTGACGATGTCCGCGCCGGCCTCGATGAGGTCGCGCACGCCTGCGGCCGCCACGACGTTGCCCGCCACGATCGGCACCTGCGGGTCGAGGTCGCGCACCAGCTTCAGGGCGCTGATCATCGACTCCTGGTGGCCGTGCGCGGTGTCGATGACGAGCGTGTCGACACCGGCCTTCAGCAGCTGCTCGGCCTTGCCCGCGACGTCGCCGTTGATGCCGACGGCCGCCGCGACGCGCAGCCGGCCGCGGTCGTCGGTGGCCGGGGTGTAGAGCGTGGCGCGCAGGGCGCCCTTGCGGGTCAGGATGCCGGCGAGCGTGCCGTCGGGGTGGACCGCGGGGGCGTAGCGGCGGTTGGCGTGGTCGAGGACGCCGAAGGCCTCGCCCGGGTCCTTGTCGGCGTCGATGAGCAGCAGGTCCCGGGACATGACCTCGGAGAGCTGCGTGAAGCGGTCCACGCCGGAGAGGTCGGCGTCGGTGACCACGCCGACGGGCCGGTGGTGCTCGTCGACGACGACACCGGCGTCGTGCGCCCGCTTGGGCAGCAGCCCCAGCGCGTCGGCGACGGTCTGGTGCGGGGACAGGATGATCGGGGTGTCCAGCACCAGGTGCCGGCTCTTGACCCAGGCCACGACGTCGGTGACCACGTCGATCGGGATGTCCTGCGGGATCACCACCAGGCCGCCGCGGCGGGCCACGGTCTCGGCCATGCGGCGCCCGGCGATGGCGGTCATGTTGGCGACGACGAGCGGGATGGTGGTGCCCGTGCCGTCCGGGGAGCTGAGGTCGACGGCCTGCCGCGAGCCCACCGAGGAGCGGCTCGGCACCATGAAGACGTCGTCGTACGTCAGGTCGTACCCGGGCTGGATGTCATTGAGGAAACGCACGTGCTGCACATCCCAGTCGATCAGAGGTGACCCCCGGACCGGCCGGCCAGGGGGAAAGAGCACGTACTTCATTGTCCCATGACACCGGCGCTCCCGACCCCGGGCGAATCATCCAGCCTGGTCAGGGCCTCCTTCGGAGGATGCTCCAAGGCCGAGGGTCACGAACAGGCCCGGGCCGCGGTCCGTGGCCTCGGCGAAGATCTCCTCGGCGACCTGCCACTCCTCGGGCCGGGCCTCGGCGTAGCCGCGCCAGCCGCGCACGACGACCAGCAGACCCCGCTCCACGGCCCCCTCGGGCCACAGGGCGGGGTCGGACAGGCAGTCGGCGAGGGCGTCCCAGTTGCGGCCGAACCAGTCGGGCAGCGCCAGGTCGCGGGCGCAGCGGTCCATCAGGCCGGCCTTGTCCGTGACCCCGTCGAGGTCGAGGACGCGCACGATCCGGCCCGCCGGGTCGTGCGGCAGGGGCACCTGGCCGGCCATGGGTCAGGCCCCGTCCGGGTCGGCGCGGTTGAGCGCGGGCTTCGGGGCCGGGCCCGCGGTCATCAGGTAGTCGGCGGCCGAGGTGTCCGTCACCAGGCTGGTGACCAGCCCGGAGCGCAGCACGGCGTCGATCGCCGGCCCCTTGCGCTGCCCGCCCGCTATGGCGACGACCTCGGGGATGCGGCGCAGCTGGTCGGCCTTGACGGTGATGCACCGCTCGCCCAGGTCCCGGCCGACCCGGCGCCCCTCCGCGTCGAAGAGGTGCGCGGACATCTCGGCGGCGACACCGAGCGAGGCGTAGTGCGCGCGCTCCTCGTCGCTGAGCATGTCGTGCACCGTGGAGATGCCCGGCTCCCAGGACCCGATGGAGACGCAGGCGACGGTGACCTTGTCGAAGTGCTCGAAGGCCCGGGCGATGCCCGTCTGGTTGCGCAGCGCCGTGGCCGTGGCGGCGTCGGGCAGCAGCATGGGGGCGTAGATGGGGTGGGCGTCGCCTCCGGAGACCTGGGCGGCCCGCCGCACGGCCTCGACCGAGCCGCGTTCGGCGGTCCCGGCGTCGTACACGCCGGTCAGCTGCACCACCGTGCACGGCGGCAGCCGGTCGAGCGCCGCCGCCATGTGGATGGTGGAGCGGCCCCAGGCGAGGCCCAGGACGTCGCCCTCGTCGACCAGTTCGCCGAGCAGGTCGGCGGCCACCTCTCCCAGGTTCTCGGGGTCGGGCGTCTCCTCGGCCTCGGCCGGCGACTCGACCACGACGGCGTGCCGGAGGCCGTACCGGGCGCGGAGCGCGTCCGAGCGGTCGGCGTCCAGTTCCGCGGGCACCCTGATCTCGATGCGTACGAGGTCCCGTTCGAGGGCGGTCTCCAGGACCCGGGCCACCTTGAAGCGGCTGACGCCGAACTCCTCGGCGATCTGGATCTTGGACTTGCCCTCGAGGTAGAAGCGGCGGGCCATGGCCGCCGCCTGCACCAGCTCAGCGGGTCCCATCCGCATGGCTGACCGGCCCGCCGACATACCCGACACGGCGATCTCCTCACTGCTGTTCACACTCTGGATTCGCCGTTCATCCTTGCAGATCCGGCGCGGATGATCAGCCCTGATGAGAGCCGTTCACTTTGCTGTGGCTCAGTGGCCGCACGCCCATGTGGCCTTCGCGGTGTTCGCCTCGGCCTGGGTGCGTAGTGCACGTACCGCTTCTGCCGGGTCGTTCGCCCCGTAGACCGCCGATCCGGCGACGAAGACGTCGGCTCCGGCCTCCGCACAGCGCTCGATAGTGGAAGCGGAGACTCCGCCGTCGACCTGGAGCCAGAGCTCCAGCCCGTGCTTGCTGATCAACTCGCGGGTCCGGCGGATCTTCGGAAGCATGATGTCGAGGAAGGCCTGTCCCCCGAAGCCCGGCTCGACCGTCATGATCAGCAGCATGTCGAGCTCGGGGAGCAGGTCCTCGTACGGCTCGACGGGAGTCGCGGGCTTCAGCGCCATCGAGGCGCGGGCGCCCTTGGCGCGGATCTCCCGGGCGAGCCGGACCGGCGCGGCGGCGGCCTCGACGTGGAAGGTGACCGAACCGGCCCCCGCCTCCACGTACTGGGGCGCCCACCGATCGGGGGCCTCGATCATCAGATGGCAGTCCAGCGGAGTGTCCGTCGCACGGGCGAGCGACTCTACGACCGGCACCCCGAGCGTGAGGTTCGGGACGAAATGGTTGTCCATGACGTCGACGTGGAGCCAGTCGGCTCCCTGCACGGCCTGCGCCTCGTCCGCGAGGCGGGCGAAGTCGGCGGACAGGATGCTGGGGTTGATCTGCACGGCCATGTCCTAAGACTGCCATGCCCCGCGGGGGTTGTGGGCACCGGACCCAGCTGCTCCGCCGGCCGCGGGACCCACCTGGCTCGTCGCGCCCGCGCGGCGGAGCCGCACGTGTCACGGCCCCGCGCCTCTCGCGGGGCGTCTCCACGGAGGGGGACGACATGAAGCAGGGCGTCGCGCACCTCGTCTGCGGACGGCGGGCCAAGTGGCTCGTGCTGGTGTTCTGGGTGGTCGTCCTGCTCGTCGCCGCCCCGTTCGCCATGAAGCTGACCGACGCCCAGGACAACGACGCGGCGTCGTGGCTGCCCGGGTCCGCCGAGTCGACCCAGGTGCTTCAGGAGTCGGAGGACTTCCGGCCGGAGCAGATCCCGGCGGTGGTGATCTACGCGCGGGACGGCGGGCTGACGCCCCAGGACCGGGCGCGGATCGCTCAGGACGTGCGCGAGCTGAGGGAGTTGCGCGACCACGGCATCCGGGGCGCGCAGACGCGCGGGCCGGTCCTCGACCGGGCCACCGATCCCCGGGCCGCGCAGGTGTTCGTGCCGATCACCATGGACGAGAAGGGCTGGGAGCGGATCTCCCCCGCGGTGGAGTCCATCCGCGACGACGTCGGCGGGAGCGGGGGCGGCCTGGCCGTGCACGTCACGGGCCCGGGCGGTACGGCGGCCGACTCGGCGGAGGCCTTCGAGGGCATCGACTCCACGCTGCTGTTCGCGGCGATGACCGTCGTGATCGTCATGCTGCTCATCACCTACCGCAGCCTCACCCTGCTGGTGGTGCCCCTGATCTCGGTGGTGTGCGCCCTGTTCACCGCCCAGGCGCTGATCTACGCCCTGGCCGCGCACGCGGGCCTGACGGTCAACGGGCAGAGCGCCGGCATCCTCACGGTGCTCGTCTTCGGCGCGGGGACGGACTACGCCCTGCTGCTGGTCGCCCGCTACCGGGAGGAGCTGCGCCGGCACGAGGACCGGCACGAGGCCATGGCCCTGGCCCTGCACCGGGCGGGACCGGCCGTGCTCGCCTCGGGGGCGACCGTGGTGCTGAGCATGCTGGTGCTGCTGGCCGCCGAGATGAACTCCACCAGGGGCCTCGGCCCGGTCGCCGCCATCGGCGTCGCCGTCGCCCTGCTGGCCATGATGAGCCTGTTCCCCGCCCTGCTGGTCGTCTGCGGCCGGTGGATCTTCTGGCCGGTGATCCCGCACCTGGGCTCCGCCGAGCCGACCGAGCGGGGCTTCTGGGCGCGCACGGGCCGCCGGATCGCCCGCCGGCCGCGCACCACCTGGGCCGTCACCGCGCTCGCGCTGGCGGTCTGCTCCCTGGGCCTGATCCAGTTGCGGGCCGAGGGCATCCCCAACGCGGACGCCTTCACGGGCGAGCCGGACTCCATCACGGGCCAGCAGGTGTCGGCCCGCTACTTCCCGGCGGGCAGCGGCGACCCGCTCGTCGTGGTCAGCGACCGGGAGCAGGCCGTCGACGTGGGCCGGGCGGTCGCGCGGACCCCGGGCGTGGTGCCGCAGTCCCTCGGGCTGCCGCCGGGCACCAGACCCGGCTTCGAGGGCAGGGTCCTCTTCGAGGCGACGATGACGGCCCCGGCGGACAGCGAGGCCGCGAAACAGACGGTCGAGCGGGTCCGCGACGCCGTGCACGCGGTGCCGGACGCCGACGCCCGGGTGGGCGGCGGCACGGCGGCCCTGCTGGACATGGACGAGGCGACCACGCACGACAACGTGCTGATCATCCCGCTGGTGCTGGTGGTCGTCCTGCTGATCCTCTGCGCCCTGCTGCGGGCCCTGGTCGCCCCGCTGCTGCTGATCGGCACGGTGATCCTGTCGTTCACGGCGGCCCTGGGCATCAGCGCGCTCGCGTTCCGGTACGTCTTCGACTACGCGGGCGAGGCGACCGACTTCCCGCTGTTCGTGTTCGTGTTCCTGGTGGCCCTGGGCATCGACTACAACATCTTCCTGACCACCCGGATCCGCGAGGAGGCGGCCCGCCAGGGCACCAGGACGGGCGTGGTCACGGGCCTCGCCGCCACCGGCGCGGTGATCACCTCCGCCGGTCTGGTCCTGGCCGGGACGTTCGCCGCGCTCGGCACCCTGCCGCTGGTCGCCTTCGCCGAGATCGGCTTCACGGTCGCCCTCGGCGTCCTCATCGACACGTTCATCGTGCGCTCGGTGCTGGTGACGTCCCTGTTCCTGGACATCGGCCCGAAGGTGTGGTGGCCGCACCGGCTGGCCCGGGAGGACGGCAGGGCCCCGGCCGGGGAGCCCGCCGGAGCAGCGACCGGCCGCCCCGACGGGTGACACGCGCCGGGGCGGACGCCCGCCGGCCCGCGGGGGTCAGCCGGTCCGGCGGATGAGCGCCAGGTACATCGCGTCGGTGCCGTGCAGATGCGGCCAGAGCTGCACGTCCGGCCCGTCCCCCAGGTCCGGCACGTCCGGCAGCAGCCCGCGGGCGTCGATGAGATCGGTGTCCGGGAACTGCTTCAGCACGTCGGCGACCACGGCCCGGGTCTCGGCGAGGTGCGGCGAGCAGGTCGCGTAGCCCACGACACCGCCGACGCGCACCGACTCCAGGGCGGTGCGGAGCAGGCCGCGCTGGAGCGGCGCGAACCCCTCCAGGTCCTCCGGGCGGCGGCGCCAGCGCGCCTCGGGACGGCGGCGCAGGGCGCCCAGACCGGTGCAGGGCACGTCGACCAGCACCCGGTCGAAGCTGCCGGGCCGCCACGCCGGGCGGGTCCCGTCCGCGGCGATCACCTGGTACGGCCCGGGGTTGCCGTCCAGGGCCCGCGCCACCAGCCCGGCCCGGTGGGTCTGCTTCTCGGAGGCGACCAGCAGGGCTCCCCGCTGCGCGGCCAGGGCACCCAGCAGTGCGGCCTTGCCGCCCGGTCCGGCGCACCCGTCCAGCCACCGCCGGTCGGGCCCTTCCACCGGCGCGTTGGCCAGGGCGATCGCGACGAGCTGGCTGCCCTCGTCCTGCACTCCCGCCCGCCCGTCGCGCACGGCGGCGACGGCACCCGGCTCCCCGCCCTCGGTCAGCCGCACCGCGTACGGCGACCAGCGTCCCGGCACGGCGGCGTCCTCGTCCAGCAGCTCCTCGGCGCCGGAGCGGCCGGGCCGGGCCACCAGGGTCACCTCGGGCCGCTCGTTGTCGGCGCGCAGCAGCTCCTCGATGCCGGCGCGGCCGCCGCCCAGGGAGTCCCACAGCGCGGACACGACCCACCGCGGGTGCGAGTGCACCACGGCGAGGTGGTCCTCGGGGTCGTCCTCGTAGGGCGGCGCCACCCGTTCCAGCCAGCCGTCCAAATCGTGCTGGGCGACCTTGCGCAGCACGGCGTTGACGAACTTCGCCCGCCCGTCGCCCAGCACCACCCGGGCCAGTTCGACGGTGGCGGAGACGGCCGCGTGCGTGGGGATGCGGGTGCCGAGCAGCTGGTGCGCCCCCAGGCTCAGCACATCCAGCACGGGCGGGTCGACCTCCCCGAGCGGCCGGTCCACGCAGGCCGCCAGCACCGCGTCGTACGTCCCCTGCCGCCGCAGCGTCCCGTACACCAGCTCGGTGGCCAGCGCCGCGTCCCGGGCGTCGAAGTCGCCCTGCTCACGGGCCTTGCGCAGCAGGGGCGGCAGGACGAGGTTGGCGTAGGCGTCGCGCTCGTCCACGGCCCTGAGCGCCTCGAAGGCGAGGATGCGGACGGGGTCCTTCTTGGGCCGGCGATAGGGCTTGCCGGACGTGCGGGGCCGGCGGGGCTGTTCACTCACGAAAAAGGTGCTCCGGGTGTGAGAAGAGATGCGCGCCCCAGCCTACGCCGGGTGCCGTCCGGCGGTGGGGCGGAGGGCACGTGCGGCACACTGCCGGGCGGCGGGGCGGGGCCGGTGCGGGGATCTCCGGCGCAGGGCCGGACGGCGGGCCCGGAGAGTACGTGCGGAGCACCGCCGGACGGCGGGGCCGCAGCGCAGGACGCGGGCGGCGCGGCGCCTGACGGCGACGCCGGTGCCGGGTTTCCGGCGTAACGCCGGACGGCAGGCCCGCAGCGGAGGGTACGCGCGGCGGACCGCCGGACGGCGGCGCCGGTGCCGAGGTTGCCGGCGTAGCGCCGGACGGCTGGCCCACAGCGGAGGGCAGGTGCGGCGGACCGCCGGACGGCGGGACCGCAGCGCAGGACGCGGGCGGCGCGGCGCGCTGCCGGACGGCGGGGGGCCGCAGCCGGGAGGGCAGGTGCGGAGCACCGCCGGACGGCGGGGCCGCAGCGCAGGCAGGCGCGGCGCACCGCCGGACGGCGGGGCCGGGGCGGGGTTCTCCGGCGCAGGGCCGGGCGGGGTGGGCCGCAGTGGGGTGCTCGGCCGGTGACGGACAGCGGACCCGGCGGCGCTGACGGACCCGGCGAGCCGCCGGGTGGGCGTCAGCTTCCGAGCCGCTCCTCTTCCCCGATCCGCACCCCGCGCGCCCAGTCCGCGGCCCGCATCGGCTTCTTGCCCTGGGCCTGCACCCACAGCAGCTCCACCGCGTACGAGCCCGTACCCACATGCACGCTGTTCTTCCCGGCGGCGATCTCCCCCGGGGCGAGGTCCGTGCGGTCGGGCACCGGCGTGACCTGGATGAGCTTGAGCCGCTCGCCGCGGAACGTGGTCCAGGCACCGGGCGCCGGGGTGCAGCCCCGCACCACCCGGTCGACGCGCAGCGCGGGCGCGGACCAGTCCAGGTGCGCGTCCTCCACGTTGACCTTCGGCGCCAGGCTGACGCCCTCGGCGGGCTGCGGCACCGCCTTGAGCGTGCCGTCCTCGATCCCGTCCATGGTCGCCGCGAGCAGCCCGGCCCCGGCGAACGCGAGCCGCGTCAGCAGGTCACCGCTGGTGTCGGTGGGCCGGATCTCCTCGGTCACCGTCCCGTACACCGGGCCCGAGTCGAGCCCCTCCTCGATGAGGAAGGTCGACGCCCCGGTGATCTCGTCACCGGCCATGATGGCGTGCTGCACGGGCGCTGCACCCCGCCAGGCGGGCAGCAGCGAGAAGTGCAGGTTCACCCAGCCGTGCGCGGGGACGTCGAGGGCGATCCGGGGCAGCAGCGCGCCGTAGGCGACGACGGGGCAGCAGTCGGGCGCGATCTCCCGCAGCCGCTCCAGGAACTCGGGGTCCTTCGGCTTCACCGGCTTCAGCACCTCGATCCCGGCCTCCGCCGCCCGCTCGGCGACGGGCGACGCGACGAGCCTGCGCCCCCGCCCGGCCGGAGCGTCGGGCCGCGTGACGACGGCGGCCACCTCGTGCCGTCCGGAGGCGAGAAGAGCGTCCAGGGCGGGAACGGCGACCTCGGGTGTACCGGCGAAGACGAGCTTCATGGGGTGCTGGGGGCCTCTCGGGGCGGGGGCGGGTGACGGGCGACGCCCCAGTCTATGAGCCGGACGCGGGAAGCCGCCGACAGCGGCCGGCGAACGCCGGGGGCGAGGCGCACGCCCCGCGCAAACAGGCGCACGCATATGCCCCTACGCCCCTGCACCGTGACCAGCGGAGCGAATCCGCGTTGGTCAAGACAGAGTTGACCACAGAGGGCCGCAGTCGCGGCCCGTTCCTTTCAACGCCGGTTCGAGAGGCTTGTTCATGGCCGACCACGCAACCCACGACGCCCAGGCTCGGGCCAGCCTGCACTTGCTGGTGCGCGACATCGAGCGGGTCCGCCGGCAGGTGGACGCACTGCGCACCCTCACCGCCCAGCTGGGCAACGTCTACCGCCCGCGCCGCTCCGGCCCGTCCACGGGCTTCGTCGTCTACGGACGCGCACCCGCCCCGACGGTACGTCTCGCCCAGGAGCTGCGGGACAGCGTCGAGACCCTGGTGACGGCGGCCGTGGACTTCGACCGCTCCCTCGGCTTCTCGTGGGACGCCGTCGGATCCGCGCTGGGTGTCACCAAGCAGGCCGTGCACCGCCGGTACGGCGCCCGCCGGGCGGCGGCGCAGACGGTCACGGCCGAGCCGGAGCGCACTCCGGAGCCGTCCGGCACGCGCACGGTCAACGCGCCGGCCGGACTCCCCACGATGCCGACCGTCCCCGCGGCCCGCTCCATGCCGACGCAGCCCACCGCCGGGAGCCCGGCGCTGCGCGAAGAGGTCCGGCCGACGGCCTTCCCCGGCCCCCGCAACGGCTGACACGCGACGGCTGACCAGCGACGGCTCACCGCCTCACCCTCCTGCCCTCCCGGCCCCCTCCGGGAGGGCAGCCGCGTGTCCAGGCCAACGCGCCAACCCAGGCGACACACCCTCGACAGCCATCAGCCGAAGGGCGGCACCCTCCCCCAGCCGCGCCCCTCCGCCGAACAGCCCGCTCCCGCCCAAGCCCCCACCGGACCCGTCCAGGCCCCCACCGGATCCGCCCGGGCCCCACCCAACCCCAGGTCCGGGCCCGACGGGTCTCAGCCGATGTCGGCCGGGTCGATCCGCACCCACACACCCGTCCCCTGACCACTCCCCCGGGCCGTCCTCGCCGCCTGCGCGGCCTTGAGCGCTGCCGCCAGGGCCGCGCCCCGGCCGGGCGGCACGCGCAGCAGAGCCCGCTCCCACTGCTCCCCGGGCGGCGGAGCCCCGGCCCGGCGCGGTCGTCCCGCGGGGGGCACCGGCAGGGGCACCGGCCCCAGCACCTCGGCCTCGGACGGCAGTTCGGCCGTCCGGAGGAAGTCGGCCACCGCCTCCGGCGGGCCCGACACGGCGGCCATCCGGGACACCGGCGGAAATCCCAGCTCGGCCCGCTCGGCGAGCTCCCGCACCGCGTGCCCGACGGGGTCCCAGCGCACCAGCGCCTGCACCGGCCGCAAAGTCGGCTCGGCCACGACCACCACCGTGCCGCCGGCCGACTGCGGCCGGACCAGGGCCGCGGCGGCGATCCACCGCCGCAGCGCGTCCTCCCCGGCCCGCAGATCGGGCCGCCCGAGCATGGCCCAGCCGTCCAGCAGCAGCGCGGCCGCGTAGCCGCCCTCGGCGACGGGCTCCGCCCCCGGTGTGCTGACGACGAGCGCGGGCGCACCCGGCACCGTGTCGAGCACGTGCTCCCGCCCCGAGGTCCGCACCGGGACCGCCGGGAACGCCCGGCCCAGTTCCTCGGCCGTCCGCCGCGCTCCCACGACCGAGGCGCGCAACCGGAACCCCCCGCACTCCGGGCAGTGCCAGGCAGCCTCCTCACGGCCGCACCAGCCGCAGCACAGCGCCCCACCGTCCCGCGTCTCCAAGGGCCCGGAGCAGTGCCGGCACCGCGCGGGCGCCCGGCACTGGGCACAGGCCATGCGCGGCACGTAGCCCCGCCGGGGCACCTGCACGAGCACCGGCCCCTGCTTCAGGCCCTCCCTGACGGCCTGCCAGGCGAGCGTGGGAAGCCGGGCGGCCCGGGCGGCCTCGTCCCGGGCGAGGTCCATGTCCCCGACGGTCCGTACCAGAGGGGCCGCGGCGCGCACCTGGTCCCGGCCGGCGACGAGCGGGCGCGCCCAGCCGGTCTCGACGAGCTGCGCGGCCTCCACCGTGCAGGCCCAGCCGCCCAGCAGGAAGCCGCAGCGGTCCTGCGCGGCGCGCAGCAGCAGCACCTCGCGGGCGTGCGGCTGCGGGGCGTGCTGCTCGCTGTGGCTGTCGTCGCCGTCGTCCCAGAGGGCGACCAGGCCCAGGTCCTGGACGGGCGCGAACATCGCGGCGCGGGTGCCGACCACCGCCCGCACGGAACCGCGCCGTACCGCGAGCCACTGGGCGTAGCGCTTCTCGGGGCCGGCGTCGGCGGTGAGGACCGCGTGCCTCCCCTCACCGAGCAGGGCGGTGAGCGCGGCGTCGGCCCGGGCGACCGCCCGGCCGTCGGGCAGGACCACCAGGGCGCCCCGCCCGGACGCCAGCGTCGCCGCGACGGCGCGGGCGAGCTCCTCGCTCCACTGCGGACCCGGCAGCGCGTTCCACACGGCCCGGGGCGCGCCGCCCGAGGCGAGGGACTGGAGGAAGGCCGCCCCGCGCTCGTAGCGCTGCCAGGAGGCCGGTTCGGGGGCCTCGGGCGGCGGCAGCGGCTCGGGGGAGGGACGCTGCTCGGCCCGGGCGTTGCGCGGCGGCACGGCCAGTTGCAGCACGTCGGCGAGGCTGCCCGCGTACCGGTCGGCGACCGCCCGGGCCAGTGCGAGCAACTCCTCGCTCAGCACCTGCTCGGGCGAGACGACCTGGGCCAGGGCGGCCAGCGGACCGGAGTAGTCCGACTCGGGCAGCCGCTCGACGAGGAAGCCGTCGATCAGGCCGCCACCCTCGCGGCGTCCGTCCCGCACCCGGTTCCGCCCGGCCCCGAAGCGCACCCGGACCCGCACGCCCGGCCGGGCCTGCTCGTCCAGCTCCTCGGGCACGGCGTAGTCGAAGTAGCGGTCGAGGTGGAGCACGCCCTTGTCGACGAGGACCCGGGCGACCGGCAGTTCCTTGGCGAGCGCGGCTCCACGCCAGGTCCGCGGCTTGGCCCGGGGCGTCTTCGCCTTGCGCACGCTCTCGCGGATGAGCGCGAGCTGCTCGGGCGGGGCGCCCTGCGCCTCGCCGTCCACCTGCTCGTTCTCGCTGCTCACGCCTGCATTCCTACCAAACACCACTGACATCCGACGGCTGCCGGGTCCCCCGCGGGCGCGACACCCGGCACCCCGCCCCGGCGCCCGCCGCCCGGACGCGACGGAACCGGCCGCGTCGGAACCCGACGCGACGGGGCCCGGCCCCCCGCAGGGTGCCGGGCCCCGTCACACAGGTGCCGTACGTACGGTCGGGACTACAGCCCCGCCGCCTTGCGCAGCGCGTCCACGCGGTCGGTGCGCTCCCAGGTGAAGTCCGGCAGCTCACGGCCGAAGTGGCCGTACGCGGCGGTCTGGGAGTAGATCGGGCGGAGCAGGTCCAGGTCGCGGATGATGGCGGCCGGGCGCAGGTCGAAGACCTCGTCGATCGCCTTCTCGATCCGGTCCGTGTCGACCTTGGCGGTGCCGAAGGTCTCGACGAACAGACCGACCGGCTCGGCCTTGCCGATCGCGTACGCGACCTGCACCTCGCAGCGCGTGGCCAGGCCGGCGGCCACCACGTTCTTGGCGACCCAGCGCATCGCGTACGCCGCGGAGCGGTCGACCTTGGACGGGTCCTTGCCGGAGAAGGCACCGCCGCCGTGCCGGGCCATGCCGCCGTAGGTGTCGATGATGATCTTGCGGCCGGTCAGGCCGGCGTCGCCCATCGGGCCGCCGATCTCGAAGCGGCCGGTCGGGTTGACCAGGAGGCGGTAGTTCTCCGTGTCGAGCTTGATGCCCTCGTCCAGCAGCGCCTTCAGCTCGGGCTCGACCACGAACTCCTTGATGTCCGGAGCGAGCAGCGACTCCAGGTCGATGTCGGAGGCGTGCTGGGAGGACACCACCACCGTGTCCAGACGGACCGCCTTGTCACCGTCGTACTCGATGGTGACCTGCGTCTTGCCGTCCGGGCGGAGGTAGGGGATGGTCCCGTTCTTGCGCACCTCGGACAGGCGCCTGGACAGGCGGTGGGCGAGGAAGATGGGCAGCGGCATCAGCGTCGGCGTCTCGTCCGTCGCGTAGCCGAACATCAGGCCCTGGTCGCCCGCGCCCTGCTTGTCGAGCTCGTCGTCGTCACCCTCGACACGGGTCTCGTACGCCGTGTCCACGCCCTGGGCGATGTCCGGGGACTGCGCGCCGATGGACACCGACACGCCGCAGGAGGCGCCGTCGAAGCCCTTCTTGCTGGAGTCGTAGCCGATCTCGAGGATCTTGTTCCGGACCAGCGTCGCGATGTCCGCGTACGTCTTGGTCGTGACCTCGCCGGCCACGTGCACCAGGCCGGTCGTGATCAGGGTCTCGACGGCGACGCGCGAGGAGGGGTCCTCGCGCAGGAGCGCGTCGAGAATGGTGTCGCTGATCTGGTCAGCGATCTTGTCGGGGTGACCCTCGGTCACGGACTCCGAGGTGAACAGGCGACGGGACACAACGCTCCCTGGGGTTGCAGCGGCTGCTGGCTGATCAGTGGCGGACGGCGGGGGCTGCACCCGGCGCCGTCCGTGGAACAGTTTACGGGTCACGCTTCGGCCACGGCCCCCCTGTCTCGTCCCTCGGGAGCGCTGTGACCTGCGGCACGGGCATTCTGCCCAATTCCGAGCGGCATTGGCCAGAGGCGCCACGCCCCGATCCACCCGGTTTCGAGCGGCGCTGAGGCTGGAGGCAGCTTCAGGCCAGTCGTTCGGCCACGAGATCCCACACGATTTCGGCCAGCGCCTCCTTGGGGCCGTGCGCAACGGCGGTCTCGCTGCCGTCGGCACCGAGCACGACCGCCTCGTTCTCCTCGGAGCCGAAGGTCTTGCGCTCCCCCACCTCGTTCACGACCAGCAGATCGCAGCCCTTGCGCTTGAGCTTGGCGCGGCCGTTGGCCAGGACGTCGTCGGTCTCCGCGGCGAAGCCGACGATCACCTGTTCCGGACGCGGGCGGTCGGCGGAGATCTCGGCGAGGATGTCCGGATTCCGCACCAGGGTGATCGGCTCGGGTTCCCGGTCGTCCTTCTTCTTGATCTTTCCGGTGGCGTAGGCCGCGGGGCGGAAGTCGGCGACGGCCGCCGCCATGACCACGGCGTCGGCCCCGGCGGCCGCCGCGAGGACCGCCTCCCGCAGCTGCACGGCCGTGCCGACCGGGACCACGTCCACGCCGGCCGGGTCCGGGAGGGTGCTGTTGGCGGCGACGAGCGTGACGCGGGCACCGCGGGCGGCGGCGGTGCGGGCGAGGGCGTAGCCCTGCTTGCCGGAGGAGCGGTTGCCGAGGAAGCGGACCGGGTCGAGGGGCTCCCGGGTGCCGCCGGCGCTGATCACGACGTGCCGCCCGGTGAGGTCGGGCTCGCGCACACCGCGGGCCAGCACCCGGCGGCAGACCTCGAAGATCTCGGCCGGGTCGGGGAAGCGGCCCTTGCCGGTGTCGACGCCGGTGAGGCGGCCCACGGCGGGCTCGACGACCAGGGCGCCGCGGCGGCGCAGCGTCGCCACGTTCTCCTGGGTGGCCGGGTGCTCCCACATCTCCGTGTGCATCGCGGGGGCGAAGACGACGGGGCAGCGGGCGGTGAGCAGGGTGTTGGTGAGCAGGTCGTCGGCGAGGCCGTGGGCCGCCTTGGCGAGCATGTCGGCGGTGGCCGGGGCGACGACGACCAGGTCGGCGTGCTGCCCGATGCGGACGTGCGGGACCTCGTGGACGTCGTCCCAGACCTCGGTGGAGACCGGGTTGCCGGACAGGGCGGACCAGGTGGCGGCCCCGACGAAATGCAGGGCGGAGGCGGTGGGCACCACGCGCACGTCGTGACCCGACTCGGTCAGCCGCCGCAGCAGCTCACAGGCCTTGTACGCGGCGATGCCGCCGCTGACCCCCAGTACGACCTTCGGCTTGTCCACTGTCTCTCCCCGGACCTCGGCGACCTACACGTCCCATCACACACCACAGGCCCGGCAGTCGGCCTGCCGGGCCTGTGGACAAGTCAGCGTCAAGCTGCAGATCGTACTTACTGCGCCGGGCCCTCTACGGCCTCGGACGTCAGGAGCCCCGCGTTGATCTCGCGGAGGGCGATCGAGAGCGGCTTCTCGTGGACGTGCGTGTCGACGAGGGGACCGACGTACTCGAGGAGACCCTCGCCGAGCTGCGAGTAGTACGCGTTGATCTGGCGGGCCCGCTTGGCCGCGTAGATCACGAGGCTGTACTTCGAGTCGGTGGCCTCGAGGAGCTCGTCGATCGGCGGGTTGATGATGCCCTCGGGCGCGGAGATGGAAGAGGACACGCTCTACCTTCCGATGGATGGGAAAGAATCTGTCGGGGTGATCAGCGAGGACCGGATCGATCAGCGATGGTCACACGACGTCCATCAAGGCTAGCAGCTCGCGCGCCACGTCCTCGACGGAGGTGTTGACCAGGGTGGTGTCGAACTCCGGTTCCGCGGCCAGTTCGGTCTTGGCCGCCTCGAGCCTGCGCTCGATGACCTCGGGCGGTTCGGTGCCGCGACCGGTGAGCCGGCGCACCAGCTCCTCCCAGGAGGGAGGGGCCAGGAACACCAGCTGGGCCTCGGGCATCGACTCCCGGACCAGCCGGGCGCCCTGGAGGTCGATCTCGAGGAGGACCGGCTCGCCCTTCTCCAGGCGCTCCTGCACGGCCGCGCGCGGCGTGCCGTAGCGGTTGCCGGCGAACTCGGCCCACTCCAGCAGCTCGCCGTTGGCGATCAGCTTGTCCATCTCGTCGTCGGTGACGAAGAAGTAGTGGACTCCGTGCTGCTCGCCGGGACGGGGCTTGCGGGTCGTCGCCGACACCGAGAGCCAGACCTCGGGGTGTTGCTTGCGCATATGAGCGACGACCGTGCTCTTGCCGACCCCGGAGGGGCCGGAGAGCACGGTCAGCCGCGGACGTGCGTCCGGGGGTACGGGGGACGTCCCCCGGGGTGTTACAGCCATGCAGCGATTATCCAGCAATCCCGGAGTGCCCGGGACTCGCTTCCGCGGAGTGAGCGGTTCAGGAGCCGGTGCTGCCGAACTCGCGCTCCAGGGAGGCGATCTGGTTGGAGCCGAGACCCCGCACGCGGCGGCTCTCGGAGATGCCGAGTCGCTCCATGATCTGCTTGGCGCGGACCTTGCCCACGCCCGGCAGCGACTCGAGGAGGGCGGAGACCTTCATCTTGCCGATGACGTCGTTCTCCTGGCCCTGCTTGATGACCTCGTGAAGGGAGGCGCCGGAGTGCTTGAGTCGATTCTTGACCTCGGCCCGCTCCCGGCGAGCCGCGGCGGCCTTTTCGAGCGCGGCTGCGCGCTGTTCAGGGGTAAGGGGCGGAAGAGCCACGCCTACGTCACCTCGGATGTCGAACTGTCGGATACGGACCGGTGAGGAACCTAGTCGCCCCACACCTGGGGAGGTACGAGCAACACACGCTTGCCCGTTCTCTCGTCGGAGACTAGCGGGCAAGTCCGCCGGAGTCAGCGAGAACAGCGGAAAAGTCCTGGTCAGCCTTCAGGTGAACGGACATTTAGGACATACTGCCCTGGATTTGAGGATGTATTCAGATTCAACGGCCTCCCGGGCCGCCCACCGGAGGTCCCGCCGATGGTCCAGACCGCCTCAGGAGGACGTCACGGCCTGACGGATCTCCTCCGCGAAGCGTTCCGAGGCGTCACGCAGAGCGACCGCGTCGGGTCCGTGGCGCAGCACTCCCCGGCTGACGTTCGGCACGACGTTGCGCACGGCCGATCCGAAGACCCGGGGAAGATCGGCCGGTGTGGCTCCCTGGGCCCCGATGCCGGGTGCGAGGAGCGGACCGTTGATGTCCAGGTCGTACGTCGACAGGTCACCGAGCGTGGCGCCGACGACCGCGCCGAAGGAGCCCAGGGGCTGCTCGCCGGCGTTCTCGGCGGCCAGGTGCGCGAGCATGGTCGTCCCGACGTTCCGCCCGTCGGAGCGCACGGCGTGCTGGACCTCGCCGCCCTCCGGGTTGGAGGTGAGCGCCAGCACGAACAGTCCGGCGCCGCTCTCGCGGGCCAGTTCCACGGCCGGGGCGAGAGAGCCGTAGCCCAGGTAGGGCGAGACCGTGAGCGCGTCGGAGAACAGCGGTGCGTCCTTGTGCAGGAAGGACTCGGCGTAGGCGGCCATGGTGGAGCCGATGTCGCCGCGCTTGGCGTCCATCACGACCAGCGCGCCCGCCGCCCGCGCCTCGGCGACCGACGCCTCCAGGACGGCGACGCCCCGGGAACCGAAGCGCTCGAAGAACGCGCTCTGCGGCTTGAGCACGGCGACCCGGTCGGCCACCGCCTCGACGACCGTGCGGCTGAACCGCTCCAGGCCCGCGACGTCGTCGTTCAGGCCCCACTCGGCCAGCAGGGACGCGTGCGGGTCGATGCCCACGCACAGCGGGCCGCGCTCGTCCATGGCCCGGCGCAGGCGCGCGCCGAAGGGTTCCAGGGCACTCATGCCGTCTTCCTCACGTCGGCGCCCACCGCGTCGGCGAGCGTGGCGTAGGGGCTGGTCGCCAGGCGGGCGGCGAGCCCCTTGTGGATCGAGCGGGCGTAGAAGGGCCCCTCGTAGATGAAGGCGCTGTAGCCCTGGACGAGCGTGGCGCCGGCCAGGATGCGCTGCCAGGCGTCCTCGGCGTTCTCGATGCCGCCGACGCCCACCAGGGTGATCCGGTCGCCCACGCGCGCGTAGAGGCGCCGCAGGACTTCCAGGGACCGCTCCTTCAGCGGCGCCCCGGACAGACCGCCGGTCTCCTTGACCAGGCCGGGCGCGGACCTCAGCCCGAGGCCCTCGCGGGCGATGGTGGTGTTGGTGGCGATGATGCCGTCCAGGCCGAGCTCGACGGCGAGGTCGGCGACGGCGTCGACGTCCTCGTCGGCGAGGTCCGGCGCGATCTTGACCAGCAGCGGGACGCGGCGGGCGGAGACCGTGCGGTCGGCGGCCTCGCGGACGGCGCTCAGCAGGGGGCGCAGGGCCTCGGTGGCCTGGAGGTTGCGCAGGCCGGGCGTGTTCGGCGAGGAGACGTTGACGACCAGGTAGTCGGCGTAGGGCGCGAGGCGCTCCGCGGACTTCACGTAGTCGGCGACGGCGTCCTCCTCGGGGACGACCTTGGTCTTGCCGATGTTGACGCCGACGACCGGCTTGAAGACCGGCGTGCGGGAGGCCAGGCGGGCGGCCACGCGGAGCGAGCCGTCGTTGTTGAAGCCCATGCGGTTGATCAGCGCGCGGTCCTCCACCAGGCGGAACAGCCGCTGCCGGGGATTGCCCGGCTGGGGTTCGCCGGTCACCGTGCCGATCTCGACGTGGTCGAAGCCCAGCATGGCCATGCCGTCGATGCCGACGGCGTTCTTGTCGAAGCCGGCCGCGAGCCCGAAGGGGCCGTGCATGCGCAGCCCGAGGGCCTCGGTGCGCAGCTCCTTGTAGCGGGGCGCGAGGGCGGCCGCGAGGAAGGTGCGCAGCACGGGCACGCGGGCGGCCAGGCGGACCCAGCGGAAGGCGAGGTGGTGCGCCTGCTCCGGGTCCAGCCGCTTGAAGACGAGACGGAAGAAGATCTTGTACATGGTGTCCTCACCAGGACGTGACGTCCTCACGAAGAGGGGGACACCGTTTCCGGTGTCCCCCTCGGGGCTGCTAGTCGCGGGCCGCGGTCAGGTGTTCCGCGTGTTCCTGGAGCGAGCGGACGCCCACGTCGCCGCGGTTGAGGGCGTCGATGCCCTGCACCGCCGCCGCCAGCGCCTGGACCGTCGTCAGGCAGGGCACCGAGCGGGCCACCGCCGCCGTGCGGATGTCGTAGCCGTCGAGGCGGCCGCCCGTGCCGTACGGGGTGTTGACGATGAGGTCGACCTCGCCGTCGTGGATGAGCTGGACGATGGTCTTCTCGCCGTTCGGGCCCACGCCCTCGGACTGCTTGCGCACGACGGTGGCGTTGATGCCGTTGCGCTTGAGGACCTCGGCGGTGCCGGAGGTGGCGAGCAGCTCGAAGCCGTGCGCGACGAGCTCGCGGGCCGGGAAGATCATCGAGCGCTTGTCGCGGTTGGCGACGGAGATGAACGCGCGGCCCTTGGTGGGCAGCGGCCCGTAGGCACCCGCCTGCGACTTGGCGTACGCCGTGCCGAAGACGGAGTCGATGCCCATGACCTCGCCGGTGGAGCGCATCTCCGGGCCGAGGATCGTGTCGACGCCGCGGCCGTGGATGTCGCGGAAGCGCGACCACGGCATGACGGCCTCCTTGACGGAGATCGGCGCGTCCAGCGGCAGCTCCCCGCCGTCGCCGGTGGCCGGGAGCAGGCCCTCGGCGCGCAGCTCGGCGACGGTGGCGCCCAGCGAGATGCGGGCGGCGGCCTTGGCCAGCGGCACCGCCGTCGCCTTCGAGGTGAAGGGGACGGTGCGCGAGGCGCGCGGGTTGGCCTCCAGCACGTAGAGGATGTCGCCGGCCATCGCGAACTGGATGTTGATCAGGCCGCGCACGCCCACGCCCTTGGCGATGGCCTCGGTGGAGGCGCGCAGGCGCTTGATGTCGAAGCCGCCGAGGGTGATCGGGGGCAGGGCGCACGCCGAGTCGCCGGAGTGGATGCCGGCCTCCTCGATGTGCTCCATGACGCCGCCGAGGTACAGCTCCTCGCCGTCGTAGAGGGCGTCGACGTCGATCTCGATGGCGTCGTCGAGGAACCGGTCGACCAGGACCGGCCGGGACGGGCTGATCTCGGTCGACTCGGCGATGTACGCCTCCAGGCGCGTCTCGTCGTAGACGATCTCCATGCCGCGCCCGCCGAGGACGTAGGACGGGCGCACCAGGACCGGGTAGCCGATCTCGTCGGCGATGGCCTTGGCCTCGGCGAAGGTGGTGGCCGTGCCGTGCTTGGGGGCGGGCAGGCCGGCCTCGGCGAGGACCCGGCCGAAGGCGCCGCGGTCCTCGGCGGCGTGGATGGCCTCCGGGGAGGTGCCGACGATCGGCACGCCGTTGTCCTTCAGCGCCTGCGACAGGCCCAGCGGGGTCTGGCCGCCGAGCTGGACGACGACGCCCGCAACCGGTCCGGCCTGCCGCTCGGCGTGCACGATCTCCAGCACGTCCTCGAGCGTGAGCGGCTCGAAGTACAGGCGGTCGGAGGTGTCGTAGTCGGTGGAGACGGTCTCCGGGTTGCAGTTGACCATCACCGTCTCGTAGCCCGCGTCGCTCAGTGCGAAGGAGGCGTGGACGCAGGAGTAGTCGAACTCGATGCCCTGGCCGATGCGGTTCGGGCCGGAGCCCAGGATGATGACGGCCGGCTTCTCGCGAGGCGCGACCTCGCTCTCCTCGTCGTAGGAGGAGTAGAAGTACGGCGTCCTCGCGGCGAACTCGGCGGCGCAGGTGTCGACCGTCTTGTAGACCGGGCGGATGCCGAGCGCGTGCCGGACCTCGCGGACGACGTCCTCGCGCAGGCCGCGGATCTCGCCGATCTGCGTGTCGGAGAAGCCGTGCCGCTTGGCCTCGGCCAGCAGGTCGGCGGTGAGCTCGGGGGCCTCGGCCAGCTCGTCGGCGATCTCCTTGATCAGGAAGAGCTGGTCGACGAACCAGGGGTCGATCTTCGTGTAGTCGAAGACCTCCTCGGGCGTGGCGCCCGCGCGGATGGCCTGCATGACGGTGTTGATGCGGCCGTCGGTGGGGCGCACCGCCTGCTCCAGGAGCTGGAGCTTGTCGCCGGGATCGCCGACGAAGGTGAACTGGCTGCCCTTCTTCTCCAGCGAGCGCAGGGCCTTCTGGAAGGCCTCGGTGAAATTCCGGCCGATGGCCATGGCCTCGCCGACCGACTTCATGGTGGTGGTGAGGGTGGAGTCGGCACTGGGGAACTTCTCGAAGGCGAACCGGGGGGCCTTCACGACCACGTAGTCGAGCGTGGGCTCGAAGGAGGCCGGGGTCTCCTGCGTGATGTCGTTGGGGATCTCGTCCAGCGTGTAGCCGACGGCGAGCTTGGCCGCGATCTTGGCGATCGGGAAGCCGGTCGCCTTGGAGGCGAGGGCCGAGGAGCGGGAGACGCGCGGGTTCATCTCGATCACGATGACCCGGCCGTCCTCGGGGTTCACCGCGAACTGGATGTTGCAGCCGCCGGTGTCGACGCCCACCTCGCGGATCACGGCGATGCCGATGTCGCGCAGGATCTGGTACTCGCGGTCGGTGAGGGTCATCGCCGGGGCGACGGTGATGGAGTCGCCGGTGTGCACGCCCATCGGGTCGAAGTTCTCGATGGAGCAGACGACCACGACGTTGTCGTGCTTGTCGCGCATCAGCTCCAGCTCGTACTCCTTCCAGCCGAGGATGGACTCCTCCAGGAGCACCTCGGTGGTCGGCGAGAGGGTGAGGCCGGTGCCCGCGATGCGGCGCAGCTCCTCCTCGTCGTGGGCGAAGCCGGAGCCGGCGCCGCCCATGGTGAAGGAGGGACGGACCACGACCGGGTAGCCGCCGAGCTCCTCGACGCCCTTGAGGACATCGTCCATGGAGTGGCAGATGTAGGACCGGGCGGACTCGCCGTGGCCGATCTTCTTGCGGACCTCCTCCACGACCACCTTGAACTGGTCGCGGTCCTCGCCCTTGTGGATGGCCTCGACGTTGGCGCCGATCAGCTCGACGCCGTGCTTGTCGAGGACGCCGTTCTCGTGGAGCGAGATCGCGGTGTTGAGGGCCGTCTGGCCGCCCAGGGTGGGCAGCAGCGCGTCGGGCCGCTCCTTGGCGATGATCTTCTCGACGAACTCGGGGGTGATCGGCTCGACGTAGGTGGCGTCGGCGATCTCCGGGTCGGTCATGATCGTCGCCGGGTTGGAGTTCACAAGGATGACCCGCAGGCCCTCGGACTTCAGCACGCGGCACGCCTGGGTGCCGGAGTAGTCGAACTCGGCGGCCTGACCGATGACGATCGGGCCGGAGCCGATGACCAGGACGGACTGGATATCGGTGCGCTTAGGCACGCTGGCCCTCCATCAGGGAGACGAAGCGGTCGAACAGGTAGGCGGCGTCGTGGGGGCCCGCTGCCGCTTCGGGGTGGTACTGGACGCTGAAGGCGGGGCGGTCGAGGAGCTGGAGCCCCTCCACCACGTTGTCGTTCAGGCAGACGTGCGACACCTCGGCACGGCCGAACGGGGTGTCGGCGACCTCGTCGAGCGGGGCGTCGACGGCGAAGCCGTGGTTGTGCGCGGTGACCTCGACCTTGCCGGTCGTGCGGTCCTGCACCGGCTGGTTGATGCCGCGGTGGCCGTACTTCAGCTTGTAGGTGCCGAAGCCGAGGGCGCGGCCGAGGATCTGGTTGCCGAAGCAGATGCCGAACAGCGGGGTGCCCCGCTCCAGGACGCCCTGCATGACGGAGACGGGGTGGTCGGCGGTGGCCGGGTCGCCCGGGCCGTTGGAGAAGAACACGCCGTCCGGGTTCACGGCGTAGACGTCCTCGACGCTCGCGGTGGCCGGCAGGACGTGCACCTCGATGCCGCGCTCGGCCATGCGGTACGGGGTCATGCCCTTGATGCCGAGGTCCACGGCGGCGACGGTGAACTTCTTCTCGCCCTGGGCCGCGACGACGTACGCCTCGGTGGTGGCGACCTCGGCGGAGAGGTCGGCGCCCTTCATCTGCGGGGCCTCCTGCACGCGCGCGAGGAGCGTCGCGTCGTCCCGCACGGCGTCGCCGCTGAAGATGCCGACGCGCATGGCGCCGCGCTCGCGCAGGTGGCGGGTGAGGGCGCGGGTGTCGACGCCGGAGATCCCGACGACGCCCTGCGCGTCCAGCTCCTCGTCGAGGGTGCGCCGGGAGCGCCAGCTGGACGGCACGCGCGCGGGGTCGCGCACGACGTAGCCGGAGACCCAGATGCGCCGGGACTCGGCGTCCTCGTCGTTCACGCCGGTGTTGCCGACGTGCGGGGCGGTCATCACCACGACCTGGCGGTGGTAGGAGGGGTCGGTGAGGGTCTCCTGGTAGCCGGTCATGCCGGTGGAGAACACCGCTTCGCCGAAGGTCTCCCCCACGGCCCCGTAGGCGCGGCCCCGGAAGATCCGGCCGTCCTCCAGGACGAGCACGGCGGGAGTCTTGGCTCCCCTGGTGGAGGTGGTCATCGTTCGGCGCCTTCCCTGGTGTTCTTCTCGATCATGGCGTTGATGGTGTCGACCCACTCGCGGTGCCCGGCCGCGTGGTCGGAGCGGAAGCCGGAGTCGATCAGCCGGTCCCCGTGCTCCCAGGTGACGACGAGCAGGCCGCCCTCGGTGAGCACCTTGCCGGCGATGCCCTTGTCGAGCCGGGCCTCGCGCAGCCGGGCCACCGGCACGAAGAAGTCGCTCGCCCCGGGGCGTACGACGTCCAGGCCGGCGTCCGTCAGCGTCAGCTCGGCGCGGCTGCGGGCGCCCAGGCCCCGGGCGACGATGCGGTCGAGCCACTGCCCGGCGGTGGTGGAGCCGTGGTAGCGGCCGGTCGTGGTCAGGCGAACCGGGCCCGGCTCGTCCGGGGCGGTGGGCAGCTCGGGCAGGTCGCCCTGGAGCGTGCCGCGCCACTTCCAGCCCTCGCGCATCAGCCAGTAGACGAGCGCGACGAACAGGGCGAGGCCGACGACCCAGCCGATGCGGGCGGCCCAGTCGGTCACTTCCGCCGATTCCTTCTCGGCGGCCAGCAGGAGTACAGGTGTCACGTGAGCTTCCCGTCGACGAGCGTGGCCTTGCCCCGCAGCCACGTGTGCGTCACACGGCCCGGCAGCTCACGGCCCTCGTAGGGGGTGTTGCGGCTGCGCGAGGCGAAGCCCGCGGGGTCCACCAGCCCACGGTATGCCGTGTCGACCAGGGTGAGGTTGGCGGGCTCACCTGCCGAGACGGGACGGCCCTGGCCGGCGGCCTGTCCGATCTGCGCGGGCTTGACGGACATCCGGTCGGCGACGCCGGCCCAGTCCAGCAGGCCCGTGTCCACCATGGTCTCCTGCACCACCGACAGCGCGGTCTCCAGCCCGACCATGCCCATGGCGGCCGCGGCCCACTCGCAGTCCTTGTCCTCGTGCGGGTGCGGGGCGTGGTCGGTGGCGACGATGTCGATCGTGCCGTCGGCGAGGGCCTCGCGCAGGGCCATCACGTCGCGCTCGGTGCGCAGCGGCGGGTTGACCTTGTAGACGGGGTTGTACGAGCGGACCAGCTCGTCGGTGAGGAGCAGGTGGTGCGGGGTGACCTCGGCGGTGACCTGGATGCCGCGGGACTTGGCCCAGCGGACGATCTCGACGGACCCGGCGGTGGACAGGTGGCAGATGTGGACGCGGGAGCCGACGTGGTCGGCGAGCAGGACGTCCCGGGCGATGATCGACTCCTCGGCCACCGCGGGCCAGCCGCCGAGACCCAGCTCGGCGGAGACGACGCCCTCGTTCATCTCGGCGCCCTCGGTCAGCCGCGGCTCCTGCGCGTGCTGGGCGACGACACCGCCGAAGGCCTTCACGTACTCCAGGGCCCGGCGCATGATCACGGCGTCGTGGACGCACTTGCCGTCGTCGGAGAAGACGGTGACGCCGGCGGCCGACTCGTGCATGGCGCCCAGCTCCGCGAGCTTCCTGCCCTCCAGGCCGACGGTGACGGCGCCGATGGGCTGCACGTCGCAGTAGCCGTGCTCCTTGCCGAGCCGCCAGACCTGCTCGACGACGCCGGCGGTGTCGGCGACCGGGAAGGTGTTGGCCATGGCGAAGACGGTGGTGAAACCGCCGGAGGCGGCGGCGCGGGTGCCGGTGAGGACGGTCTCGGAGTCCTCGCGGCCGGGCTCGCGCAGATGGGTGTGCAGGTCGACCAGGCCGGGCAGCAGCACCTTGCCCTCGGCCTCGACGACCTCCGCGCCCTCGGCGCTCAGGCCGGTCCCCACCTCGGCGATGGTCCCGCCGTCGATCAGGACGTCCTGGGGGGCACCGCCGAGCACCTTCGCACCACGGATCAGGATCTTGCTCATCTGTCTTACTTCTCCTCGGTGCGGGGGTTGGTGACGGCGGGCTCGTTGCCACCGAGCAGCAGGTACAGGACGGCCATCCGGATGGACACTCCGTTCGCGACCTGCTCGACGACGGTGCAGCGGTCGGAGTCGGCGACCTCGGCGGTGATCTCCATGCCGCGGACCATCGGCCCGGGGTGCATCACGATGGCGTGCTCGGGCATCCGCGCCATGCGGTCGCCGTCGAGTCCGTAGCGCCGCGAGTACTCCCGCTCGGTGGGGAAGAAGGCGGCGTTCATGCGCTCGCGCTGGACGCGCAGCATCATCACCGCGTCCGACTTGGTCAGGGTGCTGTCGAGGTCGTAGGAGACCTCGCACGGCCAGGTCTCGATGCCGACCGGCAGCAGGGTCGGCGGGGCGACGAGGGTGACCTCGGCGCCCAGGGTGTGCAGCAGGTCCACGTTGGAGCGGGCGACCCGGCTGTGGAGCACGTCGCCGACGATGGTGATGCGCCTGCCCCCGAGGTCCTGGCCGAGCCCGGCGTCGGGCCCGATCAGGCGGCGGCGCATGGTGAAGGCGTCCAGCAGGGCCTGGGTGGGGTGCTGGTGGGTGCCGTCGCCGGCGTTGACGACGGCGGCGTCGATCCAGCCGGAGTTCGCCAGGCGGTAGGGGGCTCCGGAGGCGCCGTGCCGGATGACCACGGCGTCGACGCCCATGGCCTCCAGGGTCTGGGCGGTGTCCTTCAGGGACTCGCCCTTGGACACGCTGGAGCCCTTGGCGGAGAAGTTGATGACGTCCGCGGACAGTCGCTTCTCGGCGGCCTCGAAGGAGATCCGGGTCCGGGTGGAGTCCTCGAAGAAGAGGTTGACGATCGTGCGGCCGCGCAGGGTCGGCAGCTTCTTGATCGGCCGGTCGGCGACCCGGGCCATCTCCTCGGCGGTGTCGAGGATCAGGACGGCGTCGTCGCGGGTGAGGTCGGCGGCCGAGATGAGATGACGCTGCATCTGTCAGGCTCCGTAAGGCAGTTCAAAACGGGAGGTTCGGGGCAGACGGGCGCGCGGGCACGCGCACTGAACCGGCGTACGGCGGCGGCGTACGCCCGGAGTGCTACTGGGCGGCCGGCTTGGCACCGAGCAGCACGGTGTCGCGACCGTCCTCCTCGGCGAGCTGGACCTTGACCGTCTCCCGCAACGACGTGGGGAGGTTCTTGCCGACATAGTCGGCACGGATGGGCAGTTCGCGGTGGCCGCGGTCCACGAGGACCGCCAGCTGCACCGCGCGCGGGCGCCCGATGTCGTTCAGGGCGTCGAGGGCGGCGCGGATCGTGCGGCCGGAGAAGAGCACGTCGTCGACGAGGACGACCAGCTTGCCGTCGATGCCGTCACCGGGGATCTCGGTGCGGGCCAGCGCACGCGGCGGGTGCATGCGCAGGTCGTCGCGGTACATGGTGATGTCGAGCGAGCCGCACGGAACCTTGCGCTCGGTGATCTGCTCGAGCTTGTCGGCGAGCCTGCGGGCGAGGAAGACGCCCCGGGTCGGAATGCCGAGGAGCACCACGTCGTCGGCGCCCTTGGCGCGTTCGACGATCTCGTGGGCGATACGGGTCAGCACCCGTGCGATGTCGGGCCCTTCCAGAACGGGCCGGGCATCGGACTGCGAGTCGTGCGTGTCCATACGAAACGGACCTCCTTCTCCGCCTCACGGGACGGACCTTAAAGGACGTCGGGATTGCGCCATCCACGGTAGCAGGTCCCCGCCGTCACCCGAACGGGCCCCATGGATCACCCATCCGGCGCAATGCACGGCCGCTACCACGGAAGAGTCGGTGCGGACCATTCGGCTTGACGCGGCAGAGTAACGCTGCGTAACCTCACAGTGAGTTACCAGCCGCGCGGGCTGGCACCCACGCCAGACGCGTCGACACAGTGCCGGGGAGCTATATGTCCAGCGAATACGCCAAACAGCTCGGGGCCAAGCTCCGGGCGATCCGCACCCAGCAGGGCCTTTCCCTCCACGGTGTCGAGGAGAAGTCCCAGGGCCGCTGGAAGGCGGTCGTGGTCGGTTCGTACGAGCGCGGCGACCGTGCCGTGACCGTGCAGCGCCTTGCCGAGCTGGCGGATTTCTACGGCGTTCCGGTGCAGGAGCTGCTGCCGGGCACCACCCCGGGCGGCGCCGCCGAGCCGCCGCCCAAGCTGGTCCTGGACCTGGAGCGGCTGGCCACGGTCCCCGCCGAGAAGGCGGGCCCCCTCCAGCGCTACGCGGCGACGATCCAGTCGCAGCGTGGTGACTACAACGGCAAGGTGCTCTCGATCCGCCAGGACGACCTGCGCACACTCGCCGTCATCTACGACCAGTCCCCCTCGGTCCTCACCGAGCAGCTGATCAGCTGGGGCGTGCTGGACGCGGACGCGCGCCGCGCCGTGGCGACCCACGAGGACGCCTAACCCCTCCCCGGGGCAGCGGACCCGACCACAGCAGAAACGTGCCGCCGGGGTGGCCGGAACCAGATGGTTCGCGGCCACCCCGGCGGTGTCGTACGGGGCCGTGGAGCCGTCCGGGACGACAGGACGGGCCGGGGAAACGCCGGAGGGCCCGCAGCGTCACCGCTGCGGGCCCTCCGGCGTGTGTGCTCGGTCCTCAGACCTCGTCGCGGCGGAGCGACGGCTTGAGCTCCTTCAGCCGGCCGAGGAGGCCGTTGACGAACGAGGGCGACTCGTCCGTCGAGAACTCCTTCGCCAGCTGCACCATCTCGTCGAGCACGACGGCGTCCGGGGTCCCGTCGACCCAGATCAGCTCGTAGGCGCCGAGCCGCAGGATGTTGCGGTCGACGACCGGCATGCGGTCGAGCGTCCAGCCCACCGAGTACTGGGCGATCAGCTCGTCGATGCGCTTCGCGTGCTCGGCGTAGCCCTCGACGAGCTCCATCGTGTACTCGCTGACCGGCGGCTGTCGGGTGTCCGCCCGGGAGAGCCGCACCCAGTCCGCGAGGACCGTCAGGACGTCGGCGCCGCGCTGGTCACCCTCGAAGAGGATCTGGAAGGCGCGCTTACGGGCCGTGTTGCGGGCAGCCACGGTTAGCTGTTCACCCGGCCGAGGTAGTCGCTGGAGCGGGTGTCGACCTTGATCTTCTCACCGGTGGTGATGAAGAGGGGGACCTGGATCTGGTGGCCGGTCTCCAGGGTGGCGGGCTTGGTGCCACCGGTGGAGCGGTCGCCCTGGACGCCCGGCTCGGTCTCCTGCACGGTCAGCTCGACGGCGGCGGGCAGCTCGACGAAGAGCACCTCGCCCTCGTGCTGGGCGACCGTGGCGGTGAAGCCCTCGATCAGGAAGTTGGCGGCGTCGCCGACGGCCTTGCGGTCGACGTGCAGCTGGTCGTACGTCTCCATGTCCATGAAGACGAAGTACTCGCCGTCCATGTAGGAGAACTGCATGTCCCGCTTGTCGACGGTGGCCGTTTCGACCTTGACGCCGGCGTTGAAGGTCTTGTCGACGACCTTGCCGGAGAGCACGTTCTTGAGCTTGGTGCGCACGAAGGCCGGGCCCTTGCCGGGCTTGACGTGCTGGAACTCGACGACGGACCAGAGCTGGCCGCCTTCGAGCTTGAGCACCATGCCGTTCTTGAGGTCGTTCGTGGAAGCCACGGTTGCGGAATCTCCTGGACTGACGTACGACCCCGGGGCACGCACCTGCCTACAGGGCGAGCAGCTCCTTGGTCGTGATGGTGAGTAGCTCGGGTCCGCCGTCCGCCTCGGGGCGGACGACGAGCGTGTCATCGATCCGGACACCACCCCGGCCCGGGAGGTGGACCCCAGGTTCGACGGTGACCGGCACGCAAGCGTCCAGTTTACCCATGGCCGCGGGACTCAATTGAGGGTCCTCGTCGATTTCGAGCCCCACGCCGTGTCCGGTCAGGGCCGTGAGGCCCTCGGAGTACCCGGCGGAGTCCAGCACCTGGCGGGCCGCGCGGTCCACGTCCCGGCAGGCGGCGCCGGGGACGAGACTCTCCCGACCGGCCCGCTGGGCTGCGAAGACCAGGTCGTACAGCTCGATCTGCCAGTCGGCGGGCGCGGTGCCGATCACGAACGTGCGGCCGATCTCGCACCGGTAGCCGCGGTACGTCGCGCCGAGGCACACGGAGAGGAAGTCGCCCTCCTCCACCCGGCGGTCGGTGGGCCGGTGACCCGGGCGGCCCGAGTGGGGGCCGGTGCCCACCGAGGTGGGGAAGGCCGGACCGTCCGCCCCGTGGTCGACCAGGCGCCTCTCCAGCTCGAGGGCGAGGTGGCGCTCGGTGCGGCCGACCAGGATGGACTCCAGGAGTTCACCGAGGGCCTGGTCGGCGATCTCCGCGGCGATGCGGAGGGAGGAGATCTCCTCCTCGTCCTTGACGACCCGGAGCTGCTCGACCGCGCCGCCGAGATCGGCCAGGCGCAGGGCGGGGGCGGCCGAGCCGAGGGCCCGGTGCCGGGCCACGGTGAGGTGGTGCTCCTCGACGGCGAGCGAGTCGGTGCCGTGCTCCGCGGCGACGCCGGCCGCGGCGACGGCCGGATCGCCCGCGGCTGCTCCCGGCAGGGTCCGCACGCGCAGCGCCTCGTCGGGGCGCTCCTGGGTGGGGCGGTCGGCCGGCGGGCCGGCACAGACCAGGAGGTCCTCCTGCGGGGTCCGCCCCAGCAGCAGGGCGGCGCCGGGCGGGGCGGCACCCGCGAGGTAGCGCACATTGGCGGGGCGGGAGACGAGCGCCGCCGCGCTGCCGCCCGCGTTGCAGATTTCCCTCAGACGCGTCCGGCGGGCCGCGTACACCTCTGACATGAACCGAGCGTATGAGCTTCGGCCGCCGGGCGCCGTTCGGGAGAGGCCGAGTGGGGCAGCGCGGTGGGTGCCGCCCGCACGGCTCCGCCCCGGGGTGGCGCTACCACTGGGGCGGGCTCGCTATGGACCGGGCGAGGACCTCGTCCAGCACCCGGGCCGTCTCCGGCACGTCCATCTGGGAGTTGTCGATGATCGGCAGGCCCGATCCGTACCAGCCGGCCATGCGGCCGTGGATGCGGGCGACCTCCTCGTCCGACAGGCGGCGGTTGCCGGAGCGCTCCGCGTTGCGCTCCAGGACGATGTCCAGCCCCGGCAGGAGCACGACGGGCAGCAGGCCCGGGCCGACGTGGCGTTTCCAGCCGCCGAGACCGACGACCGGGCGGTCGGGGAAGACGGCGTCGTCGAGGATGCACGAGATGCCGTTGGCCAGGAAGTTGCGCGCGGCGAATCCGCAGGTGCGGCGGGCGAGGCGGTACTGGGCCTCGGAGTTGTCGTTCCACCCGGACTGCGGGTCGGCGAAGCCGGAACGGACCCATTCGCGCACGTCGTCGAGGCTGATGTGCGCCGTGGGGACCCGGCGGTGGTCCGCCCAGTACTTGGCGACGCTGGTCTTGCCCGCGCCCGCCGGGCCGATCAGCAGCACCGCGAGGGTCGTGCCCGCAGGGTCGGGGGCCGCCGCGGCGGGCGGGGCGCTCGGCACGGCGACGGGCCCGCCGGGCGGCAGCCGCACATGGCCGGTGGTCTCCGGCACCACCGGCGCGGAGGCCTGCGCGGGAGGCGCGGCCGGACCAGGAGGCGGCGCGGCCGGACCAACAGGCGGCGCGGCCGGACCAGGAGGCGGCGCGGGGTAGCCCGGCGCCGGGGGCGGCGGGGGTACGGGCGCGGGGCCCTGCTGCGCGCCGGGGTGCTGCGGCCCCGGGTGATGTGCGGCCGGGGACCAGCCGACGGCCGGTCCGTGCCCCGGCTGATGGGGCGGCGGCAGCGGAGAACCCACTGCGTGCTGCATCCGGTGCCACTCCGTCTCGTACAGGCGATAGGCGCTGACAGCGGGGGCGGTACCCGCTGCTACCGAACGGTACCGCCCCCGGTCGTCCCTGTGTGAACGGCCGGGGGCGGTCCGAAGTGCCCGGACGCGCACGGCGCTTCGGGGCGGGCAGGCGCGCGGGAGGACTTACTGGCCGACTTCGCCGTACGCGGCGAGCAGGACGGCCGGGTCGGGCCCTTCCAGGACCGTGGGCTTGGCCAGCCCGTCGAGGACGATGAAGCGCAGCAGGTCGCCGCGGGACTTCTTGTCGACCTTCATGGTCTCCAGCAGCTTGGGCCACTGGTCGTAGCGGTAGTGCAGGGGCAGCCCGACCGCTTCGAGGACGGTGCGGTGCCGGTCGGCCGTCGCGTCGTCCAGCCGGCCCGCGAGGCGGCCCAGTTCGGCGGCGAAGTGCATACCGACCGAGACGGCCGCGCCGTGGCGCCACTTGTAGCGCTCGTTCTTCTCGATGGCGTGGCCGAGCGTGTGCCCGTAGTTGAGGATCTCCCGCAGGCCCGACTCCTTCAGGTCCGAGGAGACCACGTCGGCCTTGACCCGGATGGAGCGCTCGATCAGCTCGGCGGTGTGCGGTCCGGCCGGGGTGCGGGCGGCCTCGGGGTCGGACTCGATCAGGTCGAGGATCACGGGGTCGGCGATGAAGCCGGCCTTGATGACCTCGGCGAGCCCGGAGACGTAGTCGTTGACGGACAGCGACTCCAGCGCGGCCAGGTCGCACAGGACTCCGGCGGGCGGGTGGAAGGCGCCGACGAGGTTCTTGCCCTCGGCGGTGTTGATCCCGGTCTTGCCGCCGACGGCCGCGTCGACCATGGCCAGCACGGTCGTCGGGACGGCGATCCAGCGCACCCCGCGCAGCCAGGTGGCGGCCACGAACCCGGCGAGGTCCGTGGTGGCGCCGCCGCCGACGCCCACGACGACATCGGTGCGGGTGAAGCCGGACTGGCCGAGCGCCTTCCAGCAGTAGGCGGCGACCTCGGCGGTCTTGGCCTCCTCGGCGTTGGGCACCTGGATCGCGACGGTCTCGTAGCCCTGCCCGGCGAGGTCGGCCCGCAGGGCGTCGCCGGTCTCGGCGAGCGCCTCGGGGTGGATGACCGCGACCCGCTTGGCCCGGTCGCCGATCAGCCCGCCGAGTTCGTCCAGCAGCTGACGGCCCACCAGGACCTCGTAGGGCTCGGTGCCCGCGGTGCCGGCGACCTGGATGCGGGTGACTGCCTCGCTCATGCCTTCTTCAACTCCAGTGCGTCCAGGGCGGCTTCGGTGACCTCTTCGGGCGTACGGCCGTCCGTGGCGATCACGGCGGTGGCGACCTCCTCGTAGAGGTGCCGGCGGGCCTCCATCAGCTCGCGCCACTGCTTGCGCGGGTTGACCGCGAGCAGCGGGCGGGCCGTGTTGAGGCCGGTGCGCTTGACGGCCTCCTCGACGTCCATCGACAGGTACGCCACGCGCTGCCCGGCGAGCAGCGCGCGCGTGTCCTCGTCGAGGACGGCGCCGCCGCCCAGCGCGAGCACGCCGTCGTGCTCGGCGACGGCGCGCCGCACGGCCGCCTTCTCCAGCGTCCGGAAGGCGGCCTCGCCCTCGTCGACGAAGATCTCGGCGACCGTCCGGCCCTGCCCGGCGACGATGTCGTCGTCGGTGTCCCGGTAGGCGACCCCGAGCCGCCCGGCCAGCAGCCGGCCGACGGTGGACTTGCCCACGCCCATCGGGCCGACCAGCACGACCAGCGGCCCGCTCATCGGATGGCGAGGTGGTCGAGGTACGCGGTGACGTTGCGGCGGGTCTCGGTCACCGAGTCGCCGCCGAACTTCTCGGCCACCGCGTCGGCCAGGACGAGCGCCACCATGGCCTCGGCCACGATCCCGGCCGCCGGGACGGCGGAGACGTCCGAGCGCTGGTGGTGGGCCTGGGCGGCCTCGCCCGTGGTGACGTCCACGGTCTGGAGGGCGCGCGGGACGGTCGCGATCGGCTTCATCGCCGCCCGCACCCGCAGCAGTTCGCCGGTGCTCAGCCCGCCCTCGGTGCCGCCGGAGCGGCCCGAGGTGCGCCGGATGCCCTCGCCGGTGTTCACGATCTCGTCGTGCGCCTGCGAGCCCGGCACCCGCGCCAGCTCGAAGCCGTCGCCGACCTCGACACCCTTGATGGCCTGGATCCCCATGAGCGCGCCGGCCAGCCGGGCGTCCAGCTTGCGGTCCCAGTGCACGTGCGAACCGAGACCCACGGGCACGCCGTAGGCCAGGATCTCCACCACACCGCCCAGGGTGTCGCCGTCCTTGTGGGCCTGGTCGATCTCGGCGACCATCGCCTTCGACGCGTCCGCGTCCAGGCAGCGCACCGGGTCGGCGTCCAGCCGCTCCACGTCGGCCGGGGCCGGGTAGACGCCCTTGGGCGCCTTCGCCGACGCCAGTTCCACCACGTGCGAGACGATCTCGACCCCGGTGGTCTCCTTCAGGTAGGAGCGGGCCACCGCGCCCAGCGCCACCCGGGCCGCGGTCTCCCGCGCCGAGGCACGCTCCAGGATCGGCCGGGCCTCGTCGAAGCCGTACTTCTGCATGCCCGCCAGGTCGGCGTGACCGGGCCGGGGGCGGGTCAGCGGCGCGTTGCGGGCCAGCCCCGCCAGCACCTCCGGGTCGACCGGGTCGGCCGCCATGACCTGCTCCCACTTGGGCCACTCGGTGTTGCCCACCATGATCGCCACCGGGGAGCCGAGCGTGAGGCCGTGCCGGACACCGCCGAGGAAGGTGACCTCGTCCCGCTCGAACTTCATCCGCGCACCGCGCCCATAGCCCAGGCGCCGCCTCGCGAGATGGTCCGCCACCATGTCCGTGGTGATCGGCACGCCGGCGGGAAGGCCCTCCAGCGTCGCGACGAGTGCGGGACCGTGGGACTCCCCCGCGGTCAGCCAGCGCAACCTGCTCAACGGTGCTCCTCAGTGCTCGCGCCCTGGTACTGCCTTGCGTACGCACGTCCTCGCGTACGGCGACGGCCTGACCGGCTGCGCGGCTCCGGTCCGCCACCTCCGATCCTCCCACGCCCGGGCCCGGTGTCCGGCCGCCGGTCCATCAGGCGGACGCGCTGTCGCCCTCGCGGCGCTGCGGGGCGTAGGCCCCCAGGAAGTCGGCGCCGGATTCCTGCCGGGGCGGCGCGGGCGTCTGCTGCGGCGTGTACTGCCCGAGGAAGTCGGCGCCGCGCCCCTGCCCGTACCGGGCGGCGGCGTGCACCGGCCGGCCGGTGCGGACGGCACGGCGGTAGGCGATCTTGCGCGTGATCTTGACGGCCCAGGACGCCACGAGGGCGAGCACGATCAGGGCGAGCACCGTGAACTGCACCCAGTCGGGCAGGAAGCGCAGCACGACCTCGAAGATCTCGGACTTCGCGGACGCCTGCGGCAGGCTTGCGGACATGACGGACGTTCCCCTCCCCTTGTTCCGCCCCCTGCGGAACGAGAGCGGATCTTAGCGGCCCGCGAGGGCCCGCTCGCCCGCTTTTCGCATGGCGTCCAGGGGCGCGGGGGCGCGTCCCGTCATCTGCTCGACCTGGAGCACCGCCTGGTGCACCAGCAGGTCGAGTCCGCTGACGACGGCTCCGCCGTACGCCGACCAGCGGGCGGCGAGGTCGGTCGGCCAGGGGTCGTAGAGGACGTCGAAGAGGGCCGCCGGCCGTTCCGGCACCGACCGGGCGAGCGCGTCGGTGACCCCGGCGGGCGTGGTGCTGATCACCAGCGGGGCGCGCAGGGCCTGCTCGGCGTCCGCCCAGTCGGCGATGCGCACGGTGACCTCCAGCCGCTCCGCCCACTGCCGCATCTCGGCGGCCCGGGCCTCGCTGCGCACGTACACGGCGATCTCGCCCGGGCAGATGCGGGACAGTGCGGCCAGCGCGGAGGAGGCGGTGGCGCCCGCACCGAGGATCGCGGCGGAGTCGGTCTGCTCGATGCCGTGTTCGCGCAGGGCGGCGACCATGCCGGGGATGTCCGTGTTGTCGCCGGTGCGGCGGCCGTCCTCCGTGACGACGACGGTGTTGACGGCGTCGACCGAGGCCGCGGTGTCGCTGATCCGGTCGAGCAGCGGGATCACGGCCCGCTTGAGCGGCATGGTCAGCGACAGCCCGGCCCACTCGGGTCCCAGCGTCTCGAGGAACGCGGGCAGCCCGGCCTCGTCGACCTCGAACCGGTCGTACGTCCAGCCGTCCAGGCCCAGTTCCCGGTAGGCGGTGCGGTGCAGGACCGGGGAGAGCGAGTGGGCGATCGGGGAGCCGAGTACGGCGGCCCGGCGGGGTGCGGCCATGGAGGGTTCCTCAGTTGTTGCGCGAGGCGTTGAACTTGTCGACCAGCTTCTGGTGTTCGGCGTTCGTCTTCGTGAACTTGCTGGTCTTGCCGTCGAGCGAGATGAAGTAGTACCAGCCGTCGTCCGTCGGGGCGAGCGCGCCCTTGAGCGCGTCCTCGCCCGGGTTGTCGATGGGACCCGGCGGCAGGCCCTTGTGGAAGTACGTGTTGTAGGGGTTGTCGTAGTTCCGCAGCTCGCTCAGGCTGAGGTCGATCTTGCTCTGGTTCTTGATGTAGTTGTAGGTGGAGTCGAACTCCAGCATCCCGTTGGTCTGGGGGTTGCCGGGCTTCATGCGGTTGTAGACGACCTCGGCCATCTTGCGGAAGTCGTCGTGGCTGGTGCCCTCGGCCTGGACGAGGCTGGCGACCGTGATCAGCTGCCAGGGGTTCTCGAGCCCGAGGCTCGCGGCCTTCTTCTCGACGCCGAGCTTGTCGTAGGTCTCGGTGGCCCGCCCGACCATCTGCTTCAGCACGTCCGCGGGCTTCTGCCCCTCGGTCACGCCGTAGCTCGAGGGGTAGAGGAACCCTTCCAGCGGGTCCTTGACCTGGGGGTGATTCTGCGCCCAGGCGGGCAGACCGAGCTTGCGGAAGTCCTTCTCGGCGACCGCGGCCGTGGTGCCCTCCTTGACCTCCAGCCGCTTGTCGATGAGGCGGTAGATGTCGGCGTTGCGCCGGCCCTCGGCGATGATCAGGTTGTCGCGGCTCTCGGGGCTCAGCATCAGCTCGACCGCGCTGGCGGCCGACATCTGCTTCCGCATCGTGTAGACGCCGGCCTGGATGTTGCGGCCCTCCGGGTCGGACGCCTGGGCCGAGACGAAGGCGTCGACGCTCTTGACGACCCCGGCGGCCTTCAGCGCCCGGCCGATCGCGTAGCCGTTCGCGCCCTCGGGGATCTCGACGGACACCTTCTGGCCGGTTCCCTCGCCCGCGAAGTCCGGGGCGTCGCCGAAACGATCCTGGTAGAACTGGTAGCCGAAGTAGCCGGCACCGGCCACGCCGCCGCCGAGGATCACGACGACCAGCAGGCAGGCCATGCCGTTGCGGCGCTTCTTCGGCTTGCCGCCGCGTCCGCGTTTGTCGCCGCCCTTGCCGCGCCGGTCACGCGGATCGTCGCCGTCGCCACCGTCGTCCTCGTCGTCCCCGCCCGCGAAGAAGGCGTGTTCACCCTGGTCGGGGCCCGGGTCCCAGTCCGTCTCGGCCTCGGGTTCCGGGCTCCGCCCGGTGCTTCGCGGGGCCGGCTGCTCGGAGGGCGGGTAGGCGTCGGGGGTGCCGTAGGACTCCTGCGGGCCCGTCCCGTAGGTGTCGCTCTGCTGCCCGTAGGGATCACCCGGGTACGAGACCTGCTGGTGGGCGCCGGTGTCCCAGCCGCCGTTGCCGTAGGGCTGCTGCTGGTACGGGTCCTGCGGCTGGCCCTGACCGGGGTACTGCTGCTGTCCGTGGGCCTGGGCCGCGTACTGCTGCTGGTCGTACGGGTACTGCTGGTGCGCGTGACCGTAGCCGGGGTACTCGCCGCTGCCCCAGTCGCCCTGCTGCGGCTGCTGCGGGTAGTGCTGCGGCTGGCCTCCGTAGGGGGACGGGTGACCCTGCTGGGCCTGCGGGCCGCCGAATCCGCCGTCCCCGTACAACGGGTCCTCCGGATGCCACGGTTCGGAGCCTTGGCCCCGGCCATACTCAGTCATCGATCCCCTAGAGCCGCGAGGCGGCGGTCGCGCGGCTTCCGGCCCGGCTCCCGTCCCGCCTCTTGCTGTGCGGCGGCTGTTCGAACGCCGCCGCATCGCGCGGAACGTTACCGTATCGCGATCAGATGACCACTTCGACGCCTTCACCGGGTGCTTTGCCTGACACCCGTTCGGATTCGAGGGCCTGCTGGAGGATGATCACGGCGGCCGCCTGGTCGATGACGGACCGGCCCTTCTTGGACTTCACGCCCGAGGCGCGCAGTCCCTGACTGGCCGTCACCGTCGTCATCCGTTCGTCGACGAGCCTCACCGGCACCGGGGCGATCATGCCGGCCAGCTCCTGGGCGAAGCCCCGGACCTTGACCGCGGCGGGGCCTTCGCCGCCCTTGAGGGAGCGCGGCAGGCCGATCACCACCTCGATGGGCTCGTACTCCTCGACGAGCTGCCCCAGCCGTCGCCGGGCTGCCGGGATGTCGCGCCCGGGGACCGTCTCCACCGGGGTGGCGAGGATCCCGTCGGGGTCGCACGAGGCGACCCCGATGCGGGCGTCCCCGACGTCGATCGCGAGCCGACGTCCTCTGCGCATGGTCCGGCCCGTCCCCTACTTGGCCGTCTCGGCGACGAGGCGCTCGACGGCGTCCACGGCGTCACCGACGGCGGCCGGGTTCTGGCCGCCGCCCTGGGCGACGTCCGGCTTGCCGCCACCGCCGCCGCCGAGGGTCTTGGCGGCGGCGCGGACCAGGTCACCGGCCTTCAGACCGCGCTCGCGGGCGGCCTCGTTGGTGGCGATCACCGTGAGCGGCTTGCCGTTGACGACCGTGAACAGGGCGACGACGGCGGCCCGGCCGCCCTGGATGCGCCCGCGCACGTCGAGGACCAGCTTGCGCAGGTCGTCGGCGGTCGTGCCGTCCGGGACCTGGCCGGTCACGACGGCGACGCCTCGGACGTCCTTGGCGGACTCGGCGAGACCGGCGGCGGCCTGGAGCACCTTCTCGGCGCGGAACTTCTCGATCTCCTTCTCGGCGTCCTTCAGCTTGCCGAGCATGGCGGAGACCTTCTCCGGGAGCTCCTCCGGGCGGCCCTTGATCAGCTCCTGGAGCTGGGCGACGACCGTGTGCTCCCGGGCGAGGAAGTTGTAGGCGTCCACGCCGACCAGGGCCTCGATACGCCGCACGCCCGAGCCGATGGAGGACTCGCCGAGCAGCTTCACCAGGCCCAGCTGGGCGGTGTTGTGCACGTGCGTGCCACCGCACAGCTCCTTGGAGAAGTCGCCGATGGTCACCACGCGCACGCGCTCGCCGTACTTCTCGCCGAACTCGGCGATGGCGCCCTGCTTCTTGGCCTCGTCGATGCCCATGACGTCGGCCCGGACGTCCAGGTCGCGGGCGAGCACCTCGTTGATCTTCTGCTCGACGTCGGTCATCACGGCCGTCGGGACGGCGGACGGGGAGCCGAAGTCGAAGCGGAAGCGGCCGGGCTGGTTCTCCGAACCGGCCTGGGCGGCCGTCGGGCCGAGGGCGTCGCGCAGGGCCTGGTGGGTCAGGTGGGTGGCCGAGTGGGCGCGGGCGATGGCCTTGCGGCGGCGGTCGTCGATGGCGGCGTGGGCCTTGGCGCCGACGGTGACCTCGCCGACCTGGACGACGCCCTTGTGGACGTAGACGCCCGGGACGGGCTTCTGGCAGTCGCGGATCTCGATGACGGCACCGGTGTCGACCTTGATGCGGCCGGTGTCGCCGATCTGGCCGCCGCCCTCGGCATAGAAGGGCGTGCGGTCCAGGACGATCTCGACCTCGTCGCCCTCGGTGGCGGCCGGGGAGGAGGCGCCGTCGACGAGGATGCCGACGATCGTGGACTCGCTCTCGGTGTCGGTGTAGCCGATGAAGTCGGTGGCACCGGCCTGGTCGGCGATCTCGCGGTAGGCGCCGGCACCGGCGTGCCCGGTCTTCTTGGCCTGGGCGTCGGCCTTGGCGCGCTCCCGCTGCTCCTTCATCAGGCGCCGGAAGCCGTCCTCGTCCACGGACAGGCCCTGCTCGGCGGCCATCTCCAGGGTGAGGTCGATCGGGAAGCCCCAGGTGTCGTGGAGCAGGAAGGCCTTGTCGCCGGGCAGGACGGTGCCGCCGGCGGCCTTGGTGTCGGTGACGGCCGTGTCGAGGATGTTGGTGCCGGCCTTCAGCGTCTTGAGGAAGGCGTTCTCCTCGGCGAGGGCCACCTTCTCGATGCGCTCGCGGTCGGTGACGAGCTCGGGGTACTGCCGGCCCATCATCTCGATCACGGTGTCGATCAGGTCCTTGACGACCGGGCCGGTGGCACCGAGCAGGCGCATGTTGCGGATGGCGCGACGCATGATGCGGCGCAGCACGTAGCCGCGGCCCTCGTTGCCGGGGGTGACGCCGTCGCCGATCAGCATCACGGACGTGCGCATGTGGTCGGTGACCACGCGCAGGGAGACGTCCGAGGCCTGGGCGTCGCCGTAGCGGACGCCGGTCAGCTCGGTGGCCTTGTCGATGACGGCCATCGAGGTGTCGATCTCGTACATGTTCTGCACGCCCTGCAGAATCATGGCGAGGCGCTCGAGCCCGAGGCCGGTGTCGATGTTCTTGCTGGGCAGTTCGCCGAGGATCTCGAAGTTGTCCTTGCCGATGCCCTCGCCCCGCTCGTACTGCATGAAGACGAGGTTCCAGATCTCCACGTACCGCTCGTCGTTGACGGCGGGACCGCCCTCGGCGCCGAACTCGGGGCCGCGGTCGTAGTTGATCTCGGAGCAGGGGCCGCAGGGGCCGGGGACGCCCATGGACCAGTAGTTGTCCTTCATGCCGAGGCGCTGGATGCGCTCCTTCGGCACGCCGACGACCTCGTGCCAGATGCGCTCGGCCTCGTCGTCGTCCTTGTAGACGGTGATCCACAGGCGCTCGGGGTCGAGGCCGTAACCGCCCTCGTCCTGCGAGCCGGTGAGCAGCTCCCAGGCGAGCTTGATGGCGCCTTCCTTGAAGTAGTCGCCGAAGGAGAAGTTGCCGCACATCTGGAAGAACGTGCCGTGCCGGGTGGTCTTGCCGACCTCCTCGATGTCCGGCGTGCGCACGCACTTCTGCACGCTGGTGGCGCGGGCGAAGGGCGGCTTGACCTCACCGAGGAAGTAGGGCTTGAAGGGGACCATGCCGGCCGGGACGAGGAGCAGAGTCGGGTCGTCCGCGATGAGCGACGCCGAAGGGACGACGGTGTGACCGCGCTCCTCGAAGAAGCTCAACCAGCGGCGGCGAATCTCAGCCGACTCCATCAGTGGTCCTCATTCCGGTTGTACGGGTACGTCGGGTACGTCGAACCCTCGACGTACGTCGGGTTGTTGCGGTTCTCGATGGCGGCGTGCCGCCGGGGCGCCGGGAGTTCCGGGTTCTCGTTGATGCCGAGTGCCTCGCCGAGCTCGGCCTCCCGCGCGGCCATGTTGTCCCGGACGTCGAGCGCGAAGCCCACCGCCCGGTCCTTGATGCGGTGGCCCGCCTCGATCGCCTTGTTCCCGGCGGTCTTCGCGAGGCTCTCGGGGGTCAGCTGCCTGAGCTTGCGGTTGACCTTGGTGGTGGCCCACACACCGGCGGCGACGCCCGTGCTGAACCAGAAGGTGCGGCGGAACATCGCTGGCTCTCAGTCCCTCTTGTCTCGGGCGCTGCGCCGGGAGACCGTCCGGCCCACGATCACGGTACGCCTCGGTGCCTTGGCGGGCGGCGCGTCGTCCCTGCGGCCGCCCAGGGCCCGGCGCACGCCGTAGCCGAAGGCGGCGACCTTGACCAGGGGGCCGCCGAAGGTGGAGGCGACGGTGGTCGACAGTGCCGAGGCGTTCGACGTGACCTCCTGGACGTCGGAGGCGATCGCGTCGACCCGGTCGATCTGGGTCTGCGCGGAGCGCACCGCCGCGGAGGCGTCGGCCAGCAGCGGGACGGCCTGGTCGGTCACGTCCGCCACGAGCTTGGTGGTCGCCCTGAGCGTCTGGGCCAGCCTCGCCAGTGCGACGGCGAGGAAGGACACCAGGATCGCCCAGAAGACGGCCACCAGGATCCCGGCAACCTCTCCACCGGACACTGTGCACCCGCTCCCTGAAACGCGCCTGAACTTCGAAAAAGTCGTACGCCGAGCCTATCGCGCCGGGGGTGGGGCTCCGTACCGGATTACCGCCCGGGCGTGGGGGGATCGCGAAAGCCCGCCGCCCCGTCCGCCGGTGAGGGCGGGCGGGGCGGCGGGCTGACGTACCGCGTGCCTGCTGGGGATCAGCGGGCGTAGTACTCGACGACGAGCTGCTCGTCGCAGATCACCGGGATCTCCTTGCGGTTCGGCTCGCGGTCCAGGCGGAACGCCAGGGCCTTGAGGTTCACCTGGAGGTAGCGCGGGGTCTCGCCGTCGGGGGCGAAGCCACCCTCACGGGCGATCGTGAAGAGGGTCTTCTCCTTGGAGCGCTCACGCACCTGCACGACGTCGTCCGGACGGACGCGGAAGGACGGCTTGTCGACCTTCTTGCCGTTGACGGCGATGTGGCCGTGGACGACCATCTGGCGGGCCTGGTAGATCGTGCGGGCGATGCCCGAACGCAGCACCAGGGCGTCGAGACGGCGCTCGAGCTCGATGATCAGGGCCTCACCGGTCTTGCCCTGGACCTTGGAGGCACGCTCGTAGGCGCGGACGAGCTGGCGCTCGGACACGTCGTACTGCGCGCGCAGACGCTGCTTCTCGAGCAGACGGACCTTGTAGTCCGAGTTCTGCTTGCGGCCGCGGCCGTGCTCACCCGGCGGGTAGGGGCGGGCCTCGAAGTACTTGACGGCCTTCGGGGTCAGCGCGATGCCGAGGGCACGCGACTTCTTGACCTTGGGGCGGGACTGGTTCGCCACTGCTTCTCATTTCCTTGATTCGGCTCGTCAGGGTTGTGGGAGGTCGCATCCGCAGCCGGGGAAACCCGCCTCGGTCCGATGGGACCTCGGTGGGCAGCCGCTCCCCTGGTCTGGGCACATACGTGCAGCACGCGAGTGGCCCACCGACCGGTCCCGTCCGTGACGGGGGGTGGTGGGCTGCCCGCGACACCGTTCGACGGTGCGCGACGCTCCTGGAGCCGTTCCGGGGACGTATCCCCGACGGGCTCCGGCCGACTGCCCCGTTCTGACTGCACGGGACGCGGCACTCCGGACGAGTTTACAGGGTGCTCAGGACCGCTTGCGACCGAGGTTCTTCCGGGTCCACTCGACCGCGTCCGCGTACCGGGCCTCCGCTCCGTGCCGGGTCGGCTCGTAGTACTCGCGGTCCTTCAGGGCGTCCGGGGCGTACTGCTGGGCGGCGATGCCCTCGGGCAGGTCGTGCGGGTAGACGTAGCCCTGGCCGTGGCCCAGCTTGGTCGCGCCCTTGTAGTGGCTGTCGCGCAGATGCGCGGGGACCGGCCCGGCGAGGCCCTTGCGCACGTCCTCCAGGGCCGCGCCGATCGCGGTCGTCGCGGCGTTGGACTTGGGGGCGAGCGCCAGGGCGATGGTGGCGTGGCTGAGGGTGAGGGACGCCTCCGGGAAGCCGATCATCGCGACGGCCTGGGCGGCGGCGACCGCGATCTGCAGGGCGTTCGGATCGGCGAGGCCGATGTCCTCGCTGGCGGAGATCATCAGGCGCCGGGCGATGAAGCGGGGGTCCTCGCCGGCCTCGATCATCCGGGCCAGGTAGTGCAGGGCGGCGTCGACGTCCGAGCCGCGGATGGACTTGATCAGGGCGCTGGCGACGTCGTAGTGCTGGTCTCCGTCGCGGTCGTACTTCACGGCGGCCCGGTCGACCGTCTCCTCCAGCGTGGTCAGCGCGATCTCGGACTCGCCCTGGTCCAGGGCGGCTCCGGCGGCGGCCTCCAGGGCCGTCAGGGCGCGTCGGGCGTCGCCGCCGGCGATGCGCAGGAGGTGGTCCTCGGTCTCCTCGGGGAGGGTGACGGCGCCCTTGAGACCGCGCTCGTCGGTGAGGGCCCGGCGCAGCAGGCCGCGGATGTCGTCGTCCGTGAGCGGTTCGAGGGTGAGCAGCAGGGAGCGGGACAGCAGCGGCGAGATCACCGAGAAGTACGGGTTCTCCGTCGTCGCGGCGATGAGGGTGACCCAGCGGTTCTCCACGGCCGGCAGGAGGGAGTCCTGCTGGGCCTTGCTGAAGCGGTGGATCTCGTCGAGGAAGAGGACCGTCTCCTTGCCGTAGCCGCCGGCGGCGCGGCGGGCTCCGTCGATGACGGCGCGGACCTCCTTGACGCCGGCGGTGATCGCCGACAGTTCGACGAAGCGGGCGTCGGTGGCCTTGGAGACGACGTAGGCGAGGGTGGTCTTGCCGGTGCCGGGCGGGCCCCACAGGAGCACCGAGGAGGGTCCGGCCGGTCCGGAGGCCTCCCCGACCAGTCTGCGCAGGGGCGAGCCCGGCTTCAGCAGGTGCCGCTGGCCCACGACCTCGTCGAGGGTGCGCGGGCGCATGCGCACGGCCAGGGGGCTGCTGGACGGCTCCTTCTCCTGGCGTTCTTCTGCTGCGGCGGTGAACAGGTCGGGCTCCACGTCCGAAACCCTAGTTCACGGCACCGACAGTCGGTCGGGGCCCGGTCGGGGCCCGGCCGGGCTCAGCTGAGCCAGAAGTCCCACCAGCGGGTCAGGATCAGCATGCCGATGATGCCGATGTGCAGCACCGGCATGACCCAGGTGAACTCGCCGAAGAAGCTCTTGAGCCAGCCCGGGGCGGGCAGGAAGCCCTTGCGGATGTTGAACGAGGTCACGTACCAGAACATGACGATCGTGGCGACCCAGGCCAGGCAGCACCACAGGCACAGGGCGTTGATCCGGTACAGGGACTGGAACATCAGCCAGGCGCAGAAGCTCACGCCGAACAGGCAGCCGGCGTTGAAGGTGAGCCAGTACCAGCGCGGGAAGCGGGCGCGGGCGAGCAGGCTCACGCCGACCAGGATCACGACGGCGTAGGCGGCGATGCCGAGCATCGGGTTGGGGAAGCCGAAGACGGCGGCCTGCTTGCTCTCCATGACGCTGCCGCAGGAGACCACCGGGTTGAAGCTGCACCCGGGTGTGAACGTCTTGCCCTCGACCTTGGCTTCCAGGATCTTGAACTTGTCGAGGGTGATGACCCAGGCGGCGAGCAGTCCGGCCGCGCCGGTGATCATCAGCAGCAGGGCGAAGGCCCGGCTGCCGCCCTCCACGCGGGGCGCGGTCTCGGCGCGCTCCGGCTCGGGCTCCGTGGAGACGTCCCTGACTGTCGTCTTGCTCATCACGCCGATTCCGTCACTCGAGACCTGAACCTCTTCGGGCACGGCCATTGTGCCGCACGGTCCTGTGTGCGCACCGTTCGCTGGGGATAAGGATGCCCGCGGGGTCGTCCCTGAGGGTTGCGTTTCGGCCGACGTGCGTTCGCCCGGGCGCACAGGGGTGCGAAGGCGCCGCGCAACGGCACAGGCGCCGGGCACCTCGTCGGTGCCCGGCGCCCGCGCGGGGTGCTGCGGCCTCTGCGGTTCTGCGGCCTCTGCGGATACGGCTAGCCGAGCCGCGCTTCCAGTTCCGCCACGATCTCGTTCACGCCGACGGCCGTCTGCTCGCCGGACTCCATGTCCTTGAGCTGGACGACGCCCTCGGCCAGGTCGCGCTCGCCCGCGACGATCGCGTAGCGGGCGCCGCTGCGGTTGGCGTTCTTCATGGCGCCCTTGAGGCCCTTGCCGCCGTAGGAGAAGTCGGCCGCGATGCCGTTCTTGCGCAGCTCGGCGACCTTGCCGAACAGCAGGCGGCGCGCCTCCTCGCCGAGCGGCACGGCGTAGACGCTGGTGGTGGCGGGGATCTCGAGCTCCACGCCCTCCGCCTCCAGCGCCAGGACCGTGCGGTCGACGCCGAGGGCCCAGCCGACGGACGGCAGCGCGGGGCCGCCGATCATCTCGGACAGGCCGTCGTAGCGGCCGCCGCCGCCCACCGCGGACTGGGAGCCGAGGCCGTCGTGGACGAACTCGAAGGTGGTCCGGGTGTAGTAGTCCAGGCCGCGCACCAGCTTCGGGTCGTCCTCGAAGGAGACGCCCGCGGCCGTGATCAGCTCACGGACCTCCTCGTGGTACGCCTTGCACGCGTCGCACAGGTAGTCGCGCAGCAGCGGGGCGTCGGTCAGCTGCTTCTGGACCTCCGGGCGCTTGTCGTCCAGGACGCGCAGCGGGTTGATGTCCGCGCGGCGCAGGGTGTCCTCGTCCAGGTCCAGGCCGCGCAGGAACTCCTGGAGCGCCGCCCGGTACACGGGACGGCACTCCTTGTCGCCCAGGCTGTTGAGCAGGATCCGGAACTCGCTCAGCCCGAGCGAGCGGTAGGCCTGGTCGGCCAGGATGATCAGCTCGGCGTCCAGCGCGGGGTCCTCCGCGCCGATCGCCTCGGCACCGACCTGGGAGAAGTGGCGGTAGCGGCCCTTCTGCGGGCGTTCGTAGCGGTAGTACGAACCGGAGTACCAGAGCTTGACCGGGAGATTTCCGGTCTTGTGGAGGTTGGCCTCCAGCGCTGCGCGCAGCACCGAGGCCGTGCCCTCGGGACGCAGGGCGAGCTGGTCACCGCCCTTGGTCTCGAACGCGTACATCTCCTTGGTGACGATGTCGGTGGACTCACCGACCCCGCGTGCGAACAGTTCCACGCTCTCGAAACCCGGCGTCTCGATGTAGCCGTAGCCGGAGTTGCGCAGCGGGGCGGCGATCGCCTCACGGACGGCCAGGTACGTGGCGCTGTCCGGCGGGATCAGGTCGTAGGTGCCCTTGGGGGCCTTGAAGGTGCTCACGGAAGGTCTCGTCACATTCCTCGTCGGGGAGCGGGCTGGGCTCCCTGGCCGGCCGCCACCTGCCGCAGATACGGGTTGGTGGCGCGCTCCTGGCCGATGGTCGTCTGGGGGCCGTGTCCGGACAGCACCACGGTCGAGTCGTCGAGGGGCAGGCACACGCGGGCCAGCGAGTCGAGCATCTCGGCCATGTCACCGCCGGGCAGGTCGGTGCGTCCGATGGAGCCGGCGAACAGCAGGTCGCCCGAGAACAGGATCGGCGGGATGTCCGCCGCCTCGGGCATGCCGAAGGTCACCGACCCCTTGGTATGGCCGGGGGCGTGCGCGACGGACAGCTCCAGGCCGGCCAGTTCCAGCTTCGAGCCGTCGGCCAGTTCCCGGACGTCGTCCGGCTCCCCCACGGTCAGCTCCCCCATCAGCGGCATCCCGATGGAGCGGCCGAGCGCCTTCTCGGGGTCGCTCATCATGTACCGGTCGTCGGGGTGGATCCAGGCCGGCACGTCGTGCGCGCCGCAGACCGGGACGACCGAGGCCACGTGGTCGATGTGGCCGTGGGTGAGGACGACGGCGACGGGCTTGAGCCGGTGCTTGGCGATCGCCTCGGCGACGCCGTCGGCGGCCTGGTGGCCGGGGTCGATGATCACGCACTCCTCGCCGGCGGCGGGGGCGACGAGGTAGCAATTCGTCCCCCAGGCCCCGGCGGGGAACCCGGCAATGAGCACGATCGTCCTTCGTTGTGTCGATACGGGCGGCTACAACTGCTCACAGAGCCTACCGGCGCTGCCGATTCCTCAGCGAACCCATATACGGTACGGGGCACACGCAGGCGGTCGGCACAGGACGCCACGCGTACCGGTCGGCGTTTTTGGACCCAGGAGGAGAGAACCCGGTGGTCAGCCAGGAACAGCGGCGGCGTCAGCTCGCCCGGGAGAAGTTCTTGCGGCAGCAGCAGCGGCGCACGGACGCGCGACGCAAGGCCCGTATGCGCAACGCGGTGATCGCCTCGGTCCTCGGCGTGGTCGTGGTGCTGTCCGTGACGGTCTTCCTCACCAAGCCGTTCGAGGACGACGGCAAGAAGGAGAACGCGGGCGCGGAGGTCACGCCGAGCGCCTCGCCCAGCAAGGCGCCGGACCCCTGCGAGAAGCCCGCTCCGGGCAAGGTCAAGTCGCAGACCTGGAAGAAGGAACCGTCGGTGGCCATCGACGAGTCGGCGAAGTACGCGATGAAGCTGGACACGACCTGCGGCGAGATCGGTGTCGCGCTGAAGGCGTCGGCGGCCCCGCACACGGTCAACTCGTTCAAGTTCCTCGTCGACAAGGGGTACCTGGACCACACCAAGTGCCACCGCCTCACCAGCCAGGGCATCTACGTCCTGCAGTGCGGCGACCCGCAGGGCACCGGCATGGGCGGCCCCGGCTACACGATCCCGGACGAGAACCTGAAGGACAAGAGCCTCAAGGGCGGGGTGTACCCGGCGGGCACGGTCGCGATGGCGAACCAGTACAACGCGCAGACCAAGCAGGGCCGTGACAGCGGCGGCAGCCAGTTCTTCCTCGTCTACCAGGACAGCCAGCTGCCGCCCGACTACACACCGTTCGGTACGGTGTCCGAGGCCGGCATGAAGGTCCTGCAGAAGATCGCCAAGGCCGGGGCGCAGGCTCCCGACCCCCAGACGGGCAACACCGCGCCCAACGCGACGGTCGTGATCAACAAGGCCACGATCAGCGAATCTTGACCCTCAACTGCGTAATTTCGGTCGCGCGGGATGCGGACAGGCCCCCCGCCGGTCGCCTATGTTGGCCGTGACGAAACTGTGGACGATGCCCGGGGGTGCCACAGGCCCCCCGCAGGCATCATGTGGAGGAGGCGCTGTGAGCAGCGACCCGTGGGGCCGCGTCGACGAGACGGGGACCGTGTACGTGCGTACGGCCGACGGCGAGCAGGTCGTCGGTTCCTGGCAGGCAGGCTCCCCCGACGAGGCGCTGGCCTACTTCGAGCGCAAGTACGAGGGCCTGGTTGTCGAGATCGGCCTCCTCGAGAAGCGAGTGAAGACCACCGACCTGTCGGCCAAGGACGCCCAGGCCGCCATCGACCACATCCGGGAGCAGGTCGACGCCCATCACGTGGTGGGCGACCTGGACGCCCTGCGGGTCCGGCTGGACAAGCTCGTGGAGCTGGTGGAGGCGCGTCGCGAGGAGCGCAAGGCGCAGCGGGCGAAGCAGTCCGACGAGGCGCGGCACGCCAAGGAGGCGCTGGTCGCCGAGGCGGAGGAGCTGTCGCAGTCGGACCAGTGGCGGGCGGCCGGTGAGCGGCTGCGGGCCCTGGTGGACACCTGGAAGGGCCTGCCGCGGCTGGACCGCAAGTCCGACGACGAGCTGTGGCACCGCTTCTCGCACGCCCGGTCGGCGTTCTCCAAGCGGCGCAAGCAGCACTTCGCGCAGCTGGACGCCCAGCGCGAGGAGGCCCGCCGCACCAAGGAGCGGCTGGTGGCCGAGGCCGAGGCGCTGTCGAACTCGACGGACTGGGGTGCGACGGCCGCCCGCTACCGCGAGCTGATGTCCGAGTGGAAGGCCGCGGGCCGTGCGCAGCGCGAGCACGAGGACGACCTGTGGAACCGCTTCCGCGGCGCCCAGGACGTCTTCTTCGCGGCGCGCAGCTCGGTCTTCGCCGAGCGGGACGCCGAGCAGGCGGAGAACCTCAAGCTCAAGGAGGAGCTGGCCGAGGAGGCCGAGAAGCTCCTGCCGATCACCGACCTGAAGGCGGCCCGGGCCGCGTTCCGCAACGTGAACGAGCGCTGGGAGGCCATCGGCCACGTGCCGCGCGACGCCCGGCCCAAGGTCGAGGGCCGCATGCACGCCGTCGAGCGGGCCATCCAGGAGGCCGAGGAGGCCGAGTGGCGCCGGACGAACCCGGAGGCACGCGCGCGTGCCGCGGGTCTGACCGGGCAGCTCCAGGCGGCGGTGGACAAGCTGCGGGGCCAGATCGAGCAGGCCCGCGCCCAGGGCAACGACGCCAAGGCGGACAAGCTCCAGCGTGAGCTGGACGGCCGCCAGGCTCTGCTCGACCAGGCGCTGAAGGGTCTGCAGGAGTTCGGCGGCTGAGCCGGCCGAGGCCACGTGAAGGGGGCTTTCCGTACACCTCGTACGGAAGCCCCCTTCTTGCGTGGGCCGACGCGGGCCGGCGTGGGCCGCTACGACCTGCTGCGCGCCGAGGTCACCCGGTACACGTCGTAGACGCCCTCCACGCCGCGGACCGCCTTCAGCACATGGCCGAGATGCTTCGGGTCGCCCATCTCGAAGGTGAAGCGGGACGTGGCGACGCGGTCGCGGGAGGTCTGGACGGCCGCGGAGAGGATGTTGACGTGCTGGTCGGACAGCACGCGGGTGACGTCCGAGAGCAGCCGGGAGCGGTCGAGGGCCTCCACCTGGATGGCGACCAGGAAGACCGAGGACTGCGTGGGCGCCCACTCGACGTCGAGGATGCGCTCGGGCTCCCGGGAGAGCGACTCCACGTTCACGCAGTCGTTGCGGTGCACGGACACGCCGCTGCCGCGGGTGACGAAGCCGATGATCGGGTCGCCGGGGACGGGGGTGCAGCAGCGGGCCAGCTTGACCCACACGTCGTCGACGCCCTTGACGACGACGCCGGGGTCGGCGCTGGAGCGGCGCTTGCGGCTGCGTCCGCGGGCCGGCGGGACCGACTCGTCGATCTCCTCGGTGGCCGCCTCCTCGCCGCCGAGGGCCTGGACCAGCTTCTGCACGATGTTCTGCGCGGAGACGTGGCCCTCGCCGATCGCCGCGTACAGGGCGGAGATGTCGGCGTAGCGCATCTCGTGCGCCAGGGTCACCAGGGAGTCGCCGGTCAGGATGCGCTGGATCGGCAGGTTCTGCTTGCGCATGGCGCGGACGATGGCGTCCTTGCCCTGCTCGATCGCCTCGTCGCGGCGCTCCTTGGAGAACCAGGCCCGGATCTTGTTGCGGGCGCGCGGTGACTTGACGAAGCCCAGCCAGTCGCGCGAGGGCCCGGCGCCGGCCGCCTTGGAGGTGAAGACCTCGACCAGGTCGCCGTTGTCGAGGGTGGACTCCAGCGGCACCAGGCGGCCGTTGACGCGGGCGCCTATCGTGCGGTGCCCGACCTCGGTGTGCACCGCGTAGGCGAAGTCGACCGGGGTCGCCCCGGCGGGGAGCGCGATGACGTCGCCCTTGGGGGTGAAGACGAAGACCTCGTTGCGGGAGAGGTCGAAGCGCAGCGACTCCAGGAACTCGCCGGGGTCCTCGGTCTCCTTCTGCCAGTCGAGGAGCTGGCGCAGCCACGCCATGTCGTTGAGGTGGTCGTCCTTGCTCTTGCCGGACGACTTGGGGGCGTCGGTGCGCACCTTGGACGCGCCGGCGACGGCCTCCTGCTTGTACTTCCAGTGCGCGGCGATGCCGTACTCGGCGCGGCGGTGCATGTCGAACGTGCGGATCTGCAGCTCGACGGGCTTGCCGCCGGGGCCGATGACCGTCGTGTGCAGCGACTGGTACATGTTGAACTTGGGCATCGCGATGTAGTCCTTGAACCGGCCGGGGACCGGATTCCATCGCGCGTGGACGGTGCCGAGGGCCGCGTAGCAGTCGCGGACGGTGTCCACGAGGACGCGGATGCCCACCAGGTCGTAGATCTCCGCGAAGTCACGGCCGCGGACGATCATCTTCTGGTAGACGCTGTAGTAGTGCTTGGGGCGGCCGGTGACGGTGGCCTTGATGCGGGCGGCGCGCAGGTCCTGCTGGACCTCGTCGGTGACGATGGCCAGGTACTCGTCGCGCTTGGGCGCCCGCTCGGCGACCAGCCGGACGATCTCGTCGTACATCTTGGGGTAGAGGATCGCGAAGGCGAGGTCCTCCAGCTCCCACTTGATGGTGTTCATGCCCAGGCGGTGGGCGAGCGGCGCGTAGATCTCCAGGGTCTCGCGCGCCTTCTTCTCCTGCTTCTCGCGCTTGAGGTAGCGCATGGTGCGCATGTTGTGCAGGCGGTCGGCGAGCTTGATGACCAGGACGCGGGGGTCCTTGGCCATGGCGACGACCATCTTGCGCACGGTCTCGGCCTGGGCGGCCTCGCCGAACTTGACCTTGTCCAGCTTGGTGACGCCGTCGACGAGGAGGGTGACGACGTCGCCGAAGTCGCGGCGCAGGTCCTCCAGGCCGTACTCGGTGTCCTCGACCGTGTCGTGCAGCAGGCCGGCCATGAGCGTGGCCGGATCCATGCCCAGCTCGGCGAGGATGGTGGTGACGGCGAGGGGGTGGGTGATGTACGGGTCGCCGCTCTTGCGCTTCTGGCCGCGGTGCCAGCGCTCCGCGACCTGGTAGGCGCGCTCGATCTGGCGGAGCGTGGCCGTCTCGATCTTGGGGTCGTTGCTGCGCACTATCCGCAGCAGCGGTTCCAGCACCGGGTTGTACGGGTTGGCGCGCTGCACGCCGAGCCGGGCCAGGCGGGCGCGGACACGGTTGGAGGAGCCGCTGCGGGCCGGCTGGCCCGAGGCCTGGCGCACCGGCGGGGCGGGCTTGGGACGGGCCTGCTCGGCGGGCTTGTCGACCGGTGCCGACTGGGCGTGCTCGACCGGCCCGCGGGTGTCGTTCTTCGCGTGGGGCGCGGTCGGCGCGGGCTTCGCCGCGGCTGCCGAGGCGGACTCGGGCTTGGCGGCGGTCAGGTGCTGGGCCTCGTCTGGCAAGAGGACTCCTCGTGCGCGATCCGGGTCCCCCGGTCAGGCTCCGGAGACCCCATGGTAGCGATCCTGAGCTCCGGGATCGCCTTCAGGCCGATGTGAGAGCCGTCTACCCGCAAACGCGGAAGGCGGACCCCGAAATTCCGCGGGGTCCGCCTTCGCGGTGTCGTATCTCGGCTCGCCGGGCTGTCCGGCGAGCCGCTAGACGGTGAGCAGGGCCTCCAGCGGGGCGCCGTCCAGAGCGGACTCCAGGCGGGCGCGGCCGCTGAGGAACCCGAGCTCCATGAGAACGGCGAGACCGGCCACCTCGGCGCCGGCCCGGCGGATGAGCTGGATCGACGCCTCGGCGGTGCCGCCGGTGGCGAGGACGTCGTCGACGATCAGGACGCGGTCGTCCCCGCCGAGGTCCTCGGCGTGGACCTCGATCTCCGCCGAGCCGTACTCCAGGTCGTACGCCTGGGCGAGGGTGGCTCCGGGGAGCTTGCCCGCCTTGCGCACGGGGATGAAGCCGAGACCGGCGCGGACGGCGACCGGGGCGCCCAGGATGAAGCCGCGGGCCTCCAGGCCGACGACCTTGGTGGCGCCGGTGCGCTCGGCGATCTCCGACAGGGCGTCGGTGAGCGCGGTGAACGCCGCCGGGTCCGCGAGCAGCGGGGTGATGTCCTTGAACATCACGCCCGGCTCGGGGTAGTCGGCCACGTCCCGGATGCGGCTGAGCAGCAGCTCCTGGATGTCGGTCACCGGCGCTTCCCCGAGGGGCGGCCGCGTCCGCGGGTGCGGGACGCCGGCTGGTTGCGGGGACCGACGACGGCGGGCGTGGCGTCCTCGGGCTCACCCGCGTACGCCTCGTCGTGGACCTCGGTCTCGCCCTTGGCGGCGGCCTGGGCCCGCTTGGCCAGGACGCGCTTCCTCAGGGCCTTCATCGCCGGCTCGCGCTCCTTGAGGTCGGCGACGAGCGGGGTGGCGATGAAGATCGAGGAGTACGCACCGGCCGCGAGGCCGACGAACAGCGACAGCGAGATGTCGTTCAGCATGCCGGCGCCGAGGACACCGCCACCGATGAACAGCAGGCCCGCCACCGGCAGCAGCGCGACCACCGTGGTGTTGATGGAGCGCACCAGGGTGCTGTTGATCGAGCGGTTGGCGATGTCGCTGTAGGTCCAGCGGGTCTGTTTGGTGATGTCCCTGGTCTGTTCCTTCAAGCTGTCGAACACCACGACCGTGTCGTAGAGCGAGTAGCCGAGGATGGTCAGCAGACCGATCACCGTGCCCGGGGTGACTTCGAAGCCGACCAGGGCGTAGATGCCGACCGTGATGGTGATGTCGTGGATCAGCGCGACGAACGCGGCGACGGCCATGCGCCACTCGAAGGCGATCGCCAGGTAGATCACCACGAGCACCATGAAGATGCCGAGGCCCTGCCAGGCCTTGTTGGCGATCTGGTCACCCCAGCTGGGGCCGACGAGCTCGGCGTTGATCTCCTCCGCGTCGAGCTTCAGATCGTCGGAGAGCTGGGTCTTGATCTTGTCCGCGGCACCGGTGTCGATGCCGGCGACCTGGATGCGCAGGGTGCCGTCACCGAGCTTCTGGACGATCGCGTCGTGACCCGAGGCGTCCTCCGCGTAGCCCTCGGCCTGGGACACCGAGGCGCTGACGTTCTTCGGAGTGGTGAAGACGGCGCCGCCCTGGAACTCGATGCCCATGTGCAGGCCGCGGACCGCCAGGCCCACGATGGCCGTGATGGTGATCAGGATCGACAGGCCGTACCAGATCTTGCGGTTCTTGACGAAGTCGTAGCCGATCTCGCCACGGTGCAGTCGAGCGCCGAGGTTGCCGAGTTTCGACATCTCAGGCCTCCTTGGTGTCGACGGGGACGGCGGGGCGGCGGGTGCGGCGCAGCGGCGGCTGCGCACCCAGGCTCTTCGGGTCGAGGCCGGACCACTTGTGGCCGTTCGCGAAGAACGGGCGGCGGGCCATCAGGGTCAGCAGCGGCTTGGTGAAGAGGAACACCACGACCACGTCGAGCAGGGTGGTCAGGCCGAGCGTGAACGCGAAGCCCTGGACCTTGCCGACGGTGACGATGAACAGCACCGCGGCGGCGAGGAAGGACACGAAGTCGGAGACCAGGATGGTGCGCCGCGCGCGCGGCCAGGCGCGCTCGACGGCGGGGCGCAGCGAGCGGCCCTCCCGGATCTCGTCGCGGACACGCTCGAAGTAGACGATGAACGAGTCCGCCGTGATGCCGATGGCGACGATGGCGCCGCAGACGGCCGGCAGGTTCAGCGCGAAGCCGATGGTCGGGCCGAGCAGCGACATGATCGTGTAGGTCAGCGCGGCCGACACCAGCAGGGACAGGATCGCGATGAACGACAGGCCGCGGTAGTAGGCCAGCAGGTAGATGACGACCAGCGCGAGGCCGATCGCACCGGCGATGAGTCCGGCCTCCAGCTGCTCGCCGCCGAGGGCGGCGGTCACGGTGGTGACGCTGTCCTCCTCGAAGGTCAGCGGCAGGGCGCCGTAGGACAGCATGTTGGCGAGGCTCTTGGCCTCCTCCTGGGTGAAGCTGCCGGAGATCTGCGCGTTGCCGCCGCTGATGGTGGTCTGGACGAACGGGTGGGAGACCACCTCGTCGTCCAGCACGATCGCGAACTCGTTCTGCGGGGTGGCCTGCTGGGCCAGCTTGGCGGTGGTCGCGGCGAACTTCTTGGTGCCCGCGGAGTTGAAGGTCATGTCGACCTGCCAGCCGCCGGCGCCCTGGGTGTTGAGGCTCGCCTGGGCCTTCTTGATCTCGGTGCCGTCGACGTCGACCGGGCCCAGCAGGAACTTGCTCCAGACCTTGCCGTCCTGCCCGCAGGCGACGGTGGGCTGGTCGTTCTTGGCCGCCTTGCCGGCGGTGGCGCGCTGCTTCGGGTCGGAGCAGTCGAGGGCGGCGTACTGCTTCTCCAGCGCGCCGGACGCGGCGTTGCCGGTGCTGGACGGCGACGGGCTGGCGGAGGCCTTGGGGCTGCCGCTCGCGGACGGGGTGGCGTCGGCCTTGAGCGAGTCGGTGACGGCACGGCCCTGGGTCGTGGCGGAGGCCGACGGGCTCGGGGAGCCGGAGGTCGCGGACTCCTTGGGCTTGCCGGAGCCGGAGGGGCTCGGGGAGGCGCTGCCGCCGGAGGTGCCGCTCGGGGTGGGCTCGGCCTCACCGGGGGCGGCCTCGCGCTGCAGGACCGGGCGGAAGTAGAGCTTGGCGGTGGTGCCGACCTGATCCCGGGCTTCCTCGGAGTTGGTGCCCTTGGGGATGTTGACGATGATGTTCCGGCTGCCCTGGGTCTGTACCTCGGACTCCGAGACGCCCAGACCATTGACACGGCGTTCCATGATCTCGACCGCGGTGTCCATGTTGGTCTTGTTGATGGCGTTCTCCTGGCCCGGCTCGGAGACGGCGCGGAGCGTGATGCTCGTACCGCCGGCCAGGTCGATGCCGAGACGCGGCTTCGTGTGTCCCGAGGCGAACATTCCACCGGTGAGCGCCGCGATGGCGATCAGGATCAGGGCCAGCGAGCGCCCCGGCTTGCTCTGGGCGCTCGCGCTCCGGCCCTTTTTAGGTGTGGCCACCTTCTCGTACTCCCTCTCGGGCCGCCTCCGTCCGGATCGGCGGACGGGCGGCCATGCCAATGTGTCGGGACTCCGTGCGAGCCGGTCGTGTGCCGGGGTGCGCGGGCCGGGCCCGCGCACCCCGGGACACGACTACTTCGCGTCGGAGTCGCCGTCCGTCTTCTTCGGCTCTGCGTCCGCCTTCGCCTCGTCGACCGGCGTCTCGCCGGCCGTGTCCCCGGCAGCGTCCTTCTTGCCGAGGTCGACGGCCTGCTCGTCGGCGGCGGCCGGCTCGTCGGTCCCGGTGAGGGAGGAGGCGTCGTCCGGGACGACGTCGGCGTCGGACTTCAGGTCGTGCTCGATGCCGTGGACGATGCGGTTGTACTCGTCGTCGGTCAGGACGGCACCGATGGCGTTCTTGGCGAAGAGGAGCTCGACGCCGGGACCGGCGTCGACGAGGACGGTGTCCTCGTTGACCTCCTTGACCGTGGCGTACATGCCCCCGATGGTGCGGATGCCGCTGCCGGGCTGCATTTGGTTCCGCATCTCCACGGCCTGCTGCTGCTTCTTCTTGGCCGATCGGGTCATCAGGAACATGGCCCCGATGAGCACGATGAACGGGAGGAGGGTCAGGAGACTCACGGGTCGGTACTTCCTTCACACGACCGCGCTGTGAGCGGCCAGATGGTTGGGGGTGTGTACGCCGCCGACTAAGGCGGCATCGGCGGAGTCTAAGCGAGTCCGCGCGCATGGAACAACGCTCAGCATGGCACCGGGGTTCCTGCTCCGGCCACTGTCCTCGCCGTGCCGCCGCGGTGGCGGCGGCGTCACGCCCCGAACAGGTCCTGTTGTCCGTTTCCGGCGGCCTGGGAGCGCGGCGGGGTGAGGCCGAGGTGCGCCCACGCGGCGGGGGTGGCGACCCGGCCGCGGGGGGTGCGGGCGAGCAGTCCCTCCCGTACGAGGAAGGGTTCGGCGACCTCTTCCACGGTCTCACGTTCCTCCCCCACCGCGACAGCGAGCGTGGACAGGCCGACGGGGCCGCCGCCGAACAGCTTGAGCAGGGCCTCCAGCACCGCCCGGTCCAGCCGGTCCAGACCGCGTTCGTCCACCTCGTAGACGGCGAGCGCGGCGGCGGCGATGTCGCGGGTGATCAGGCCGTCGGCCTTGACCTGCGCGTAGTCCCGGACGCGGCGCAGCAGGCGGTTGGCGATGCGGGGCGTGCCGCGGGAACGGCCGGCGATCTCGGCGGCGCCCGCCGGGTCGATCTCGACCTCCAGCAGGTTCGCCGAGCGGTGGACGACCCGCTCCAGTTCGGCCGGTTCGTAGAACTCCATGTGGGCGGTGAAGCCGAAGCGGTCGCGCAGCGGGGGCGGCAGCAGCCCGGCGCGGGTGGTGGCGCCGACCAGGGTGAAGGGGGGCAGTTCGAGGGGGATGGCCGTCGCGCCGGGGCCCTTGCCGACGATGACGTCGACGCGGAAGTCCTCCATGGCCATGTAGAGCATCTCCTCGGCGGGCCGGGACATGCGGTGGATCTCGTCGAGGAAGAGGACCTCGCCCTCCTGGAGGGAGGACAGGATCGCGGCGAGGTCGCCGGCGTGCTGGATGGCGGGGCCGGAGGTGATGCGGATGGGGGCGCCCATCTCCGCCGCGATGATCATGGACAGGGTGGTCTTGCCGAGGCCGGGGGCGCCGGAGAGCAGGACGTGGTCGGCGGTGGCGCCTCGCGCGCGGGCGGCGCGCAGGACGAGGTCGAGCTGCTCGCGGACCTTCTCCTGGCCGATGAACTCGCCCAGGTCCTTGGGGCGCAGGGCGGCCTCGACGGCCTGGTCCTCACGGTCGGCGGACGCACCCACGAGCCGCTCGGCGGCGTCGGCGTCGGTCGTGTCGTCCCAGTTCATGGAGTGTGCCTCGAAATCTCGGTACGGAGGGTGCGGCGGTGCGGGTGCGGCGGTGGGGGCGGGCGGGGCGCGGGGCCGGCGCGAGGCCCCGGGGTGCGGGGCTGCGGCCGTCCTGCCGGGCCCGCTACCGGGCCCGGTTCAGCGTCTGCAGGGCGGCCTTGAGGAGCTGCCCCACCTGGGGCGTGCCCTCGGCGGCCTCGGCCTGCGGGGCCACGGCGGACACGGCCTCGTCGGCCTCGCGGGTCGCGTAGCCGAGCCCGATCAGCGCGGCGTGCAGCTGGTCGCGCCAGCCGGTGCTGACCGGTGCGCCGACCGCGGGAGCGCCGACGGGCGCGCCGAGCCGGTCCTTCAGCTCCAGCAGCAGTTTCTGGGCGCCCTTCTTGCCGATGCCGGGGACGGCGGTGAGGGCCTTCTCGTCGGCGGTGGACACGGCCCGGCGCAGCGCGTCCGGGCTGTGCACGGCGAGCATGGCCTGGGCCAGTCTCGGTCCCACGCCGCTCGCGGTCTGGAGCAGCTCGAAGACCTGCCGCTCGTCGTCGTCCGCGAAGCCGTACAGGGTGAGGGAGTCCTCGCGGACGACCAGGGAGGTGTGCAGCTTCGCCGGCTGCCCCATGCGGAGCGTGGACAGCGTGTTCGGCGTGCACTGGACGGCCATGCCGACGCCGCCGACCTCGACGACCGCGGCGTCCGGAGCGAGTGCGGCCACTGTGCCGCTGACGAAGGCGATCATGCCGTACGGCCTTTCGGTGCTCGGGCGGTGTGCAGGGCGACGGCCTGCTGGAGTCGGTTCTGCGCGGGGGCGCGCCAGATGTGGCAGATGGCGAGCGCGAGGGCGTCGGCCGCGTCGGCCGGCTTCGGGGGTGCGTCGAGTCGGAGCAGGCGGGTGACCATGGCGCCCACCTGGGCCTTGTCCGCGCGGCCGCTGCCGGTGACGGCGGCCTTGACCTCGCTCGGGGTGTGCAGCGCGACGGGGATCCCGCGGCGGGCGGCGCACAGCATGGCGACGGCGCTGGCCTGGGCGGTGCCCATGACCGTCCGCACGTTGTGCTGGCTGAAGACGCGCTCCACGGCGACGAACTCGGGGCGGTGCTCGTCGAGCCACTGCTCGATGCCCTGCTCGACGGCGACCAGGCGGTGGCCGAGCTCGGCGTCCGCGGGTGTGCGCACGACACCGACGCCCACCATGGTCAGCGGGCGTCCGGCGACACCCTCGACCACACCGACGCCGCACCGGGTCAGTCCCGGGTCCACCCCCAGTACGCGCACGCGCCCTCCCTTTCGCTCACCAGTTTGTGCAGGCTATCGGGTGCCACCGACAACGCGACGGGCCGACGGGGTGTGTCCCGTCGGCCCGTCGCTCGCGTGCGCGCGTGTCAGGCGTCGACCTTCTCCATGACCTCGTCGCTGACGTCGAAGTTGGCGAAGACGTTCTGCACGTCGTCGCTGTCCTCGAGCGCGTCGATCAGCTTGAAGATCTTCCTGGCGCCCTCCTCGTCCAGCTCGACCTGCATGGTCGGGACGAAGTTGGCGTCGGCGGAGTCGTAGTCGATGCCGGCGTCCTGGAGGGCGGTGCGGACCGCGACCAGGTCGGTGGCCTCGCTGATGACCTCGAACGTCTCACCGAGGTCGTTGACCTCCTCGGCCCCGGCGTCCAGGACGGCGCCCAGGACGTCGTCCTCGGACAGCTCACCCTTGGGGACGATGACGACGCCCTTGCGGTTGAACAGGTACGACACCGAGCCCGGGTCCGCCATGGAGCCGCCGTTGCGGGTCATGGCGACGCGGACCTCGGAGGCGGCGCGGTTGCGGTTGTCGGTGAGGCACTCGATGAGCACCGCGACGCCGTTCGGGCCGTAGCCCTCGTACATGATCGTCTCGTAGTCGGCGCCGCCGGCCTCCAGGCCCGCGCCGCGCTTGACCGCGGAGTCGATGTTCTTGTTGGGGACCGACGACTTCTTGGCCTTCTGGATGGCGTCGTAGAGCGTCGGATTGCCCTCGATGTCGGCGCCGCCCATCCGCGCCGCGACCTCGATGTTCTTGATCAGCTTCGCGAAGAGCTTGCCGCGCTTGGCATCGATGACGGCCTTCTTGTGCTTCGTCGTGGCCCATTTAGAGTGGCCGGACATCTGCCTGTCTCCTTCGCGTAACCCATCTCAGCAACGAACGCAGGAATCCTACAAGGACTCGGCTGCCCGGTTCGCGCGCACCATGTCGACGAACAGGGCGTGCACCCGGTGGTCGCCGGTCAGTTCCGGGTGGAACGAGGTGGCCAGTGCGTTGCCCTGGCGCACGGCGACGATGTGGCCGTCGTGCTCGGCCAGCACCTCGGCCCGGGCGCCGACGGACTCCACCCAGGGGGCGCGGATGAAGACGCCCTCCACGGGTTCGCCCTCGACGCCCGTGACGCCGACGGCCGCCTCGAAGGACTCGTTCTGCCGCCCGAAGGCGTTGCGGCGCACGATCATGTCGATGCCGCCGACCGTCTCCTGGCCCGAGCGCGGGTCGAGGATCTTGTCCGCGAGCATGATCATGCCCGCGCAGGTGCCGTAGACGGGCATGCCGTCCCGCACCCGTGCGCGCAGGGGCTCCATGACCCCGAACAGCACGGCCAGCTTCGAGATGGTGGTGGACTCCCCGCCGGGGATGACCAGGCCGTCCACCTCGGCGAGTTCCTCGGGGCGCCGCACCGGCCTGGCCACGGCGTCGGCCGCGGCCAGGGCGACGAGGTGCTCCCGTACGTCGCCCTGGAGGGCCAGGACGCCTATGACAGGAGTGCTCATGGAACTACCAGCCGCGGTTGGCGTAGCGCTCGGTCTCGGGGAGGGTGTCGCAGTTGATGCCGACCATGGCCTCGCCGAGGTTGCGGGACGCGTCCGCGATGATCTTCGGGTCGTCGTAGAAGGTGGTGGCCTTCACGATGGCGGCGGCGCGCTTGGCCGGGTCGCCGGACTTGAAGATGCCGGAGCCGACGAAGACGCCCTCGGCGCCGAGCTGGCGCATGAGCGCGGCGTCGGCGGGGGTGGCGACGCCACCGGCGGAGAAGAGGACGACCGGGAGCTTGCCGAGCTCGGAGACTTCCTTGACCAGCTCGTAGGGGGCGCGCAGCTCCTTGGCGGCGGCGTACAGCTCGTTGTTGTCGAAGCCGCGCAGCTTGGCGATCTCGTTCTTGATCTGGCGCAGGTGGCGGACGGCCTCGACGACGTTGCCGGTGCCGGCCTCACCCTTGGAGCGGATCATCGCGGCGCCCTCGGCGATGCGGCGCAGGGCCTCGCCGAGGTTGGTGGCACCGCAGACGAACGGGGTGGTGAAGGCCCACTTGTCGGAGTGGTTGACCTCGTCGGCCGGGGTGAGGACCTCGGACTCGTCGATGTAGTCGACGCCGAGGGACTGCAGCACCTGGGCCTCGACGAAGTGGCCGATGCGGGACTTGGCCATGACCGGGATCGAGACGGCGTCGATGATGCCCTCGATCATGTCCGGGTCGGACATGCGGGCCACGCCGCCGTCCTTGCGGATGTCGGCCGGGACCCGCTCCAGCGCCATGACGGCGACCGCGCCCGCGTCCTCGGCGATCTTCGCCTGCTCCGGGGTGACGACGTCCATGATGACGCCGCCCTTGAGCTGCTCGGCCATGCCGCGCTTCACACGGGCGGTGCCGGTCTCGGGAGCCTGGTTTTCGGAGATGGACACGGGTGACCTCGCTGATGGGAAAGAGGGTTTCTGCAGCACCGAGGAAACGTGAGGGAAGCAGGCCACAGCAAGGGCCAATGAGAACGCCGTGGATCCTTTTCGGCGACGCGGCCGGGAACGGCCGGTGGACGGGACGGGCGGCCCGTGTCGCCCGGCGGGGTCAGGCGGCCCGGTCGACCAGGGCGGCCGGGGGCTCGTCGTCCATCTCGAAGGCCATGGGGAAGGGGGCGTGTCCGGCCAGCCGGAACCAGCGCACCTTGCGGTGCCGCCGCAGGGCCCGGGCCGCGCGCACGGCGTCGTTGTGGAAGCGCCGGGCCATCGGCACCCTGCGCACCGCCTCGGTGAGTTCGCGGGCCGCCTCCTCTCCCCCGGGCGCCTCGCGGACGGCCTCCACCTGCGCGGGTTCCTCGAACACCGCGCGCAGGGCCTGGGTCAGCTCGCTCTCGGCGACCTCCCGCTGCTCCTCCTCGGCCTGCCGGGCGGCGTGGGCGGCCTCGTACAGGACGATGGAGGCGGCCGGGTCGAGCACCCCGGAGGTGGCCAGCTCCTGCGCGACGGAGGCGCGGCGCAGCAGCTGCGCGTCGAGTGCGGCGCGCGCGGCGTCGATCCGCGCGTGCAGCCGGTCCAGCCGCCCGGCCGTCCAGCTGAGGTAGAGGCCGATCACCACGAGGGCGACGAGGATCCAGATGAGGGTTGCGGTCACAGGCCAAGAGGCTACCGGGGCGCTCCACCGGACCGGCCGGGTGTCTCACCGGGGGCGGGTCCTCGCCCGGGCCTTCCGTGGGCGGCCGTCCCGCGGGCCCGCGTCGCCCACCTGAGCTGCGGGGACGCCCGGCCGCACATGTCCCGTGCGCCGCGCGCCCAGCGCAGGTGGGGCGTCAGTCCCGGGCCAGGCCCAGCCGCCCCCACAGGCCGCTGGTCCGTTCGTCCTCGGCCACCGCCGCCGCGCCCGCCGTGACCGTCTCGTACACCGACATGATGTCCGCGCCGACCGTCGACCAGTCGAAGCGCCGTACGTGCGCACTGCCCCGTTCGCGCAGTTCCGCGCGCCGCTCCGGGTCGTCCAGGAGGCGGACGGCCGCGTCGGCCAGGGCGTCGGCGTCCTCGTTGGGGAACAGTTCGCCCGCAGCGCCCCGGTCGAGGACCTGGGCGAAGGCGTCCAGGTCGGAGGCGAGCACGGGGGCGCCGGCCGACATGGCCTCGACCAGGATGATGCCGAAGCTCTCGCCGCCCGTGTTGGGCGCGACGTACAGGTCGACGCTGCGCAGGAAGCGGGCCTTGTCCTCGTCGCTGACCATGCCCAGGAACTCCACGCGGGAGCGCAGCTCGACGGGCAGGGACTCCACGGCCTCCTTCTCGTCGCCGCGTCCGGCCACCAGCAGGCGGGTCCGGGGGCGCGCGGCGAGGATCTTCGGCAGGGCCTTCATGAGCACCGGCAGGCCCTTGCGGGGCTCGTCGATGCGCCCTATGAAGCCGATCGTGTCGCCCTGCCACTCGGCCTTGGGGTCGGCCTCGGCGAAGAAGTCGACGTCGACGCCGTTGGGGATGACCACCGCGTCCCCGCCGAGGTGCTCCACCAGCGTGCGGCGGGCGTACTCGCTGACCGCGATCCGCGCGCTGATCTTCTCCAGCGCGGCCTGGAGGATCGAGTAGGCGGCGATCATGGCCCGGGAGCGCGGGTTGGAGGTGTGGAAGGTGGCCACGATCGGGCCCTGGGCGGCCCAGCAGGCCAGCAGGCCCAGGGAGGGCGAGGTCGGCTCGTGGATGTGGATCACGTCGAAGGATCCGTCGTGCAGCCAGCGGCGCACCCGGGCGGCGCTGAGGAAACCGAAGTTCAGCCGGGCGACCGAGCCGTTGTACGGCACGGGCACGGCGCGCCCCGCCGAGACGACGTAGGGCGGCAGCGGGGTGTCGTCGTCGGCGGGGGCCAGGACGGACACCTCGTGGCCGAGGCGGATGAAGTACTCCGCGAGGTCGCGGATGTGGAACTGGACGCCGCCCGGCACGTCCCAGGAGTAGGGGCAGACGATGCCGATCCTCACGGGCGCCCCTTGGCGGGGTCGAGGTCCGCGAGCCACAACCGCTGCAGCATGTGCCAGTCCTCCGGGTGGTCGGCGATGCCGGTGGCGAAGGCGTCGGCCAGCGCCTGTGTCATGACGGACGTCTTCTCGGCGCGCGTACCTGACTCGGGCACCTCCACGGGCGGGTGGACCCGGCCGCGCATCACGGGCGAGTCGTCGTACCAGAGGGTGACGGGCAGCAGCAGGGCGCCCGTCTGCTGGGCGAGCAGGGCCGGCCCGGCCGGCATCCGGGCGGTGTCGCCGAAGAAGCCGACCTCCACGCCGGAGGCGGACAGGTCGCGGTCGGCGACCAGGCAGACCAGGCCGCCGTCGCGCAGTCGCCGGGCCAGGGTGCCGAAGGCGCTGCCGCCGCTGTGCGGCAGGACCTCCATGCCGAGGCCCTCGCGGTAGGCGACGAACCGGTCGTAGAGCGTCTCGGGCTTGAGCCGCTCGGCGACGGTGGTGAAGGGGACGCCCAGGTGCGTGGTGACCCAGGCGCCGGCGAGGTCCCAGTTGGCCAGGTGCGGCAGGGCGAGGATCACGCCCCGGCCCGCGTCGAGGCCCTCGGTGAGGTGGTGCAGGTCCTTGGGGGTGAAACCGTCCGCGATGCGCTGCCTGCTCCAGGCGGGGAGGCGGAAGGACTCCATCCAGTAGCGCAGGTAGGAGCGCATGCCCGCGCGGGAGAGGTCGGCCAGCCGCTCGGGGCTCGCGCCGGGCACCACGCGCGCGTAGTTGCCCTCCAGCCGCTGCACGCCCTTGCCGCGCTGCTTCCAGGCCAGGTCGGCGATGGTGTGTCCGAGCCGCACGGCGGCGGGTTCGGGCAGCTTCCTGACCGTGCTCCAGCCCAGCCCGTACAGCGCGTCCGTCAGCCGGTCCTGCGCGCTCACGTGGCCGCCTCGCTCCCGTGGGAGGCGTTGCGCTGCCCGCCCCCGTCGTCCTGCGCGGCGGCGTCCTGCGTGAGGGCCGCCGCCTGCTCGGCCTCGGCGGATTCGCGGCGGACGGTGACGACCCGCTGGATCAGCGTGACGAGGCTGCCCACGGCGACGATCCACAGGGCGACCGGCAGCAGGTACTGGATGCCGGGGACGCCGAACTTGTGCAGGCCCGCGAAACCGGCCGCGACCAGCGAGATCACCAGCCGTTCGGCGCGCTCCACCAGTCCGTTGACGGCCACCGGCAGTCCGATCGACTCGCCCCGGGCCTTGGTGTACGACACCACCTGCCCGCTGGCCAGGCAGAAGATCGACACGGCGCACAGCACGAGGTCGTCGCCGCCGCCCGCGTACCAGAGGATGAAGCCGCCGAAGATCGCGCCGTCGGCGACCCGGTCGAGCGTGGAGTCGAGGAAGGCGCCCCAGCGGCTGGAGCGGCCCAGCTGGCGTGCCATGTTGCCGTCGACGAGGTCGGAGAACACGAACAGCGTGATCACGACCGTGCCCCAGAAGAACTCGCCCATGGGGTAGAAGACCAGCGCGCCCGCGACCACACCGGCGGTGCCGATGAGCGTGACGGTGTCGGGGCTGACGCCCCGGCGGATCAGAAACGCGGCGAACGGTGTGAGGACACGCGTGAAGAATGCACGCGCGTACTTGTTCAGCATGGCCTTCCCGAGGGTCGGTGTCGCCGTCTGGCCCCTGCTGGCCACCGGCTGGCCCATCGTAGCCACGCGCGCGTGCGGGTGAGGTGCGGGCACCCTGACCCCTTTCGGGGGAACCGGCGGGGCACCGGTGGGCGGCACGACGACGTCGTTCGTATGGACGCGCCGTGACGACGGTGGGAAGGTCGAATGACCGCGGGCGTCGCCGGAGCCGCCACCGCTGGGGGCACCTCCCGGACGGAGTCCGGGGAGGATCCGCGTGCCCGCGCCCACAGGGACCTCACCGTGCACGGGAGGCAGGATCATGGGCGACAAGGGACAGACACACCCAGGGGCCGCCGGCAGGGCACAGGCGGCCGACCACCCCCGGTCCGTACGGAACGTGGTGCTGGTCGGCCACTCCGGATCGGGCAAGACCACCTTGGTCGAAGCCCTCGCCCTCACGGCGGGGGCGGTGAACCGGGCGGGCCGCGTCGAGGACGGCGGCACCGTCTCCGACTACGACGAGATCGAGCACCGGCAGCAGCGCTCGGTGCAGCTCTCCCTGGTGCCCGTCGAATGGGACGGCATCAAGGTCAACCTCCTCGACACTCCGGGATACGCCGACTTCGTCGGTGAGCTCAGGGCCGGTCTGCGCGCGGCGGACGCGGCCCTCTTCGTCGTCTCGGCCTCGGACGGCGTGGACGGATCGACCCGCGCGGTGTGGGAGGAGTGCGCGGCGGTCGGCATGCCCCGGGCCATCGTCGTCACGCACCTGGAGGCGGCGCGCGCGGACTTCGAGGAGATGACCCGCAGCTGCGCGGAGGCCTTCGGCGCGGACGACCCGGACGCGGTCCTGCCGCTCTACCTGCCGCTGCACGGGCCCCAGGCGTCCGACGGGCACGCGCCCGTGACGGGGCTGATCGGGCTGCTGTCGCAGAAGCTGTTCGACTACTCGACCGGCGAGCGCAAGGAGTCCGAGCCGGGCGCGGAGCAGCTGCCGCTGATCGAGGAGGCCCGCAACCGGCTCATCGAGGGGATCATCTCGGAGAGCGAGGACGAGACGCTCATGGACCGCTACCTCGGCGGGGAGCCCGTCGAGGTCAGGACGCTGATCGCCGATCTGGAGCGGGCCGTGGCGCGCGGGGCGTTCTTCCCCGTCCTGGCCGCCGCCCCCGCGGCCGGGGGCGCCCGGCAGGGGCTCGGCACGGTGGAACTGCTGGAGCTGATCACCGGCGGCTTCCCGACCCCGCTGGAGCACGAGACGGTCCGGGTGACGACGGTCGACGGCGAGCCGCGCGAGCTCAAGCCGTGCGATCCGGACGCCCCGCTGGTCGCGGAGGTCGTGAAGACGTCCTCCGACCCGTACGTGGGCCGCCTGTCGCTGATCCGCGTGTTCTCCGGCACCCTGCGCGCCGACCAGACGGTCCACGTCTCCGGGCACGGGCTCGCCGACCGCGGGCACGAGGACCACGACGTCGACGAGCGGGTCGGCGCCCTGTCCACACCGTTCGGAAAGCAGCAGCGCCCGGTGTCCCACGTGATCGCCGGTGACCTGGCGTGCGTGGCCAAGCTGAGCCGCGCCGAGACCGGGGACACCCTGTCCGCCAAGGACGACCCGCTGCTGATGGAACCCTGGCAGATGCCCGACCCGCTGCTGCCGCTGGCCATCCAGGCGCACAGCAAACCGGACGAGGACAAGCTGTCGCAGGGCCTGTCCCGGCTGGTCGCCGAGGACCCGACGATGCGGCTGGAGCAGAACCAGGACACCCACCAGGTCGTCCTGTGGTGCCTGGGCGAGGCGCACGCGGACGTCGCCCTGGAGCGGCTGCGCAGCCGCTACGGCGTCCAGGTCGACGTCGTACCGCACCGGGTGCCCCTGCGCGAGACCTTCGCGCACAAGGCGGCCGGGCGCGGCCGGCACGTCAAGCAGTCCGGCGGGCACGGCCAGTTCGCGATCTGCGAGATCGAGGTCGAGCCGCTGCCGGGCGGTTCGGGCATCGAGTTCGTGGACAAGGTCGTCGGCGGGGCGGTGCCCCGGCAGTTCATCCCGTCGGTGGAGAAGGGCGTGCGCGCCCAGGCCGCCAAGGGGATCGCCGCCGGCCATCCGCTCATCGACGTGCGCGTGACGCTGCTGGACGGCAAGGCCCACTCGGTGGACTCCTCCGACGCCGCGTTCCAGACGGCCGGGGCGCTGGCGCTGCGGGAGGCGGCGGCCGCCGCGCGGATCCATCTGCTGGAGCCGGTGGCCGAGGTGTCGGTGCTGATCGGCGACGACTTCGTGGGCGCCGTGATGAGCGATCTGTCGGGGCGCCGCGGCCGGGTGCTCGGCACCGAGCAGACGCCCGGCGGGCGCACCCTGATCCGGGCCGAGGTGCCCGAGATTGAGATCGGCCGGTACGCGATCGACCTGCGGTCGATGACGCACGGCACGGCCCGCTTCAGCCGCCGCTACGTGCGGCACGAACCGATGCCGGCGCAGGTGGCGGAACGGGTGCGTGAAGAGGCGCACGCGGTCTCGTAGTTGGCGCCGGGCGCCTCCAACTGCCCTGATGAGGGCTTCTCTCCGCGTCGGCGGGTGGCTTGACGGCCGTCCGCCGACGCGCGTGGGTGTGGACGGATACGCTGATGACCTGATCAACAGGTGTGCGGAGCGCGGAAGTCGGGAAGGCCGCAGATGCGGATGCGGCAGCGATGGGGGCGGCAGTGACGGACGGATTCGACTTCAGTCCCGGGGCCCAGGTGCCCCTGGCGGGTGCGAGCGGCCAGACGGCGGCGACGTACGCCCTGGCCGCGGCGGCCTACCGGGACGACGAGGTCGCCAAGATCCTGGCCGCCGACAACGAGTGGCACCAGTCGAAGGTGACGCCGCCGCGGTCCTGGGCGAAGATCTTCCGCCCCCGGCTGGGTGAGGCCTTCTCGCGTGCGGTGATCGACCGCATGCTGGGCGTGGGGCGCAAGCCGGTCATCCAGTCCTTCGGCATCGAGCCCCAGGTCGTCGTCGAGCACTGCCTGGCGGCCCACCGCATCCGCCGCGACCGGGACAACATGCTCTCCGTGATCACGGTGCTGTGCGGCCTGCTCTTCCTGCCCGGCTTCCTCGTGTGGCTCCTGGTGTTCACGCTGCGCACCACCATGGCCAGGCGCGAGGACAAGCGGGCGGGCGCCCTGGCCACGACCCTGCTGGTCGCCATCGGCGCACTGGCCGTGCTGTTCCTGCTGAAGATGCCGTTCACCGGTTTCTGGGGCTGGTACGCGCGCGCGTGCGTCCTGATGCCGGTGGTGGGCTGGTTCTGGGCCAAGCACGTCTGCGAGCGCACGGCACGGGACCTGCGGGACCGCTGGTCGAGCATGCTGTCGGGCGGCGGGGTCGGCGCCAAGATCCCCGAGGCGGTCCCCGGCAACCCGGGCGACGCGGCCGAGCAGGTCCGCAAGGAGCTGGCCCGCCTGGCGGCCGAGCAGCGCTCGAACTCGGTCTTCTACGCGGGCCCCAAGGGCATACTCGGCATGGGCACGCGCTGGGGCAGCTGGCAGCTGGCGGAGGAGCTGGTGCCGGCCGAGCCGGGCAAGGAGTTCCACCCCTTCCGCAGCTGGGACGTGATCGTGGCGATCCAGGGCGGTCTGGCCATGCTGGAGCGCACGTCGATCAACACCGGCGGTTTCCCGAAGCCGTCCATCACGCACTGGATCGTCACGCCGATCGGCGAGAAGGCGACGGAGGTGTCCCGGCCGAGCGGCACGGACGTCGACGCGTACACGGTCCGCACGCACGCCGTGCAGGACATCTGCAACAAGCAGCAGTTCGGCAGCGGCGACCGGCACTACCTGGGCGTGCAGTGGACGCTGTGGGACGGCCACCTGGTGATCACCATGCTGATCACGGTGACGGTGCTGCACGACACCCTGCGCATCGAGGTCACCGGGCACGCGCTGGGACCGGTCAACCCGCTGTTCAACGAGAAGCCCGCGGCCCGGGAGAAGACGGTCCAGAAGTCCCTGCGCTTCTGGGAGACCCGCACGGTCAAGCTCCCGCTGGTCGACGCCGACGAGGTGGTACGGCTGGCCGCGCGCGCCCCGCTGACCTGGTACCCGCCGCTGCTGAACTGGCTCGGCGGCAGCCTCACGCTGCCGGAGCCCTTCGGTCTGCGGCACGCGTGGGCGGACCAGCCGTGGCGGCACCGGTTCATGGCGGACGACGCGCTGCGGGCGGCCACGCCGGTGCTGCGGGTGGTGCACGCCGCGGCGCTGAAGGTGCTGCGGGAGAACGGCGTGAGCGTGGAGAAGTTCGGCGCGCGGTCGGCGGCGCTCAGCGGGGCCGTGCAGGAGGCTTCGCCGAAGAAGGCGGACGTGTACGACGCCTAGGGGCGAGCTGCCCCGCGTGGTGGCGGGGCGGGCCACGGGTGGGTGCGCGGCCCGGGGACACGGCTGCCCCCGGCCGAGCTAGCTGGTCGGCCAGGCCTCGGCCAGCATCTTCCGGGTGTCGGCCAGGAGCTGCGGCAGCACCCGTGTGTGGCCCACCACCGGCATGAAGTTCGTGTCGCCGCCCCAGCGCGGCACGATGTGCTGGTGCAGGTGCGCGGCGATGCCCGCGCCCGCCACCGAGCCCTGGTTCATGCCGATGTTGAAACCGTGCGCGCCGGAGGCGGTGCGCAGGGCCGTCATCGCCTGCTTGGTGAGCTCGCCGAGTTCGGCGGTCTCGGCGGCGGTGAGGTCGGTGTAGTCGGCGACGTGCCGGTAGGGCACGGTCATCAGGTGCCCGCCGTTGTACGGGTACAGGTTGAGCACCGCGTAGACCTGCTCCCCGCGGCGGACGACGAGCCCGTCCTCGTCGGACTTGGCCGGGATCGAGCAGAAGGGGCAGCCGTCGCCGGCGCCCGGGCCGGTCGGCTTGTTCTCCCCCTGGATGTAGGCCATCCGGTGGGGGGTCCACAGACGCTGGAACGCGTCCTGCGTCCCGACTCCCAGCTGCTGCTCCGGCTCACTCGTCATGCAGTGCAGCATATGGCGTCGAGCTGGGGGGACGGCAAAGGCCCCCGGGAGATCCCGGGGGCCTCGCGCCGTGCGATCAGACCTGCGCGCGGTCCTCGACGATCTTCAGGATCTTCGCGATGGCCTCGTCGAAGGGGATGCCGTTCTCCTGCGAGCCGTCGCGGTAGCGGAAGGACACCGAGCCGTTCGACATGTCCTCGTCGCCCGCGATGACCATGAAGGGCACCTTCTGCTTCTGGGCGTTGCGGATCTTCTTCTGCATGCGGTCGGAGGAGGAGTCGACCTCGACGCGCAGGCCCTTGCGGCGGGCCGCGGCGGCGAACTTCTCCAGGTACTCCACGTGCGCGTCGCCGATCGGGATGCCGACCGCCTGGACGGGGGCGAGCCAGGCCGGGAAGGCGCCCGCGTAGTGCTCCAGGAGCACGGCGAAGAAGCGCTCGATGGAGCCGAACAGCGCGCGGTGGATCATGACCGGGCGGGTCTTGCTGCCGTCCGCGCCCGTGTACTCCAGGTCGAAGCGCTCGGGCAGGTTGAAGTCGAGCTGGATGGTCGACATCTGCCAGGTGCGGCCGATGGCGTCCTTGGCCTGGACGGAGATCTTCGGGCCGTAGAAGGCGGCGCCGCCCGGGTCCGGGACCAGCGGGAGGCCCTGCTTCTCGGCGACCTGGCGCAGCGTCTCGGTCGCCTCCTCCCACGCCTCGTCCGAGCCGACGAACTTCTCCGGGTCCTTGGTGGACAGCTCCAGGTAGAAGTCGGTCAGGCCGTAGTCGCGCAGCAGGTTCAGCACGAAGGTGAGCGTCTTGTCGAGCTCCTCCGACATCTGCTCACGGGTGCAGTAGATGTGCGCGTCGTCCTGCGTGAAGCCGCGGGCCCGGGTCAGGCCGTGCACGACGCCCGACTTCTCGTACCGGTACACGGTCCCGAACTCGAAGAGGCGCAGCGGCAGTTCGCGGTAGGAGCGGCCGCGCGCGTCGAAGATCAGGTTGTGCATCGGGCAGTTCATGGGCTTGAGGTAGTAGTCCACGCCCTCGTCGAGCTGCATGGGCGGGTACATGCCGTCGGCGTACCAGTCCAGGTGGCCCGAGGTCTCGAAGAGCTTCCCCTTCGTCGCGTGCGGGGTGTAGACGAACTCGTAGCCCTCCTCCTCGTGGCGGCGGCGCGAGTAGTCCTCCATGACCCGGCGGATGATGCCGCCCTTGGGGTGGAAGACGGCGAGGCCGGAGCCGATCTGCTCGGGGATGGAGAACAGGTCCAGCTCGTTGCCGAGCTTGCGGTGGTCGCGCTTCTCGGCCTCGGCGAGGAACTCCAGGTGCGCCTTCAGCTCGTCCTTGGTGGGCCAGGCGGTGCCGTAGATGCGCTGGAGCATCGGGTTCTTCTCGCTGCCGCGCCAGTAGGCGGCCGCGTTGCGCATGAGCTTGAACGCCGGGATGTTGCGGGTGGTGGGCAGGTGGGGACCGCGGCAGAGGTCCTTCCAGCACAGGTCACCGGTCTTGGCGTCCAGGTTGTCGTAGATCGTCAGCTCGCCGGCGCCGACCTCGACGTCGGCCCCGTCGTCGGAGGAGGCGGAGCCCTTGAGGCCGATCAGCTCCAGCTTGTACGGCTCGCCGGCCAGCTCCTCGCGGGCGGCCTCGTCGGTGACGACGCGGCGGGAGAAGCGCTGCCCGCGCTTCTGGATCTCCTGCATCTTCTTCTCGATGGCCTTGAGATCCTCGGGCGTGAACGGCTTCTCGACGTCGAAGTCGTAGTAGAAGCCGTCCTTGACGGGCGGGCCGATGCCCAGCTTGGCCTCGGGGAACAGCTCCTGCACGGCCTGCGCCATGACGTGCGCGGTGGAGTGGCGCAGGATGTTCAGACCGTCCTCGGAGGAGATCTCGACGCCCTCGACCTCGTCACCGTCGGACAGGGCGTACGACAGGTCCTTGAGCTCGCCGGCGACGCGCGCGGCGATGATCGAACGCTCGCCGGCGAAGAGCTCGGCGGCCGTAGTGCCCGTCGTCACCACGCGTTCTTCCCGCTCGGAATCGCGCTGGATGATCACACGGACGTCTGACACCGGTCTCTCCTGACTGAAGGGGGGCTGCGGCGCCATACCGGAGCGCGCGCACGAGTAAGGATCGTACCGACCCGTGGCCGCCCCCCGCGAAATCAGTCCCCGCGGTCCCCTCCCCCGGCCTCGTCGAAGAAGGAGGCCGTGACCCCGCCGTCCGCCCGGAGCGACTTCATGAGCCGGTCCCGCTCGGCCTCGTCGAGCTGCACCGGGACGACACCGTGGACACCGGTGAGGCGGCGGAACCCGCCCCGGCTCTCCAGCCGCCCCTGCACCCGCACGGGCAGTCCGACGAGGTGGGCGTGGACGGCGGTCCGGTACGGCTCCTCCTCCAGGGCGATCCGGACGTGCGGCACCTCGGCCCCGGCCAGCACGCGCAGCCGTACGGTGCCCCCACCGCCCGGTCCCGGTCTGCGCAGGTGCGTGATCGTCCCGGTGATCCGCACGGGAACGGACGGCTCCTCGCGCAGGTAGCGGGCGCTCGCCTCGCGCAGGACGGGGAGGTCGCCGGGGGAGAACTCGACGGGCTCGGCGGTGGACGCGCAGCCCTCGGGGACACCGGCCGCGGGGGCCCAGGCGACGGCGATCCGGGCGCCCTCGGTGCCGTGGACGAGGGCGACGAGGGCCTCGGTCAGCTCGTGGCACACGCCGGCCTCCACGGCACCGTCGAAGGCGTCCGTGCCGCCCGTGGCGCGCTGGTAGTCGACGGCCTCGCGCGCCGCGTGCAGGGCCTGGTGGAGACGTACGGCCAGGGGGCGGCCGCCGTCGACGGGCACGAAGGCGGTGAGCCGGCCGCCGTTCGCGGAGCCGACGAGCACACGGCTCAGGGACGCGGCGGCGGCGCGCCGGTGCCGGGCCCCGTGGTAGCCGGTCCGGGCCCGGTCGGCGAGGGCGGCCGCGAGCAGCGTCCGGCGCGCGGCGGTGCGCAGCCGCTCCTCCACGCTCCAGGGCGCTGCCCCGGCCGGTCCGGCGGGGACGTCGTGCCACCAGCGGATCTCGTCGCTGGGCACGGTGAGGGAGACGAGGACCTCGCGGGCGCACGGCGATCCACTGCGGCTCAGGGCGAGCAGGGCCTCGCCCAGCAGGTCGTCGCTGTCGGGGAAGGCGCGGCTCTCCGGCACGAGCAGGCTGGTGCCGGGCGCGCCGGCACCGGGCGGGGTCCAGCGGCCGTAGCGGCCGGGGGCGCCGCCGCGGCGCTGCCAGCCGTGCCGGCGCAGCAGGGCGGCGAGCACAGCCGGGTCGACGTCGCCGGGCTCGGGGGCGGTGCCGCAGGGGGCGGTGCCGTCCGGGGCGGTGTCCGCGGGGTGGGGCCGTACGGGCCGCAGGGGCCCCTGTGTCGGGCGGTGCGTCACGGTCTTCCTCCCGTCCCGACCCGCGTCATGATCTCGCACAGCGCCCGGTCGTCGAAGATGCGCGCGGTCGGTATGCGCACGGTGGTGCGGCGGCGGCCGGTGACCGGATGGCCCGCGAGGTTGGTCCAGTAGCAGCAGTGCCGCAGGTCGAGCCGGTCGTGCCCGGCGCGCAGCCAGTCGTCGCGCGAGCGCGGCACGAGCATCACCACGAGGATCTTGTGCACGGACACGGGTGTCCGGGCGAGCTTGACCAGGTGGTCGTTGTCGAGCGTGAAGGAGAAGCTGCGGCCCGGCGGGTGGGGCGGCACCTGGTAGGTCGCCTTGAGCTGGACCTTGATGGTGACCTCGTCGTCGACCGTGTGCCCGGGGGCGCTGTGGCTGACGTGCCAGTCGATGCCGTTGTCGGGGAAGGGCTGGGACAGCGAGCAGCCGGCGGCGGCCGCGACGGCGTGCAGATAGGCGACCTGCAGGGTCTCCATGCAGGCGGTGGTGGCGAGAGAGCCGCGGGTGGGAGCCGTGCGCTCGGGCAGCAGCCCGCCCCGTTCGGGCTGGGCTATGGCCATGGCCGAACAGCCTTCCAGAACAGTCGAGTCCCCGTGCGGGTCGCTGAACTGCAAAGACCCGTACTCCTGTTGTCTCCTTCCGGCGTACGGCGCAAACAGCCCGGGTATCACCGGATCGGGCAGCGGACGGTACGTCAACTGCCGACGGTGAACGAGGGGTTGTGGTCGCATGACGACGTGCTGGTACGAGGGGCCGCTGGCCGCCTTCGACACGGAGACGACAGGCGTCGACGTCGAGACCGACCGGATCGTGTCGGCCGCCGTCGTCGTCCAGGACGCGCCGGGTGTCCGGCCGCGGGTCAGCCGCTGGCTGGTGAATCCGGGGGTGCCGGTGCCCGCGCAGGCGACGGAGGTGCACGGCCTGACCGAGGAGCACCTGCAGCGCAACGGCCGGTGGCCCGCGCCGGTGATGTTCGAGATAGCGGAGGCGCTGGCCGAGCAGGCGCACGTGGGCCGCCCGGTGGTGGTGATGAACGCCCCGTTCGATCTGACCATGCTGGACCGGGAGTTGCGCCGCCACCGGGCCTCGGCGCTGGGGCGCTGGTTCGAGTCGGCGCCGCTGCTGGTGCTCGACCCGCGGGTGCTCGACAAGCACCTGGACCGCTACCGCAAGGGCCGCCGCACCCTGACCGACCTGTGCGCGCACTACGGCGTGTCCCTGGAGGGCGCGCACGACGCGTCGGCCGACGCGGTGGCGGCACTGGAGGTGACCCGGGCGGTGGGCCGGCGGTTCGCGTCCCGGCTGGAGCGGCTCGCACCGGGCGAGTTGCACACGCTTCAGGCGGTGTGGCACGCGGCGCAGGCCCGGGGCCTGCAGGCGTGGTTCGCGCGCAGCGGCGTGGACGAGGCGGTGGATCCGGCGTGGCCGCTGCGCCCGGAGCTGCCGGCGGCGGCCTGAACACCGGCACGGGCGCGCCAGGGCGTGAGCGCGCCGGGACGTGAGCGCGCCAGGGCGTGAAAAAACCGGTCCGTCTGCGACGGACCGGCTGTTTCCGGTGGGCGATACTGGGTTCGAACCAGTGACCTCTTCGGTGTGAACGAAGCGCTCTCCCACTGAGCTAATCGCCCGGGAACGCACTGAACCATACAGGTCCCGGCACGCTTCCTTCAAACCGCCCGCAGGTGGCCGAGCAGTCCGCGCCGCCCGGACCGCATCATCAGCGCGTGGTTGGCGCGGAACAGCGGCCGTCCCGGTACGGCGAACCGCCGCAGCAGCGGCTTGCGGACGTTCACGACCTGGTCGTACCGCGCGAGGGTGCCCTCCCTGTGCGCGGTGACGGTCCAGCGCGCCCAGCCCTCGATGTCCCCGGACACCGCGATCTCCAGCACCCCGGCCGCCGGTTCGCGCCGCGTCTGCCGCGCCGTGAAGGTCATGTCGTACGGCAGGACGGAGCGGATGCGGATCACTCCGGTGGTGTCGTCGAGCCGCTCGACGTCCCGGACCTGGCGCCACCAGCGCGGGTAGTCCTCCGGACGGCACAGCACGTCGTAGACGGCGTCCGGCGGTGCGGGCAGAGGCCACAGGCTGCGGAAACGGTAGTGGTTCCAGTCCATGTCCGCAGTCTGCCCCGGGTGCGGCGGTCCGTGTCTGAGTACGCCCCTGAGTACCCGCACTCATGGCACCCCGGGTGGCGCGGACCACACTGCGAGCATGACGCACCAACCGCCCCCGGCCGAGGAACTGCGGCTCCTCGACGCCGAACTGCACCGACTGGACGCCCGGCGGGCCCAGTTGCTGGCCCGCCGTGCCTGGCTGGTGGCCGCGTTGCAGCAGATGCAGACGCGCCCCGTGACGCCGCAGGACCCGGTCGCCGCACCGCCCCGTCCCGAGACCGCGGCACCCAGCGTGCAGAACGTGCTCCTGGTGCTCGGCGGCATCCTCCTCACCCTCGCCGCCGCGGTGTTCACCCTGGTCAGCTGGGGTCACCTGGGCATCACCGGGCGGGCGCTGGTGCTGGGGGCGGTCACGCTCGCCACGCTCCTCGCCCCCGTGCCGCTGCTCAAGCGCGGCCTGCGCTCGACGGCCGAATCGCTGGCGGGGCTCGGCCTCGCCCTGACGGTCCTCGACGCCTACGCGCTGCACGAGGCTGCGCTCGACGGCACGGACGGCACCCTGTACGCGGCGGCCGCCTCGGCGGTGCTGGCGGCGGCCTGGGCGGCGTACGGTCTGCTCCCGGCCGTGAGGTCCCTGCGTCTGCCCCTTCCCTGCGCCGTGGCGGCGGCCCAGTCGCCGCTGACGCTGTGGGCCCTGGCCACCGACGCCGGCCCGTACGCCGTCACGGCCGCGCTGCTGGTGACGGCCGGACTGGACGCGGTGCCGGCGCTGCGTGCGCCGGACGCCGCCGTGCGGGTCTGCGCCCTCGTCGGTGCGTACGGCACGGGCGGCTGCGGGGTGCTGGGCGCGGCCTGGCTGTCCTTGACCGCCGACGGCCCGGTGGCGGCCGCCCGGGCCGGTGCCCTGCTGGTGCTGGCGGCGGCGATCGCGCTGGGCGCGGCCTGGCGGCTCGCCGGTCCGGCCGGGTGGCACGCCCGCGGCCTCGCGGCGCTGTCGGGACTGCTCACGGTCGCCGCGCTCGGCGGAGTGGTCCGCACGGCCGTGCCCGGCGCCTGGACGGTCCCGGCTCATCTGGCGTTGGGCGTCGCCCTGTTGGCGGTCCTGCGGACGGGGCGGCTGCTGCCGGACGCGCTGCGGCAGGGCCTGGTCCATGCCTCGGCTGCGGTGCAGGCGCTTGCCCTGCTGTCGGTCCTGCCGGTGGCCGCCCTGGTGGTGCTGGGTCCGGTCGGGTGGCTCGGCCGGATCTGGAGCGGTGCGCCGTCGGACGCCCGGGCCGCGGTCGCCGTGGAGGCGCCCTGGCCGTCGGACGCCGTGACGGCTCCCCTGGTGCTGCTGGCGGTCGCGGCCGTGCTCGCGTGGACGGTCCGTGCCGAGCAGTGGCGTCCGCGCGCCCGGACCGCGGCGCTGGGTCTGCTGGGGGCGACGGCGCTGCTGCTGCCGGCGATCCTCGAGGTTCCGTACCCGGCGGGCCTGGCGGTCCTGGCCGTCGTGACGGCGGTCGCGCTGTACCTGGCCCGGACCACGCACACCGAGGCGAGGATCACCGCACTGGTCCTCGCGCTCGTCACGAGCGCGGACCTCACGCTCCAGTCGCTGGCCTCGCGGAACGTGACGCTGGTCGTGCTGTCCCTGGCGACGGCACTGCTCGCGGCCGCTTCCCGGCAGCCCCGGCTCACCCCGTTCACGGCCCCGGCCGCCCTGGTGTACGGCGTCGCCCTGGCGTCGGCGACGGGCGCGGCAGCCGGCTGGCCGCCGGCCCGCACCGCCCTGCTGGTGCTGGTCGTCCCCGCGGCAGCCGCGCTGCTGGCCACCCTGCTGACAACCCGCCCGGAGACGTCCCGCGCGACGGTTCCCGTCGAGGCCACGGGTGCGGCCGCCGCGTGGCTCGCCATCGGTCTCGCCGTCACCGACCCGCCGCTGCTCGCCGTGGTGCTGGCCGCGTGCGCGGTGGTCGCCGCGGGCACCGCCCTGCGACCGGACCGCCGTCCCGTGGGGTACGCGGCCACGGCCCTGTTCGTGCTGGCCGCCTGGGTGCGCCTGGCCGCCTGGCAGGTCGGCACGCCCGAGGCGTACACGCTGCCGGTGACGGTCCCCGCCCTGCTGATCGGGGTACTGCGCCGGCGCCGCGACCCGCTGGCCTCGTCCTGGTCCGCGTACGGTCCCGGGCTCGCCGCGACCCTGCTGCCCAGCCTGGCGGCGGCCTGGACCGATCCGCACTGGACGCGCCCGCTGCTGCTGGGCACGGCGGCCCTGGCCGTCACGCTCCTCGGCGCCCGGCACCACCTCCAGGCCCCGCTGGTGCTCGGCGGCACGGTGCTGGCCCTGGTCACCCTGCACGAGCTCGCCCCCTACGTCGTGCAGGTGACCGGCGCCCTGCCCCGCTGGGCACCCCCCGCGCTGGCCGGTCTCCTGCTGCTCGCCCTCGGGGCGACGTACGAGCAGCGACTGCGGAACGTCCGGCGGGTGCGCGCGGTCCTGGGCAGGATGCACTAGCGCGACCTGCGAAAGCGCCGGTCCCTCGACGCCCTGCCGGGCCGGCGTCCACCGGTCCGTCAGGTCGGTCCGAGAGAAGCGGAATCCGGTCCGGAGCCGTCGAGTCGGGAGCGGCCGGGGCTCCGGGGACCTTGCCGTCGCTATCGCCGAACTCCTCCCGACCGGCGCGGAATTCGTCGATCCGGGGGGGGCCTGAGTCGACCTGCTCACCGAGATCCGGCGGCGTCCCGTTCTTCGCGTCGCAATTCGCGGGGGATTTCCGCCGGAACCCTGGGTGTGGCACTTCTTCCAGAAGTCGAGATAAGGCCGGACGTCCGTTTTCACCCTTCTAACGGATCGTCACGGTGTCCGAAAGAAGAGGGCGGGCCGGGCGGGAGCGTGTGGCCGGGTGAGGCCGGCTTTCGGCCATGGGACGGCCGAGGAGGGGCGCCGGGCGCGGGAACGCCGGAGGCGGAAGAGGACCCTGAGCGAGGCGCAGGGGGTCGATGCTCGACCACGGCGGCAGCACCGCCTGCGGACGGCACCGGCACACGGCCGGACACGACAACGGCCCACCTGCGGGTTCGCAGATGGGCCGGTGATCCGGGTGGGCGATACTGGGTTCGAACCAGTGACCTCTTCGGTGTGAACGAAGCGCTCTCCCACTGAGCTAATCGCCCGGACGCAGGAAGAACATTACCCCATGTCAGGGGGTGCCCGTGACCGGCACCGGCACCCCGGCGCCCCTCACTGGTCCTTGATCTTCCACGGCATGACGACGCCGAACTTCCACAGGTAGACCCCGACGAGCACGGCCACGATCGCCAGGCCGACGCTCGTCAGGATGATGTTCCGGCGGCGCACCTTGGGATCGAGGGCCCGCTGCGCCGCCTCGGTGACCTTCCGCTTGGTCCAGCGGAGCACCAGCTGCGCCCACACGAACTCGGTGGCCCAGATCGCCATGCCGCCGAAGATCACGACCCAGCCCGGCCCGGGCAGGGGCAGCATGATGATGCCGGCCACGACGACGGCCAGGCCGATCACGAAGACCCCGACCTGCCAGCTCACGTGCAGGACCCGACGCGCCTTGACGAATTCCGGCGCCCGCGAACCGAGTCCCCGATCCGGTTCGCTCTGCACCTCGCCCGTCCCCGTTCCGTCCGGCGCCACGGCCACCTCGCCCGGCTCGTCACTCCCCGTATTCATACGGACGAACACTACCGGAGCGAAACCAGTCACCGGAATGGACGCACGACGCGAACGATCTCTCGGCCGGAAGAGTTACGTAAAGGCACGCAAAACACTCAGAGGGGTTTACAACGGCACCGTAGGTGGCATGTCGATTTCGCCGACGTGCGAATCCCCGAGCGCACACTGAGCGAAAGGCCCTGGCGCTTATGAACACCACGGTCAGCTGCGAGCTGCACCTGCGCCTCGTTGTGTCGAGCGAGTCCTCCCTGCCTGTCCCCGCAGGCCTGCGGTACGACACGGCCGACCCCTACGCCGTGCACGCCACCTTCCACACCGGAGCCGAGGAGACCGTCGAGTGGGTGTTCGCCCGCGACCTCCTCGCCGAAGGGCTTCACCGCCCCACCGGCACCGGCGACGTCCGTGTCTGGCCGTCGCGCAGTCACGGTCAGGGCGTCGTGTGCATCGCCCTGAGCTCACCGGAGGGCGAAGCCCTGCTCGAGGCCCCGGCGCGGGCCCTGGAGTCCTTCCTGAAGCGCACAGACGCCGCCGTGCCGCCCGGCACGGAGCACCGGCACTTCGACCTCGACCAGGAGCTCTCACACATTCTGGCGGAGAGCTAGGCCGGGACCCCACAAGCCGCCCGGCGCCGTCGACTCGGGGAGACGGCTCGGGCCGGAACAACCGCATACAGGTCACACCGGCGCCTGCTCCGCGGCTCACGCGGGGCGGCGCCGGTGTGCGTGCGCCCGGCTCCCGGACCGGGCGTGCGTGCGTGCGTGCGGGAACCACGGCGTGCCCGGAGGCGTTGTCATCGAAGCCATGTGCGGGCAGGAGGGCGGACCGGCCGCGGTCGAGCCGTTACCATCGGCCAGCATCGGCGGGCGCCCGCCCGACCCTCAGGCCAGGGAGCGAATCGTGCTGATCACCCACGACACCCGGTGCGCCCTCGACACCGTGGTCGATCTGGTGAACACCGCACCGGACGACGACACGGCGCCGGACGGGCTGCCGGACGTGGCGACCCTCGCGGATTTCGTACGGAACCACGAGATCAGCGACGTCGGAGTGCTCTCGGAGTTCGACCTCTCGGCGGTGCGCAAGATCCGCGGACGGTTCGCCGCGGTGTTCGCCGCACCGGACGCCCGGGCCGCCGCGGTGCTGATCAACGAACTGGTCGCGGCCGCGGGCACCACGCCCCGTCTCACCGACCACGACGGCTACGACTGGCACGTCCACTACTTCGCCCCCGGCGCCTCCGTGGCCGACCACCTGGCGGCGGACTGCGGGATGGCCCTGGCGTTCTTCGTGGTCGCCGGGGAGCAGGAGCGGCTGCGGCGCTGTGAGGCGCCCGACTGCCGGCGCGCCTTCGTCGACCTCTCCCGCAACCGCTCCCGGCGCTACTGCGACAGCCGGACCTGCGGAAACCGGCTGCACGTGGCCGCGTACCGGGCGCGCCGCAAGGAGGCGGCGGGCTGAGGAGCGCCGCCGGGCACCGGGCGGACGTGGTGTCGCGGCCCCGGCGGGTGACGCCGGGCACCGCGGGTGGGGCTCACAGCAGCAGCAGGTCGTGCAGCGAGGCCATGAGCAGCAGGGTCCCGATCACCGCCAGGAAGATCATCAGCGGTGGCTGGGAGAGGGCGAAGAGGCAGCCGCGCGGCTCGTCCCGAGGGGGACGTTCCGGCAGGGCGGGCGCCTCGACCCGTGGGGAGAGCCGCTCGTCGGGCGAGGCGGGTGCCTCGTGCCGCGGCGGCGCGGGGTCGCTCTGTTGCGTGGTGTCCAGCATCTCGCGGCGATGATGACGCAGTCTCCCGGCCGGACGCGATCAGCAACCTGCCTGCGTGCGGGGATGCGCCGAAACCGCGAGGTCCCGTTCGCCTTGTGATCACTTGCGCGCGCCCGGTTGCGCACTGTGACGCATCGACCCCGCACGCGCGACGTCAGATGCCGTGCTTCTTGAGGATCGCCTCGATGTCGCTGAAGTCGTCGTCGCCCCGGGGTGCGGCGGCGGGGCGCGAGGCCGGGCGCGAGCCCTGGCCCAGGGAGGGCGCGGAGGCCGCCGGCGCCACCGCGTCGGACCGCTCCGCGGCACGGGCCGCGGCCCTGCGCTCCTTGCGCGTACCGCCCCGGCGGCGCTCGACGACCCGGGTCGTCGCGAACAGCACCCACGCCAGGCCCAGGAGGCCGAAGCCGGCCCAGGCGGCCGGGCTGAACGCCGTGTCCGCCAGCCACTCGACCACACCGGTCATGACCAGGCCGATCGGCACCAGCGCGTAGGCGGCGATCCGGGCCGCCGTCAGGAATCGCTTGCGGTACGCCGTGACGGCCGCGATGCCGAGGCCGGCCGCGGACACGGCGGAGCAGACGGTCTCGGCAATCATCCGGGGCCTCCAGGCGTGCGCGGTCGTTCGTCCCCTCCATCCTGCACCCGCCGCACCCCGGCGGGCCATGCCTCCTGCGGACATCAGGGACATCTCCGGGTCGCCTCCTCCGCAGGTGCCGGTACTCCTCCGCAGGTGCCGGTGCCGCGCCGGTCTCCCCCGCACCACCGCGGCACCCGGCGGCTGGGAGACTGTCCGCATGAGCGACTCCTCCCCCGCCCCCGTCCTCGAGGTCTGGTGCGACCTCCAGTGCCCCGACTGCCGCACGGCCCTGGACGACCTGCGTGCCCTGCGCGCCCGATACGGCGACCGGCTGGAGGTGCGGCTGCGGCACTTCCCGCTGGAGAAGCACAAGCACGCCTTCGCCGCCGCCCAGGCCGCCGAGGAGGCGTGGGAGCAGGGCCGTGGGTGGCCCTACGCCGAAGCCCTGCTGGACCGCGTCGAGGAGCTGGACCGGGCGGGCGAGCCGTTCCTGGTCCAGCTGGCCCGTGAACTGGGGCTGGACGCCGAGGAGTTCGACACCGCGTTGATCGACGGCCGGCACATCCTGGTCGTGGACGCCGACCAGGCCGAGGGCAAGGCGCTCGGCGTGACCGGCACCCCGACCTACGTCATCGGCGGGGAGCGGCTCGACGGCGGCAAGAGCCAGGACGGGCTGCGCGCGCGGATCGAGGAGATCGCGGACCGGCTGCTGGCCGGTGGACAGGACTGATCCCCGGCCCGCCGCGCCCCCGGGCCGGGCCGGTCAGAGCAGCGGCTTGTACATGGCGTACAGCGTCGTGCGGTAGCCGAGCGAGTCGTAGAGCCGTTCCGCCGGGGTGTTGCCGGCGAAGACGTTGAGGCCGAGGGTGTGTCTGCCCTCGGCGATCGTCTGGGCCTCGGCGACCAGCAGCAGGGTGCGGCCGTGTCCGCGGCCCCGGTGCGCGGCGTCCACGACGACGTCGAAGACGAAGGCGTTGTCCTCGCGCACCGCCAGCCACAGGGTGCCCACCGGTGTGCCCAGGTGCTCGACGACGTTGATCAGCATGCCGGAGGTGGCGAGGCCCTCGGGCAGGAGATCGGCGTGGTCGCGCTCCGACTTGGCCCGGGCCTCCGCCTCCGGGACGCCCCGGTCGACCCAGTTGCGTGCGTAGTCCTCCTTGCCCTTCTCCAGCCAGGGGCCGAACTCCGCCTCGGTCATCGGCCGGGCGCGGCTGCCCTCGGGCAGCTCCGGCGGAGTGCCGCCGAGCCGCTTCTCCATGCCGCGGTTGCGCACCACGTAGCCGAGCGCGGCGGCGAGCCGGAGACCGGCCGGGGAGTCGGCCGGCACCGAGCCCTCGATCCGGTGGCACCCCCAGCCGCGCGCCACTTCCTCGGCGGCGAGGGCGGCGACCGTGCCGCGACCCCGCCCGCGGTCCGGCTCGTCGATCTCCAGGTGCGTGATCCGGGCCACCGCCTCGCCGAACACCGGATGGGTGCCGAGGTGTATCGCGCCCACGGGACGGCTGTTGACGCACACCTGGTAGCGGCGCGAGCGCGTGCCGTCGTCGTTTCGCTGAAGCGGCTCGGTCGGCCGCAGGGTCGTGGTCATCACCGGTGTTCTACCCGGAACCACGGCCCTGGTCAGCCGAATATCGCGGGCCCGTCAGGGATCGAGGTCGTCCCCGGAGCGCTCCTCGAAGATCCGCATGGCCTTGGCGGTCACCGGGCCCGGCGCGCCGGGCAGCTCACGGCCGTCGACGCGGTGCACGGCCTGCACGTCGCGCAGGGTGGAGGTCAGGAAGACCTCGTCGGCCCGCTCCAGGACGTCCAGCGGCAGGTCGGTCTCCCTCGCGCCGGTCCACTCGATCGCCAGGGCGCGCGTGATGCCGGCGAGGCAGCCGGAGGCGAGCGGCGGCGTGTGGATCTCGCCGCCGAGGACGACGAACACGTTCGACCCGGTGCCCTCGCATAGCTGCCCCACCGTGTTGGCGAACAGCGCCTCGGAGGCGCCCTGTTCGCGGGCGCGGGCCAGAGCGACGACGTTCTCGGCGTACGAGGTGGTCTTCAGGCCGGTCAGGGCGCCGCGTTCGTTGCGGGTCCAGGGGACGGTGATCGCGGCGGTCGCGTCGGGCCGGCGCTTGGTCTCGCCGAGGGCGACGACGAGGGTGGGGCCGTGGTCGCCGCGGTCCGAGCCGAGCGGTCCGTGGCCGCCGGTGTAGGTGATGCGCAGGCGGCCGAGGGGGACCGGGACGGCCTCCAGGACGGCGGCGCAGGCGCGGCGGACCTCGTCCAGGTCCGGGTCGGGCAGGCCGAGGCCGCGCGCGGAGCGGGTGAGCCGGTCCAGGTGCCGGGTGAGGGCGAACGGCCGGCCGTCCACGGCCTTCACGGTCTCGAAGATGCCGTCGCCCACGGTCAGTCCGTGGTCGAAGACGGAGACGCGGGCGGACTCGATGTCCTGCAGCCCGCCGTCGAGCCAGATCTTCACGTCAGGTCCTCTCCACTCACCTCGTACGTTCCCGACGCTATCGCGAGCAGCCGGGAGGCCTTCAGCTCGGTCTCGCGCCACTCCCCCTCGGGGTCGGAGCCCCAGGTGATGCCCGCGCCGGTGCCGAAGCGCAGCATGCCCTCGGCCCGGTCGATCCAGAAGGTGCGGATGCCGACGGCCAGCTCACCGGTGCCCCGGTCGGCGTCGACCCAGCCGATGCCGCCGCAGTACGGCCCGCGCGGCGCCGTCTCCAGGGCGCCGATGATCCGCAGTGCGCTGGACTTGGGGGCGCCGGTGACCGAGCCGGGCGGGAAGGCGGCGCCGAGGAGCTCGGGCCAGCCGGAGCCGTCCCGCAGCTCGCCCCGGACGGTGGACACCAGGTGGACCAGTCCGGGGTGCTTCTCGACGGCGCACAGGTCGGGCACGGTGACCGTGCCGGTGGCGCAGACCCGCCCGATGTCGTTGCGGACGAGGTCCACGATCATCACGTTCTCGGCGTGATCCTTCTCCAGGAGGTCCGCCTCGGTGCGGCCGGTGCCCTTGATCGGCCCGGACTCGACGGTCCGCCCGTCGCGCCGCAGGAACAGCTCGGGGGACGCGGTGGCGATCTCCACCCCGTGTCCGGGCAGGCGGATCGTTCCTGCGTAGGGCGCCGGGTTGCCGCGGGCCAGCAGGGCGGTGAGGGCGTCGACGTCGGCTCCGGGGGCGACGGGCGCGGACAGTACCCGGCACAGGTTCGCCTGGTAGACGTCGCCGGCCGCGATGTGCGCGCGGATGCGCCGCACGGCCGCGGTGTACGCGGCGCGGTCCAGCGAGGACGTCCAGTCACCGGCCCCCGGGCCCCGCCACGCGCCGGGCACCGGCAGCGGCACCTCCGCCGTCCGTACGTCGCGGAAGCGGGCGCAGGTCAGACGGCCCTCGAAGTCGGCGCAGACCGCCCAGAAGCCGCTGGACTCCAGCGCTTGCGGGTCGTCGGTGACGTCGAGGAGCCCGGTGGCGACGCGGTCACCGAAGCGGGCGAGGGGAGGGAGGTCGAGCACGCGTCGAGTCTATGGCGGGTGTCCGGCGGGTGACCGGGGGATGTCCCCCACGGGGTCCTCGCGAGGTCCCTGAGCAGGGCAGGTGCAGCACGCTGCGCAAACGCGTTTTTGTACTGGCACCGGAATCCGCTAGAGTTCAACACGTCGCCGGGCCGCGGGAGCGGTCCGAAACGACAGGCGGACGTAGCTCAGTTGGTAGAGCGCAACCTTGCCAAGGTTGAGGTCGCGAGTTCGAACCTCGTCGTCCGCTCGAAGGAAGAGGGGGCTTCCCGGCCCCCTACACTCCTGGTGGAGTGGCCGAGAGGCGAGGCAACGGCCTGCAAAGCCGTCTACACGGGTTCAAATCCCGTCTCCACCTCCAAGGACGATTAGCTCAGCGGGAGAGCGCTTCCCTGACACGGAAGAGGTCACTGGTTCAATCCCAGTATCGTCCACTGGATCGTGAAGATCCGTCCCGCGCGATTAGCTCAGCGGGAGAGCGCTTCCCTGACACGGAAGAGGTCACTGGTTCAATCCCAGTATCGCGCACGCAGTGCCCATGGTCCGCTGCTCGCAGTGGTCATGGTCCCCAGGACGATTAGCTCAGCGGGAGAGCGCTTCCCTGACACGGAAGAGGTCACTGGTTCAATCCCAGTATCGTCCACACCACCCAGGAGCCCCCGGCCGTTAGCGGCCGGGGGCTCCTGTCGTCGCGTGGTTCAGGACGAGAACAGCATGTGCCCGAAGCTCTTGTGGCGGTGGTGACCGTGGTGGCCGTGGCCGCCGTGCGGGGCGCCCCAGGCGGGCGCCGGAGGGGCCGGGTAGGCCTGCGGGGCGGGCGGGGGCGGCGGCGCCGGCTGGGACCACTGGGACTCCAGACGGGTCAGTGACTCCAGCTCGCCGTAGTCCAGGAAGATCCCGCGGCAGCCGCTGCACTGCTCGATCTGGACACCGTTGCGGTTGTACGTGTGCATCGGTGCGTGGCACTTCGGACACTGCATGGTCGGTCAACTCCTAGCCGGTCGGTCCTGCTTCACGTCTCGCCAGGACAGACTCCGTCCCGCGCTGGTCGGTTGCACCCTACGCCCGGTTCACCTGCGTCAACTGCGGCGGGGAGATCGCCATTCGGTCACAGGCGTCCACGATCGCCCGCTCCACCTCGTCCAGGTCGCGGCCCGCGGCGGCCGCCTTCACCACGGCCCGGGCCGCGGTCTGCACGGTCAGGGCTCGGGCGCAGACGTCCAGCGCGGGCCAGGGGTCGCCCTCGGCGGGTACGGCCGGTCCCCCGGCCCGCCGGTAGGCGTCGAGGAAGCGGGTCCACTCGCCGGGGGGCAGCAGGCCGCAGGCGTACCAGGCGGCCGGACGGGCCAGGTCCCAGGCCGGGACGCCCACGCCGGCGTCGTCCACGTCGATCAGCAGCCAGGGGCCGCCGGGGGTGGGGTGGCGTACGAGCTGGCCGAGGTGGAGATCGCCGTGGCAGAGGGTGCCGGTGCCGGGCATCGGCGCGTCCTCCCGGGCCCAGGGCGGGAGGGTGTCCCAGGCGCGCAGGACGGCGGCGGTCGCGGGGCCCGGTACCGCCCGGCGGAGGCGGGTGACGGCCAGGGCGGCCTTGGCGGGTCCGCGCATGGGCGGCAGCCCGTCGGGGACCGGGGCCCGGTGGAGGCGGGCGAGCAGCGCGCCGGCCTCCTCCCAGGGCGCGGCGTCGGGATCCGCCGGGTCCACCGGCACACCGTACGGCCAGAGCGTCACGAGGCGGTCGTGCAGGTCCAGGGGTGCCGGGGTGAGCGGGGGCAGGAAGATCCCCGGGAGGCGCTGGGCGAGGGCCAGACGACCGGCCAGCCCGGCCGGGTGGGTGTCCGGGGCGTGGGCCTTGGCGACGGTGTCCGCGTGCCGGACGACGAGACCGTCGGGCCGGTCGGCCAGCGTGACCGCGCCGCAGGGACACGCGCGGAAACGCGCGTGCGCGGCGGCCCGGGCCTCGGCGAGAAGCGCGGCCACGAGCGGACCGGAGTCGGACGTCACGGGGCTCCCCTGCTGCCGGGCGGTGGCGGTCCCGGGTGAGATTACGCCGGGCCGGGCGGGCGTGGTGCAGGGCGGTGGGGGGGTGGTGCTGTGTGCCGTGGTCTGGGAGGGGGGCGGTGGCGGGTGTTGTGCGCCGCGGCCGGGGAGGGGGCGGCGGGTTGTGTGCGCCGCGGCTCCAGCGGGGCCGAGTGCGCGGGCCACCGTGGGTGCTTGTGGGCCTCTTCGCATCCTGGGACCGGTGAGATCGCCGGGTCGGCGGGCACGATGGAGGGCGGCGGCGGGTTTCGTGCGCCGCGACCCGGGAGGGGGCGGTGGCGGATGCTGTGCGTCGCCGCCCGGGAGGAGGGCGAATGCGCGGGCCGCCGTCGGTGCTTGCGGGCCTCTTCGCCTCCCCGGACCGGGCGAGATCGCCGAGTCGGCAGGCGCGGTGCAGGGCGGTGGCGGATGCTGTGCGCCGCGGCCCGGGAGGCGGGCAGTGCGCGGGCCGCCATTAGCGCTTGCGGGCCTCTTCGCCTCCCGGGAACAGCAATGCCGGCGCAGCTCCCCAGCTGCGCCGGCATTTGTGCCGTCCGCCGCACCCCCGTCCCCACGGGGTTTCATGGGTGGATGTCCCCGCCCGGACCGCTCTTCCGGGCCTGGGGTCGCCGCTCAGCGCCCCAGCATCTCGCCCACGGACGACGCCTGTGTGGCCACTGTCTCCCACCCGTCGAAGACGAGGAGGAGCAGGACCGCCAGGGGAAGGGCCATCAACGTCGCCACCACCGGGTGACGCCGGCCCTGGCGGCGCGGACGGAACGCGGCGGCGTACGCCTTGCGTCCCTCCTCGCGGATCAGCGTCCGCGCAGCCGTGTGGGCCATGGTCCTCTCCTGACCGTGTTCCGTTGTCGTCGGCAGCGGCGGGCGTCTGACCTCGGGGGACGAGTGCTGCCACCCGCCGCTTGACCTCAAATCTAGGTTCTGCGCGACGCGCGGGCGTCATGCCCTCGTACCGATTGCCGGGCCTCCCGGAGGATGAGCCGCCACCTGCGGCGTACTCCCCTGGGTGGAGACGCGGGCACGGCTCTCAGGGTCTTCCCCGACGGGACGCCCGAGTCGTCCCGCTTTGCCCCGTCCCACCTCCCTCGGAACCGGCCGTTCCACCAGGGCTTCCCCCCGCCGCCCGCGCGCCGCACCGGCACGACCGGCGCGTGACTTCGCTCACTTCCACGGCACCCCGGCGCACCGCCGTGTCCGCCCGGCGGCCCGTCCCACCGGCCACCGGGTCGCGGGTACGGGGTGCGTCCCCCGCGTCCACGGCCGTCTCCGTCCGGTCACCCCGCACAGGATCAATCACCCCTCCGCGACGGGTGGTTGAGGTCATCGGAGACCTTAAGTCCGCCTTCCCGCGCCCTCCCTGACCACCTTTCACGTCGTCCGCCCCGCACTGACAATCCATCACTCCGAGAGGGCGCGGCCTCTGCGCGCGGGCGGCCGTGGAAACGTAAGCTGTGGCTCGTCACAGGACCGGGCAGCGGGGATGAACATGGCGATGATGCGCCTGAGGCGCGAGGACCCGCGCGTCGTCGGCTCGTTCAGGCTTCACAGACGGCTCGGCGCGGGTGGGATGGGCGTGGTCTACCTGGGCTCCGACAAGAAGGGGCAGCGGGTCGCGCTGAAGGTCATCCGGCCGGATCTGGCGGAGGACCAGGAGTTCCGTTCGCGGTTCGCCCGTGAGGTCTCCGCCGCCCGCCGGATCCGCGGCGGCTGCACGGCCCGGCTCGTGGCGGCCGACCTCGACGCGGACCGCCCCTGGTTCGCCACCCAGTACGTGCCCGGCCCCTCCCTGCACGACAAGGTCGCCGCGGAGGGGCCGCTCGGCGCCGCCGACGTCGCCGCCGTGGGAGCGGCCCTGTCGGAGGGCCTGGTCGCGGTGCACGAGGCCGGGGTGGTGCACCGGGACCTGAAGCCGTCCAACATCCTGCTGTCCCCGAAGGGCCCGCGGATCATCGACTTCGGCATCGCCTGGGCGACCGGGGCCTCGACGCTGACCCACGTGGGTACGGCCGTCGGCTCGCCGGGCTTCCTCGCACCGGAGCAGGTGCGCGGTGCCGCCGTCACGCCGGCCACCGACGTGTTCTCCCTCGGTGCCACGCTCGCCTACGCCTCGATGGGCGACTCGCCTTTCGGGCACGGGAGTTCCGAGGTGATGCTGTACCGCGTCGTGCACGAGGAGCCGCAGCTGCACGGCGTGCCCGACGCCCTGGCCCCGCTGGTGCGGGCGTGTCTGGCGAAGACCCCCGAGGAGCGGCCCAGCACGCTCCAACTGTCGCTGCGGCTCAAGGAGATCGCGGCCCGCGAGTCCCAGGATCTCGCCGGTGTGCGGCCGCCGGCGCCGCGCGGCGGGGACGGCGAGCGGCCCGTCGACACCTACCCGGACCGCGGCCGGGGCAGGCAGGGCCCGCCGGCGCCGTCCGGGCCGCAGCGGGGCCGGGGCACTCCCCCGCCGCGCCGCGTGTCCGGGCCCGGCGAGGGCCTCGCCGCGCAGGACGGCCCGGGCTCCCAGAGCGGATCCGCCCTGCGCGGCGGGACCCGGGGCCAGGGCGGTGCGAAGCGTCCGGCGGGCGCGGGCACCCGCGGCCGGACCGCGGGGCGCGGTACCGGCGCCGCCCGCGGCGCCACACCGTCGCGGTCCGGGACGCGGCCGACGCCGACCGGACGCAACGGGACCCGCTCCGGCACCGGCAGCCGGCCCGGCCCGCACAGCGGCACGGGGCGGCCCGCACAGCGCAACACCGGAACCGGCCTGCGGCCCGCCAACCCGCGGCTGCTGCGCCAGCGGCTGTTCGTGTTCGTGGTGGTGACCCTGCTGGTCGCGGTCGGCATCGCCCTGGTCCAGGGCTGCCAGGGCCCGGCGCGGGGACTCGGCGGCGACGGACCCGGCGTACGGCAGGACCGGGTGCAGCAGGACCCGGCGCCCCCCGGCCACCGGTCGTAGGGCGGAGCGGTCCCTTAGGCCGTGGGCCGGCCGGTGGCCACGGCGTAGAAGGCCACGGCCGCCGCCGCGCCCACGTTGAGGGAGTCGACGCCGTGGGACATGGGGATGCGCACCCACGCGTCGGCGGCGCCCAGGGCCCGGGAGGACAACCCGTCGCCCTCGGCGCCGAGCATGAGCGCCACCCGGTCCAGGGTGTGCGGGGCGACCTCGTCCAGGGACCGGGCCCGCTCGTCGGGGGTCAGGGCCAGCAGGGTGAAGCCCGCTTCGCGGACCTGCCGCAGGTCCTGGGGCCAGGTGTCCAGGCGGGCGTACGGGACGGCGAAGACCGCGCCCATGGAGACCTTGACGCTGCGGCGGTACAGGGGGTCCGCGCAGTCCGGGGAGAGCAGGACCGCGTCCATGCCGAGGGCGGCGGCCGAGCGGAAGATCGCGCCGATGTTGGTGTGGTCGTTGACCGACTCCATGACGACCACGCGGCGGGCGGTGCGCAGCAGGCCGTCCGGCGTGGGCAGGGGTTTGCGCTGCATGGAGGCGAGGGCGCCCCGGTGCACGTGGTAGCCGGTGACCCGCTCGGCGAGCTCGGGAGCCACGACGTAGACGGGCGCGGGCGCCTCGTCGATCACGTCGCGCATGGCGTCGACCCACTTGGCCGACAGCAGCATCGACCGCATCGCGTAGCCGGCGTCCCCGGCCCTGCGGATGACCTTCTCGCCCTCCGCGATGAACAGGCCCTCGGCGGGTTCACGCCTGCGGCGCAGTTCCACGTCGGTCAGGCCGGTGTAGTCGCGCAGGCGCGGGTCGTCCGGGTCCTCGACGGTGATGAGATCGGCCACAGCGTTGTACTGCCTTGTCCTGGAAGTGGTGCGACGGCTCGGGGCGGGTGACGCCCCGCCGTCCTACGGGAGGGGTTCGACGGTGTTCGGGGGCAGCTCGGCCTTGGGGCCGACCGTGACGACCGGTCCGACGACGATGACGGCCGGGGGCTTCACGTTCTCCGTCCGTACGGTCTCCCCGACGGTGGCGAGGGTGGCGTCCACCCGGCGCTGGGCGGCCGTCGTGCCCTCCTGGATCAGGGCGACGGGCGTGTCGGGGGACCGGCCGTGGGCGACGAGCGTCTCGGCGACCTTCCCGATCGTGCCCACGCCCATGAGGATCACGAGCGTGCCGGTGAGCTTCGCGAGGGACGGCCAGTCGACCAGGGACCGCTCGTCGTCGGGGGCGACATGGCCGCTGACGACCGTGAACTCGTGGGCGACCCCGCGGTGGGTGACCGGGATGCCGGCGGCGCCCGGGACCGAGATCGAGCTGGAGATGCCCGGCACGACCGTGCAGGCTATGCCGGCCTCGGCGAGCGCCTGGACCTCCTCCATGCCCCGCCCGTAGACGAACGGGTCGCCGCCCTTGAGCCGCACGACGGCCTTGCCCTGCCTGGCGTACTCGATCAGGGCGTTGTTGATGGCCTCCTGTGCCATGAACCGGCCGTACGGCAGCTTGGCCGCGTCGATCACCTCGACGTTCGGGGGCAGCTCGGCGAGCAGGTCGCGCGGGCCGAGGTGGTCGGTGATGACGACGTCGGCCGCGGCGAGCAGGCGGCGGCCGCGCACGGTGATCAGGTCCGGGTCGCCGGGACCGCCCCCGACCAGGGCGACCCCGGGCGTGCGGGTGCGCTGGTGCGGGGCGACGAGGGTGCCGTCGCGCAGACCCTCCACGACGGCGTCGCGGATGGCGGCGATGTGGCGCGGGTCGCGCTCGCGCGCGTCGGTGGTGAGGACGGCGACCGTGACGCCCTCGCTCTCGCTGTGGCCGCTGGCCGGGGTCCAGGCCGTGGCCGCGTCGGCGTCGTCGGCGCGGACGCACCAGATCCGCCGGCGCTCCGCCTCGGCCGAGGCCAGCGTGTTCGCCTCCGGATCGCTGGTGGCGACGAGGGCGTACCAGGCGCCGTCCAGGTCGCCGTCCTCGTAGCGGCGCCGGTGCCAGGTGAGCTCCCCGGCGTCGGCCATGGCCTGCACCGAGGGGGTGACCTCCGGGGACACCAGGACGATGTCCGCGCCCGCCGCGATGAGGGCGGGCAGACGGCGCTGGGCGACCTGGCCGCCGCCCAGGACGACCACGCGGCGGCCGGCGAGGCGGAGGCCTACGGGGTAGGCGGGGTGTTCGGCCATGGTGGTGGGGCTCCTGAAGGGGGGCGGGTTCGGCAGCGGCCCTGACGTGCGGATTTTAAGCCGCACGGGCCTCCGCGCGGCACAGGTGTCCGGTGGCTGAGCACCCCGGCCGGGCGCAAAGCCACCGGAAACGGTTCGACCCTACTTCTCGGTCACTCCCGCGGAGTCGAACGTGGCCACCTCGTGCATCGCCCGGGCCGTGCTCTGCACCAGGGGCAGGGCCAGCAGGGCGCCCGTGCCCTCGCCGAGGCGCAGGTCCAGGTCGACCAGGGGGCGCAGGCCCAGCTTGTTGAGGGCCGCCACATGGCCCGGCTCGGCACTGCGGTGGCCCGCGATGCACGCGGCCAGGACCTCCGGGGCGATCGCCCGGGCGACCAGGGCGGCGGCACCGGCGCTGACCCCGTCCAGGATCACCGGGGTGCGCAGCGAGGCGCCGCCGAGGAGGAGACCCACGAGGGCGGCGTGCTCGAAACCGCCGATCGCGGCGAGCACCCCGATGGGGTCGGCCGGGTCCGGCTGGTGCAGTTCCAGCGCGCGGCGGACGACCTCGGTCTTGCGGGCGAGGGTCTCGTCGTTGATGCCGGTCCCCCGGCCCGTGACCTCGGCCGGGTCGGCGCCCGTGAAGACGGAGATCAGGGCGGCCGACGCGGTCGTGTTGCCGATGCCCATCTCACCGGTGAGCAGGGCCTTGTTCCCGGCGGCGACGAGGTCGCGGGCGGTCTCGATGCCGACCTCGATGGCCTGCCGGGCCTCCTCGCGGGTCATCGCGGGGCCAGTCGTCATGTCGGACGTGCCGCCCCGGATCTTGCGGGGCAGCAGCCCCGGGGTGGCCGGGAGGTCGGCGGCGACGCCCACGTCCACGATGCACACCTCGGCGCCCACCTGGGTCGCGAAGGCGTTGCAGACGGCGCCCCCGCCGAGGAAGTTGGCCACCATCTGGGCGGTGACCTCCTGCGGCCAGGGGGTGACCCCCTGGGCGTGGACGCCGTGGTCGCCCGCGAAGATCGCCACGGCGGCGGGCTCCGGGATGGGCGGCGGGCACTGGCGGGACAGACCCGACAGCTGGGCGGAGATGATCTCCAGCATGCCGAGCGCTCCGGCCGGCTTGGTCATGCGCTTCTGGCGCTCCCACGCCTCGCCGAGCGCCTTGGCGTCCAGCGGGCGGATCTGCGCCACGGTCTCGGCAAGCAGGTCGTGCGGTTCCTCTCCGGGCAGTGCGCGTCGGCCGTACGTCTCCTCGTGCACGACCCACGACAGCGGGCGGCGCTTGGACCAGCCCGCCTGCAACAGCTCGGGCTCGTCCGGGAACTCGTCGACGTAACCGACGCACAGATAGGCGATGACCTCGAGGTGCTCGGGCAGCCCGAGCGCGCGCACCATCTCGCGCTCGTCGAAGAAGCTGACCCAGCCGACGCCGAGTCCTTCGGCGCGGGCGGCGAGCCAGAGGTTCTCCACGGCCAGGGCGGCGGAGTACGGGGCCATCTGGGGCTGAGTGTGGCGGCCGAGGGTGTGGCGGCCGCCGCGGGTCGGGTCGGCGGTGACGACGATGTTCACCGGCGTGTCGAGGATGGCCTCGATCTTCAGTTCCTTGAACTGCTTGGCCCGGCCCTTGGGGAGGGACTTCGCGTACGCGTCGCGCTGGCGCATGGCCAGCTCGTGCATGGCCCGCCGGGTGTCGGCGGAGCGGATCACGACGAAGTCCCAGGGCTGCGAGTGGCCCACGGAGGGCGCGTGGTGGGCGGCCTCCAGGACGCGGAGCAGCACCTCGTGCGGGATGGGGTCGCTGCGGAAGCCGTTGCGGATGTCCCGGCGTTCGCGCATGACCTTCAGGACGGCCTCGCGCTCGGCGGGGTCGTATCCGGGGGCGGCGGGGCCGGTGGAGGGGCGTGCTTCTGCCACGGCTGCCGCGCTCTCTTCTCTCTGGTTCTGCTGGTCCTCCAGGTCTTCCTGATCTGCGGCCCGGGTGTCCAGGTCGTCGGCGCTCTGGGCGATCCCTGTGTCGCCGTCGCCGTCGCGGGGCGCGGGCACGGGGACGACGGCTTCGGGGGCTCCGGGCTGCGCGGACTGCGACTGCTGCGGGCCCTGCACGGGCTGCGTGCCGCCCGCCTCCGGCGCGGGGGCGGGGAGGACGACGGTGACGTGGGCGGTGGCCGACGCCGTCGGGCCGACCGGTTCGGCGGTGCCTTCCGCGTCCGCGGGGGCCGGCGCGGGCTCGGCTGCCGGGGCCGTGGCGGGCCTGGCCGGGGCGAGGGCTTCGCTCTGGGCGAGGGCGCCGGGCTGGGCCTGCTCGGCCTCGGGCGCCTGAGGCGCGGCCGTGTCCTCGGGAGTGGCGGCCAACTGGGCCGGTGCTTCCGGGCCGGCCGCTGCGGGTGCGGGTTCCTCGGCGGCGGCCGGCTGGGGGGCCGTCGCCTGCGGTGTGGGCGTCGTTGCCTGGGCGGCCTGTGCCTCGAGGGCTGAGGGGGCGTGTGCGGCCGGCGCCGGCAGGGCCGCGTCGCCGGCCGTCGGCACCTCGGCCCCGGGAACGGCCTGGACGCCACCGGCCGGGACTTCGGCGGGCGCCTGGGGCGGGGTCACGACGGCAGGTTCGGGGGCCAAGGCAGCCGGGGCTTCCGGGAAGGGGACGGGTTCGGGAGCCGCCGCGGCCGCGGGGGCCGGGGCGGTCTCGGGTGCGTGGGCGGCCTCGGGCGCGTGGGCGGCCTCGGGAGTCTGTGCGACTTCGGGCGCCGGGGCCGTCCCGGGGACCGAAGCGGTTCCGGACGCCGGGGCAGTCCCGGGAGCCGGGGCGGTCTCCGGGGCGGGGACGGCAGTGGGAGTCGGAGCCGTCTCGGGGGCCGGGGTGCCCTCGGCGGCTGGGGTGCCCTCGGTGGCCGGAGTGCCCTGAGGGGCTGGGGTGCCCTCGGGGGCCGGGGCGGCTTGGGCAGTCGTCACGGCTGCGGGGGCCGGAGTCGCCGGGGAGGAGGGGACCGGCTCCTGGGGAACCGGGGTGGTGGCCGCGGCCACCGTCCCGGCGGCCTGGATGGCCGCCTCCGCGGCGGCAATCGCCGCGCCGGGCGCCTCGGCGGCGACAGCCGCCTGGGGGGCCGCGGCCGACGCCGGGTCGACGGCGACGGCAGGCTGCTCGGCCGCGACCGGGGCCTGCTCGGCAGGGACGGGTCCCTGCTCGACGACGGTCGAGGGCTGCTCGGCAACAGCGGTGCCCTGCACAGCGGAAGCCGTGTCCTGGTGGGCGGAAGCCGCGCCCTGCTCGGCGGAAGCGGAATCCTGGTCGGCGGAAGCCGAATGCTGGTCGGCGAAAGCTGAGTCCTGGTCGGCGGGCGTCGGGCTCTGGCCGGGAAGCGCCTGGCCCTGTCCGGCAGCGGCCGGGACCTGCTCCACCTGAACCGGAGCGGACTCGGCGAGCACCGGCCCCTGCTCGGCCGGAACCGCGGCCTGGGCGCCCGGCTCGGTGTCAACCGCCCCCGGCTGCACGGCGTCCGCGGCTCCGGACACCGCCGCTTCGGCCTGCCCGGTGGGCTCGGCCACCGCGGCCTGCGGCGCGACAGGCTCCTGAACCGCCCCGGCTTCGGCGGCAGTCGGGGCGGCTCCCTCGGGTCCGGTGGGTGCGAGGCCCGGTACGGCAGCCTGTACGGCAGCGTCGGGTTCCGGGGCGACGGCGCCTGCTCGATCCTCCTCGGCGGGTGCCTGGCCCGCGGGTTCGGCGAGCGGTCCCGCCTCCCCGGGAGCCCCGGCACCGGTTGCCGGGGCTTGCACGGCACTCACGCCCGCCGCGGCCTCGGCGGCCGGAAGCTGCCCGGCGTCCTGCGAGGCGCCCGCGGCGGGGTCGACGGCCCCGGCCTGCGCCGGCACCTGCGGCTCGGCCTGCGCGGGCTGTGCCGCCTGCGGGGCATCGGCCGGGTACGGGGCCTGCGGGGCGGCGACCGCCTGGGCCGTGCCCGCCGGGGCCACTCCCGGAACTCCCGCTTCCGGAACAACCGTTTCCGCAGGGAGCGCCCCCGCGCCCATCGGGACCTGGGCCGCGCCCTGCGCGCCCCAGGGCGCGCCCGCGGGCGTCTCGGCGGCCCGGGGCGCGTCCAGGTACTCGGGGCCCACCGCCTGCGCGACGGCGGGCTGGCGCACCGGAGCGTCCGCGGGGCCGCGGTCGGCGAGGGAGCGGACCGGGCTGGCGGAGCTGTCGGGCAGGGGCGGGCCGAGGTGGAGCGGCCGGCGCGGGGAGACGGGCGGGATGGGCGGCGGATCGGGCAGACGGACGCCACCGAGGTCGACCGAGCCGCTGTCGCGGCCGGAGAGTTCGTGCGGGCCCGGCTGGTGCACGGTCTCGACGACCGGCTCCGGCGCGGGCGGCGGGACCTCGTTGCCCCACGCGCCCTGGGCGCCCGGCAGCAACAGGTCCTCGTCCTCGGTGGAGTCGTCGGAGAGGTAGGTGTACGAACCGTGCGCGGAGGCGCCCGGCTGCTCCACCATGCCTGCGCTCTCCGGCAGTCCCTCGCCCGGGACCTGGCCGGTGTCGGTCATGCGTACCCCTCGCCCATCGGTTAGTGCTCCTACGACCAGCTCGCCGGAACGGCGCACCGACCGCCCCGCTGTGAAGAACGAGCGTGCGTCCCCAGCGGCACGAACGGCCCGCCGGAAAAGGCGACAAAGCCACTCAGTGGCATTGTTGCGGCCGTACCACCCTCACGGCAGCATGATCCGCGACGGTTCCGCTGTGGACTGCGCCACGTTGCGCGTCCTTCGGTTCTGCCGTACCACACCCACCCCAAAACGGGCGGGCTTTTTGGACATTGGCCGACGAAGTGCCGGGCGTCCGGGTGCGGTGCAGCGATCGGCCAGCCTACCGCGCGCAGTACGACAAACCGATCACGGGGACGGTCGCCGGGTCAGACGCCGCGTTTCGGCAGGACCCCGCTGAGCAGGAACGCGACGCTCCGCTCCTTCTCCGTCCAGGCCCCGGTGTCGAGTTCGACGGACTGGAGGAGGGCGCACTCGACGGTGTAGCCGTGTTCGGTCAGATCGCGGCCGACGAGTTCGGCGGCGTCGCGGGTGGCGGCGTGCGTGACGATGCGCTCGGGGCGCCGGTCGGCGACGGCCGAGACCACGGCCGCTCCCCCGCCCCCGACGCGGACGACGTCCGGCTCGGGCAGGTTCTCCAGGACGTGCGGGGCGGTGCCGTGGACGACCTGGAGCGGGACGCCGAGGCGGCGGGCGGCGGCGTCGGTGCGGGCGCAGGCGTCCGGGTCGCTGTCGACGGCGATGACACCGGCACCGGCGCGTGCGGCCTCGACGGCGAAGGCGCCGCCGCCGCAGCCGATGTCCCAGACGAGGTCGCCGAGGCGCGGTCCGAGGCGGGCGAGTTGGGAGGCGCGCAGCAGCTGCGTCTCGCCCTCGCCGGGGACGCCGTCGTAGGTGCCGGCGGGCAGGGTCCAGCCGCGCGGTCCGGTGGACGGGTCGCGGCCGGAGATCCAGCCGCCGTTCTCCCCGGCCGTCTCGGGCCGGACGGGGCCGCCCAGGACGATGACGACGTTGGGGTCGCGCCAGGTGTGGTCGGCGGCCTTGTCGGAGGTGACGACGCTGACGCGTTCGCGGTCGGTGCCGAGTTCCTCGCAGACGACGAAGGAGCGGTGGACTCCTTCGAGGAGCAGGCCGAGTTCGGCGGGGCCGGCGCCGGGCGAGGTGAGGACGGCCACCTTGGTGTGGGCGCGGCACACGTTGACCGCGCGGCGCAGGGTGCGCCGGTGCGCGACGACCACCTGGGCGTCGTCCCAGGGCATTCCGGCCCGGGCGAAGGCGGCGGCGACCGAGGAGACCGCGGGCACGACTTCGATCTCGAGGCCGAACTCCGGTGCGCGCAGGGTGCGTACGACGCCGAAGAAGCCGGGGTCGCCGTCGGCGAGGACGACGGCCGTGCCGCGGTGGGCGGCGATGCGGCGGGCGGCGAGGGCCACGCTGCCGAGGCGGATGCGTTCGGCGCCGGCGGGCACCTCGGGCAGCGCCAGATGGTGGGCGGCGCCCGCCACCAGCGTGGCGGCGCCGAGGGCGGCGCTCGCCGCGGCGGTCAGCGGCGAACCGTCCCAGCCGATCACCGTGACCCGGTCGGCCATCGTCGTCAGTCTCCTGGGGGTCGCGCAGGTCTTCTGCGTGTCGTCGTCGGGGGAAGCCGCCCGGGGGCGGGCTTGGTGAGGGTACCCGGTGGGGATGTGGGAGGGGGCGCCGGTGTCGCGGCGGCCGCCCGGTCGCGGGTGGGGGCGCTCAGTTCCAGTCGCCGAAGGACGTGAAACCGTCGCGGAGCTGCTCCCCGACGCCCTCCAGGTCCTCCGGGAGCAGGCTCCAGACGATGAAGTCGGTGCGTACGTCGGCCCAGGTGCCGTCCTCGGCCCGGGCGCGGGCTATGCAGGCGTTGCGCAGGACGCCCTCGCTGATGCAGCCGATCTTCTGGGCGACCTGCTGGGAGGCGGTGTTGTCGGCGGCCGTGCGCAGCTCGATGCGCTCGAACTTCTGGTCCGTGAAGAGCCACTGGGCGGTGGCGAGGGCGGATTCGGAGGCGTAGCCCTCGCCGCGGGCCCAGGGGGCGATGATGTACGACAGTTCGGTGGAGCGCACGTGCCAGTTGGTCTTCCCGAGCTGGACGAGGCCGACCAGGCGCTGGGTGAGGAACTCGGTGACGGCGAAGTCGAGTCCGCGGCCCCGGGCGCGTTGGGTGGGGGCGTACTCGGTGATCCAGGTCCGGGCGTCGGCCTCCGTGAAGGGCTGCGGGACCGAGGTCCAGGCCGCCACCTGCTCGTCGTTCATCATCGCGGCCAGGGCGGGGACGTCGTCCTCGTCGAGTGGACGCAGCACCAACCGCTCCGTGCTGATGGAGACGTTGGGGAAGGTGCTCGTCATGCGCCGCTCCGTAACCTTCGGTGAACCTTCAGGGCATGCTGAACTGCCCAGCATGCAGCATGAAAGCAGTTGTGCGCACCACGGGGCCCCGCCTCGGCCGTGAGGCGGGGCCCCGTGCGCGCGGGTGCCGTTCGCGGGCTCAGAAGGAGGCGAGCACAGAGCCTTCGTACTTGTCCTGGATGAACTTCTTGACCTCGGGCGAGGTGAGGAGCTTGGCGAGCTTCTTCACGCGCGGGTCGTCCTCGTTGCCCTTCTTCACGGCGAGGAAGTTGCCGTAGGGGTTGTTCTTCGGGGACTCCAGGATCAGGGCGTCCTCGGAGGGCTTGAGGTCGGACTCCAGGGCGTAGTTGCCGTTGACGACGGAGGCGTCCACGTCGTCGAGGGAGCGCGGGGTCTGGGCCGCCTCCAGCTCCTTGAACTTGAGGTTCTTGGGGTTCTTGGTGATGTCGGCCGGGGTCGCCGCGTTGCCGACGCCCTCCTTGAGCGTGATCAGCCCGTTGTCCGACAGGAGCTTGAGGGCGCGGGCCTCGTTCACCGTGTCGTTGGGGACGGCGACGGTCGCACCGCTCTTGAGCTCCTCGACCTTGTCGACCTTGTTCGAGTAGAGGCCGAGCGGCTCCAGGTGGACCGTGACGACGGGCACGATGTCGGTGCCGTTCTTCTTGTTGAAGTCGTCGAGGTACGGCTTGTTCTGGAAGTAGTTGGCGCCGACGGAGCCGTCCTGCGTCGCGGTGTTGGGCGTGACGTAGTCGGTGAACTCCTTGACCTCGAGGTCGAGGCCCTCCTTCTTCGCCAGGTTGTCCTTGACGAAGGTGAGGATCTCGGCGTGCGGGGCCGGGCTGGCGGCGACGACGAGGGGCCCGTCGGAACCGGAGCCGGAGTCGCCCGATCCGCAGGCGCCGAGCCCGAGGGTGAGGGCTCCGGCGGCGAGGACGGCGGTGGTGATCTTGGCGGTGTTACGCACGAAAAGTGCCTTTCCTTATGGCCTGGGGGTGGTGCTGCCCCGTCATGGGTGGACGGGGAGTTCAGGAGGCGGCTTTGAGGAGCCGCAGTCGGGGGGCGGGGCCCGAGCGGGCGCCGCGGCGGTGCAGGGAGCGTGCCGCGTAGTCGCCGGCGAACTGGATCAGGGAGATGACGACGGCGAGGATGGCGACGGTGATCCACATGAGCTGGGTCTCGAAGCGCTGGTAGCCGTAGCGGATGGCGATGTCGCCGAGGCCGCCGGCGCCGACGGTGCCGGCCATGGCGGAGTAGCCGATGAGGGCGACGACCGTGGTGGTGGTGCTGGAGATCAGCGACGGCAGGGACTCGGGGACGAGGACCTTGCGCACGATGGTCCAGGTGTTGCCGCCCATGGCCTGCACGGCCTCGACGAGTCCGTGGTCCACCTCGCGCACGGCCGTCTCGACCAGGCGCGCGAAGAACGGGATGGCGCCGACGGCCAGGGGCACGATGGCGGCCTCGCGGCCGATGGTCGTGCCGGTGATCCACCGGGTGAAGGTCATCAGCGCGACCATCAGGATGATGAACGGCAGCGACCGGGCGATGTTCACGACCTGCCCGATGACCTTGCTCGCGACGACGTTCTGGAGCAGGCCGCCGCGGTCGGTGAGGACCAGCAGGACGCCCAGCGGGAGCCCGCCGACGACGGCGATGAGCGTGGACCAGCCGACCATGTAGAGCGTGTCCCAACACGCCTGGGTCAGCAGGGGCTGCATCTCGGACCAGGTCACTTGGCACCTTCCTTCACCAGTACGGACTCGTGGCCCGGGACGTCGATCTGCAGGCCCTGCTCGCGCAGGAACCCGATCGGGACGACGTTGTCCTCGTAGCGGCCGGGCAGTTCGATGCGCATCCGGCCGACCTGGAGGCCGCCGACGGTGTCGATGGCGGCGCCGAGGATCGATATGTCGATGTTGTAGGTGCGGGCGAGCTGGGAGATGACGGGCTGGGTGGCGCTCTCGCCCTGGAAGGTCACGTCGACGACGGTGCGGTCCGCGCCCGAGGCCTCGCCGTCGAGCGGGAACAGCGCGGCGGCCAGTTCCGAACCGGGGGTGGCGAGCAGTTCGCTGACCGTGCCCGACTCGACGATGCGCCCGTTCTCCATGAGGGCGGCCGAGTCGCAGACCGACTTCACGACGTCCATCTCGTGGGTGATCAGCAGGACGGTGAGACCGAGCTGCTGGTTCAGGTCGCGCAGCAGCGCCAGGATGGAGCGGGTCGTCTCGGGGTCGAGGGCGCTGGTCGCCTCGTCGGACAGCAGGACCTTGGGGTCGCCGGCCAGGGCGCGGGCGATGCCCACGCGCTGCTTCTGGCCGCCGGACAGCTGGGACGGGTAGGCGCCGGCCTTGTCGGCGAGACCGACCAGGTCGAGCAGTTCGAGGGCCTTGCGGGAGCGGTCCCTGCCGGACCGCCCGAGGATCTCCAGCGGCAGTTCGACGTTGTCCTGCACGGTGCGCGAGGACAGCAGGTTGAAGTGCTGGAAGACCATGCCGATCCGGCTGCGCGCCCGCCGCAGCTCCCTGCCGGCGCGGGGTCCGCGGCCCGCCAGGGCGGTGAGGTCCTGCCCGGCGACGGTCACGGTGCCGGAGGTGGGGCGTTCCAGGAGGTTGACGCAGCGGATGAGCGAGGACTTGCCGGCGCCGGACTGGCCGATGACGCCGTACACCTCGCCCTCGCGGACGTGCAGGTCCACGCCGTCCAGGGCGGTGACCTCGCGGCCGCGTGAGCGGTAGACCTTGGTGAGGCCCGATGTGGTGATCACTGGGTTTCCGTCACTGTCGAGTGCGCGGGCGTGGGTGTGCCCGGGCACAGGTGCATTCGGTCAGGGACGCGACACGGTTCTCACGGGAAAGGGGAACCGGGGAGAAACATGTGCGCGGGCGGCTTCGCGTCACGCGCCGCTCAGGGCGTGCGGACGGGCCGCGGTCTCGCTTCGGGGCGCGAGCTCGGGGTGGTGCGGGGGCCCTCTAGAAGGCGCACATTCGACACATACAACGAGCACCGGGCGTCATGGTCGCCTCGGTCGCGGGGGCGCGGTCGCTCGTCGTGGTCATGCGGCAAGTAAAACATGTGTACGGTCCTGACCGGCCGCCGCTGTCCGGATGCTGGACATCCATGGACAGGGGCGGCGGGCGGACCGGCCCGCTCACGCCCGCGGGGAGATCTCCACGCCCCGGTCGGTGACCAGTGCGGACAAGGCCGACAGGTTCTCCACGACCAGGTCGGCCCGGAGTTCCTCGGCCCGGTGGGTTGTGGTCAACGCCACGGTGGTCATCCCGGCGGCGCGGCCGGAGGCGAGCCCGGCGGGGGCGTCCTCGAAGACGACGCAGTGGGCGGGGTCGACGCCGAGCGCGCGGGCGGCCAGCAGGTACGGCTCGGGGTCGGGCTTGCCGCGGGTGATGTCGTCGGCCGCGACCAGCGTCTTGGGGAGGATGCCGACGGCGTCGAGGCGGGCCTCGGCCAGCCGCCGCGTGGCGGAGGTGACGACGGCCCAGCGGTCGGCGGGCAGCGCGTCGAGGAAGGCACGGGTGCCCGGCAGCAGCTCGACGCCGCCGCGCGGCACGTCCTCGACCTCCAGCTCCTCGATCCGCGCGACGGCCTGGGGCACCACCTCGGCGGGCAGCAGGTCGGCGGCTATCTCGGCGGCGGGCCGGCCGTGCAGCTCGACCCGGGCGAACTCCTGCGCGGTGATGCCGTACTCCGCGGCCCACCGGGTCCAGCAGCGGTCCACCGAGGCGAGGGAGGAGACGAGGGTGCCGTCGTTGTCGAAGAGCAGGGCCTGCGCGTGGATCGTCATGCCCTCGACCCTACGGTGCAGGCCAGGGCCCGGAGCAGGGGGCCGTCCCGGGCGTAATAGGGTCGCTGCATGCTCACTGTCCTGACGCTGGTGACCGGCGTCGCCGCGCTGCTGCTGGCCGCCTGGTGCGGCTGGGCGGCCTACCGCGACCAGCCGACCAAGGACTGGCACTTCGTCGGGATGGCCGTGGTCACCCTGCTGTCGCTGGTCCAGCTGATCGTGGGGATCGTGCTGCTGGCGCGGGGCGAGAAGCCGGCGCAGGGCACGACGATCTTCGTGGCGTATCTGCTGGGGGCGTTCGCGTGCGTCCCGGCGGCGGGGTTCATGTCGCTGGCCGAGCGGACCCGGTGGGGTTCGGTGACGGTGGCGGCCGGTGGTGTGGTGCTGGCGGTGCTGGAGGTGCGGCTCTATGACATCTGGGCGGGCTGAGGCGGGCCGGCGGCGGCTGGCCTCCGGGCCGGGCACGCTGCTGGTGTGGCTGTACGGCGTGATGGTGGTCGGCGCGGTGTCGCGCTCGGCGTACCAGATCGCCACCGAGTTCGACCGGGCACCGCTGGCGTACTCGCTGTCGGCGGTGGCCGGGGTGGTGTACGGGTTCATCACGTACACGCTGGTGCGGGGCGGGGAGACGGCGCGCAGGGTCGCGCTGGCGTGCTGCGCCGCCGAGCTGGTCGGGGTGCTGACGGTGGGCACCTGGACCCTGGTGGAGCCGTCCGCCTTCCCGGACGCGACGGTCTGGTCGGACTTCGGGATGGGCTACCTCTTCATCCCGGTGCTGCTGCCGCTCACCGCCATCTACTGGCTGCGCTCCTCGCGTACGCGGGACACCGGCGCCGTCTGAGGTGCCCCGGGCGGCGCCGGGCCGTGCGGAGCGCTCCGTGCGCCCCGGGAGGCGGGTTCAGGCGGTCGCCGCGTAGGTCGTCGCCGGCTTCTCCAGGACGATCATCGGTACGCCGTCGGCTCCCTGGGACGTGCCCACCGTCTGGTAGCCGACCTTGCGGTACAGGCGGAGGGTGCCCTCGCTGCGGTGGCCGGTGTGGAGGCGGAAGCGGGTCGCACCGTGCCGGCCGGCCAGGGCCGCCTCGGCCGCGCGCAGCAGCCGGGCCCCGATGCCGTGCCCCTGAAGGCGGGGGTGGACGCAGAGCTTGCCGATGACGGCCGCGCCGTCCTCGGTGACCGAGCCGCGGACCGAGCCGACGACCTCGTCGCCGAGCCGGGCCACGAAGACGCAGTCGCGGGCGACCTCCTCGCGGACGGAGTCGAGGGTCTGGACGAGCGGGTCGATGCGGTAGTTGCCGTACAGCGCCGCCTCCGGCTGGAAGCACAGGTACTGCAACCTGAAGATCTGCTCCGCGTCCTGCTCGGTCGCCGCAGAAATGGTCACGCTCATGCCCATGTGCGCACGCCTTCCGCTCATCTGATCACCGATGGTCCCCCACTCCTATCCCCGTCCTCAGTGGGCCGCAACCTCCGGTGGGAGCAATCTGCGCAGACATCCCAGGCATCTGGAACGTTCCGGGCCGAGACTCCCCTGTGAGATACCCAACTCCCCTGCGATTTCCCGGTAGGTCAGGTCCTCGGGTGCGAGCAGGGCCTCCATCAGCCGGGGGCAGCGGCCCGGGAGTCGGCGCACGGCAGCGCGCAGGGCGCGCCCGCGGGCCGCGGCGAGGGCGAGTTGCTCGGGGTCGCCGCCGTCGTCGGCCGGCTCGGCGGGGTACGGCCGTTCGAGACGGCGGGTGCGGCGGGTACGGCGGGCCTCCGCCCGGACCGCCCTGCGCAGCCACTGCCCGGGGTCGCGCGGCGGGCCGTCGGCCTCCAGGCGCTCCAGCAGGCGGAGCCAGACGGCCTGCTCCAGATCACCCGCCTCGGTTCCGGCGGCATATGCCTCCGCGGCGGCCTCGGCTGTGAGCAGCGGGCGCAGGGCGGTGACCAGGTCGTGCGTCATATGCGGTGCGACGCGGCCGCCCGGGCGGTGGGTTGCCCGGGCGGCGGAACCTCACCCGACCGGGCGGTGTGAGCCGGGGAGTTGACGCGGTCAGCGGTTGCGGAAGTCCTCACGCGCCAGCAGGCCGGTGTCGGGCTGGTCGGTGAAGACCCCGTCGATGCCGGTCGCGAAGTACGCCCGGTAGGCGCCGAAGACGTCACCGTAGGCGTCCACGTCCGTGCCCTTGCGGAACTCGGCGGGCAGGAAGGGGTTCTCGTTGCGCAGGGTGTAGGGGTGCAGGATCAGGCCCGCCTTGTGCGCGTCGGCGACCAGCGTGGTGGGCTGGGTGAGCCTGCCCTGCGCGTCACGCGGGATCACCAGGTCCAGGGTGGGTCCGATGCCCTGCGCGTACGAGGCGATCTCGCGCAGGCCGGCCGGCTTCACGAGATCGGCGACGGTGCGCGGGTCGCCGGTCTCGACGAAGTCCCAGGGGCGGGAGCCGGCCGACGACAGCAGGACGACCAGGGGGTTGTCCACGAGCTCGTCGAGCCGCTGGACGCTCGTCGGCTCGAACGACTGGAGCACGACCGGGGAGTTCCGCCGGTCCTTGCGGTGCCGGTGCAGCACCTTGGCGACGCGCTCCTCCAGCGGCAGGCCCTGCCGGCGGAAGTAGGTGGGGTGCTTGAGCTCGGGGTAGATCCAGACCTGCTTGCCGCGCCTGCGGGTCTGCTCGTCCTGCCAGCGCAGGACCTCCTCGAAGGTGGGGATCTCCCAGCGGCCGTCGTAGAGGGTGTTGTGCGGGCGGTTGGCCGGGATGCGCTCGACCGCGCGGAGCGTCTTCAGCTCGGCGAGCGTGAAGTCCTCGGTGAACCAGCCGGTGGTGGAGACGCCGTCGAGGACCTTGGTCTTCCTGCGCCCCGCGAACTCGGGGTGGTCGGCGACGTCCGTAGTGCCGCCGATCTCCGGCTCGTGACGGCACACCAGATGGCCGTCCCTGGTGGGGACGAGGTCGCCCGCCTCGACGATGTCGGCCCCCATGTCGAGGGCCAGCTGGTACGAGCCGAGGGTGTGCTCGGGGCGGTAGCCGCTGGCGCCGCGGTGGCCGATGATCGTCGGCTTGGGCAGACCGCCCAGTCCGCCGCCGTGCCGGGTTCCGTCGGCTCTGGCCGTACCGGCCATGCCGAGGACCGCTCCGCCGGCGCCCAGCACCGCCGCACCGAGCAGCGCCCGCCGTCCGGTGCGGGCCGTGTCCCCGGTCGTGTCCCCGTTCGACTCGCGGTTCGACTCGCGGTTCGACTCGCGCGTTGCCATGAGCGCCTCCTGACCGTCGTCCTCGTCCGTGCGGGCCGATCGTAGGGGCGCGTACATGACGGACGGGAGACCGCGGGCGGAACACGCGGGTGACGGGGGATGTCACCGAGGCCGGTGGGGGCGGTGAACTGACGGTTCGTCGCATCCGGGCCGGTTCGGCCGCGTCCTTCCGGGAACGCGAAGGGGTGTGCCCGGAGGCGATGTGTGTCACACCCTCCGGCGCCTCACGCACCGTCGACGGCGCGTCACCGCAGGTGAAGCCGCGTCAACAGTGCGTAAGGTCTCGGTTAAGTCGCCGTGCCCGATGTGCGCGACCACGGGCCCCGCGAGTATCGTCCTCACCTGCACAGACTCATATCGCATCCCTTGACACCGGAGGGTCCGTTGTCCCGCTTCGAGCTCATCAAGGCAGTGCTCGGCCCGATCATGCGGCTGATGTTCCGCCCCCAGGTGGAGGGCGCGGAGCACATTCCCGGCGACGGTCCGGTCATCCTGGCGGGCAACCACCTCACGTTCATCGACTCGATGATCCTTCCGCTGGTCTGCGACCGGCAGGTCGTCTTCATCGGCAAGGACGAGTACGTGACCGGCAAGGGCTTCAAGGGCCGGCTCATGGCCTGGTTCTTCACCGGTGTCGGCATGATCCCGGTCGACCGCGACGGCGGCCGGGGCGGTGTCGCCGCGCTGATGACCGGGCGCCGGGTGCTGGAGGAGGGCCGGATCTTCGGGATCTACCCGGAGGGCACGCGCTCGCCCGACGGACGTCTGTACCGCGGGCGGACGGGCATCGCCCGGCTGACGCTGATGACGGGTGCGCCGGTCGTGCCGTTCGCGATGATCGGCACGGACAAGCTCCAGCCGGGTGGGGCCGGGGTGCCGCGGCCGGGCAAGGTCACGGTGCGGTTCGGTGAGGCGATGGAGTTCTCCCGGTACGAGGGGATGGACCGGGACCGGTACGTGTTGCGTGCCGTGACCGACTCGGTGATGACCGAGGTCATGCGGCTGTCCGGGCAGGAGTACGTGGACATGTATGCCAGCAAGGCGAAGGAAGCGGCGTAGTTTTTTGGGCGAGGTCGGGGGCGGGGGCGCCGGCCGTCGGTGCCGGTGAGCGGTGGTTCGGCGGGGGCGGGGGCGGGTGCGAGTGCCTCGGGCTTTTCGCGCAGTTCCCCGCGCCCCTGAGTGCGCCGTTTCCCCGCGCTCCTCGGCTTCGACTGCCGGTGCGTGGGGGTTTTCGCGCAGTTCCCCGCGCCCCTGAGTGCGCCGTTTCCCCGCGCCCCTCGGCTTTGGCTGCCGGTGCGTGGGGGTTTTCGCGCAGTTCCCCGCGCCCCTGTCCTCAGGGGCGTTTCGGCGGTCGGGGGGTCAGGGGTGGTCTGGCGTGGTTTCCAGGCGCTGGTGGCGTAGCAGGAACCAGGCCGCCGCCGCCGTGGCCAGCAGGACCGCCGCCCCGACGCCCGCCGCGAGGGCCAGCCCGTCGACGAAGGACGTGCGGGCCGCGTCCAGCATCGCGGCGGCGGTGTGGGCGGGCATGTGCCCCGCCGCCTCGACCGCGCCGCCCAGCGACTCGTGCGCCGCGTCCGGCGTGCCCGCAGGGCCGGTGAAGTCCCGGTAGACGGCCGTCACGATCGAGCCCAGCGCGGCGATGCCGAGGGCGGCGCCGAGTTCGTACGCCGTCTCGGAGACCGCGGACGCGGCACCGGCCTGCTCCTTGGGCACGCTGGAGAGGATCACGTCGGCGGTCACCGTGAAGGAGAACCCGGCGCCGACGCCGACCACCAGCAGCGCGCTGCCGAGCAGCGGGTAGCCGGTGGACTGGTCGACCACGGTCAGCGTCGCCAGGGCCAGGCCGATCGCCGCCAGGCCTCCGGAGACGACGGCCCGGACGGAGTAGCGGCGGGCCGCACGGCCGGCGATCAGACCGGCCACCACCGCTCCGACGGCGGCGGGCAGTTCGGCCAAACCGGCCTCCAACGGACGCCTGCCCTGCACGAGTTGCAGGTACTGCGACAGGAAGAACACCAGTCCGGACAGGCCGAGGATGGTCAGCAGGTCGGCCAGGACGGCACCGCTGAAGCCGCGGTTGCGGAACAGCCGCATGTCCAGCAGCGGCGCCGGGAGCCGGAGCTGCCGGCGGACGAAGCCGTAGAGGGCGGCGGCGCCCAGCAGGCCCGCGGCCGCCGGGCTCCACGCGATGCCGTGGGTCGCGGTCTCCTTGACGGCGTAGACCACGCCGATCATGCCGACCAGCGACAGCACCACGCTGACCAGGTCCCAGGGGCCGGGGTCGGCCGTACGCGACTCGGGCAGCAGCTTGATGCCGACGAGGACCAGGACGGCCATCACGGGCAGGTTGATCAGGAAGACCGAGCCCCACCAGAAGTGCTCCAGCAGGAACCCGCCGACGATCGGGCCGACGGCCGTGCCCGCCGAGGCGGTGGCACCCCAGATGCCGACGGCGAGGCTGCGCTCGCGCGGGTCGTGGAAGAGGTTGCGGATCAGAGCGAGCGTGGCCGGCATCAGGGTCGCACCGGCGACACCGAGCAGCGCCCGGGCGACGATCAGCGTCTCGGGCGTGGTGGCGTAGGCGTTGAGGACGGATATCGCGCCGAACGCGGTGGCGCCTCCGAGCAGGATCCGCTTGCGGCCGATCCGGTCGCCGAGGCTGCCCATGGACACGAGCAGGCCGGCGATGACGAACGAGTAGACGTCACCGATCCACAGCAGCTGCGTGCCGGAGGGCTCGAGGTCCTCACTGATGTAGGGGGTCGCGAGACCGAGGACGGTCGCGTCGACGGCCACCAGCAGTACGGCGAGCACCAGGACGCCGAGCGCGAGCCACCGGCCCGGACGCTTCACCGCCTCCGTCTCGGCCGCCTGCAGGGTGCTGGTCATGATTCCTCTCTTCTGACCGCGCCGCCGAGCAGCAGCTCGACGATCATGTGCTGGAAGTCCTTGGGTGCGCCCTTGCCGCTCTGCACCAGCCAGGCGCCGGAGGCCAGCAGGCCGTACAGCGCCTCGGTGAGCCAGGCGGGCGTGAGGTCGATGCGGAACTCGCCGCTGAGCTGGCCGCGCCGGAACAGGGCGGAGATCCGGTCGTCGATCTCGGTCCAGCCCGCGTTCTGCTCCTCGCCCTCGAACAGCTGGTTCTCGGTGTAGAGGAAGGCGAGCAGCCCCGCGGCCGGTTCGATGGCGCCGATCAGCCGGCGTACGGCCTCGCTCGCCGTGCCCTCGTCGAGCCGGGCCGCCCGCAGCGCGGCCTCGCACTCGGCGATGCCCAGCGACTCCAGGGCGCGGACGAGCGCGTCCCGTCCGGCGAAGTGCCGGTGCAGGGTGGCGCGGCTGATCCCGGCGGCCTTGGCGACCTCGTCCATGGTCGCGGTGGACTTGCGGGTCAGCAGGGCGGCGGCGGAGCGCAGCACGTGGTCGGGATCGACAGGCATGAGACAACCATACACCGAATGAGACATCAATGTCTCACCACGGGCAGGCGTGACTCATGCCGGTGCGGTTCCGTCCGGCGCGGGGATCAGTGCCAGGGCAGCTGTCCGCGGCGCTCCCAGTAGGCCCGCGGCTCCTCGGCGAGTCCGGCGAGGCGGTCCAGCTGGTCGTCGTCGAGGTCGACGACCGCCGCGTGGAGGTTCGAGGCGAGCTGGGCGGTGGTGGCGGCGCCGGACAGGACGACCCCGGCCCAGGGCCGGCGCAGGATCGTCGCCAGCGCCACCGCGTCGCAGCCCAGCCCGGTCCGGGCGGCGACCTCCCGGAGGGCGTCCGGCGCGTGCGCGCCCGCGAGGCGGCCGTTGGCCATGCCCTCCTTGACGATCACGGTGAGTCCCGCGGCGTGCGCCTCGGCGAGGGCGGGACCCGCGGAGGTCTCCAGCGCGTTGTAGGTGGACTGGACGGTGCGGAAGAGGGGCTCGCCGTCGACGGTGACGGAGAGGGCGGCCCTGATGGCGTCGGCCTGGGCGGGCCCGCTGGTGGAGAAGCCCACGGTCAGGCCCTGGGCGGCGGCCTCCGCGAGCCTCGCGTGCAGTTCCTTGTCGGTGAGGGCCGGGCTGTCCGGCGTCACCGAGTGGATCTGGTAGAGGTCGAGCCGGTCGCCGAGCAGGGCGTCGGTCTCGGCGCGCTGCCGTTCGTAGGTGGCGAGGCCGTGGTCCTTGACCTCGTGCGTCTCGGCGTCGGTGGACCAGTCGGCGGTGTAGGTGTAGCCCCACTTGCTGCCGACGACGACGTCGTCGACGGCGGGCCTGGCCTCGAGCCAGCCGGCGAGGAACTCCTCGGAGCGGCCGTAGGAGCGGGCGACGTCGAAGTAGCGGACGCCCTGGGCGTAGGCGGCGTCGAGGAGGTCGTGGGTGCGGGACCGCAGCGCGTCGACGCTGCGGTCCGCTCCGAGGTCTTCGTCCCGGCCGAGGTTGATGTAGCCGGGGCGCCCGACGGCGGCGAGGCCCAGTCCGATGTGGCAGGTGGGGGTCGTCGCGGTCGCCAGTCGCGCGAAGGGCATCGCGGGCTCCGTTCGGTCGGGTCCGGTACGGCTCCCGACCAACGTACCCGCGATGCCCTTCGGCGCTCGCGATCGGAGTCCGGCTCGAGCGGTGGTTCGGCGCGCGCGGGCTCGCCGCGGCCTGGCGCGCCTCCGCGGCGCAGCCGCACACCGCTACCGCCCCGGGCCTCTAGAGGGCGCTGCCCTTGGCCAGCGCCCACTCGTGCTGGATCGCCAGGTCCGCCTTCACCTCGGCCAGCTGGACGGCCACCGCGCTCGGGGCCGTGCCGCCCCTGCCGTTGCGGGAGGCCAGGGCGCCGGCGACGTTCAGGACCGTCCGCACCTCGGGCGTGAGGTGGGCGGAGATCTTGGCGAACTGTTCGTCCGTCAGGGCGTCCAGCTCCTTGCCCTCGGACTCGGCGACCTTCACGCACTCACCCGCGACCTCGTGGGCCACACGGAAGGGCACGCCCTGCTTGACCAGCCACTCGGCGATGTCGGTGGCGAGGGAGAAGCCCGCCGGGGCCAGCTCCTCCATGCGCTCGCGGTGGACGGTGAGCGTGGCCATCATGCCGGTGAAGGCCGGCAGCAGAACCTCCAGCTGGTCGATCGAGTCGAAGACCGGCTCCTTGTCCTCCTGGAGGTCGCGGTTGTAGGCGAGCGGGAGGGCCTTGAGCGTGGCCATCAGGCCCGTCAGGTTGCCGATCAGGCGGCCGGACTTGCCGCGCGCGAGCTCCGCGATGTCCGGGTTCTTCTTCTGCGGCATGATCGACGAACCCGTGGAGAAGGCGTCGTGCAGGGTCACGAAGGAGAACTCCTTCGTGTTCCAGATGATGACCTCCTCGGCGATCCGGGAGAGGTCGACCCCGATCATCGCCGTGATGAAGGCGAACTCGGCGACGAAGTCCCGCGAGGCCGTCCCGTCGATGGAGTTGCCGGCGGACCCGTGCTCGAACCCCAGGTCCTTCGCCACCGCCTCCGGGTCCAGCCCCAGGGAGGAACCGGCCAGGGCACCCGAGCCGTACGGCGACACGGCCGTCCGGGCGTCCCACTGGCGCAGGCGCTCGGCGTCCCGGGAGAGGGCCTGCACATGGGCGAGGACGTGGTGGGCGAAGAGGACGGGCTGGGCGTGCTGGAGGTGCGTGCGGCCGGGCATCGCCACGTCGGGGTGCGCCTCGGCGAGGCCGACCAGCGCGTCCTGCAGCTCGGCGATCAGCCCGCCGATGACGCGGGCGTGGTCGCGGAGGTACATGCGGAAGAGGGTGGCGACCTGGTCGTTGCGGGAGCGGCCGGCGCGCAGTTTGCCGCCGAGGTCCGCGCCGAGGCGCTCCAGCAGGCCGCGCTCCAGGGCGGTGTGGACGTCCTCGTCGGCGACCGTGCCGACGAACGCGCCCGAGGCGACGTCGGCCTCCAGCCGGTCGAGCCCGGCGAGCATGCGCTCCAGCTCGTCCTCGGTGAGCAGGCCCGCCGTGTGCAGGACGCGGGCGTGGGCGCGCGAGCCGGCGATGTCGTAGGGCGCGAGCCGCCAGTCGAAGTGGACGGACGCGGAGAGCTTCGCCAGGGCCTCGGCGGGGCCGTCGGCGAAACGGCCGCCCCAGAGCCGGACATCACCGCTGTTGCTGCTCACCTGCTGTGCTCCTCTATGGGTTCCTGCCCCCGGGGTGAGCGCGTCACCGAGCCGGGATCCGTATGCATGAGTATGCAGTGGTCTGCATGTTTCGTCAATTCACCGGAGGGTGGCGGGTCGGTGAAGTCGCCCGCCGGGAAATCCGGCGCTCCTTTGAACGCGAGAAACCGCTTACCCGTACCTCTCGCCGAGCGCAGGCGCCGCGCTCCCCACACCGACGACACCGACCCTAGTGAGGCACCCCCATGTCCAGGGCTCTTCCGAAGTGCAACAAGCGCCGCGTCACCCTCATCGGCGGCGCCGCCGCGGTGGCGCTGTCCGGCACGGTGATCGCCGGGTTCGCCCTGGCCGGGGAGACGTCCAAGGGCAACGGGAACGCCGCCCGCACCCTGGCCGGTCCGGGCACGATCAGCTGCCCGGACGTGCGCTCCCAGCTCCCCGCCGTCCCCGCCTCCGCCCGGGCCGAGGTCGACCGCAACCTCGCCCTCCTCGACACCCAGCTCCGCGAAGCCAACACCCGCCTCGCCGACACCGTCGGACAGGGCGGGCCCAACTTCGTCCAGAACGCCATCCTCGGCCCCCTCGAGGACAAGCGCGTCGCCACCGTCAACCGCATCGCCACCGCCATCGGCCGCACCGCCGCCAAGCCCCAGGGCCTCGACACCCTGGCCGCCTGCACGCTCAACGGCGCGGGCAACGGCGCCGGCAACGGCCAGGCCGGCAAGCCGCAGACGGGCGGCGGCACGGGCAACGCCGGGAACGCGGGCAATGCCGGGAACACAGGCAGTACCGGGAACACGGGCAATGCCGGGAACGGCCGCGCCGGGACGATCAGCTGCCCGGACGTGCGCTCCCAGCTCCCCGCCGTCCCCGCCTCCGCCCGGGCCGAGGTCGACCGCAACCTCGCCCTCCTCGACACCCAGCTCCGCGAAGCCAACACCCGCCTCGCCGACACCGTCGGACAGGGCGGACCCAACTTCGTCCAGAACGCCATCCTCGGTCCCCTCGAGGACAAGCGCGTCGCCACCGTCAACCGCATCGCCACCGCCATCGGCCGCACCGCCGCCAAGCCCCAGGGCCTCGACACCCTGGCCGCCTGCACCCTCACGAAGTGAGGTGACAGGCGCCGCGGCCGCCCCGTGGGAGCGCCGGCCGGGGCGGCCGCGGTCGGGGACTGCGCGGGGTCCGGCAGAGGTGACCGGATCCCGCAATTCATTAGACAGCCAAACTAACTACACCCATAATGGCTGGACATGGGAAAGACACATGAGCGCATAGACGGCCGGCTCCGCTCGTTCATCGAGGCACAACCGGTCTTCTTCACCGCCACCGCACCCCTGTCCGCCGACGGCACGGTCAACCTCTCCCCCAAGGGCCTCACGGGCTCGTTCGCGGTGCTGGACGAGCACACCGTCGCCTACCTCGACTTCGCCGGCTCCAACGCCGAGACCATCGCCCACCTGCGGGAGAACGGACGGATCACCCTGATGTGGTGCGCCTTCCAGGGCCCGCCGAACATCGTCCGGGTGCACGGCAGGGGTGAGCCCGTCTTCCGCGACGACCCCCGATTCGGGGAACTGCTCGCCCGCTTCCCGGGCATCGACCCCTCTCCGCACGGCCTGCGCGCGATCATCGTCGTCACCGCCGAACTCGTCCGCGACACCTGCGGCTACGCCGTCCCCTTCATGGCGTACGAGGAGGACCGGGATCTGCACGGCAAGCGGTTCGCCCGCGAGGACGACGCCTCGCTCGACGCCTACTTCACCAAGAAGGAGTACATCGCCACCAGCCTGGACGGGCTCCCCGGGCTGCCGCTGCCGCTGCCGCCCTCTACGGTCTGAGGCATGCGCCCCGGTGCCGTCGCCCTCGCCGTCTCCTCCCTCCTCCTGCTCGGCGCCGGGCCGCCCGCCCCCGCTCCGCTGCCGGCCCGGATGGCGCACACCGGCGGCGGCACCCAGCTGATCACCGCCGTGGCGGCGGGCACCGCCTCGACCACGGGCACCGTGACCTGGTGGGACCGCACGGCGGGCGGGCGCTGGGTGCGGGCCGGCTCCGCCCCCGCGCGCTTCGGGGCGAACGGCCTCACCGAAGGCTCCACGCGCAGACAGGGCACGAACACCACCCCGACCGGGGTGTACGGCCTGCCCTACGCGTTCGGCATCGAGGCGGCCCCGCGCGGGACCCAGTACCCCTACCGGCGGGTCCGCCAGGACTCCTGGTGGTGCCAGGACAACGACTCCCGCTCCTACAACCGCTGGACCGAGCCCCGCGCGGCCGACTGCCGGGCGGCCGAGTCCGAACACCTCGTCACCTACCGCACGCAGTACGCGCACGCCCTGGTCGTCGGCTTCAACTACGACCGCCCGGTGCGCGGTCGCGGGGCGGGCATCTTCCTGCACGTCCACGGGCGTGGGGCGACGGCCGGCTGCGTGTCCGTCTCCAAGGACGCGATGCGGCGCCTTCTGCTGTGGGCCGACCCGGCACGGCGGCCGCACATCGCCGTGGGGACGGCGAGCGGGCCGACGGCCGTCACCGGTCTCTGACGGAACGACGGCCGAGCGGGAGTCACCCGCGGTCATGGCGGTGCGCACACGGCTCCCGGCCGGGCTGAACACTCCCGTGCCCCCGCACGTATCTGTGGGCCAAGGGTCAAGTCCCCACGGAGGAACCGTGACCACCACGCTCGCAGGCGGACGTGCCGCCCGCCGCCAGACGATGCGCCGCATCCGCCCGCGCCGCTCCCCGGCCGTCCCGCTGCTGATCGCCCTGTGGGCCGGCGCGGCGGCCGTGCTGTGGCTGTGGTGGGACAACACGCCGTCCCTCGCCGACACCACGAGCAAGATCCTGGCCGCGGGCCGCATCACCGGCCTGCTCGCCGGCTACCTCATGGCACTGGTGGTGCTCCAGATGGCCCGGGTGCCCGCACTGGAGCGGCGGGTGGGAACCGACCGGGTCGCGCGCTGGCACGCCATGACCGGCCGCTACACGCTCTGCCTGGTCCTCGCCCACGTCTTCCTCATCATGTACGGCTACGCCCTGCAGGCGGGCAAGGGACTCGGCGACATCGTCCAGCAGACGACCGACTCCATCGACCAGCTGCCCGACATGGGCAAGGCCGCCATCGGGACGGGTCTGCTGTTCCTCATCGGGATCCTGTCGATCGGCGGGGTGCGCCGGCTGATCGGCTACGACACCTGGTACCACGTGCACCTGCTGACCTACGCGGCCGTGTACCTGACGTTCTGGCACCAGATCACGACCGGCAACGAGTTCGCCGTCGAGCCGGCCGCGAAGACCTTTTGGTACGGGCTGTACGGGGTCGTGACGGTCCTGGTCCTCTGGTACCGGATCCTCACGCCGATCCGGCTGAACCTGCGGCACCGCATGCGCGTCGAGGCGGTCATCGAGGAGACGCCGGGGATCGTGTCGGTGCTGATCGGCGGGCGCAGGCTGCACCGGATGGGCGCGGAGGCCGGGCACTTCTTCCGCTGGCGGTTCATGGCGCCCGGGATGCGGTTCAGCTCGCACCCCTACTCGCTGTCGGCGGCGCCCCGCCCGGACATGCTGCGGATCACCGTGAAGGCGATCGGCGACCACACCGAGCGGTTGCGGGACCTCACCCCCGGCACCCGGGTGTGGGCGGAGGGCCCCTACGGCGCCCTGACCGCGCAGCGCCGCAGCCGCGGCAAGGTGCTGCTGGTCGCGGGCGGCGTGGGCATCACCCCGATGCGGGCCCTGTTCGAGACGCTGCCCGGGGCCTCCGGCGACATCACCCTGCTCTACCGGGCCAACAGCACCCAGGACCTGGCCCTGTGGGGCGAGCTGGCCGCGATCGCCGACGAGCGCGGCGCGCGGCTGATGTACGCGGTCAACAGCCCGGACGGGGAGCGCCCCGACATCTCCGCCGAGTCCCTCCAGCGCAAGATCCCCGACATCGGCGACCACGACGTCTTCATGTGCGGGCCGCCCGGCTTCGCGCAGACCGTCTACGAGGCACTGCGCGGCGCGGGAGTCCCCGCCCGCCGTATCCATCACGAGTCGTTCGAGATGTGAGCGACGGGACACCACCAGCCCTTCAGGAGTTTGGGAAACCATGAGGAAGAGTCACCCGGTCCGGCGTGCCGTGCTCGCCGGCGCAGCCACCGTCTCCGGGATCGTGCTGCTGCTGTCGCTGAAGCCGGCCACCGACCCGGGTTCCGCCCAGGCGGCGGGCGGGCAGGTCCCCCCGGCGGCCGCCGGGCAGGCCCCGCAGGGCGGGGTGAACGGCGCGGTCACCGGGGACGCGGCGCAGACGCAGTACGGCGCGGTGCAGGTCCGCCTGACCATGAGCAACGGAAAGATCACGCAGGCGGAGGCCGTGCAAGCGCCGAAGGGCGGCCGCAGCGACCAGATCACGGCCGACTCGGTGCCGCGCCTGAACCGCGCGGCCGTGGCCGCGCAGAGCGCCGACATCGACGCCGTCTCCGGGGCCACCTACACCAGCGCCGGGTACAAGAAGTCCCTCCAGTCCGCCCTCGACAAGGCCAAGGCGCAGGGCGGCGCGGAGCCGGGCTCCGGGCAGGCGCGGACGGTCACGGGTGACGTCGCGCGGACGGAGTACGGGCCGGTGCAGGTCCGGGTCACCGTCACGGGCGGGAAGATCACCAAGGCCGAGGCGGTGCAGGCGCCCAAGGGCGGCCGCAGCGACCAGATCACCTCCTCCTCCGTCCCCCGCCTCAACCAGGCGGCCGTCGCCACCGGCAGCGCGGACATCGACTCCGTCTCCGGGGCCACCTACACCAGCGCCGGATACAAGAAGTCCCTCCAGTCCGCCCTCGACAAGGCGAAGGCGCAGGGCGGCGCGGGCGGAGGCGGCGGGTCCTCGCAGGCCGCGGGCGCGGGGGGCGGCCAAGCGCGGACGCAGGTCCTCACCGGCAGCGCCGCGCAGACCGAGTACGGGCCGGTGCAGGTCCGGGTCACCGTCACGGGCGGGAAGATCACCAAGGCCGAGGCGGTGCAGGCGCCCAAGGGCGGCCGCAGCGACCAGATCACCTCCTCCTCCGTCCCCCGCCTCAACCAGGCGGCCGTCGCCACCGGCAGCGCGGACATCGACTCCGTCTCCGGGGCCACCTACACCAGCGCCGGGTACAAGAAGTCCCTCCAGTCGGCGCTGGACCAGGCCGGTGGCTGACACCGTGGCCGGCTCCGCTCAGGCTCCCGCCGCGGTGCGTCATGCCGAGGAGGCGATGGGGACCGTCTTCTCCTTCGACGTCCGCGGCGGGGAACCGGCCGTCGTGCGCGCGGCCCTGGACGAGGCGGTCGCCGGGCTGCACCGGGTCGACGAGGTGTTCAGCACGTACCGCGAGGACAGCCAGGTCTCCCGGCTGCGGCGGGACGAGGTGGCGGTCGGGGACTGCGACCCCGAGGTCGCGGAGGTGCTCGCCCTGGCCGCCGAGGCGGAGCGGCTGAGCGACGGCTGGTTCAGCACGACGTACGAGGGCCGTCTCGACCCGACTGGCATCGTCAAGGGCTGGGCCGTGGAGCGGGCGGCGCGGCGGCTGGCCGAGGTGCCCGGGGTGTGCGGGGTGAACCTGAACGGTGGCGGCGACGTGCAGCTCCTCGGCACGCCGGGGGCTCAGCGGCCCTGGCGGGTCGGGGTGGCCGACCCGCTGCGGCCGGGAGGTCTGGCGGCGGTCGTCTCGGCGGCCGGGGCCGAGGAGCTGTCCGTGGCCACCTCGGGGACGGCGGAGCGGGGGGCGCACATCGTCGATCCGCGCACGGGCCGTTCGGCGGTGACGGACCTGGTCGCCGTGACGGTGGTGGCGCCCCGCCTGACCTGGGCGGACTGCTGGGCGACGGCGGCCTTCGCGATGGGCTCGCGCGCGGGCCTGGCCTGGCTGGAGTCCCTGCCGGACGTGGAGGCGCTGCTGATCACGGCCGGCGACGAGGTGCGCTGCACCGGGGGGCTGGCGGCGAGGCTGGGGTGACGCCCCGAAGGGGCGCGGGGAACTGCGCGACCAGCCACAGCCCACCCGCACCCGCACGGCGCCCCTCAGTGACCGTCTGCGCCGACCCACCGCCCCAGGGGCGCGGGGAACTGCGCGATCGGCCACAGCCCACCCGCACCCGCACTCGCACTCGACTCGCACCCGCACGACAACCCTCAGTTGCCGTTCTGCGCCAGCCTCAGCAGATGGTCGGCCAGGGCCTGCCCGCCCGTCGGCTCCCTGCTGATCAGCAGCAGCGTGTCGTCGCCGGCGATGGTCCCCAGGATGTCGTGCAGTTCGGCCTGGTCGATCGCCGAGGCCAGGAACTGCGCGGCCCCCGGAGGAGTGCGCAGGACCACGAGGTTCGCCGAGGCCTCCGCGGAGATCAGCAGCTCCTGCGAGAGCCGCCGCATCCGCTCCTCCTTCGCCGACCCGCCGAGCGGCGCCCGCGGGGTGCGGAAACCGCCCTCGCTGGGCACCGCGTAGATCAGGTCGCCGTCGGTGTTGCGGATCTTCACCGCGTTCAGCTCGTCCAGGTCGCGGCTGAGGGTCGCCTGCGTGACGGTCAGCCCGTCGTCGGCGAGCAGCTTGGCCAGCTGGCTCTGCGAGCGGACCGGCTGCCGGTTGAGGATGTCCACGATCCGGCGGTGGCGTGCGGTGCGGGTCTGCGGCACGGCGGGCCCGTTCGCCCCCGGCTGCTCGTGGTCCTGCGCCTGGCTCATCGTCGTCTCATTCCCCGGATCGTCCGTCCCCGCTGGCTGTCTGCAGGATGCCGGGCAGTGCTCCGAGGAGCGCGTCCACCTCGTCGTCGCGGAGGTTCAGCGGCGGCATCAGCCGGACGACGTCGGGGGCGGGCGCGTTCACCAGGAATCCGGCCTCCTGAGCCGCCTGGCGCACCTGGGGCGCGAGCGGCTCGGTGAGCACGATACCCAGGAGGAGCCCCGAGCCCCGGACGAAGTCGATCAACTCGTGCCCCAAGCCCTCGATCCCGTCGCGCAACCTCTCGCTCTGCCGCTTGACGTTCTCCAGCAACCCCTCGTTCTCGATGGTGTCGAGGACGGCGAGCCCGGCCGCGCAGGCCACGGGGTTGCCGCCGAAGGTCGTCCCGTGCTGGCCGGGTCGCAGCAGCTCCGCGGCCCGGCCGAAGGCGACGGTCGCGCCGAGCGGCAGTCCGCCGCCGAGCTGCTTGGCGAGGGTGACGACGTCGGGCAGGACGCCCTCGTGGGCCTGGTACTCGAACCAGTGCCCGGTGCGGCCGATGCCGGTCTGCACCTCGTCGAGGACGAGCAGCGCCCCGGTCGCGGCCGTGATGGCCCGGGCCGCCTTGAGGTAGCCGGCGGGCGGCACGACGACGCCGAGCTCGCCCTGGATCGGTTCGAGGACGACGAGCGCGGTCTCCTCGGTCACGGCGGCGGCCAGGGCCTGCGCGTCACCGAACGGCACGTGCGTGACGTCGCCCGGCAGCGGCAGGAACGGCTCGCGCTTGCCCTGCTGTCCGGTCAGGGCCAGGGCGCCCATGGTCCGGCCGTGGAAGGCGCCCTCGGTGGCCACGACATGGGTCCGCCCGGTCAGCCGGCCGATCTTGAAGGCCGCCTCGTTGGCCTCGGCTCCGGAGTTGCAGAAGAAGACCTTGCCGTCCCGGCCGAACAGGCGCAGCAGCCGTTCGGCGAGGGCGACGGTCGGCTCGGCCATGAAGAAGTTGGAGATGTGGCCGAGGGAGCCGATCTGCCGGGTGACGGCCTCGACGACGGCCGGGTGGGCGTGGCCGAGGGCGTTGGTGGCGATGCCGCCGACGAAGTCGAGGTAGGCGTGGCCGTCGGCGTCCCACACGCGGGTGCCCTCGCCGCGGGCCAGCGGCAGCAGCGGGGTGCCGTAGTTGTCCATGAGCGCGCCCTGCCACCGCTCGGCGTACTCCTGATGGGCGGTCATACGGCTTCCCCCTCGTGCTCGTCGGGCACGACCATCGTGCCGATGCCCTCGTCGGTGAAGATCTCCAGCAGGATCGAGTGCGGCACCCGGCCGTCGATGACGCGGGCGGTGGTCACGCCGTTGCGTACGGCGTGCAGGCAGCCCTCCATCTTCGGCACCATGCCGGACGACAGGTCCGGCAGCAGTCGTTCCAGTTCGGCGGCGGTGAGGCGGCTGATCACCTCGTCGCTGTGCGGCCAGTCCTCGTAGAGTCCCTCGACGTCCGTGAGGACCATGAGGGTTTCGGCGCCCAGTGCAGCAGCGAGTGCCGCAGCCGCCGTATCAGCATTGACGTTGTAGACATGCCCGTCGTCCTCGGAGCGGGCGATCGACGAGACGACCGGGATGCGGCCGTCGGCGAGCAGGGCCTCGATGGCGCCCGTGTCGATCGCGGTGATCTCGCCCACGCGCCCGATGTCGACCAACTCGCCGTCGATCTCGGGCTGGTGCCTGGTGGCGGTGATGGTGTGGGCGTCCTCGCCGGTCAGGCCGACGGCGAGGGGCCCGTGCTGGTTGAGCAGCCCGACCAGTTCGCGCTGGACCCGCCCGGCCAGCACCATCCGTACGACGTCCATGGCGTCCTCGGTGGTCACCCGCAGGCCGGCCTTGAACTCGCTGACGATGCCGTGCTGGTCGAGGGCGGCGCTGATCTGCGGGCCGCCGCCGTGCACGACGACGGGCTTGAGGCCGGCGTGGTGCAGGAACACCACGTCCTGGGCGAATGCGGCCTTGAGGTCCTCGTCGACCATGGCGTTGCCGCCGAACTTGATGACGACCGTCCTGCCGTTGTGCCGGACCAGCCAGGGCAGGGCCTCGATGAGGATCTGCGCCTTGGGCAGGGCGGTGTGCCTGCGTGTCGCTCCACTGCTCATGACGAGTACGCGCTGTTCTCGTGGACGTAGTCGGCGGTGAGGTCGTTGGTCCAGATGGTGGCGGTCTCGGACCCGGCGGCGAGGTCGGCGACGATGTGCACCTCGCGGTAGCGCATGTCGACCTTGTCGCGGTCCTCGCCGACGCCGCCGTCCTTGCAGACCCAGACGCCGTTGATGGCGACGTTCAGCCGGTCGGGCTCGAAGGCGGCGCTCGTCGTCCCGATCGCGGAGAGCACGCGGCCCCAGTTGGGGTCCTCCCCGTGGATGGCGCACTTGAGGAGGTTGTTGCGGGCGATGGAGCGGCCCACCTCGACGGCGTCGTCCTCGCTGGCGGCGTTGATCACCTCCACCTTGATGTCCTTGCTGGCGCCCTCGGCGTCCCGGATGAGCTGCTGCCCCAGGTCGTCGCAGACCTGCCGCACGGCTTCGGCGAAGTCCTCGTACGCCGGGGTCACTTCGGCCGAGCCGGAGGCCAGCAGCAGGACGGTGTCGTTGGTGGACATGCAGCCGTCGGAGTCGACCCGGTCGAAGGTCGTGCGGGTGGCGGCCCGCAGCGCCTTGTCGAGGTCGGCGTCGTCGACGGCGGCGTCGGTGGTGAGGACGACGAGCATGGTGGCGAGGCCCGGGGCGAGCATGCCCGCTCCCTTGGCCATGCCGCCGACGGTCCAGCCTCCCCCAGACTCCGTCCGGGGGGACCCCCAGGTGACGACCGACGTCTTGTGGACGGTGTCGGTGGTCTTGATGGCGATGGCGGCCTTCTCGCCGCCGTGCTCGGAGAGCTGGGCGGCGGCCGCCTCGACGCCCGGGAGCAGCTTGTCCATCGGCAGCAGCACACCGATGAGGCCGGTGGAGCAGACGGCGACCTCGACGGCGCCCCGGCCGAGGACCTCGGCGGCCTTCTCGGCCGTGGCGTGGGTGTCCTGGAAGCCCTTCGGGCCCGTGCAGGCGTTCGCGCCGCCGGAGTTGAGGACGACGGCGGAGACCTGGCCGCTCTTGAGCACCTGCTCGGACCACAGGACCGGCGCGGCCTTCACGCGGTTGGAGGTGAAGACGCCGGCGGCGGCACGGCGGGGCCCGTTGTTGACCACGAGGGCCAGGTCCGGGTTGCCGTTCTCCTTGATCCCGGCGGCGATGCCCGCCGCCGTGAATCCCTTTGCTGCCGTCACACTCACGGCGCGACTCCGATCGTCGTCAGTCCGGTGGTCTCGTCGAGACCCAGGGCGATGTTCATGCTCTGGACGGCACCGCCCGCGGTGCCCTTGGTGAGGTTGTCGATGGCGCTGATCGCGATGATCCGTCCGGCGGCCTCGTCGTGGGCGACCTGCACCTGAACGGCGTTGGAACCGTATACGGACGCCGTGGCGGGCCACTGTCCCTCGGGCAGCAGGTGCACGAACGGTTCGTCCGCGTAGGCCTTGGCGTACACGGCGCGCAGCGACTCGCCGGTGACCCCGTCGGCGGCCTTGGCGCTGCACGTGGCGAGGATGCCGCGGGGCATCGGTGCGAGGGTCGGGGTGAAGGACACGGTGACCGGCTGCCCGGCGGCCGCGCCGAGGTTCTGGGTGATCTCGGGGGTGTGCCGGTGCACCCCGCCGACCCCGTACGGGGACATCGAGCCCATGACCTCGCTGCCCAGCAGGTGCGGCTTGGGCGCCTTGCCCGCGCCGGACGTGCCGGAGGCGGCGACGATCACCGCCTCGGGCCCGGCGAGCCCGGCGGCGTACGCCGGGAAGAGGGCCAGGGAGACGGCGGTCGGGTAGCAGCCGGGTACCGCGATGCGCTTGGACCCCTCCAGCGCGAGGCGGGCACCCGGCAGTTCGGGAAGGCCGTAGGGCCAGGTGCCGGCGTGCGGGGAGCCGTAGAACTTCTCCCAGGCGGCGGCGTCGGTCAGCCGGAAGTCGGCGCCCATGTCGACGACCAGCACGTCCGGGCCGAGCCGGTCGGCGACGGCCGCGGACTGCCCGTGCGGCAGCGCGAGGAACACGACGTCGTGACCGGCGAGCACCTCCGGGGTCGTCTCCTGGAGCACCCGGCCCGCCAAGGGCAGCAGGTGCGGCTGGAGCGCACCGAGGGTCTGCCCGGCGTTGGAGTTGCCGGTCAGGGCACCGATCTCGACCTCGGGGTGTGCCAGCAGCAGACGCAGCAGCTCCCCGCCCGCGTATCCACTCGCCCCGGCCACCGCCGCACGTACCGCCATGGAACCTCCTCCTTAGGAGGCATGACTATACGTTGCGCCGCAGTTTTATGCAATCCATTCCGGGCGCTCCCGACGGCGGCCGTCCCGCACGATCCCTGCCCGCGCGCCCCCGCGCGTACGCTCCCCGCCATGGGCAACGTCTTCCGGGCCGGCGCCGACGCCATGCACCTGTCCAACGGCGGCACCGAGGTCTTCGTGGAGGTGCTCGCGCTGGCCGTCGCGGCGCTCGCGGAGCGGCCGTGGGAGCTGCGCTTCGCGGCGCTGCTGTCCTGGCAGGACCAGAGCGTGCTGGGCCGGGGTGCGGTCGGGTTCGACCTGGCCGAGCTGGACTGGGGCGCGACGCCGGCGGAGCGGGCGGCCGCCAAGGCCTTCGTGCTGCGCGCGACCGGGCTGGCGGCCCGTGGGCACCGCTGGGCGGAGCTCGGGTACGAGCCGCCGTTCGCGCGGGAGTATCTGCGCCGCTTCCGGGAGATCGTGGAGGCGTTCGAGCCGCCGGCGGCCGTTCCGCCCGGTGACGCGCTCCCGGCCCCGGCGGTCGCCTGCTGCGTGCGCCACCGGGTGCCGAGCGCCCTGCCCCACTGGGAGGGCTGCGTCCTGTGCCACCGGAGCGGACCGGTGTGAGACGGGCGCGTCTACCTCTGCCTGATCCGCAGGAACGTCACCGAGTTCGCCGGGAAGGTGTACGTGAACGTGCTCGCCACGCCCCGGAAGGTGGAGGTCACCGGCGTCACCGGGGTGTCGGTCTCGGTGTTCACCGCGTCCTGGTCGGCGGCCAGGGTGGTCACACGGGCCGTGGCGGAGACCTCGGCGCCACCGAGGTCGACGGCCGTACGGGCCTCGGCGGACCGGGCGTTGACGACCTTGACGACGAGGTCGCCGGTCCGGTCGTCCCGGGTCACGACCTGGCGGAACGGCTCGGCCGGCTTGTCGTCCGTGAAGCTGCCCCACTCCTCGCCGTCCAGGAACAGCGTGACCTGGCGGCCGCGCACCTTGATGTCGATGTCGTAGGCCCGGCCGGTCTCGATCGAGCCCGCCTTCGTCATCAGGGTGCTCCTGCCGCCGTCCACGGCCTGCTCGATCGCGGACCGGGTGTTGTTCCAGCCGCCCAGGTTCCACCAGTAGTAGGTGCCGGTGTCCCGGACGCCGAAGGCGACGAGGAAGCCCTCCTTGCCGGACTTCTTGGTGGCCCTCACATGGAGGTCGTAGTCCTTCCAGGCCGGGTCGCCGGCGGTGACCATGGTGTTCTCGGCGGCGGTGTCGGTCTGGACGTAGGCACCGTCCCGGACGCTCCAGCTGCCGGTGCCGGTGTGCCTCCACCGGGAGGCGTCGCCGGAGAAGTCGTCGCGGAACAGGGCCGAGCCGTCCGCCGAGGTGACGCGCACGTCGTCGTAGGCGGCGCTGGTCGCCCACGTCGACAGGCCGACGGCGCCGGTGAGGGGACCGCTGACGTTCGGGGTCCCGGTGGCCCTGGAGGGGACCACCCGATCGCCGACGTTGTTCATGAACAGCTTCTGGACCTCGTAGTTCGCCGAGTTCCAGGACGCCCGGTTGTTGAACCAGATCAGGTCCGGCCGCCACTGGACGTAGTCCTCGTTCGCGAGCAGCGGGGCGTAGGAGGCGAGCTCGACGACGTCCGCGTTGCGCTCCAGGCCGGTCATGTAGGCGGCTTCGGCGAGGCCGTTCCTCCAGGCGTTGCCCTGGGAGGCGTACTCGCCGAGGAAGACCTTGGGCCCGTTCCTGTCGTAGGAGTCGTAGCGGTCGTTGTGCTGCAGGAACCAGGCCGGACTGTTGTAGTAGTGCTCGTCGACCATGTCGACCTTGCCCTCGCGGTTGAGGCGCCAGGCGGTGTCGAAGACCGTTCCGGCGTCGTCGGGGCCGGAGTTGGAGACGACGGTGATGTCCGGGTACTTCGCGTCGATGGCCTTCCGGAACCGCTCGAAGCGGGCGAAGAACTCCTCGGGCAGGTTCTCCTCGTTGCCGACCTCGATGTGGGTCAGGTGGAAGGGCGCGGGGTGGCCCATCCGCGCGCGGACCCGGCCCCACGTCGAGGTCGCCGGGCCGTTGGCGAACTCGATGAGGTCGAGGGTGTCCTGGATGTGCCGCTTCAGCAGTGCGTCGTCGTCGACGGCCTGGTTCTGGCCGCAGCCGGTGACCAGGGCGGGGACGACGGGCAGCGGCATGGCGCCGATGTCCTCGGCGAAGCGGAAGTACTCGTAGTAGCCGAGCCCGTAGCTCTGGTTGTAGCCCCAGAAGTTGGCGTTGGTGGCGCGTTCCTCGACCGGTCCGACGGTGTCCTTCCACTGGTAGCTGCGCTTGCGCTGCCAGTGGGAGGACTCGCTGTAGTCCTCCATGGAGCCGGTGTTGACCAGGCAGCCGCCGGGGAAGCGCACGAAGCCCGGCCGGAGGGCGGCGATCTTCTCGGCGAGGTCCTTGCGCAGGCCGCCGGGCTGGTTCCGGTACGTCTCGCGGGGGAACAGCGACACCATGTCGAGCGCGGCGGCGTCCGAGGCGGCGACGGCGAGGCGGCCGCGGTTGCTGGTGCGGCTCGCGGTGAAGGTGGCCCGGTACTTCGCCCAGCCGCCCTCGACGGCGACCCGGCGGGCGTCCGCCAGGCTGCCCGCGGCGTCCTTCAGGGAGACGGTGAGCGTGCTGCCGTGGGCGGCGCGGGCCCACACGGAGAAGTCGTACCGCTCCCCCTTCGCGATCCGGATGCCGGTGTTGTAGCCCGCGTTCGCGACGGTCGAACCGGCGCCCAGGGACAGGTAGGTGCGGTTGCGCTCGTTGAGCCGGCCCGGGTCGTCGACGGCCTCGGCCGTGCCGGTGACCGTCCAGGACGTCAGGGGCGTGTACGCGCCGTTGTCGGCGGTGGAGTACTCGAAGGACCGGTTCTGCACCAGCTCCGCGTAGAGGCCGCCGTCGGCGGCGCGGTTGATGTCCTCGAAGAAGACGCCGTACATCGTGTCGTCGATGGCCGCGCCCCGGGCGGAGGGGTCGACGGTGATCGTGTAGTCGGTGACGTCCTCGGCGTGGGCGGGGGCCGGTACGAGGGCTGCTGCCGTGAGCAGGGCGGCGGCCGTGAGGCCCGCTCTCCCTCGCGTGCGTGCGGTGCGTGGCATGGAGGCTCCGCGGCTCTCTGGTAGGGGGTGTTCGAAATCTCAGACATCGGTCAGGACTTCGAACGGCAAGATAGGGAGGGGGCGACGGCGCGTCAATGGGTCGCGCGGCCACGGACGGGACGGAGAGCGGTCGGGGATGGGCGAGTTCTGGCCGGTGCCGGACACACTGGCGTATCTGGCCGGGCGGTGGCGGGTGTCGCGGACCGTGCGCGACCTCGCCGGCGGCGCGGAAGGGGAGTTCGCCGGGGCCACCGTGTTCGGCGCGCTGGAGGGGGGCGGGCTGCTGCACCGCGAGACCGGCGCCTTCACCTGGCACGGCGTCACCCGGCCGGCCGAGCGGACCCTGCGGTTCCTGCCGGGGCCGGACGGCACGGCCGACGTGCGGTTCGCGGACGGGCGGCCGTTCCACGACCTCGACCTGAGGCCGGGACGGCATGTCGCCGACCATCCGTGCTCGGCCGACCTCTACCGGGGCGAGTTCACCGTCCGCGACGCCGACCACTGGCGGACCGTGTGGCGGGTGCGCGGCCCCGCCAAGGACCTCGTGCTGCGCACGGACTACGCGCGCGAGTGCTGAGCGGACGCCCCGTCGAACCGCAGGTTCCAGCGACCGGCCCGGCCCGTCACGGCCGTCGTCGACAGTGGCCGGACGTCGATGTTCCAGTAGGTCCGGGGCGGCGCCTTCAGGACGTACACCAGGGCGGCCCGGATCACGGACGGCTCGGCGACCGCCACCACCCGGCAGCCGTCCTCGACGGGCCGGGTGTCGAGCCAGCCGCCGACCCGGGAGATGAAGTCCACCAGCGACTCACCGCCGTGCGGCGCGGTCCGCGGATCGGTGAGCCACGCGTCCACCGCCTCCGGCTCACAGGCCATGGCCTCGCCCAGGGTCAGTCCGCGCCAGCGGCCCATGTCGCAGTCGCGCAGGCCCAGCTGGACGAGCGGCGCGTAACCGAGCCCCTCCCCCGTCGCCCGGCTGCGCGGGGCGGGTGAGCAGTAGCGCAGGTCGGCCGCGGCGAGCGGCAGCAGCTCCGGGGCCACCCGCTCGACCTCGCCCCAGCCGGCCTGGTCCAGCGGCCGGTCGTCCTCGAAGCGCTCGGCCGGCGGCACGGAGCTGCGCGCGGCGGCGACGAACGTGACCCGAAGTGACATGCGGCGATGGTGAGCGCCGCAAGTACGCAGGTCAAGAGGTGTTGTTCGCCAGTTACCGACGGTATGCCGGCGTTCACGGCCCGGAGGCGTTCGCCGCGGGCTTTCGCCGGGCCGGCCCCGTCACCGGCTGAAGACGAGGGCCATCCAGTGCTCGGGCCGTTCCAGCGGCGCGAAGCCGTGCCGGGCGTACACCTCGTGGGCGTCGTGCGTGGCGAGGACCACGCGCCGCACCCCGAACTCCCGCGTCCGCTCCCGCACGGCGCCCACGAGCGCGCCGCCGATGCCCTTGCCGCGCACCGCCGGGTCGACGTACACGTCGCAGAGCCAGGCGAAGGTCGCCCGGTCGGTCACGACCCGGGCATAGGCGACCTGCTCCCCCGACACCGTGTCGTGGACGCCGAAGTTCAGCGACCCGTCGATCGCGCGGTCCTGCGTCTCGCGCGGGCGGCCCAGGGCCCAGTACGCGTCGGTGGACAGCCACCGGTGCACCCGTTCGCGGTCGAGGCGGGCGGGGTCGGTGGAGATCTCGTAGCCCTCGGGCAGGGGCGGGGTGGCGTTCATGGCGCGATGCTCGCAGGCCGCCCGAGGGCCCGTCGAGGGGTTATCCGAGCACCTCGTCGCGGGCCGCCCGCAGCCGCCGTACGCCCTCCGCGATCTCCCCGGTGCCGGCGACGGCGGCGAAGCCGAGCCGCAGATGGGCGGCCGGGGGCTCGGCGCTGAAGTACGGGCGGCCCGGAGCGACCGCGACGCCGGTGCGCAGGGCGGCCGCCACCAGGGCCGGCTCGTCCACACCGTCGGGCAGGCGCGGCCACAGGTGGTAGCCGCCGGACGGCACGTGGGCCAGGGTCAGTTCGGGCAGGTGCAGGGCGAGCGCGGAGGTCATCGCGTCCCGCCGGGCCCTCAACTCCGCCGAGACGGCCCGCAGATGGCGCGGCCAGGCGGGTGAGCCGACGAGCTCCAGCGCGGCCTCCTGCAACGGCCGCGGCACGAAGAAGGTGTCGACGACCTGGATGGCCCGCAGCCGCTCCAGCACCGGGCCCCGCGCGGCCAGGGCGCTCACCCGGAAACTCGGGGAGGTCGCCTTGGTGAGGGAGGAGACGTGGACGACCACGCCGTCGGGGTCGTCGGCCGCCAGCGGGCGCGGCAGCGGCCCGGAGTCCTCGTGCACCAGGCGCCGCACGAAGTCGTCCTCGACGACGAACGCCCCGGCCTCGCGGGCGATGCGCAGCACCTCGGCGCGCCGTCCGGGCGCGAGGACGGCGCCGGTCGGGTTCTGGAAGAGGGGCTGGCACACGAAGGCCGGGGCGCCGGTGGCCCGGAAGGCGTCGGCGAGCAGCGCCGGGCGGACCCCGTCGGCGTCCACCGGGACGGGCACCGGGCGCAGTCCCGCGGCGCGGGCGATGGCGAGCATGCCGGGGTAGGTCGGCGACTCGACCAGGACCGGGGCGCCCGGCGGGGCGAGGGCGCGCAGGGCGGTGGTGAGAGCGGACTGCCCGCCGGAGGTGATCAGCACCTCGGCGGCCGTGACGGAGCCGCCGATGCTGCGTGCGAACCACTCCCGCAGCTCGGGCAGGCCCTCCATGGGCGGCCGCCCCCACGCCCCGGGGCGGCGTCCGGCCCGCGACAGGGCCGCGGCCATCGCCCGCTCGGGCTGGAGCGAGGGGTGCAGATAGCCGCCGTTGAACTCGATCACCCCGGGTGGTGGCGCGGCCAGGGACACCAGCACCCCGGAGGCGTCCACCGAGCGGGGCACCAGGTCGGCGGCGCCCTCCGCGCTGAGGGCGACCTCCTGCCAGGAGGTGTCCCCCGCCGGAGCCGGCCCCGTCCGGGCCTGCGCGCGGAACGCGCCGGCGCCGGGGCGGGTGACCACCAGTCCTTCGGCGGCCAGTTGCGCCAGCGCCCGCGAGACGGTCACCGGGCTCACCCGGAACCGCTCGACGAGCGCCCGGCTCGACGGCAGCTTTCCACCAGGCGAGTAGCGGTCCAGCTCCCGCCGAAGCCGTTCCGCCAGTTCACCCACACTGCTACGCTCTTGCATGAGAGCAGAGAGTAGCGCTACTGCGGACACCGGGATAGCGGTCGGCGCCCCGGCGCCCGGTACGGCGGAGCACCGGTCCACGACCGGCGGGCGGGGCACGGCCGGGGCGCGGCGCGCAACCCGCGCCGGAAACGGGCGGCCCGCCCGCGGCCCCGGGACGGACCGTGCCGGGTACGGGACCCTCCAGGCCGCCCTGGGGGTCATCGCCTTCTCCCTCACCTTCCCCGCCACCGCCTGGGGTCTGGAGGGGTTCGGCCCCTGGTCGCTGGTGGCCGTGCGCAGCGTCCTCGCCGCGGTGATCGCGGGCGGTGCCCTGCTGGCACTGCGGGTGCCGCTGCCCGCCCGTCGCCACTGGCCGGGGCTCGCCGTCGTCGCCGCCGGGGTCGTCCTCGGTTTCCCTCTGCTGACCACACTGGCGCTCGGGACGTCGACCACCGCGCACGCCGCCGTCGTGGTCGGGCTGCTCCCCCTCACCACCGCCGTCTTCTCCGCCCTCCGCGTCGGCACCCGGCCCTCGCGGACCTTCTGGTGCGCGGCCCTGGCGGGCGCGGCGGCGGTCCTGGCCTTCACCGCGCAGCAGAGCGGCGGCGCCCTGACCACCGCCGACCTGTACCTCTTCGCGGCACTGCTGGTGTGCGCGGCGGGCTACACCGAGGGCGGCCGGCTGGCCCGGGTCATGCCGGGCTGGCACGTGATCGGCTGGGCGCTGGTGCTGTGCCTGCCGCTGACGGTGCCCGCCGCGGCCCTCGCCCTGGCGCACGAGCCGGTGCGGCTCACGGCTCACAGTGTGGCCGGGCTGCTCTGGGTCGCGGCCGGCTCGCAGTTCCTCGGACTGGTCGTCTGGTACCGCGGGATGGCGGCCGTCGGCATCCCGAAGGCCAGCCAGTTGCAGCTGGCGCAGCCCCTGCTCACACTGGTGTGGTCGGTGCTGCTGCTGGGCGAGCACCTGACGGTGGCCGCCCCGCTGACGGCCGCGGCGGTGCTGGTGTGCATCGCCGTCACACAGCGGGCCCGCGGCTGAGGGACGGCGTCCGGCCCCCGGCCCGTGGGGGCCCGCGCCGCGGACCCGAGGCCGTGGACCGGCGCTGCACCCCTCGTGAGGAGGTCCCGATGCACGCAACCGTGGGCGACCGGCTGGTCCAGCACGGCAGGGTGGTCGGTCAGCACGACAAGGTCGGCGAGATCGTCGAGGTCCTCGGCGACGAGGGCGGTCCCCCGTACCGCGTCCGGTTCGAGGACGGGCACGAGGGAGTGTGCTCGCCCGGGCCCGACACCGAGATCCGGCACCGGGAGACCACCACCGGTCCCTGACCCGGCGGCTCAGCGCGGTGGGTCGGCCGGCAGCCCGTAGTGGTCGGCCACCACCCTCGCCATCGCCCCGATCCGGTCGGCCGCCACGTCCCGGGCGGCGAAGTAGACGTGCCCGCGCACCGGCGCGTGCTCCGCGGCGAGCGTCAGGTGCCGGGACAGCTCGGCCGGCTGCTGCCAGGCCGCGGGCTGCGCCGGGTCACCCGCCTTGTAGAGCGCCTCCCCCAGGTACAGCTGCGTCGAGCTGCCGCGCGCGACCTCCGCCCACCAGGGCACCAGCTTCGCGTAGTCGGCGGCGGCGAAGCCGATGTTCCAGTACAGCTGCGGCACGATGTAGTCGATCCAGCCCTCGCGCACCCAGGTGCGGGTGTCCGCGTAGAGGTCGTCGTACGTCTCCACACCGGCCCGGGTGTCCGAACCGGCCGGGTCGGTCGAGGAGTTGCGCCACACGCCGAACGGGCTGATGCCGAAGGCGGTCCCGGGGCGGAGCTCCTTCACCCGGTCCGCCGTCTCGCGCACCAGCCGGTCGATGTTGTCCCGCCGCCACGCGGCCCGGTCGGGGAAGCCGCCGCCGTGCTCGTCGTAGGCGTCGTCGTCGTCGAAGCTCTGCCCGGCCACCGGGTACGGGTAGAAGTAGTCGTCGAAGTGGACGCCGTCCACGGGGTAGCGGGCCACCGCGTCGAGCATCGCGTCCTCGACGAACGCGCGGACCTCGGGCATCCCCGGGTTGTAGAAGAGTTTCCCGCCGTAGGGGACCACCCAGTCGGGGTTCTTCCGGGCCGGGTGGGAGGCGACGAGCCGGCCGGGGTCCGCGTGGGCGGCGACCCGGTACGGGTTGAACCAGGCGTGCAGCTTCAGGCCGCGGGCGTGGGCCTCCTCGACGGCCGTGCCCAGCGGGTCCCAGCCCGGGTCCCTGCCCTGCGTGCCGGTGAGGTACTGCGACCAGGGCTCGTACGGCGAGGGCCACAGGGCGTCTGCGGTCGGGCGCACCTGGAAGAACACCGTGTTGAGCCGGTTGCGGACGGCCGTGTCGAGGTGGGTGAGCAGCTCCGAGCGCTGCTGCGCGGCACTGAGCCCGGGCTTGGAGGGCCAGTCCCGGTTGGCCACGGTGGCGAGCCACACCCCCCGCATCTCGGTGGCCGGCGCCCCGCCCCTGCGGCCGGACGCGGCCGCCGCGGGGGGCATCATCGTGAAAGCCGACAGCGCCGCCACGGCGAACGCCCTGCGTGAGACTCGTCCCATCCGCATGCCCCAAAAAGCCGCGGATCCGCACCGTCGCGGATCGCTCCGGGCCCAGCATGCCCGAACCTGAGCCGCCCCCCGCGATCGATCATCGATACTTGGCGGTAACGTGCACGAACGGAGCAGGCGCCGGGACCCGGCCGGCCTGCCGGTCGTGGATCAGCAGCGAAAGGGACGATGTGACGGACATCCCAGCGGGAGACATTGCACGCGTCGGAGTCGTGGGCTGCGGTCAGATGGGCGCGGGGATCGCCGAAGTGTGCGCCCGCGCCGGCCTGGACGTCATGGTCGCCGAGACCACCGGCGAAGCCCTGGAGATCGGCCGCACCCGGCTGTTCACCTCCCTGGCCAAGGCAGCCGAGCGCGGCAAGATCACCGAGGAGGAGCAGGAGGCCACGCTGGCCCGCCTGAGCTTCACCACGGACCTCGGCGAATTCGCCGACCGTGACCTGGTGATCGAGGCCGTCGTGGAGAACGAGCAGGTCAAGACCGAGATCTTCCAGGTCCTGGACCAGGTCGTGACCCGGCCGGACGCCATCCTGGCCTCCAACACCTCCTCCATCCCGCTGGTGAAGCTGGCGGTGGCGACCTCGCGGCCCGACCAGGTCATCGGCGTCCACTTCTTCAACCCGGCCCCGGTGCAGAAGCTCGTCGAGCTGATCCCCGCCCTCACCACCTCCGAGGGGACGATCAGCCGCGCCCAGCTGTTCACCGAGAAGCTGCTCGGCAAGCACGCGATCCGTGCCCAGGACCGTTCCGGCTTCGTGGTCAACGCGCTGCTCATCCCGTACCTGCTCTCCGCGATCCGGATGTTCGAGACCGGCATCGCCAGCCGCGAGGACATCGACAACGGCATGGAGATGGGCTGCGCCCACCCCATGGGCCCGCTCAAGCTCTCCGACCTCATCGGCCTGGACACGGTCGCCTCGGTCGCGCAGTCGATGTACGAGGAGTACAAGGAGCCGCTGTACGCCGCTCCCCCGCTGCTCCAGCGCATGGTCGACGCGGGCCGGCTGGGCCGCAAGTCGGGCTCCGGCTTCTACACCTACTCCTGACCCTCCGCAGCGCACTCCGCCCCGGCCCTCCCCGCGAGGCCGGTTACGGACGGTCAGATTTCGGCCATGCGACGGGCCCGGCACCTCCCTTGGTGCCGGGCCCGCGGCATTCACACACCGTGTGCGCGCCGGGCTCGCATATGCCCTCCGCACACTCTCCCCAGGCGCCCACCAGGCGAGTTGACTCCTCATGCGCATGCAAGGGATGTGAAGCGACTACGGAAAGGAGCGGAATCGTGACCGTCGATCCCGAGCATCCCGTCGTTCAAGGAGAACTCGCAGAGTTACGGCGCCGCCTCGACGTGGCCTACGCACGCGTCGAGGGCGGGCTGGCCCTGCTCAGCCATCGCACCGAGGAGACCGCCAAGGAACTCGACGACCTGAACACCCGGATCCACTCGCTCGAACACGCGCGCTGGCCGCTGCCGGCCGTCGCCGCCCTCACCGCCGTGGGTGCCCTCGTCGTGACGATCTGGCAGGCGCTCGGGCGCTAGGCGGCGCCGGGTCGGGGCAGCGTGTCGTGTCCGAGCCTGAGATGGTGCAGCAGGAGTAACGCGGCCGCCATGTTGGCGGCCGGGACCTCGCCGCGGGCGACCATGTCGGGGACGAGCTTGAGGGGCACCCACTCCCGGCGGTCTGACTCGAAGTCGTCCACGGGGTGCCCGACGTAGTCGCCCTCGTCGGCCCAGTACACGTGGTGCCGGGCGTCGGTGAGCCCGTTGGACGGCTCCACGCTCATGAGGTGGCGCAGGGGTCCCGGCCGCCAGCCGGTCTCCTCCTCCAGTTCGCGGGCCGCCGCCCGGGCGACGTCCTCACCGTCCTCGACCACTCCCGCCGCGAGTTCCCACCCCCAGCTGTCGGTGATGAAGCGGTGCCGCCACAGCAGCAGCACCTCGTTGGCCTCGTTGACGACCGTGGCCACCGCGACGGGCCGCAGCCGTATGAGGAAGTGGTCCAGGTGCCGGCCGTCCGGTAGTTCGACATCCGCGAGATTGACGCTGAACCAACGGTTTGAGTACACAGCTTGTTCGTTGTGTTTCGTCCACTGCACGGTTCTGCCACCTTCCGTCGAGTAAGTGGCAATATCGCAGCAGGGACGGTCGGGCAGCAGGCGCACGGGAAGCGGCTCGGAGCGGTCCGGGCGGCCGCCGCCCGGGTCTACAACGGTACGCGCAGCGCCCCGTCGATGAGTTCGGCCGCCTCCGAGGTGCCGGCGCACCCGTTGCGGACCAGGTGCTCCCGCACCGCGCGCAGCCGGTCGCGCAGCCGCTGGGACTCCATGCCCCGGGCCTGCTCGGCCATCTGCACGGCGATCGCCACCGCCTTGTCGGCGTTGCCCTGGCGCAGCTCGATGGTGCTCAGCATGGCCAGCCGGTGCACCCGGCCGCGGTCGTGCGCCGGGTTGTCCACGGCGGCCGCGGCGTGCTCCCCGGCGGCCGCGATCTCCCCGAGGCTGAGCAGGGCCTCCGCCACCTGGACGTTGACGAGCCCCGGCTGGACATAGCCGGTCTCGTCGGGCTCGTAGCCGCGTCGGATGCGCTCGGCGGCCTGCTCGGCCCGCCGGATGCGGGACAGGGCGCTCGTGCCGTCGCCCAGGTGCGCGTAGGCCTTGGCCTGCATCGCGTACAGGTCGGAGGCGAGCGCCGGGGTGATGTGCCTGCCGGCGGTGCGCAGCGCGGCCTCCGCGAAGGCGACGGCCTGGCGGTACTCCCGCATGAACAGCGACTGGTTGACCAGCAGGGCGATGACGTACGCCCCGAGTCCACGGTCGCCGCTGGCCTTCGCCAGGCGCAGTGCCTGGTGGAAGTAGCGCTGAGCCAGCCCGTGCGCGTCGGAGTCGTAGGCGCAGATGCCGGCGACCGCCACCAACCCGCCGGTGGCGCGATGCAGTTGACGGCCCGTCTCGTCGGTGTAGCTGCCGCGCAGCAGCGGGGCGGCCTCGGAGTTCAGGAACCCGACGATCCGGGCGCGCGTGGCGATGCCGCCGGCCTTGCGGTACATCTGCTCGTAGTGCGTGCGCGCGGCCCGCAGCATCTCCAGGTCGTCCGGGGTGACCCGGTGCCGGCCGCCACGTGAGACGTCCACGTCCTCGGGCGGGTTCTCCCATTCCCACACCGGCATCACGGCGGGCGTGCCGGTGAGGGCGGGCGCGCCCAGTATGTGGGGCCGCTGCTGCTCGTCGGAGCGCCACAGCGCGGTGGCCCGCTCCACGAAGCCGGACAGCGAGCCGGTGTGCGGGGCGGACGGCTCTCCGGGCACGCCGAGCCCGATGTCGTCGAGGGTGACCGGCCGCTGGAGCCGGGCGGCGAGCACCTCGCAGATGAGGTCGGGCACCTGGCCCCGGGGCCGCTGCCCCTTCAGCCAGCGCGCGACCGCGGTGTGTTCGTAACGCAGGGTCAGACCCCGTGCCCGGCCCGCCTGGTTGACGTGGGCGGCCAGTCCCGCGTGGGAGACGCCCGCCTCGTCCAGGATCGCGTCGAGCAGAGTGTTGGGCTGCATGTGGCCCCCCGGGTGGCTCGGTGCGGTCAGGTTAGTGGCTCCGGATTCACACGGGGTGTGAACGGAGTACTCGAATCCGGGCTGTGTGCACGCTGTCGCTCTGCGTCGCGGTCCGGTTGACTGAGTTGCCTCGAAAGAGGCCGGCCGGGCCGCCGGCTCCCCCTCGTACAGTGCGGCGGCCCGCTTGAGCCGTCCGCCCCGCCGCCTGCCCGACACTCCGTGGCGGGGCGGGCGGCCTCGCCGGCGACGCCGTCCTCACCGCGGTGCCACCGGCGCGTCGCCGGCCGCGGCCGCGGGGCAGCCGGTGCCGCGGTGCCCGAGGGGCGTGCTGCGGCCGTTGGTGAGCAGGAGCAGGGCGATGTCGTCGGCCGGTTCGCCGCGGGTGTGGTGGTGCAGGGCGGTGGCGACCCGGGCGAGGACCGGCCGGGGGGTACGCGGCTCGTCCCGCGCCGCACTCTCCAGCACGGCCTGGAGCGGGAAGAACCGGCCGCGGGCGTCCCGCGCGTCCTGGGCGCCGTCCGTGAAGAGGAACAGGCCGTCGCCGGAGCGCAGGTGCCCCAGGCCGACGGCGGGCAGGCCGGTGTCCGGCAGCGGGAACAGCCCCAGGGGCGGGTACGGGTCACCGGCGGCGAGCTGCTCCACCTCGGGGCCGCGCAGCCGGTAGGGCCACGGATGGCCGCAGTTCAGGGCGCGGATCTCGCCGTCGGTCCGGATCTCCACGAGCAGCAGGGTCACGAACTCCTCGAGGTCGCCGGTGGGATGCTCCTGGCGCAAATGCCGCTCCAGGGCGCGCTCCAGCCGGCGCAGCACGCCGCCGAGGTCCTTCTCGTCGTGCGCGGCCTCACGGAAGCAGCCGAGCACGGCGCAGACGGTGCCGAGCGCGCCGATCCCGTGCCCGCGGACGTCGCCCATCACGACCCGGACCCCGTACTCGGTGGCGGCGACCTCGTACAGGTCGCCCCCGATCGCCGCCCCGCGCTCGGCCGACACCTGGACTGCGGCGACGTCCAGCCCGTCGACCTGGGACGGCGGCGGCCGCAACAGCGCGCTCTGCGCGGCACCCGCGACCCGGCGCAACTGCCGCAGCTCACGCGTCAGCGACCGCCGGGCGTGGAGGATCAGCCCGGTGCCCACCGCGAAGAAGACGGCGCTGGTGAGCATGCGGGCCGGCAGCCCGGCCGCTTGCGCGAGCGGACAGGCGAGCTTGTACGTGACGGCTGCCGCGCCCCACACCACCGGCAGCGCGAGGCAACGCACCCGGCCCCTGACGCGGATCATGCCGACGGCCCCCCATCAGGCCCCTGACACACGGAATCGGACCGGCCCGAGAAGGCCGGTCCGATTCTGTGGGACGGTTCGCCCGAAAAGGCAGGGCCACCCACCTTTACCACTCAAAAGAGTGAGGTGACCCGCCCCGGCGCTAGCTCCGCAGTTCGGCCCCCACCCGCTCACCGGCGAGCGCGACGGCCGCGTCCCGAGCCGCGGACGCCTCGTCCACGGTCAGCGTCCGGTCGGCCGCCCGGAACCGCAGGGCGTAGGCGAGCGACTTGCGGCCCTCGCCGAGCTGCTCCGCGTTCTCGTACACGTCGAACAGCCGGACGGACTCCAGGAGTTCACCCGCACCGTCGCGCAGGGCCGCCTCGACGTCGGCGGCCGGCACGGCCGTGTCGACGACCAGGGCGACATCCTGCGTGGCCACGGGGAACGTGGAGATCCGGGGCGCCTCCAGCGCGGTGTCGCCGGCCGCCTGCACCGCGTCCAGGTCGATCTCCATCGCGCAGCTGCGCGCGGGCAGACCCAGCGCCTTCACGACGCGGGGGTGCAGCTCGCCCGCGTGGCCGACGACCCGCTCGGCGCCGTCCACGACGACCACCAGCTCGGCGCACCGGCCCGGGTGCCAGGGCCCGTACTGCCCCTGGCGGACGACCAGGTCGGCGCCTGCCTCACGGGCGACCGTGCGGGCGGCCTCCACCGCGTCGGCCCAGTCGGCCGGACGGCCCTTGCCCCACCAGCCGGCCTGCTCGCGCGCACCGGTCAGGACGACGGCCGCGTGCCGCGGCTGCTCGGGCAGCGCCGCGTTCAGCTCGGCAAGCTCCGCGTCGGAGGGACGCCGGTCGACGGGCAGGACGGCGGCGGTGCGCTGCTCCTCGCCCGGCAGGAAGACCAGGCCGGTCTCGAACAGCGCGAGGTCGTGCGAGCCGCGGCCGTCGTTGCGGCGCAGCGCGGCGAGCAGGCCCGGCAGCAGCGAGGTGCGCAGCGCGGGCTCCTCGTCGTTCAGCGGGTTGCTGAGCTTCACGACGCGACGGGCCGGGTCGTCCGCCTCCAGGCCGAGCTGGTCGAAGACCTGCTCGCTGATGAAGGGGTAGTTGAGCGCCTCGACGTAACCGGCACCGGCCAGGGCCCGGCCCACCCGGCGGTGCAACCGCTGCCGGGCCGTCAGGCCGAGGCCGGCCGGCGGCTTGGGCAGCGTGGAGGGCAGGTTCTCGTAGCCCTCCAGCCGGATGACCTCTTCGGCCAGGTCGTTCGGGTCGGTGAGGTCGGGCCGCCAGGACGGCGCGGTGACGATGAGCTCGTCCTGCCCGTACACGTCGCAGCCGATCTCCTGGAGCCGCCGGACGACCGTCTCGCGGCCGTAGACGACGCCGGCGACCTTGTCCGGGTGGTCGGCGGGGAGGGTGATGGTGTGCGGGGCGCCCGGGGCGAGGACCTCGGTGACGCCGGCCTCGGCGGTGCCGCCGGCGAGCAGGACCAGCAGGTCGACGGTGCGCTGCGCGGCGGCAGCGGCGGCCTGCGGGTCGACGCCGCGCTCGAAGCGCCGGGACGCCTCGGACGAGAGCTTGTGGCGCCGGGCGGTGCGCGCGATCGACACCGCGTCGAAGTGCGCGGCCTCGATGACCACGTCGGCGGTGGCGTTCTCCACGTTGTCGTGGTCGGCAATCTCCGTGTTCGCGCCGCCCATGACGCCGGCCAGCCCGATCGGGCCGCGGTCGTCGGTGATCACCAGGTCCTCGGCGTCCAGCGTGCGCTCGACGCCGTCGAGGGTGGTGAGCTTCTCGCCCTGCTCGGCCCGGCGCACCCCGATGGTGCCCTGGACGAGGGAGCGGTCGTAGGCGTGCAGCGGCTGCCCGAGCTCCATCATCACGTAGTTCGTGACGTCGACGGCGAGCGAGATCGGGCGCATGCCGACCTTCTGCAGCCTGCGCCGGAGCCAGATCGGCGAGCGCGCCTCGGGGCTCAGGCCGGTCACCGTGCGGGCGGTGAACCGGTCGCAGCCCGTGGGCTCGGAGATGCGCACCGGGTAGCCGTAGGCGTTCGGCCCGGGCACGTCGATCAGGGCCGGGTCGCGCAGCGGCAGGCCGTAGGCGATGGCGGTCTCGCGGGCCACGCCGCGGATGGACAGGCAGTCGCCCCGGTTGGCGGTGACGGCGATGTCGAGGACCTCGTCGACCAGTTCCAGCAGCTCGACGGCGTCCCGGCCGACCTCGGTCTCCGGCGGCAGCACGATGATGCCCTTGGTGCCGTCGTCGCCCATGCCCAGCTCGTCGCTGGAGCAGATCATGCCGTGCGAGTTGCGGCCGTAGGTCTTGCGCGCGGAGATGGCGAAGCCGCCCGGCAGGGTGGCGCCGGGCAGGACCACGACGACCTTGTCGCCGACGGCGAAGTTGCGGGCGCCGCAGACGATCTCCTGCGGCTCGCCCGTGCCGTTGGCCCGGCCGACGTCGACGGTGCAGAAGCGGATCGGCTTCTTGAAGCCCTCCAGCTCCTCGATGGTCAGCACCTGGCCGACCACGAGCGGGCCCTTGAGGTCGTGGCCGAGCTGCTCGACCGTCTCGACCTCCAGACCGGCCGAGATGAGCTTGGCCTGGACGTCACGGCCGGTCTCGGTGGCCGGCAGGTCGACGTACTCCCGCAGCCAGGAAAGCGGGACCCGCATCAGATCTCCATCCCGAACGGCCGGGTGAACCGGACGTCACCCTCGACCATGTCTCGCATGTCTTCGACGTTGTGGCGGAACATCAGCATCCGTTCGATGCCGAACCCGAAGGCGAAGCCGCTGTACTTCTCCGGGTCGACGCCGCAGGCGCGCAGCACGCGCGGGTTGACCATGCCGCAGCCGCCGAGCTCGATCCAGCCCTCGGAGGAGCAGGTGCGGCACGGGCGGTCCGGGTTGCCGACGGACGCGCCGCGGCAGACGTAGCAGACCATGTCCATCTCGGCGGACGGCTCGGTGAAGGGGAAGAAGTTGGGCCGCAGCCGCGTCTTCATGCCCTCGCCGAACAGGGCCTTGACCATGTGGTCCAGCGTGCCCTTGAGGTCGGCCATCGTCAGGCCCTCGTCGACGGCGAGCAGCTCGACCTGGCGGAAGACCGGGGTGTGCGTGGCGTCCAGCTCGTCGGTGCGGTACACCACGCCGGGGCAGATCACGTAGACCGGCAGCTCACGGTCGAGCAGCGAGCGGATCTGCACGGGCGAGGTGTGGGTGCGCAGGACGACGCCGGAGTCGGGGCCGCCGTCCGCGTCCTGCACGAAGAAGGTGTCCTGCTCGCCGCGGGCCGGGTGGTCGGGGCCGATGTTGAGGGCGTCGAAGTTGAACCACTCCGCCTCGGCCTCGGGCCCTTCGGCGACCTCGTAGCCCATGGCCACGAAGACGTCCTCGATGCGCTCCGACAGCGTGGTCAGCGGGTGGCGGGCACCGGCGGCGACACGGTCGTAGGGCAGGGTGACGTCCACCGCCTCCTCGACCAGCACGCGCGCGTCCCGCTCCGCCTCCAGCTCGGCCTGGCGGGCGGCGAGGCCCTTGTTGACGGCGCCTCGGGCCTGGCCCACCAGCTTTCCGGCGGCGGCCTTGGCGTGCGGCGGCAGGGCGCCGATCTCGCGGTTGGCGAGCGCCAGCGGGGAGGTGCCGCCGGTGTGGGCGACCTTGGCCTCCTGGAGCGCGTCGAGGGAGTCCGCGGCAGCGAAGGCGGCGAGCGCCTCGTCCCGCATGCGCTCGATCTCTTCCGGTTTCAACGCCTCGACCTCTACCGGGTCGTACGACTTATTCGGTGCCGACATCTCTTCCCGTGCTTCCGATTGGCTGGCTGAAGGTCCCCGTCACCGACTCGTGGACGGCTCGTCACGGCTTTCGGGACACAAAGGTGCCAATGGCCGAGTCTAACGGGGCGGAGGTGTGCGAATGCGCCCGTGGTCCTCAGGCGAGATACGCCGGGGCCGCCACGGGCAACGTAAATCGGAACTCGGCCCCGGCGCCGGGGGCGCGGCCGACCGTGATGGTGCCGCCGTGGGCCTCGACGATGCCCTTGACGATGTACAGCCCGAGGCCGGTGCCACCGCGCTTGCTGCCCCGCCAGAAGCGGGTGAAGACGCGGTTCATGGACTCCTCCGGGATGCCGGGCCCCTCGTCGCTCACCGTGACCGACGTGGCTGCGTTCTCGGCGTACTCGCCCTCGCGGAGGGACGCCGTGGCCGTGATGTCGATCGTGACAGTTCCCTCACCGTGCCGCACGGCATTTTCGAGCAGGTTGCTGAGTACCTGGTCGATCTTGTCGGGGTCGGCCCACAGGTCGGGCAGCGGCTGCTGGACGCGCAGCAGGAACCGGTCGGCGGGCTGGCCGGCGGCGACGTGGGCCTGGATGTGGCGTCCGACGGCGGCGCCGATGTCGACGGGCTGGCGGCGCACCTCCAGGCGGCCGGAGTCGATGCGCGAGATGTCGAGCAGCTCGGCGATCAGCCGGGTGACGCGGTCGGCGTCGGCGTCGACGGTCTCCAGCATCAGCCGCTTCTGGTCGTCGGTGAAGCGCTCCCACTTGGCGAGCAGGGTGGCGGTGAAGCCCTTGACGGAGGTGAGCGGGGAGCGCAGTTCGTGGGCGACGGTGGCGATCAGCTCGGCGTGGCTGCGCTCGGTGCGGCGGCGGGCCTCGGTGTCGCGCAGGGTGACCACCAGGCGCCGCAGGGGGCCGGTGGGCCGGGTGCGCACGTAGCGCGCGCAGACCAGGACCTCGCGGCCGCCGGGCAGCAGCAGGTTCCGCTCCGGCTGCCCGACCCGGATGGCCAGACCGCCGTACGGGTCGGTCAGCGGCCACCAGCGCCGGCCCTCGAGGTCCTCCAGCGGCAGGGCCTTCTCCAGCGGCTGCCCGAGGACGTCGCGGGCGCGTACGGCGGTGATGCGCTCGGCGGCGGCGTTGAAGCAGATGACGCGGCCCTGTTCGTCGGCGACGACGAGCCCGTCGGGCAGGTCGTCGGGGTCGATGCCGAGGCCGCCCGGGTCACCGGAGGGCCGGGGCGCGGCGGGCGGGTTCCCGGCGTCCCGGGCTCCCGGTGCGCTGCTCGTGCCGACGCTCATCCCCGTCCCCCACCTCCAAGGCTCCGCAGAGGGGTCCCCGAGCTGGTCACCCTACTGGTTCCCGGTGACGGAGCGGCACCCTCCGGCGGCACGCTGTGCACGCGCCGACGCATACAGACATACGGCGGCGGCGGTGGCGAGGTTCAGGCTCTCGGCCTTCCCGTGGATCGGGACGCGCACCACGGCGTCGGTGAGGGTGCGGGTCTCCTCCGGCAGGCCCCAGGCCTCGTTGCCGAAGAGCCAGGCGGTCGGCCCGCCCATGGTGCCCTTGTCGAGCTCGTCGTCGAGGTCGCGGTCGCCGGCCCCGTCGGCGGCCAGCACCCGGATCCCGGCGGCACGCAACCGCTCCACGGCGTGCTCGACGGGGACGCCGACGGCGACAGGCAGGTGGAACAGGGAGCCCACGGAGGCGCGGACGGCCTTGGGGTTGTACACGTCGACGGAGGCGTCGGTCAGCACGACGGCCTCGGCGCCGGCGGCGTCGGCGCAGCGCAGGACGGTGCCGGCGTTGCCGGGGTCGCGGACGTTGGCGAGGAGCGCGACCAGGCGGGGGCGGCCGGCGAGGACCTCGTCGAAGGGCGTGTCCAGGAACCGGCAGACGCCGACCAGGCCCTGGGGGGTGACGGTGGTGGAGATGTCGGCGATGACCTGCTCGGAGGCGAGGTGCACCCGCGCCCCGGCGTCCCGGGCGGCCCCCACGATGTCGGCGTGGCGGTCGGCGGCCTCGGGGGTGGTGAACAGCTCCACCAGGGTGGCCGCGTCCCGGGCCCGGTGCCCGGCCGCCTCCCGCACCGCCTGCGGCCCCTCGGCGAGGAACAGCCGCTCCTTCCCCCGGAAGTTCCGCTTGGCCAGCCGCCGGGCGGCGGAGACGCGGGGCGAACGGGGGGAGATGAGCTCGGGGGTGGCAGGGGACATCCTGTTCGCTTTCTCGGTAGCTGCACAGCAGGACCCGCAGGCCGTTCGGCCTGCGGGTCCTGTCAGTCACATCGGCTCGATGCCGGCGTCAGGCCGCCTTGGGGGCGTTGACGTCGCTCGGCAGCGCCTTCTGGGCGACCTCGACGAGCGCGGCGAACGCACCGGCGTCGTTGACGGCCAGCTCGGCCAGGATCTTGCGGTCGACCTCGATGTTCGCGGCCTTCAGACCCTGGATGAAGCGGTTGTAGGTCATGCCGTTGGCGCGGGCAGCGGCGTTGATGCGCTGGATCCACAGCTGACGGAAGTCGCCCTTGCGCTTCTTGCGGTCGTTGTAGTTGTAGACCAGCGAGTGGGTGACCTGCTCCTTGGCCTTGCGGTACAGGCGCGAACGCTGACCGCGGTAGCCGGAGGCCTGCTCGAGGATCGCCCGGCGCTTCTTGTGGGCGTTGACTGCCCGCTTGACGCGTGCCACTTCTTAACTCCTTGTAGCGGGGCCGTGGGGGTCCTCACACGGCCCGAAATCGATTGGGTCCCGGTCCTGACGTGCGGCGCTCACGCGCCGGGCGTCACTTGCCGAGAAGCTTCTTGATCTTCGCGGCGTCGCCCGGGGCCATCTCGGCGTTGCCGGTGAGGCGACGCGTCACACGGGACGACTTGTGCTCGAGCAGGTGGCGCTTGCCGGCGCGCTCGCGCAGCACCTTGCCGGAGCCGGTGATCTTGAAGCGCTTGCTGGCACCGCTGTGCGACTTGTTCTTCGGCATAGCGCCGTTCTCTCCTCGTCGGTGGCGCTCCGGTGCCCGGTCGTGAAACCGGGCACGGTGGAGCGTCGTCTTGTTTCGGTTGCTTCCTGGGACTCGCGTCCCGGGGGTCACGCCTCGGCGGGCTCCTCGGCCGGCGCCTCGGCGTCCGCGGCGTTCTGCGACTTGCCGGGGTTGGCCTTCGCGTCCGCCTTGCGGGCTTCCTGCGCCTGACGAGCCTCGGCCATCGCCTCGGTCTTCTTCTTGTGCGGACCGAGAACCATGATCATGTTGCGGCCGTCCTGCTTCGGGTTCGACTCGACGAAACCGAGGTCCTGGACGTCCTCCGCGAGACGCTGCAGCAGTCGGTAGCCCAGCTCGGGCCGGGACTGCTCGCGACCACGGAACATGATCGTGATCTTGACCTTGTCGCCCTGCTTGAGGAACCGGACGACGTGACCCTTCTTGGTGTCATAGTCGTGCGGGTCGATCTTCGGCCGGAGCTTCATCTCCTTGATGACCGTGTGCGCCTGGTTCTTGCGCGCCTCACGGGCCTTCATGGCCGACTCGTACTTGAACTTCCCGTAGTCCATGAGCTTGCACACGGGCGGACGGGCGTTCGCCGCGACCTCGACCAGGTCCAGGTCGTACTCCTGCGCAAGCTCCAGTGCCTTGGCCAGGGGGACGATGCCCACCTGCTCGCCACTGGGACCGACAAGTCGCACCTCGGGAACGCGAATCCGGTCGTTGATGCGGGGCTCGGCGCTGATGGATCCTCCTCGGTAGCACCACGCGACGGTCTGGCGGACGGCCGCGTAACGTCTCTGTTCGACAGACCTAACCGCGCCGAAGCACAAAAAATGCCCCGGACGATTCCCAGGCGGGGCTCCTCGAACTACCGGAGCACCGTCGCGGGATCCGCGGGGCGCGCTTTCGGACGGACCGCCGCCGCTGGGACGGGGTCGTCTGACCGGTGACCCGCCGCCCTGGGGGTGGTCGGGTGGGAGTTCGAAAGCCTCCACTTGTGGGCCGGGCTCGCGGGCCGTGAGGCATACGGGTCCGACCGGTCGTTACACGAGGTTACCAGCAATGGCCAGGAACGGCTAATTCAGGCGCCCGGGCCCTGGTGCGGCACGCGCCCGTGGTGCGCCTATCGTGTGGGGCATGAGTGAGACCCCTGCTGAGTCCTCGGCGAACCCCGACTTCGACGCCATGGCCCGCGACATCGCCGAGGTCCCGGCGGTCGAGGTGATCGTGACGGTCGCCGTCAACCTGATGAGCGCCGCGGCCGTGAAGCTCGGTCTGACCGAGGAGGGCGAGAAGCACAAGGACCTCGACGAGGCCCGCAAGCTGGTGCACGCCCTGGCCGGTCTGCTGGACGCCACCGCGACCGAGATCAGCTCCTTCCACGCCGCGCCCCTGCGCGACGGCCTGAAGTCGCTGCAGCTGGCGTTCCGCGAGGCCTCCCTCGTCCCCGACGAGCCGGGCCAGGGCCCGGGCGAGAAGTACACGGGTCCGGTCTACGGCTAGCAGGTCGCGACGGCCGGCAGGTCGCGCGGCGCACGCCGCTCAGCGCACGAAGAGGGGCTCGCCCGGGGGCGTCGCCTCGGCCGGCAGGAGTGCCAGGTCGAGGCCGCGCACCAGGCGGGCCCTCAGCGTTGCGTCGGCGGCCAGGCGCTCGGCGACGGAGCGGGCCGCTTCGGCGGGGGCCGCGGACGGGTCCAGGACGAGGGCCAGGGTCCCGTCGGCCTGTCCGGGGCCGAGGTGGGCGCGCAGCACGGCCGGCTCGGCGGCCACGGCCTCGCGCACGGCGCCGACGACGGCCGGGTCCGCGAGCGGGTCGGCGGTGGCGCGGCCCTCGGCGAGGGCGAGCAGTGCGGAACCGGTCAGTTCGAACGGCACCGGCCCGGCCAGGTCGAGCACGACCGTGTCCGCCTTCTCGTGCGCGGCGGCCTGGAGGGCCTGGTGCAGCGGTACGGCGACGGGACGGGCGGCGGGGTCCCAGCGGGCGAGGGAGTCCGTGGAGGTGAACGCGGGCAGGGCGGTGCGGTTCCCGGCCTTGAGGGTCGGTACGGCCATGTCGCTGGTCTTCTCGCGGCGCAGCCCGTTCTCGTCTTCCTCGACCTCGCCGAGCACGGCCACCACGGGGACCAGCAGGCGGGCGCCCTTGAGCGCCTCCAGCACGGGTCCGACGGCGGTGCGGTCGGCGGACCAGGCGGCCAGGGCCGCGCTCAGCCGGGGATCGGCGGAGCCGTCGTCGTCGGAGAAGCCGGGGTCGGGGATGTTCTTGTTCGCCACGGTCGTCGAGCCTATCGGCCGGGCACCGGTACGCCCGCGGCGGCTCAGTGCTCCTCGCGCCCCGTGCGCCGGCCGCGCCACAGCACGACCGCGGCGACCAGGAGGACACCGCCCGTGCCACCTGCGAGGGGACCGGCCCAGGCGGCCGTGCCGTCGCCGCGGGAGGCGGCGTCCGGTCCGCTGCCGAAGTACTTGTCGCCGTACGAGGCCGCGCGCAGGCCCTCGGGCTTCAGCCGGGCGCCGGCCCTGATGGCGGCGGCCGGGTCGATGAAGCCGAAGCCCCGGGAGTCGTCGCGGCCGCCCGCCGGGGCGTTGCGGGCGGTCCGCTCCAGCAGCGACTTGACCTGGGCCGGGGTCAGGTCCGGGTGGGCCGCCTTGACCAGGGCGGCGGCGCCGGAGACGAACGCGGCGGCGGCGCTGGTGCCCCAGCCCTCGTAGTACTTGCGGTCCGGGTCGGCGATGACGACGTCGACGCCGGGGGCGCTGACGGTGGCGTACCAGCGGCGGGTGGAGAACGAGGCGCGGGTCCCGGCGCGGTCGACGGCGGTGGCGGCGACGATGCCCGGGTAGGCGGCCGGGTAGGAGATGTGGTCGCCCTTCTCGCCGCCGTTGCCGGCGGAGGCGACGACCACCACGCCCTTGTCCAGGGCGTACTGGATGGCCTGGTCCTCGGTGGGTTCGGGGTGCGCGGAGGCGGAGTCGTCGCCGAGGGAGAGGTTGATGACGTCGGCGCCGTGGTCGGCGGCCCAGCGGATGCCCTCGGCGAGGGCGTTGCCGCGGGTGGTGCGGGCCTTGGCGCGGGAGGGGTCGCCGTCCTCCAGGATCACGCGCACGGGGAGGATCTTCGCCTCGGGTGCGATGCCGAGGACGCCGTCGGTGTCCCCCGGGCCGTGTCCGTGACCGGCGATGATCCCGGCCATGGCGGTGCCGTGCCGGGCCCAGGCGCGGTTGCCGGGCTTCGCGCCGAAGCCGACCAGGTCCTTGCCGGTGAGGACGTTGCCGGCCAGGTCGGGGTGGTCGGCGTCGACGCCGGTGTCCAGGACGGCGACGGTGACGCCCTCGCCCTTCGTCGTCCGCCAGGCCTCGTCGGTGTGCATGGCGTCCAGGGCCCACTGCTGGGCGCGGATGCCGTCGGCGTGGGCCGTGGCGGCGGGCAGCAGGACCAGGGCCGTGGTGAGCAGGGCGCCGAGGGCTGTTGCCCGGCGGCGCCGGGCGGCCCGGGTGCCCGCCCGGGGGGCGGGGGCGGCGTCCGTCGCGTGCGGGGTGGGGTCCGTCACGACGGCTGCTCCGTGGCCGAGCGGGCGTTCCTGCGCAGGTCGCGTTCGATACGGTCGGCGAGGCCCTGCGCCTCGTGGCCGAGCCCGGCCTGGCCGACGGCGGAGGGGGTGTCGGTCGCCACGGCGTCCCCGGCGGGCTGCGGGGTGTCGACGGTGCGGCCGTCGGCCCAGCCGGAGACCGCGTACACGACGACCGGCGCCTCGGTCAGCACGGAGACGGTCCAGGACGCGCGCTGGGCGGCGCCGAAGCCGGCGGCGGGGGTGCCCTTCGCCGCGTACGGCAGGGGCATCAGGTCGTCGCGGCGGTCCAGGCGCTCGTTGCGGAAACGGTTCGCGAGGGCGGTCATGCCCGGGGCGTCGGCCGTGGTGAAGAGCAGGCCGACGGTCGTCACGTGGCTCTCGGTGGCGTCGGTGTACGTGGCGCGCAGGAGGCGTTCGCAGCCGACGGGTGCCAGGGCCTTGCGCAGCAGCGGGTCGAAGGCGTCCCGGCAGCCGCTGTCCGGGGCGACGGCGACCCGGGTCCAGGAGCGGTCGGCTCCGCCGGGTCCGGCGCCGCGGCCCTGCACCGTGGGCGGGAACAGCCGGTCGACGGGCGCGTTGTGCCACATGCCGGCGGCCGCGCCGAACGCGCTGCGCGAGCCGGCCGCGTCGGAGTCCCCGACGAGCCAGCTGCCGGTGACCGCGCCGGAGATGAGGCCGAGGCCGAGCACCAGGCACACGGCGGCAGCGGCGGCCTGCGACACCCCGCGCCGCCGCAGCGGCCGGGGCCGCGCGTCGCCGTCGTACCCCTCGGACTCCCCGAACGACACGACGGGCCGCACGGCCCCGGTACCGCCGCCGGGCGCGAGGGGCGCACTCCAGGACAACGCGGGATCGGGACCGGGCCGCTGCTCACCGGGCAGGGGGGTGGCGTGCGTCCCGGGACCCCCGTGGGGCGAGCCTGCGGCAGCGGGGCGGGGGCCGGGCTGCGGCTCGTGGGCGGGGCGCCGGGGGGTCGCGGCAGCACCGCGGGCATCGGCCTGCGGCTCGTAGGCGCCGTGCGGCGCGCCTGCGGCAGCGGGGCGCGGATCGGTCTGCGGCTGGTGCGCCGGGCGCGCGGGCGTCGCGGCAGTGGGGCGGGCATCGGCATGCGATTCGTAGCCGCCGTGGGGCGAGCTCGGGGCAGTGGAGCGCAGATCGGTCTGCGGCTCGTGAGCCGGGCGCCGGGAGGGCGCAGCAGCGGGGCCGGGCTGCGGCTCGTGGGCGGGGCGACGGGGCGTCGCGGCAGCACCGCGGGCATCGGTCTGCGGCTCGTGCACGGGGCGCCGGGGCGTCGCGGCAGCACCGCGGGCATCGGCCTGCGGCTCGTGGGCGGGGCGCCGGGGCGTCGCGGCAGCAGTGCGGGCATCGGCCTGCTGCTCGTGGGCGCCGTGCGGCGCGCCTGTGGCAGCAGTGCGGGCATCCGCCTGCGGATCGTGAGCCGGGCGTCGGGGCGTCGCATCGGCCGGGTGGGGGCCCGGCTGTGGGGTGTGGGCGGTGGGCGATGGCCGTGCGGTCTCGTCGCGGCGGGGTGGCTGCGGTGCCGTGGGGATCGGCCGCAGACGTGCGGTGGTCTCGGAGGTGCCCTCGGCGGGGGCGCCCGTGCGGCGGGGCGCGGGAAGCCGGAACGGGCGCGTGGAGGTGTCCGCCGGGGACTGCGCGGGGGCGTCGGTGCGACCGGGCGGGGAGAGGCGGAACGGCCGTCCTGCCGGGGCGTCCGAACGTTCCGGCTCGGCCGACGGCCCCGGGGTGCCCGTGCCGGCCGGCGCGGGGAGGTGTCCCGGACGGGGCGGGAGCTGCCCGGCACCGGGGGGCGAGTCGGGGAAACGCGCGGAGGCGGGAGGCGGCGGGGGAGACACCGCTCCGCTCGGGTCCGAGGCCCCGTCCCGGGTCGCCCAGGACGGACGGTGGGGGTCCGGGGTGTCGTCCGCCGCGGGGGGTTGCGCGGGGACCGGGGGGTGGGGCGGGCGGGGTGGGGCCGCGGGGCGCGGGGGGAAGGAGGCGCGCTGCGCTTCCGTGCTCATGCACCCCCCGTTTCCTCGTGCCCGGGCCGCTCGTCTCGCGCGCGGGCCGGTGCCGTGCCGTCCTGCCCGAGGCCCGGCGCGGACGCGGCCGTCCCGGGCACACCTACCCGTACGGACGGAGCGTCATCCCGGCGCGGATCCCCGGCAGGCGCGGTTCCGCCGTACGTGCGCGTCACTCTACGGCTTGTCGCCGGGCGGGCGGGAACCAGTCCGCGAGGCCGGGGCATCTGCCCGGAACGTCCCCCTACCCTGCGGTAATCCCGTCTGGCAGGCTGCGTCCATGACTGCGCGCGCCTCCGACCGGGCCCGTTACGACCGGGCCACCGCCGCTTACGACGCCCCTCTCGCGATCGTGGACCTGGAGGCGTTCGACGCCAACGCCGACGACCTCGTCCGCCGCGCCGGGGGCAAGCCCATCCGCGTGGCCAGCAAGTCCGTGCGCTGCCGGGCGCTGCTGGAACGCGTCCTGGCCCGGGAGGGCTTCGCGGGGATCATGTCCTTCACCCTGGCCGAGTCGCTGTGGCTGGCGCGGTCCGGGTTCGACGACGTGCTGCTGGCCTACCCGTCCGCCGACCGGGCCGCGTTCGCCGAACTCGCCGGTGATCCCAAGCTGGCCGCGGCCGTGACCGTCATGGTCGACGACGTCGCGCAGCTCGACCTGATCGACGCCGCGCGCGGCGACGGGCGCGAAGTGGTGCGGGTGTGCCTGGAGTTGGACACCTCGCTGCGGCTGCTCGGGGGACGTGTGCGCGTCGGGGCACGGCGTTCGCCGCTGCACTCCCCCGTCGAGGTCGCCGAGACGGCCCGCGCGGTGGCCCGGCGGCCGGGGTTCGAGGTCGTGGGGATCATGGCGTACGAGGGGCATGTCGCCGGGGTCGGGGACGCGGTGGCCGGGCGTCCGCTGCGCTCGCGGGCGATCCGGCTGATGCAGGCCGCCGCACGGCGCGAACTGGCCGTGCGGCGCGCGGAGGTGGTGCGTGCGGTACGGGCCGTCGTGCCGGGGCTGGAGTTCGTCAACGGCGGGGGCACCGGGTCGGTGCAGCACACGGCGGCCGAGGACGCGGTGACCGAGATCGCCGCCGGGTCGGGTCTGTACGTGCCGCGGCTGTTCGACAACTACACCTCCTTCCGCGGCCGTCCGGCGGCGCTGTTCGCCCAGCCCGTGGTCCGGCGCCCGGGGGTCGGGGTGGTGACGGTGCTCGGCGGCGGGTATCCCGCGTCGGGTGCGGCCGGGCCCGATCGGTCGCCGGTGCCGTATCTGCCGGAGGGGCTGCGCTACGACCCGCAGGAGCAGGCCGGCGAGGTGCAGACGCCGCTGCTCGGAGCCCCCGCGGACGACCTGCTGATCGGCGACAAGGTGTGGTTCCGGCACGCCAAGGCCGGTGAGCTGTGCGAGCGGTTCGACGCGCTGCACCTGGTCGAGGGGGACGCGGTGACGGCGACCGTGCCGACCTACCGCGGTGAGGGCCGCACGTTCCTGTAGCGGTGGCGGCCGCGTCAGTCCGGCGGGCCGATGCTGCTGCCCACGCCGCCGCCGGTGCCCGCGTCACCGATCGGGCGGATGCCCTTGGTGATGCGGTCCATGTCGGCGAGCGGCGGCCCCTCGCCGCCGGCGTCGAAGACGTACCGGACGAGGACGGGTGACTCGGTGCCGACGCTGGACGGGAAGACGAGCGACTGGACGTAGCCGCCCGGTCCCTTCGCGGTGTGGACGCGCCAGCGCACGTAGTACCCGGCGCGGCCCGCCACGGCGACCGGGCCGGAGGCGACGGTCTCGTGGGAGACCATGCCGCCGTAGGGCTCGCGGTCGAGCGTGTCGTGGTCGAAGGCGTCCTCGGCCGCGTCGGCGATGTCGCCCTTGGCGAGGGCCTCGGGGGACTTCTCGTCGTTGGCGGTCACCGTGCGGGACAGGACGAGGCCGTGGCGGCAGACGCCGCCGTCGCCGGGGCAGTCGTAGGTGCCGTCGGTCGTCATGACGGCGTCGTCCTCGGTGACGTACTTGGGGCGGACCCAGCCGTCGAGGAGGGGGAACGTGATGCCGTTGAGCTGGTCCTCCACCCGCGAGGGGCCACCGGTGGCCGGCGGGGACGTGGACTGCCCCGCGGGTTCGGACGGCGCGGACGCGGAGGGCGCGGGGGCCGTCCTGGTGCCGGTCCCGTCGTCCCCGGTGCCGAGGACCAGCGCCCCGGTGACGATCGCGGCGACCAGCACGGCCCCGGTCGCGGCCAGGGCCGCGGTCCGTCCCCGTCCGGAGTCGCCGCCCGCGGGTGGGGGCACCGCCGCGGTCGTGACCGCGGGCGCGCGGCGGTGCTCGGTCCAGGCCGTGCCGTCCCACCAGCGCTCCTGGTGGGGCGGGCGCGGGTCGGGGTACCAGCCGGGCGGCGGTGTCATGCTCATCCCGGCACTGTAGGCCGCGCCCCGGCCCGCGCGGGCACCCCCTACAGCGGTGTGACGTACGCCCCCGAGATGCCGCCGTCGACCAGGAAGTCGGTGGCGTTGACGAAGGAGGAGTCGTCGCTGGCGAGGAAGGCCACGGCGGCGGCGATCTCCTCGGCCTCGGCGAACCGGCCCAGCGGGATGTGCACCAGGCGCCGGGCGGCCCGCTCCGGGTCCTTGGCGAACAGCTCCTGGAGCAGCGGGGTGTTGACCGGCCCGGGGCACAGGGCGTTGACGCGGATGCCCTCGCGGGCGAACTGCACGCCCAGTTCGCGGGACATGGCGAGGACGCCGCCCTTGGAGGCCGTGTAGGAGATCTGCGAGGTGGCGGCGCCCATCCTGGCCACGAAGGACGCCGTGTTGATGATCGAGCCCCGGCCCTGGCGGCGCATGTAGGGGATGGCGGCCTTGCAGCACAGGTAGACGGAGGTGAGGTTGACCTCCTGGACGCGCTTCCAGGCCTCCAGGCCGGTCTCCAGGATGGAGTCGTCGTCGGGCGGGGAGATCCCGGCGTTGTTGAAGGCGATGTCGACGCTGCCGTAGGTGTCGTGGGCGGTGCGGAAGAGGGCCTCCACCTCCTCGGGGTCGGTTACGTCGACCTTCACGAAGGTGCCCCCGACCTCGTCGGCGGCGGCCTTGCCGCGGGTCTCGTCGACGTCGCCGCAGACGACGTGGGCGCCCTCGGAGGCGAGACGGCGGGCGGCGGCGAGTCCGATGCCGCTGCCGGCTCCGGTGACGACGGCGGTACGGCCGACGAGACGACGGCAGATGCTTTCCTGGGCAGTCACTGTGCGGGGCCCTCCGTGCTGATGAAGACGTTCTTGGTCTCGGTGAAGGCGGCCAGGGCGTCGGGGCCGAGTTCGCGGCCGACGCCGGACTGCTTGTAGCCGCCGAACGGGGTCCAGTAGCGGACGCTGGCGTGGGAGTTGACGGACAGGTTCCCGGCGCGGACGCCCCGGGAGACCCGCAGGGCGCGGCCGACGTCCCGGGTCCAGATGGATCCGGACAGGCCGTAGGGGGTGTCGTTGGCGAGGCGGATCGCGTCCTCCTCGTCGGTGAAGGGGAGCAGGACGGCGACGGGGCCGAAGATCTCCTCCCGGGCCGCGGGCGAGTCGGGCCGCTCGCCGGTGAGGACGGTCGGCGGGAACCAGAAGCCGGGTCCCTCGGGTGCGCTGCCGCGCAGGGCGGGGGCGTCGCCGGGCACGAACCCGCGTACCCGGTCGAGCTGCTGACGCGAGATGAGCGGGCCCATCTGGGTCTTCTCGTCGGCCGGGTCGCCCACCACCACGGCGGCCAGGGCGTCGGCGAGCAGTTCGCGTACCTCGTCGAGGACGGACTCCTGGACGAGGACGCGGGTGCGGGCGCAGCAGTCCTGGCCGGAGTTGTCGAGGAAGGAGAAGGGGTCGACGGCGCTGGTCAGGTCGGCGTCGGCGAAGACGATATTGGGGCTCTTGCCGCCGAGTTCGAGGGTGACGGGCTTGACCTGCTCGGCGCCGAGCGCGGCGACGCGCGTGCCGGTGCGGGTGGAACCCGTGAAGACGATCTTGGCGACTCCGGGGTGCCGGACCAGTGCGTCGCCCGTGATGTCGCCGCGGCCCGGCAGGACCTGGAGGAGGTGCTCGGGGAGCCCGGCCTCCAGGGCGAGTTCGGCCAGGCGCAGTGCGGTGAGCGGGGTGGTCTCGGCGGGCTTGAGGAGGACGGCGTTGCCTGCCGCGAGGGCGGGCGCGGTGCCCCAGGCGGCGATGGGCAGCGGGAAGTTCCAGGGCGCGATCACGCCGACGACGCCGAGCGGTTCGAGGATCGTGACGTTGAGGCCGCCCGGTACCGGGATCTGCCGGCCGGTGAGCCGTTCCACGCCTCCGGCCGCGTAGTCCAGCAGGTCGCGGACGTTGCCGGCCTCCCAGCGCGCGTTGCCGAGGAGGTGACCGGCCTCGCGGACCTCCAGGCGGGCGAGTTCCTCCAGGTGCTCGTCGACGGTGGTGGCGAAGCGGCGCAGCAGCCGGGCCCGGTCGCCGGGGGCGAGGGCGGCCCAGGTGCGCTGCGCCCGCTCGGCACGGGCCACGGCGGCGTCGACCTCGGCCGGGCCCGCGCCGGTGACGGTGGCGACGAGTTCCTCGGTCGCGGGGTTCAGGACGTCCAGCTGGTGTTCGGAAGTCAACGGGGCCTCACAGGCGTTCGAAGGAGCGGCGCAGCTCCCAGTCGGTCACCGCGGCGTCGAAGGCGTCCAGTTCGACGCGCGCCATGTTGCGGTAGTGGTCGACGACCTCGTCGCCGAAGGCGGCCCGGGCGACGGAGCTGTTCTCCCACAGCTCGGCGGCCTCGCGCAGGGTGGTGGGCACGTGGTCGAGGCCGGCGGCGTAGGCGTTGCCGCGGCAGGCGTCGGGCAGGTCGAGCTTGTGCTCGATGCCGTGCAGTCCGGCCGCGACCAGGCCGGCGACGGCGAGGTAGGGGTTGACGTCGCCGCCGGGCAGGCGGTTCTCGAAGCGCAGGGAGCGGCCGTGGCCGACGACGCGCAGCGCGCAGGTGCGGTTGTCGTGGCCCCAGGCGACGGCGGTCGGGGCGAAGGAGCCGGGCTGGAACCGCTTGTAGGAGTTGATGTTGGGGGCGTAGAGCAGGGAGAACTCGCGCAGGGCGGCGAGCTGGCCGGCGAGGAAGTGCCGCATGACGTCCGACATGCCGTCCGCGCCGTCCCCCGCCATGGCGTTGCCGCCGTCGGCGTCGGCCAGCGAGAGGTGGATGTGGCAGGAGTTGCCCTCGCGCTCGTTGTACTTGGCCATGAAGGTGATCGACCTGCCCTCCTGGGCGGCGATCTCCTTGGCGCCGGTCTTGTACACGGTGTGCTGGTCGCAGGTGACCAGGGCCTCGTCGTAGCGGAAGGCGATCTCGTGCTGGCCGGGGTTGCACTCGCCCTTGGCGGACTCGACGGTGAGGCCGGCGCCCGCCATCTCGTTGCGGATGCGGCGCAGCAGGGGCTCGATGCGGCCGGTGCCGAGGACCGAGTAGTCGATGTTGTACTGGTTGGCCGGGGTGAGGCCCTGGTAGCCGGCGTCCCAGGCCTGTTCGTAGGTGTCCTCGAAGACGATGAACTCCAGCTCGGTGCCGACCTGGGCGGTGTAGCCGAGTTCGGCCAGGCGCTCGAGCTGGCGGCGCAGGATCTGGCGGGGCGCGGCGACTACGGGTGAGCCGTCGTGCCAGGCGAGGTCGGCGTGGAGCATGGCGGTGCCGGCGTTCCAGGGGACGCGGCGCAGGGTGGCCAGGTCGGGGACCATGGCGAAGTCGCCGTAGCCGCTCTCCCAGGAGGACATCGCGTAGCCGTCGACGGTGTTCATCTCGGTGTCGACGGCGAGCAGGTAGTTGCAGCCCTCCGTGCCGTTCTCCAGGACCTCGTCGAGGAAGAAGCGTGCGGCGAACCGCTTGCCCTGGAGCCGCCCTTGCATGTCGGGGAAGGCCAGGACGACAGTGTCGATCTCACCGCCCGCGACGAGGGCGTGCAGCTCCTCGACGCTCAGCGGGGGTGTGCGGTCTGCCACGGGAGGGCCTCCTTGGCTCCTTGGGTCCGCCGGAAGCCATAAGGTATTGCGGAGAACCATTGCTTGGGAAGGGGGTACGGCCACATGCCGGAGGACGACGGCGGCGCCGGGGTGCGGGACGGGCTGACGCCGGTGCTGCGGCCGGTGCGCGCGGGCAACGGCTTCCTGGAGGCCCTGGAGCAGATCCTCCAGGTGGTGCGGCTGGGCCTGGTGCCCGGCGGGGAGCGGCTGCCGGCCGAGCGGGAGCTGGCCGAGCGCCTGGGGATCAGCCGGGTCACGCTGCGCGAGGTGCTGAAGGTCCTCCAGGACCAGGGTCTGGTGGAGTCGCGCCGCGGCCGCTACGGCGGCACCTTCGTGCTGCCCCGCACGGACGCCGGCGGCGAGGACGAGCTGCGGCGGCGGATCGCCGAGGTCGACCTGGAGGACGTGCTGCGCTTCCGCGAGGTGCTCGAGGTGGGGGCGGCCGGGCTGTGCGCGGGCCACGGCCTGGGCGGGAAGCAGGCCGGGCGGCTGCGGGAGGCCCTGGCCCGCACGCGGGACGCGCCGCTCACCGACTACCGGCGCCTGGACACGCTGCTGCACCTGACCCTCGCCGAGCTGTCGGGCTCGCCCACGCTCACCGCGCAGTACGCGGCCGTGCGCGCGCAGGTCAACGACCTGCTGGACTGCATCCCGCTGCTGGTGCGCAACCTGGAGCACTCGCAGCGCCAGCACACGGCGCTGGTGGAGGCCGTGATCGAGGGCGACGCCGACCAGGCGCGGGAGATCATGCGCGAGCACTGCGGGGGCACTGCGGCGCTGCTGAGGGGCTTCCTGGGCTGAGCCGCGGGTGTGCGGGCGCCGCGAGGATTTACCGGCGATTAACGCACGGGTCTTGCCTTCCCCCGGGCGGCACCGCAAAGGTATGGCCTCATTCCATTGAGCCGCAGCCCGTCCGCCCGTGACCGCCGGCCCGTGTCCGTCACCGCCCGTGCTGGTCACCTCCCGTGGGGAGACAGCCCATGTCCCAGGATCCCGCTCCGACACCCGCCCCGGAGGGCGACGACTATCTGGAACGCAGGGCGCTGCGCCGGGGCAGCGCCGGCTGGGTGCTGCTGACCGGCCTCGGCGTCGCCTACGTCGTCTCCGGCGACTACTCCGGCTGGAACTTCGGCCTGGCGGAGGGCGGCTTCGGCGGTCTCGCCATCGCCATGGTGCTCATGGGCACCATGTACGCCTGCATGGTCTTCGCGCTCGCCGAGCTGTCCTCGATCCTGCCCACCGCCGGCGGCGGCTACGGCTTCGCCCGCCGGGCGCTGGGCCCCTGGGGCGGCTTCCTGACCGGCACGGCGATCCTCATCGAGTACGTCCTCGCGCCCGCCGCCATCGTCATCTTCATCGGCGACTACGTCGAGTCGCTGGGCCTGTTCGGTCTGGAGTCCGGCTGGCCGATGTACCTGGTGTGCTTCGTGATCTTCCTCGGCATCCACCTCTGGGGCGTGGGCGAGGCGCTGCGCTTCAGCTTCGTCGTGACCGGCATCGCGGTGGCCGCCCTGATCGTCTTCGCGCTGGCCGCGCTGCCCGACTTCTCCCTCGGCTCGCTGGACGACATCCCGGCCGACCCCTCCGCCGCGGGGTCGAGCTCCTGGCTGCCGTTCGGGCTGCTCGGCATCTGGGCGGCGTTCCCGTTCGGCATGTGGTTCTTCCTGGGCGTCGAGGGGGTGCCGCTGGCCGCCGAGGAGACCAGGGAGCCGGCCCGCACGCTGCCCAAGGCCATCCGCTGGTCGATGGGCATCCTGGTGGTCCTCGCAGTGGTCACGTTCTTCGCTGCCGCCGGGGCGCGGGGCTCGGCGGCCGTCCAGGAGGCGGGCAACCCGCTGGTGGAGGCGCTCCAGCCGGACGGGAAGGCGACGACCCTCAGCCGGATCGTCAACTACGCGGGCCTGGCCGGTCTGGTGGCGTCCTTCTTCTCCCTGATCTACGCGGGCTCGCGCCAGCTGTTCGCCCTGTCCCGCGCGGGCTACCTGCCGCGCTTCCTGTCCCTGACCAGCCGCCGCAAGGCCCCCTACCTGGGCCTGCTGGTGCCCGGCACGATCGGTTTCCTGCTGGCGGCGGTGACCGGCGACGGGGCCCGCATGCTGAACATCGCCGTGTTCGGCGCGACCATCTCCTACGCGCTGATGTCGCTGTCCCACATCGTGCTGCGCCGCCGCGAGCCGGGACTGCCGCGGCCGTACCGCACGCCGGGCGGGGTGCTGACCTCCTCGGTCGCCCTGGTGCTGGCCTGCGCCGCGCTGGTGGCCACGTTCCTGGTGGACGTCACGGCGGCCTTCATCGCGCTGGTGGTCTACGCGGTGGCCGTCGCCTACTTCGGCCTGTACAGCCGCAAGCGGCTGGTGGCGAAGGCGCCGGAGGAGGAGTTCGCGGCGCTGGCCGCGGCCGAGGCAGAGTTGGCACGGGACTGAACCGACGAACGACGAGGGAGTTGTGGTGAACGGGCCGTTGATCGGGGTCAGCACCTACCTGGAGGCCGGTGCGCGCTGGGGCGTGTGGGAGCTGGAGGCCGCGCTGCTGCCGGTCGGCTACCCGCGCCTGGTGCAGCGGGCGGGCGGCCTGGCCGTCATGCTGCCGCCGGACGACCCGGAGCGGGCCGCGGCCGCCGTGGCCCGCCTGGACGGGGTGGTCATCGCGGGCGGGCCCGACGTCGAGCCGGTCCGCTACGGCGCGGAGCGCGAACCGCGCACCGGGCCGCCGGCACCGGAGCGGGACGCCTGGGAGCTGGCGCTGATCGACGCGGCCCTGACGGCGGACGTCCCGCTGCTGGGGATCTGCCGGGGCATGCAGCTGCTCAACGTCGCGCTGGGCGGGACGCTGGTGCAGCACATCGACGGCCACGCCGAGGTCGTGGGCGTGTTCGGCGGCCACGCCGTCACACCGGTGCCGGGGAGCCTGTACGGCCGGGTCGTACCGGAGGAGGAGTTCGTCCCGACGTACCACCACCAGGCCGTGGACCGGCTGGGCGAGGGCCTGGTGCCGTCGGCGTACGCGGCGGACGGCACGGTGGAGGCGGTGGAACTGCCGTCCGCCCGCTGGGTGCTGGGAGTGCAGTGGCACCCGGAGATGGGGGACGACGTACGGGTGATGACGGCGCTGGTGGAGGCGGCGGCCGGACGCCCCGCTCCCGTCACCACCCGCGGGTGAGCGACAGCCGGCCAACCCCGGGTGAGCGACGGCCAGTTACCCCCGGGTGAGCGACAGCAGGTCCCGGGCCGGGCCCGTGGGGCGGTGCCCGGTGGGCCACACCGCCCGGAGGTCGCGGGCCAGGGCGACCCCCTCCACCGGCACCGACACCAGCCGCCGCATGCCCAGCTCCTCCCCCACCGCCAGTTCGCTGAGCACCGCGGGCCCGGCCCCGCCGACCGCGGCCGCCTTCACGGCCGTCGTCGAGGACAGCTCGATCAGGGGCCGGGCCAGACCGCCCAGTGCGGCGTCCAGCACCTGCCGCGTCCCGGACCCCTTCTCACGCAGGATCAGCGGCGTCGAGGCCAGCTCGTGCGCCGCCAGTGCCCGCCGGCGCCGGGCCCAGGCGTGGCCCGGCGCGGTGACGACGATCAGCCGGTCGTGCGCGATGACGACCGAGTCCAGCCCGCTCGGCACGCTCACCCCCTCCACGAAGCCCAGATCCGCCTCGTCCGCCAGCAGCCGCTGCGCCACCACCGTCGAGTTGCCCGCGTGCAGCGACACCGCCGTGTCGGGCCGCTGCGCGCGCAGCGCGAGCAGCCAGCCCGGCAGCAGGTACTCCGCGATGGTCATGCTCGCCGCCACCCGCAGGCGCGAGTCCCGGCGGTCGCGCAGCGCCTGCGCGCCCACGTCGAACGCCTCCGCCGCCTCGACGATCCGCCGGGCCCAGTCCGTGACCAGGGCCCCCGCGTCCGTCAGCCGCGACCCCCGCGGGGAGCGGTCGACCAGCGCCACCCCGAGCTGCCGCTCCATGGACCGGATGCGGCTGCTGGCCGCGGGCTGGGTGATGCCCACCTCCCGCGCCGCCCCGCCGAGGCTGCCGACCCGCGCCACCGCCAGCAGCAGTTCCAGCGCACCGAGGTCCGGGACCCGGTGGGCCAGGGACCCGGCCGCGAGGGGCCCGGTCCGACCGTCTGCGTTGCTCATAAACCCAGCTTATGCCGCCATAGGAGAGCACTCCCTGGTGGCCCGGCTCCCCCGCCGCCACCGTGGAGGCATGGTCACCGCAGTCCGGCCCCCCGCCGCCCGCCTCTCCGTCCGACACCTCGGACCCAACTGGTACGCCACCGTCATGGGGACCGCCGTCGTCGCCACCGCCGGAGCCGGACTGCCCCCGCACGTTCCGGGGCTGCGCGCCGCACTGACCGCGGTGTGGGCCCTCTCGCTGCTCGCGCTGCTCGTCCTGCTCGGGGCGCGGGCCGCGCACTGGGCCCACCACCGCGCCCGGGCCCGCGCCGAACTGCTCGACCCGGCGACGGCGCCCTTCTACGGCTGCCTCGCCATGGCCCTGCTGGCCGTCGGCGGCGGCGCCCTCACCGTCGGCCGTGACCTCGTCGGGCTGCGCGCCGCGGTGGTGGTGGACGCCGTGCTGTTCACCACCGGCACGGTCCTCGCGCTGGCCGCCGCCGTGGCCGTCCCGTACCTGATGGCCGTGCGGCACCGGGTGGAGCCGGGGCAGGCCACGCCGGTGTGGCTGCTGCCGCTGGTCGCGCCGATGGTGTCGGCCGCGGTCGGGCCGCGGCTGGTGCCGCACCTGCCGGCCGGGCAGCCCCGTGCGACGCTGCTGCTCGTCTGCGTGGCCCTGTTCGGGCTGAGCCTGCTGGCGACCGGGCTGATGCTGCCGCTGGTCTTCGCGCGGTTGCTCACCGGCGGGCCGCTGCCCCCGGCCCTGACGCCGACGCTGTTCCTGGTGCTGGGGCCGCTCGGCCAGTCCACCACCGCCGTCGGCGCGTTCGCGGACGTCGCCCCCGGGGTCGTGCCGGAGCCCTACGGCCAGGGCTTCGGTGTCCTCGCCGTGCTCTACGGGGTGCCCGTGATGGGGTTCGCGCTGCTGTGGTTCTGCCTGGCCGCCGCCCTCGTCCGGCGGGCCCGGCGGCAGGGCATGGCCTTCTCGATGACCTGGTGGTCGTTCACCTTCCCGGTCGGCACCTGCGTCACCGGAGCCGAGGCGCTCGGGCGGCACACCGGGCTCTGGGCCTACGCGGGCCCCGCCGTCGTGCTCTACGCGGTGCTGGTGGCGGCGTGGGGCACCGCGGTGGCCGGGACCCTGCGCGGGCTGGTCAGCGGTGCGCTGCTCGCAGGGCCCGGCCCAGCACGCTCGGCGCCTCGCCCAGTGACGGTCCGTACCACGTCAGGTGCCGTCCGCTGACCAGCGCGCAGGGCAGGTCCGGGAACGCCTCCGGGCCGTCGTCGGCGGTGAAGCGGTAGGGCTCGTCCGGCAGGACGACCAGATCGGCGCCGCAGTCGCGCAGTTCCTCCAGCGGGATGCGCGGGTAGCGGTCGGGGTGGTCCGCGTGCACCAGGTCGACGCCGAGGCGGGCCAGGACGTCGCCGGCGAAGGTGTCGCGGCCCAGCACCATCCAGGGGCGCCGCCAGATCGGCACGATCGCCCTCGGCCGGTCCGCCGGCGCGGGCAGGGCCGCCCAGGTCTCCTCGGCCCGGTCCAGCCAGCGGGGACGGGCCGGCACCCCGCAGGCGTCCAGCACCCGGGCCAGTTCCCGGAAGGCCTGCGGCACGTTCCGGATCTCGGTCACCAGCACCTCGGCGCCCGTCTCCCGCAGGGCCCGGAGGTCGGGGGCGCGGTTCTCCTCCTCGTTGGCGATCACCAGGTCGGGCGCCAGGGAGGCGATCAGGTCGACGCGGGGGTTCTTGGTGCCGCCGACGCGGACGGCGTCCAGAGCCGGCGGATGGGTGCACCAGTCGGTGACGCCCACCAGGGCACCCGGCGCCGAGCGGGCCACGGCCTCGGTCAGTGAGGGGACGAGCGAGACCACCCTCACCGGCGCGGCCGGTCCCGGACCGCCTCGATGTGCTCCGCCACGGCGACGACGACGACGCGGGTGTCCGACTCCGCCGCCCGCCAGCGGTGCCGCACCCCGCCGGTCAGGTACAGCGTGTCCCCCCGCCCCAGGCGGTAGGCGCGGCCCTCCGCCTCGATCTCCACCGCACCGTCCGCCACGTACATCAACTGGTCGTTGCGGTACTGGAACTCACGGCCCGCGTCATGGTCGCCGGTGTACTCGGAGGCGTGCATCTGGTGGTGTCCGCGTACCAGGGAGCGGGTGCGGGGCCGGGGCAGCGGCTCGGGGTCGTCGGCGCGGACCACGTCCACGCTGCACGCCGGGTCGGCCGCGGCGAGCAGTTCCACGGCGGTCGTGCGCAGGGCGTCGGCGACCTTCTCCAGGGAACTGCGGCTGGGGCGGGCCCGGTCGTTCTCGACCTGGCTGAGGAAGGGGACGGACAGGCCGCTGCGCTCGGCCACGACGGCGAGGGTGAGGTCCAGCGCACGGCGCCGCCGGCGTACGGCCGCGCCGACCCGAAGGGACTGTTCTTTGTGGTCGCCCATCGCTCCGGCTCCCTCCTTCGCCCGTCGCCCGCTCCCGTGCCCCGGCGGTCCGGCGCACTCCTTCCGCCGGCCTGTCCGCACCCTACGCATGTTCGGCGGACCGCATCACGCGCCCGTCGCATCGCCGTCGTACCGGGCGGTGCGCGACCCGACGGTTCGCGCCAGGGGATCCGCCGCCCGGGGCGGTGGGGCGGGCGTCCCTCCCGGGGGAGGAACAGGGAGGGGAAAGGGGTTCGGGGGGTGGCGTAGCGCTCTGTGGTTGTCCGGATCCCGCTGGTGGGGATCGTGGGGTGGGTGGGACGCGGCGTGTCGCGTGTCCCACCCGGAACCCTACTGCGGCGTCATCCGGTTCACCATCTCCGGGTGCTGCTCCAGCCATGCGGCGACGGCCTGTTCCTCCTTGCCCTGGCCGCGGTCCTTGATCTCGCTCTCCAGGCTGCCGAGCTCGTCCTCGGTCATCCGGAAGTTCTTGATCCACTCGGTGAGCCGCGGGTACTCCTCGGGGAAGTCCTCGTGGGAGATGGTGCGGATCGTGTTGCCCTCGCCGAAGGCCTTCTTCGGGTCCTTGAGCTTGGTCAGTTGGTAGTCGCTGTACGCCCAGTGCGGCGACCACAGGGTGACGGCGATCGGCTCCTTCCTGGCGTAGGCGCGCTTCAGCTCGGCCAGCATGGCGGGCGTGGAGCCGTCGACGACCTCGTACTCGTCCTCCAGGCCGTAGCCGGGCAGGACCTTGTTCTTCAGCAGGTCCATCTCGCCGGTGCCGGGCTCGATGCCGATGATCCGGCCCTTGAAGGTGCCGGCCCTGCCCTTGAGGTCGGCCAGGGAGTCGACGCCCTTGACGTAGGACGGCACGGCGATCTCCAGGGAGGTCGGTGCGTACCAGGTCCCCAGGTCCGCGAGCCGGTCCTTGTTCTTGTCCCAGTAGTTCTTCTGCGCGTGGGGCAGCCAGGCGTCGAAGTTGAGGTCGATGTCACCGGAGGCCAGGCCGGTGTAGACCGGGCCGACGTCCATCTGCTTCAGGTTCAGCGTGTAGCCCCGCCGCTCCAGGACGTTCTTCCACAGGTAGGTGACGGCGATGTCCTCGTCCCAGGGGAACCAGGCGACGTCCAGGGGCTGCTCCGCCTCCGCCGGGGTCCCGCCGGCGCCCTTCACGGGGGCCATCCTGTCGGCGTAGCCGGGGTGCCGCTCCAGCCAGGCGCGGACGGCCTGCTGCTGCCTGCCCTTGCCCGCCTTGTTGATCTCCGCCTCGAGGCTGGTGAGCTCCTTCTCGCTCATCTCGAACTTCTTCAGCCAGCCGGCGACCGTGGGGTCGTCGTCGGCGAAGCCCTTGCGGGACAGGGTGTGCACGCCGTCGCCTTCGCCCCAGGCGCCCTTGGGGTCCTTCAGTTTCTTGAGGTCGTAGTCGTTGTACGCCCAGTGCGGCGACCAGAGGGTGACGACGACCGGCTTCTTCTGCGCGTAGGCGCGCTTCAGCTCGGCCAGCATGGCGGGCGTGGAGCTGTCGACGACCTCGTACTCCTCGTCGAGCCCGTACTCCTTGAGCACCTTGCTCTTCAGCAGGGCCATCTCGCCGGCGCCGGCCTCGATGCCGGTGATCTTCCCGCCGAACCGCGACGCCTTGCCCTTGAGGTCCGCCAGGGAGTCGATGCCCTTCATGTACGAGGGGACGCTGAGCTCCAGGGACGTCTTGTCGTACCAGGCGCCGAGGTCGTCGAGCCGCTTGCCGTACTTCTTCCAGTACGGGGCGTGGGTCGTCGGCAGCCAGCCGTCCGTCTGGAAGTCGATGTCGCCCTGGGCGAGCGAGGTGTACAGCGGGCCCGCGTCGAGCTGCTTGGCCTCGACCTCGTAGCCGCGCTGCTCCAGGACCTCCTTCCACAGGAAGGTGGAGGCGACGCCCTCGTCCCAGGGGATGTAGCCGATGCTGATCTTCTTGCCCCGGCCGACGTCCTTGCTCCCGGCCGAGTCCGGGGAGCCGCCGTCGCCGCCGAGGACGCCCATGCCGCCCGCGGTGAGCGCGAGGACGACGACGCCGATCACGGCGACCGCCGGGCGCGGCCGGTACGACCAGATCTTCAGCCCCTGGGCGGCGCGCAGCCGGGCGGCGGCGCGGCGGCCCAGCGGGGAGACCTGGGTGCCCAGCGCGCTGGTCATGCGGTCGAGGTAGATCGCGAGGATCACGATGCCCACACCGGCCTCGGCGCCGAGGCCTACGTTGAGCTGTCCGATGGCCTGGTTGACGTCGCCGCCGAGGCCGCCGGTGCCGACCATGCCGGCGATGGCCGCCATGGACAGGCCGAGCATGATGACCTGGTTGACGCCGGCCATGACCGTGGGCAGGGCCAGCGGGAGCTGGACGCGCAGCAGGGTGTTGCGGGGTGTGGTGCCGAACGCCTCGGCGGCCTCGACCAGTTCCTTGTCGACCTGGCGGATGCCCAGCTCGGTCATGCGTACACCGGGGGCCAGCGCGAAGATCAGGGTGGCGACGATGCCCGCGGAGGCGCCGGTGCCGAAGAAGAGGATGGCCGGGATCAGGTAGACCATCGCCGGCAGCGTCTGCATGAAGTCCAGGACCGGCCGGATCAGTGCGCTGACGCGGTCGGAACGGGCCGCCCAGATGCCCACGGGCAGGGCGATCACCAGGGCGATGACGGTCGCCACGAGCACGAGCGCCAGGGTGGTCATCGCGTTCTCCCACAGCCCGAGGGAGTCGATGAACGCGAACCCGGCGAAGGCGAGGACACCGGCGAGGGTGCCGCGCAGCCAGAAGGCGATCACGGCGAGGATGCCCGCGAGGAGCAGCGGTTGCGGGGCCTGGAGCACCGCGTCGATGCCGTCGTGGAGGCCGAGGAAGACGGTCTTGCAGAAGTCGAAGAACCAGCCCATGTGGGTGGTGAGCCAGTCGACGGCGTCGTTGACCCAGGTGCCGAGCTGAACCCTAGGCACGGGCGGTCACCTTCTCCCCGTCCTTGTCGCGCGGGGAGTCGCAGGGCTGCGGGGTGACGTCCGGCTCGTCGCCGAGGAAGCCGACCAGCCGCTGCCTGGGTATCTCGCCGACCAGCCTGTCGTGCTCGTCCACCACCGGGACCGGGTGCGTCAGGCGGGCGCTGATCGCGCACAGTTCGGTGAAGGGGGTGTCGGGCGTGGCGGTCTCGCAGTGGCAGCCGGGGGTGGCGCCGGCGACCGCGGTGTCCATGAGCTCGGCCGCGGTCAGCACGCGGGAGCGGTCGACGTCCTGGGTGAAGGAGGCGACGTAGTCGTTCGCGGGCCGCAGCAGGATGTCCTGGGCGGTGCCGTTCTGGACGATGCGCCCGTCGCGCATGACGGCGATGCGGTCGCCCAGGCGCATGGCCTCGTTCAGGTCGTGGGTGATGAAGACGATCGTCTTCTTCAGCTTCTGCTGGAGCTCCAGCAGCTGGTCCTGCATGTCGCGGCGGATCAGCGGGTCCAGGGCGCTGAAGGACTCGTCCATCAGCAGCAGGTCGGCGTCGGTGGCGAGCGCGCGGGCGAGACCGACGCGCTGCTGCATGCCGCCGGACAGCTCGTCGGGCCAGGACTTCTCCCAGCCGGCCAGGCCGCACAGGGCGAGCGCCTCGTCGGCGCGGCGTGCGCGCTCGGCGCGGGGCACGCCCTGCACTTCCAGGCCGTAGGCCGCGTTCTCGCGCACACTGCGGTGCGGGAACAGGGCGAAGTGCTGGAACACCATGCTGATCTTGCGGGAGCGGACCTCGCGCAGTTCGCGGTCGCTCAGCGCGGTCAGGTCCTGGCCGTCGAAACGCACCTGCCCGGCGGTCGGTTCGAGCAGGCCGTTCAGCATGCGCAGCAGGGTGGACTTGCCGGAGCCGGACAGGCCCATGACGACGAAGATCTGCCCGGGCTCGACGGTGAACGACGCGTCGATCACGGCGGCGGTGGCGCCCTCGGCGCGCAGCTCCTCGCGGTCGGCCCCGTCGCGCAGCCGCTCGACGGCCCGCTGCGGTCTCCTGCCGAACACCTTGTACAGGCTCTCTGCCTCAAGGCTCGCTGACACGTGCACCTCTGTTCCGTCGGCGGCAAGGACGGAGCGAGACAGGGCGCAAACAGTTGAAATGCGCAACCAGCCTCGCTCCGGGGCGGCGCCTCCCCCCGATCTTGAAAGCCAAACAAAAGAGTGAGCCGCGTCACACGCGTGGTGCGGCGACGACGTGCCGTGCAGCACCGGATGCCTGTCGGTGCCGCACCGGGTGGCTGTCGGTGCCGTACGGCATGATGCGAGGCGTGACCGGACGACTGATGCTCCTCGACACCGCTTCCCTGTACTTCCGCGCCTACTTCGGGGTGCCCGAGTCGGTCAAGGCGCCGGACGGCACCCCGGTGAACGCCGTGCGGGGACTGCTCGACTTCATCGACCGCCTGGTCCGGGACCACCGGCCGAGCCACCTGGTGGCCTGCATGGACGCCGACTGGCGACCGCACTGGCGCGTCGAGCTGATCCCCGCGTACAAGGCGCACCGCGTCGCCGAGGAGCGCCCGGCCGGCCCGGACGAGGAGGAGGTGCCGGACACGCTGTCCCCGCAGGTGCCGGTCATCGAGGAGGTGCTGGACGCGCTGGGCATCGCGCGCGTGGGCGTCGCGCGGTACGAGGCGGACGACGTGATCGGCACCTTCACCGCGCGCGCGAAGAGCCCGGTCGACATCGTCACCGGCGACCGCGACCTCTACCAGCTGGTGGACGACGCGCGCGGGGTGCGCGTGCTGTACCCGCTGAAGGGCGTGGGCACGCTCCAGCTCACCGACGAGGCGGCACTGCGCGAGAAGTATGGGGTCGACGGGAAGGGGTACGCGGACCTGGCCCTGCTGCGCGGCGACCCCAGCGACGGCCTGCCGGGCGTGCCGGGCATCGGCGAGAAGACCGCCGCCAAGCTGCTGGCCGAGTACGGCGACCTGGCCGGGATCATGGCGGCCGTGGAGGACCGGAGGTCGAAGCTGACGCCGACGCAGCGCAGGCGGCTGGACGAGGCGCGCCCGTACCTGGCGGTCGCGCCGAAGGTGGTCCGGGTCGCGGACGACGTGCCGCTGCCCGAGGTGGAGACGGCGCTGCCGCGCGGCCCACGCGACCCGGAGGCGCTGGAGGCACTGGCCACCCGCTGGGGTCTGGGCGGTTCGCTGGAGCGGCTGCTGACGACGCTCTCGGCGTGAGCGCCCGGGACCGCGGCCCACGCCCGGGGGCGGACGACCCGGGCGGACGGTCGGTGCACACCCTCCGGGCGGACGGTCGGTGCACACCTTCCGGGCCGACGGTCGCCGGAAACCTTCCGGCCGACAGGCGTGCACAGGGCACGGGGTGCTAACTTAGGTAACCCTAACCATGCGAGACAGGGAGGTCCTCATGGCAGAGCGACCGGAACGCCAGCCGCGCAGGACGCACTCCGCGCAGGTCGTCCGCACCGAGCGGCTGACCCCGCACATGCAGCGCGTGGTGCTCGGCGGTGAGGGCCTCGCCGACTTCGCGGCGGACACCTGCACCGACCACTACGTGAAGCTGCTGTTCCCGCCGCGCGGCGTCACCTACGCGGAGCCCTTCGACCTCCAGCGCGTCCGCGAGGAACTCCCCCGCGACCAGTGGCCGGTGACCCGGACGTACACGGTCCGCCACTGGGACGCCGAGCACCGCGAGCTGACCCTGGACTTCGTCATCCACGGCGACGAGGGCCTGGCCGGCCCCTGGGCCCTGCGCGCCCGGCCGGGCGAGACCGTGCGGTTCATGGGACCCGGCGGCGCCTACGCGCCCGACGCCACCGCCGACTGGCACCTGCTCGTGGGCGACGAGAGCGCCCTCCCGGCGATCGCCCGCTCCCTGGAGTCCCTGCCGCCCGGGGCCCGGGCCCACGCCTTCGTGGAGATCTCCGGCCCCGAGGAGGAGCAGAAGATCGACTCGGACGTGGAGGTCGTCTGGCTGCACCGCGGCGACCGGCCGCAGGGCGAGGCACTGATCGAGGCCGTGCGGAACCTGGAGTTCCCCGACGGGCGTGTGCACGCCTTCGTCCACGGCGAGGCGCACTTCGTCAAGGAGCTGCGCAAGCTGCTGCGCGTCGAGCGCGGCCTGCCGCGCGAGGACCTGTCGATCTCCGGCTACTGGCGCCTCGGGCACAACGAGGACGGCTGGCAGGCCTCGAAGCGGGAGTGGAACGCCCGGATCGAGGCGGAGCAGGAGAACGCCCCGGCGGCCTGACCGGAGGGCGAGGCCGCGTCCTCGCGCCGCCCCGCACTCCGGGTGTCCCGTCGCCTCGCCGGGGCTCGTACGCTGACGACGATGAGACGCAAGACTCCCGTTCCGCCCTCCCCCCTCCCGCAGCGCCACGGCGTGGACGCGGTGCGCGTGCGGCTGCCGCCGTCCGGTCCGTGGTCCACCGTGCGCGACCACCTGGTCGAGCGGCTCAGCGGTGCGGGGGACGGCGTCGTCGACGGGATGCTCCGGGCCGGGCTGATCGTGACGGCCGACGGACGGCCGGTCGAGCCGGACGCGCCCTACGCGCCCGGGTCGTTCGTGTGGTTCCACCGGGAGCTGCCCGACGAGGTGCCGGTGCCGTTCCCGCTTCGGGTCGTGCACCGGGACGAGCACATCGTCGTCGTCGACAAGCCGCACTTCCTGGCCACCACCCCGCGCGGCGGCCATGTCGCGCAGACCGCGCTGGCGCGGCTGCGCCGGGAGCTGGACCTGCCCGCGCTCACCGCCGCGCACCGGCTGGACCGTCTCACGGCCGGACTCGTGCTGTTCACGGTGCGCCCCGGGGAGCGCGGCGCCTACCAGACCCTGTTCCGCGACCGGCTGGTCCGCAAGGAGTACGAGGCCGTCGCCCCGTACGACCCCGCGCTCGTCCTGCCCCGGACCGTACGCAGCCGGATCGTGAAGGAGCGCGGGTCGCTCACCGCCCGGGAGGTGCCCGGGGAGCCCAACGCGGTCAGCGAGGTGGACCTGCTCCAGCGGCAGCCGGAGGGGGCGGGCGGGCTCGCCCGGTACCGGTTGCTGCCGCGGACCGGCCAGACCCATCAGCTGCGGGTCCACATGAGCGCGCTGGGCGTGCCGATCCTCGGCGACCCGCTCTACCCGCGGGTCGCCGCCCCGGTCCCGCCGGGCGACTTCCGGCGCCCCCTGCAACTGCTCGCGCGGGTACTGGAGTTCACCGACCCGGTCACCGGCCGGGAGCACCGGTTCCGCAGCACCCGCACGCTCGCCGCCTGGACGTCGTACGACCGGTGGGCCGCCGGGACGTACGACGGCCCACCGCACGGTCAGTAGCCGCGCCACCAGCTGAGGAACCGCTGCCACACTCCCCTGCGTCCGGCCGGTCCCGCCGCCGGAGCCGGCGGGACCGGCGGCGGAGGAACCGGCCGGGGCTGCACGGGGGCCGGCTGGGGCAGCGCGGCGGCGGTCGGCACAGGCGGCGCCGGCGACTGGACCTGCGGCTGCGACTGGTGCTGCGGCTGGGGCTGGGGCTGCACGGTGCCGATCTGCCAGTCGGAGCGCTGCGCGGGGACCGGCTTGTGGTGGGGCTGCTCGGACACGTCCTGGAGCGGCTTCGGCGAGAACGTCACCGGCAGGTCCCCCAGGTGCCGGGAGGCGATGGACTCCGTCCAGCGCAGCTCCTCCTCGTCGCAGTCGAGCTCGACGTCCGGCAGCCGCATCAGCAGGGCGTCCACGCCGACGTCGGCGATGGACCGGCCGATGTCCTGGCCCGGGCACTCGTGCGGACCGCCCCCGAAGGCGAGATGGGACCGGTTGCCCTGCATGCTGGCCTTCAGGTCCGGACGCACCCTGGGGTCGACGTTCGCCGGGAGCGGGGCGAAGAGCAGGCCGTCGCCGCGGCGGATGCGCTGGCCGCCCAGCTCGGTCTCCTGCTTGGCGAAGTAGGCGAAGACCGTGCTGAAGGGCGGCTCGTTCCACAGGGACTGCTCCACCGCCTCCGGCACCGTCATCTGACCGCCGTTGAGCTGCGCCCGGAAACGCGGGTCGATCAACACCGTGAGCAGCACGTTCGACAGCAGGTTCGTGGTGGCCTCGTAGGCCGCGAACAGCACCAGGCGCAGGTGCTCGCGTACCTCGTCGTCGCTCAGCCGGGCGGGGTGGGTGATCAGGTAGCTGGCCAGGTCCTCCTCCGGCCGGGCGCGGCGCCGGGCGGTGAGCCGGCTCAGGGCGTCCATCACGAAGGCATGGCTGGCGATCGCGGTCTCGGTGCCCTTGAGGGCGTCGCGGGCGGCCTCCACGAGGCGGTCGCTGTACTCGTCGGGCATGCCGAGGATCTCGCACATCACCGCCATCGGCAGGTGCTCGGTGAACTGGCCCACCAGGTCGGCCTCGCCCACCTCGCAGAACCGGTTGACGATGGCCTGCGTGCTGCGGTTGATGTACCGCCGCAGGCTGCGGAAGTCGATGGTGGAGATGGCGCCCATGACGGCGCCTCGCAGCCGCTTGTGCTCGTCGCCCTCGGCGTGCGAGGCGATGGGCTGCCAGGCGATGTGCGGCATCAGCGGGTGGTCGGGCTTGACCAGGCCCTCCCGCAGGGGGGTCCAGATCCGGCTGTCCCGGCAGTACTGCGAGGGCGAGCGCACCATGTGCAGGTTCTCGGCGTGGCCCAGCACGATCCACATGGGCACGTCGTCGTGGAGCAGCACCGGCGCCACGGGGCCGTGCTGCTCGCGCAGTTGCTCGTACAGCGCTCCCAGGTCCTCCACCTCGTGCAGCCGGTGCAGTCCCCCGGGCCCGAGGGCGTGCGCGGGGCAGCCGGGGGGCGGGGCGGGCCGGGAGGCGTCCGTACCGGTCGGGGCGTGGGATTCAGGCGTCACAGTGGTCGCTCCGGGGCTTTCCAGGTGTCACAGGGGGGAAGGTGCGGTGCGGATCGCGCGGATCAGGCGCGCGAGCCCGTCATGGCGAGCGAGTGCAGGAACCGCATGAGGGTCATCAGCACGTCCCGGCTGGAGGCCCGCCGCCGCGCGTCGCACTCCACGATCGGGATGTCCGGGGTGAGGTCGAGGGCCGTGCGCAGCTCCTCCAGGGCGTAACGGGGCGCGTCCGGGAAGGAGTTGACGGCGACCACGAACGGGACGCCGCGTTCCTCAAGGCGCCCCATGACGTCGAAGCTGACCTCCAGGCGCCGGGTGTCGACCAGGACCACTGCGCCGAGCGCGCCCTCGAACAGGCCGTTCCACAGGAACCAGAAGCGCTGCTGGCCGGGCGTGCCGAAGAGGTACAGCACGAGCTGCTCGGTGATGCTGATGCGCCCGAAGTCCATGGCGACGGTGGTGGCCGTCTTGGTCGCGGAGCCGAAGTTGTCGTCGACGCCCACGCCGGCCTGGGTCATGGTCTCCTCGGTGGTCAGCGGGGTGATCTCGCTGACCGAGCCGACCATGGTCGTCTTGCCGACGCCGAAGCCGCCCACGATCACGATCTTGGCCGCTGCCTGTGCCGTCTGGGGCAGCTGGTCCTCGGCCCGGGGGCCGGGGATGGTGTCAGAGCCGTTGAAGTCCATGCATCACCGCTTCGAGGAGGGAACGGTCGGAGCGCGCCTTGCGGACGATCGGGGCGCGCGCCTGCACCAGTTCCGCCGTCAGCAGCTCGGTGAGCAGCGTGCCCATGGCGCTGAACGGCAGGTGGAGGTAGGCCGACAGCTCGGCCACGGACAGGGGGGCGGCGCACAGCCGGAGCAGCGCCGCCTGTTCGGGCGAGGCGGAGGGAGGCGGGTCGGCGGCACGCGCCACGATCAGCGTCACCAGGTCGAGCTCGGCCCGCTCTCCGTCCGGGCCGGCCACCACGTACATCCGCTCGGGGTTGCGGACCTTGCCCTCGCCCTCCGCGGGCGGGGACGCGTCCGGTGCGGGGTCGCGCCTCTGGCGTCGGGGAGGGGTCATACGATCTGCCCGTTGCGCCGGGGCGGGCTGGTGAGGTGCCCGCCGATCCGGACGACCAGGTCGCGCATCATCGCGCTCATCCGGCCGGGTTCGCACCGGACGTCGGAGAGCACCGCGAGGAAGGCGTTGGCCCCGGCGTTCATCAGGTAGAAGTAGCCGCGGTCGATCTCGATCATGACCAGCTTCATCTCGCCGTCGCCGACGGAGAGTTCCTGGCAGATGCTGCCGGCGAGGGACTGCAGCCCGGCGCAGGCCGCGGCGACCCGGTCGGCGGCGTCGGGCTCGCCGCCGTAGCGGGCGATGCGCAGTCCGTCGGCCGAGAGCACCACGATCATCTCGATGCCGGGCACGCCGTCGGCGAGCTGCTTGAGCATCCAGTCGAAGTTGCCTCGCTGCTGGATCACTTGAGGTCCCCCTCGTCCTCGGCCTCGGTGGGGGCCGGATCGTTGATCAGGTGCAGGTACTTGGTCGGGTTGCGGATGAAGTCCGTCGGGTGGGTGCCGGGTTCGATGCCCTGCTTGAGTCCCTCCCAGAAGGCCTCCAGGCCCTTGCCGGGGGCGTCGGGCGCGCTCATGTCGCGCAGGGGCTTGTGCTCCGGCTCCTGCACCGCGGCCCAGGGGTTGTACTCGCCGCGCTCCTCGGCCTCCCGGTCGGCCTGCTCGTAGGCGGCCTGCTGGGCCAGCCGTTCGGCGAGCGGCATCTTCACGCGGCTGCGGCGCTGCGGCAGCCCGTTGGCCGTCCACTCCGTGACCTCGGGGACGTCGTCGTCCTCCAGGAGGACCGTGGCGGGGATCTTCGGGCTGGTCGGGCGGCGCTTCTTGGGCGTGCGCTTGGGGCCCTCGGGGATGCCGACGGTCATGGGGATGCCGGTGGCGCCGATGCCGTGGGCGAGGCCGACACCGGGCTCGTGGGTGATCATCTCGCTCGGCACGATGAGGATGGCGCGCACGCCGCCGTAGGCGGAGGCGCGCAGCGAGACCTGCATGTTGTACGCGGTGCACAGCCGGCCGACGACGGCGAGGCCGAGACGCGGGTGCTCACCGATGTCCTGCAGGTCGACGCCCGCCTTGGCGGCCTCCAGCAGGCCCTCGATCCGGGCCCGCGCCTCCTCGTTGAGGTTGACGCCGCCGTCCTCGATCTCGATGCAGACGCCGGTCTGCACCTCGGTCGCCGTGACGTGCACCTTGGTCTGCGGCGGCGAATAGCGCGTGGCGTTGTCGAGGAGTTCGGCGGCGGCGTGGATGACCGGCTCGACGTAGATGCCCTTGACGCTGACCTTCGCGATCGAGGACAGCTGGATGCGCCGGTACTCCAGGATGCGCGACATGGCGCCGCGCAGGGTGCTGTAGAGCGACACCGGCTCGGGCCACTGCCGCCCGGGGCGGCCGCCGCCGAGGACGGAGACGGAGTCGGCCAGGCGGCCGATCAGAGCGTTGCCGTGGTCGATGCGCAGCAGGTCGTCGAAGACCTCGGGGTTGCGGCCGTGGTCCTCCTCCATCTCCCGCAGTTCCGCGGCCTGCTGGTGGATGATCGCCTGCACGCGGCGGGCGACACTGACGAAGGAGCGCGCGGCGGCGTCCCGCATGGTCACCTCGCGGTCCACGATCCGCAGCACCGTCAGCAGCGTCTCGACCTGGTCCGCCGGGAGGTCGCGGTAGGCGGGGTCGGCCAGGCCGAGCTTGCGGATCACCTCACGGGGCGATTCTCCCGTGCGCAGCAGGTCGAGCGCGGCGGGGACGATCTCCCGGGAGAACCGGATCAGTTCGCTCTCCCGGGCGGCGACCCGCTGTTCGAGGTACGCGGTGCGTTGCGCGTGCTCGGCCTGCCGGTTGCGCAGCACACGGCCGCGGCGCACCGCCTCGGCCGCGGTCGCGACCACCAGCACGGTGGCGATGCCACCGCACCACCCGACGGCGAGCCGGGCCGGTGCCGTCACCAGGGCGACGGCGGCCCCGGTCGCCGCGGCCATCACTATGGCCGGGAGCAACAGGACGCGCGCGGGCGGAAGTTCACGGCGACCGGGAGGGGACTGAACACTCACCATGGGGGCCTTCTGACAGGAGTCGACTGAGGTTCGCGGGGACGTGCAAGGGGGTATGTCAGGTAACGGTCCGGATCATCTGCACATTGGGGAACAAACGCCCGAATTCACCTCAAGGCGGGGCGCTGCGGGCGAGCTTAGTCCGACCGGATCATCGCCGTGTCATGTTCGGCAACTGCCGGAAACCGGTTGCGAAGGGATAGTAGGCTCACCCGGTTGCACGCTGCGAGACCGTTCGAATGCAGTGCGTGACGGCGTACAGGCATACGAAACGATGTCACCGCCGTCCACGGCGGCGACGGGGGCGAGTCGGTGTGCGGCGGCTACGGGCACCTGCTGGCCTGGCTCCCCCTGGCGACCGCCAACCGCAACCCCGACACGGCCGAGTTCGTACACGGACCCGACGGGGAGAGCCTGTACGACAACTTCTCCACGCGCCCGGTGCTCACACTCTGAGCGACCGAGCACGTCCTTCAAGGGGTTGGTTGTAGTCGCCCGACTAGGCCGAGGCCTCGGCCCCCGTGCTGGGGGCGAACCCGCTTCCTTGCTCGGCGAACACCCTGATCGCGGCGCCCAGGAACCCCGCCAGCTCGGGGTGGTAGGAATCGTGGAACGCCCTCATGGCCTCGTCCTCGGCGTAGAAGAGCGACATGCCGACGTAAGCCTCCCTGGAGGGGGTGTAGAACCGGCTCACGATGTCGAAGTGCCTGCGGGTGAGCTCCTGGATCTGCTCGTCCCCCGGCAGGGAGCCGCCGTCCAGGCAAGCCGTGATCTCCCGGTACAGGACGTCCCAGTCCTGGTGGACCCGCTCCCTGTCCACATGTGCCCAGTTGTTGGTCTCGGCAAGGCTCTTCGCCTGCTCCTCGGCCAACGACCGGCGACACTGGTCCTCGTAACTGTTCCCCACGGCACCGGTTCCCATCGTTTCGTCCTCCTCTCCGGTGGATCCCGAGAGGCCGCCGACACGTCGACATCGACCGGACGCCGATGATCAACTGCCGGTCCAGGCCGAACGGTGACACACCGCCACCGGGTGGGCAAACCATTTCCACGCCCTTCGGAGATCGGGCAGCGGCACCACTCTTCGGGGGCGGGTCAGGGTGTGATCGAGGGTCACTGCGGGGTGAACCCCGATGACCACGGGACCCGCCCGCTGACAGGGTGAGAGACATGACCTCAACGCGCATGTCACGCAGGACTTTTGTGGGCATCACCCTGTCGGGGACGACCGCGCTGGCCGCCACCGCGGTGCTGCCCGCCCCCCGCGCCCGCGCCCTGGGCACGCCGATCCCGCCGCTGGACCCCACCGCCCTGCAAGCGGCGATCGACGACCTGGAACACCCGCCGTCGACCGCGGCTCAGCTGTGCGTCGGCGGCACGGCCGGCCACTGGCGCGGAACCTCGGGCGTGGCCGACCTCCGGACGCACCGACCACCGACGTCACAGGACAAGGTGCGCATCGGCAGCATCACCAAGGCCTTCGTCGCCACGGTGGTGCTGCAACTGGTGGCGGAGGGCCTGATCGACCTCGACGCGCCCGTGCGGCGCGTCCTGCCAGGGCTGCTGCCGGCCCGGTTCGCGGCTGTCACCGTGGCACACCTGCTGAACCACACCAGCGGACTGCCCGACCACGTCGGCATACCGGAGCCACGGACCCCGGAGGAGGTGGTCCGCCACCGCTTCGACCACTGGACGCCACAGCAGTGGGTGGCGACAGCGACCCACGGACCACTGAAGTTCACCCCGGGCACCCGGCAGGAGTACCGCGGCATCAACTACGTCCTGGCCGCGCTGATCATCGACAAGGTGACCGGCCGCCCGTACGGGGAGGCCGTCACGGATCGCCTACTGCGTCCGCTGAACCTGGCGCGCACCGTCGTACCCGGCGACGACCCGCGCATCCACGGCCGGCACGTGCACGGCTATCTGGCGATGACCGACGGCAGCCTGCGGGACATCACCGTCCACGACCAGTCCTCCAGCCGCGGCGAGGGCGACATGATCTCCACGACCGGCGACCTCGACCGGATGCTCGCCGCGCTGTTCTCCGGCGAGTTGCTCCCACCCGAGCTGCTCCAGCTGATGTTCACCCTGCCCCCGAGCGATGTGCGCATGCTGGACGGCTCCCCGGCCCGCTACAGCACCGGCCTGCAGCAGGCCACCGTCAACGGCATCACCCTCTGGGGCAAGACCGGCGAGACGTACGGCTACAAGAACGCCGCGTTCTCCACGCGCGACCGGCAACGCCGCTTTGTGCTCGCGTACCACCCGGCGACCACCCGCGACGGTACGGAGAGCCAGCTGATCGCGCGGGTCGCCGACCTGCTCACCCGCAACCGAAGCGCCGAAGGCCCAGCGGCCTGAAGGGTGTTGCGGAAGGCCTGAGGGCGGACCCGTTCACCGCGCTGGGTGAACGGGCTTGCGTCCGAAGCCGATCGAGCGCCCGGGCGTGACCCGCGCGGCGGGTGGTCAGCCCACGGACGAGTAGGCGACCACACCCCGCAGCAGCAGATCCACGGCCTTGCGCGAGTTCCGCACGACGGAGGAACCCTCCGGTGCCGCCGCCGCGATCTGCCCCAGCACGTCGATGACCTGCTTGCACCAGCGCACGAAGTCACCCGCCGGCATCTCCGCCTCGCGCAGCACCTCGTCCAGCCCCTTGCCCGAGGCCCACATGTACGCGGCCCAGGCGAACCCGAGGTCCGGCTCGCGCTGCCCGACCCCTTCGGTCTGGCTGATCCGGAACTCCTCCTCCAGCGCGTCCAGCCGGCCCCAGATCCGCACCGTCTCGCCCAGTGCGGCCTTGGCCTTGCCCGTGGGCAGCTTCGGCGCCATGGCGTCGTCCCCGACGCGCGACTCGTACACCAGCGCCGAGACGCACCCGGCCAGTTCGGCCGGGTTGAGGCCCTCCCAGACGCCCGCGCGCAGGCACTCGCTGGCGAGCAGGTCCAGTTCGCCGTACAGCCGTGCCAGGCGCTTGCCGTGCTCGGTGACCTCGTCACCGCGCAGGTAGTCCAGCTCCGTCAGCAGCGCGACGATCCGGTCGAAGGTCCGGGCGATGGTGTTCGTCCGGCCCTCGATGCGCCGCTCCAGCTGCGAGGTGTCCCGCAGCAGCCGGTGGTAGCGCTCGGCCCAGCGGGCGTGGTCCTCGCGGTCGCTGCACCCGTGGCAGGGGTGCGCCCGCAGGGCGGTCCGCAGCCGGGCGATCTCGCGGTCGTCGGTCGCCTGGGAGCGCCGCTTGCGGTGCCGGTCGGCCGGGATGTGCCCCGCCTTGGTGCGCAGGGCGGAGGCGAGGTCCCGGCGGGACTGCGGGGAGCGGGCGTTGAACGACTTGGGGATGCGCATGCGCTCCAGCGGCTCGACCGGCACCGGGAAGTCGATCGCCGCCAGCCGCTTGACCTGCCGCTCGGCGGTCAGCACCAGCGGGCGCGGGCCGTCGTGGTGCTCGAAGCCGCGATGGCCGTTCGACCGCCCCGCGGACAGCCCCGGGTCCAGCACCAGGGCCAGGCCCGCGTACTTGCCGGTGGGCACGTGGATGACGTCACCGGGCTTCAGCTTCTCCAGCGCCACGGCGGCCTCCGCACGCCGCTGGGCGGCGCCCTGACGGGCCAGCTCGTTCTCCCGGTCCTTCAGTTCACGGCGCAGCCGCGCGTACTCCTCGAAGTCGCCGAGGTGGCAGGTCATGGAGGCCTTGTAGCCCTCCAGGCCCTCCTCGTTGCGCTGCACCTGGCGGGAGATGCCGACGACCGACTTGTCCGCCTGGAACTGCGCGAAGGACGTCTCCAGCAGCTCCCGCGAACGGTGCCGGCCGAACTGCTCCACCAGGTTGACCGCCATGTTGTACGACGGCTTGAAGCTGGAGCGCAGCGGATACGTGCGGGTGCCGGCCAGACCGGCCAGGTGCTCCGGGTTCATGCCGCGCTGCCACAGCACCACGGCGTGGCCCTCGACGTCGATGCCGCGCCGCCCGGCCCGGCCCGTCAGCTGGGTGAACTCGCCGGGGGTGATGTCGGCGTGCTGCTCGCCGTTCCACTTGACGAGCTTCTCCAGCACCACCGAGCGGGCGGGCATGTTGATCCCGAGCGCCAGGGTCTCGGTCGCGAAGACGGCCTTGACCAGCCCGCGCACGAAGAGCTCCTCCACGACCTCCTTGAAGGTCGGCAGCATGCCCGCGTGGTGGGCGGCGATGCCCCGCTCCAGGCCCTCCAGCCACTCGTAGTAGCCGAGGACGTGCAGGTCCTCGCGGGGGATGGAGGCCGTGCGCTCCTCGACCAGGGAGCGGACCTTGTGGCGCGCCTCCTCGTCGTTGAGCCGGAGCCCGGCGTACAGGCACTGCTGGACGGCCGCCTCGCAGGCGGCGCGGCTGAAGATGAAGGTGATGGCGGGCAGCAGCCCCTCGGCGTCGAGCCGCTCGATGACCTCGGGCCGGCTCGGCGTCCAGATGCGGGAGCGCTGCCGGCGCTCACGCTCGCGGTCGGCCTCGCGCATCGACCGGCCGCGCCTGCGGTCCTGGTACGACGGCCGGCTGGCCTCCATGCGCGCCATGCGCGTGAGGTCGGGGTTGACGGCCCTCTTGCGGCCCTCGCCCTCCTCGAACAGGTCGTACATCCGCCGCCCGGCCAGCACGTGCTGGAACAGCGGCACGGGCCGGTGCTCGGAGACGATCACCTCGGTGTCGCCGCGGACCGTGTCGAGCCAGTCGCCGAACTCCTCGGCGTTCGACACGGTCGCCGACAGCGAGACCAGGGTGACGGACTCGGGCAGGTGAATGATCACCTCTTCCCAGACGGCGCCGCGGAACCGGTCGGAGAGGTAGTGCACCTCGTCCATGACCACGTAGCCCAGGCCCAGGAGGGTCTGCGACCCGGCGTACAGCATGTTTCGCAGCACCTCGGTGGTCATCACGACCACGGGGGCGTCGGAGTTGACGCTGTTGTCACCGGTGAGCAGGCCGACCTTGTCCGCGCCGTAGCGGCGGCACAGGTCGGCGTACTTCTGGTTCGACAGCGCCTTGATGGGTGTCGTGTAGAAGCACTTCCTGCCCTGCCCGAGGGCGAGGTGGACGGCGAACTCGCCGACGATCGTCTTGCCGGAGCCGGTGGGCGCGGCGACCAGCACGCCCTTCCCCGCCTCGAGCGCCTGGCAGGCCTCGATCTGGAAGGGGTCGAGGCCGAAGTCGTACATCTCGCGGAAGGAGGCGAGCGCGGTGGCCTGCTCGGCAGCGCGCTTGCGGGCTGCCGCGTACCGCTCGGCCGGTGAGAGGTCCTCTGTCATCGTGCTTTCGAGCGTACCGGGCCGCACTGACAACAGGACGATCATTATCCGGATCGGGTTTCCCCGCCCCTCGGATCGGCGCAGCTCAGGGGCCGACGACCCGCAACGCTCCGCGGACGCAGCGGGCGCTCAGCGGCAGCGCGCCGAGCGCCTCCCCGTCGGCGTAGCCGGTGACGCCGTCGGCGGCGATCTCCACCCGGGCCGCCCGCACCACGGTCACCCACGGGTGCTCGACGTGGGTCCCGCGGTACACGCCCGGGAAGACGCGCAGCAGCGTCCTGCGGCTGCACGGTCCGACGACCGTGACGTCGAACAGCCCGTCGGTGAGGTCGGCGGCCGGGCAGATGCGCATGCCGCCGCCGTAGGAGGGGCCGTTGCCGACCGCCACCAGGGTCGCCTCGACCTCCAGGACCTCGCCGTCGTCGAGCCGGAGACGGTAGGGCACGGGTCGCAGGCCGGCCAGCTCGGCGATCACCGCCAGGTCGTACCGGAGGCGTCCGGCGGGCCATCGCATGCGGTTGCCGCGGTCGTTGACGCGGGAGTCGAAGCCGGAGGCGAGCACCGTGCCGAACCAGTGGTCCCCCACCTGTCCGAGGTCGACGTCGCGGATCCGGCCGCCCTTGAGCGCGTCGGCGATCATGCGGCCCGCGGCGGCCGGTTCCCGTACGGGCATGCCGAGCGCGCGGGCGAAGTCGTTGCCGGTGCCGACGGCGACCAGGCCGAGCGGCGTGCGCGTGCCGGCGACGGCGCGCAGCGCCAGGTTCGCCATGCCGTCGCCGCCGACGGCGACCAGCGCCCCGGTGCCGCCCGCAACGGCGGCCCGCGCGCGGGTCAGGGCGTCCTCGGCGTCCTCCCCGAGCACCGTGCGCACGGAGAAGCCGGCCGCCCGCAACGCGGAAGCGGCCGGCTGCGCCGCGCGGGCGCCCCGGCCGCGGCCCGCGGTGGGGTTGACGAAGAGGGTGATCTCGCTGGTCACGGGGATGACCCTACGAGCCGGCCGGCGGTCCTCAGGTCACGTCGTCATAACCGTTGACCCGGTCCGTGCGCTCGCCGCTCGCCTGCTCGGGCAGGGCGGCCCGGCTGGTGGTCACGGGCTCGATCTCGCCGATGTCCTCGGGCGTGAGATCCAGCTCGGAGGCCTCGTCGTCGGCGGGACCGAGGGCGTCGCGGCGGGCACGCCGCCTGTCGTTCGCGAGGGCGATCGCGCTCGCTGCGAAGTACAGAACCCAGATGGGGCCCGCCAGGGCGAGCATGGAGATCGGGTCGGTGCTGGGCGTGGCGACCGCGGCGAACAGGGTGATGCCCAGGATCATGCCCCGCCACCAGCCCGCCATCCGCTTGCCGGAAAGGACGCCCCCGAAGTTCAGCATGACCAGCAGCAGCGGCAGCTCGAAGGAGAGCCCGAAGACGATGATCATCCGCATGACCAACTGCAGGAGATCATCGAGGGGAAGCTGGTTGTCGCTGCCGATGATCGAGAACTCGAGCATCACGGACGCCATCTTGGGCAGCGACCAGTAGGCGAAGTAGGCGCCCGTGAGGAACAGGGGGAACCCCGCGGCCACGAAGGCCAGCGAATACTTCTTCTCGTGCCGGTGCAGGCCCGGGGCCACGAAGGCCCACAGCTGGTACAGCCACACCGGGGCCGCGAGTGCCACACCGGAGGACAGCGAGACCGTGAGGGCGAGCGTGAACGGGCTCAGCAGACCGTTCTGGACGATCCGCGCGCACTGCGTTTCCTCGGTACCTTTCGCCAGTTCGGCGAAGCTGTACTTGCATCCCACCGCGTCGAGGATGGGATCGGTGAAGAACTGGATGATGTCCTTGTAGAAGAAGGCAGCGACCACGGTCGTGACGACGATCGCCAGCAGGCTCTTCACGAGCCGGTTGCGGAGCTCGCGGAGGTGCTCCGCGAGGGGCATCCGCCCCTCGGGATCCTTCTCCTGCTTGCGGGCAGACTTCAGCAACCCACGTTCCCATCTCGTGCGGCGGGCCGGAGGTCACCGGCCCTGCGTCAGCGCTTGGTCGTGTCCGTGGGCTCGTTGACCGGGCGCGAGCTGGTCACGTCGCCGGGAGCGGCCTGGATGGTGCGCTGCGAGGGCTCGTCGGTGTTCGGCGGGCCGGCCGGGGTGGTGGACGACTTGTTCTCGTCCTTCATCGCCTTGGCCTCGCTCTTGAGGATGCGGGCGGACTTGCCGAGCGACCGAGCCATGTCCGGAAGCTTCTTCGCGCCGAACAGCAGGATGATGACGACGAGGATGAGAATGATCTCGGGGGCTCCGAGCCTTCCGAACATAAGTCTTTACCTTCTCACCGAGGCGGCTGTGGTGGGGTGCTGTCCGACCGGTCGGACACATGTCCGGACGATCGGGTCGACAGCGATCGTAACGCCCGGGGGTGAACGTGAGGCAATCCCTCTGCGTCCCCTGTGCGTACTCCCGTCCGCGGCCCGCGCCTCGTTAACCGGACCACGATCAGCAGCGTACCTGTCTCTGCCTGCCCGGTGACAGGGCGAGCGGGTCCACGGCGCGCTGCACGCCCGGACGGTTCACAGGGCGTCGGCCGACCGGGCCGCGCTCTCCGCGGCCCGCTCCAGATCCTCCGCGGCCCGGTTGATCCGGCGTGCCGCGTCGGTGACCTGCCTGCCCAGGTCCTGCGCGGCCACGAAGACCCGCACGGCGAACACCGCCAGCACGGCAAGACCCACGAATCCCACGGCAACCGCGAACATCGGCCAGAACATGACGTCGAGCCTAGACCGTCCCCGGGGGAGGTACGTCCCGGCCCGTCAGAGCGTCGAGTGCAGCCGCAGCGTGCGCACCCCGCCGCCGGTGAGCAGTTCCACGATCCGCTCCCCCGCGGGCTTGCGGACCGCCGAGCCGCACCGGGGGCAGGTGAAGGAGTAGAAGGTGGTGCGGCTGGACGCGCCGATGGCGAGGCGCAGCGCACCGGCGGCGAGCTCGAAGCGCTCCCGGCAGTCCGGGCAGCCGGCCCGGAACAGCACCGGGGCGACGGCTCTCATGCCGGTGAAGGCGGACTCCGCCGTCATGCCCGCCGCTGAGGACGTCACCGACTCGCTCACAGACCTCGCTCCTCTTCCTCGGGTCGTTCGCCTGCGGGGTGCCGTGCCGGGCGCGCCCGGACGGTCCCGCCGGATCGCCCGCACCGCGGGCACCCCCGGATCACTCGCCCGCGCCGTCCGGCCCGTCCGCGATCGCGTGCGCCGCCTGGGGCTCCGGCGCGGGGCGGCGCGCACCGGCCGCTTCGACCGCTTCAACCGCCTCGATCCCGTCGTACGCGGCGAGCGCCTCGCGCGCGGCCTGCCGGGCGCTGCCGGCGAGCTCCGGCGGGGAGACGATCCGGCCGTCCCGCCCGAGCCGCAGCGCCAGCCGTCTGAGCGACGTCGGGTCGGGGGTCCGCAGGGTGATGCGCAGCCCGCCGTCCGCGAGCTCGTCCGCGCTGTCGTGCGGGTAGTACTCGGCGACCCAGCGGCCGCCGGGGCCGACCTCGATCACGACCTCCGGGTCCTCCGCCGCGGGCTGCACCAGGGCCTCCGACAGGTCCCGCAGTTCGATCTCCGGCGGGGCGGAGGGCTCGTCGAGGATCTTGATCTCGGCGACCCGGTCGAGCCGGAAGGTGCGGCGCGCCTCGGAGCGGCGGCACCACGCCTCGACGTAGGTGTGCCCGACGCTGACCAGGCGGATCGGGTCGATCTCCCGCTCGGTGACCTCGTCCCGGGCGGGCGAGTAGTAGCGGATCCACAGGCGGCGGCGCTCGGCGATCGCCCGGTCGACGTCGGCGAAGACACCGCCCTCGGACTCGAAGGTCACCGACAGCCGCGAGCTGGCGCCCGCCGCCTCGCCGGCCGCGGTCTCCACCTTGGCCGTCGCCCGCAGCAGCGCCTGCCTGTCGCTCTCCCGCAGTCCGGGCAGGGTGGCCACGGCCCGGGCGGCGACGAGCAGGGCGGTGGCCTCGTCCGCGGCGAGCCTCAGCGGCTCCGCCGCCTCCGCCGCGAGCGCGGCCGGGTTGTGCCACCAGATGCGCTCGCCGTCGGTGTCGATGTCGAGCAGGTCGCCGCCGCGGAAGCTGGTGCCGCACATGGGCAGCACGTCGAGGTCGGAGACCAGCTCGTCCTCGGTGACGCCGAAGGCGCGTGCCACGTCCTCCACACGCGCCCCCGGGCGCTCCCTCAGGTACGTCACCAGGGAGAGCATCCGCCGGGTCTGGTCGATGGCGTTCACGGGCCTGACCGGTTTGCCTGCCACTGTCTTGCTCCGCTCCCCCTCAGCCCTTGGCCACGGCACGCAGCCGGTCCACCACGTCGGCCCGCAGCTCCGCGGGCTCCAGTACGACCACGTCGGGCCCGAACTCCACCAGCCAGGCGTCCAGCCCGTGGCCGTACGGAATCTCCAACTCGTCCCAGCCGTCGCCGAGTTCCCGAACCGAGGTGGCCTTCGCCCGAAGGGGGTACCCGGCGTCCGACCGCAGCCGGATGCGGGCCGAGCGGTCGGCGATCTCCCCGGCCCAGCTCGCGACGGTCTCGCGGACGGTGACCACGTCGGGTACGGGGGCCGTGTACCGGCCGCCGCGGGAGCGGACCTTGCCGGTGATGCGGGACAGCCGGAACACCCGCTCCGCGCCCCGGTCGCGGTCCCAGCCCGCCAGGTACCAGTGGCCGCGCCAGCACTCCAGCGCCCACGGCTCGACGTGCCGCTGCTCGGGGTGGGCGGCGGTGGCCTTGCGGTAGTCGAAGACGACCGGGCGCCGGTCCCGGCAGGCCAGCATCAGCGGTTCGAACGCCGCCTCGTGCACGGGGATCCGGGGTTCCAGCGCGCCGTGCGACCCGTACGGGTCGACGTCCTCGGGCAGCCCGGCGGCGCGCAGCTTCTGCAGCGCTCCGCTGGCCGCTCCGGCGAGCCGGGCCTGCTGCCACACCTTGGCGGCCAGCCCCAGCGCGGCGGCCTCCTCCGCGTCCAGGGTGATGGGCGGGAGGCGGTTGCTGTCGCGGCGGGCCATGTAGCCCACCTCACCCTCGAGGCTCTCGACCGTCTCGATCACCAGGCCGAGTTCACGCAGGTCGTCCTTGTCCCGCTCGAACATGCGGTTGAACGAGTCGTCGGACCCGGCCGAGCCGCTGCCCGGCCCGAAGGCCTCGACGTAGGCCTCGATGGAGTCGCGCAGCTCGCGCTTGCTGAGCGGCCGCCGGGTCCCGAGCAGACACAGCGCCAGATTCATCAGCCGCTCGGCCTTGGCAATGGCCATCGACGCGCTTCGCCTCCCTATGGTGCTTACGAGCGATGACCGTACCGCCACACGGTGGTACGGCAAAAGCCGAGGGCCCATGCCGGACAGGCATGGGCCCCAGGTGATCGAGTCTGTCGGACCGTGATCAGACGCCGAGCAGGTCGACCACGAAGATCAGCGTCTCGCCGGGCTTGATCGCCGGGGTCGGGCTCTGGTTGCCGTAGGCGAGGTGGGCGGGGATGGTCAGCTGGCGGCGGCCGCCGACCTTCATGCCCTGCACACCCTGGTCCCAGCCCTTGATGACCCGGCCGCCGCCCAGCGGGAAGCGGAAGGGGGTGCCGCGGTTCCAGCTGGCGTCGAACTCCTCGCCGGTGCTGAAGGCCACGCCGACGTAGTGCACGGTGACCGTCTGGCCGGCCTGCGCGACCGGTCCGTCGCCCTCCCAGATGTCCTTGATCTCGAGGTCCGCCGGGGGCTCGCCGCCCGGGAAGTCGATCTCGGGCTTGTCGATGCTCACTTCATCTCTCCTTGTTGCGTGACCTGCGTCGGGGACAGTCTCACAGACAGCCGGGTCAGACCGCGCCCAGGATGTCCACGGTGAAGACCAGCGTGTTCTTGGACAGCTCGCTCTGGGGGCTCGCGCCGTAGCCGAGCGAGGGCGGGATCACCAGCAGCACCCGGTCGCCCACGTGCTTGCCGACCAGGCCCTTGTCCCAGCCTGCCACCACGGAGCCGTTGCCGATCTGGAAGGCCGTGGCACCGCCGTGGTCCCAGGAGGAGTCGAACTTCTTGCCGTCCTCCCACTTGACCCCGGTGTACTGGGCGATCAGGCCCTGGCCGGCCTCGATCTTCTTGCCGTCGCCCTTGACCAGCACCTGCTCCTTGAGGTCCTTGGGGGCCTTGACGCCCTTGGGGACGGTGATGGTCGCGGCCTTCTGCGAGGGGGCCTTCACCTCGGGCAGGCCCGACTCGGAGGCCGCCTGCTCGCCCTCGGCCTCGCCCTTGGCGTCGACGCTCGCCGCGCCGACCGGGTCGACCACCCAGATCAGCACGTCCTTGGCGGCGATGCCGGAGGACGTGTTCAGGCTCTGGCCGATCAGGTCGCCCGCGGTGCCCTGCACGAGGATGCGGCTGCCGGGCTTCTTGCCCTTCACCGCGTCGAGGACCTTCTCGGGCAGCTGCTGGCTCGGCTTGCCGATCTGCTCGACGGACTGCCGGCGCGGGGCGCTGCCGCCCGCCGCCCCCGCGGCCCAGGTGCCGCCCAGCTCCTTGTCGTCGCCCCACTTCTCGACGGTCCAGTCGAGGCGGACGAAGTCGGCGTTCTTGATCGCGCTTCCGCTGCCCGGCGAGAGCGTCTTGACGACGGTCTTCTCGGACGGGTCACCGTCCTCGGGCACGGAGATCTCGGGCTTCGCCCCGACCTTTCCCTTGACCTCGGCGACGCCTCCCGCCGCGTCGCCGTTGTTCCCGTCGTCCGACCCGCACGCGGCGGTGAACAACAGGGCGGGAACGGCCAGCAGCGCGGCCACGAGTCGTTTCGTGTTGTAGTTCATCAGTCCAACTGGGATCGGGGGTGGGGGGCCAATGTGCGCCACTCTACGGCGTACGCACGCGCGACCGGACCCGGCGGACGACACGGCGCCGCCCGGGCCGGTCACGGCCCGGGCGGCGCCGCCGCGTGTGCGGCTGGGGACGCGGGGGGTCAGGAAGCCCCGCCGTCCAGCGAGCGCAGCTTGCCGAGGAACTTCGTGCGGTCCACCCGGTCGGCCGGGCCGCCGTCGTGGGCGCCCTCCGCGTAGGTGGCGTCGACGAAGGCCCCGCCGGCCTTCCGGTACAGGAAGTTGGGCGTCAGGGCCGGGGACTTCTCCGAGTCGACGGCCTCGTAGGCGCTGCCGAACACCACGAGCGAGGCACCCTTGGCGAAGGTCTTCTTCGCCGGCGCCTCGGCTATCTCGTACCGGACCCCGTCGGCGGTGCCGCCCATCGACCGCACGACCACCTCGGAGCCCTTCTTCAGGTGCCCCTTGTGGACCCGGTCGACCCGGACCACGACCGGCGTGTACACGACCTCGAAGGTCGAACCGTCGTCGAGGACGTCCTCGGCGTGCACGTCGGGGCGCGTGCCGACGACCGTGCCCTCGAAGACGTTGTCGTTCATCGGGAACGCGAGGGCGGCCTCGGGGCTGCTGTCCACCGCGTAGGCGTGGCCGGAGACGACGCGGACGGCCTCCCCGCGCTTGCCCGCGGCCCGGTCCCGGCCGTCCCCGCCGGCGTCGGCACACGCCGTGGCGCCGAGCGCGAGAAGGGCGAGAACGGCCGCTGCGCGCGCCGCTGTGCCGCTGTGCCGCCTGATGCGTGTTGCGCTCATTTCGTGATTCCCCCGGTTCAGTAAAGGGCGCGGATGCCGGCGATGTCGTCGCTGTTCAGCGCGCGGCGGGTGCCGGTGTTGATCGCCGTCATGACCGACTTCTTCTCGGCGTCGGTGTAGGAGGAGCCGTCGGTGCAGTGCGGGGCCCAGGGATGGGCGAGGCCGTTGAAGTGGCCGACCTCGTGCACGGCGACCGTCTGCACGTCCGCCTTGCCCTGGCTGATGTTCTGGCTGCCGTTCACCCAGCGGAAGCGGTTGGACAGGTAGAGCGTTCCGCCCTTGTGGGTGCTGCCGGACCGCTGGGTCGCGGCGTACCCGGGTGCACTGCCCATGAGGCTGGTGTAGCTGTACGAGGCGCGGAAGGCGTAGATCTGCCAGCCGCCGGTGTAGACGGGCGAGTTGTAGCTCAGGGCGGAACCGCTGCGGTTCCACTGCTTCAGTCCGCCGTTGAGGCCGGCCCGCAGGCCGCTGGGGAAGGTGGTGTTGGCACCTATGGTCTTGGCGCCGGCGCTGTTCCACTTCACCATGCCGGAACGGCAGTACGCCTCGGCGTTCGACGCACTCAGCCCCACCAGCGCCGTCGTCATGACGACTCCGGCCGTGGCGAGGACGGTTGCGTGTCGGGTCCTGGTCGTGACAGAGCGCAAAGTGAGCCCCCGTTGTGTGTGGATGCCTCCGCGACCCCCGGACGGGGCCGCGCGGCACTGCCGCCCGACCCTGGTCATGGTCATGGCGGCCACCAGGAGTAAACCCGACGCCACTGACATGATCACGCGAATATCCCGACCACCGCGGAGGTCCGCCCGGACCGGGCCGGCGCCCGTTCCGGCGTGTCGGACAGGGGTGTTCGAGACGCCGTGATAAAGGCAGCCGATACTCAGCCGCCCGGCGCCGTCGTCCGGCCGGGACAAATCACCAGAGAACGGGATGGGAACGGACTATTCCGCTCCGAGGGCGCACGGGAGCGCGCGTGACGTCCTTCACAGCCGGGACAGCAAAAAGCCCGGTGCCCGGAGGATGTGACACCTCCGGGCACCGGGACGACCGCCGGGCAGGCCGCCCGGCGGAACGCCGTCACATGCCGGCGATCAGCTTCTCCACCCGGTCGTCCACCGAACGGAACGGGTCCTTGCACAACACGGTGCGCTGCGCCTGGTCGTTGAGCTTCAGGTGCACCCAGTCGACCGTGAAGTCCCGGCGCTGCTCCTGGGCCCGCCGGATGAAGTCGCCGCGCAGCCGGGCCCGAGTGGTCTGCGGCGGGACGGACTTTCCCTCGAAGATCTTCAGGTCGTTGCAGACCCGGGCCGCCTGACCCTTCTTCTCGAGCAGGTAGTACAGGCCACGACGGCGGTGGATGTCGTGGTAGGCGAGGTCTATCTGCGCGACCCGCGGATTGGACATCGTCATGTTGTGCTTGGCCCGGTAGCGCTCGATGAGCTTGTACTTCATGACCCAGTCGATCTCGGTGCCGATGCGGTCGAGGTCCTCGCTCTCGATCGCGTCCAGCGTGCGGCCCCACAGCTCCAGCACCCGCTCGACCGTGCCGGTACGGACACCGCGGCGCTCACAGAAGTCCAGCGCCTTCTCGTAGTACTCGCGCTGCACCTCCAGGGCGGAGGCCTCGCGTCCGCTGGCCAGACGGACCTTGCGGCGGCCGGTGATGTCGTGGCTGACCTCGCGGATCGCCCGGATGGGGTTCTCCAGGGTGAGGTCGCGCATCACCGTGCCGGCCTCGATCATGCGCAGCACCAGATCGGTGGCGCCGACCTTGAGCAGGTTGGTCGTCTCGGACATGTTCGAGTCGCCCACGATGACGTGCAGACGGCGGTAGCGCTCGGCGTCCGCGTGCGGCTCGTCGCGCGTGTTGATGATCGGGCGGGAGCGGGTGGTCGCCGAGGAGACGCCCTCCCAGATGTGCTCGGCCCGCTGGCTGACGCAGTACACGGCCCCGCGCGGCGTCTGCAGCACCTTGCCCGCGCCGCACAGCAGCTGGCGCGTGACCAGGAACGGGATCAGGATGTCCGCCAGCCGCGAGAACTCCCCGTGCCGCGCCACGAGATAGTTCTCGTGGCATCCGTAGGAGTTGCCCGCCGAGTCGGTGTTGTTCTTGAAGAGGTAGACGTCGCCCGCGATTCCCTCCTCGTGCAGGCGTCGTTCGGCGTCCACCAGAAGTCCTTCGAGAATGCGCTCGCCGGCCTTGTCGTGGGTGACCAGTTCGATCACGTTGTCGCATTCCGGTGTCGCGTATTCCGGATGCGAACCCACGTCGAGATAGAGGCGGGCGCCGTTGCGAAGGAAGACGTTGCTGCTGCGGCCCCATGACACGACACGGCGGAAGAGGTACCGCGCCACCTCGTCAGGAGACAGGCGGCGCTGTCCCCTGAACGTGCACGTGACGCCGTACTCGTTCTCCAGCCCGAAAATGCGGCGGTCCATGAGGGAACATTACGCCCGATCCCCTGAACTGAAACGGGGTTCGAGGGCACGGTTCGGATCATTTTCCGAACCGGCCGCAACGACCGCCCCCTGGCCGGGAGCTGCGACTACCCGTCCTGTGGCGATCAAAACCAGCAGGGACACGCCGCCCGCGACGGCCGGCACGGTGAAGCCCCACAGGGCCCCGCCCTGCTCGACGACGGGCCCGGCGACGCCCGTTCCGACCGAGTGGCCGACCGTGAAGGTGGTCACCAGCCAGGAGAACGCCTCGGTGACCGTGCCGCGCGGCGCGTGCCGGTCGACCAGGACGAACGCGCAGGCGATGGCGGGCGCGAGGAACACGCCGGCGAGCGCGGTCAGCGCGACCATCGCCGCCGCGTCCGGCATCAGCATCAGCGGCAGGTAACACACCACCAGAAGCGCCACCAGCACGCGCAGTCGCCGCGCGGGCTCGCCCGCCCACTGCCGCGCCCCGTACACGGCGCCGCCCACCAGCGCGCCGAAGCCCAGCGCCGCCATCAGCCACCCGTAGACGGCGTCGCCGCCGTGGTCGTCCGCGTAGGGCACGGAGGCGACCGTGATGGACCCGAGGGCCATGCCGATGAAGAGGAACGCCGCGAGCAGCGCCAGCAGCCCCGGCGAGCGCAGCGCGCCCAGCCAGTGCGCCTCGCGCGGCGCCGACCGCCAGGCCCGTGAGGGCTTGGAGACGACGACCGACAGGGCACCGAGCACCCCGACCGCGTTCAGCACCAGCAGCGCCGCCTGGGCCGACCAGAGGGACACGCACAGCGTCACCAGCAGCGGCCCGACGGTGAAGATGACCTCCTGGGCCACGGCGTCCATGGCGTACGCCGTGTGCACCTGGTCCTCGCGCCGCAGCACCGACGGCCACAGCGCCCGCAGCCCGCCCTCCAGGGGCGGCGTGAAGAGCCCGGCGGCCGCGACGGCGGCGTAGGCGAGGGGCAGCGAGCCGACGCCGGAGAACGCGAACACGGCCATGGACAGCGCCGACAGCACGGCGGTGGGCAGCTGCACCCGGGGCTGCCCGCGCAGGTCCACGAGCCGCCCCAGCACCGGCTGCCCCACGGCGTTGGCGATGCCGTACACCGCCGCCAGCGCACCGGCCAGGCTGTACGTACCGCCCTCCGCCCGCACGAACAGCACGATGGCGATGGCGCCCGTGGCGTTGGGCAGCCGCCCGACGAGCGTGCCGACGAGCAGCCGGGCGGCGTGTCGCGCCCGAAGGATCTCCAGGTATCCCGTGGCCATGTCCCCGCCCTAGGTTTTACGTATAACGTCGAGTTCCATACGTACCATGTCCGCTGTTCACGAGTCCAGACGAAAGAGCAGGCCCACGGTGGTACGAGGCAGCACCCGCCCCACGAGCCGGGACGTCGCCCAGGCCGCCGGCGTCTCCCAGGCGGCCGTCTCCCTGGTCCTCGGGGACAAGTGGCGCGGACGGGTCTCCGAGGCCACGGCGGAGCGGGTCCGGGAAGCCGCCCGCGACCTGGGCTACCGCCCCAACCTGGCCGCCCGCCACCTGCGGCTGGGCCGCACGCGCACGGTCCTGCTGGTCGTCCCGGCCCTCACCACGGAGTTCTTCGCCGGTGTCTACACGGGCGCGACCCGGGTCGCCGCCGAGCACGGCTTCGGCGTGGTCCTCTACCCCTCCCCCGAGGGCATCGGCCCCGCCCGCGACCCCTTCGCCTCCGCCCAGGCCGCGCTGGACGGCGTCATCGCCTCCTCCATGGCCGCGGACGCCCTGACCGCCATCCGCGGCGAGGCACTCCCGCTGGTGATGCTGGACAGCGACCCGCACGGCAGCCTGGGCGCGGCGACGGTCAACCTGGACATCGCCGACGGCGTCCGCCAGGCCGCGGACCATCTGCTGGCCCTGGGCCACCGCCGCTTCCTCCACCTGGCGGCGGACGTCCCCTCCTGGACCTTCGAGGTCCGCGCCCGGGAACTGGCCGCGCGGCTGGACGATGTGCCGGGCACCTCCCTGCGCACAGCCCGCTCCCCGATCTCCATCGCGGGAGCGGTGGCGGCCGCCGAAGCCGCCCTCTCGGCTCCCGGCACCCGCCCCACCGCCGTGATCTGCGACGACGACCAGCTCGCCGCCGGCACGTACAAGGCGGCCCGCCGCCTCGGACTGCGCATTCCGGACGACCTGTCGGTCACGGGCATCGACGACCTGGCCCTGGCCACGGCCATGGACCCGGAACTGACGACGGTCCGCCTCGACGCCGAGCTCTTCGGGGAGCACGGCATGCGGGCCCTGCTGGCCGTCCTGGAGGACCGCGCTCCCGAGAGCGGAGACATCCCGGTCCAGCTGGTCATACGAAACTCCACGGCGCCGCCTCGCTAGCCCTGCCGCCCCTGGCGGCACGCATGCCCGCAGCGACGGGTTGGCCGCCGTACGACGCAAGGGGACGTGTCGGGGGGTGTCCGCCCGCAGCTGGTTGGCGCGTCGACGGACAGTGAGTCGGTGTGAGACCCCATCGCGCCGTTCCGAGGACGGACACCCCCCGACACGGCCCCGACCCACCCCCCACGGCCAGGCGAAGCACCCGCGCCCCCGCACACAGCGACGCGCCCCGGCCACAAACCCGCCGGCCAGGGCGCGTCACACCACGCAAGAACTACTCGGCGTCCTCCGACGCCCCCGCCGCGTCACCGCCGGCGGCACCCGCATCGAGCAGCCGCGACAGCTGCCGCCCGCTGATCCGCTTGAACTTACGCTTCTGCGGCCGCGTCCGGTCCAGCACCGCCACCTCCAGCCGCTCCGCGGGGATCTCCCGCTCACTGCCGTTCGTGTCGCGCGAGAGCGCCTGGACCGCCAGCTTCAGCGCCTCGGCCAGCGTCATGCCGTCCTGGTGCCGCTGGTCCAGGTAGCTGCTGATCTGCTCCGCGTTGCCGCCGACCGCGACCGAGCCGTGCTCGTCCACGATGGATCCGTCGTGCGGCAGCCGGTAGATCTGGTCGCCCTCGGGGGTCTCCCCGACCTCGGCGACGACCAGCTCCACCTCGTAGGGCTTCTCGGCCGCGCTGGAAAAGATCGTGCCCAGCGTCTGCGCGTAGACGTTCGCCAGGCCGCGGGCCGTCACATCGGCCCGGTCGTAGGTGTACCCCCGCAGGTCGGCGTAGCGGACGCCGCCGATGCGCAGGTTCTCGTACTCGTTGTACTTGCCGGCGGCCGCGAAGCCGATCCGGTCGTAGATCTCGCTGAACTTGTGCAGCGCGCGGGACGGGTTCTCGCCGACGAACACGATGCCGTCGGCGTACTGCAGCACGACCAGGCTGCGGCCACGGGCGATGCCCTTGCGGGCGTACTCCGCCCGGTCGGCCATCGCCTGCTGGGGTGAGACATAGAACGGCGTCGACACCGGTTATCCGTCCCTCTCTTGAAGATTCCGTCGGTTCACTGGACCACCCTCACGAAGACGGCCGGCCGCTCACAGCAGCGCGGCCCGCGGCCCGTCGGGCTGCTCCAGCCGCCGCTGGAGGACGGAGCGCGCGATCTCGGACGCCTCGTCCTCGGTGAGCCGGCGGAAGCCGTCCTCGGTGATCACGGTGACGATGGGATAGATCCGGCGGGCGACGTCGGGACCGCCGGTCGCCGAGTCGTCGTCGGCCGCGTCGTAGAGCGCCTGGACCACGAGTGTCGTGGCCTCGCTCTCGCTCAGGTCGTTCCGGAAGAGCTTCTTCATCGCGCCGCGCGCGAAGATCGAGCCGGACCCGGTGGCCGCGTACCCGTGCTCCTCGGAGCGACCGCCGGTGACGTCGTACGAGAAGATGCGGCCCTTGTCCCGGTCGACGTCGTACCCGGCGAACAGCGGGACGACGGCCAGGCCCTGCATGGCCATCCCGAGGTTCGAGCGGATCATCGTCGACAGCCGGTTGGCCTTGCCCTCCAGGGACAGCTGGGCGCCCTCGACCTTCTCGAAGTGCTCCAGCTCCAGCTGGAACAACTTCACCATCTCCACGGCCAGGCCCGCCGTGCCGGCGATGCCGACCGCCGAGTACTCGTCGGCGGGGAAGACCTTCTCGATGTCCCGCTGCGCGATGACGTTGCCCATCGTGGCCCGCCGGTCACCGGCGAGGACCACACCGCCGGGGAACGTCACCGCCACGATCGTCGTGCCGTGCGGTGCCTCGACGGCGCCCTGCACGGGCGGCAACTTCTTGTTCCCCGGCAGCAGTTCGGGCTGGTGATCGGAGAGGAAGTCCATGAAGGAGGAGGAGCCCGGCGTCAGGAAGGCAGATGGCAGACGCCCGGTGCTACGAGTGTTGGCTTCCACGCGATTCCTTCCACGTAAGCGGCAGCCCGCCCAGTGACGTCGGGCCGATCCTTGGTACAACCCCGGTCCTGCGGCCGGGGGCGCGGTATGCCTCGGACCCTACCCGTCCTTCGGCGGTGATCCACATGCCCGGCGGAACCAACTGCGCCGGGGTGACGCCGCATTCGCCCGCCCCGTGACCGGCGGCGGGCCGCCGGGCTCCGGACGCCGCCGACGCCCGGAGCGCCGCGCACGAGAGCGCCCTGTCACCGACTGCCCCGCGCACAGCGCTCCGCGCTCCGCCCGTCCGTCACCCGTGTCCCTCGCCCGCCTGCGGGACGAGAGCGAGCGCCCTACTGACCGCCCTTTTGCACGAAGGAGCGCACGAAGTCCTCCGCGTTCTCCTCGAGCACGTCGTCGATCTCGTCGAGGACGGAGTCCACGTCGTCGCTCAGCTTCTCCTGACGCTCCTTGAGGTCCTCGGAGCCCTGCGCCTCCGCAGACTGCTCCTCGACCTCCTCGGTGGACCGGGTGGCCTTCTGCTGTCCGCCGCCGGTGTCCTTGGTCGCCATATCCCTCACCCCGCTCGGTTCGCCCGACACAGTTGCTCGGTCAAGATCAGACCCTACTCGCCCGGTCTGACAAGGGCCCCGCAGTTGCTCCAACGCACGGGGACCACCTCGATGATTCCCGGACCTGGGATTTTCCACCCTGTCCGGCGGGCCCCTCCCGGGTACCCACGCACCGCGCTCATCCGCGCTCACCCCCCGGACAGGACTCTGACCAGGTCTTCCGCGGTGCGGCAGCGGTCCAGGAGCTCCTTGACGTGATTACGCGTTCCGCGAAGCGGTTCCAGGGTTGGGACCCGCTGCAGGGAGTCCCGGCCGGGAAGGTCGAAGATCACCGAGTCCCAGGAGGCCGCCGCGACGTCGTCCGCGTACTGCTCCAGGCAGCGCCCGCGGAAGTACGCCCGGGTGTCCTCGGGCGGCACCGTACGGGCCCGCTCCACGTCCGCCTCGTCCAGCAGCCGCTTCATGCGCCCACGGGCCACCAGGCGGTTGTACAGGCCCTTCTCGGGCCGCACGTCGGCGTACTGGAGGTCGACGAGGTGCAGCCGCGCGGCGTCCCAGTCGAGGCTGTCCCGGCGCCGGTAGCCCTCCATGAGCTCCCGCTTGGCGACCCAGTCCAGCTCGCCGGCCAGACTCATCGGGTCGTGCTCCAGACGGGTGAGGGTGTCCTCCCAGCGGGACAGGACGTCCTTGGTCTGGTCGTCCGCGTCGGCGCCGTAGCGCTCCTCCACGTACTTGCGGGCCAGCTCGTAGTACTCCATCTGCAACTGGACCGCGGTGAGCGTCCGGCCGCTGCGGAGCGTGACCAGCCGCTTGAGCGACGGGTCGTGCGAGACCTGGTGCAGGGTGCGCACGGGCTGGTCGACGGCCAGGTCCACGGCGATGAAGCCGTCCTCGATCATCGACAGCACCAGCGCGGTCGTGCCCAGCTTCAGATACGTCGAGATCTCGGAGAGGTTCGCGTCGCCGATGATGACGTGCAGCCGCCGGTACCTCTCGGCGTCCGCGTGCGGCTCGTCACGGGTGTTGATGATGGGGCGCTTGAGCGTGGTCTCCAGGCCGACCTCGACCTCGAAGTAGTCCGCCCGCTGACTCAGCTGGAAGCCGTGCTCGTGCCCGTCCTGGCCGATGCCGACGCGGCCCGCGCCGGTGACGACCTGGCGGGAGACGAAGAAGGGCGTCAGGTGGCGCACGATGTCCGAGAAGGGGGTCTCCCGCTTCATCAGGTAGTTCTCGTGCGTGCCGTAGGACGCGCCCTTGTTGTCGGTGTTGTTCTTGTACAGGTGGATCGGCTGGGCACCGGGCAGCTGGGCGGCCCGTTCCGCGGCCTCCGCCATGATCCGCTCGCCGGCCTTGTCCCACAGCACGGCGTCCCGCGGGTTGGTCACCTCGGGAGAGCTGTACTCGGGGTGGGCGTGGTCGACGTAGAGCCGCGCACCGTTGGTGAGGATCACGTTGGCCAGGCCGATGTCCTCGTCGGTGAGCTGGCTGGAGTCGGCGGCCTCACGGGCGAGGTCGAAGCCTCGCGCGTCCCGCAGCGGATTCTCCTCCTCGAAGTCCCAGCGGGCCCGGCGGGCCCGGTGCATCGCCGCCGCGTAGGCGTTCACGATCTGGGACGAGGTGAGCATGGCATTGGCGTTGGGGTGGCCGGGGACGGAGATCCCGTACTCCGTCTCGATGCCCATTACTCGCCGTACGGTCATGCGGCCCTCCTTGCCCGGCGGCACCCTCGGTCGTGGGCGCCACTCAGATACCGCTGGCGCTCGGTTGCGTGTGCGGTGCCCGTCCCCGCACTGCGCGATCCGGCGGTACGGAAGAGCCTAGAACGCCTTTGCGCTGGTGGGGAGATCATTTGCGTCATTGCGTTGCTCCAGCCGTGGCCCGAAAAGCAGTCGGCTGCGGGTACCCGCCGAGGGCACCCGCAGCCGCCCTGCCTTTTACAGGTACTGACCGGTGTTCGCCACCGTGTCGATGGAGCGTCCGGTGTCCGCACCCTGCTTTCCGGTGATGAGCGTACGGATGTACACGATCCGCTCGCCCTTCTTTCCGGAGATCCGGGCCCAGTCGTCCGGGTTGGTGGTGTTGGGCAGGTCCTCGTTCTCCTTGAACTCGTCCACACAGGCCTGGAGGAGGTGGGAGACGCGCAGACCCTTCTGGTTCTTCTCGAGGAAATCCTTGATCGCCATCTTCTTGGCGCGGCCCACGATGTTCTCGATCATGGCGCCGGAATTGAAGTCCTTGAAGTACAGGACTTCCTTGTCACCATTGGCGTAGGTGACCTCCAGGAAGCGGTTCTCCTCGGATTCCGCGTACATGTGCTCCACGGCCGTCTGAATCATGTTCTGGACCGTGGCGTCCTTGTCGCCTCCGTGCTCGCCGAGGTCGTCGGAGTGCAGCGGGAGGCGCTCGGTGAGGTACTTGCCGAAGATGTCCTTGGCGGCCTCGGCGTCCGGACGCTCGATCTTGATCTTCACGTCCAGCCGGCCGGGGCGCAGGATGGCCGGGTCGATCATGTCCTCGCGGTTGGAGGCACCGATCACGACCACGTTCTGCAGGCCCTCCACACCGTCGATCTCGGCGAGCAGCTGCGGGACGATGGTGTTCTCCACGTCCGAGCTGACACCGGAGCCGCGGGTGCGGAAGAGGGACTCCATCTCGTCGAAGAAGACGATGACGGGCGTGCCCTCGCTGGCCTTCTCACGGGCCCGCTGGAAGACGAGGCGGATCTGCCGCTCCGTCTCACCGACGTACTTGTTGAGCAGCTCGGGGCCCTTGATGTTGAGGAAGAAGCTCTTGCCGGCGGCCTGACCGGTCACCTCGGCGACCTTCTTGGCCAGCGAGTTGGCCACGGCCTTGGCGATGAGCGTCTTGCCGCATCCGGGGGGCCCGTAGAGCAGCACGCCCTTCGGCGGCCGCAGTTCGTGCTCCTTGAACAGGTCCGGGTAGAGGTACGGCAGCTCGACCGCGTCGCGGATGGCCTCGATCTGGCCGCCGAGACCGCCGATCTGCTCGTAGCCGATGTCGGGGACCTCTTCGAGGACGAGCTCCTCGACCTCGCTCTTGGGCACGACCTCGTAGACGTAGCCGGAGCGGGGTTCGAGCAGGAGGGCGTCGCCGGGGCGGATGGTGACGTCCAGCAGCGGCTCGGCGAGCCGCACCACCCGCTCCTCGTCGGTGTGCCCGAGCACCAGGGCCCGCTCGCCGTCCTCGAGGATCTCCTTGAGGGTCACGATGTCACCGACGCGCTCGAACTCCATGGCCTCGACCACGTTGAGCGCTTCGTTCAGCATTACTTCCTGGCCGCGCCGGAGCTCCTCGAGCTCGACGCTGGGGCTCACGTTCACCCTGAGCTTGCGGCCGCCGGTGAAGATGTCGGCGGTACCGTCCTCGTTCGCCGTCAGGAAGACACCGAAGCCGGCCGGCGGCTGTGCGAGCCGGTCGACTTCCTCCTTGAGGGCCACGATCTGGTCGCGGGCCTCACGGAGTGTGTTGGCGAGTCGCTCGTTCTGCGCGGACACGCCGGCCAGATTGGTCTGCAGCTCGACGATCCGCTCTTCGAGAATCCTCGTGTGTCGCGGAGAGTCGGCGAGCTTGCGTCGCAGGACGGCGATCTCCTGCTCAAGGTAAGCGATCTGCCCGGCCGGGTCGTCGGACCCGCGTCCCGGGCGGATGCCGCGGTTCATGTCGTCGTCGTGGGCTGCCACGGTCCTCACCTCCTCCAAGGGGAGCTGGACGCTTCCAGACCCTACCTGGGCGGGTGTCGATTGAAACCCCTAGATCACAAAGACGGTCGGGGTGTGTCCGATCTTCACCCTTGCGCTCTCCCTCACGCCAGGGGAATACCCAGCGAACATGATTGGAACCCAGCCCCAGGTAGGGTCGAAGCGTTCAACACCCGCCGGAGCTGGCCGGATTCCCGGTACGGCACGGCGGAGAAACGGCAGGAGAGATGAGCGTGCAGCAGGAGGCGGACGTCGCCGGGGAGGCGCTGGAGGTCTGGATCGACCAGGACCTGTGCACCGGCGACGGCATCTGCGCCCAGTACGCGCCCGAGGTGTTCGAGCTGGACATCGACGGTCTGGCCTATGTGAAGAGCGCCGAGGACGAGTTGCTCCAGGAGAAGGGGGCGACGACGCCGGTCCCGCTGCCGCTCCTCACCGATGTGATCGACTCGGCGAAGGAGTGTCCGGGCGAGTGCATCCACGTACGCCGGGTTTCGGACAGGGCGGAAGTCTACGGACCGGACGCCGGGTGACCGGTTCCGCACGCTCCGTGACCACCGGCTGATCCCTCGCGCCCCCTGGCCGCCGCGCCGTCCTCACACGCTGCGCGCGCCGGCGGGCGTGGAGCGGACGAACGTGCCGTCGCGCCAACGCCATTTCGCGTCGCTCTTCTCGTCGGGGCAGCAACGGGGCACGTCCGCCGACGAGTAGCCGAGCAGGGTCGCCGTCACGGCGCCGCCGCGCACGGCGAAGTCACCGACCGTGGTGCCGTCCTCGGGGTCGAGCAGGGTGGCCACGAGCCGGGGCCTGCCGCTGTCGGCGTCCCGGGTGAGGACGTACACGCCGTCGGGCGGGGTGCCCATCGGGGAGTCGCAGTGGACCACGGCCACCGTCTCGGGGCGGCCGTCGCCGTCGAGGTCCGCGGAGGCCTTCTTCTGCACGACGGCCTTCACCGGTCCGCACTCCACCGGGAACGTCACGGCGGCCGGATCGGGCGGCGCCGCGTGCGCCGGGGCGCGTCCGGTCCCGGGCGCGTCCGGCTGGGCGGCCGTGGCGGCACCGGGCTGGAGGACCGAGGAGAGGGCCACCACGCCGGCCAGTGCCGTGGCGGTGGCGAGCCAGTGGATGGGGCGGGTGTGCGTGTGGGCGAGCTCCGGAACGGCGGAAGGCTGCACTAGGAGGATCTCCTGAGGGCTGTGCCGGTGGGGTGGCCAAGATGGTGCCACACGTCACACCCGGAGGGAACGGCGGGGTGTGCACGTCCTTCGGCGGGGAAGGGACAGGGGTTGGCCACCTGCCGGCGCGTCAGCGGTCCGGTGCGGGCGGCGGCCCACCGCCTGCGGTGCACCACGCCCGAGAGGGCCCTGCGGGCAGGTCAGCGGTATACGCCTGCGGTTCACCCGCCGCGGCAACGAAACGGCGTCGCGGCCGAGTTCCGGTGGCGTTCCGGGAACTCGGCCGCGACGGCCGTGCGTTGGGTGCGGTAGCGGAGCGCCCTCAGCGGGCGGCGCCGCCGTCGGCGTTGGGGCCGGCGTAGTCCTCGCCGTAGGCGCCCTTGGCGGGGCGGCGGCGGCGCATGGGCGGCTCGACGCCGTCCGCGAGGCGGCGGGCGGTGAGCAGGAAGCCGGTGTGGCCGATCATCCGGTGGTCCGGGCGGACGGCCAGGCCCTCGATGTGCCAGTTGCGGATCATGGTCTCCCAGGAGGTCGGCTCGTTGAAGCAGCCGATCTCACGGATGGACTCCACGGTCCGGGCCAGCTGGGTGGTGGTCGCCACGTAGCAGCACAGGATGCCGCCGGGGACCAGCGCCTTGGAGACGGCCTCCAGGCACTCCCAGGGAGCGAGCATGTCCAGGATGACGCGGTCGACGTCGGTGTCGGACAGGTTGTCCTGGAGGTCGCCGACGGTGAGCTGCCAGGCGGGGTGCGGTCCGCCGAAGTAGCGCTCCACGTTCTGCTGGGCGATCTCGGCGAAGTCCTCGCGGCGCTCGTAGGAGTGCAGCATGCCCTGGTCGCCGATGGCGCGCAGCAGGAAGCTGCTGAGCGAGCCGGAGCCGACACCGGCCTCCACGACGCGCGCGCCGGGGAAGATGTCGGCGAAGGCGAGGATCTGCCCCGCGTCCTTCGGGTAGACGACGGCTGCCCCTCGGGGCATGGACAGGACGTAGTCGGGGAGCAGGGGGCGCAGCGCGAGGTAGGCGACGTTCCCCGTGGTGCGGACAACGCTGCCCTCGGGAGCGCCGATCAGCTCGTCGTGCGGGAAGGAACCCTTGTGGGTGTGGAAGTTCTTCCCGGCCTCGAGCGTGAACGTGTAGTGGCGGCCCTTGGGGTCGGTCAGCTGAACCTGGTCCCCGACCTTGAAGGGCCCGCGCCTGCGGGCGGCACCGGTCGGTTCGGACATGTGACCAGCCTACCGGCCCCGGAGAGGGCCGCCGACCACCCGGACGGCCCCCGGGTGCCCGCGTACGGCTCTAGGACGGCCGTGCCATCGCCTTGACGAAGGCACGCTCGACGTCGGCCGCCGACAGGACGCCGTAGATCTCGCCGGTCTCCTCCACCACCAGGTACTCGGTCGCGGGGGTGGCGCGCAGGGCGTCCAGGAGTTCCTCGCCGGACAGTTCCGCGGAGACGCGCATGCCGTCGGTGAGGTCCTGGGCGAGGCCGCTGACCGCGACCCAGGGCCGGCGGTGCTCCGGTACGCCGACGATGGCGGCCTCCCGCACGAGGGAGAGGGGCTTGCCGTCGGTGTCGACCACGACCAGGGCCCGGGCCCCGGCGGCGTTGGCGCGGCGCAGGGCCTCCGAGAGCGGGGTGGCGCCCTCGACCGGGACCGCGCGCCGGGTGAGGCTGCGGGCGCGCAGCTCGGGCAGGTGCTCGCGCAGACGGGCCATGCGCAGGCTGTTGCCCGCGCCGGTCCAGATGATCGCGGCGAGGATCGCGGCGAGCAGCGCGTCGAGGACGGTGTCCATGCCGACGTTGTCGACGGCCTCGGTGCCGAGGGCGCCGGACTGGGTGAGCAGGGGCAGCCCGATCAGCACGGACACGGCGAGGGCGCGGCCGACCCAGGCGGCGGCGACGGTGCCGGTCATCGGCTTGCCGGTGAGCTTCCAGACCACGGCGCGCAGCATCCGGCCGCCGTCGAGGGGCAGGCCGGGCAGGAGGTTGAAGGCGGCCACGATGAGGTTGGAGATCATCAGGCCGGCCAGCAGCACGCCCGGGACGGTGCCCGGCTCCACGGTCTGCATGGCGGCGTAGAAGAGGCCGGACAGGACGAGGGAGAGCAGCGGTCCGACGAAGGCGAGCACGAACTCGCGGCCGGGGGTCTCGGCCTCCTTCTCGATCTCCGAGACGCCGCCGAAGAACTGGAGCTGGATGCGGCGGACCGGGAGCTTGAAGCGGAGGGCGGCGACCGTGTGGGCCAGTTCGTGCACCAGCACGGAGGCGTAGAAGGCCACGGCGAAGAACAGGGAGACCAGGTAGCGGGCGGCGCCCAGCTCGGGCAGGACGCGCTCCAGCTGACCGCCGAACACCCAGGTGATCAGCGCGGCGACGAGGAACCAGCTGGGTGCGACGTAGACCGGCACGCCGAAGGGCCGGCCCATGAGCAGCCCGCCCCGGGGCTCCGGCCGCTGCGGGGCGGGACCCCGGCCGCCGGGACCGCCGTGGTCCCCGCCGGCATAGGCCCGCTCGGGGTGGGCGTCGCCCTCGTCGGGCCGGGGTGCGGGGGTCTTGTGGAGGTCGGTCGCGGGGCGGGGGGCACTGGCCCGGATGTCGCCCTGCGGCGTACGGCTGCCGTCCGCGGCGGTGGCGGGACCGACGGGGCCGCCCGCCGGGTCGCCGTGCGGGTCGGGGTGGCTGGGGGCGTCGTCAGCGGGCGCGGGAACTTCGGGGGTGGCCGGGGCGCCGTGCGGGCCGCGGGCGCCGGGGGCGTCGTCAGCGGGCGCGGAGGCGGCGGGGTCGCCGTGCAGGTCGCGGGCGCCGGGGGCGTCGTCGGCGGGCGCGGAGGCGGCGGGGTCGCCGTGCAGGTCGCGGGTGCCGGGGGCGTCGTCGGCGGGCGCGGGGGCGGCGGGGTCGCCGTGCAGGTCGCGGGCGCCGGGGGCGTCGTCAGTCGGCGCGGGGGTGGCCGGGTCGCCGTGCGGGTCGCGGGTGCCGGGGGCGTTGTCAGTCGGCGCGGGGTCGCCGTGCAGGTCGCGGGCGCCGGGGGCGTCGTCGGCAGGCGCGGGGACGACGGGGGTGGCGGGGCCGCCGTGCGGGTCGCGGGCGCCGGGGGCGTCGTCGGCAGGCGCGGGGGTGCCGGGGGCAGGGGTCCCGGTCGGGGTGTCCGCCGGGCCTTCGGCATCGGGGGGACCGCTCGGTGCCTGCTGGCGGGCGGGCACCGTCCGGGGGGCGGGGGCCGGCGACGTGGGAAGGGACTCCGGGTCGCCGGTCGCGGGGTGCTGGGGCGCGGACGCCTGCGGGTGCTGCCGGGGGTCCGCCGGGGCGGGCGCGGAACCGGCCGGGTGGGGTGGGCCGGCGGGCCGGCGGGCCTGCGGGGCGACCGGATGGCCGGCTTCGGTGTGGTCGTCCTCGGCGTGCCGTTCGGCCGGGGCGCGTTCGTCGGCGGAGGGCCGGCCGGTGGCCCGGGGCGCAGACCCCGTGTGACGGTCGGCCGACTCGTCGTTGCCGGACCGCGGCTGCCCGCGCCCGCCGCTCTCGTCCACCGGTGTCCCCTCGTTCGAAGCGTCTCCCGCGCCTGCCGGACGGGAGGGTCTCGAGTCGATGGTATGCGTCAGCCGGGGCACGTTCCGCCCCGGCACCCCTGTGTTTCCCGTACGTCGACCTCCCCTGCCGGCTTCCCTCACGAACGGGTGGTGGGTGACTGTCAGTGCCGGGCCGTATGGTCTGGGGCATGGAGACGAGCACCGAGGGCGCCGCGCAGCCCGTGACCGGCCCTGCCGCCGAGGCGGCGGCCGGGCCTGCGGCCGGTCCCGCCGCGGCCGAGGCAGAGGCGGTCAGGACCGTCGCGGAGGCCGCGGCCGAGACCGCCGCCGTGAGCGAGCTGGTGACGGGGTCCGCGGCCATACCTCCCGCCTCGCTGTCCCCCTCGCGCGCGAGCGATTTCATGCAGTGCCCGCTGCTCTACCGCTTTCGGGTCATCGACCGGCTCCCCGAGAAGCCGAGCGAGGCCGCGACCCGGGGCACGCTGGTGCACGCGGTCCTGGAGCGCCTGTTCGACGCCCCGGCGGGCGACCGCACACCGCCGCGCGCCAAGTCGCTGATCCCCGGCCAGTGGGAGCGGCTGCGGGAGTCGCGGCCGGAGGTCGGGGAGCTGTTCGCCGACGATCCCGAGGGCGAGCGGCTGGCGCGCTGGCTGGGCGAGGCCGAGCGGCTCGTCGAGCGCTGGTTCACCCTTGAGGACCCCAGCCGACTGGAACCGGCCGAGCGGGAGCTGTTCGTCGAGACGGAGCTGGAGTCGGGGCTGCGGTTGCGCGGCATCATCGACCGGGTCGACGTGGCGCCCACGGGCGAGGTCCGGATCGTCGACTACAAGACCGGCAAGGCGCCGCGCCCCGAGTACTCCGAGGGTGCCCTGTTCCAGATGAAGTTCTACGCCCTGGTCGTCTGGCGGCTGAAGAACGTGGTGCCGCGCCGGCTCCAACTGGTGTACCTGGGCAGTGGACAGGTCCTGACGTACGACCCGGTGCCGGCCGATCTGGAGCGGGTCGAGCGGAAGTTGCTGGCGCTGTGGGACGCGATCCGGCTGGCGACGGAGACGGGCGACTGGCGGCCGCGGCCCACGAAGCTGTGCGGCTGGTGCGACCACCAGGCGCACTGCCCGGAGTTCGGCGGCACTCCCCCGCCCTACCCGCTGCCGGTGCGCGCGCCGGAGGTGCCGGCGCAGCCGCTGCCGTGAGGGCGGCTGAGTCCGGCGGGTCCGCGCAGGGCAGAATGGGCCCGGACTAGCGAAGGAGACTCACGTGGCCATCCGCGTCCTACTCGTCGACGACCAGCCGCTGCTCCGGACGGGCTTCCGGATGATCCTGGAGGCCGAGCAGGACATCGCGGTCGTCGGCGAGGCCGGAGACGGCCTCCAGGCGCTCGACCAGGTGCGGGCCCTGCAGCCCGACGTGGTCCTGATGGACATCCGCATGCCGCGGATGGACGGCGTGGAGGCGACCCGGCAGATCACCGGCCCCGGGCGCGACGGCCCGGCGAAGGTGCTGGTGCTGACGACCTTCGACCTCGACGAGTACGTGGTGGAGGCGCTGCGGGCCGGGGCCAGCGGCTTCCTGCTGAAGGACGCGCCCGCCAACGAGCTGGTGCAGGCCATCCGGGTCGTGGCCGCGGGCGAGGCGATGCTCGCGCCGAGCATCACGCGCCGGCTGCTCGACAAGTACGCCACGCACCTGCCCTCGGGCGACGAGCCGGTGCCGGACACCCTGCACACGCTGACCGACCGCGAGGTCGAGGTGCTCAAGCTGGTGGCGCGCGGGCTGTCCAACGCCGAGATCGCCGCGGACCTGTTCGTCAGCGAGACCACCGTGAAGACGCACGTCGGGCATGTGCTGACCAAGCTGGGCCTGCGCGACCGCGTCCAGGCGGCGGTGTACGCCTACGAGTCCGGGCTGGTGCGCCCCGGGGCGCAGTAGCCGGACCCGGGAGACGAGAAGGCCGCCCCCTGCTGGAGCAGGGGGCGGCCTTCTCGTGCGTGTGCGTCAGGCGTCGTCCTTGCTCAGCTCCCAGAAGCGGAACACGGTCGAGGCGTCGAGGCAGTACTCCAGGCCGTAGACGCCGTCGCGGACGACCGCGTACTGCTTGGCCTGCCACACGGGCAGGACGGGCAGTTCGTCGGCGACGATGTCCTGCAGCTCGCCGAACTCGCTGTCGGTCGCGCCGCGGTTGGTCAGGGCCGCGGTGCGCGGGACGAGCGAACCGGTGATCGTGCTGTTGTCGTAGTTGTTGTCCAGCACGTTGCCCTTGCCGAAGAAGGGGGCGGTGAAGTTGTCGGCGTCCGGGTAGTCCGGCACCCAGCCCTTGACGTAGACGCCGTACTTGCCGGCGGCGATGTCCTTCTCGTACTGGCCGAACGGGACGGACTTGACGCTCGCCTCGAACAGGCCGCTCGCGTTGAGCTGGCCGGCGACGGCCTTCAGCTCCTGATCGGTGGCCGGGCCGTAGCGGACCGGGGTGGACCACAGGGTGAGCTTCACCTTGCCGGTGATGCCGTCCTCCCGCAGCGCCTCCTTGGCCTTGGCCGTGGAGGGACGGGCCCCGTACCGGTCGAAGAAGGCCGTGTTGTGACCGGCGATACCGGCCGGGATGATCGAGTACAGCGGGGTCGCGGTGCCCTGGTAGACGTCCCGGATGAGGGCGTCGCGGTCGATCAGGTGGGCGATGGCCCGGCGGACGCCGAGCTTTCCGGCGACCGGGTGGTCCATGTTGAACACCAGGTGCTGGACCTCGGCGCTGCTGCCCTCGACGACCTCCGCGCCGGTGCCGTCGTCGGCCTTCTCCATGTCGGCGATGTCGCCGGCGGTGAGGCCGCGGTAGGCGATGTCGACGTCCTCGTCCTGGATGGCGCGCTTGAGCGCGGCCTGGTCGCCGTTGAAGAACTTGAGGGTCACACCGGTGTTCTTCACCTTGGCGGTGCCCTTGTAGTTCTCGTTGACGGCGAAGACGGCCTGCTGGTCGTCCATCGACTCGAGCCGGTACGGGCCGGAGCCGACGGCCTCGCCGTCCTTGCGCAGCCCGTCCGCGTCGTAGGAGCGGTGGTCGACGATGGAGCCGGCGCCGGAGGCGATCTTGCTCGGGAAGGTGGCGTCCGCCGTGTTGAGCCGGAAGACGACCGTCCGGTCGTCCGGGGTCTCGACCTTCTCCAGCATCGGGAACATGATCGCCGGCCCGTCGGGGTCGTTGATCTTCAGCATGCGGTCGAAGGAGAACTTGACGTCCTCGGAGGTGAGGGCGTCACCGGTGCTGAACTTGAGGCCGTCCTTCAGCGTGCACTTGTAGACCGTGGTCTGCGTGTCGGTGAAGGCGCAGCTCTCGGCGGCCTCCGGCTGGGGCTCGGTGGCGCCGTTGGGGAAGCTGAGCAGCGACTGGAAGACGTTGTTGAACAACAGCCAGGAGCCCGGGTCGTACCCGGAGGCGGGGTCGGTGGCCAGGACGTCGTCGGACATCCCCACCACCACGTTGGAGCCGTCCCCCGCACTGTCCCCGGTCTCCGTACCGCAGCCGGTCAGCAGGCCGGAGGCCAGCCCCGCCACGATCGGCAGGACCGGCCACTGGTTGCGTATGTTCACGTGTGTGCCTTGTCGTCGGTTCTCGAGATCGCCCGGAGCATGTCCCCGGCTCCGGGCACGGCTCCCCGGGGCCGCGGTCACAGGCCCCGGGGTTCCAGTGGGCTGCGTCAGCCGCTCACGCCTCGGCCGAGCTCCCAGAGCTGCAGCGTGGAGGAGGAGTTGAGGGCGTAGGCGGTGCCCGTGATGTCGTCGCGTGCGGCGATGTACTGCTTGCCCTGCCACAGCGGCAGCACGGGCACGTCGCCGGCGACGATGTCCTGAATGTCCGTCAGGCTGGAGGAGGCGGACAGCCGGTCGGCCTCGCGGCGGGACTCCGGGATCAGGTCGGTGCGGATCCGGCTGTTGGCGTACGGCGAGCCGAGGGTGTTGTCGGCATCGAGGAACGGGGCGAGGAAGTTGTCCGCGTCGGGGAAGTCCGGGAACCAGCCCATGCCGTAGACGTCGTACTCGCCCTTCTTCTCGGCCGGGCGGAAGGTGTCCCAGGGGGTGCCCTTGATGTCGACCTGGAACAGGCCGCTGGAGTTCAGCTGCTCGCGCAGGACCTCGAACTCCTTCTTGGTGGCCGGGCCGTAGTGGTCGGTGGTGTAGTGCAGCGTCAGCTTCACCGGGGTGGTGATGTCGGCCTGGTTGAGCAGGGTCCGGGCCTTGGTGACGCTGGGCTCGCCGTACTTGTTGAAGAACGAGTTGGAGTGGCCCGTGACGCTGGCCGGGACCAGCGAGTACAGCGGCTCGGCCTGGGAGCCGTAGACCTTGGAGACCAGGGCGCTGCGGTTGACGACCTGGGCCATCGCCTGGCGCACGGCCTTGGACTTGACCGTGGGGGCGTCGGTGTTGAAGCCCAGGTAGCGGATCTCCAGGCCGGGCATCTCGACGAGGTCGATGTCGGAGTCCGTGGCGCCGGACAGCTTGCGGATCTGCTCGGGCGACATGCTGCGCGTCATCACGTCGATGTCGGCCTTGTTCAGGGCCTCGCCCATGGAGTCGGTGTCCTTGAAGGACACCATGTCGACCCGGTCGTTGTTCACCTTCAGACTCCCCTGGTAATCGGGGTTCTTGGTGAACTCGGCCCGCACGAGCTCGTTGTTCTCGACGACGGGCTTGAAGGTGTACGGGCCGGAGCCCGACATGTCGAAGCCGTCGCGCAGCTTGCCCTTGGGGTAGTCGTCCGGGTCGAGGATGCCGGCCACCGGCGTCGACAGCTTGTACGGGAAGGTCGCGTCGGCCGTCTTGAGGTGGAAGATGACCTCGCGGTCGCCCTGCGTCTCGATGGTGTCGATGGTGGACAGCAGGGCGAAGACGCCGCTGTCGGCCTTCAGCGAGCGGGCGCGGTCGATGGAGTACTTCACGTCGGCCGCGGTGACGGCGTCTCCGCCGGCGAACTTGAGGCCGTCGCGCAGGGTGCAGGCGTAGCGCTCGTTGCCGGTGTCGGTGAAGCCGCAGCGCTCGGCCGCCTCGGGGACCGGCTCGCCCTCGCCGCGCGGCTGGGTCATCAGGGTCTGCACGGTCTGGCGGAGGATGTTCCACGTGCCGACGTCGTAGGCGTACGCCGGGTCCAGGGGCGCCGGGGCCTCCTTCGAGGCGGTGAACCGGTCCGTGGTGCCGACGACGATCGCGTCGCTGTCCCCGCTCCCGCTGTCGGACCCGCCACAGGCGGCGAGCACCGGCGCGAGCAGGCCGATCACGACCGGCAGCACCAAAGTCTTGCGGTTCATGCTCGAGTTTCTCCAGAGCTGTCGACTCCGTGTACCCGGCATGCAGGGGTGGCGCAGCGGATCACGGGATGGGGCGATGTTCTTCGCCTTGAGATTAGTCCGGGCCGGCAGGAGGGTTGACAGCCACCGGAGTTGAGCGCCCATCACGCTGCGGAACCGGGCGTGGACACACCGAAAACCCGACAGCGGAAGCTTTGGTGCAGCGTTCCACCAATCGGGACACAAGGACACGCCGAAGGCCCCCCGGAGGGGGCCTTCAGCACATGCCGGTCTCCCTGTCGACCCCGATCCGCGTGGGGAACGTCACACGCCGGAACAGGTTCGGTGGTACGGGAATTCGGCGATCCGGAGAGGTTCGAATTCACCTTCGGAATTCTTGCCCTAACCGCGCTGCACGCTGGGTGAACACCTAGCGCATTTCCGTCATCAGCCCCTGCAGAAATGGCAGGTCGACCTCTTCCAGGGACCCGACGACCGTGCGCCGCAGAGCCGGCTGGATCGGTGCGACGGAGGGCACCGCCACGACGTGGCAGCCCGCGGCCTCGGCCGCGGCGACACCCGTCGCGGTGTCCTCGATGACGGCGCACCGGGCCGGGTCCGCGCCGAGGCCGGCGGCGGCCGCGAGATACGGGTCGGGGTGGGGCTTGGTGCGCGCCACCTCGTCACCCGCGACCGTCAGGCGGAAGTGGTGGGCGCCGAGCGAGGTGAGCACCCGGTCGATGATGCGCCGGTGGGAGGCGGAGACGAGGGCCGTGGGGATCTCGTACGCGTGCAGCTCGGCCAGCAGCCGTCCGGCGCCGGGCATCAGCGGCAGGGCGGTGCCGATGCGCTTCTCGAAACCGTCGTTGAGCAGCACCGAGAGCTCGTCGAGGGTGATGTCGGCGCCGGTGGCCTCGATCAGGAACCCCGCGCTGCGGGTCATGGGGCCGCCGACCACGACATGGCGCCAGGACTCGTCGAGCGTGTGGCCGAGGGAGGCGAAGACCTCGACCTCGACGTCCCACCAGAAGCCCTCCGTGTCCACCAGGGTGCCGTCCATGTCGAGGAGCACGGCCTGCAGGGCCGACCCCTCGGCCGTCCGGGTGCCGAGCGCGGGGACCGTACTGGTCATCCACCTACCTCCTTGAGGGACGATCAGGCCGGCTCCCACGAGGGGAACCGGCCTGCAGTGGACCGACCAGTCTACGTCCTGTGCGACGGAAGTGCCTCGTTGTACCGCAGTGCCCCTGCGCACACCGGCCCGCACGGGGCTGTCCCGGCGCGCGCGCGGGGCCTGGCGGGCGTCAGCGGGCGTTGAAGTACTTCGCCTCCGGGTGGTGGATCACGATGGCGTCGGTGGACTGCTCGGGGTGCAGCTGGAACTCCTCGGACAGCTGCACGCCGATGCGCTCCGGCTCCAGCAGTTCGGCGATCTTGGCCCGGTCCTCCAGGTCCGGGCAGGCGCCGTAGCCGAGGGAGAAGCGGGCGCCCCGGTACTTCAGCTCGAACATGCCCTGCATCTCGTCGGGGTCCTCGCCCGCGAAGCCGAGCTCGAAGCGCACGCGTGCGTGCCAGTACTCGGCGAGCGCCTCGGCGAGCTGCACCGACAGGCCGTGCAGTTCGAGGTAGTCGCGGTAGGCGTTGGCCTCGAACAGCCGGGCGGTCTCCTCGCCGATGCGCGAGCCGACGGTGACGACCTGGAGGCCGACGACGTCGACCTCGCCGGATTCCTCGGGGCGGAAGAAGTCGGCCAGGCACAGGCGCCGGCCGCGGCGCTGGCGGGGGAAGGTGAAGCGGGTGCGTTCGTTGCCCTGCTCGTCCAGGACGATCAGGTCGTCGTCCTTGGAGACGCACGGGAAGTAACCGTAGACCACGGCCGCCTCCAGCAGGTTCTCGGTCTGGAGCCGGTCGAGCAGGCCGCGCAGCCGGGGCCGGCCCTCGGTCTCGACGAGCTCCTCGTAGGTCGGCCCCTCGCCGGTGCGGGCCTGCTTCAGACCCCACTGGCCCTTGAAGAGCGCACCCTCGTCGAGCCAGCTCGCGTACTCCTTGAGCTGGATGCCCTTGACCACGCGGGTGCCGCGGAAGGGCGGGGTGGGCACGGGGTTGTCGGTGGCGACGTCGGAGCGGACGTGCCCCTCCTCCGGGCGCTCCTCCACCTGCGCCGAGGCGGTGGCGCGCACCCGGCGCTGCTTGAGTTCGGGGAGCTTGGCGCCGGGGACGCCGCGCTTGACGCCGATGAGGGCGTCCATCAGGCGCAGGCCCTCGAAGGCGTCGCGGGCGTAGCGGACCTCGCCCTGGTAGATCTCGTGCAGGTCCTGTTCGACGTAGGCGCGGGTCAGGGCGGCGCCGCCGAGGATGACCGGGTAGCCGGAGGCGAGGCCGCGCTGGTTCAGCTCCTCCAGGTTCTCCTTCATGATCACCGTGGACTTGACCAGCAGTCCGGACATGCCGATGACGTCGGCCTTGTGTTCCTCGGCGGCTTCGAGGATGGCGGAGACCGGCTGCTTGATGCCGAGGTTGACGACGTTGTAGCCGTTGTTGGACAGGATGATGTCGACGAGGTTCTTGCCGATGTCGTGGACGTCGCCGCGGACGGTGGCCAGCACGATGGTGCCCTTGCCGGCCTCGTCGCTCTTCTCCATGTGCGGTTCGAGGTGCGCCACGGCCGTCTTCATGACTTCGGCGGACTGCAGCACGAACGGCAGCTGCATCTGGCCCGAGCCGAAGAGCTCGCCCACGACCTTCATGCCGTCGAGCAGGGTCTCGTTGACGATGTCGAGGGCGGGGCGGGTCTGCAGCGCCTCGTCCAGGTCCGCTTCGAGACCGTTCTTCTCGCCGTCGATGATGCGGCGCTTGAGGCGCTCGTCCAGCGGCAGGGCCGCGAGTTCTTCGGCCTTGCCGGCCTTGAGGGACTTGGCGGTGGCGCCCTCGAAGAGCTGCATCAGCTTCTGCAGCGGGTCGTAGCCCTCGGCGCGCCGGTCGTAGATGAGGTCGAGGGCGGTGCTGACCTCCTCGTCGCTGAAGCGGGCGATGGGCAGGATCTTGCTGGCGTGGACGATCGCCGAGTCCAGGCCCGCCTTGACGCACTCGTCGAGGAAGACCGAGTTGAGCAGGATGCGGGCGGCCGGGTTCAGGCCGAAGGAGATGTTGGACAGGCCCAGCGTCGTCTGCACGGCCGGGTGGCGGCGCTTCAGTTCGCGGATGCCCTCGATGGTGGCGACGCCGTCCTTGCGGGACTCCTCCTGACCCGTACAGATGGTGAAGGTCAGGCAGTCCACGAGGATGTCCGACTCGTGGATGCCCCAGGTGCCGGTCAGGTCCTCGATCAGCCGCTCGGCGATCTCGACCTTCTTCTCCGCCGTGCGGGCCTGGCCCTCCTCGTCGATGGTCAGCGCGATCAGGGCGGCGCCGTGCTCCTGGGCCAGTGCGGTGACCTTGGCGAAGCGGGACTCGGGGCCGTCGCCGTCCTCGTAGTTCACCGAGTTGATCACCGCGCGGCCGCCGAGCTTCTCCAGGCCGGCCCGGATGACGTCGACCTCGGTGGAGTCCAGCACGATCGGCAGGGTGGAGGCGGTGGCGAAGCGGCCGGCCAGCTCCTTCATGTCGGCGACGCCGTCGCGGCCGACGTAGTCCACGCACAGGTCGAGCATGTGCGCGCCCTCGCGGATCTGGTCGCGGGCCATCTCCACACAGTCGTCCCAGCGGCCCTCCAGCATGGCCTCGCGGAACTTCTTCGACCCGTTGGCGTTGGTCCGCTCGCCGATGGCCAGGTAGGAGGTGTCCTGCCGGAACGGCACGCTCTGGTAGAGGGAGGCGGCGCCCGGCTCCGGCTGCGGGGAACGCTCGGTGGGCGCGGTTTCCCGTACCCGCTCGACCAACTGCCGCAGGTGCTCGGGGGTGGTGCCGCAGCAGCCGCCGACCAGGGAGAGGCCGTAGTCGCGCACGAAGGTGCTCTGGGCGTCGGCCAGCTCGGGCGCGGTCAGCGGGTAGTGGGCGCCGTCCTTGGTGAGCACGGGCAGGCCGGCGTTCGGCATGCAGGACAGCGGGACGCGCGCGTGCCGGGACAGGTAGCGCAGGTGCTCGCTCATCTCGGCCGGGCCGGTGGCGCAGTTCAGGCCGATCATGTCGATGCCGAGCGGCTCCAGCGCGGTCAGGGCCGCGCCGATCTCCGAGCCCAGCAGCATCGTGCCGGTCGTCTCCACCGTCACCGACACGATCAGCGGGACGGTGTGGCCGGTGGCCTCCATGGCCCGGCGGGCGGCGATGACGGAGGCCTTGGTCTGCAAAAGGTCCTGGGTGGTCTCCACCAGCAGCGCGTCCGCGCCGCCCGCGAGCAGGCCCTCCGCGTTCTGCTGATAGGCGTCGCGGATGGCGCCGAACGTGGTGTGGCCGAGGGTGGGCAGCTTGGTGCCGGGGCCCATGGAGCCGAGGACCCAGCGCTGCCGCCCCGTGGTCCGGGTGTACTCGTCGGCCGTCTCGCGGGCGATCCGGGCACCGGCCTCGGACAGCTCGGCGACGCGCTCGGGGATGTCGTACTCGCCGAGGGCGGTGAGGTTGGCGCCGAAGGTGTTGGTCTCGACGCAGTCCACCCCCGCGTCGAAGTACTCGGCGTGGACCGACCGGACGATGTCGGGCCGCGTCACGTTGAGGATCTCGTTGCAGCCCTCGAGGTTCTGGAAGTCCTCCAGAGTCGGGTCCTGCGCCTGGAGCATGGTGCCCATGGCCCCGTCGGCCACCACCACGCGGGTGGCCAGGGCCTCTCGGAGGGCGGACACGCGGGTCCGGCTGTCTGCGGAAGGGGTCGGCGGCAACGAGGCCATGAAAAGGGCTCCCTCGGGTGCGACGGCTGTCGGCTTTTGTGCGGCTGCCCGGCTCCCGGAGGCACTCCGGGGACGGGCGCACCGCGCCAGCGTAACCGCCCGTGGGCTTGGATGGGCAGCGCGTCCACGGGGCGGACGCCGATGCCGCCGGGACGGCTCACCAGGGGCGTCCGGGCGGCGGATCGGCCGTCCGTGACAGAACTGGAGGCGACCGGGCATTAGCGAGAGGTCGGCAACGACCGGTAGTGTTCGGCATTGCCGAACGAGGGCTGAAGTGCCGCTCGTCGGCGGTCGATGGGGACGGAGGCAGTACGGCGATGGCACGGAACATCCAGTCGCTCGAACGGGCGGCCGCGATGCTGCGGCTGCTCGGGGGCGGCGAGCGGCGGCTCGGCCTGTCGGACATCGCCTCGTCGCTGGGCCTGGCCAAGGGCACCGCGCACGGCATCCTGCGCACCCTCCAGCAGGAGGGCTTCGTGGAGCAGGACGACGCCTCCGGGCGCTATCAGCTCGGCGCCGAGCTGCTGCGCCTGGGCACCACCTACCTCGACGTCCACGAGCTGCGGGCGCGCGCCCTGGTGTGGACGGACGACCTGGCCCGCTCCAGCGGCGAGAGCGTCTACCTGGGCGTCCTGCACCAGCAGGGCGTGCTGATCGTCCACCACGTGTTCCGGCCCGACGACAGCCGCCAGGTGCTGGAGATAGGGGCCATGCAGCCGCTGCACTCCACCGCTCTGGGCAAGGTGCTGTCCGCCTACGACCCGGTGGCGCACAGCGAGGCCCTGGAGGCCGACCGCAAGGCGTTCACGGACCGGACCGTCTGCGAGCCGGAGGGGTTCGAGCACATCCTCGACCTGACCCGCGCCCGCGGGTACGCGGCGGACGTGGAGGAGACCTGGGAGGGCGTCGCCTCGCTGGCCGCGCCCATCCACGACCGGCGGCGCATGCCCGTCGGCGCGGTCGGCATCACGGGTGCCGTGGAGCGGCTGTGCCGGCCGGACGAGGACGGGGCGCTGCGGCCCGAGCTGATCGCGGCGGTGCGGGACTGCGCCCGCGCGGTCTCGCGCGACCTGGGCGCCGGGCGGTTCTGACGTCGTACGAGGAGGACCGGGGCGCCGCGGGGCGCTCCGGTGTTCGGCATGCCCGCGCCCATCTGCGGCAAAGATCCATAAGTCGGGGTCGATCAGTAACGATCGTGTTTTCGCCAACACAGCTCTTGACGTGCTCGTAACGCCGAAGCAAGACTCCCGTCCATCGGTCGACATTGTCGAACAGCTACCGGCAATACGCGTTAGAGTGTGACGACGCCAGGCCGGTATCGCACTTCACCCCTGGACGAAGGACAAAGGAGTCGCGGGTGTCCAGCTCCGACATCTTCATCGGCGAGACCCTCGGTACCGCCATACTCATCCTGCTCGGCGGCGGAGTCTGCGCCGCCGTCACGCTGAAGGCCTCCAAGGCCCGCAACGCCGGCTGGCTCGCCATCACCTTCGGGTGGGGCTTCGCGGTGCTCACGGCCGTCTACACCACGGCGCCGCTGTCCGGCGCCCACCTGAACCCGGCCGTCACCCTCGCCATCGCGATCAAGGACGGCGACTGGAAGAACGTCCCGGTCTACTGGGCCGGACAGGTGCTCGGCGCCATGATCGGCGCGGCGCTCGTCTGGATCGCCTACTACGGCCAGTTCCACGCCCACCTCACCGACCGCGAGATCGTCGGCGGTCCGGGCGCCCAGGACACCGCCGCCGCCAAGTCCGTCGAGGCCCGGGAGAAGGGCGCCGGCCCGGTGCTGGGCGTCTTCTCCACCGGCCCCGAGGTCCGGGTCGCCTGGCAGAACGTCGCCACGGAGGTCATCGGCACGATCGTGCTCGTGCTCGCCGTGCTCACGCAGGGCCTGAACGACAAGGGCAACGGCCTCGGCACGCTCGGCGCCCTGATCACCGCCCTCGTGGTGGTCTCCATCGGCCTCTCCCTCGGCGGCCCGACGGGGTACGCGATCAACCCGGCCCGCGACCTCGGACCGCGCATCGTGCACGCCCTGCTGCCCCTGCCCAACAAGGGCGGCTCCGACTGGGGCTACGCCTGGGTGCCCGTGGTGGGCCCGCTGATCGGCGGTGCCATCGCGGCAGGCATCTACAACGTCGCGTTCGCCTAGGCGCGATCCGCGCCCGACGCGAGACCTCCAGCACGCGCCGTACGTACAGCCCCGTAACCCGTACTGACCAGGAGCACACAGTGACCGACGCGCACACCGCCGGCCCCTTCATCGCCGCCATCGACCAGGGCACCACCTCCAGCCGCTGCATCGTCTTCGACCGGGACGGCCGGATCGTCTCCGTCGACCAGAAGGAACACGAGCAGATCTTCCCGAAGCCGGGCTGGGTCGAGCACGACGCCAACGAGATCTGGACCAACGTCCAGGAGGTCGTCGCCGGAGCCGTCCAGAAGGCCGGCATCACCCGGGACGACATCAAGGCCATCGGCATCACCAACCAGCGCGAGACGACCGTGCTGTGGGACAGGAAGACCGGTGAGCCCGTCCACAACGCCATCGTCTGGCAGGACACCCGCACCGACGCCCTGTGCCGCGAGCTCGGCCGCAACGTGGGCCAGGACCGCTTCCGCCGCGAGACCGGACTGCCGCTGGCCTCCTACTTCGCCGGTCCGAAGGCGCGCTGGCTGCTGGACAACGTCGAGGGACTCAAGGATCGGGCCGAGGCCGGAGACATTCTTTTCGGCACGATGGACACCTGGGTCATCTGGAACCTCACCGGTGGGGTCGACGGCGGCAAGCACGTCACCGACGTCACCAACGCGTCGCGCACCATGCTGATGAACCTGCACACCATGCAGTGGGACGACAAGATCTGCGAGTCGATCGGCGTCCCCCGGCAGGTCCTGCCCGAGATCCGCTCCTCGGCCGAGGTCTACGGCGAGATCAAGGGCGGCAAGCTGGGCGACCTGCTCGGCGGCATCCCCGTCGCCTCGGCGCTCGGCGACCAGCAGGCGGCCCTGTTCGGCCAGACCTGCTTCTCCGAGGGCGAGACCAAGTCGACCTACGGCACCGGCACCTTCATGGTGATGAACACCGGCGACAAGATCATCAACTCCTACAGCGGCCTGCTGACCACCGTCGGCTACAAGATCGGCGACCAGAAGACGGTCTACGCCCTGGAGGGCTCGATCGCGGTCACCGGCTCCCTGGTGCAGTGGATGCGCGACCAGATGGGCCTGATCTCCACCGCCGCCGAGATCGAGACCCTCGCCCTGTCGGTCGAGGACAACGGCGGCGCCTACTTCGTGCCGGCCTTCTCCGGCCTGTTCGCCCCCTACTGGCGCTCCGACGCCCGCGGCGTCATCGCGGGCCTGACCCGGTACGTCACCAAGGCGCACCTGGCGCGTGCCGTCCTGGAGGCCACCGCCTGGCAGACGCGGGAGATCGCCGACGCCATGACCAAGGACTCCGGCGTCGAGCTGACCGCCCTCAAGGTCGACGGCGGCATGACCTCCAACAACCTGCTGATGCAGACCCTCTCGGACTTCCTGGACGCCCCCGTGGTGCGCCCCATGGTCGCCGAGACCACCTGCCTCGGCGCCGCCTACGCCGCCGGCCTCGCCGTCGGCTTCTGGAACAGCACCGACGACCTGCGCGCCAACTGGCGCCGGGCCGCCGAGTGGACCCCCCGCATGGACGCGGAAACCCGCGACCGTGAGTACAAGAGCTGGCTCAAGGCCGTCGAGCGGACCATGGGCTGGCTCGAGGACGAGGAGTAAGAAAGCATGACCACCAAGTCCACCCTGCAGTCCGTGCCTGCCCTGGGGACGCACCCGGCCTCCGGCTCGAACCCGAGCCGAGCCGAGACCAGGGAGCAGCTCTCCAAGGCGTCGTACGACCTTCTCGTGATCGGCGGTGGCATCCTGGGCATCTCCACCGCCTGGCACGCCGCGCAGTCCGGCCTCAGGGTGGCTCTGGTGGATGCCGGCGACTTCGCCGGAGCCACGTCCTCCGCCTCCTCCAAGCTGCTCCACGGCGGCCTGCGCTACCTGCAGACCGGCGCGGTGAAGCTGGTGGCGGAGAACCACTTCGAGCGCCGTGCGGTCTCCCGCCAGGTGGCCCCCCACCTGGCGAACCCGCTCACGTTCTACCTCCCCGTCTACAAGGGCGGGCCGCACGGCGCGGCGAAGCTCGGCGCGGGCGTGTTCGCCTACTCCGCGCTCTCCGCCTTCGGCGACGGCGTGGGCCACCTGCTCTCCCCGGCCAAGGCCGCGCAGGACGTGCCCGAGCTGCGCACGGAGAACCTCAAGGCCGTGGCCGTGTACGGCGACGACCAGATGAACGACGCGCGCATGGCGCTGATGACGGTGCGCGCGGCCGTCGAGGCCGGCGCGGTCGTCCTCAACCACGCCGAGGTGACCGGCCTGCGCTTCACCCAGGGCCGCGTCACCGGCGCCGAGCTGAAGGACCGGCTCTCCGGGGACGAGTTCGGTGTCGACGCCCGGCTGGTGCTCAACGCGACCGGTCCCTGGGTCGACCACCTGCGCCGGATGGAGAACCCGAACGCGGCGCCGTCCATCCGCCTGTCGAAGGGCGCGCACCTGGTCCTCAAGCGCACCTCCCCCTGGAAGGCCGCGCTCGCCACCCCGATCGACAAGTACCGCATCACGTTCGCCCTGCCCTGGGAGGACATGCTGCTGCTCGGCACCACCGACGAGGAGTTCGAGGGCGACCCGGCCGACGTGTCCGTCACCGAGAAGGACATAGCCCAGATCCTCGACGAGGCCGCCTTCTCGGTCCGTGACCAGCAGCTGGACCGCGACCTCATCACCTACGCCTTCGCCGGCCTGCGGGTGCTGCCGGGCGGCCCCGGCGACACCTCGAAGGCCAAGCGCGAGACGGTCGTGACGGAGGGCCGCGGCGGCATGCTGTCCATCGCGGGCGGCAAGTGGACGACCTTCCGCCACATCGGCCGGACGATCATGAAGAAGCTGGAGTCGCTGCCGGGCCACCCGCTGGGCGACGACTTCGAGCCGATCGGCGCGCTGCCGAAGAAGCTCCCGCTGCCGGGCATCGCCAACCCGCGTGCGGTGGCCCACCGGCTGCTGACGGACCGTCCGGCGCCCGGCCCGCGCATGGCCGCCGACACCGCCAGGCACCTGGCCACGCACTACGGTTCGCTGGCGTTCGACATCGCCCGCCTGGCCAACGAGAGCCCGGAGCTGGCCGAGCGCGTCCACCCGGACGCCCCGGAGATCTGGGCGCAGGTCGTCTGGGCCCGGGACCACGAGTGGGCCGAGACGCAGGACGACGTGCTGCGCCGCCGGACCACGCTGACGATCCGCGGCCTGGCCACCGACGAGATCCGCTCCAAGGTGCAGGACGTGCTCGACAAGAAGTAGGGACCACCCGGCCGGACCGGGTCCCCGAGCGCCGCAGGGGCGGCTCCGCGCCGACGGAGCCGCCCCCGCGGCGTGCCCGGCCGCGCCGTCGGCGACAGCCCGTCCGTGTCCGGGGTGTTCGCGTGCGGATCACGGGGCAGTGATGGGGCACTCCCCCTGCGAGGGGGCTGCGGGCGCCCCCGCCGCACGCCGTAAGGTTGGGTGGTCAGGCGAGGGCACGTCGGAAGGAGGCGCTGGGTGATCGAGCTCGAGGGGGTTCCCGAGCTGATCGACCCGGTCATGGTGGCCGCGTTCGAGGGCTGGAACGATGCGGGCGACGCCGCCTCCACCGCGGTCGCGCATCTGGACCGGGAGTGGAAGGGCGAGGTGTTCGCGGCGCTGGACGCCGAGGACTACTACGACTTCCAGGTCAACCGCCCCACGGTGTTCATGGAGGCCGGCGTCCGCAAGATCACCTGGCCGACGACGCGGTTGTCGGTCGTCCGGGTCGGCGGCGAGAAGCCCCGCGACCTGGTGCTGGTCCGCGGCATCGAGCCGTCCATGCGGTGGCGCTCGTTCTGCAACGAACTGCTCGGCTTCGCGCACGAACTCGGTGTGGAGCTGGTGGTCGTCCTCGGCGCCCTGCTGGGCGACACCCCGCACACCCGGCCGGTTCCGATCAGCGGGACGACGTCCGACCCGGACCTGGCCCGCCGCATGGACCTGGAGGAGACCAAGTACGAGGGCCCCACGGGCATCGTCGGGGTGCTCCAGGAGGCCTGCACCCACGCGGGGGTGCCGGCCGTGTCGCTGTGGGCCGCGGTGCCGCACTACGTGTCGCAGCCGCCGAACCCGAAGGCGACCCTCGCCCTGCTCAACCGTCTGGAGGACCTGATCGACGTGCGCATCCCGCTGGGCGAGCTGCCCGAGGACGCGCGCGCCTGGCAGGTGGGGGTGGACCAGTTGGCCGCCGAGGACAGCGAGGTCGCCGAGTACGTGCAGTCGCTGGAGGAGGCCCGGGACACCGCCGAGCTGCCGGAGGCCTCCGGCGAGGCCATCGCCCGCGAGTTCGAGCGCTATCTGCGCCGCCGCGACGGCGGCGGGCCGACCGCACCCGGCGGGCACGCCACGGACGGCGGTGAGGGCCCGCCGTACCTGCGGGACAACCCCGGCGGCCGGACCAGACCGCCCAAGCCGTCGAAGCCGGGCACGGACGACGAGGATCCGTCGGAGGACTAGAGGATCCGTCGGAGGACCGGACGGCGCGGCGCGCACATGTGTGAGGGGCGCCTTCCCCGGCCGGGGAAGGCGCCCCTCACACATGTGCCGGAGGGCTAGAGAGCCACGCCCAGCAGGGCGTCCACGGCCCGCGAGACCACCCCGGGGGCGCCGGCGTCGGTGCCGCCGTCCCGTTCCTGCCCGGCCGCCCAGCGGTCGACCGCGGCGAGGGCGGCCGGGGCGTCCAGGTCGTCGGCGAGGGCCGCGCGGATCTCGTCCACGAGCGCCTCGGCCGGCGGTCCGTCGGGCTGCGAGACGGCGGCCCGCCAGCGGTCCAGCCGCGCCACGGCGTCGGCCAGGACCTGGTCGGTCCACTCCCAGTCCGCGCGGTAGTGGTGGGCGAGCAGGGCGAGACGGATGGCGGCCGGGTCGACACCGTCCCGGCGCAGCGTGGAGACGAAGACCAGGTTGCCCTTGGACTTGGACATCTTCTCGCCGTCCAGGGCGACCATGCCGGCGTGCACGTACGCCTTGGCCATGGGGAACTCGCCGGTGAGGACCTGGGCGTGCGAGGCACCCATCTCGTGGTGCGGGAAGGCCAGGTCGGAGCCGCCGCCCTGGATGTCGAAGCCCATGCCGAGGTGGTCCAGGGCGATCGCCACGCACTCGATGTGCCAGCCGGGCCGGCCGCGGCCCAGGGAGGCGCCGTCCCAGCTGGGCTCGCCCTCGCGGGCCGCCATCCACAGCATCGGGTCGAGCGGGTTCTTCTTGCCCGGCCGGTCCGGGTCGCCGCCGCGCTCGGCGGACAGCAGCCGCATCGCCGCGGCGTCCAGGTTCGACACCTTGCCGAAGTGCGGGTCGGACTCGACGGAGAAGTAGACGTCGCCGTCGAGTTCGTAGGCCGCGCCGGCGTCCCGGAGCCGCTCGACGAGCGGGACGATGCCGGGTATCGCCTCGACGGCGCCGATGTACTGCCGGGGCGGGAGCATCCGCAGGGCCGTCATGTCCTCGCGGAAGAGGGCCGTCTCCTGCTCGGCGAGGGCGGCCCAGTCGAGTCCGTCGCGCTGGGCCCGCTCCAGGAGGGGGTCGTCGACGTCGGTGACGTTCTGGACGTAGTGAACCTGCCGCTTGGTGTCGAGCCACACGCGCTGCACGAGGTCGAACGCGTTGTAGGTCGCCGCGTGTCCGATGTGCGTGGCGTCGTACGGCGTGATGCCGCACACGTAGATACGGGCGACGGGACCGGGGTCGAGGGGGACGAGACCACCGGTCGCGGTGTCGTGGATCCTCAGGTCGCGGCCCTGACCAGGCAGGGCGGGGACCTCGGAAGCGGGCCAGGCATGCATGCCTTGAGCCTAACCGGACTGAAGTTCCATATACGAACGGGAGCGGGCCGGACGGCCGAGAAGGCGCTCTTGCGGTGCGCCGGACACTGTGCTGCTGCCGGGGCGGGCCGCCCCGCTACACGGGTGGCCAGGGAATCGCGGGCCATTCCCCGCCCGGCTCGGGATGGGTGCCCGAGGCGAGCAGCGCGCCGACCCGGGACCGCGTGGCCTCGATCTCGGCGCCGGTGATCAGCGGAGCGAGCCGTGCGGCCAGCGCGCCGCCCTCGGCCAGGTCCTTCCTGAGGCCCTCCAGGACGTCCAGGGCCTCCGGGGTGAGGGGCTCGCCCGCCCACCCCCACAGCAGGGTGCGCAGCTTGTTCTCGACGTTGAAGGTGACGCCGTGGTCGATGCCGAACAGCCGTCCCTCGCCGGTGGGCAGCAGATGGCCGCCCTTGCGGTCGGCGTTGTTGATCACGGCGTCCAGGACGGCGAGCCGCCGCAGCCGTTCGTCGTCGGCGTGCACCAGCAGGGCCGTGCGTCCTTCGCCCACCTCGGCGAGACCGATCGCCTTCCAGCCCGGCTCCGGCTCCTCCCCGTCGACCAGGGCGAGCAGCTCGGCGTCCGGGACGGCCTCGATCCACAGCTGGCACATGCCCTCGCCGTAGGGGCCGTCGCGCAGCACCGTGGGCGGGACGAGCCCCCAGCCGGTCGCCTCGGAGACGGCGTACGCGGCGACCTCGCGCCCGGCCAGGGTCCCGTCGGGGAAGTCCCACAGGGGCCGCTCCCCCGCGACCGGCTTGTACACGCAGGCCGCTTCCGCGCCCTCGTGGGTCACCGTGCAGTACAGGGCCGCGTTCGAGGCCTCACGGATGCGTCCGCGCACGGTCAGTTCGCCCGCGGCGAGCAGCGCGGCGGCGTCCTCGGGAGGCGTCACGCTCCGCGGCGGTATCCGTTCTGGCGCGGACATACGTGTCCTTCCGGGTCGAGCGGGAGGCTGCACAGCGGGCACGGCGGCCGCCCGGCGTTGACGACGTCCAGGGCGCGCTTGGCGAAGGCCCGGGCCTGCGCGCCGGTGAGCCGCACCCGCAGCATCGGGGGGCCGTTCTCCTCGTCCTGGAGGAGCCGCTCCTCCGCCTCGGCGAGGTCCTCCTCGGACTCGGCGTCCAGTTCGACGAGCGCCTGGGCCTCGACGATCATCAGCTGCTCGTCGCCGTCCCAGGCGAGCGCCATGGTGCCGACCCGGAACTCCTCCTCGATGGGGGTGTCCAGCGGGGCGGTGTCGGTGATCTCCGACGGTGCGACGGCGGGGACGGAGGCACTGCCGCCGCTCCGGCGCACGACCTCGTCGAGCAGTTCTTCCATCCGCTCGGCGAGCGCCGCGACCTGGGTCTTCTCCAGGGCCACGCTCGTCACCCGGGTACCGGCGGAGGCCTGCAGGAAGAACGAACGGCGCCCGGGCAGTCCGACCGTGCCGGCCACGAAACGCTCCGGATGGTCGTAGAGGAACACCTGACGGGACACGTCCTGTCTCCATGGGAATCGTGGGAACCGTGTGAGCACGGCACTGCTGCGACCGCTTCACCCTACTGCGGCCGACGATCACGGTGCGCCCGCACCACCCCCGACGGTGGCGTCGTCGCCCGGCGGCTCCTCGCGCGGCGCCAGGGAGGCGAGGTCGCCGGTGTCGCCGAGGCGGACGAGGTAGGGGCGCAGCCGGGTGTAGCGGATCGCCGTGACGGAACACGGTTCGACGGAGATCCGCTGGAAGAGGTCGAGGTGCAGTCCCAGGGCGTCCGCGACGAGCGACTTGATGATGTCGCCGTGCGAGCACATGAGGTAGACGGCCTCGGCACCGTGGTCGCGCTCCACGCGCGCGTTCCACTCGCGCACGGCCTCTGCCGCGCGGGTCTGCATGGCCCGCATGGACTCGCCGCCGGGGAAGGCCGCCGCGGAGGGGTGCGCCTGCACGACCTCCATCAGGGGTTCGTCCTTGAGTTCGGCGAGCTTGCGCCCCGACCAGTCGCCGTAGTGGCACTCGCCGATGCGTTCGTCGGTGTGCGCCGTCAGCCCCGGGCGGGCCCGGAGCAGCGGCCGGATCGTCTCCTGGCAGCGCTGGAGCGGGCTGGCGACGACTTCGGCGAGGGGCAGCGCGGCAAGGCGCCCGGGCAGCGCGGCGGCCTGTGCGGCCCCGCGCTCGTCGAGCGCGACGCCGGGCGTCCACCCGGCGAGCAGGCCCTCGGTGTTTGCGGTGGAGCGTCCGTGCCTGACCAGGATCAACGTGGGCATGCGCTCCAGCGTAGGCGCACGCGCGCGTGCGGTGTCGTTCGAGTGACGGGAGACTCGCCTCGTGATCGTGGACTGTGCCATCTACCGCGACGGACAGCGGACGGAGGGGTCCGAGGACTTCTCGGAGGCGCTGGGCGAGGCCCGGACGGCGGGCGGATTCGTGTGGATCGGGCTGCACGAGCCGACCGAGCGCGAGTTCGAGCACGTCAGCCGGGAGTTCGGCCTGCACCCGCTGGCCGTCGAGGACGCGCTCAAGGCCCATCAGCGGCCCAAGCTGGAGATCTACGACGACTCGCTGTTCGTGGTGCTCAAGCCCGTGCGCTACGAGCCGCAGAGCGACACCGTCTCCACCGACGAACTCATGATCTTCCTCGGCGACTCGTTCGTGGTGACCGTGCGGCACGGTGAGAACGCGCCGCTCAAGACCGTCCGCAACCGCCTGGAGCAGGAGCCGGACCTGCTGTGCAACGGGCCCACGTCCGTGCTGTACGCGGTCGCCGACGCCGCGGTCGACCACTACCTGGAGGTCGCGACGGAGCTGCAGGCCGACCTGGAGGGCCTGGAGGCGGAGGTGTTCTCCCCCGACGGCGGCGGTTCGCGCAACACGGCCTCGCGCATCTACGACTTCAAGCGGCAGGTCCTGGAGTTCCGCCGGGCGACCGGTCCGCTGGCCCTGCCGATGAGCCGGCTGGCGGGTACGGCGCCCTACGGCGTGGCGGTGCCCTTCGTGGACGACGGGGCCCGGCCGTTCTTCCGGGACGTCAGCGACCACCTGACGCGGGTCAACGAGTCCGTGGAGAACCTGGACCGCCTGGTGTCGGACATCCTGTCGGCGCACCTGGCGCAGATGAGCGTCCGGCAGAACGACGACATGCGCAAGATCTCCGCCTGGGCGGCCATGGCCGCGATCCCCACGATGTTCGCGGGGGTCTACGGCATGAACTTCGAGCACATGCCCGAGCTGCACTGGGTGTGGTCCTACCCCGCGCTGATGGCCCTGATGGCCGCCCTGGAGTTCATGGTGTTCCGGCTGTTCAAGCGCCGGGGCTGGCTGTAGGGCGGCCGGGCCGGGTCGGGTCGCCGGTCAGGCGTACTCGGGTTCGGGTGTGGCGGGGCCGCCGAGGGCGTTGCGGCGCTCGGGCGTCGTGAGCGACACCATCCGGCGCCAGCCGCCCAGCCGCTCGTAGGCGTACACCGCGTGGATGCCGGCCGCGAGCACCGCCGACTTCGCCTTGGACCAGCCGAGGATGCGGCCCATGTGGGCCATGACCGCGAGGCTGACGTCCCGGTAGATCCGGATCTCGGCGAGCGCGCACTCGCGCAGGGTCCGCTGGATGGTCCGGCCGTGTCCGGCGCGGGCGAAGCGCAGCAGTTCCTCGTGGCAGTAGGCGAGGTGGTTGTCCTCGTCGTTGGAGATCTGGCGGACGGCCCGGCCGATGTCCGGGTGGTCGGCGAAGTGCTTGCGCAGCAGCTCCATCTGCTCGGAGGCGCGCTGTTCGGTGACCCGGCTGTGCGAGAGGTAGGTGACGACGTCCCGGACGGTGAGCTGCTCGTCGCGTCGCAGCTGCTCGTGCGCGAGGCCGATGCCGTTGCGCTCCAGGAGCATGGTGTAGTCGGTGTCCGGCGGGACCGGGACGGGGTCCAGGCCGCGCTTCTTCAGCAGGGCGTTGAAGATGCGGCCGTGCTTGTCCTCGTCGGCGCCGTGCCGGCTGATCTTGGGGGCGAGCGCGCGTTCGGTGTCGGGCACCAGTGCGGCGATACGGGCGTTCTCCCAGCCGCCCTGGGACTCGCCGCTCGCGGCGATGGAGCAGAACAGGGCGAAGGACTCGTCGTTGGCGAGGATCTCCTCGAACAGACTCTTGGCCGAAAGCATCGTGGGCACCTCTCCCGCGCACGTGCGCGTGCTGCCGATCCGCAGGTCTCCGCGGAGAACGAGTCAAGTGCGGGGTGCGGGGTGCTGCAACAGGTGTGGGGGACGGCTCGGCCGAATGGTGGACGCAGGGGCACAGCGCGCCGGGTGGATCCGGTGGCGGCGCGGGCGTAACCGAGCCGGGCCCGGCGCGTTGTTCCGCGTGACGGCCGTGGCGGGGAAGACCCCCGAGCCCCCACCACGGCCGCGAAAACCTCAGGGCCCGCCCGACGGGCCCGTTCGGCCGGGGCTCAGGCGAGACCGGCGCGCTCCAGGGCCTCGGTGCCGGCGCGCAGGGACGCGAGCCGCTCGTCGAGCGTGAAGCCCGCCGGCGCGAGGGACAGGGTGGTGACCCCGGCCGCGGCGTAGGCCTTCATCCGGTCGGCGATCCGGTCCACGGAACCGAGCAGGGTCGTCCGGTCGATCAGGTCGTGCGGGACGGCGGCCGCGGCGCCCTGCTTGTCGCCGGAGAGGTACTTGCCCTGGATCTCGGCGGCCTCCCGCTCGTAGCCCATGCGCTGGGCGAGCTGGTTGTAGAAGTTCTGCTTCGGGCTGCCCATGCCGCCGACGTACAGCGCGGTGTAGGGGCGGAAGGTGTCGGCGAGCGCGGCCACGTCCTTGTCGTCGCCGACCGCGAGCGGCAGGGTCGGGCACACGTCGAACCCGTCGAGGGTCTTGCCGGCCTTCTCCCGCCCGGCGCGCAGGTGCTTGATCGTGGTGTCCTCCAGGTGCTCGGCGGAGGGGAAGATCAGCAGGGCGCCGTCGGCGATCTCACCGGTCTGTTCGAGGTTCTTGGGGCCGATCGCGGCGATGTACAGCGGGATGTGCTCGCGCTGCGGGTGCACGGTGAGCTTGATGGGCTTGCCGGGGCCGCCGGGCAGCGGCAGCGTCCAGTGCTGCCCCTCGTAGGACAGCCGCTCGCGGGTCATGGCCTTGCGGACGATCTCGACGTACTCGCGGGTGCGGGCGAGCGGCTTGTCGAACTTCACGCCGTACCAGCCCTCGGAGACCTGCGGGCCGGAGACGCCGAGGCCGAGGCGGAAGCGGCCGCCGGACAGGGAGTCGAGGGTGGCGGCGGTCATGGCCGTCATCGCGGGCTGGCGGGCCGGGATCTGGAAGATGGCGGAGCCCACGTCGATGCGCTCGGTCTGGGCGGCGACCCAGCTCAGCACGGTGGCCGCGTCGGACCCGTAGGCCTCGGCGGCCCAGCAGACGGCGTAGCCGAGGCGGTCGGCCTCCTGGGCGACGGCCAGGTTGTCCGCGTCCATTCCGGCACCCCAGTAGCCGAGGTTGATACCGAGCTGCATGCCGATTCCCCTTACTGATCAGTAACGTGCCTTGTGCGCAGACCTTAGCGCGGGGCCGCCGCACGGGACAGCGATACGGCCACGATCTTTCACATGGGTGAACAAGGATCAAGTACGCGACCATTGACGCGTACACAGCGGATTCCCTACCGTTCCCGGAAAGCGCTTTCTAACCCCCACCCGCACTCCGCACGGAAACGGAGAGGTACGGATGAAGCGAGCAATCTCCCCGCGACTCGGCGCGGCCCTGGCCACCCTGGCCCTGGCCGCCGGAACCGGAACGGTGGTCTCGGCGCCCGGGGCGTCGGCCGCGACCGGCAGCGCCACCGGCTACGCGACGCAGAACGGCGGCACCACCGGCGGCGCCGGCGGGCAGACGGTCCGGGCGACGACCGGGACCGCGATCCACGCCGCCCTGTGCGGCCGGGCCGGCAGCAGCACACCCCTCACCATCGAGGTCACGGGGACCATCACCCACGCCAACACCAAGAAGGTCTCCGGCAGCAGCTGCGACACCGCCGACGGCGTGATCGAGCTGAAGAAGATCAGCAACGTGACGCTGGTCGGCGTCGGCAGCGGTGCCGTCTTCGACCAGGTGGGCATCCACATCCGCGAGTCGAGGAACGTCGTCATCCAGAACGTGACGGTGCGGAACGTCAAGAAGTCCGGCTCCCCCACGTCCAACGGCGGCGACGCCATCGGCATGGAGAGCAACGTGCGCAACGTCTGGGTCGACCACACGACCCTGGAGGCCTCGGGCGGCGAATCGGAGGGCTACGACGGCCTGTTCGACATGAAGAACAACACCCAGTACGTGACGCTGTCCTACAGCGTCCTGCGCAACTCCGGCCGCGGCGGCCTGGTCGGCAGCAGCGAGAGCGACCGGTCGAACGGGTTCATCACGTACCACCACAACCGCTACGAGAACATCGACTCCCGCGCCCCGCTGCTGCGCGGCGGCATCGCACACATGTACAACAACCACTACGTGCGCCTCAACGAGTCCGGCATCAACTCCCGGGCCGGCGCCCGCGCCAAGGTGGACAACAACTACTTCGAGGACTCCAAGGACGTCCTCGGCACCTTCTACACCGACGAGGCGGGCTACTGGCAGGTCGCCGGCAACGTCTTCGACAACGTGACGTGGTCCCAGCCGGGCAGTGAGAACCGCCCGGCCGGCCCGAACCCGACGTCGAACACCACGGTCTCCGTCCCCTACTCCTTCCGGCTCGACGCGGCCGGCTGCGTGCCCGCGGTCGTGAACCGGACGGCGGGGGCGCACAAGGGGCTCCAGGTGTCGGACGGGAGCTGCTGACGCGGAGCGCCGGGCTGTGGCGGCCGGACCGGGGGCGGCCTCGGGGAGCTCACCGTCCGCCCCCGGAAATCGGTCGCCCACAGCCACCCACACGGTAGGTTCTGGCCAGTAATCTCGGCGTTCATGGAGCAGAGGCATCTCGGCCGCACCGGCCTGCGTGTGTCCCGCATCGGGCTCGGCACCCTGACCTGGGGACGGGACACCGACGAGCACGACGCCGCGGACCTCATGAAGACGTTCTGGGAGGCGGGCGGCACCCTCGTCGACACGGCGGACGTGTACGGCGACGGCGAGGCCGAGTACCTGCTGGGCAGGCTGATGGACGGCCTGGTCCCGCGCCGGGACCTGGTCGTCTCGACCAAGGCCGGGAGCGTGCCGGACCCCGACCGCCGCGTCGACGGCTCCCGCGGCCATCTGCTCGCCGCGCTCGACGCCTCGCTCGCCCGGCTCGGCACCGACTACGTCGACGTGTGGCACGTCCACGCCTACGACCCGGACACCCCGCTGGAGGAGACCCTCCAGGCCCTCGACCTGGCGGTCGCCAGCGGACGGGCCCGCTACGCGGCGGTCTCCAACTTCTGCGGCTGGCAGCTCGCCAAGGCGGGCACCTGGCAGCTGGCCGCGCCCGGACCCGGACCCGGCTGGCCGCCACCCAGCTCGAGTACTCGCTGCTCCAGCGGGGCGTCGAGCGCGAGGTGCTGCCGGCCGCGCTCGACCTGGGCGTGGGCCTGCTGCCGTCCTCGCCGCTGGGTCGCGGGGTGCTCACCGGGAAGTACCGGGGCGAGGCGGTGCCGGCCGACTCACGCGGCGCCTCGGAGCACCTCGCGCCGTTCATCGCGCCCTACCTGGACGACACGGCGAGCCGCATCGTGGACGCCGTCTCGACCGCGGCCGACGGGCTGGCGGTGACGCCGTTGCAGGTGGCCCTGGCCTGGGTCCGCGACCGGCCCGGCGTGACGGCACCGATCGTCGGCGCGCGCAACGCGCAGCAGCTCACGGCGGCATTGTCAGTGGAGACCCTTAGTCTTCCTGACGAGATCTGCCGGGCGCTGGACGATGTGTCGGCGCCCGTGCACCGCTATCCCGATCACGACTGGAGCACGCTGTGAGCACGGAGCCCGAGACCACGGAGGACGCCGAGCCGGGGACGCCGGGCACACAGAGCACGGCGGGCGGCGAAGCCGGGGGCGAGGTCGCCGCGGGCGAGGGCGGTGAGCCCGAGGGCGGACGGACGTCCGCCGGCGACGGCACCGAACCCCGGGTCGAGCGGACTCCCCCGGGCGAGGGCGAGGGCGAGGGCGACGGCGAGGGTGACGGCGACGGCGACGGCGTCCGGGGCGCCCAGGTGTCCGAGGCCGAGGCGGAGTTGCTGGCGCAGCGGGCCGAGCGGGAGCGGATCGAGCAGCGCAAGGCCGAGAAGAAGGGGCCCATCGAGGCCGGCGCCAAGCTGAGCGGCAAGGCCGCCGACCTGCTCGCGGCCGTCCGTGCCGTGGAGAGCGGCGAGAAGCCGGTGGCCACGGTGTTCGAGGACCCCGCCCCCGCTCCCCGCCGCTCCGCCCCCGAGCCCGACCGGCCGCCCCGCCCCGTGGCCGCCGAGACCGTCGCGGCGGCCCCGGCGGCTCCCGCCCCCGAGGCCGTGCAGACGGTGCGGCGGGTGCTGACGGAGGGGGGCGCCCCCGAGGCCCTCGCACCGCAGGTGGCCGCCGCCCTCGGAGAGGGCGCGGACGAGCTGCTGCGCAGCGACCCCTGGCAGTTGCTGCGCGTGCCCGGCGTGCGGCCCGACCAGGCCGACGGGTTCGCGCGGGCGCTGCTGGGCGCCGAGTGCGGCCCGGACGACGAGCGGCGCGGCCGGGCCCTCACGGTCTGGCTCCTGGAGCAGGCGGCCCTGGCCGGGCACACGGCTCTGGAGATGCCGGCGCTGCTCGCGGCCCTGGCCCAGCGGAGCGTGCCGGACCCCGACAGCGCCGTGCAGGACGCGATCGCGGAGGGTGACGCGCTGGTGTTCCAGGACGCCCTGGCGGAGCCCGGCGCCCCGGCCCCCACCGGAGGCGAGGAGACGGAGGACGACGAGGAGGAGCGCCCGGTCCGCGTCCTGGTCGGCCTGGAGCGGTACGCGCTGGCGGAGGAGAGCCTGGCCGACGGTCTGGCCCGGCTGGTCAACTCCACGCCGAAGCAGGACGGTTCGGCGGAGGAGTGGGAGCGGGCCGCAGCCGCGGCCCAGGGATCGGCGGCCGAGCTGCTGCGCGCGGTCGCCGGTCACGGCCTGGTCCTGCACACCGGCGCGGAGGCGTCCCTGGCGGAGCCGGCGGCCCTGCTGCACGCGGCACACGGCCTGGGACTGCGGGCCTGGGCGGCGACACACGGCCCGGTCGGCCGTGACCGCTTCGCGGCGTTGCTGCGGCGGACGAGCGGCTCGGGGCCGCTGGAGCAGCCGGACGACCCGGCCCGGGGACCGGGTGGCCCCTCCCCCGCTGCCCCGTCCACCGCTGCGGACCTGCCCGTCGCGACCGTGCCGGGGCTGCTGGCCGGTCAGGAGGGTCCCGGCCGGGATGCCGACGGCGCCTTCGCCCTCGATCTGCTCGTGGTCCTCGACGCGCCGCAGCTCGACGTCGAGACGGCGGCCCTGCTGACCGAGTCGCTGCCGGACGGGGCGCGGCTGGTGCTGGCCGGGGATCCGGGAGTGCTGTGGTCGGTGGGCCCCGGCCGGGTGTTCGCGGACCTGCTCGCGGCGCGGATCTGCCCCCAGGTCGCCTCGCGCCGCCCGGACCCCGGGCCGCTGGGCGAGCTGGTCTCCGGCATCGGAGTCGGTGAGCTGAACCAGGTCGAGGCACCCGGCAAGGAGGTCGTGATCGTGCCCGTGCGGGACGCGGGCGAGGCGGTGCACCGCACGGTGCAGCTCGTCGCGGACTCGGTGCCGCGGGCGATCGGCGTACCGGCCGAGGACACCCAGGTCATCACACCCGGGCACGGCGGGGCGGTCGGTACGCGCGCGCTCAACGCCGCGCTCAAGGAACGGCTGAATCCCGGCCCCGGCCGCTTCGGCGGCTTCGACCCCGGGGACCGGATCGTCCACTCCCCCGTCCCGGGCCGGGCGGTGACCGGACGCGTGGTGAGGGCGGACGCCGAGGGACTGCACCTGTCGTGCGCGGGCGAGGCCGTCGTGGTGCCGAAGGAGCGGGTGGAGCAGACGGTGCGGCACGGGTGGGCGCTGACCGCGCACCAGGCGGTCGGGAGCCGCTGGCCCGCCGTGGTCGCCGTACTGCCCGGGGACGCGGCTCAGGCGCTCAGCCGACCGTGGGTGTACACGGCCTTCGGCCGGGCCGACCGCCATCTGTCCGTGGTGCACGGCGTGGAGCAGGCGCTGCCCCGGGCCGTGGCCGAGGTCCCGGCGAAGCCGCGGACGACCCGGCTCCCGGTGCTGCTGGCCCCGCAGGTCGCGGGGGTGTGACGAGGGCGGTGGCCGGGGGCGCGGGCCCCCGGCCACCGCCCCGGTGACCGGCCTCGTCCGCGCTTCAGCGGCGGTCCGCGTCCAGCGGCTCCAGGTCCTCGTCCTCGTCCAGGTCGGTGTCCAGCTCGTCCTCGATGTCGTCCCCGTCGTCCTCGGTGTCGTCGTCCATGTCGTCGAAGACGGCGCTGACGTCGAAGCGGCAGACCACCTGCTGCGGGTCGACCTGCTCGAACGGCGCCTCCAGCCACTCGCCGGGCTCGGCCGGTTCGTCGGCGGCCGTCACCCAGAGCGTGGAGTCGCCCTCCTCCAGCCCGAACTCCTTGTGCCGCGAGGCGATCTCGTCGGGCTCGAACTCGCCGAACAGCAGGCCGAGAGCGCCGTGCACCGTGCCGGACGCCGACGGGCCGTCGTCGCCGTCCGCCGCCTCGATCCGCTGTGCGTGGGCCAGCAGCCGCTGCGGTTCCGCGACGGCGTAGTCACGGCGGATCAGCACGCTGACCGCGCTCGGCTCCTCGGGGCCCGTGTACGGGGGCAGCGCGTCCTCCGCACCGGGGATCTCGAAGGGCGTGACCTCGTCGTAGCGGTCGTAGAGCAGTTCGTCGTACGCCTCTGCGGCCGCGGCCAGCTGGTTGAACGCCTCGTAGACGGCCGGGTCGTCCTCTCCCGACCTGCGTTCGACCGCGGCAAGGTGGCGGTCGAGCGCGGTCTTGACCGCCTCGGCGGCGGCGCGTACCTCGGCAGCGGTGGGCTGCGCAGCATCAGACATAGTGCAGACGCTATCCGTACCTGGCCCCAGCCCGCACAATAGATGCGATGCCGGAATACGAATTTGTCGACGTGTACGTGCCGCGCGGGGTGTCCCGCAAGGAGACGGCACGTCTGCTGACCGACCATGCGGAGTACGGACACTGGGAGTTGCACCGTCTGAGCCTGCTGCGCGACGGCAGTCGCAAGGTGCGGTTGCGCCGGCGGATCATCCGCCAGGTGCGGGCCACGTGGTGAGCGGGGACGGCGCACGGGAAGAAGGCACATGACGGAGCGGGCCCCGCAGCGGCGGGGCCCGCTCCGTTGTGCGGGGTGGGGGCGTCAGGCCGAGGCGCGGGCCCTGCGGTAGAGGACCGCGCCCGCGAGCAGCGCGCCGGCGCCGGCCGGCAGGGCCAAGCCGAGCGGCAGGTCGCTGCCGGTGCTGGCGAGCTGGGCCTCGCCGTGGGGCCGCAGGACGAACCGGCCGTCCGGCTCGTCGCCGTGCGAGGAGCCGCCCGGCCCCTGTGCGCCGGGGCCCGCACCGCCCGGTCCCTGGCCCCCCGGTCCGTCTCCGCCGGTGCCGGGGGTGGTGCCCGGGGTGCCGGGGCCGTCGCCACCGGGGCCGCCCGGGGCACCCGGGTCGCCGGGGTGACCAGGGGTTCCCGGACCACCGGGAGTACCGGGACCGTCCGGGCCACCGGGGCCACCGGGGCCGCCGGGGTTGCCGGGACCGCCCGGGCCGCCGGGACCACCCGGGTTGCCGGGACCGCCCGGGCCGCCCGGCTGGCCCGGGTTGTCGTGGCCGCCGCCGGGCGGGGTGCCGTGGTGGCCGTTCCCGCCGTTGCCGCAGTCGTTGCCCGCGCTGGGGTTGGCGATGCCGATGACGTCCACGCTGTTGCCGCACACGTTCACCGGCACGTGGACCGGGACCTGGACGTGGTTGCCCGAGCCGACGCCGGGCGAGTCGGTGGCGTGTCCGCCCGCGCGCGAACCGCCGCCGTGACCGTGTGAACCGCCGTGGCCGTGTGAGTCGCCGTGGCCGTGTGAGTCGCCGTATCCCCCCGACGACGAACCACCGCCCCTGTTGGCGCAGGAGTTGCCCACCGACGGATTGAGCACGCCGATGACGTCGACCGTGTTCCCGCAGACGTTGACCGGTGCGTGCACCGGCACCTGCACCGAGTTCCCGGACAGCACGCCCGGCGAGCCCGAGGCGGAGCCCTGGGCGCCCGAGGCGGCGTGCGCGGAGCCGCCCGCGGCGGCGATCACGCCGGTCGCGGCGGCCACGGTCATCAGACCCTTGCGGGTGACCTGTCGCATTGCTGAATACCTGCCTTCGACCCGTTATCGAATTCTTCTCGAATCCACCTGCGGAAGCGTTCGGTCCCGGAGCGCATGGCACGCGCTCCGGGACCGATGGCTTTGGACTCCCCTCTACGGAGGGGGAAGCGTCACTTGTTGACGCAGGTGTTGCCGAAGGCGGGGTTCAGCAGGCCGATCACGGAGACCGTGTTGCCGCAGACGTTCACCGGGATGTGCACGGGCACCTGAACGACGTTGCCGGACAGGACGCCCGGGGAGTGCACCGCGGCACCCTGAGCACCCGAGTCGGCGACGGCGAGACCCGCGCCCGCGAGAACCAGGCCACCGGTGGCAGCCGCAGCAGCGACGACCTTCTTGATCATTATTCCTCCTAGTTGGCAAAGCGATCCATCGTGCGATCGCATTACCTGTAACGAGGCTGGAGTAATGAGGCTACGAGCTGATCGTCGCATTCACTCTTCCCAGTCGATCTCGCACGCCCGACCGATTAGCAGGTTTTCGGCAGTGTTTTCAGGACGCGTCGATGAAGCGGTCGAGGACCCGCACGCCGAACTTCAGGCCGTCGACCGGCACCCGCTCGTCCACGCCGTGGAACATGCCCGCGAAGTCCAGCTCCGGCGGCAGCTTCAGCGGGGCGAAGCCGAAGCCCCGGATGCCCAGGTCGTCGAAGGACTTGGCGTCGGTGCCGCCGGAGAGCATGTAGGGGATGGCCTTGGCGGTCGGGTCCTCGGCCAGCAGCGAGGACTGCATGGCCTCCACGAGCGCCCCGTCGAAGGTGGTCTCGACGGCCTTGTCGGCGTGCACGTCCTCACGGCGCACCCTCGGTCCGAGGATCCGGTCGAGGTCGGCGAGGAACTCGTCCTCGAAGCCGGGCAGGAAGCGCCCGTCCACATGGGCGGTGGCCTCGCCGGGGATGACGTTGACCTTGTAGCCGGCCCCGAGCTGCGTGGGGTTGGCCGTGTTGCTCAGGGTGGCGCCGATCAGCTTGGCGATGCCGCCGAGCCGGGCGAGGGTCGACTCCATGTCCTCGGGGTCGAGTTCGGTGCCGAGCGCGTCGCCGAGTTCGTCGAGGAAGGCGCGGGTGGTCTTGGTGACCCGTACCGGGAACGTGTGCCGGCCGAGGCGGGCCACGGCCTCCGACAGCTCGGTGATCGCGTTGTCCCGGTGGATCATCGACCCGTGGCCCGCCGTGCCGGCCACGGTGAGCTTCATCCAGTGCATGCCCTTCTCGGCCGTCTGGATCAGGTACAGCCGCCGCTCCTCGCTCACCGTGAAGGAGAAGCCGCCGACCTCGCTGATCGCCTCGGTGACGCCGTCGAAGAGGTCCCGGTGGTGGTCGACGAGGTAGCGGGCCCCGTAGGTGCCGCCGGCCTCCTCGTCCGCGAGGAACGCGAGGACGATGTCGCGCGGCGGCCTGCGCCCGCTGCGCAGCCGGTCGCGGACGACCGCGAGGGTCATCGCGTCCATGTCCTTCATGTCGACCGCCCCGCGGCCCCACACGCAGCCGTCGGCGACCTCGCCGGAGAAGGGGTGGTGGGTCCAGTCGTCCGCGTTGGCCGGGACGACGTCGGTGTGGCCGTGGATGAGCAGCGCGGGCCGGGACGGGTCCTCGCCCTCGATGCGGGCCACGGTGGAGGCGCGGCCCGGGTGGGACTCGAAGATCCGCGGTTCGAGCCCGACCTCGGCGAGCTTCTCGGCGACGTACTCGGCCGCCTTGCGCTCGCCCGGACCCGAGTGGTCGCCGTAGTTGCTGGTGTCGATCTGGATCAGCTCGCGGCAGAGGTCCACGACCTCGTCCTCGCCGGTGACGTTCCTGGCCGTGTCCGTCTCGCTCACGTGCTTCCTCCCGGTGTCACTGCTGGTGGGTCCCCTTCATCCTCTCTCTGTCGGGCCCGGTCCCCAAGAGCCCTCCCGGCCCGTCACACGTCGTTCACGCGGTCCCGGGGTGCGGCCGGGGGGTGATCGGGCCACCCCGGAAAGCCTGGTAATGTTTACGTCGTCGCCGCGGGGAGAACCCACGCGACAGACACCTTGTCCGGGTGGCGGAATGGCAGACGCGCTAGCTTGAGGTGCTAGTGCCCTTTATCGGGCGTGGGGGTTCAAGTCCCCCCTCGGACACTTGGAACCGAAGGCCGCGACCGCGAGGTCGCGGCCTTCGGTCGTTCCTGCGAGAGAGGTGCCATGACCAGGCGTTCCTGCCCCTGCGGACTCCCCCAGGACTACGCGGCCTGCTGCGGCCGGTTCCACTCCGGGGCCGCGGCCGCGCCGACCGCCGAGGCGTTGATGCGGTCGCGGTACTGCGCCTTCGTGCAGGGCGACGCGGGGTACCTGCTGCGGACCTGGCACCCGCGGACGCGGCCGGGCCGGCTGGAGCTCGATCCGGGGATGCGGTGGACCGGGCTGGAGATCCTGGGCACGACCGACGGGTCGGCGTTCCACTCGGCCGGGACCGTGGAGTTCCGGGCGTCCTACCGGGGCGGTTCGCTGCACGAGCGGAGCCGGTTCGAGCGGGTCGATGGGGCCTGGGTATACGTCGACGGGGAGTTCCCCTCGTAGCGGGTGCTACGGCGCCAGGATGTCCAGTTCCTGGAGGGCGCCGACGGTGATCTCGCGGGTCAGTTCCTCGGCGCGGGCGGCGTCGCGCGCGCGGACCGCCTCGGCGACCCGGACGTGCAGGGTGACGGCGGCCGGGTCGGGGTCCTCGAACATCACGTCGTGGTGGGTGCGGCCGGCCAGCACCTCGGCGACGACGTCGCCGAGGCGGGCGAACATCTCGTTGCCCGAGGCCTCCAGGATGACGCGGTGGAAGGCGACGTCGTGCAGGAGGTACCCCTCCAGCTTGTGACCGCGTGAGTGGGCGACCATGCCGAGGGCGCGTTCGGTGAGTTCCGCGCACTGCTCGGGCGTGGCGTGCCGGGCGGCGAGGCCCGCCGCGACCGGTTCGATCGCCGAGCGCAGCACCGTGAGCGAGCGCAGCTGCCGCGCGCGGTCGGCGCCGGCCAGGCGCCAGCGGATCACCTGCGGGTCGTAGACGTTCCACTCGCACTCGGCGCGGACGGTGACGCCGACGCGGCGGCGGGACTCCACCAGGTGCATGGACTCCAGGACGCGGACCGCCTCGCGCATCACGGAGCGCGACACGTCGAAACGCTGGGCGAGCTCGTCGGTGCGCAGAACGCTGCCCGGCGGGTACCCGCCCCCCGTGATCTCGGGGCCCAGGGTGTCCAGTACACGGCCGTGCAGCCCCCGGCCCGGTGTGGTCATGCACTCAGCGTACGGGGTAGATCACGCAGCCAAAAAGTCAGACTTATTCGTCACGACCTCTTGAATTAGTCCTACCTTATGGGTTTCAGTTGCGTCGACATCACGTGTCGACGAAGACAGCAGACAGTGAGGCAGCGATGAACACCCCCCACGTCGTCGTGGTCATGGGCGTCGCCGGTACCGGCAAGACGACCATCGGTCCCCTGCTCGCGGCCCGGCTCGGCGTCCCGTACGCCGAGGGCGACGACTTCCACCCGCCGGCCAACATCGAGAAGATGTCGGCCGGTACGCCGCTCACCGACGAGGACCGCGGGCCCTGGCTGGACGCCATCGGCGGCTGGGCGCAGGGGCGGGCCGGGCTCGGCGGGGTGGTCAGCTGCTCGGCGCTGAAGCGGTCGTACCGCGACCGGCTGCGGGCCGCCGCACCCGGCGTCGTCTTCCTGCACCTCACGGGCGACCGTGCGCTGATCGAGGACCGGATGTCGCACCGGAAGGGGCACTTCATGCCCACGGCGCTCCTGGACTCCCAGTTCGCCACGCTCCAGCCCCTGGAGGCGGACGAGGCGGGCGCCGGGGTGGACGTCTCGGGCAGCCCGGAGGAGATCACCGAGCGGGCGGCCGCCGCCCTCGGCTCGCTCCCCGCGCCCCTCCACTAGCCCCTCCCGGCTCCCCTCTCCCCGACTCCCCAACGCAAAGGGAACTCCCCACCGTGACCAGACTCAGCGTCGAGATGCTGGCAGCGGACGCACCCGAGCCGATCACCTCGGCCGGCCACGCTCAGCTGGGCATCGCCGTCCTGGCGGGCATCGCCGTCATCGTCCTGCTCATCACCAAGTTCAAGCTGCACGCCTTCCTGGCGCTGACCATCGGGTCGCTGGCGCTCGGCGCGATCGCCGGGGCGCCCCTGGACAAGGTCCTCACCAGCTTCAGTGCCGGTCTCGGCTCGACGGTCGCCGGTGTCGGCGTGCTGATCGCCCTCGGCGCGATCCTCGGCAAGATGCTCGCCGACTCCGGCGGCGCCGACCAGATCGTCGACACCATCCTGGCCAAGGCCGGGGGGCGGTCGATGCCGTGGGCGATGGTGCTGATCGCCTCGGTGATCGGGCTGCCGCTGTTCTTCGAGGTCGGCATCGTGCTGCTGATCCCGGTGGTGCTGATGGTGGCCAAGCGGGGCAACTACTCGCTGATGCGGATCGGCATCCCGGCGCTCGCGGGCCTGTCCGTGATGCACGGTCTGGTGCCGCCGCACCCCGGCCCGCTGGTGGCGATCGACGCCGTCGGGGCCGACCTCGGGGTGACCCTGGCGCTCGGTGTCCTCGTGGCGATCCCGACGGTGATCATCGCCGGTCCGGTGTTCTCCAAGTACGCGGCCCGCTGGGTCGACGTGCCGGCGCCGGACAAGATGATCCCGCAGCGCGCCTCCGAGGAGCTCGAGCGGCGCCCCGGCTTCGGAGCCACCCTCTTCACAGTGCTGCTGCCGGTGCTGCTGATGCTCGCCAAGGCGCTCGTCGACATCGTGGTGGACGATCCCGAGCAGCCGGTGCAGCGCGTCTTCGACGTCGTCGGCGCGCCGATGATCGCCCTGCTCGCCTCGGTGCTGGTCGGCATCTTCACGCTGCTGCGGCCCGCCGGGTTCTCCAAGGAGCGGATCTCCCCGCTGGTGGAGAAGAGCCTCATGCCGATCGCGGGCATCCTGCTGATCGTCGGCGCGGGCGGCGGCTTCAAGCAGACGCTGATCGACACGGGCGTGGGGCAGATGGTCCTCGACATCTCCGAGTCCTGGTCCATCCCGGCGCTGCTGCTGGCCTGGCTGATCGCGGTGGTGATCCGGCTGGCGACCGGGTCGGCGACGGTGGCCACGGTCTCCGCGGCCGGTCTGGTCGCCCCGCTCGCGGCCGACATGTCGACCACGCACACCGCTCTGCTGGTCCTGGCCATCGGTGCCGGCTCGCTGTTCTTCAGCCATGTCAACGACGCCGGGTTCTGGATGGTGAAGGAGTACTTCGGGCTGAGCGTCGGGCAGACCGTCAAGACCTGGTCCGTGATGGAGACGATCATCTCGGTGGTCGCCGGGGGCCTGGTCCTGCTGTTGTCCCTGGTGATCTAGCGGCCCTGCGACGAGGACGGCTCACCCCCTCGCCCGGCATCGACGGCGGCTCTCCGGCCGCCGGGGCCGGGAGGGGGTGGGCCGTTCCGCGTTTCCGCGTGGCCTACGGGCGCCAGAGCGGGTGCTCGCGCTCCGCCCAGTCCCGGCTCACCCTGCCGGTGCGCAGGCCGCGGCGGGCTTCCGGGTCGGCCAGGGCCATGCCGATGTGGCCGGCCAGGACGATGCCGATCGTGAGGGCCAGCCAGTCGTGGACGAAGGTGGCGCTGGTGCGCCACAGCAGCGGGGTGAGGTGGGTGAACCACATCATCAGGCCGGTGCCGAGCATGACGAGGGTGGCCCCGGCGATCCAGGACGCGTAGATCTTCTGCCCGGCGTTGAACTTGCCCGCGGGCCGGGACTCCGGGCGTCCGTCGCGGTGCAGCACCGCGCGCAGCCAGGCGCGGTCGTGCGGGCCGAAGCGGTTGAGGCGGCCGAGGTCGGCGCGGAAGACGCGGGAGGCCAGACCGGCCAGCACCGGCACCGGCAGGGCCAGGCCCGCCCACTGGTGCAGTGTGACGACCAGGGCGCGGCGGCCGACCAGTTCGGCGAGCTGGGGGACGTAGAGGCAGGCCGCCGTCACCACGCAGACGCCCATCAGCGCGGCCGTGGTGCGGTGGATCCAGCGCTGCACCGGGGTGAAGCGGCGCACGCCGGTCGTGGCGGGGGCCGGGTCAGCTCGTGGGTTCATCGTCGCGTCCGTTCGAGCGGCCCACCCAGGCGTCGACGTCGTAGCCGCGCTCCTCCCAGTAGCCGGGCCGGACCTCGTCGGTGACGGTGATGCCGGAGAGCCACTTGGCGGACTTGTAGAAGTACATGGGCGCCACGTAGAGGCGGACCGGGCCGCCGTGGGAGTGGCCGAGGTCCTCGTCCTGCATGCGCAGGGCGACCAGGACGTCCGCGCGGCGGGCCTGGTCGAGCGTGAGGCTCTCGGTGTACGTGCCGTCGAAGCAGGTGAAGCGGACGGCCCGGGCCGTGGGCCGGACGCCGGCCGCGTCGAGGAGGCGGGACAGGCGTACGCCCTCGAAGGGGGTGTCGGGGACGCGCCAGCCGGTGACGCACTGGACGTCGCGGACCATCCGGGTCTGCGGCAGGGCCCTGAGGTCGGCCAGGGTGTAGGACGCGGGGTGGTCGACCAGGCCGTCCACGGTGAGGCGATAGGTGCGGGCGGTTCTGCGCGGGACCGAGGAGGCGACGGAGTAGTAGCGGAAGCCGCCGCCGTTGGGCAGCAGGCCGGTCAGGCCGGTGGGGTCCTGGTCCGCGGCCTTGCCCAGGAAGCCCTCCAGGGCGCGTTGCAGCGGGGGCGCGGCCACCACGCCGGCGGCGCCCAGGGCAAGGGTGCCGAGGAAGACGCGGCGGCCGATCGGGACGCCGCGCTCGGGGGGTTCGTCGTCCACACCCTGAGGTACGTGCTCGTTCACCCTTTCATTCGAACACCCGCGGCCCGGACGGGACAGGGCTCGCGGGTGCGCGTCAGACTTCCGTAAGCGCCCGTCGTGCGGGCGGGGTCAGGAGGAGGCCGCCTTGTCCAGCTGGAAGGCCTCGTTGCCCAGCCCGATGCGGGCGTGCTTCTCAGGGGCGCGGGCGCGCAGCACCAGGCCGAGGACCAGTCCCGCGACCAGGGCGAGACCGATGATGCCGGGCAGCACCCAGCTCAGCGAGGAGTCCGGGCCGGCGCCGACCAGCACGTCGAAGTCCTTCACCGTGTAGCCCGCGATGACCAGCAGGGCGATGCCGGCGACCGCGGAGGTCACCAGCCGCCAGGACTGGGTGCCCGCGGCGCCGCGGCGGACGAAGAAGACCACGACCGACAGGGAGGCCGCGGCCATCAGCAGGATCACGCCGAGGGCGCCGATGTTGCCGCACCAGGTGAACAGCTGCAGGACGGGTGCGGTCGGGTCGCCGACCGGCTTGTCGTCGGTGACGGCGAAGGCCGCCACGACCACCGCGGCGACGGCGGTCTGGAGGAGCGAGCCGGTGCCGGGGGCGCCGCTGCTGCCGCTGGTGCGGCCGAAGGCGGCGGGCAGCAGGCCCTCGCGGCCCATGGCGAAGGCGTAGCGGGCGACGACGTTGTGGAAGCTGAGCAGGGCGGCGAACATGCCGGTGACGAAGAGGATGTGCAGGACGTCGGTGAAGGTGCCGCCGAGGCGCGACTCGGTGAGGAAGAACAGCAGGCCGGCGCTCTGCTCCCGGGCGGTGCCGACGACGGCCGAGGGGCCGGTGGCGACCGTCAGGGCCCAGCTGCTCAGGGCGAAGAACACCGCGACCCCGCCGACGGCCAGGAACATCACGCGCGGCACGAGGACGTGCGGGCGGCTGGTCTCCTCGGCGTAGACGGGGGCCTGCTCGAAACCGAGGAACGCGGCGATGCAGAAGCACAGGGCGGTGCCGACGCCGGCGCCGGTCAGCGTGTCCGGGTTGAAGGCGTGCAGCGACAGGCCCTCCTTGGCCGGGTCGGTGAGGGCGGCGACGTCGAAGACCACGACCAGGAGGACCTCGATGACGAGCAGCACGCCGAGCACGCGCGCGTTGACGTCGATCTTCAGCCAGCCGAGCAGGCCGACCGCGAGCACGGCCAGGAGGGCCGGTATCCACCAGGCCACCTCCAGGTCGGCGTAGGTGGCGAGCAGCCCGGAGACCTCGAAGCCGAAGATGCCGTAGATGCCGACCTGGAGGGCGTTGTAGGCGACGAGCGCGACCAGGGCGGCGCCCGCGCCGGCGGTGCCGCCGAGGCCGCGGGAGATGTAGGCGTAGAAGGCGCCCGCGTTGTGGACGTGCCGGCTCATCTCGGCGTAGCCCACGCTGAACAGGATCAGGACGACGCCCAGGAGGACGAAGAGCAGCGGCTGGCCGACGATGCCCATGACCGCGTATGTGGTGGGCATGACACCCGCGACGACCATCAGCGGGGCGGTCGCGGCGAGGACGGAGAGCAGGAGGCCGCCGGTGCCGAGCCGGTCGGCGCGCAGGGCGCGCTCCTGCCCCTTGAACGTACTGATGCCGCCGGGGGCGGAGGTGTTCGTCCTCGAACTGTCCGTGGTCATCGGGAGGGCGTCCTCACTGTGGGATACGGGGGGTGTCACGCCGTGCCGAGCGCACCGGCGCGGGCGGCGGCGAAGGCGGTGTGCGGATCGCGGTCGGGGTACGACCAGGGCGCCGGGGTGGCGTGCCGGCCGATGCGGTGGAACAGGGCGGCGGCCTCGGCGCCCCGGCCCTCGCAGTACTTGGCGTGGGCGAGGAAGTTCAGGTCGACGAGCCGGCGCGGATGGCCCTCCAGCTCCCATTCCAGCCACCAGTCGAAGGCGGCCTTCATCACCTGCCGGGCGCGGCGGCCGCTCCAGTGGCCCGAGGCGACGGGGTCGGCGGCTTCGTGTCCGGCGGCGGCCAGGGCGCGGTAGCGCTCGGCGTGCGCGATGACGGGCAGGATCGCCAGGGGGGAGTCGGCGGGCGCCTGTTCGGCGGCCCAGTTGGCGAAGTCGTAGACCTCGTGCAGCGGGTCCGGGCCCAGGTCCATGCGGCGTGCGGCCAGCCGGGCGACCATGAGGTGGTGCGCGTGGTGGTGGTCGGGGTAGCGGACGCGGACCTGCTCGAAGACGCGCACCGCGTCGTGGTCGGTGCCGACCGCGCACTCCAGCATGAGGACGCCGAGCCAGGGGGTGGGGTCGGCGGGTGCCAGGGCGGCGGCCTTCTCGCAGGCCTCGCGGGCCCGGGCGGGCTTGCCCTTGCCGTGCAGCACCCGGCGGACCTGGGCGAGGGCCAGCAGGACGGAGGCGTCGGCGGACTCCGGCTCGGCCAGCAGCCATTCGCCGGCCCAGGCGGCGGTGTAGGACTCGCGCGCGAGGACCGTGATCCGGTGTCCGCGCCGGTCCCAGTCGTCGCCGGTGTGGACCAGCAGGGAACGGACGTTCTGCCAGCGGCCCTGCGCCAGCGCGGCACGCGCGGTCCCGAGCTCGGCGTCGTCGAGGGCCTCGTCGAAGGCCTGCGCCGCGCGCTTGCGGCCGCGGCCGAGGGGAGGCGGGGGTGGGGACACCGCGAACTTCCTCACGCGCTCTTCTTGTGTTCCGGCTCACGGCGGTCGGTCGGGCGCGTGGACGCGCACTGCCATGAATCGATCACGGAAAGCAAACCCTCCGCCAAGGGTTGTCGTCAAGGGCCGATGTTGCGTTACACGCGTCAACTGGTGTGATTCGTGAGGTTCTTGTGACACGAGAGAGCGGTGATGCCCCTGCGCCTGTGACCCGATTTTCCCGTTTCGCCCTTTTGTGGCGCAGGTCATAGCGCGCCCGGCGAGCGCCCCCCACGATGGCGGGACGTGTGGGTAAGCGGGCGGAGCCGGCCGGTGCCGCCGGTCCCTACGCCATCGTGACCCGACTTGACGATCGAGGTACACCGCGTGTCGGTTCTGGTTCTGGCGCTCTCTCTCGGCGCAGCCTGCTGCCTGGGCTTCGGTTTCGTCCTCCAGCAGAACGCGGCCCGGCGGGCCCCGCTGGGCGACTTCCTCTCCTTCCGGCTGCTGCTCGACCTCGTGAAGGTGCCGCGCTGGCTCGGCGGGATCGCGCTGATGGTGGCCGGCATGGGCCTGGGCGCGGCGGCGCTGGGGCAGGGCCGGCTGTCGCTGGTGGAGCCGCTGCTCGCCACGAACCTGCTCTTCGCGCTGGCCCTGTCCCGCCGGCAGACCCGGCACTCGCTGGGGCGCCAGGGCTGGTCGGGCCTGCTGCTGCTGGCGGGCGGCGTGACCGCGTTCATCGTGGCGGGCCGGCCCGAGGGCGGCACCGCGACGGCCGACCCGGTGCGGCAGTGGCTGATCATCGGGGTCATGATCGGGCTCGCCCTGCTGCTCACGGCCCGCGGCAGGCGCTCCCGGACGGGCTCCGGCCCGGCGCTGCTCGCACTCGCGGCCGGGCTGCTGTACGGCGTCCAGGACGCGCTGACCCGGGTGAGCGGGCAGCGGTTCTCCGACGGCGGCTTCGCCGGGCTGATGACGGGCTGGCAGCCGTACGCGGTCGTCGCGCTCGGCGTCACGGGGCTGCTGCTGGTGCAGAGCGCCTTCGAGACGGCGCCCCTGCGCACCTCGCTGCCCGCGCTGACGGCGGCCCAGCCGCTCGCCGGGATCGTCTGCGGCGTCGGCTTCCTCGGCGACCGGCTGCGCACCGACGCGGCGGCGCTGGGCTGGGAAAGCGGCGGCCTGCTCGCGGTGGTCGCCGGGATCGTGCTGCTGGGACTGCATCCGGCGATGCCGGCCGGAGCGGCCGGCGCACGGGCCCGGGTGGGCTCCGCCGCGGTCAGCCCGGCGTCCCCCTGACGCACCCCTCCCCCGGGCGCCCCCGGCTGCTTGGATGGGGGCATGAGCGCTGCTGACGAGATCCTCGACATCGTGGACGAGCACGACCGGGTCGTCGGACGATCCCCGCGCGGCGAGGTATACGCCCGGGGGCTGCGGCACCGCTGCGTGTTCGTCCAGGCCCGGGACGCCGCCGGGCGGATCTTCGTGCACCGGCGCACCCCGCAGAAGCTGGTCTTCCCCTCCCTGTACGACATGTTCGTCGGCGGCGTGGTCGGCGCGGGAGAGTCCTACGACGCGGCGGCCCTGCGGGAGGCCGAGGAGGAACTGGGCGTGAGCGGCCTGCCGGCCCCCCGCCACCTGTTCACCTTCCTCTACGACGACGGGGCCGGCCGCACCTGGTGGTCGGCGGTGTACGAGGTGACCTGCGACCTGCCCGTCCACCCGCAGGCCGAGGAGGTCGCCTGGCACGCCTTCCTCACCGACTCGGAGGTCGAGCACCGCCTCACCGACTGGCCCTGGGTCCCGGACGGCCTGGCGGCGTACGCACGGCTGAAGGAGTTCCGCTCGCCGGGACGGCCGGGTCCGGCGAGCGGCGGTGCCTCCGGCGGCGCCGGGCGGGTGGGGCGCGGGTAGGGTCGCGCGTGTGATCGAGTTTGTGCGGAACGTCCGGTTCTGGTTCGTGCCCGCGGAGGTCCGGGAGGACGGGGAGACCCCCGACTACCGCTTCTCGCTGGCCAACGAGCGCACCTTCCTCGCCTGGCTGCGTACCGCGCTCGCGCTGATCGGCGGAGGGTTCGCCGTGGACCAGTTCCTGCCGGACCTGCGCTGGGGATGGCGGGTCGGGCTGGCGCTCGCGCTGCTCGCCTCGGGGGTGCTGTGCTCGCTGCGGGCCGTCAACCACTGGGTGCGCTGCGAGCGGGCCATGCGCCGGGGCGAGGACCTGCCCGTCTCGCGTTTCCCGGCCCTGCTGAGCCTCGTCGTCGCGATCGTGGCCGTGGCGATGGTGGTCGTGGTGCTGGTGGGGTGGGAGGCGTGAGCGTCCCGGCGGGGCGTGGCGGGGGCCCCGGCCGGGATCCCGGGTTGCAGCCGGAGCGGACCCGGCTCGCGTGGCGGCGTACGACGCTGTCCGGCACGGTCGCCGCGGTGCTCGCCGTGAAGACCGTGCTGCACGGCGGCGCCTCGGCGTCCGGGATCGTCGCGGGCGCCCTGTGCTGCGGCCTGTGGCTGGCGTTCCTGGCCGTCGCCCACCGCAGGATCCGCGCCCTGGCGGCCGGTCCGGGCCGGGTGCCCTTCACGCCCCGGCACGCCGCTGCGGCGGCCCTGTGCACGGTGGCCATGGCGGTGTGCGGGGCCGCCCTGGTCCTCTAGGACCGCTCGCTCAGGCCTCCTCGCCCCCCCGGTCCACCGTCACCACGATCTTGCCGCGGGTGCGTCCCTCCTGGCTGCGCAGGTGCGCCTCCGCCGTCCGCTCCAGCGGGAACGTCTCGTCCACGTGCACGCCGACCACGCCCTGCTCCGCCAGTTCGGTCAGGTGCAGCAGGTCGGCGGCGTCGGGGCGGACGAAGTAGTAGCGGCCGCCGTAGGTCACGACGTCGTTGTCGGCGATCGACACCAGGCGGCCCTCGGGGGCCAGCAGGTTCGCCGACACCTTCAGCGCGTCGCCGCCGACGGTGTCGAACACCGCGTGCACCCCTTCCGGCGCCAGCCCGCGCACCCGCTCGGCCAGTCCCTCGCCGTACGTCACCGGCTCGCCGCCGAGGCCGCGGACGAAGTCGTGGTTGCGTTCGCTCGCCGTCCCGATCACGCGGGCGCCGAGGTGCGTGCCCAGCTGCACCGCCAGGGAGCCGACGCCGCCCGCCGCGGCGTGCACCAGCACCGTCTCGCCGCGCCTGACCTCCAGCACCCGGCGCAGCACCTGGTACGCGGTGAGCCCGGCCAGGGGCAGCCCGGCCGCCTCCTCCCAGGTCAGATTGCGGGGCTTGCGGGCCAGGGTGCGCACGGGCGCCGCCACGTACTCGGCGAAGGTGCCCCGGGAGAGGAAGTCCTCGCGCACGTACCCGATGACCTCGTCCCCCACGTCGAACTCGGCGACCGCCGCCCCGGGGCGCACGACGACGCCCGAGACGTCCCAGCCGGGCACCACGGGGAAGACCGGGGCGAGGATGCCGTCGAGGTAGCCCTCGCGGGCCTTCCAGTCGACGGGGTTCACGGCCGCCGCCCGGACCTTCACCAGCACCGCGTCGGGACCGACCTTCGGGTCGCGCACCTCCCCGAACGCCAGGGCCTCGGGTCCGCCGTACCGCGCATAGCTGATCGCCTTCATGGGTCCGACCTTCCGGGCTCGCCGGGCCGCCCGCAACCCGGATCGCCTGAACGAACCGGTCCGGACCGCCCCGGACGCCGCGCGCCGGGGGCGGGCGGCCTATCGTGGCTCCGATCACGTTTCCGCCCCCCTCTGGACGACATACCGACCGGTCGGCATCATGGGTCGGGAACTGTCCGCCTGCCCGTAGGAGCCACGTATGAGCCCCGATCACCCGCCCGGTCTCGATCTCGACCGGTTGCGCGCCCTGCTCGACCGCGAGCGGCCCGGCCTGGTGGACGGACCGCTGTCGGGCCGGCTCATCGAGGGCGGACGCTCGAACCTCACCTACGCCGTCTCCGACGGCACCTCCCGCTGGGTCGTCCGGCGGCCCCCGCTCGGCCACGTGCTGGCCACCGCGCACGACATGAGGCGCGAGCACCGGGTGATCAGCGCGCTGCACCCCACCGCCGTCCCGGTACCGCAGCCGGTGCTGCTGTGCGAGGACGAGGAGGTGCTCGGAGCCCCCTTCTACGTGATGGAGTTCGTCGAGGGCACGCCCTACCGCACCGCCGACCAGCTCGCCCCCCTCGGCGCGGAGCGGACCCGGGGCGCGGTGCTGAACCTGGTGGACACGCTGGTCGAGCTGCACGCGGTCGACCCGCAGGCCGTGGGCCTCGACGACTTCGGCCGTCCCGAGGGCTTCCTGGACCGGCAGCTGCGGCGCTGGGGCAAGCAGCTCGACGCCTCCCGCAACCGCGACCTGGACGGCATCGACGAACTGCACGCCGCGCTCGGCCGCGAGCTGCCCGGCTCCCCCGCACCGGCCGTCGTCCACGGCGACTACCGCCTGGACAACGTGCTGATCGGCGAGGACGACGCGATCCGGGCGATCCTCGACTGGGAGATGTCCACGCTGGGCGACCCGCTCACCGACCTGGGTCTGCTGGTCATGTACAGCATGCCGCTGGACCTGCCCGACTCCCCCGTCTCCACGACCGCGACGGCCCCCGGGCACCCGGCGCCGTCCGAACTCATCGAGCGGTACGCCGCGCGCTCGGGGCGCGACGTCTCCGCCGTCTCCTGGTACACGGCCTTCGCCTGGTTCAAGCTCGCCGTGATCCTCGAGGGCATCCACTACCGCTACACGCTGGGCCAGACGGTCGGCCGCGGCTTCGACCGCATCGGCGACCTCGTCCCCGTCTTCGTCCACCACGGACTGACGACGCTTCACGAAGGCCTTCAGGAGGGCTGATCCGCATGGACTTCGCTTTCGACGCGCGCACCGAGGAGCTGCGCGGCAGGCTCCTCGCCTTCATGGACGAGCACGTCTACCCGGCCGAGGCCGTCGCGCACGAGCAGCGCGAACGGCTCGCCTCGCCGTGGGAGACGGTCCCGGTGGTGGAGGAGCTCAAGGCCGAGGCCCGCCGGCAGGGCCTGTGGAACCTGTTCCTGCCGGACTCGGAGTACGGCGCCGGGCTCACCAACCTGCAGTACGCGCCGCTCGCCGAGATCATGGGCCGCTCCCCGCAGCTGGCGCCGACCGTGACGAACTGCGCCGCGCCCGACACCGGGAACATGGAGGTGCTCACCCAGTTCGGTGACGAGCAGCAGCGCAAGCAGTGGCTGGAGCCGCTGCTCGCGGGGGAGATCCGCTCGGCGTTCGCGATGACCGAGCCGGACGTCGCCTCCTCGGACGCCACGAACATCACGACGCACATCCGGCGCGACGGCGACGAGTACGTCATCACCGGCCGCAAGTGGTACATCTCCGGGGCGATGCACCCCGACTGCAAGATCTTCATCGTCATGGGCAAGACGGACCCGGACGGGGCGGACATCCGCCGCCAGCAGTCCATGGTCCTGGTGCCGCGCGACACCCCGGGCGTGACGATCACGCGCGCGATGCAGGTGTTCGGGTACGAGGACCACTACCACGGCGGTCACGCCGAGGTGGTCTTCGACGAGGCGCGGGTGCCGGTGTCGAACCTGGTCGGCGAGGAGGGCGGCGGGTTCGCCATCGCGCAGGCCCGGCTCGGTCCCGGCCGCATCCACCACTGCATGCGGCTGATCGGCATGGCCGAGCGAGCGATCGAGCTCATGTGCCGGCGGGCCGTGTCCCGCAACGCCTTCGGCAAGGCGCTGGCCCAGCAGGGCGTGGTGCACAACTGGATCGCCGACGCCCGGGTGACGGTGGAGCAGCTGCGGCTGCTGGTGCTGAAGACGGCCTGGCTGATGGACACCGTGGGCAACCGCGGGGCGCACACCGAGATCCAGGCCATCAAGATCGCCACGCCGCGTGCGGTGGTGGAGATCCTCGACAAGGCGATCCAGCTGCACGGCGCGGGCGGCGTCAGCCAGGACTTCCCGCTGGCGGAGCTGTACGCGGGGGCGCGGACGCTGATGATCGCGGACGGGCCGGACGAGGTGCACCAGCGGTCGCTGGCCCGGCGGGAGCTGAAGCGGTACCTGTGAGGCCGGTGGGGCGGCCGGGGGCTCGCCGCCCCCGCCCGCCCCGTCCCGTCCTCCCATGGGGTTCCGCCCGCTCGGCCCCTCCGCGGACTAGGGGCGCAGGGCGCGCACCAGGAGGTCGGCGAGGTGGTCGGCGACCTCCTGGGGGCTGAGCGGGCCGTCCGGGCGGTACCAGGTCGACAGGTGGTGGACCGAGCCGAAGTGGTAGTCCACGACCAGGTCCGCCGGGGTCGCCCGGGAGAAGACGCCGGCCTCCTGGCCCTCCTCGACGAGCGCGCGGAAGCGCTCGTGGTACCGGCGGCGCTCCGCCCGCACCTGCTTGTTCTTCTCGGGGCTCAGGTGGTGCATCGACCGCCAGAAGATCATCGCGTCGTCGAGGTTGTCGATGGTCGTCACGACGACGTCCGCCGCCGCGGCGCGCAGCCGCTTCTCGACCGGCTCGTCGGCGCCCGCCACGGCGTCCAGCCGCTCCTGCTGGATGCGCAGCACGCGCGCGTACACCTCGTGCAGCAGGTCGTCCTTGGAGCCGAAGTAGTGGTAGAGCGCGCCCTTGGTGACACCGGCCGCCTCGACGATCTCCTGCACCGAGGTGCGGTCGTAGCCCTGCTCCGCGAAGAGCCGGGTGGCGGCGGCCAGGAGCCGCTGAGGGACGGGAGTGCCGTCCGAGTCCGTGGTCCTGGGCACTGCCGCCACCTGCCTTTCCGTTCTGCTGTCAGTTGCCGTGCGTGCGGGAACGCAGTTCCCGACGGAGGATCTTCCCACTGGCCGTCTTCGGCAAGTCCGGCAGGATCTCCACCTGGCGCGGATATTTGTAGGCGGCCAGTCTCTCCTTGCAGTAGGCGGCGAGCGCGTCCGGGTCCGCCGCGGCGTCCGGGCGCAGGCTGATGTACGCCTTGACGGTCTCCCCGCGGTACCCGTCGGGGACGCCGACGACCGCCGCCTCCCGCACGGCGGGGTGGGTGTAGAGGACGTCCTCGACCTCGCGCGGCCACACCTTGAAGCCGGACGCGTTGATCATGTCCTTCTTGCGGTCCACGACGTACAGCCAGCCCTGCTCGTCCATGAAGCCGATGTCGCCGGTGCGCAGTTCGCCGCCGGGGAAGGTGTCGGCGGTGGCGTCGGGGCGGCGCCAGTAGCCGGGCACGACCTGGGGGCCGCCGACGACGATCTCGCCCTGTTCGCCGAAGGGGACCTCCTCGCCGTGGTCGTCGACGATCCTCACGACCGTGTCGGGGCCGGGCAGGCCCACGGCGAGGGTGCCGGAGACGGGATCGACGGGTGCCTCGAGGCCCGGCGGCACGGAGGCGCAGGGGGCGGTGCACTCGGTCAACCCGTAGCCGTTGCGGATGTACGGGCCGAAGCCGGCCCGGAACTTCTCCACCAGGGCGGGCGGCAGCGGGGCCCCGCCGGAGGAGATCACCCGGAAGGAGGAGAAGTGGTCGCGGGTGGCGGAGGGGTGGGCGGCCAGGGCCATGAAGGCCGTGGAGGGACCGACGGTGTAGTGCGGGCGGTGCTCGGCGAACGCGTCGAGCACGACGCCCGCCTCGAAGCGGTAGGCCAGCACGAGCGTGCCCCCGCTGGTCAGGCACGCGCCCAGCTGGCAGACCATGCCGGTGATGTGGAACAGCGGCGCCAGCGCGAAGTAGACCGGCCGCTGCGGGAGCCCGAGGCCGGTCCGCTGCCGCTCGGCGTTGTACATGATGTTGCGGTGGGTGTTGGTGGCGCCCTTGGGGGTGCCGCTGGTGCCGGAGGTGTAGCTGATCAGCGCGATGCCGGAGGGCTCCGGATCGCGGTCGCCGGGCGCCTTGTGACCGGCCCGCGCCACGGCCGCCAGGTCGTCGGCGTCCGGGGCCTGCGGCAGGCGCTCGAAGGTGAGCACGCGGGCGTCGCCGCGCGTCTGGAAGTCCCGTTCGCACGCCGTGAGCACGATCCGCACGGGCGAGTCCGCCGCCGTGTCGCGCAGGTACCCCTCCCAGGCGCGGTCGGAGCAGATCAGCGCGGCCACCTCGCCGTCCCGCAGGACGTGCCCGACCTCGCCCGACTTGTACATGGGGTTGACGGGCACGACGACCGCGCCCGCCTTCCAGGCGCCGAGCACGGCGAGCACGAAGAGCGGGGAGTTCTGCAGGAGCACCGCGACCCGGTCGCCGCGTTCGAGGCCGCGCGCCGCGAGGTGCCCGGCGACGGAGTCGCTGAGCTCGTCGGCGTCCCGGTAGGTCAGGCGGCCGTCGAAGTAGGCCAGGAAGTCGCCGTCCGGCGTCTCGGCGACGGCCCGCCGCAGGGCGTGCACCAGGGAGTCGGCGGGGTCGATCGCCCCCTTCTGGGCCTCGCTGAGCAGGGCGAGCCAGGGCTTGGCGGCGTAGCGGGACGCGGTCACCGGGTCGCCTCCCACTGCTGCTGGATGCGGTTCATGCCGGACAGCCAGCGGTCGGGCTCACCGGCCCGGGCCTGGTAGTACCCGGCGACCTCGGGGTGCGGCAGGATCAGGAAGCGGTCCTCCTCGACGCCGCGCATCAGGGCGTCCGCCACCGCCTCCGGTTCGATCGCGGTCGGCTGGAGCACCAGGTCGCCCGCGCTGCCGGTGGCGGCCAGCATGTCGGTGCGCACCCCCTGCGGGCAGATGGCGTGCACCTTCACGCCCCGGTGCCGGTAGGTGAGCGCCAGCCACTCGGCGAAGGCGAGCGCCCCGTGCTTGGTGACGGCGTAGGGGGCGGCGCCGATCATGGTGAGCAGTCCGGCGGCGGACACGGTGGAGACGAACCGGCCGCTCCCGCGCTCCAGCCAGTCCGGCAGCAGGGCGTGGGCGGCGCGGACGTGGGCCATGACGTTCACGTCCCAGGAGGCGGCCCACGCCGTCTCGTCCAGCGGCCCGTCCGCCTGCCCGCCCCCGAAGGCGACACCGGCGTTGGCGCAGTAGACGTCCACGGTCCCGTCGAGGGCGTCCCGGGCGTCGGCGACGATCGCCGAGGCGTCGCCGGCCACGGCCGTCCCGCCGATCTCCTCCGCGACGCGCTTGGCCCGCTCGGCGTCCAGGTCGTTGACGACGACCCGGGCCCCCTCGGCGGCGAAGCGCCGGGCGAGCGCGGCTCCGATCCCGCCGCCGGCTCCCGTGACAACTACCCCGGCCCCTTGAAAGGCTCCCACTGTCGGTCTCCTCGATCGCGGAACGGCAATGGCGTCAGACTAACCGGTCGGTATGTACCTGGGAAGAGGCCACCGCACCGCCCGCCGTACACCGCAGAGTGCCGGCCGCGGGGTCGGGCGCGGGGCCGACCGTGTGGCGCCGGGCGCGGTGCCGGTCGTGCGGCTCCGGCCGCACGGTGCCGGGCGCGGTTCCGGGCGCACTGTGCCGGGCGCACTGTGCCGGGCGCATGGAGCCGGGCGCACGGTGCCGGGCGCGGTGCCGGCCGCACGGAGCCTGCCGTGCGGCGCCGGGCGCACGATGCCGGCCGCACGGTGCCGGTCGCGGGGCCGACCGCACGGAGCCGGGCGCGGGGCCGACCGCACGGAGCCGGGCGCGGCGCCGGTCGCACGGAGCCTGCCGCGGTACCGGCCGCACGGAGCCTGCCCCGGTACCGGCCGCACGGAGCCTGCCCCGGTACCGGCCGCACGGAGCCTGCCCCGGTACCGGCCGCACTGTGCCGGCCTCGGGGCCGGGCGCACTGTGCCGGGCGCGGTGCCGGCCGTGCGGCGCCGGGTGCAGTGCCGGCCGCGGCGTCGCCCGGCGGCTCGAGCGGCCGCGCCCCGCGGCACGACCCGGCCGCATCCGGTCCGCGGCCTCCCCACGGCCCGCCGGAGGACATACCGTGCCCATGCCGACCGTCCCCACCCCAGGAGGTCCCGCATGCGCCCTTCCAGACGAGCCGTCATCACCACGGCCACGGCGGCGGCGGCCGTCGCCGCCGCGCCCCACCCGGCGGCGGCCCGGCCCCGCCGCCCCCTGCGCACCGGCTTCGAGCGCCTGGCGCGGGACGGTTACGCCCTGCTCGACGGCCAGAAGGTGGGCGTGGTCACCAACCCGACCGGCATCACCCGCGACGCCCGCCACATCGTCGACGTCATGCACGCCGACGACCGTGTCCGGCTCACCGCGGTCTTCGGCCCCGAGCACGGTTTCCGGGGCACCGCGCAGGCGGGCGGCTCCGAGGGCCGCTACGACGACCCGGCCACCGGACTGCCCGTGTACGACACGTACCTCAAGAGCGGCCGCCCGCTCGCGGACGTCTTCACCGCCTCCGGCGTCGACACGGTCGTCTTCGACATCCAGGACGTCGGTGCCCGCTTCTACACCTACATCTGGACGCTGTACGACTGCATGGAGGCCGCGCGGCTCGCCGGCAAGCGGTTCGTCGTCCTGGACCGGCCCAACCCGGTCACCGGCCGGGCGGCTCTGGGTCCCGTGCTGCACAAGGAGTTCGCGACCTTCGTCGGCCGGCAGCCCATCGCCCAGGCGCACGGCATGACCGTCGCGGAGCTGGCCCGGCTGTTCAACGGCGAGTTCCTCACCGACCCCGTGCCGCTGGAGACCGTCACCATGTCGGGCTGGGACCGCTCCGACTTCTACGACGCCTCGGGGCTGCCGTGGGTGCCGCCGAGCCCGAACATGCCGACGCCGGAGACGGCCCTGGTGTACTCGGGCACGTGCCTGTTCGAGGGCACCAACCTGTCGGAGGGGCGCGGCACGACCCGCCCGTTCGAACTGCTGGGCGCCGAGGGCGTCGACCGGCACTGGGCCGCGGCGGCGAACGAACTCGCCCTGCCGGGGGTCCGGTTCAGGGAGGCCTGGTTCGCGCCCACCTTCTCCAAGTTCCAGGGCAGGACGATCGGCGGGGTGCAGGTCCACGTCCACGACCGGGCGGCCTTCGACCCCGTGCGCACCGGCATCGGGCTGCTCGTGACCGCCAAGCGGACCTGGAGCGGCTTCGCCTGGCGCCCCGACAACTGGATCGACAAGCTCACCGGGACCACGCGCGTGCGCACGATGATCGACGCGGGCGCCGGCACGGACGAGGTCGTGGCGGGCTGGCGGGCCGACCTGGCCGCGTTCCGCAGGGTGCGGCGCGCGTACCTGCTGTACCGCTGAGCCACGGGCGGCGGGCCCGGGGCCGGGCCCGCCGCCCGCCGTGCCTCACCGGTGCGAGGTGAACTCCACGACCTGCTGGTAGGTCGGCCGGTTCTGCCAGCCGATCGTCGGGTGCTTGATGCCGCCCAGGGTGCGGTGGTTGATCGAGTCGGCGCACCACTGGTCGCCCGCCGCGCACACCTCGTCGCCCGGGTAGACCTGGGCCGGGGTCGCCGCGGCGGCCTGCTTCAGGGTGGCGAGGAGGGTGTCCCGGCAGGCGCCGAGGCTGCCGCCGCCGCAGTAGGACCGGGCCAGGGGCCCCTTCACCTCCTCGCCGAGCACGGCCCGCAGGTCCTTGTCGACGTAGCTCCACCAGCCGTACTGGAAGGAGCTGCCCGCGTGCGATCCGGTCGGGCCGTGCGCGGCCGACGGTGCTTCGTCGACGGGCAGGTTCGCCGTCATCGCCGCGTACAGCTTCGTGCCGAGGCCCGGTTCGAACTCGGCCCGGACCAGCAGCGGCCACCAGGCGTCCAGGATGCGGATCGCGTCGGCGTCGGCGTACTTCCGCGAACCTGCCGAGGTCTCCGTGCGCTTGCCGCCGGCGGCGGTCCAGGCCTGGAGCCTGCCCACGGCGGCCGCGGCGGCCGGGTCGGTGACCGGCGCGCTGGTCACGACCTTCAGCAGCCGGGGCAGCACGTCCTCGGCCCGCAGGTCGGCCAGGCCCGCGTCGGCCATGGCGCGCACGAGGGACGCCCGGGTCACCCCGCCCTGCCGGACCAGCTGCTCCACCCGGTCGTCGAGGAGGTTGCCGCGGTGCACGGACCCGTTGCCCCAGGGCGCCGCGGTGTAGTCCTTGGCCTGCTTGTTGTTCCAGGACACGTAGTAGTCCTGGTCGACGGAGCGGGGGTGCGCGGAGGGCGGGGTGTAGTCGGCGGTGTTGGCCGCCGGGTCCCAGCCGCGCCACTCGTGGGCGGGCCGCGCCCACGCGGGGAACTCGGGGTCCACGCCGGCCGCGCGCACCGGGTTGTCGCCGCTGTTGTAGTACGCGGTGTGCTCGGAGTCGGCGTAGAACCAGTTGAAGGTGTAGTTGATGTGCTGCACCGCCTGCTGGAAGGACTCGGGGCCGCGGACGTGGCCGGGGTCGTTGAGCATCTGGAAGCCGATGATGGAGTCGGCCTCGTGCAGGTAGGAGGAGCGCAGGGTGGTGTAGGCGACCTTCTTCCCGCCCACCGTGGCGCGGTACTCGACGGGCCCGTACTTCGTGCGCCACACCCGCATCGTGTACAAGCCGGCGGCGGTGCCGTCGGCGACGGTGGGCTTCCAGGCGTTCTTCTGCTCGACCTTCTCCATCGGCGTGCAGGTGCCGCGGTAGAGGTAGTGGTGGTCGTCCTGGCAGAGCTCGACGGCGTAGGTGTCGATGATGTCCTGGCCGGAGGTGGTGGCGCTCCAGGCGTAGTCCTGGCCGCGGCCGAGTTCGACGTACATGCTCAGGCCCGCGAAGGAGGCGCCGCGGGCGCTGATGCCGGGACCCTGGATCTCCTGGAGCAGCAGCAGCTGCGGGGCGAAGTAGCCGGTCTGCGGCCCGAAGACGGCGACGGGGTGCCCGCTCGCGGTGTGCTTCCCGCTGACCACCAGGGCGTTGGACATGCCGCGGCGGGCGGAGGACAGGGCGGTGGCGGCCGCTTCCTTCGAGGCGCCGGTGGCTCCGGATCCGGCGGCGCTGCCGGTGCGGTCGTACACGAGCGGCTCGGGCCGCACCGAGCCGGGGTCCGGCAGGGCCGCGCCCTGCGGGTCCTTCGGCCGGGTCGCGTACGGGAAGCTGCCGTCGTGGACGGTGAGCACGGCCTCCGGGTCGTTGCGCTGCCGGAAGGACTCCCAGACCTCGGTGCCCTCGACCACGCCGTACTTCTCCTGCGCGGCGAGCAGGGACAGGGCGTTGTTCACCTCGCCGCCCCCGCCGGACCCGAACAGGGCGCCGACCACGGAAGCGAGCGCGACCAGGTCGGTGATCTCGAAGTGCTCTATCTCCCCCGCGTTGGTGATCGAGTCCTTGTGCCCGGTCAGTACGTACTCACCAGGGAACCAGCGTCCGCTGTCGGAGGCGTCGATGTAGGCGTTGATGCCGTCGAGGTAGGCGTCGGCGTCGGCGCGCGCCTGCCTGCCGCGTTCGCCGTTGCGGGCGACCGCGTTGTCGATCTGCGCCTGCAGATCGGCCTCGGTGTACGGGGCGTGCCGCCAGAACTGCTGCTCGAGGCCCTGGTTGGAGGGGGCACCGCCCGCGAAGGAGGTCAGTTGTCCGCGTCCGACGTGCCGGAAGACGTCCATGAGCCACAGCCGGTCCTGGGCGGCCGCGTAGCCGGCTCCGAACTCGGTGCCGTAGCGCGTGGTGCCGGTGATGTGCGGCACACCGGTCTTCTTGTCGCGGACGATCGTCACGTCGTCGCGCCCGGCGGGCCGGACGGTGGAGGCGACCTGGCCGGCGGGCACGCCGAAGGACGCGTCGTTGAAGAAGGCGCTGATCTTCTCGTCGGTGAGTCCGCCGTAGCCCTTGGCGAGGGCGGCATAGGGCGCGAGCTGGTCCTCGGCGTGCTCCGGCTGGGTGCCGAAGGCCTGGTTGAGGAGGATCTGGGCGAGGGTGGCGTTGCCGTTCTGGCCGGGCGGAAGGATGTCCGAACACCGCGAGCCGCAGTGGTCGTTCACTTCGGCCGCGGCCGGGGTGGTTCCTGTTTCCGATGCGGCCGCCGGGGCAAACGGCGACAAAAGACCTGCGATCAGGGCGCATACGGAAGCCGTCTTCAGGAACCCGGGGATCGCGCCGGGAGTTCTCAGTCTGTGGGGAGCGGTGCGTGGGACACGCCGTGGCATGGGGGCTCCTCCCGTGGGGGTGGGCGGGATGTTACCGCCGGTATCCCCTCGGCAGAAGATGAACAAGCGTCACTTCCCGGTGACGGCACGACAGACGCACGGACCACGGCAGTCGACCGGCGAACCCTTCGGACCGCTCACGGAGGGCATTCGAGATCGGATGGAGCCGAATCGCTTGTCGATACGTCTACTCGGCGACGTCCGTACGACGACGCCGAAGTGACCGATATACAGGTGCAGGTGTGACGGAGGTGCAGGACGATGGCCGGTTTCCGGAGTCTGGCGAGACAGGTCCGCGATCCGCGGTGCGATCTGGCCTTGCGGCGCTACTCGCTGCGCAAGTGCCTCGAGAGGTTCGCCCCTTACGGGCACAGGGCCACCTGGGACCATCTGTGCTCCCGGGCGGGTTTCGGCCCCGAGGACCGCTCTCCCGACCCGGTGCGGCTCGTGGCCGCGCTGGAGGAACTGGAGGAGGCGCGGGCGGTCTGGCTGGCCTACGAGGTCGATTTCGCCGAGCGCCGCAGGAAGGAGAAGCACGACGGGCTGCGCAGGCCCGGCAGTGTGGACGACTGGCACCGGATGACCTGGGGCGGCTTCGGTGTGGCGTGGTGCGACGATCCGGCGGTCCATCCCCGTGAACCGCTGGCCGAGGTGCTGCGCCGGCTGATCGCCGCGCTGGAGCGCGAGCCGGGCGCCGAGTGCCCGGTCTGTGACGGGCGGCACCTCTCGTGGAGGTACGGCCTGGACCACGAGCCCTCGTCGGGGCCGGTCTGCGCGGACTGCGGGATCCTGGTGCCGCGTCCCGTGCTCACGCCCGAGGCCCTGGCGGACGCCGAGCGGGTGAGGCTGCTGGTGTCGGCCTGACGGATGCGGGTGCGCGGGGGGTGCGCCGGGGATGCCGCACCCCCACTTCGCCGGCGGGGTCCGGCTGTCGGTGGCGGCTGGCACCATCGGCACATGGTGCAGGTATGTCTGAACGGGCCGCGGAGCGCGGCCGACGGTGCGGCGGTGCCGCTGACGCCCGAGGCGATGGCCGCGTCGGCCGCCGACGCCGTGGCGGCCGGGGCCACGGACGTCCATGTCCACCCCAAGTCCCCCTGCGGGCGGGACTCGCTGTCCCCGGGGGTGCTGGCGCTGACCCTCCCGGCGATCCGCGCCCGGGTGGCGGTCCCGGTGGGGGTGACCACGGGCGCGTGGGCCGAGCCCGACCCGGCCGCCCGGCTCGACCGGATCCGCGGCTGGACGGCGCTGCCCGACCACGCCTCGGTGAACTGGCACGAGCCGGGGGCGGAGGAGATCGCCGCGGCGCTGATCGACCGCGGGGTCGGCGTGGAGGCCGGCATCTGGTCGGGCACGGACGCGGCCCGCCGTTTCGCGTCCTCGCCCCTCGGCCCGAAAGTGCTGAGGGTCCTGGCCGAGGTGACGGACCCGGACCCGTCGACCGCCGCGGCCTCGGCCCGGGCCCTCCTGAGCGACCTGGGCGCCGCGCACGGCCGGCCCGTCCTGCTGCACGGGGAGGACGGGGGCGCCTGGCCGGTGTTGCGACTCGCGGGGCGCCTGGGCCTGGCGACCCGCATCGGCCTGGAGGACGCCCTGCACCTGCCGGACGGCCGACCGGCCCGCTCCAACGCCGAGTTGGTGACGGCGGGGCTGCGGGAGTACGCGGGGCGCACACCCTGAGCCGGGGCGCCCCGGGTGCCGAGCGTGGGAGTGGGCGACCGACGACAACGCCGCAGAGGGGCGTGCCGGGCCACGCGACGCCGGAATGATCCCGACGACAGGCCCTAGGCGTCGCCCGGCTTCCGCTCGGCCATCAGCCGGGATCCCGCGCGGCGTTCGCCGAAGACGTCCCCCGGGTTGGACAGGACGCAGGTGTCCAGGGACAGGCAGCCGCAGCCGATGCAGTCCGTCAGATGGTCCCGCAGCCGGTTCAGCTGCTTGATGCGCTCGTCCAGCTCCGAGCGCCACGCCTCGGACAGGCGCGCCCAGTCCTCCCGCGTCGGCGTGCGCTCCTCGGGAAGCTGCGCCAGCGCCTCGCGGATCGTCGCCAGCGGGATGCCGACCCGCTGGGCGGCGCGGATGAACGCGACCCGGCGCAGGGTGTCCCGCGTGTACCGGCGCTGGTTGCCCGCGGTCCGGCGACTGCCGATCAGGCCCTTGGACTCGTAGAAGTGCAGTGCGGACACCGCGGCTCCGCTGCGCGCGGAGAGCTGGCCGACGGTGAGTTCATGGATCTTCTCTGAAATCTGCGGCACCCCTCGAACCCTACCGAGTCCGTTGACACGGCCCGCCCGGCCGACCATGCTAAGCAGTCGCTTAGGCATACGGTACTGAGCGACCGCGCGGACCCCGTACACGAGAGGCCTGGACGACATGGCAGAGCCGAGGATCTTCACGTCCGTCGACGAGCTGAAGTCGGCGGTGAGTGAACAACTGGGCCACACCGACTGGCTCGACATCGACCAGAAGCGGATCGACCTGTTCGCCGAGGCGACCGGTGACCACCAGTGGATCCATGTCGACCCCGAGAAGGCCGCCGCGGGCCCCTTCGGCACCACCATCGCGCACGGCTACCTGACCCTGTCGCTGCTGCCCCTCTTCGGCCCGCAGCTGATCGCCGTCGAAGGCGTGAAGATGGGCGTCAACTACGGGACGAACAAGGTCCGTTTCCCCGCCCCCGTGCCCGTCGGCTCCCGGCTGCGCGCCACCGCGCAGATCACCGGTGTCGAGGACGTGCCGGGCGGCGTGCAGGTGTCCGTCGCGTTCACCGTGGAGCGCGAGGGCGGCGACAAGCCCGTCTGCGTCGCCGAGTCGGTCTCGCGCTACTACGTCTGAGCGTCCGCCCCGGCGCCCGCCGGCCGGGCGGAACCGGCAGCACCCACCATCCGCAGGACGAGGTCGGCGTACAGCTCGCCGACCTCCTCCGGCGTGCGGGGCCCGCCGACGTTGAACCAGCGGGCCACGTCGATGCACAGCGACAGCACGGCCAGCGTCGTCCCGTGCACGTCGACGACGTCGAACTCGCCGGAGCGCGCGCCCTCCTCGATGATGCCGCGGATCTCCGCGTCGACCAGCCGGCGCAGGCCGAGGATCTCGGCGCGGGCGTCCGGCCCGAGGGAGTCCAGTTCGTACTGCACAACCCGCGCGGTCGTCCGGCCGCCCGCGTGCCAGCGGACGAAGGAGCTGACCGCGTCGGCGAGGCGCTCGGTCGGGCCGCCCTCGCGCCGCGAGGCGGTGCGCAGGATCTCCAGGGCCTTCTCGTGGCCGATCCTGCTGATGCGGTGCAGCAGCTCTTCCTTGGTCTTGTAGTGGATGTAGAGCGCCGCGGGGCTCATCCCGGCCCGGCCCGCGATGTCACGGGTGGTCGTCGCGTGGTACCCCCGCTCGGCGAAGGCCTCCACCGCGGCGATCAGCAGCCGCCGCGCCGCGTCGGGCGTGACCTCGCCCCACGCCTGCGCCTCGCCGCCGGCCGTCTCCTCCGCCGTACTCATCACTCGCCCCTCTCCACCGACAGGGGCACCACCATACCGCCGAAGGTGAGCGGGCGCTTAGTGCGGCCGCTCAGCGCTTCTCGAACGGCGCGTAGGACGGCCCGGCCGGCGGACCCTCCTGCCGGTCACGGATGACCTTGGCCAAGGTGAAGGAGGAGGTGACGAGGTACAGGACGGCGATGGCGAGGAAGCCGCGCACCCAGGCGTCGGCGCTCAGCCGGTAGATGCCGACCGCGGTGGCCGCCATGGCGACGGCGAAGGAGGCGACGGCCTGGCCGTAGAAGGCGGCCGTGTTCTGCTGCTTGCCCGGTGTCTCACTCATGCGGACAGCGTGCGCGCGCCATGGCCCGCGCCGCATCCGCCGCCGTACTCAGGTGCGCTACTCAGAACGCCGAGACGCCCGTCAGGGCCCGCCCGATGACCAGCTTCTGGATCTGGCTGGTGCCCTCGTAGAGGGTCATCACCCGGGCGTCGCGCAGCAGCTTGCCCGCCGGGTACTCGTCGATGTAGCCGTACCCGCCGAAGACCTGCAGGGCGTTGTTCGCGGCGCGCACGGCGGCCTCGGAGGCGAACAGCTTGGCCTTGGAGGACTCGACGGCGAACGGCTGCCCCCGGTCGACGAGGTCGGCGACCCGCCAGGTCAGCAGCCGGGCGGCGTCCACGTCCACCGCGATGTCGCTGATCAGCTCCTGCACCAGCTGGTGGCGGGCGATGGACTTGCCGAACTGCTCGCGCTCGCCGGCGTACCGGACGGCGGCGTCCAGGGCGGCCTGGGCGATGCCGACGCATCCGGCGGCCACCGACATCCGGCCCTTGGCGAGGGCGGACATGGCGACGGAGAACCCCTTGCCCTCCTCCCCCAGCAGGGCGGAGGCCGGCACGCGCACGTCCTCCAGGACGAGTTCGGCGGTGGCCTGGCCGCGCAGCCCGAGCTTGCCGTGGATGGTGCGCCGGGTCAGCCCCGGGGTGTCCGCCGGGACGAGGAAGGCGGAGACGCCCTTGTGGCCGGGGGCGTCGGTGGAGCGGGCGAAGAGCAGCACGACGTCGGCCCAGGTGCCGTTGGTGATGAACATCTTGGTGCCGTTGATGACGTAGTCGCCGCCGTCGCGCACGGCCCGGGTGCGCAGGCTGCCCGCGTCGGAGCCGGTGCCGGGCTCGGTCAGGCCGAAGCAGCCGACCGTCTCGCCGGAGGTGAGCCCGGGCAGCCAGCGCCGCTTCTGCTCCTCGGTGCCCCAGGCGGCGACGGTCTTGGCGACCAGCCCCAGCGAGACGGAGACGATGCCGCGCACGGACGAGTCGCCCCGGCCCAGTTCCTCGGTGACGAGGCAGTAGGCGAGGTGGTCACCGCCGCTGCCGCCGTGCTCCTCGTCGATCGTCAGACCCAGGAACCCGACCTCGCCGAGTTTCTTGACGATCGACCGGTCGACCTCCTCGGCGCGGTCCCAGGCGACGACGTTCGGGGCGATCTCCCGCTCCACGAAGTCCCGCGCGAGCTGCCGTACCGCGCTCTGCTCCTCGCTGAGCTCCAGGTTCACCACGCGTCACCCCACTCGAAAGCTGCACACTTAAATTAGCACTGCTAGTTTCTGTCGGCAGCCCTACTATGTGCGCCATGGCCCGACCGCGCAAGCCCCTGCTCAGCACCGACCGGATCGTCGAGACGGCCCGGGCGCTCGTGGACGCGGAGGGTCTCGCGGCCGTCTCCACCCGGCGGCTCGCCGCCGAACTGGGGGTCAGCGGCCCGTCCCTGTACAACCACTTCCGCACCAAGGACGAGATCCTGGAGGCGGTCGCCGACTCCGTGAGCGGCCAGGTGGACCTGTCGATGTTCGACGACGGCCGGGACTGGCGGGCCGCGCTGCACGACTGGGCCGTGTCCTACCGGGCCGCCCTGCGCGACCACCCCAACATCGTCCCGGTCCTGGCCCGCGGCCCCGGCCGCCGCCCGGCCGGGCTGCGCCTGGCGGACGCCGTCTACGGCGCGATGGTCGAGGCGGGCTGGCCCCCGGCCCAGGCCACCTCCATCGGCGCGCTGATGCGGTACTTCGTGATGGGCTCGGCGCTCGGCTCCTTCGCCGGGGGCTTCGTCGACGACGCCAGCGCCTACGACCCGGCCGACTACCCGCACCTGCAGCAGGCCCACCGCCTCGCGGAACAGCAGGAGAAGATCGACGAGCGCGCGTTCGAGACCGGGCTGACGGCCCTGCTGGACGGCTTGGCGGGCCAGTACGAGCGGGTCCGCGGCAGCGCGTAGGACGGTCCGGGCGACACTTCGGCGCCGGCCGAACGGTCCGTGCGCGATGCTGGTGGCATGACCACGAGGGATCCCCAGGCCACGGCGCTGGCACGGCTCGCCGCGCTGTTCGCGGACGAGACGCGGGCCGCGTGCCTGCTCGCGCTGCTGGACGGCCGGGCGTGGACCGCGGGTGAACTGGCCCGGCACGCCGGGGTCGCCGCGTCGACGCTGAGCGAGCATCTGGGCCGGCTGGTGGCGGGTGGGCTGCTCACCGAGGAGCGCCAGGGCCGCCACCGTTACGTACGGCTGGCCGACGCGCGGACCGCGCAGCTGGTGGAGGACCTGGCCGCGCAGGTCTCCCCGGGCCCGGCCGCCCGGCCGCGCAGCCTGCGCGAGTCGAGTGCCGGTTCGGCGATGGCCCGGGGCCGCACCTGCTACGACCACCTCGCCGGGCGGCTCGGGATCGCCGTCACCGACGCCCTGACGCGGCGCGGGCTGCTGCGGCAGGACACCGGCTTCGCGCTCACCGAGGCGGGACTGGCCTGGTTCGCGTCGGCCGGGATCGTCCTCGCGGCGCACGGCCGCCGACCGCTGGCCCGGTCCTGCCTGGACTGGACCGAACGCCGGCCCCATCTGGCGGGCGTGGCGGGCGCGGCCCTGTGCCGGCACGCCCTGGACGCCGGGTGGTGCGTGCGGATCGGCTCCGAGCGGGCCGTGAAGGTGACGGCGGACGGCGAGCGGGCCCTGTCCGACCTGCTGGGCGTGGAACCCGCCGAGCTGCGCTAGAAGTGTCCGCGTCGCCCCTCACCCGAGGGACCCCGGTCCCAAGAGGCCCGGCATGCGCCTTGGCCGCCCCGTCCGAAATCCGCGAGCGCTGCACCGCGGTCCCCTCCTAGCCTCAGGAGCATGATGAACGTCTCCTCATCCCGTCCCGCCCGCAGGGCCGAGCTTCTGGCCGCCGGGGCGGCCGCGGTCACCGTGGTGCTGTGGGCGTCGGCCTTCGTGTCCATCCGCAGCGCGGGTGACGCGTACTCGCCGGGTGCCCTGGCGCTGGGGCGGCTGCTGGCCGGGGCGCTCACGCTGGGCGTGATCTGCCTGCTGCGGCGGGAGACGTGGCCGCCGCGCTCCGCCTGGCGCGGGATCGCGATATCCGGCGTGCTCTGGTTCGGCTTCTACATGGTCGCCCTCAACTGGGGCGAGCAGCAGGTCGACGCCGGGACGGCCGCCCTGGTGGTGAACACCGGGCCCATCCTGATCGCGCTGCTGGGCTCGCGGCTGCTCGGCGATCCGATGCCGCCGCGGCTGCTGGCGGGCATGGGGGTGTCGTTCGCCGGTGCGGTCACCGTGGGGCTGTCGATGTCCGGTGAGGGCGGCTCCTCGGTTCTGGGCGTGGTGCTGTGCCTCCTCGCGGCGATCGCCTACGCCGGCGGGGTCGTGGCGCAGAAGCCGGCGCTGGGTACGGCGAGCCCGCTCCAGGTGACGACGTTCGGCTGCCTGGTCGGGGCGGTGGTGTGCCTGCCGTTCGCGGGGCAGCTCGTGCAGGAGGCCGCCCACGCACCCGCGTCCGCGACGCTCAACATGGTGTACCTGGGCGTCTTCCCGACCGCCCTGGCGTTCACGACGTGGGCCTACGCCCTGTCCCGGACGACCGCGAGCCGGATGGGCGCGACGACGTACGCGGCGCCCGCGCTGGTCGTGCTGATGTCCTGGCTGTTCCTCGGCGAGGTGCCCGGGCTGCTGACGCTGGCCGGCGGTGTGCTGTGCCTGGCGGGGGTGGCGGTGTCGCGGTCGCGGGCGCGCTCGGGCGGGGCGAAGGCTCCGGGAGCGGCCGGGGAGCCTTCGCCCGAGCGGGCCCCGGACTCAGCCCGCTGAGCCGTCCACGGGTCCGGCCGCGGACGGCTCAGCGGGTCCGTCCGCGGGCTCCGGCTCCCCCGACCGCGCCCGGCCCGCGAGCACCTTGATGGAGAGCAGAGCGATCACCGAGAGGGCGATGATGTAGCCCGACACGGCCATCGAGGTGCCGGTCGCCTCCAGCAGCAGCACCATGACGAAGGGGGCCAGCCCGCCGCCCGCGACGGCCGCGATCTGGTAGCCGAGGGAGGCGCCGGTGTAGCGCATCTCGGGCGTGAACAGCTCGGCGAACAGGGCGGCCTGGGGCCCGTACATGACGCTGAGGAAGCAGCTGGCGACGAAGGTGCCGACCGCGAGCCACAGCAGCGAGCCGGTGTCGATCAGCAGGAACAGCGGGACCGCCCACACGGCGATGCCGGCCGCGCCGAGGGCGTAGATCCGGATGCGGCCGATGCGGTCGGAGAGCGCGGCGGCGGCCGGGATCAGCACGAGCTGGGTGAGGCTGACGCAGAGCGAGACGGTCAGCACCGGGCCCTTGGCCATGTCCAGTTCGCGGGTGGTGTAGTCGAGAACGCCGGTGATGAGGATGTAGAACGTCGCGGTGTTCACCGCGAAGGAGCCCCCGGCCAGCAGGACGGTGCCGAGGTGGCCGCGCAGGATCGTGCGCAGCGGTGAGCTCTGCTCGGTCCTCTCCTTCTCGGCGAGCGCCTTCTCGGCCTGCCGGAACGCCGGGGTCTCCTCGACGCGGGTGTGGATGTACCAGGCGAGGCCGAGCACCAGCAGGCCGACCAGGAACGGCACGCGCCAGCCCCAGGCGGTGAACGCCGAGTCGGTGGTGAGCGCGCCGGCCAGCAGGAAGACGGTGTTGGCGGTGACCACTCCGATGGGCACGCCGAGCTGGACGACGCTGCCGTAGACGCCCCGCTTGCCCTGCGGGGCGTACTCGGTGGCCAGGAGCATGGCGCCGCCCCACTGCGCGCCGACGGCGACGCCCTGGGCGACGCGGAGCAGCACGAGCAGGACCGGGGCGGCGACGCCGATGGTGTCGTACGTCGGCAGCAGGCCGATGGCGGTGGTGGACACGCCCATGAGGGTGAGCGCGAGGACGAGCATCGGCTTGCGGCCGCGCTTGTCGCCGAGGTGGCCGGCCACGATGCCGCCGAGCGGCCGGGCGAGGAAGCCGACGGCGAAGGTGGCGAACGAGGCGAGGACGCCGGCGGTGGAGCTGCCGGCGGGGAAGTAGAGATCGCCGAGGACGAGGGCGGCGGCGATGCCGAAGACGAAGTAGTCGTACCACTCGACGGCCGAGGCGAGCGCCGCGGCGGTGGCCACGCGGCGGCGGTGGCCGGCGGGGGGTGCGGTGGCGGTGGCGGGTCGAGCGGAAGGTGCCGTGTCCATGTGGTGCACGCTCCGGGGGGTGCGGGGAGGGACGGGGGGTGCGGGAACGGAACGGGGGGTGGCGCGGGTTCCGGGGAACGTACTGACCGGACGGTATGTGCGTCAACGGGTCGTGCACCGGGACTTCTCGCCGGTACGTGGCCGTCGCGGTGTGCGGGCACGGCGAAGGCCCCGGTCCCGTGGGAGACCGGGGCGCGGGGGCGTGCGGGCTAGAAGACGACCAGGGCGCGGCCGCCCTTGCCCGCCAGCATGTTCTCGAAGGCGGCCGGGATGCCGTCGAGGGAGATGCGCTCCGTCACCAGGGCGGAGAGGTCCAGGCGGCCCGCCCGGACGTGCTCGGCGAGCACGGGCAGGTCCCGGGCGGGGTCGCAGTTGCCGTAGACGCAGCCGGAGAGGGTGCGGCCCCAGTGGAAGATCTCCAGGGCGTTGAAGGTCACCTGCTGGTCCTTGCCGCCGATGCCGACGACGGTGGTCCGGCCGCCGCGGCGGGTGGAGTCCCAGGCCGTGCGGATGGTGACCGCGCGTCCGGCGCACTCGACGGCCACGTCGACGCCCTGTTTGCCGGTCAGACCGCGGATCTCGCGGGCGGTGGTGTCGGAGGCGACGAGGTAGTCGGTGGCACCGGCCGCGCGGGCCAGGTCCTCCTTCGCCGGGGAGACGTCCACGGCGACGATCTTCGAGGCGCCCGCGATCCGGGCCGCCTGGATCGCCGCGAGCCCCACTCCCCCGACCCCGAACACCGCGACCGTCTCGCCGGCGCCCACCCGGGCGGAGTGGTGGACGGCGCCGTAGCCGGTGAGGACCGCGCAGCCGAGGAGGGCGGCGTCGGCGAGCGGGATGCCGTCCGGGGCGGTCAGGACGCAGTCGGCGGGGACGACGGTCTCCTCGGCGAACGCGGCGACGTTCAGGCCCGGGTGGAGGTCGGTGCCCTCGGACGTGCGCGCGTGGACGCGGGCGGCGCCGTTCAGCGCGTTGGCGCACAGCCAGACCTCGCCCAGGGAGCAGGCGTGGCAGGAGCCGCAGGACGGGGCCCAGTTGAGGACGACCCCGTCGCCGGGGGCGAGGTGGGTGACGCCCTCGCCGACGGCGACGACCGTGCCGGCGCCCTCGTGCCCGAGGACGGCCGGGACGGGCAGGCGCATGGTGCCGTTGGACAGGGACAGGTCGGAGTGGCAGACCCCGGCGGCAGCGAGCCGGACCCGGACCTGCCCGGGTCCGGGGTCGGGCAGTTCGATGCCGGTGATCTCCAGCGGGGAGCCCACGGCGGGCAGAACGGCGGCGCGGACGGCCATGGCGGAAGGACTCCCCTGACTAGAACTGGAGGGACTTGGTCTGGAGGTACTCGGCCAGGCCGTGGACGCCGAGTTCGCGGCCCACCCCGGACTGCTTGTAGCCGCCGAAGGGGGCGAGGGGGTTGAAGCGGCCGCCGTTGATGTCGACCTGGCCGGTCTCCATCCGGCGTGCGAAGGCCACCGCCTCGGCCTCCTCCCCGGCCCAGACGGCCCCGGCCAGGCCGTAGACCGTGCCGTTGGCGATGCGCAGGGCGTCCTCCTCGTCCTCGTAGGCGAGGATCGACAGGACCGGGCCGAAGATCTCCTCCTGTGCGATGGTCATGCCCTCGGTGACGTCGGCGAAGACGGTCGGGCTGACGAAGTAGCCGGTCTCGCGCGGCGCTTCGGGGCCGCCGGCGACCAGGCGGGCGCCCTCGGCGACGCCCTTCTCGATGTAGCCGCGCACCCGGTCGCGCTGCTTGGCGTTGACGACCGGGCCGATGCGCTCGCCGTACTTGGCGGCGGCCGTCGCGGCGAGCTCCACCGCCTCGTCGTAGCGCTCGCGGTGGACCAGCATCCGCGTCCAGGCGCTGCACGTCTGCCCGGAGTTGGACATGACGTTGGCGACGCCGACGTTGACGGCCTTGGCCAGGTCGGCGCTCGGCAGGATGACGTTGGCGGACTTGCCGCCGAGTTCGAGGGCGACCTTCTTGACCTGCCCGGCGGCGATCGCGGCGATGCGGCGGCCGACGGCGGTGGATCCCGTGAAGGAGACCAGGTCGACACCGGGGTGCTCGGCGAGTGCCTGGCCGGCGACCGGGCCGAGGCCGGTGACCAGGTTGAAGACGCCCGCCGGGACCCCGGCCTCGTGCACGGCGTCGGCGAAGAGGCGGGCGACCAGCGGGGTGTCCTCGGCCGGCTTCACCACGACCGTGCAGCCGGCGGCGAGGGCCGGGGCGACCTTGGCGACGATCTGGTGCAGCGGATAGTTCCAGGGGGTGATCGCGGCCACGACGCCGATCGGCTCGTGGTGCACGACCGAGTTGCCGGTCTTCTCCTCGAAGGAGTACGTCGCCGCCAGCTCGGCGTAGGAGCCCGCGACCGCGATCGGCACGGCCGCGTGGACGGCCTGGGAGAACTTCAGCGGCGAGCCGAGCTCGGCCGTGACGGTCTCGGCGATCTCGTCGGCCCGGGCCGCGAGCACGTCCCGCAGCGCGGACAGCCGTGCCGCGCGCTCGGCGGGCGGGGTGGCGGCCCAGGCCGGCAGGGCCGCGCGGGCGGCCCGGACGGCGGCGTCGACGTCCTCGGCGGTGCCGGCCGGGACCGTGCCGACGACCTGCTCGTCGACCGGGTTCACGACCTCGATCACGTCCTGGCCGGCGGCCGGGCGCCAGGCACCCCCGATGTACATGCCGTCGTATGCCTTCATCGCGCTTCCTCCGGGGCGGGGCGTCGTCGTCCGGTACATAAACTAGCGACGATAGTTTTCCGGCGCCAGACATCCCCGGGTTCGGCTCGTCACAACACGCCCGGGGCCCCGCCCGGGTGTACCGCCGCTCACTCCTCCAGGTCGGGCAGGCGCGCCGGATCGGGGCAGATGCGGTCGCCGTGCTGGTCGAAGACGAACAGGTGGGCGAGGTCGACGAGGAGCGGCACCTGCATGCCGTGGCGCAGGGCGAGGTCCGGTGTCGTCCGCACGATCAGGTCGCCGGGCAGGCGGGCCTCGGCGGATTCCTGTCCCGCTCCGGTGTCCCGGGGGTCCTCCAGGTCGACCACGGGCCCCGCGCGTCCGGCCAGGGCCCGCTCCCGCAGCCGGGTCAGCACCGAGACCTCGCGGCGGCGGCGCCGCACCTGACGGCCGGGGCGCGGGCGCGGTGCCTCCAGGTCGGGCACGACGGCGGGGCTGGAGCCGGTGTCGAAGTGCACCAGGATCTCGTGCCCCTGGAACTCCACGTGCTCGACCAGCCCGGTCAGGGGGACCTCGCCGGGCCGGGCCGCACTGTGCTTGGCGATCCGCACGGCTTCCGAGCGCAGGCCCACGATGACCTCGCGGCCCTGCTGCACGCGCAGCAACTGGTGGTCCAGGGACAGCGGTTCGGGCAGGCGCAGGAACTGCTTGCCCAGGCTGATGGTCATCGCCCCGTCCAGCGGTGCGCGCACCAGGCCGCGCAGCAGGTTGATGCGCGGGGTGCCGATGAACGCGGCGACGAAGATGTTGTTGGGCAGGGCGTAGACCTGCCTGGGCGTGCCGATCTGCTGGAGGACCCCGCCGCGCAGCACGGCGACCCGGTCGCCGAGCGACATCGCCTCGGACTGGTCGTGGGTCACGTACACCGTGGTGACACCCAGCTCCTGGGTCAGCCGGAAGATCTCCGCGCGCAGGTGGGTGCGGAGCTTGGCGTCGAGGTTGGACAGCGGCTCGTCCATGAGGAAGGCCGAGGGGTGGCGGGAGATGGCCCGGCCCATCGCGACCCGCTGGCGCTCCCCGCCGGACAACTGCCCGGGCAGGCGGTCGAGGAGGTCCTCGATGCCCAGCATGCGGGCGGTGGCGTCCACCCGGGCGCGGTGGTCGACGCCCGGGGCCTCGATGCGCAGCGGGAAGCCGATGTTGTCGCGGCTGGTCATGGTCGGGTACAGGGCGAAGTTCTGGAAGACCATCGCCATGTCCCGGCCGGAGGGCGGCAGGTCGTTGGCGTACTCGCCGTCGAGCAGCAGCATGCCCTCGTCGATCTCCTCCAGGCCGGCGATCATTCTGAGCACGGTCGACTTGCCGCAGCCGGAGGGGCCGAGCAGCACGAGGAACTCGCCCGGGGCGATGTCCAGCGACAGCCGGTCCACCACGCGGGCGCCGCGCGTGTAGGCCTTGCTGACGTCGTGCAGGGAGATGGCGCGTGTCATGAGGGGCCCCCGAGGGGTCGTCAGGGCGCTGGTGCTCCGCGGTCGGGAGCCCCGTACGGGTCGTACGGGGCTGTGGGTCACGGAAGTTAACGGAATGTGTGCGGCGGGGGGAAGACACCGGGCGGGATCGGGTGCTCCCGTCCATCTGGTGAGAAGGCGGACGGCCCGGTGCGGCCGGGCCGTCCCGGTCAGCGGACGGCGGTGAGGTGGGCGAAGACCACGACGTTCCCCGAGTAGCCCTTCCTGCGGTCGTAGCTGCCGCCGCAGGTGATCAGCCGCAGCTCGGGGCGTCCCCGCGCGCCGTACACCTCCTGGCTCGGGAAGTGCGCCTTCTCGTAGGACCTGACCCGGTCCACGGTGTAGACGGCGGTCCGGCCGTCGGCGCGGCGGACCTTCACGATCCGGCCCTTCCGCAGTTCGGGCAGCCCGGCGAACACGGCCGGGCCGCTGTCGGTGTCCAGGTGCCCGACGGCCACGGCCGTGCCCTGCCCGCCGGGTGCGGCGCCCTGCTCGTACCAGCCGACGAGTTTCGGGTCGTCGCCCGGCGGTGCGGTCAGCCGGTGCTCGCGGTCGAGCCCGAGGGACATCACCGGGGCGTCGGTCTGGAGGTAGGGGATGAGCAGCCGCGTGGCACGGGAGTACGGCAGCGGGCGCAGCGCGGGACGGGGCCGGGGTGTGCGGGCTGCGGCGGCGGGCGGGCGCGCCCGGGCGGAGCGGGCGGCTGCGGGCCCGTTGGGACGGGCCGGGTGGTCGTCGGCGCGGGACCCGGGGGTGGAGGGCCCGCGGCCCGGTGAGGTTGTGGCCCGCGCGCCGGGCGTGCGGGACGGCACCGCGGCGGGTTGGGAGCGCCGGGGCCCGGCCTTCGGGGCGGCCGGAGCCGCGGAACGCCGGGCGGGGGCCGCGGGGAGGGCTGCGGCGGAGCGGTCCGTGACCCCGGGGACGGCGGCCGTGCCGGTCCCGGAGCCGTGCGCGGGCGCGTCGGCGCCGGTTCCGGAACCGGCCCGAGGCGCGGCCGAGCCCGCCCGGGGGTCGGCCGGCGGACCGGCCGCGACGGCCGGGGCGGAGCCGGGCGGGAGGGCCGCGACCGTGTCCCCGGTGTCGCCGCCCCAGTCCAAGGACAACCCCATGAACAGCACCGACACCCCCACGACTACGGTCCGCGCCAGCCGGAAGGCCCGGGTCCGATACCAGGGCCGCCGCGCGCGGGGCCACCGCCCACCGGGGCCGGTGGGCCCCCCGTCGAAGCCGCCGGAACCGGAACCGGAACCGTGGCCGCCCCCGGAACGCTGCGGCCGCTCCGCCCCGGGGGCGGGCGCCCACCGCCCGGCCGGGCGGCCGCCGTGAGCGGCATCCCGACGCTCACCGACCGGCCGCCGGGCCCGGGGGTCGGCCCTCCCGACGCCCCCCGGGGCACGCGTGGCCCCGTACCGCCCTTGCGACACCGGCCCGGACCCACGCCACTCCTTGTGAACGGGGATGCCCCTACGCCCCTCGGCAGCCACGGAGCTGCGCCCGCGCCCCGCGTACGCCACGAGGCCGACGCCATGCCCCTCGTAGGCCACGAGCCCGGTGTCATTCCCCTCGGACGGCATGAGGCCGGTCCCTCGCCCTTCCGGAAGATCAGGGCCGCCGCCACGCCGCCCCGCCGACACGGAGTCGCCCCGACGCCACTCCGGCCGCGCGGGGCTGGTCCCGCGCCCCTCGGGCGGCAGGGAGCCGGTCCTACGTGGCTCCCGCAGCACGGGGTCGGTCATACGCCGCTCGGGCTCACGCCACCTCGCCGGGGCCGCGCCGGCTCCACGCCCCTCCGGTAGATCGGGGCGGGCCCCGCGCCGCCCCGCCGACGAGGGGCCGGTTCGACGCCGCTCCGACGGAACGGGCTCAGTCCGACGCTCCTCGGACGACATGAGGCCGGTCCCTCGCCCTTCCGGAAGATCAGGGCCGCCGCCACGCCGCCCCGCCGACACGGAGCCGCCCCGACACCACTCCGGCGGCACAGGACTGGTCCCACGCCCCTCGGGCGGCAGTGAGCCGGTCCTACGTTCCTGTGGGAGATCAAGGCGCCGTTCCGGCGGGACGCGGACGGTCCTGCGCCGCTCGGGCGGGAGGGGGCCGGGACCGCGCCGGCCCGCCGGCGCGGGGGCGGAACCGCGCCGCCCCGTCGGGGCCGGGCCGGGTTCCGGCCCGGTCCGGCCCCCACCCCGTTCCACCCGAGCGGAGCGATCCGCGGAGCCGGTCCTACGCGGCGCCATCGGGGCGGCGACGGAGCCGGAACCAGACCGTCCCGGCGACGGCGGCCAGGCCGACCGCCGCCGCGCCGGCCACCGGGGTGAAGGCCTCGCCGCGGGCGATGCCGCCACCGCCCGCCGGCGGGCCGCCGACCGGCGTCGTCGGCTTGGAGGTCGGGCAGTCGACCTTGAACACCTTGAACTTGCCCGCGCCGTTGGCCTGGTCGGTCAGCCAGGTCAGCTTGTACTGCCCGTTGGGCAGGTCGACGGCCTTGCTGCGGGCCCGCCCGGTCGGGTCGGCGGTGACCGTGCCGCTGCGGGTCGCCCCGCCGGGGACCTCGGGCTCGGTCTGGATGGTCCAGTTGACCCTCTCGCCGGCGTCGAAGTTGAACGCGGCGAGGTAGAAGTCGCAGACCTTCGGGTCGTTGCGCTGGTTGTCCGCGGTCGTCGTGGTGGCGTGGATCTTGACGTCTCCGTTGTCCCCCGGGATCGGAGCGGCGACGGCGGGCACCCCGCTCAGGGTGATCCCCGTGAGGGTGAGGGCGGCGAGGACGGCGGACCGGGTGCCGGCACGGCGCGCGAGGGGTACGACGGGCATGAAGATGCCTCCAAGTCAGATGATTTTCATACAAACACCGTCACCTGACTCTCTGTCACCTCACCGGCGATTCGCGTGCAGCCCCGCCCTGCGACACGTCAGATATCGCTCTTACGGCGCAGCGGCACCCTGCGCCGCCGGCCACGGGGCTCACTGCCCGGCTCCGCACCGAGCTCCCCGACGGGCTCCCCGCCGGGCTCCCCGCCGGGCTCCGCGTCCCCCGCCGCCCCACCTCGCGGTTCCCTCGGCGAGCGCACGGCGACCCCCGAGGACAGCAGCAACAGCACCCCGAGCATCACGAACGGCGCCGCCACGCCCGCGACGCCGGCGACGAGCCCGGCCGCGGCGGGGGCGGCGACCTGCCCGAGCCGGTTGCCGGTCAGCCGCAGCGCCAGGGCCGTGGACCGGGCGCCGTCGGGGGCGGCCTGGACGACCGTCGTCATGGACAGGGGCTGCCCGACACCCAGGCAGAAACCGAGCGCCACCAGCAGCAGGCCGAGCGCCCACACCGGTACCGGCAGGGCGATGCCCGCGCACAGCAGGGCCGCCAGCAGACACGTCACGGTGAGCAGCACGGTACGGCCCAGCAGCCGCAGCAGCGGCGTCAGCACCAGGCGGCAGGCGATGGTGGCCGCGGCGCGCAGGCTCAGCAGGACGCCGACCACGGAGGGCGCGATCCCCCGGTGCTCGCCCACCACCGGGAGGTAGGCGGTGAGGATGTCGGTCGCGGACAGCACGGCGAGGCTGATGAGGATGCCCGCCGGCACGCCCCGGGTGCGCAGGATGCGCCCGACCGGGACCCGCTCCCCCGAACCGCCGCGGGAGGCCGCGGCCGTACGGCGGTGCTCGATGCGCCACAGCGAGGTGAACGCGACGGCCGCGGTCGCGCCCGCCGCGATCAGGGCGAGGGCGCTGGTGGCGGCCATGTCCTCGCCGCCGATCAGGACGCCCGCGGCGATGGGGCCGACGAGCTGGCCGAGCGCGGCCCCGATGGTGAAGTGGCCGAAGTTGCGGTCCTGTTCGTGCGGCGCGGACTGGCGGGCGACGAGCGACTGGGCTCCGATGACGAAGCAGAGGTGCCCGAGGCCCATCACCCCGCTCCACAGGGCCATCGTCCCCAGCGAGCCGGCGACGCCGCTGAGCGCGCAGCCACCGGCGATCAGGACCACGCCGAACGGCAGCAGGGGCGCGCAGCGTCCGTGGTCGGTACGGCGGCCCAGGGGCACGGCGGCGAACAGGGGCAGCAGCGCGTAGACACCGGCGATCACGCCGACGGCCCGTTCGTCCGCACCGAGCGCGAGGGCCCGGTAGGAGACGGCGGGCCGGGCCATCGACACGGCCCCCTGCGCGAAGCCGAAGGCGATGACGAGGCGGAGCAGCCAGCCGCGGTTCCCACCGGGCCTCACGATGACGTCCTCCATCGGGTTCTCAGATGATCCCGAAGAGCATGCCCGCCGCGAGGATGGCGAGACAGGTGAGGGCGGCCCACTTCACGACGAACCTGGTGTGGTCGCCGAACTCCACCTTGGCCATGCCGACCAGCACGTACACGGCCGGGACGAGCGGGCTGGACATGTGCAGCGGCTGGCCGACCAGGGAGGCGCGGGCCATCTCCAGCGGGGAGACGCCGTGCGCGGCGCCGGCCTCGGCGAGGACGGGCAGGACGCCGAAGTAGAAGCCGTCGTTGGACATGAAGTAGGTGAGCGGCAGGCTCAGGATGCCGGTGACGAGGGCCATGTGCGGGCCCATGCCGGCCGGGATGACGTCGACCATCCAGGTGGCCATGTGGTCGACCATGCCGGTGCCCTGGAGGACGCCGGTGAAGACGGCGGCGGCGAAGACCATGCCGGAGACGTTCAGCACGTTGTCGGCGTGTGCGGCGAGCCGGGCCTTCTGGTCGGGGATGTTCGGGAAGTTCACCGACAGGGCGATCGCGGCGCCCAGCAGGAACAGCACGGGGATCGGCAGCAGCTCCGTGATCATGGCGGTCAGCAGGGCCACCGTGAGCAGCGCGTTGAACCAGTAGAGCCTCGGGCGCAGGGTGGAGCGGTTCGGGTCGAGGCCCTGGAAGCCGTCGTCCCCGGCGGGGGCGTCCGTGCCGCCGGCGCCCTCGGGAGCGTCCGTGCCGGAGCCGGTGCCGGCCGCGCCGCTCTTGCGCAGGGAGACCGTGCCGTCGCCCGGGCCGCCGGCGCCGACCAGGACCGTCTCGGTCTCCTTCTCCTCCTCCAGCACCTGGTCCAGCGTCAGCACGCCGAGCCGCCGCCGCTCGCGCACGCCGAGGACGTAGGAGAGGCCGAACACGAAGAGCAGGCCCACCGCGAGCGCCGGGATCATCGGGACGAAGATGTCGCTGGCGTCGAGCTTGAGCGCGGTCGCGGCGCGGGCGGTCGGGCCGCCCCAGGGCAGGGTGTTCATCACGCCGTTGGCCATGGCGGCGACACCGGTCATCACGACCATGCTCATCTTCAGGCGCTTGTACAGCGGATACATCGCCGAGACGGTGATCATGAAGGTGGTGGAGCCGTCGCCGTCCAGCGACACGATCGCGGCCAGCACGGCGGTGCCGACGACGATCCGCATCGGGTCGGCTTTGCAGAACTTGAGGATGCCGCGGACGATCGGGTCGAAGAGCCCGACGTCGATCATGACGCCGAAGTAGACGATCGCGAACATGAGCATCGCCGCGGTGGGGGCGAGGCTGGTCACGCCGTCGATGACGTAGTCACCGAGGTGGGCGCCCTTGCCGACGAACACGCAGAACAGCGCGGGGATCAGCACGAGCGCCGCGATCGGCGACATCTTCTTCATCATGATCAGGACCAGGAAGGTCGCGATCATGGCGAAGCCGAGGATGGTCAGCATGAGTGGATACCTAACGTTCGCCCTTGAACATCCCACCAGGGCCGGCGGTGTCCGCGACGTTAGGTGCCGTCGTGCAGCGTTAACAAGACGTTGACGTGCGAGCAATAAGCGCAAAACTGCTGGTCACAGCTTTGCTCAGGTCAGCGCGCCGAGCTCTCCGGCCGAGGGCGCGGCGCCCGGGGCGGACTGGGGGGCGGTCTGCGGGACGGTGTGCGGGGCGGTCTGCGAGGCCACCTCGACCGGCACTCCGTTGAGGACCGCGTTGCCCGACAGCGGGTCCAGGAGGCGGCCGTCGAGGAGCTGGTTGACGTTGACGCCGGGGTCCTTCGCGGCGTGGCCGAGGCGGGTCCCCGGGCGGTCGTGGCCCCAGCCGTGCGGCAGGCTCACCACGCCCTTGCGGACCGAGTCGGTGACCTCGGCCGGGGCGGTGACCTCTCCCCCGGCGCCCTTCACCCGCACCGGCGCCCCGTCCGTGACGCCGAGCCGCTCGGCGTCCTCGGGGTGGATGTGCAGGGTGCAGCGGTTCGAACCGCCGGTGAGGGCGGGCACGTTGTGCATCCAGCTGTTGTTGGAGCGCAGGTGCCTGCGGCCGACCAGGACGAGCCCGGCGGGGCGGTCGGCCAGGGCCGCACGCAGCCGGGGCAGATCCGCGGCGATCGGGCCGGGCAGCAGCTCCACCTTGCCGCTGCGGGTCTTCAGGGGCTGGGGCAGGCGGGGCTGGAGCGGGCCGAGGTCGATGCCGTGCGGGTGTGCGAGCAGCTTCTCCAGGCTGAGCCCGTCCGGTCGTACGCCGAAGCCGTCGCCGTAGGGGCCGAGGCGCAGCATCATGTCCAGGCGCCGTTCGGGGCCGGTGTCGCCGGTGAGCCGGCCGGCGAGCTCGTGCGGGTCGCGGCCGTGGACCGGCGAGTGGGGCTCCTGCACCGCCTTGCCGAGGGTCTGGTCGACGACCATCCGGTCGACGGCCTCCGGATCGGCTCCGTGCATGCCCGTGACGGCCAGGATCAGCCGCGCCAGGATCTCCGTCTCGGCCATGCGGTCCGGCTCCAGCGGAATCGCGGGGCGGGTGTAGCGGACCTGGTTGCGCACGGCGAGGGTGTTGAAGGCGAAGTCGTGGTGCGGGCTGCGGGAGGGCGGGGGCGGGGGCAGGACCACATGGGCGTGGCGTGAGGTCTCGTTCAGGTACGGGTCGACGCTGACCATGAACTCCAGCGAGTCGAGGGCCTTGTCGAGCCGGTCGCCGTCGGGTGCGGACAGCACCGGGTTGGCGGCGACGGCGATCAGCGCGCGCACCGGTTCGCCCTCCTCGGTGGCGGTGTCGATCTCCTCGGCCATGGCGGACAGGGGCAGTTCGCCCTTGGCCTCGGGGTGCCGGCTCACGCGGGAGTGCCAGCGTCCGAGGGCGAAGCCGCGGCCGGGCCCGGCCGGGCGCGGGGTCCGGTCGGTGGCCGCCTGCGGGAAGAGCGCGCCGCCGGGCCGGTCGAGGTTGCCGGTGAGGACGTTGAGGACGTCGACGAGCCAGCTGGCGAGCGTGCCGTGCGGGACGGTGCAGCTGCCGATGCGGCCGTAGACGGCGGCGGTGGGGGCGGCGGCGAGGTCGCGGGCCAGGGCGCGGATGAGGCCGGCCTCCACGTCGCAGGCCCCGGCGACGGCCTCGGGCGTGAAGTCCCCCAGGGCTTCGTCGAGTTCGTCGAGGCCCTGGACGTGCGGGGTCGGGTCGGCGAGGCCCTCGTCGAGGAGCACGCGGGCCATCGCCGCCAGCAGCAGGGCGTCGGTGCCGGGCCGGACGGCGATGTGCCGGTCGGCGAGCTTGGCGGTGCGGGTGCGCCGCGGGTCGATCACGACGAGGGTGCCGCCGCGGGCCTTGAGCGCCTTGAGCTTGCCGGGGAAGTCGGCGGCGGTGCACAGACTCCCGTTGGACTCCAGCGGGTTGGCGCCGATGAGGAGCAGGTGGTCGGTGCGGTCGAGGTCGGGCACCGGGATCGCGTTCGCGTCGCCGAAGAGCAGGCCGCTGGAGACGTGCTTGGGCATCTGGTCGACCGTGGAGGCGGTGAAGACGCTGCGGGTGCCGAGCGCGGCGAGCAGGACGGGTGGGTAGAGGGCGCCGGCCATGGTGTGCACGTTGGGGTTGCCGAGCACGACGCCGACCGCGTGCGGGCCGTGCCGCTCGACGATCGGGCGGATCCCGGTGGCGACGGCGTCGAAGGCCTCTTCCCAGGTCGCCTCGCGCAGTGCGCCGTCCCGCCGGACGAGGGGGGTGCGCAGCCGGTCGGGGTCGGAGTCGACGGCGCCGAAGGAGGCGCCCTTGGGGCAGATGAAGCCCCGGCTGAACACGTCGTCGCGGTCACCGCGGGCACGGGTGACCTGCGTCCCCTCGATGGTGAGGGTCAGGCCGCAGGTGGCCTCGCACAGGGGGCAGATACGCAGGGCGGTGCGGGACACGGGTCCTCCCGGGACGGCGGCGGCGGTGACGCGCTGACCCGCCCGAGCATACCGACCGGTATGCATGGAGGGGAGGCCCTTGCCGGCATCGCCTGCCGGCGGCAGGACCGGCCGGACGCCGTTGTTCTCCGGAAAGCGTCAGTCGAGCACCCGCGAGAGGTAGGACCGCAGCATCTGCCGTGCCTCCTCGATGACCTTGGGATCGCCTTCGGGCGCGACCCGGAAGGCCAGGTGCACGAGGGTGTCGGCGGTCTCGACGGCGACGAGGAACACCCGGCGCAGGTCCTCGTCCGGCTCGCGGTCGAGGTAGCCGCCCAGCAGCTCGGTGAGGCGGTCGGCGACGCGGTGGTTCGGTTCGGCCTGGCGGGCGCCGACCGGGATCTGGTTGCCGAAGTCGACGAGGGAGAAGCCGGGGGCGGTCCGCTTCATCTCCAGGTACTCGTCGAGCACGGCGTCCATGGCCCCGCGCCAGCCTGCCTCGGCACCGGCGCCCTCCAGGCGCTGGGCGATGCGCACGGTGTAGCGCTCGAGGTTGCGCTGCGCCAGCGCGTCGGCCATCTGCCGCTTGTTGCCGAAGAAGCGGTACACCGAGCCGATGGGCACCCCGGCGCGCTGGGCGACGGCCCGGGTGCTCAGGGCGTCGTAGCCGACCTCGTCGAGGAGGTCCGCGCAGGCGTCGAGGATCCGGGTCAGTCGTTCCGCGCTGCGCCGCTGCACGGGCGCGCGGCGGAGGGGTGTCGTGGGGGGCACGGGTTTCATGATGCCCCTAGGCCCCGTCCGGGTGAACCCAGCCCCCGCCCGGCACCGGGATCCCGGCCGGGGAGACCGCCGCCGAGGCCAGCCCTTCGGGGAAGGAAGCGACAACGAATCGGCCACCCCCCGAGGACGACACCCCCACCCGGCACACCGGCGCCGCGGCCCGCCCGTCGACGAGGAAGCCCGCGCGGAGCCGGCCGTCCCCCAAAGGCGAGCCCCCCTCCGGGCACGCCGGCCCCGCGGCCCGCCCGCCGGGGGAGGGGCCGGCGAGCAGGCCGCCTGCCGGAGGCGGGGCCTGCCGGCCGGTCTCCTCCTGCGGGGCGTGCCCACCGGCGGCACCGGGCAGCGGCCTGCCGGTGGCGCCCCTTCCCGCCGTTCGCCGGTCGACCCGGGCGGCCACGCCCCACCGGTCGGCGGTGACGCCGGGCAGCGCCCCTGCCCCGCTCCCGCTCGGGTCGGTCCGCCCGGCTGCCGGGCGGGGTGGCGCGGGTCCGTCGATCCCGCCCTGCGGCGTCTGCCCGCCCTCGCTGCCGGGGGACCGCTCCCCCGGGTCCGGCCGGGAGGCCGTGATGTCGGCCGTGCTCTCCACCGGCTTCCCGTCGACCGCCCACACCGTGCCGTCGTCGGCGTGGAGCCGGGCCGTGACGTGGTGGGTGCCGCGGGGGACGAGGTCCGCGGCCAGGCGGTACTGCGGGGCGCGGAGCCGTGCGACCAGGCGGCCGTCGACGTAGAGGTGGGCGAGGCCCCGGCCCGCGGCCGCCCGGGGGGTGGTACCGGCCGGCGAGAAGCGGAAGTTCCGCACGCTCAGCCGCACGTCCCAGGCGCCGCCCGCGTCGGGCTGCACCTCGACCCCGACGTCCGGGGCCCCTTCCGGTTCCACCTCGCGATACGCCCGCCCCTGCTGGTCCCGGTCGTCCAGGAGCCGGCCCACGGGTGCGGGCGAGTCCTGCCGCTCCGGGGCGTCACCGCCGGAGCCGCAGCCCGCGAGTCCGGCCGGCACGAGGACGCAGACCGCGAGCACGGCGCGAGGTGCACGTGTCCACGACATGCCCGGGAGCGTAGAACACACGTCCGGAGCGGCGGATCGTCCTCAAGTCGGGTTCCGGTCATCCGTGAAGAGGAGGGCCGCGTCCCTCTTGCGCCGGGGAAATCGCAATCCTACGGTGCTCCATAGGAATCCGAACGCAAGGGAGCGGCACACATGGGCGATGGGGGCACCACCCGCGCGAGCGCGGTCGAGCGCGGGGAAGCGCGGAAGACCGCCGAAGGGCTGACCTACCTCTCCGGCTTCGGCAACGAGCACAGCTCGGAAGCCGTCCCGGGCGCACTGCCCGAGGGCCGCAACTCACCCCAGCGGGCGCCGCTGGGGCTCTACGCGGAGCAGCTGAGCGGCACGGCCTTCACCGAGCCGCGGGCGCACAACCGCCGCTCCTGGCTGTACCGGATCCGGCCCTCGGCCGCGCACCCGGCGTTCACCTGCACCGACAACGGCTCCCTGCGCACCGCCCCCTTCACCCAGACCGTGCCCGATCCCAACCGCCTGCGGTGGAACCCGCTGCCGGACCCGGCGCCCGGGACGGACTTCCTCGCAGGGCTGTGGACCCTCGGGGGCAACGGTGACGCCACCCAGCGCACCGGCATCGCGGTCCACCTGTACGCCGCCGACGCCTCCATGGACCGGGTGTTCAGCGACGCCGACGGTGAGCTGCTCATCGTCCCGGAGCGGGGAGGGCTGCTGCTGCGCACGGAGCTCGGTCTGCTCCATGTGGAGCCGGGCCATGTGGCGCTCATCCCGCGTGGTGTCCGCTTCCGTGTGGAGCTCCTGGACGATCTCGCCCGCGGCTATGTGTGCGAGAACTACGGCGCTCCCTTCCGCCTGCCCGACCTCGGCCCGATCGGCGCCAACGGCCTGGCGAACCCGAGGGACTTCCACGCCCCCGTCGCGGCGTACGAGGACGTCGAGGGTCCGGTGGAGGTGGTGAACAAGTTCTGCGGCAACCTGTGGACGGCCACCTACGACCACTCCCCCCTCGACGTCGTCGCCTGGCACGGCAACCATGTGCCCTACGTGTATGACCTGCGCCGCTTCAACGCGCTCGGCACCATTACCTACGACCACCCGGACCCGTCGATCTTCACCGTCCTGACGTCCCCGTCGGACACCCCGGGCCTGGCGGGGGCCGACTTCGTGGTGTTCGCGCCGCGCTGGCTCGTCGGGGAGGACACCTTCCGGCCGCCGTACTTCCACCGGAACGTGATGAGCGAGTACATGGGCCTGATCGAGGGCGCCTACGACGCCAAGGCGGAGGGCTTCGTGCCGGGCGGCGGCTCGCTGCACAACATGATGTCGGCGCACGGACCGGACCGGGAGACCTTCGACCGGGCGAGCGCCGCCGAACTGAAGCCGCAGAAGATCGACGACGGGTTGGCGTTCATGTTCGAGACGCGCTGGCCGCTGAGCCTCACGCCGCACGCCGCCGGGGCGGAGCATCTCCAGCAGCGCTACGACGACGTGTGGCAGGGCCTGCAACGGCACTTCCGCCCCTTGCACTGATCATTTCCTGACGGTACGGATGACCCCGTGACCTCCTTCGCCCCGGACTCGATCGTCCTGAACCGCAAGCTGCCGCTCTGGTACCAGGTCTCGCAGTCGCTGCGCGCCTCGATCCTCGGCCGCTCGCCCCAGGACCCGCTGCGCCTGCCCACCGAGGAGCAGCTGGCCGGGCACTACGGCGTGAGCGTGCTGACCATGCGGCAGGCGCTGAAGGAGCTGGAGGACGAGGGGCTGATCTCCCGCCACCGCCGGCGGGGCACGTTCATCGAGCCGGACGCCCGCCGGGGTTCCCCGGTGCGGCTGCTCGGCTCGGTGGACGCGATCGTGGCCCAGCAGTCCGGGATGACGACCGAACTGCTGGAGCACGGCACGGTCCCCGTCCCGGGCGAACTGGCCGAGTTCTTCCCGGACCTGGCCCAGGTGACGGCGTACCACCGGCTGCGCAGCGACGAGAAGACCGGGGAGCCGACCAACCACGCCCGCAACCACGTGCGTCCCGAACTGGCCGCGCAGATCGACCTGGACGACCTCGTGCGGTGGCCGATGACGAAGGTGCTGCGGGACGTGGTGGGGGCGGACATCAGCCGCATCACGGACACGGTCGAGGCCCGGCTGGCCGACCCGGAGACGGCCCGGCTGCTGCGCGTGCCCTTGCTGAGCCCGATCCTGCACTACACGGGCGTGACCTACGACGCGGACGGGCGCGTCCTGGACGTGGCCGTCATCCACTACCGCGGTGACCGGTTCTCCTTCACCGTGACCCTGGACGCGACCTGAGCGCCGCGGACCGGGCGGGGCGTGCGGGGTGGTTCCCCGCACGCCCTGGCGAGCCGGCACACGTCGTACGATGCGGGGCGTGACGCACGACGACGCTCCGCCGCTGGCGGACCTCATGCCGTGGTCCGTCGCACCGCCGCGGCTCGGCCGGGGGTGGCCGGCGGGCCCCGACGCGGCAGCTCTGAAAGCCCGTTGGGACGCGCTGGTGAAGGCCGAGGGGCCCGACCGGGAGGCGCTGTTCGAACCGAGCCGCTCGCGCACCCTGCACACGGCGGTCGGCCGGCTGCCGGGCCGGACCGGCGCGGGCACGGAACGGCTGGCGCGGGCGTCCGGTCCCTGCCCGGAGCCGGTGCGGGTTCTGCTGGCGCCCTTCGACGAGCAGTGGCTCATCCCGGACCAGCGGCTGATCGACGCCGCCCGCCCGGAGCTGTGGCGGGTCGCCGACGAGAAGCAGGTGTTCGTCGTGGAGGCCCCGGGGACGCTCGGCTCCCCGCTGGTGTTCACCTCGCTGCTCCCCCTGCTGCGCCCCGGCCGGGTCCGCCCGCTGTTCCGCCGCCCCGGCGGCCTGGAGCCGAACCTGGCGCCCGGGCTGGTGGAGTGGCTGGGCCGTCGCCTCGGTGCCACACCGTCGCCGCTCGACGTGCTGGCGTGGATCGCGGCCGCGGTCCGGCCGGACCTCACCGTCCCGCTCACCGGGGACCCGGACACCTGGGCGAGGGGCCTGGAGCGCGGGCACCGGCTGCTGTGGCTGATGCGCCGGGACGGGGAGCGCCCCAAACTGCCGGGCGGCCGCCGACCCTACGTCCGCGCGCCGCTGCCGTCCCGCCCCGTGGCCCTGCGCTACGACCGCGAGGAGGAGGCCCTGTTCGTGGACGAGGGCCGCATCTCCCCGGTGCCGCCGCAGGCGTGGGACGTCGAGGCGGGCGGGGTCCGGGTGCTGGAGCAGTGGTTCGCGGCGCGTGTCGCCGAGCCCGAGCCGGGAACGCTCGCGGCGATCCGCCCGACCGTGTGGCCGCAGGCCTGGACCTCCGAGCTGCTGGAGCTGATCACGGTCCTGGCGCTGCTCGCCGACCTGCGGGCGCCGCAGGAGGAGCCGGCGGTGCCCGATCCGGTCACCGCGACGGAACTGACCGAGGCGGGCGTGCTCCCGGCCCCGGCCGCGGCCCGCCGCCCCGCGTCGGTCCTGGACGGCCCCGAGGAGGGCCCGGAGGGTCAACTCGCCCTGCTCTAGCCTCCGGAGGCTGTCCGACGCGACCGGGTGGGGAGGCGTCGCGGGGTCACTGCTGTGGTGGGCCGTGGTGCTGCTCGCGCTGTTCGTGCCGCCGGCGGAGCGGGAGTACGCCCGTGGAGAGCGGAGAGCGGGCGTGCTGCGGCACAGGAGCCGGGTGCGGCCCCCGGTCACGGCCGGGCGGGGAGGGGCGTCGACGGGGGGCGTGCCGCGCTCGGGAACACACCCGGCGCCTGCTGCGTGCCGTGGGGATGACGGACGACGAGTGCGCAGCGGACGCGGGGCGGTGTGACCGCCCGAGCGCGGGACCCTACCTGCCGCCGAACAGCGAGCGGCGCAGTCGGCGCAGCGGCGCGAAGAGCGAGACGCGGCGCACGCGCGCGCCCCTGCCGCTGCGGTCGTGCGGCCGACGCGCGGTCAGTTCGCGCATCAGCGAGGTGGCCTCGAGCGTCTCCCGCTGGGGGACGGCGGGGCCGCCCAGCACCGCGAGGTGGCGGTCGAGGCGCGAACTGGTCGCGCTGCTGCCGCAGGTGATCGCAGGGACCCTGGCCCTGCTGCGCACTGTTATCTGTTCCATGTCACTCCCCACCCGTACGAGTCCACCCGGCCCGGGCAGGTTAACCCTATCGTCCCGACCGGGCACACGTGTATCGCGGTCACAGGATTCACCTTCCCCGTAAGGGGGTTGACGATGTGTCGTCGACTACTCTCCGAATCCGACACTTTTCAGGGCGAGTTGGACGATGGGCTGGCTGGTGGGCTGCGGCGAGCCTCCTGCGGGCTCGACGGTCACGGCCAGTGACGTCGCGGAGGACCCCAAACCCGTGGTGACCAGGGGCGTGTCGCCCTCGAACAGCCCCAGGGAGCGAGGTGGTGCGCCCGGGCGCATGAGCCACAACTGGTGCACGCGGCCACCCGCCGGGGCGCCGTATCCGCCGAGGGTGACGACCGCGCTCCCCTCCGTGGCGGAAGCGATCACTCCGATCGTGCGGCCCCGGGCGTCCCGTCCGCTGCTCGCACGGGCGTCCGGAGCAGCGAGAACGTGGGCGATCTCACGTGACCGGTCCCGCTCGGCGGTCAGTTCGTCCTGGGTCCGGTTCGCCTGCACCGCGAACAAGGAGGCCACGACGAGGGCCGCGGCGGCGGTGGCCGTCGCGAAGGGGACGAACAGCGGGATCCGCCGCCGCACCCGCTGGCGCGGCGGCGGCCGGACCCCCCACACGTGCGGCGGCAGTTGCGGGGCGTGCGGCCGCGCCGCCTCGCGCGCCCCCTGTGGTGCGGGCTCCTGCGCGGTGGCGCGGACGGCCGCCATGACCCGGTCGCGCATCGCGGGCGGGGCCGGGACGGCGGCGGACCAGGCGAGGCGGACGGCGTCCTCGGACAGCGCGCGCACCTCGTCGGCGCACCGGGCGCAGCCCGCGAGGTGCTTCTCGAAGCGGACGCGCTCGGCGGGTTCCAGGGCGTCGAGCGCGTAGGGCGCGGCCAGGGAGTGTGGGTCCTCGCGTCGCAGCAGGCTCATGCCACCCCTCCCAGGCACTCGCGCATCCGGGTCAGTCCGTCGCGCATCCGCGTCTTGACCGTCCCCAGCGGCAGGGACAGGTGCTCGGCCACCTCACGGTAGGTGTAGCCCTCGTAGTAGGCGAGGGTGACCGACTGGCGTTGCAGCACCGTGAGCCGGTCCAGGCAGCGGCGCACCCACTCGCGCTCCAGCCCCGCCTCGACCTCCTCCGTGACGTGGTCGAAGGCGGGCTGGTTCGCCCGCAGCGCCTCGCGCTGCTCGCGTTCCCCGGCCGCGCGGGCGCTGCGCACCCGGTCGACCGCCCGGCGGTGGGCGAGGGTGAGGATCCAGGACAGGGCGCTGCCCCGGCCCGGATCGAACCGCGCGGCGGACCGCCACATCTCCAGCAGCACCTCCTGAGCCACCTCCTCCGACTGGGCGGGGTCGCGCACCACACGCCGTACGAGTCCGAACACCGGGCCGGACACCAGCCCGTACAACTCCTCGAAGGCTCCCTGGTCCCCGCCTGCCACGAGCAGCAGCAGCTCGTCCGCCTCCACTCGGTCCCCCTCTCCGAGGCCGCACCGGGCCTGTTCCCTCACACGAGGCATTCGCAACGCACACACCTCCGGACGGTGTTACGGATCCCGGCGGCGAAAACGCGGGTCACGCGGCGATGAAACAAGATCCCGGACCGGCCGTAAGAACGGTTGAGATTCGACCAATCCGCTTCGCCGACCGCTCCGAATGGCGTGTGTCAGGCAAGTTGGCACGGAGGACGGACGGCATGACACCTATCTCCAGGAACGGTGCGGGACGCAGGAGCATCGCGACCGCGGTGTGTGGCGCGCTGGCCGCCGGCGGGCTCGCGGCCGCCGGCGTGACCGCGCTGGAACCTGAGGCGGCCTCCGCCTCCAGCCACCGCGAGGCCCCGCTGATCTCCGGCACCCCGCAGTACGACAACACCGACGTGTACGCGTTCGTCAGCCCGGACAAGCCGGACACGACCACCATCGTCGCGAACTGGATCCCGTTCGAGGAACCGGCCGGCGGGCCGAACTTCTTCCCGTTCGCCGAGGACGCCCAGTACGACCTGCGCATCGACCGGAACGGGGACGCGCAGGAGGACCTGGTCTTCCGCTACACGTTCAAGACGCACACCAAGAACAAGAAGACGTTCCTCTACAACACCGGCCCCGTCGAGAGCCTCGACGACCCCGACCTCAACGTCACGCAGACCTACGACATCGAGCTGATCAAGCTGCGCCATCTGAAGGCCGTGTCGAAGACCAAGGTCGCCGACGACGTGCCCGTGGCCCCCTCCAACGTGGGCAAGGCCTCGATGCCGGACTACGCGACGCTGCGCAAGCAGGCCGTGCACGAACTCGCGGGCGGGGCACAGACGTTCGCGGGCCAGGCGGACGACCCGTTCTTCCTGGACCTGCGCGTCTTCGACCTGCTGTACGGCGGGAACCTCTCCGAGGTCGGCAACGACACCCTCAAGGGCTACAACGTCAACTCCATAGCCCTGCAGGTGCCCAGCAGCCTCGTCGCCGAGTCGCACGAGCAGCCCGTCATCGGCATCTGGTCGACGACCCAGCGCAAGAACGCCCGGGGCTACTTCACGCAGGTCTCGCGCCTGGGCAATCCGCTGGTCAACGAGGTCGTCAACCCGCTGAAGGACAAGGACCGGTTCAACGCGGCCACGCCCCGCGACGACGGGAAGTTCCTGAAGAACGTCACCAACCCGGAGCTGCCCAAGCTCATCGAGGCGATCTACAAGATCCCGGCGCCCGCCGAGCCGCGCAACGACCTGGTCGACGTGTTCCTCAAGGGCGTCAAGGACCTCAACCAGCCGCCGCACGTGACGCCCTCGGAGCAGCTCCGCCTGAACACCTCCGTCAAGCCGGCCGCCGAGCCCAAGCGGCTGGGAGTCCTCGACGGCGACAACGCCGGCTTCCCCAACGGCCGCCGCCTCACCGACGACGTGATCGACGCCTCGCTCCAGGTCGTCGAGGGTGAGCTGGTGGGCTCCAAGAACGACCTGGGCGACGCGGTCGACAAGAACGACAAGGAGTTCGAGAAGTCCTTCCCGTACGTCGCCCTGCCGACGGAGGGGTCGCGCGGCCGGCTCGCCAAGGGCGTGGACGGCGGCAACGACGTGCGCAGCCAGCTCGGCGACGCGCTGCGGCCCGCCGGTGCGCAGGGCGCGGACGACACACGCCTGATCGCCGCGTCCGCCGGGGCCGGGGCGGGCGGCATCGTCCTGATCGGCGCGGCCCTGATGTGGTGGCGCCGCATGCGGAACCGGGCGTACTGAGCCCGTCCGCCCCGCAGACAGGCGCGGCCCGTTCCCGTCCCCCACGGCGCGGGCCGCGCCGCCGATCTCCGCCCCGCCCAGCCGACCGACCGAGGAATCCCATGCCTGCGCACACGACCGACAGCACACCGGACGAGCCGGACGGCACCGGCGGTCCGGAGGAGGCGGACACTCACGCCGACCCCTCGGGCGCGGCCGGTGCAGTGGGTGAGGGCCGGGCCGGGGAGGCCGGTGCCGGGACCGAGGGCGGGGCCGGGGAGGGCGATGCCGCCCGGTGCGCGGGCGTGCTGCGGCGGGCCGGCGCGGGGGGACGGCGCCGGCGGGTCCTGCATCTGGCCGGGTGCGCGGCCCTGCTGGCCGTGGCGCTCACCGGCGGGGCCGTCGCCCTCACCGGCGCCCCGGACGGCCGGGGCGGGGACGCCGCCGTGTCCGCGGCCGCGGCGCTGTCACCCGGTGATCTCGCCCGGGGCGACCTGGGCGCGGCGGTCGGGTCCCTGCAACGACACCTGCGTGCCCAGCCGAAGGACTTCGGGAGCTGGGCCACGCTCGGGGTCGCCTACGTGGAGCAAGCCCGGACGGCGGGCGACCCCTCCCGGTATCCGCAGGCCGAGCACGCTCTGCGCCGGTCCCTCGCGCTCCGGCCGGGCAACGACCAGGCCCTCGCGGGCCGCGCCGCCCTGGCCGCCGCCCGGCACGACTTCACCGGCGCCCTCGCGGACGCCGACCGGGCCCTGAAGCAGAACCCCTACAACGAACGCGCCCTGTGCACCCGCGTCGACGCTCTCGTCGAACTGGGCCGCTACGACGACGCGGCCGAGGCGGCCCGGACCGCCGACGACCGGCGCCCCGGTGTGCCGGTCTTCACCCGCTACGCGTACGTGCACGAGCTGCGCGGCGACGTGCGCACGGCGCGTCGGGTGCTGCACCGTGCGCTGGACGCGACCCGCTCCCCCGCGGACGTGGCGTACGTGGCCACCGCACTGGGCCAACTGGCCTGGAGCCAGGGCGATCACCGGCGCGCCCTGGCCCACTACGCCCGCGCGCTGGCCGCCGACGACGCCTACCTCCCGGCGCTGGAGGGACGTGCCCGCGCCCAGGCCGCGAGCGGTGACCGCGCGGCGGCGGTGCAGGGGCTGGAGCAGGTCGTGGCCCGCTCGCCGCTGCCCGGGCCGCTCGTCGCCCTCGGTGAGCTGTACGAGGAGCGCGGAAACGAAGGCGACCGGGCGAAGGCACGCGACCAGTACGCGCTCGTCGACGCCTGGACGGCCCTGGCCCGCGCGGGCGGGGTGAACGCCGACCTCGACTCGGCCATGGCGGCCGCCGACCACGGCGACAAGAGGGAGGCCCTGCGCGCGGCACGCGCCGAGTGGGACCGCCGGCACAGCGTGCACACCGCGGACGCCCTCGCCTGGGCCCTGCACGTCAACGGCCGTGACGCGGAGGCCCTCCCCCTGACCCGGCGGGCGACCGCCACCGGCTACCGCAACGCCGCCTTCCTCTACCACCGCGGGGTCGTCGAGCGTGCCGCCGGAGACCCGCGGGCGGCCCAGACACACCTGAAGGCGGCCCTGGCGCTGAACCCCGGTTTCTCGCCGCTCGGTGCGCGCGAGGCCCGTACCGCACTCGACGACCTGGAGGGGAACCGGTGATCCTGCGCCGGCTGTCCGCGTCCGGTGCCGCCGTCCTCACGGCCGCCTGCGCGCTCACCCTGCTGCCCGCCGCCACGGCGAGCGCCCACCCGCTGGGCAACTTCACCGTCAACCGCTACGACGGCCTCGTCGCCGCTCCCGGTGAGTTGCGCGTCCACCACGTCGAGGACCTCGCGGAGATCCCGGCGACCCAGGCGAAGCCCGACGTCGAGCGGCTCGGCCTGCGGATGTGGGCGCGGGAGCGGTGCGCCTCGGCCGCGGCGGGCAGCAGCGTCACCGTCGGCGGCCGGACCGCCGTCCTCACCGTCGACAGCGGCCACGCGCGCGTGCGGCCCGGCCAGGCGGGACTGGACACCCTCCGCGTGGAGTGCGAGCTGAGCGCTCCGCTGCCACGCGGCGAGGAGACCGTGTCCCTGTCCTTCCGGGGCGCGGGCGCCTCCTCGGGCCCCGGCTGGAGGGAGATCACGGCGCGGGGCGACCGGATGACACTCACCGCGTCCGACGTCCCGGGGACGTCGCTGTCGCGAGAACTGACCCGCTATCCGGAGGAGTTGCTCTCCTCCCCCGCCGACACAGCGTCCGCCGCCCTGCGCGTGCGCCCCGGCGGCCCAGCCCTGACCGGGGAGGAGCGCGACGCCCCGGCGGCCTCGGTGCTGCCGCGCGGTGCCGACCGCTGGACGCGCGCCCTCGACGAACTGGTCGCCCGGCACGACCTCACCGCCGGATTCGCCGCGCTGGCCCTCGGCATCGCCGTGGTCCTGGGCGCGATGCACGCGCTCGCACCGGGCCACGGCAAGACCATCATGGCCGCGACGGCGGCGGCCCGGGGCGGCCGGGCCCGGATGAAGGACGTCCTGCCCATGGCCGCCTCGGTGACGGTCACCCACACCCTGGGCGTGGTCGCCCTCGGCCTGCTGGTGACGGCGGGTTCGGCGGCGGCCCCCTCGGTGATCGCCTGGCTGGGGGTCGCCAGCGGCGTGCTGGTGACACTGGCGGGCGCGAGCCTGGTCCGCCGCGCCCTGCGCAACCGCCCGCACGCCCTCGCGCACGACCACCCGCACGAGCACGGCCACGACCACGACCACCCGCACGAGGAGCACGGCCACCACCACGGCCCCGAGCACGGCCACGAGCACGAGCACCCTCACCCGCACGGCCACGACCACCCCCACGACCACGGCTCCTCGCACGACGGTCGGCATCCCGACCGCCACACCCACGGGGTCGTGCACACGCACGGCGGGTTCACCCACTCCCACCCCGTGGCCCCCACCCTGCGCGGCACCGTCCTCATGGGCTTCGCCGGCGGCCTGGTGCCCAGCCCGTCGGCCGTCGTCGTGCTGGTGGGTGCCGCCGCCCTCGGCCAGGCCTGGTTCGGGCTGCTCCTGGTGGTGGCGTACGGCGTCGGCCTCGCGCTGACCCTGACGGCGGCCGGGTACGCGGTCGTCAAGGCCGGCAGCGGTATGACCCGGCTGCTGGAGCGGCGCCCGCGCTGGACGGCGGGCCCGGTGGCCGCCCTGGTCCGGCGCACCGCCCCGCTCGGCTCCGCCTTCGCCGTCGTCGTCCTCGGCGCCGGACTGGTGTTCAAGGGGGCGGCATCCGCACTGGGCTGAGTGACGTGCGTGAGGAAATCCGGCGAGCCGGGGAAGACAGACCTCGTGGAGATTCCGCCCGGCTGCGAATGGGGGCGCCGTGTCCGAAGAACCGGGTCGCGAACGGGTGATCGCGGGTCGCTACCGACTGCTGTCCCCGCTCGGCGAGGGCGGCATGGGAACGGTGTGGCGCGCCCGTGACGAGGTGCTGAACCGTGAGGTCGCGGTCAAGGAGGTGCGGGCCCCCGCCGGGCTCGCGGCCGACGACGTGCAGCGCCTGTACGCCCGGCTGGAGCGGGAGGCGTGGGCGGCCGCCCGGGTGGCCGACCGCAACGTGGTCACGGTGTACGACGTGGCGACGGACGACGACCGGCCCTGGATCGTCATGGAGCTGGTCCGCGGCCTGTCCCTGGCCGAGGTGCTGGACGCCGAGGGCCCGATGGCGCCGCAGCGGGCCGCGCACATCGGCGCCGAGGTGCTGGCCGCGCTGCGCTCCGCCCACGGGGCGGGGGTGCTGCACCGGGACGTGAAGCCGGCCAACGTGCTGATCGCGAACGACGGCCGCGTGGTGCTCACCGACTTCGGGATCGCCACGGTCGAGGGCAGCTCCGCGCTGACCATGACCGGCGAGGTCATCGGCTCGCCCGAGTTCCTCGCCCCGGAGCGTGCGCTCGGCCGCACACCCGGCCCGGAGTCGGACCTGTGGTCGCTGGGGGTGCTGCTGTACGCGGCGGTCGAGGGCCACTCCCCGTTCCGGCACGACACCCCGCTGAGCACCTTGCGCGCCATCGTGGACGAGGAGTTGCCGCCGCCGTACCGGGCCGGTCCGCTCACCCCCGTGATCGAGGGGCTGCTGCGCAAGGACCCCGGGCAGCGGTTGCCGGCCGAGCGGGCGGAGCAGGACCTGCGGCTCGTGGCGGCGGGCGGTTCGCCGCGTGCGGACGCGACCGGGGCGGTGGCCTTCCCGCCGACGGCTGCGGTCCGCCCCGGGCATCCCCCAGCCCCGCCGGTGCCGTTCCCCGGCCACGGCACGGGAACGGGCCCGGACATCACGTCCGCCCCGGGCCCGGACACCACGTCCGCCACAGGTCCGGACCGCGACCGCAGGGCGGGCCGGGTGCTGGTCGCCGGGGTGATCGCGCTGGCGCTCGCCGTGGGCGGGCTGACGTACGCACTGCTGCACGACGACGGCGACGGCGGCGGGAGGGACGACAGCGGCGCCGGGGCGAGTTCGCCCGCGGGGACGGGGGACACCGGGGAGAACGAGGGGAACGGGAAGCCGAGTCCGTCCCCCACGCCGAGCGAGCGGGAGAGCGGGAAGAGCAGCCCGCCGCCGCAGTCGGTGCGGGTCGGCCTGGACGGGACGCGCACGCGCTACTCGGGCACCTGTCCGCCGCCGGGCGTCAGGGCGCCGCGCTTCACCTTGACGCTGACGGTGGGGACGCTCCCGGCCGAGGTGCGCTACCGCTGGCGGACGGGGGACGGCCAGGTCCTCGACGAGGGCTGGAAGACGCTGTCGTTCCCGGAGGGCGGCAGCCGTACGAAGCGGGACACGGTGACCGTGACGACGGACGAGGAGTCCGGGAGCTTCGACAACGAGATCAGGGTCGAGGTGCGGGAGCCGGTGCGGACGACGTCCGACGCGGTGCCGTTCTCGATCACCTGTGAGACGGAGACCCCGACGGACGGGGCCTCCCCTTCTCCTTCGGTGACGGACGGGGGCACGGAGCCGGGATCGGACTCCGGCTGACCGCCCGGGTGGGCGGCCGGTGGGGAGCGGTCAGTCGTTGGCGTTCAGGACCGGCAGGTAGCCGCCCGACTGGCCGGGGGCCTTCGGGTGGTAGGACTCGCCGATGTTCAGCCAGTTGACGCTGTGCAACCAGGAGTCGCCGGAGCAGATCTCGTGGCCGCCGAAGGTGGAGCGGACGTCCCCGAAGGCGAAGCCGTGGTCGGCGGCGCGCTTGCCGATGGTGGTGTTGAGGAGGTCGGAGGCGTCGTTGATGGCCTTGCGCTTGGCCTCGGACAGGCCGAGGCAGGTGGTGCCGAGCTTGTAGAAGCGGGGGTAGCCGAGGACGACGACCTTGGCGTTGGGGGCCTTGGAGCGGATCGCCGAGTACACGCCGTCGAGCTTGCCGGGGAGCGTGGAGTCGACGTAGGCGCGGGCGGTGTTGATGCGGGAGATGCAGGCGCTGTCGGACTGGGTCACACAGGTCGTCATGACGTCGGCGAAGCCGGCGTCGTTGCCGCCGATGCTGATGGACACGAGCGCGGTGCTGCCGCTCAGCGGGCCGAGCTGTCCGGACAGAACATCACCCGTTCGGGCGCCGGAACAAGCGGTGAAGTCGAACGCCGAGGGTGAGTTGGCGGCGGCCCAGAGGTAGGGGTAGGCCTTCGTGCTGCGCTTGCAGTCGCCGCTGGAACCGATGTAGCTGCCGGCGCCCACTCCGGAGGAGTAGGAGTCACCGAGCGCTGCGTACGGGCCGGTTGCGGCGAGTGCGGACGCCTGCGCCGTGGCCGCGCCGGTGAGGGCGGTGCCGGCGGCGAAGAGGAGCGAGCTCACGAGGACGACAAGTCGGGAACGTCTCATGGAACCTCCCTTTAGCAGGATCTCTGCCACAACCGTGGTAGCAGCTACGCGTGTTGACAGGAAGTGTCCATGCCAAGTTCTTTTCGGTCCCTTCACGGACCGGGACACCCGTGCGGCACCTTCCGGGAACCATCGGCGACGCCTGCCGGGACGCTTGTTGCGTGCTCATGACAGGTTTGTTGAGAGGTTCTCAACTCCCTTGTTGTGTACGACAGTCCGGCCGAGGCTGATCCCAGGCCGGGAGCGGAACAGCGCACTCCCGGTCCGTGTGCGCGAGCACGCGCACACCCCCCACAGGACGCGCGCCCCACCCGGGCGCGCGCCGCCCGGAGGAGGACTCCCCCGTCATGGCAGAACCGCGAAGCAAGAGACTCGGAATCGCCGCGCTCACCTCACTGGCGACCGCCGCCCTCGTGGGCGCTCTCACCGCCCTGCCGGCCCAGGCAGCCGAGGCGGAGGGACGGGTGCTCGCCGCAGACTCACCGACCGCGGTGAAGAACAGCTACATCGTCACGCTCCACACACGCCCCGGCCTGAAGGCGTCCTCGGCCGCCGGCAAGAGCCTCGTCAAGGGCTACGGCGGCTCGGTGGACAGGACGTTCGGATCCGCGCTGAACGGCTACTCCGCCACCCTGTCGGCCACCGAGGCCCGGCGGCTGGCCGCCGACCCCGCGGTGGCGTCCGTCGAGCAGAACCAGCGCGTCTCGCTCGCCGCGACGCAGACCTCCGCCCCCTGGGGCCTGGACCGGATCGACCAACCCTCCCTCCCGCTCTCCGGCACCTACACCTACCCGGACAGCGCGGGCAGCGGCGTCACCGTCTATGTGGTCGACACCGGTGTGCGCATCACCCACCAGCAGATCAGCGGCCGGGCCGCACACGGCTACGACGCCGTCGACGGCGACAACGACGCCTCCGACGGCAACGGGCACGGCACGCACGTGGCCACGACGGTCGCGGGAACCACCTACGGCGTCGCCAAGAAGGCGAGAATCGTGGGCGTGCGCGTGCTGAACAACAGCGGGTCCGGCACCACGGCCGGTGTGATCGCGGGGATCGACTGGGTCACGCGCAACCACTCCGGCCCCTCGGTGGCCAACCTGTCGCTCGGCGGCGGGGCCTCCACCGCCCTGGACACGGCGGTCCGCAACTCCATAGCGAGCGGCGTCACGTACGCCGTCGCCGCGGGCAACAGCAACACCTCCGCCTCCTCGTCCTCCCCGGCCCGGGTCGCCGAGGCCATCACCGTCGGCGCCACCACCAGCACCGACGCCCGGGCGAGCTACTCCAACTACGGCTCGGCCCTGGACCTGTTCGCCCCCGGCTCCTCCATCACGGCCGGCTGGCACACGAGCGACACCGCCACCAACACCATCTCCGGCACCTCGATGGCCACCCCGCACGTGGCGGGCGCGGCGGCGGTCTACCTGGCAGGGCACCCCTCCGCCGCCCCCGCACAGGTCGCCTCGGCTTTGGTGGCGGGCGCCGCCACCGGCAAGGTGACCGGCGCGGGTTCGGGCTCGCCGAACCGCCTGCTGCAACTCGTCCCCTGACGCCCCCCGTCCCCCGGCACCCGGGCACGGACACCTGAACAGCCGTTCCCCGCAGGCCCTGGCCGTCTGCGGGGAACAGCTCTTGATACGCCCGAAAACGGTCAACTTGTGTCTCACCGAGCACACCGAGCAACGGCCAAACCAACAAAAACGTGAGTGGCCGTTCCAGGTCTTGCCATACGGGTTCAATCGTCAATACCGTCATACATCTCACCCGCATCGGTCCGTCAGTACGCGGCTCCAGGGGAGGGCTCAGGGACCGCGACGTACCGGCGCGGGGCGCGGTAGGGGGGTGCCGTGCTCGGTGACCGCAGTGGTCTCCGGGCCGTGCCGCGCGGTCGGCTGCCGTTTTCGCGGCCGGTCAGCTTTGCCAGCTCACCCGGCGTGCCGGAGCTCCATTTCGGCATGCCTCGCCGTCCCGGCGTGCCTCGGGTGAGAACCCCCCTTTCGACCCGGACTGGATCCGGACTGCCCTGGGGGGGCGGTCCACCGGACGAGAGGGCCCAGACTCATGAGTTCAGCTCTGCAGCCGGCCGTGACGGAAGAGCATCCGCCGACCGCAGCCACGTACCGCCCCGTCTCCTCACACCTGGCCATCGCACCGCCCGTGAGCGTGGTCATCCCGGCGATGAACGAGGCGGAGAACCTGCCGTACGTCTTCAAGACCCTGCCCGACTGGATCCACGAGGTGGTCCTGGTCGACGGCAACTCCACCGACGACACCGTCCGGGTGGCCCGCGAGCTGTGGCCCGGCGTCAAGGTCGTCGAGCAGCGCGGCAAGGGCAAGGGCGACGCCCTGATCACCGGCTTCCAGGCATGCACCGGCGACATCATCGTGATGGTCGACGCGGACGGCTCGGCCGACGGCAACGAGATCGTTTCGTACGTCTCCGCCCTGGTCTCCGGCGCGGACTTCGCCAAGGGCTCCCGCTTCGCCAACGGCGGCGGCACCGACGACATGACGTTCGTCCGCAAGCTCGGCAACTGGGCCCTGTGCACGGCCGTCAACCGCAAGTTCGGCGCCCGGTACACCGACCTGTGCTACGGCTACAACGCCTTCTGGCGGCACTGCCTGGACAAGATCGACCTGGACTGCACCGGCTTCGAGGTCGAGACCCTGATGAACATCCGGGTGGTGAAGGCCGGGCTGAAGGTGCAGGAGATCCCGAGCCACGAGTACCTGCGCATCCACGGCACGAGCAACCTGCGGGCCGTGCGGGACGGTCTGCGGGTCCTGCGCGTGATCCTCCAGGAGCGCTCCAACCGGCGTGCCCTGCGGCGCCGTTCGTCCCGGCCGTCGTCGGTGGCGGCGGCGGTGCGGGGAGAGGTGTCTTGAGCGGTCCCGACGTCTCCGTCGTGATCTGCGCGTACACCGAGGACCGCTGGGAGGACATCCTCGCGGCGGTCTCCTCGGTGCGGGCGCAGTCCCGGCCCGCGGCGGAGACGCTGCTGGTCGTCGACCACAACGAGACGCTCCGGGACCGGCTCGCACAGGAGTACAAGGAGACCGGCGAGGTGCGGGTGCTCGCCAACGCCGGTCCCCGCGGCCTGTCCGCCGGCCGCAACACCGGTATCGCGGCGGCCCGCGGCGAGATCGTGGCCTTCCTCGACGACGACGCCGTGGCCGAGCGGGACTGGCTGCGGCACTTCGCCGAGGCGTACGCCGATCCGCGGGTGATGGCGGTCGGCGGGCGCACGGTGCCGGTCTGGGCGTCGGGGCGGCGCCCGCACTGGTTCCCGGAGGAGTTCGACTGGGTGGTGGGCTGCACCTACCGGGGACTGCCGCGCGGCCGGGTCCGGGTGCGCAACGTGCTGGGCGGCAACGCCTCGTTCCGCCGCAGCGCCTTCGACGCGGCCGGCGGCTTCGCCACCGGCATCGGCCGGGACGGCGACAAGCGGCCCCTGGGCTGCGAGGAGACGGAACTGTGCATCCGTCTGTCGCGGGCCCTGCCCGACGCGGTGCTGCTGATCGACGACCGTGCGGTCATCCACCACCGCGTGCCCGCCGAGCGCGAGCGCTTCCGCTACTTCCGCACCCGCACCTGGGCCGAGGGCCTGTCCAAGGCCCTCGTGGCCCGGAGTGTCGGCGCGGACAAGGGCCTGGAGTCCGAACGCCGGTACGCCACCCGGGTCCTGCCGGCCGGAGTGGCCCGAGGCCTGCGCGACGCCCTGCTGGCCCGGCCGGGCGGAGCGGGCAGGGCCGGCGCGATCGTGGCCGGGGTGCTCACGGCGGCGGGCGGCTACGTCGTCGGCGGCTTCCGCGTCCGCCGCGGCGGCGCCGCGTTCCGGGTGCCCGAGGTGCCGCGGGGCGCCGGCGCCCCGGACGCGGCGGCGTCTCCCGCCCCCGTGCCGCGGGCCGTACGGGAAGGAGCCGGTTCGTGACCGACGCGCGGGTGCCGATCCTCATGTACCACGCGGTCGCCACCGATCCGAACCGGGCGACGCGCGCCCTGTCGGTCACCCCGGAGGCGTTCGCCGAGCAGATGGCGGTGCTCGCCGACCGCGGCCTCACACCGCTCACCACGGCGGGGCTCGCCGCGTGCTGGCGCTCGGGCCGCCCGCTGCCCGGCCGGCCGGTCCTCGTCACCTTCGACGACGGCTACGAGGGCGTGCACCGGCACGCCCTGCCCGCCCTGGCCAAGCACGGCTTCCCGGCGACCCTGTTCGTCGCGACCGGCTGGCTGCGCGGACCGTACGACACCGGGGGCGGACTGGACACCATGCTCGACTGGGACCAGGTCCGCGCGCTGGCGTCGGCCGGCGTCGAGATCGGCGGGCACAGCCACAGCCACCCGCAGCTCGACCAGGTCTCGGAGGCCACCCTGCGGTTCGAGCTGATCCACTGCAAGGAGATCCTCTCGGACCAGCTGGGCGCCGTCCCGGCCTCGTTCGCCTACCCCTACGGCTACTCCACCCGCCGGGTCCGGCAGGTGGTGCGCGAGACGGGGTACGCACAGGCCCTCGCCGTCGGCAACGGCCTGGCGCGCCGGGCCCAGGGGCCGTACGCCCTGCGGCGGGTGACGGTCCGCCGCGACACGGGCATCGAGGAGTTCGAGCGGATGGTGGAGGGCCGGGCGATCGCCCGGACGTTCGCCCGGGACCGGGCCCTCACCCGCGGGTACGCGGTGGTGCGCCGGGCCCGGCGGGCGGCCCGCGCGGTCGCCCGGTCCCGCGGCTGACCCGGCCGGGCGGGGCCGCCGCGTGCACCGGAAAACGGGTGCACGCGGCGGTCCCGTGCCGGATCATGGCGGCATGTCTGGAAACCCGCACGAAACGCTGCCGATCCGGCTCAACGTCGACGACTCCGACTCCCCGTCCGACGTCGTCGACGCGCTGTTCCTCGGCCGCTTCGCGACGGGCGAGCAGCCGTACTCCCACGCGGCGAACATCGACCGGGTGCGCTCCGGCGCAACGCTGATGCCGCCCGGCGCCCGGGTCCTGCGCGTCGCCCGGGACGACGACCGCAGCGCCACCCTCGCCGAGGGCGACGGCTGGACGCTGCTCATCTCCCGCTGGAACCGCGGCGCCGACGTCACGGTCACGGCGACCAGCGCCGAGCTGGCGCAGAAGATCCTCGGCCAGGCCACCGACGGGGCGGCGGACGAGCCCGAACCGCAGCCCGAGAACGTCACGATGGGCTTCTGGTACGTCTCCCCGCGCCGCGGCCCGCATCGCACCACCCGGCAGATCGCGGCGGGCACCTGGGACGAGGTCCGGCCCAACTACACGGCGCCCGTCGCCGAGGCCATGGACCGGCTGATGAAGACGACCCCCGAGGACATCGCGGGCCGGCTCCTGCTGCTCCACGGCCCGCCCGGCACCGGCAAGACCTCCGCGCTGCGCACCCTCGCCCGGTCCTGGCGCGACTGGTGCCAGGTGGACTGCGTCCTGGACCCCGAACGGCTCTTCTCCGACGTCGGCTACCTCATGGACATCGCCATCGGCGAGGACGACGCCACGGGCAAGGGCCGCTGGCGGCTGCTGCTCCTGGAGGACTGCGACGAACTGATCCGCGGCGAGGCCAAGCACACCGCGGGCCAGGCGCTGTCCCGGCTGCTGAACCTGACCGACGGGCTGCTCGGGCAGGGGCGCAACGTACTGGTGGGGGTCACCACCAACGAGGACCTGGAGCGCCTGCACCCGGCCGTGGTCCGGCCGGGCCGCTGCCTGGCCCGTATCGAGGTGGGCCCGCTGACCCGCGCGGAGGCGGTGGGCTGGCTGGGCCGCGAGGACGGGGTCGGCCGCGAGGGGGCCACGCTGGCGGAGCTGTACGCGCTGCGCCGGGGCACCTCCCCGACGTCCCTGCCCGAGCCGCGCGGTGACGCGGACGCGGGCCTGTATCTGTAGGAGGTCCGTCCGCGCCGGTGTTTTGATGGGGCTATGACCCTGTTCGTGGGCACGTCCGGCTGGCAGTACAAGGACTGGCGGGACGTGCTGTACCCGGCCGGGCTCCCGGTGCGGCTCTGGCTGGAGGAGTACGCGGCGCACTTCGCCACGGTCGAGATCAACAACGCCTTCTACCGGCTGCCGTCGCGGGAGACCTTCGAGGGCTGGCGGGAACGGGTGCCCGGGGACTTCGTGGTGGCCGTGAAGGCGAGCCGCTACCTGACCCACATCAAGCGGCTCAAGGAGCCCGAGGAGCCGGTGCACCGGCTGATGAGCCACGCGGCGGGCCTCGGCGGCCGGCTCGGCCCGGTGCTGCTCCAGCTCCCGCCCACCCTGCGGGCCGACCCGGGCCTGCTGGACGCCTGCCTGGCCCGCTTCCCCGCCCCGACCCGGGTGGCGGTGGAGCCCCGGCACGACTCGTGGTGGACCCCGCAGGTCCGCGCGGTGCTGGAGGCCCGGGGCGCCGCCCTGTGCTGGGCCGACGTCCTGGCCCGCCCGGCGACCCCGCTGTGGCGCACCACCGACTGGGGCTACGTCCGCTTCCACCAGGGCCGCGCCCGGCCCTGGCCCCGCTACGGCCGGCGCTCGCTGGCCACCTGGCTCGACCGCATCGCGACCACCTGGCCGGACGGCGAGGACGTCTACGCGTACTTCAACAACGACCCGGGCGGCGCCGCGGTGGAGGACGCGACGGCCTTCGCCCGCCTCGGGCGCTCGGCGGGCCTGGACCTCACACGGACGCCCGGCCGTCCGGTCCGCGGCTGAGGGGTGCGCCCGGCGGACGACGCGGAGCTCACCGCTCGTGGACCGCCCGCAGGGCGTCGCGGACGGCGGCCAGCGCGGCGTCCTCGTCCAGCCCGAGCCGGCGGGCCCGCTCGGCGTACGCCTGCGCGGCCGACGCCAGTTCCCGGTCGGCCGCCGCACCGGCGGCGGCCACGAACGTGCCGTTGCGCCCGCGCGTCTCGATCACCCCGTCCGCCTCCAGCGCCCGGTAGGCCTTGGCGACCGTGTTCGCGGCGAGGCCCAGCGACTCGGCCAGGCCCCGCACGGTCGGCAGCCGGTAGCCCATCGGCAGCGCACCGGAGCGCGCCTGTTCGGAGATCTGCGCCCGCACCTGCTCGTACGGCGGGGCGCTGTCGTCGATGTCGATGCTCAAGCTCACCGGCCGATTGTCCCGTACCCGGCGGAAAATGAGAGGCACCCGTGAGGAGTGCCCGCGTAACGTCCGCCCCCATGACCGTGATCGTGCGCGACCTGCGACCCGATGTCCGAGCCGACGCCGAGGGGTTCTCCGCGACCCGCCGCCTGGCCCTGCCGTACATGCTGTCCACGCCCGAGTCGGTGCTGCACGACCTGACGCACGCCCCTCCCGGCGCCCACTTCGGCCAGCTGATCGCCGAGGAGGACGGCGAGGTCGTCGGCACGGCGCAGATCGGTGTCGCCCACGACAGTCCGGAGCCCGGCCAGGGTTCGGCCAACATCTACGTGCGCCCCGGCCGCGAAGGGCGGGGCGCCGGTTCTCTGCTGCTGCGCACCGCGGAGGAGCGGCTGGCGGCGCTCGGGGTCCGCAGGCTGTTCACCTGGGTGCTGGACGAGCCGGGGAACCGCGCGTTCGCCGAGCGGAGGGGCTTCTCCGCCAGCCGCTCCGCCTGCTTCCTACGGCTGGACCTGGCCGGAGGCACGCTGCCGCCCCGTCAGGACCCGCCGCCCGGTGTCGAGCTGCGCACCGCCGCCGACTTCGCCGGTGATCCGCGTCCGCTGTTCGAGCTGGACGCCGCGGCGTCGTCGGACGAACCGAGCGACATCGACGTCGAGTTCACGGACTACGAGGCCTGGGTCGAGGCGAACTGGAAGCACCCGCTGCTGGACCTCGAGCTGACCACGGTCGCGCTCGTCGACGGCCGGCCCGCCGCCTTCACCGTGGCGTACACCGACGGCGATCGCCGCTACGGCACCGCCATGACCGGCACGGCCCGGGAGTTCCGCGGCCGGGGCCTGGCCAAGTTCGTGAAGAACGACTCCCTGCACCGCGCCCGCGCGGCAGGGTGCACGGAGGCGTTCACCGGCAACGACACCGGGAACGAGCCGATGATCGCCGTCAACAAGTGGTTCGGCTACGAGATCTGTGCGAAGGAAGTGCGCCATGTCCGCGAACTCGGCTGAGGGGACCCCGCAGCTGGACGTAGTCCTCGTCAAGGCGGGCCGTACGAAGATCCGTTACGCCGGCGAACTGCTGTCCGACGACGGCACGCGCATCGCGCTGCGCGCCCCGTGGGCGGGCGGCGGTGTGCGGGACTTCGGCTTCGTCCGCTTCGAGCCCGGGGACATCTTCACGGAGTACTACTGGCGCGACCGCTGGTACGCGATCAAGGAGGTGCGCTCCGCGACGGGCGCGCTGAAGGGCTGGTACTGCGACGTGACCCGCCCCGCCCGGCGCTCCGGACCGGAGCTGGTCGTGGAGGATCTCGACCTCGACCTGTGGCGCTCGGCGGACGGCACGGACGTACGGCGTCTGGACGAGGACGAGTTCGCCGAGAGCGGCCTGGCCGAGTCGGACCCGGACGCGGCCCGGGCGGCGTCGGCCGCACTGGACGAACTGGAGTCACTCGCCCGGGGCGGCGACTTCACCGCACTGCTGGCCTGAGCCACCGCTCACGGCGACGACCGCGTACCGCTCGTCGGTCACCGGGCCGCCCCACAGCAGGGGATCGTCCGAGAGCCGGTGCACCCGCACCCGCCCGGCGACGGGTGCGAGCAGACCGGTGAGCCGCTCGGCGGGAATGCCGACCGGCTCGGCACTCCCCCAGACGCCCTCGACCAGCACGAGTCGCCCGCCCGGCCGGAGCAGCCCGTACCAGTGCCGCAGGACGCGGGCGGGGTGGGGCAGGGCCCACAGGACGTGCCGGACGAGCACGGCGTCGAAGCGCCGGTCGCCGACGGGCGGTGACGCGGCGTCCCCGAGGAGGAACACCGCGTCGCGCCCGGCGAGCTTCCGCCGGGCCAGGGTCACCATGGCCGGGGAGCGGTCCACGCCCGTCACCCGGTGCCCCTGCTCGGCCGCGAGCAGGGACAGGCTGCCGGTGCCGCAGCCGAGGTCCAGCACGTCGCCCGGGCGCCCCGGCAGCCAGTCCCGCAGCCGTCCGGCCCAGGCCAGGCGCACCTCGGGGTCGCGCAGGCCGTGGTCGGGCTCCTCGTCGAAGGAGGCGGCTTCGGCGTCCCAGTCCACGTCGGTCATGGCCTCAGGGTGACACCCACCACTGACATCCGAATGGTGACTGCCGCCACTGACACCACGGAAGCGATGAGTAAACCTCCCCCGAAAGGTCTACCTCCGTGAGAACGCGGAACCCGGTGGACCGGTAAGGAGGCCGTCATGCGCCGTACGACCGTGCAGAAGCCTGTGAAGAAGACGGACGTCCGCCGGGTCCGCGAGGAGGCCGACGAGCGTCCCGCCGGACGCCCGGAGGTCCGCAGGGACATCGCCCGCACGTGGTGGCCGGACGTGTGAGCGGCCGGTGCCGGCCAGGGGACGCACGCGTCCGGACAGCCGCTCGCGGGTGCCTACCTGATGTCAGGCTGAGCACTCCCTTAAGCGGGCCATAAGGATCTCCTCCACCCCTCCTCAGCAGGCGATTTCGCGGTCCGGTCGGGCTAGCTTCGGATCACCCCACGGGATTCGGCCCGATCGGGCCCGGCCCACGCACTGTTTCGAGGAGTTCCCGCATGTCCGCACGCCGCAAGGCCGCCGCCGTCGCCGCCCTCGGCGGTCTCCCGCTCGCCCTGACCGCGCTGAGCACCGCCCCTGCGGCGGCGCACGGTTCGATGGGCGACCCGGTCAGCCGGGTCGCGCAGTGCTTCGCCGAGGGCCCGGAGAGCCCCGAGTCGGCCGCGTGCAAGGCGGCGGTGGCGGCGGGCGGCACCCAGGCCCTCTACGACTGGAACGGCATCCGGATCGGCGACGCGGCCGGCCGGCACCAGGAGCTCATCCCCGACGGCAAGCTGTGCAGCGCGAACAACGCGCAGTTCAAGGGGCTCGACCTGGCCCGCTCCGACTGGCCGGCGACCGGGGTGAAGAGCGGCGCGTACACCTTCAAGTACCGGGTGACGGCCCCGCACAAGGGCACCTTCAAGGTGTACATCACCAAGCCCGGCTACGACGCGGCCGGGCCGCTCTCCTGGAGTGACCTGGATCTGCGCAACCCGGTGGCGACGTCCACCGACCCGGCGGCCTCGGGCGGCTTCTACACGTTCTCCGGCACGCTGCCCCAGCGTTCGGGCAAGCACCTGCTGTACGCGGTCTGGCAGCGGTCGGACAGCCCGGAGGCGTTCTACTCCTGCTCGGACGTCAGCTTCGGCGGCGCCGCGGCGGGCGGCGGGGACGCCGGTGCGGCCCCGGCGCCGTCCGCCTCGGCCCCGACCGGGAAGCAGATCGAGGACGGCAACGACAAGTCGACCGTGGAGAACCACGGGCACGGCGACCACGACGCCCGCACCTCGGCCGAGCCCGCCGCGGCCCCCGAGCGCGACGCCGAGGGCGGGGCGAAGGAGTCCGAGCCCGCCGCCGAGCGGACGGAGGCGGCCGCGGCCGCACCCAACCGGCCCGAGGCGGCCGGTGCGACGGAGAAGCTGGCCGAGACCGGCGGCGACAGCAGCACCCCGTACGTCGCGATGGGCGGTGCGGCCGCCCTGGCGCTCGGGGCGTCGGCCCTGTTCCTGACCACCCGGCGCCGGGCGGCGACGGGCGGCCGGCACGGCCGGTGACCCGGCCCACCGCCCCCTGACCCGGGGCCTGTCCGGCGGCTCAGGCCGGACAGGCCCCGAAACGTTTCACTGACACGTGTCAGCTGAACACCGAAGCGCAGGTGGTCGGGGTGGCCCGCGCCGGATCGAGGGCGTTGGCCACCTCGTGGAAGGCGATCCGGTCCGTCAGCCCGATCACCACGTGCTCGGAGAGGTCGACGGGGCAGAGGTCCTGGAGCAGGACGTTGCGCACCCCGGGTCCGGTCAGGTACTGGCTGCGCCAGGGCGTGACCACCTCGTCGTACCTGGTGGCGATGACGGTGTAGCGCACGCCGGGCACGGTGTCGCCGCCCGCGTTGAGCCGGCGGAGGAAGTCGGAGCCGGTGACCTGGTCGGCGAGGGCGGGGGTGTTCTCCGACAGCAGGTCAGCGGCGCCCGGGAAGTAGGGCAGCAGCGCGGTGAAGCCGTTCAGGTCGGTGCCGTGGTTGCTGGGCGCGATGCCGACCAGGGCGTTCACCTTGTCGGCACCGCCGAGGAAGCGCAGGTACCAGCGGGGCATCATGCCGCCCTGCGAGTGGCCGACGATGTCGGTCTCGGCGGCGCCGGTGGCGGTGAGCACCCGGTCGACGAAGTCCCTGAGCTGGTGGGCCGACTTCTCGACCGGTCCCAGGCCGTGGAAGAAGGGGACGCCCTCCAACTGGCCGTAGTCCAGGGAGAAGACGCAGTAGCCGCGGACCTGGAGGTAGGGCGCGAGGCCCAGCCAGTTGTCGACGGAGTTGCCGAGGGTGCCGTGGACGAGGACGACGGGCCGGGGGTGGGCGGCGGACGGCTTGCAGGAGTAGTCGTTCCAGCCGGAGCTCGGGGCCCCGGCGGCCCGGGCGGTGGAGGCGGGGACGGTGACGGCCGCGGCGGTCAGCAGCAGGGCGGCCAGGGGTCTGAGCACTCGTTTCCAGGGCAGCATCGGGTGATCTCCTTGCGGCTCAAGGGAGGTGCGACGGCACGACGCCTGTGATCCGGATCACGAGGATGCTGTTCACTCGTCAAGTTACGGGCGAGTAGCCACCGGGGGAAGTTACGCGTCGGTAAAAACTCGCGAGGGTGCCCGGTCCTGCGGGCCGGCCTCTCCCCCGGCGGCGCCGACGCCGCCTCACCAGGCGGGTCGCAGCGGTCCGCCGGGCGCGATGCGCAGCAACTGCTCCCGCAGCGCCCGCAGTTCGCCCTCCCCCACCAGACCCTCCCATGCACGTACGGCCTCGGCGGCCGCCTCCTCGGCCGCGCGCGTGCACGCCCGCCCGCGCTCCGTCAGCACGACGAGACGCGCCCGCGCGTCCCCGGGGTGCGGCCGTCGCTCGGCATAGCCCTTGCGGACCATCTCGTCCACGAGCTGACTGGCCGCCTGCTTGGTCACCCCGAGGTGGACGGCCAGGTCGGTGACCGTCGCGCCGTCCGGGACGAGCCGCGCGAAGGCGAAGCCGTGCGCGGGCCGCAGTCCCTCGAAGCCGCGCGCGACCACACCCTCGTGGATGCGCTGGGTGAGCCCGCCGGCGGCGGCGAGCAGGGCGGCGGACAGGGCCATGGCCTCGGAGGTGTGCACGGATGCATTGAAACACCCTTGACGAAACGGTCAAGCCGCTTGACCATGTAGTCAAGCAGCTTGACCATATCGCCCATCGGAGGCCGCCATGCCCGTCGTCCGCTCGTCCGAGGCCGTCACCCACGAGATCCACGGCGCCCGTTTCGTCTCGTACGCCGCCCCCCGCAGCGGCAGCAGGGAACTGTGCGCCTGGCGCGGGGAGATCCCGCCCGGGCTCCGCGCGCCGGCGCACACCGTCAGCCGCGAGGAGATCTTCCACCTGCTCGACGGTGAACTGCTCGTCACCCTCGACGGCCGCACCGAGCGGATCGCCGCGGGCGACACGGTCATTGTCGGGGCCGGCGCCACCCTGACCGTGGAGAACCCCACCGACCGGACCGCGCACTCCTGGGTCACCACCTCCGTGGGCCTGGAGGCGACGCTGGCCGACGGCACCCGCCTGGTGCCGCCGTGGGCCAACTGACGTCAGGCGGACGGCTCTACGCCGCCGCCCCGCCCAACCCCCCGGGCATCACCGCCCGCGGGCCGAACTTGGCCCGGGCGCGGTCCGCGACCTCCTCGATCCGGCGGACCCTCTCGTCCACGGGGTCGAAGGTCAGCTGGTGGGCGGCCCGGTCGGCGGGGTCGAGCCCTTCGGCGCGCAGGGCGATCGCGCGGACCCGGGCGCGCTGCAACCCGAGCGCCTCGTACATGCCGTACGCGGCCCTGGTCAGCGCCGGGGAGTGCGCGGTCGGTTCGGGCAGGGTGCGGCTGCGGGTGGTGGCGGACCTGTCGGCGTAGCGCACGGTGAGGGTGAGGGTGCGGCAGACCTTCTCCAGGGCGCGCAGCCGGGCCCCGATCTCCTCGGCGGCCGACAGCAGGGCCCGCCGGTGCCGGTCCGGGTTCAGCTCGTCGCGTCCGAAGGGGCGCTCGGCGGCGAGGATGGGGGTCCCCCCTGCCCGAGCGTAGCCGAGGCCTTGGGGGAGGGAGACGGCGTTCGGCACGACCCGGCCGCGGTCGACACCGTTCGCCTTCTCGCGCAGCTCACGGCCTGCCTTGGCGCCGATCAGCCGCTGGAGCGTGGACAGAGGGGCGGCGGCGACCCGGCCCAGGGTGTCGAGCCCGTAGTCGGTGAGGGTGCGGGAGGTCGCGGCGCCCACGCCGGGCAGGGCGGTGACGGGCTTGTCCGCGAGGTACCGGGCGACGGCCTCCGGCTCCCCGGGCACCACATGGGTCTCTCCGGGCCGGGCGTCGTCCAGCGCCATGCGTGCCAGCATCGGCCCGGGCCCGGCCCCGATCACGCAGTCGACACCGTGCAGCGCGAGTGAGCGGACCCGGATCACCGAGGCCAGTTCGACGGCGTCGCGCCGGAAGTACCGCTCGGCGCCCCGCAGATCGGCCAGCGCCCCGTCCGGCGGCAGGGCCTGGACGACCGGTGTGAACTCCTCGAGCATCCCGAGCAGGTGGGGCAGGTCGGCCTCGCTCGTCGGAGGCAGTTGGAAACGTACGCAGAGGATGGTCATCCCGCACTCCCCGGACTCTGGTGCCACAACTTCCTTCCCACCGCGGGCCCTTCCCCCGCGGGACGCAGGTCGGCCCAGGGGTGCATCTCGTACCCCGTGGCCATGCGGATCTTCCGTCGCCGCATCGGGTCCTCGGCCGCGGATCCGGCCGGCGCGGGCAGTCCGTCCGATCCGGCGAGCCGGCGGCGCGCCGCGCCCTCGCCGTCGTCGCCGGACCCGTCGGACCCGTCGGGGCCGCCGGCGCCGGCCAGCCGGGCGGCGACCCCTTCCAGCCCTTCCTCCCGGCGCACGTCGAGCAGATCCGCGAGGTTCCAGACGGCTGCGCCCACCACGCTGAAACTGCGCGGGCCACGGCGCTGCACCACCCCGCGCACCAGCAGCAGCCAGGAGTGGAAGACGGTGTGGGCGCAGGTGTCGTGCGAGTCGTCGAAGAAGGCGAGGTCGACCAGGCCCGTGCCGTCGTCCAGGGTGGTGAAGATGACCCTCCGGCCGGAGCGGATGGGCGGTGTCTGGGTGGCCGCCTTGGCGCCCGCGACCAGCACCGTCTCCCCGTTGCGGACCTCGCGCAGCCGCCGTGCCGACACCACGCCCAGCTCGTCGAGGAACTCCCGGTGGTCGTCCATCAGATGGTGCGTGGCGTCCATGGAGAGCACGCCCAGCTCGGCGCTGAGCCGCTCCGAGGAGGTGAGGTCGGGCAGCCCGGCCGGGGCCGTCCTCCGTCCGCCGGCCAGCGGCAGCTGCCCCCCGCCGCCGCCCCGCGCTCCCCGGTGCAGCTCGGTCAGGTGCAGTTGCAGGTCCCGGCGGTTGGCGCCGAACGCGTCCAGCGCGCCGACCTGGGCGAGCCGTTGGGCCAGCGGGCGGCTGGGCCGGCCCCGCTCCCAGAAGTCGACCAGGGAGGCGTACGGCTGCCCCTCGGCGATCCGCGCCGCCTCGGCCTCGCTGATGCCGTGCACGTCCGAAAGAGCCAGCCGCAGCCCCCACTTACCGGACACCAGTTCGATACGGTGGGCGACTCCCGACTTGTTCACGTCCAGCGGCAGCACGGGCACCCCGCGCCGCCGCGCGTCCGCCAGCAGCAGCCGCTTGGGGTACATGCCGGGGTCGTGCGTGAGCAACCCCGCGTAGAACGCGGCCGGGTGGTGCGCCTTCAGCCACGCCGACTGGTAGGTCGGCACGGCGAAGGCGACGGCGTGCGCCTTGCAGAAGCCGTAGCTGCCGAAGGCCTCGACGATCTCCCAGGTGCGCCGGATCGTCTCCGCGTCATAGCCGTTCGCCGCCGCGTGCTGGGCGAACCACACCTTGATCCGCGCCTGCGACTCGGGGTCGGACAGTCCGCGCCGCACCCGGTCGGCCTCGCCGCGCCCGCAACCGGTCATGCGGGCGACGATGTCGATGATCTGCTCGTGGAAGACGACGACCCCGTAGGTCTCCTTCAGCGGCTCCTCCAGGTCCGCGTGCGGGTAGCGCACCGGCGCCCGCCCGTGCCGGGCCTCGATGAACGGCCGCACCATGTCGGCGGCGACCGGGCCGGGCCGGAACAGCGAGATGTCGACGACCAGGTCGTGGAAGCCGGCCGGCTGGAGCCGCCCGACCAGGTCCCGCTGCCCGGGCGACTCGATCTGGAAGCAGCCGAGCGTCTCGGTGGACTGGATCAGCCGGTACGTGGCGGGGTCGTCCGGCGGGAGGGCGTCCAGCTCCACCTGCTCCCCCGACGCCCGCTCCACCTCCCGCACCGCGTGCGCCATCGCCGACTGCATCCGCACCCCGAGCACGTCCAGCTTCAGCAGCCCGAGCTCCTCCACGTCGTCCTTGTCGAACTGCGACATCGGAAAGCCCTCGCCGCTGGTCGGCACGACCGGCGTGCGCGACAGCAGCGAGGCGTCGGACAGCAGCACCCCGCACGGGTGCATGGCCACCCCGCGCGGCAGGGCGTCCAGCGCCTCGACCAGTTCCCACAGCTTCCCGTACGTGTCCTTCTCGCCCGCCAGCGCGCGCAGCTCGGGCAGTTCCTCCAGCGCGGCGCGGGCGTCGCGGGCCCGGATGTGCGGGAAGGCCTTGGCGATCCGGTCGATCTCGGCCGGGTCCATGGACAGGGCGGCCCCCACGTCGCGGATGGCGTGCCGGACGCGGTACGTCTCGGGCATCGCGACCGTCGCCACCCGCTCGGTGCCGAACCGGTCGATGATCGCGCGGTAGACCTCCAGCCGGCGGGCGGACTCGACGTCGATGTCGATGTCGGGCAGCACGACCCGCTCCTTGGACAGGAACCGCTCCATCAGCAGCCGGTGCTCGATCGGGTCGGCGTGCGCGATCCCGAGCAGGTGGTTGACCAGCGATCCGGCCCCGGACCCCCGGGCGGCCACCCGGATCCCCATGGCCCGCACGTCGTCGACCACCTGGGCGACGGTGAGGAAGTAGGAGGCGAACCCGTGGTGGGCGATGATGTCCAGCTCGTGGTGCATCCGCTCCCAGTACGCACGCCGCCGGTCGTAGCCGTGCAGCACCATCCCGGCCGCGGCCCGCGAGGCCAGGGTCCGCTGGGCGCTGCGGCGCCCGGCGCCGACCAGATGCGGTTCGGGGAAGTGGACGGTGCCGATCCCCAGGTCCCCCTCGGGGTCGACCCGGCACTCGGCGGCGGTGGCCTCGGTCTGCTCCAGCAGCCGGTGAGCGGTGCCCGGCCGGAATCCCGCGGCCTCCATGATCCGCTCGGCGGCGTGCGCCATGTCCCCCGGGCCCTTGAGCCAGGCCTCACCGGAGTCCAGCTCCCCGGCCGGGTCGATGGGCACCAGCCGCCGGGCGGCGTCCAGGACGTCGGCGACCGGCCCCAGCCCGGGGTCGGCGTAGCGCACGGCGTTGGTGAGCACGGGCCGGATCCGCTGCTCGGCGGCGAACCCGACGGTACGGGCGGCCAGCCGCAGCGAGCCGGGGCCGGTCCCCTGCCGGCCGTGCCAGACGGCCTCCAGCCGCAGGTCGTCGCCGTAGACCTCGCGCCAGGGCACGAGCAGCCGCGCCGCCCGGTCGGGACGGCCCGCGGCCAGGGCGCGCCCGACGTCGGAGCCGGGTCCGAGCAGCACGGTCAGCCCGTCGCCGTGGTGGCGTTCCCAGGGCAGCAGCGGGGTCCCCTCGCCCTCGTGGGCGGCCGAGACGAGCCGGCACAGCCCGGCCCAGCCGCGGGCCCCGTCCCGGGCCAGGAAGGTGACGCGGGGAGCCGATTCGTCGACGAAGGCCCCGCCCCGCACCGGGGTCCGGCGCCGCCCCCGCGGGCCGGCCACCTCGGGCGGTTCAGCCGTCGCGACCGCCAGGTCGGCGCCGAACAGCGGGCGGACCCCCGCCTTGGCGCAGGCCTTCGAGAACCGGACCGCCCCGGCGAGGGTGTCGCGGTCCGTCAGTGCGAGGGCGTCCATGCCCCGCTCCAGGGCGCGCTCGGCCAGCCGCTCCGGATGCGAGGCTCCGTGGCGCAGCGAGAATCCGGAGACGGTGTGCAGATGCGTGAACCCCGCCACACGCACCTCCTGCACTCGTGAGCGACTGCTCTCGAACATCTGTTCCCAGCTACCTCACCCCCACCATAAACCAATTTTCGAATAAGTGTGCGACATCCGTTCGGCCCCGCCCCACCTGCGGAAACACCGGGTGTCCCCTGACCGTGGAGGCATGCCGCACCGCTCGTTCCGCACCGAGGTGAGAGACGCCGTCACCCCCCGGGCGACCCTGCTCGTCGTGGGCGTGGTCGCGCTCCAGCTGCTGTTCATCGCCTCGTACGTGGGAGCCCTCCACGACCCCCGGCCCAAGGACGTGCCCTTCGGCGTGGTGGCGCCCCGGGCCGCGGCCGAGCAGGCGGGGACCCGCCTGGAACGGCTCCCCGGCACTCCCCTGGACCCCCGCGTCCTGCCCGACGCGGCGACGGCCCGGGCGCAGATCGAGAACCGCGACATCGACGCCGCCCTGGTCGTCGACCCGCGCGGCACGACCGACACCCTCCTGGTCGCCTCCGGCGGCGGCAGGATCCTCTCCACCACCCTGACGAGCCTCGTCACCACGCTGGAGAAGTCCGAGCGGCGCACGATCCGCACCGTCGACGTGGTCCCGTCCGCGCCGCACGACCCCAACGGGCTGTCGTCCTTCTACCTGGTGATCGGCTGGTGCGTGGGCGGCTACCTGGGTGCGGCGGCCCTGGCCATCAGCGCCGGGGCGAAGCCCTCGAACGTCTCTCGCGCCGCCATCCGGCTGGCCGTGATGGCCCTGGTCGCCATCGCCGGCGGACTCGGCGGAGCCCTCATCGCCGGCCCGGCCCTGGACGCCCTGCCCGGCGGCACGGCCGCCCTGTGGGGGCTGGGCACCCTGGTCATCTTCGCCGTGGGAGCGGCCACCCTGGCCCTGCAGGGCCTGTTCGGCACGGTCGGCATCGGCCTGGTCATCCTGCTGGTGGTGATCCTCGGCAACCCGAGCGCGGGCGGCGCCCTGCCCCCGCCGCTCCTGCCGCCCTTCTGGAAGGCCATCGGGCCGGCGCTGCCCCCGGGGGCCGGCACCTGGTCGGCCCGCTCCATCGCCTACTTCTCCAGCAACGCCCTGACCGGCCCGATGCTGGTCCTGGCGGCGTGGGCGGTGGCGGGGACCGCCATCACCCTGGCGGCGGCCGCCCTGCGGCACCGCAGGAACGGCCCTCCCGCGACGAGGGCGGGAGAGCCGGCAGCGGGAGAGCCGGTCTAGGACAGGGCACAGGACGGCGAACGGCCCCGCCCCCAGGAGGGGCGGAGCCGTTCGCGCAGGGTGCGCTCGCGCGTCAGCCGATCTGCGTCCCGGTCGCGGACAGCGCCTCGGTCACCGGCTGGAAGAACGTCTCCCCGCCCGAGGTGCAGTCACCGCTGCCGCCGGACGTGAGGCCGACGGCCTTGTCACCGGAGAACAGCGAGCCGCCGCTGTCGCCCGGCTCGGCGCACACGTCGGTCTGGATGAGGCCGTTCACGATGTCGCCGTTGCCGTAGTTCACGGTGGCGTCCAGACCCGTGACCTTGCCGTCGTGCACCTGGGTCGTCGACCCGCTGCGCGTGACCTGCATGCCGACGGTGGCGTCCGCGGCACCCGAGATCTTCTGGGTGGACCCGTTGTACAGGTTCACCTCGCTCGGGTGGTCCACCTCGGCGGTGTACTTGACCAGCCCGTAGTCGTTGTCCGGGAAGCTGGAGTCGGCGTTGGTGCCGATCTCCTGGCCGCTGGAGTCGGACCAGGTGGAGATGCCCTCGGTGCAGTGACCGGCGGTCAGGAAGAACGGCTCGCCGCCCTTGACCACGTTGAAGCCGAGCGAGCAGCGGCCGCTGCCGCCGGTGATCGCGTCGCCGCCGGCGACGAAGGGCTTGTACTCCCCCTTCGTGCGCTTCAGTTCGGCCTTGGCGCCGAGCCCGTCGACGACCTCGGTGAGCTTCGCCCACTCGGCCTTGGAGACCGTGCGGTCGGCGGTCACGACGACCGTGTTCGTCGTCGGGTCGGTCACCCAGGAGGTGCCGGGGATCGCCGCGTCCTGCTTCAGCGTGCCGCGGGCGCTCTTCAGCTCGGCGAGCGAGTTCTCCACGACTCTCGCCCGGGCGCCCGCCTCCTCGACGGTGTGTGCGGCGGCCTCGTCGAGCACGTTCACCACGAGGCTCTTGGCCTTCGCGTCGTAGTACGTCCCCGCCGCGTCGCCGCCCAGGTCCTGCGCCAGCGTCGAGGCGAGCTTTCCGGCCGCCGTGACCGACAGGGTCCGGGGGGCGGACGGCTGGGGGCTCTCACTGGCGTTCGCGGTCTGGAACGTCACTCCCGCGGCCACCAGCGCGGCGATGCCCGCGCCTGCCACGGCTGCACGCCGCCTGGGTATGCGTCGATGCTTCAACTTCGGTCCTCCTGTGGGGGGTCGGCCCGAGGAGGTTGTGGGGACCTCGGCAGGCCGGAAGGCTTCGTTGACGAGCGCCCACTATTCCGAGATCAACACGGAGCACACAAGGTCGAGTTCGAGACGCGCACGGACGGCGGTGCGCACGCCCCCTCATAGTGACCGCGCACGGTCAAAACGGACCCAACCAACTCCCTTTCGCGGAGCAAACATTACGCGCGAGTAATGGGCGCACACGCTGTGCGGTCCAGCCATGGCCGAAAGTCGCCCTCCCTGCCCCGCCAACCGGGCACCCCAAAAAGTACATTGATGAACCATCGCACCATCTCCACACAGTCCCCACCGAACGAGGCGCCGCACGGCACAGGAAAAGCCCCCGCACGCGATGCGTGCGGGGGCGGGGAACGCTCGGACTGCTGCCCGGCAGGGCCTAGTAGACGCTGACGCCGTAGGCGCTCAGGGCCTCCGTGACGGGCTGGAAGAACGTGGTGCCGCCGGAGGAGCAGTTGCCGCTGCCGCCGGAGGTCAGACCGTAGGCGGTGCCGTTGCTGCCGTAGAGCGGGCCGCCGGAGTCGCCCGGCTCGGCGCAGACGGTGGTCTGGATCAGGCCGGAGACGACGTCGCCGCCGCCGTAGTTGACGGTGGCGTTCAGGGCGGTGACCCGGCCGCTGTGCGTACCGGTGGTGGAGCCGTCACGGATGACGGTGGTGCCCACGGCCGGGGTGGCCGCACGCGTGATGTCCACGCCGTTGGCGGTACCGGGCCGGCTGACGGAGCCCGAGTAGCGGACGATGCCGTAGTCGTTGCCCGGGAAGCTGGAGCCGGTGGTCGAGCCGATCACCGTGGTGCGGCCCGAGTTGGAGTACCAGGTGCCGGCGCCGTCGGTGCAGTGGCCGGCGGTCAGGAAGAACTGCTGGCCGCTGCTGTTCTGCACGTTGAAGCCGAGGGAGCAGCGCCAGCTGCTCGCGTAGATGGCGTCGCCGCCCTGGATCAGCTTGCTGAAGGTGCCGGGCGTGCGCTTGATCGTGAGCGCGTCGGCGTTGCCGCCGGCCTGCTGCTTGATCTTCGCGATCTCGGCCTGGGTGACCGTGCTGTCCACGGTGACGAGCACCCGGTTGGTCTTGCTGTCGACCGCCCAGGCGGTGCCCGGGATGTCGGCCTTCAGTATGGAACCGCTGGCGCTCTTGAGCTCCGCGGTGCTGAAGGCGGTGGGGGTGTCGGACGCGTTCGCGCTGGGGATCGCGATCGCGGCGGCGGCGACGAGGCCGGTGGAGACGGCGATCAGCCGGGTCCGTCTCGAGATGCCGCTGCTGGGGGTGGTGCGCTTGATCCTCACTTGTCGTTCCTCCACAAAAGGAAGTCGGGGGCCCTCGTGGGGTTTCGGGCCCGTGAGGCGCAGCCGGGGGCGGGCCGTCCGGATTCCGAACACGCCGTGCCCCTGACAAGCGCTGAGGGGGAGTATTCGGCCGAACGGCCGGTCGGCGCAAGGGTGCCTTTCGGCCGTCAACTTTTGAACGATCTTTGCATTCCGCCCCCGGGGGCCCACCCGTCACGCAAGTAGGCGCTCTCCGGCGGCAACAGGGACGTCCAGGCTGTTCCCCGGCGGCGGGAAGGGGCAGACGAAGTGGTCGGCGAAGGCGCACGGCGGCAGGAGCGCCCGGTTGAAGTCGACCGTCGTATGCCCCTCGGCGTCCGGGGCGCCGGGCTCGAGGAACCGGAAGCGGTAGCTTCCGTTCCCGCTGGTGGCGTCGGCGAACACGGCCCACAGCGACCCGTCCTGCCGGACGGTCACCTGGAGGGTCAGCTCCCGGCCGTCCAGCTCGAAGGCCAGCTCCCCGCCGAGTCCGAGACCCCGCTCCCGGCCGTCGGCGTTCGGCACCCGAACGGTCCGGCCGCCGGCGTCGTAGGGCGTGAAGCGCCCCGGCACCGCCCAGCGCGGGTCGTACGGGGTCACGCGCAGACCGCCGAAAGCCCGGCGCGCGGGAGAGTCGGGGTCGTAGTCCCGCACGCCCCACACCCCCTCGCGCACCAGGACGACCAGCCGGCGCCGCCCGTACGCCACCCTCGCGCGGGCGACCGGTCCCGGGTCGGCCGTGAGCCGCACCTCTCCGGTGAACGGCTGTCCGTCCACCGTGAGTCCGTCCGTTTCGGCGGCGATCAGCACCACCGCGTCACCGTCGGCCCGCCACCGCCCGGGGATGTCCGGAAGTCGACCGTCCGGATAGTCCTCGATCCAGTGCGTGCCGATGAGCGCGAGCGGCCCGTGGGGCGCCGCGACCGTCTCCACGCGCCGCTCGTGCCACCGCTGCCAGTCCTGGATCGCGTCGCTCGTCATACGGGCGACCCTGCCACACGCGGCGGGTCAGCCGTCGCAGGGGCAGCAGCAGTCGCACCCGTCGCAGTCGCAGTCCCGGCAGACGCCCTCGCGCTTCTTGCGGGACCACGGCCCCTCGTACTCCTTGGCGCAGCACATCTTGCAGGTGCAGCACAGCAGCCAGAACATTCCGCAGCCCGCCCAGAACCCGCGCCGGCGGGGCGGCTGGGGCACCGGAGCGCCGAACCCGCCGAAGCCACCGCCGCCGAACCCGCCCCCGCCGTAGGGGTTCCCGCCCCCGCCGGCGTACGGGTGCTGCGGCGCACCGCCGTAGGGGCCCTGCCCGTGGGGCCCCGGCTGCCCGTACGGCCCCTGCGGCGGCTGCTGCCCGTACGGTCCGCCGCCCTGGTGCGAGGCGCACACCGGCACCGTGCCGAACGCCCGGTCCACCGAGCGCCGCAGTTCGTGCACCAGGAGCAGGTGCACGAGCCGGCCGTCGGTGAACTCGGCGTCCTCCAGGGCCAGCCGCACCCCGTGCACCGCGTCGTCGGCGAGCCGCCGCACCTCCGCCGGCGGCGTACCCGTCGCGGCGATCGGGTTCCAGGCGCCCGCCGCGGCGTCCGTGTGCAGGTCCTCCACGGCGTCCAGCAGATGGGCGAGGCGCCCGAACAGCCGCCCGGCCTCCGCCAGCGGCGCCGCGTTCTCCGGCCGCCCGGCGAGGACGGCCGTGTGCGCGAAGGCCGCCGCCGTGGCGGTCTCGGTCGGCTCGGTGACCGTCAGCAGGGAGGTCCCGGGGCCGGCCAGCGCCTCGATCCCGCCCTGCCGGTCCACCGCGTCGAGCAGGACCGCGGTGTCGAAGCCCACGGCGGTGCCGGTGCGGGCACCGGCCGCGTCCCAGCTCGCGGCGACCCGGCGCGCGGCCCGCGCCACCGGCCGGCGGGCCAGCAGCCCGTCCCCGTCGCCGATGTGGTCCCGCACCTTCGCCGAGGCGAGCACCAGCGAGACAGCCGCCGCCAGGCGCGCCCCCTCGCCGTGCGCGACGGAGGCGGTGCGCATACCGCGCAGCGCGCAGGGGCCGGCCGTGCGCCGCGCGCTCCCGCCCGGCTCGGCCTGAGCCTCCGTCAACACCGATACGAGAAGCCCGTCATAGTTCGTCACGATGCGGGCGAACTGTCCGTGGTCACCGCGCAGTGCGAGGCAGAGTCCGCACAAATGCGCCATCCACTGCCCGGCGAGCTTCTCCCCCAGCCGGTGTCTGCAAGGCCTGACGATTCCGAACACGACGTTCCCCCGAGGTTCGTTGCGACGATGAGCTGCGGCATCGTATCGGCACCCGCATTCACCCGTACGCCCCGGCCGTCACCCGTACGCCGAGAAGAATCATATTTCACTCACAGTCAGCAGCCGTTTGGGAAACGACCCTTGGGACACACGGACTCTCGACGGATTCGCTGTGCACCAGTACCGTCACAAACCCCCCGCGCGGCGTCTATCCACTTGGCGCGCCATCCGCATCATGGACGACCATAGGGATGCGGAAAGAGAAAGACCGCTGTGAGAGGAGGCGTCCATGGGATCGGTACGCAAGGCAAGTGCCTGGCTTGGCCTCGTCGACGACAACGAAGACGAGCGTTACTACGACGACGACTACTCCGACGGGACCGAGCCCGGGGAGGCCTGGGTCACGGATCCGCGCGTCAAGGTGGCCTCGGACGTCGCCGAGGAGAAGGGCCGGCGCATCGGCACGGTCACCCCGGACAGCTTCCGGGACGCCCGTGCCATCGGTGAGCTGTTCCGCGAGGGCGTGCCGGTCATCATGAACCTGACGGCCATGGAGGCCTCCGACGCCAAGCGCGTGGTCGACTTCGCCGCCGGGCTGATCTTCGGCCTGCGCGGTTCGATCGAGCGGGTGTCGACCCGGGTGTTCCTGCTGACCCCCGCCCACACCGAGATCGTCAACGGCGACCCGGCCGCGCACCGCGCGGACGGATTCTTCAATCAGAGCTGAGGCAGGGCCGCTCACCGGCCCCGCCCCCGCGCGGGGTGCGACCGGATCCGCCTACCGGAAGGCGTCGAGTCCGGTGAGCGCCTTGCCCAGCACGAGCTGGTGCATCTCGACGGTGCCCTCGTAGGTGAGCACCGATTCGAGGTTGGTCGCGTGCCGCATGACGGGGTATTCGAGCGAGATGCCGTTGGCCCCGAGGATCGTGCGCGCCGTCCGGCAGATCTCGATGGCCTCCCGCACGTTGTTGAGCTTGCCGAAGCTGACCTGCTCGGGACGCAGGCGGCCGGCGTCCATCCGCCGCCCCAGATGATGGGCGAGCAGGATCCCCTTGTGCAGTTCGACGGCCATGTCGGCGAGTTTGGCCTGGGTGAGCTGGAAGCCACCGATGGGCCTGCCGAACTGCTCCCGTGACTTCGCGTAGTCGACCGCGGCCTCGAAACAGCTGCGGGCCGCGCCCATGGCCCCCCAGACGATTCCGTACCGGGCGTGGGACAGGCAGCCGAGCGGTCCGCGCAGCCCGGTGACCCCGGGCAGGACGGCGTCGGCGGGCAGCCGTACGTCGTCCATGACCAGCTCGCTGGTGACGGAGGCGCGCAGGGACCACTTGTGCCTGATCTCCGGCGCGGAGAAGCCGTCGCTGTCGGTGGGCACCGCGAACCCGCGGATGCCGTCCTCGGTCTGCGCCCACACGACGGCCACCCCGGCGACCGAGCCGTTGGTGATCCACATCTTGCGGCCGTTGAGGATCCAGTCCGTGCCGTCGCGCTTGGCGTAGGTGCGCATGGACGCGGGGTCGGAGCCGTGGTCGGGCTCGGTGAGCCCGAAGCAGCCGATGACCTCGCCGGCGGCCATCCGGGGCAGCCAGTGCTGCTTCTGCTCCTCGCTGCCGAAGCGGTGGATGGCGTACATGGCGAGGGAGCCCTGCACGGAGACGAGCGAGCGGATGCCGGAGTCGGCGGCCTCCAGCTCCAGGCAGGCGAGCCCGTACTGCACGGCGCTCGCGCCGGCGCACCCGTAGCCCTCCAGGGACATGCCGAGGGCCCCGATACCGCCCAGTTCACGGGCCAGTTCCCGGATCTCGGGCAGCTCGCCCCTCTCGTACCACTCGGCGACGTTCGGCAGGACCCGGTCCGCGGCCCAGGCCCGGACGGTGTCCCGGATGCCGAGGTCCTCCGGCTCCAGCAGGTCGTCCACGCCGAGGGGGTCGGCGGGGTCGAAGGGAGGCAGCTTGGACGAACCGGACATGATCGACACCCTCCGAAGCTCTTTAACTAGCACTGCTAACCGAGACGCTACGGCCTCCCCCGCCCCGCGCACCACCCCACGCCGCCGGCAGTACGGGCCGGGAACCCCTTCGGACCCTGCCCTCGGGCGGCCGGATGGCCGAAGGAGCGGTCAGACCGAGACGCGGGACTCCGTCGCGTCCCGCTGGGCCGGGACCTCGACCGGGCCCGCCGGCGCCGCCTCGCACTGCATCGCCCGCGGCAGCCGCAGTGCCATCGCCGCGCCCAGGAGCAGCAGCCCCGCGCTCACCAGCAGCGTGACGTGCAGCCCGTGCACGAACGCGTCCCGGGCCGCGTGCCGCAGGGCGGTCCCGGCGGAACCGCCCAGCTGGGCGGCGACCTCGTAGGCCTCCCCGAGCGAGTGCCCGGCAGCGGAGGACGCGTCCTCCGGCACCCCGGGCACCCGCGACAGGCCCGGCGCGTACGCCGCGTTCATCACCGTGCCGAGCAGCGCGATGCCGATGCCCGCGCCCAGCTGGTACGACGTCTCTCCGATCGCCGCCGCCCCGCCGGCCTGCTCCGGCGGGGCCTCGCTCAGCATGGACTCGTAGGCGCCGAACAGCGTGGTCTCCAGCCCGAAGCCCAGCAGCACGAAACCGCCCAGCATCAGCGCGCACTCGTCGGTCCGCCCCAGCCCGGTCAGCAGGACCACCGCGAACGCGGTCAGGCAGAAGCCCGTGCACACCATCCGCCGCGGCCCGAACCGCCGCAGCATCCGCGCCCCGGCCAGTCCGGCCGCCATGGCGGCGAACGTCAGCGGCAGCAGCCGCAGCCCGGTCTCCAGCGGCGACAGCCCGAGCACCAGTTGGAGGTACTGCGCGGCGATCAGCTCCAGGCCCACCAGGGCGAGCATGGCCAGCACGATGCACCCGACGGACGTGCTGAACGCCGGGCGCGCGAACATCCTCAGGTCGACCAGCGGATGCGTCCGCCGCCGCTGGCGCCGTACGAACGCGGTCAGCAGGGCCGCACCGGCCACCAGCGGCAGCACGGTGAGCAGGCTTCCCACGGACTCGCCGCTGCCCAGACGCTTCACACCCAGGACGACACCGAACAGGCCGGCCGCCGCCATCAGCGCCCCGACCACGTCCCAGGGGCCCGTGCCGTCGCCCTTCGACTCGGGCAGCAGCAGCCGTCCCACCGGGAGGCTGACCAGCATCAGGGGGATGTTGACCAGGAAGACCGAGCCCCACCAGAAGTGCTCCAGCAGGAAGCCGCCGAGCAGCGGCCCGACCGCGGCGCCCACCGCGGCCACCGCGCTCCAGATGCCGATGGCCAGCGCGCGCTCGCGCCGGTCGGGGAAGACCTGCCGCAGGATCGACAGGGTCGCGGGCATGATCATCGCGCCGCCGACGCCGAGCAGTGCCCGCGCCACGATCAGGACCTGGGCGCTGTCGGCCAGGGCCGCGAGACCGGAGGCCACGCCGAACAGGGCGTACCCGAGCAGCAGGACCCGTCTGCGGCCGACGCGGTCACCCAGCGTGCCGAAGAGGATCAGCAGCGAGGCGCAGACCAGTGGGTAGACGTCGACGATCCAGAGCAGCTCCATCCCGCCGGGCCTGAGGTCCTCGGTGACGGCGGGGACCGCCACGTGCAGCACGGTGGCGTCGACCGCGACCAGCAGCAGGCTGACGCAGAGGACGACGAGGACCACCCAGCGGTTGGCACCGGCCCCGGCCGCCCGACGGCGCAGCGCAGCGGCGGCCGTGGTCGTCCCGGACATGTACGTACCTCCCAGATGTTCCCTCGCGATCGGCGGGCTCACGGGGTGGGGGACGCCCCCGCGACTCGGCCGGAGAGGAGCGGTGGATCTCCGGCCCGCGCAAACGAAAAGCGAGTGACACGTCAGCGTACGCGAGTCCGCGCCGGTGCCCAGTGGCGGACCTCTCACGACTTCGGCGGAACGATGTGGCGTACGCCACTGCCGCTCGCCGTGCCAAACGCCCCGCCGGCCCGGCCGGTTCCCGCCGGGGCCGATAATCGGGCCCGTGACCGATCTGCAGACGCGCACGGCCCCGCCGCGCGCCGGGGCGCTGCGCCGGGCGGCCCCGGCCCTCCTCGGCTACGCGGCCGTCCGCGCCCTGGGCCTGCTCGCGCTGCTGCTGTGGAGCGCGGCGCGGGACAAGAGCGCGTACACGCTGCTCACCGCCCGCTGGGACGCGCTCTGGTACGTCCGGGTCGCCGAACTCGGTTACGGCTACGAGGTGCGGCTGCCGAACGGCGACGTCCACTCCAACCTGGCCTTCTTCCCGTTGCTGCCGTGGCTGGAGCGGCTGGTGGCGGCGGTGTCGCCGCTGTCGTACGCGGACGGCGGGTTCGTCGTCAGCCTGGTCGCCTCCCTCGCCGCGGCCTGGGGGATCTTCGCGGTGACGGACCATGTGTACGGACGCCGGGCCGGGGTGTGCGCGGTCATGCTGTGGGCGGTCCTGCCGGTCGGGATCGTGCAGTCGATGGCGTACAGCGAGTCGTTGTTCACGGCCCTGGCCGCGTGGTCCCTGTACGCGGTGCTGACCGGCCGCTGGGTCGCGGCGGGGGTGCTGGCCTCGGCGGCGGGGCTGACCCGGCCGGTGGGGGTGGCGGTGGTCGCGGCGGTCTGGGCGGCGGCGATCGCCTCCTTCGCCGCGGAGCGGCGCGCGGCCCCTTCCGGGCGGGTGGCGGACGCGGCCGGGGCGCCCGGCGGGCCGGACCCGGCCTCCTCCCCCGGCCGGCGCCTGGCCGGCATGCTCCTCGCTCCCCTGGGCGTCGCCGGATACATGCTGTGGGTCGGCCACCGCACCGGTGCGGGCCCGCTCGGCTACCTCGACGTCCAGGCCGGCTGGCGCAACGGCTTCGACGGCGGGTACGCCTTCGCCGGGTTCGTCGCCGGCAAGTTCACGTCGTTCCCCTCGGCCCTGGCCGGTGCGGGGCTCGTCCTGGGGGTCGCGTCAGTCGTCTGGCTGTACGGGGTGGGTGTACGTCAGCGCCAGCCGCTCCCGCTGCTGGTCCACAGCGGCCTGGTGACCCTGCTGGCGCTGTGCGCGTCGAGCTACTTCGGTTCCAAACCGCGGCTGCTGATGCCCGCCTTCCCGTTGCTGCTGCCCCTCGCGCTCCTCCTGGCGCGTGCGCGTCCGCGCAGGTCAGCTGCGGTGCTGGGGGGTCTCGCGGTGGCCGGTGCGGTGTACGGGGCGTTCTGGCTGAACGGCTCCGGTCCCCCCTGACCCGCTGTGAGCGCCGGGGGAATTCCAGCCCATGCCCGGGTGAACGAATTCAAAAGCGCGATAAAACCCGCCCCCGGGATGATCAAAGGAATTGAAGGCCGCAGCGCCCGGCGATTACAGAATCGCTGGAAATAAACCCCCTGTTGAGAGGAATCCCACATCACATCGTCATCACAAAGCCGTTGATTCGACCGGGATCTCAGCTCACTCGCTGTAACGTCGATTGGGTGCGTACCGAACCGAAGCTCACCCGTCTGGACCGGGTGTTCGCCCGGCTGGACCGTGAGCCGGAACGACCCGCCCACCTCGATGTGCCGAAGATGAGCAGGCACCGCGTCGTGCTCCTCGCGGCGACGCTGGCCTTCTACGGCGCGATCGTGTGGGCCGTGGTGATCACGTCCTGGCTGGTCCGGCTCGACTGGCAGGTCATGTTCTTCCGGCCCTACCAGCAGTGGTCGCAGATCCACTGGTTCGTCGACTACTACGTCGTCCTCGGCCAGCGCGGCCCGACGGCCGTGATGGTCGCGGCCTGGCTGGGCTGGCGCTCCTGGCGGCAGCACACCCTGCGTCCGCTGCTCGCCCTGGGCGTCTCGCTGCTGCTGCTGAACGTCACGGTCGGCGCCGCCAAGTACGGCATGGGCCGTCTGGGGCCCCACTACGCGACCGTGATCGGCTCGAACGAGATGTGGCGCGGCGGCGATATATTTCCGAGCGGTCACACCGCGAACGCCGTGGTGACGTGGGGGATCCTGGCCTACATGGCCTCCACCCCGGCGGCGCGCCGCTGGCTGTCCGCCGTGTCGGCGGTGACCTCCCTGGGCGTCGGGATGGCCACGGTCTACCTCGGTACGCACTGGCTGAGCGATGTGCTCCTCGGGTGGGTCGCCGGCCTGCTGATCCTGCTCGCCCTGCCCTGGTTCGAGCCGCTCATCGCCCGTGCGGAGGCCCGCATCCTCGAGCTGCGCGACACGGTGCGGTCGCGCCGGCGCCGGGCCTCGGCCGTTCCGGCCGGCGTACCGCCCCTGGTCGTCACACCGCTGCCGGCCGAGCGGGACGACGTGACGGCCCTGTCGCCGCGGACCCCCGTCTACCTGGCGCCGGGACCGCACACCAGCCGCGCGGAGCGCACCCCGACCACCCCGGCCGGCAGTCGCCGGCCGCCGCACCCGGAGCGCCACCCCCGCGGTTCCGCCTCCTCGGCCCGCCCCGTGGCGGGCGGCTGACCGTCGCGGACCTCCCGGTGCGCGGCCGCCTCACGGCACGGCGAAGGCCCCGGTCCCTCGGTGGACCGGGGCCTTCTGCGCGTCTCAGCCCTTCCAGGCGCGGGCCACCCGGCCGCCCTTCACCTCGAAGTTCAGCCGGCCCACGCGGTACTCCATGGTGATGATCGCCCCCGGCGGCAGCGAGCGCACCGTCGGCCAGCCGCGCTCACGCGCGAGGTGCTCGGCCCGGCCGGCCTCCAGGCCGACGTAGGTGTCCGGGGTGTCGTCGGGTTCCGCGGGAGGTGTCGGAGTCGGTGCCATGCCGCCACGCTATGTCCTGCCCGGCTGCGGCGGAAGTCCGCGCCCGGCCCCCGTCACCGTGCGCGTCAGGTCACGCTTCTGTCACAAGATCACGACAGGTGTTCGGGGCGCCACCCGTCACCCGCACGAGCGGTTCGCCGCCCCTCGGGACGGCATTCGAGCGTAATTCCCCGCGTCCCCGTTCGCCGGTGGAAAGGCCCGCCGTAAAGCGAATGGGTGAAGTGCCCCGGGCCTTTCCGCATTCCGCCGCCGGACCGGCCGGGCGACGCGGCGCTCCCACGAAATTGCCGGGGACTTCACGAGGCCGGGCCGGATCCGCTCCGAGCCGCCGGGGTGCGGCCGGCACCCCGCCCGGTGCGCGGCGGTGACGGCACGGACCGGGCCAGAGCGCGGTCGAGTCGGTCGCGCGTCCTCCTGATCGCGTCGACCAGTCCGGCCGGCTCCAGCACCTCGAAGTCGAAGCCCAGCATGACGACGTGGATGACCATCACGTCCAGGCTGCCGGCACCGCAGCGCAGCAGGCAGGTGTCCGGGCCCTCGGCCTCCAGCACCCCGGCGGAGGGCGAGATGTGCTCCCGGGCCTCGGCCAGGGGCGCGAGGAGCCGTACGACGGCGTGGGTGGCGTAGGCGCGCGTGGACACGCCCTGCGAGACGTAGGCCGCCAGGTCCTCTGCGGGCGGGTCGCGGGGGACGAAGCGCGGGCCGTGCGGCGGTTTCGGCGTGATGCGGTCGACGCGGAAGGTGCGCCAGTCCTCCCGGTCGAGGTCCCAGGCGACGAGGTACCAGCGGCGCTCGGTGCACACCAGGCGGTGCGGTTCGACGCGGCGGCGGGACGGCGTGCCGTCGTGGCCCTCGTAGGCGAAGCGCAGCGTCTCGGCGTCCCGGCACAGGTGGGCCAGTTCGGTGAGCACGGCCGCGTCGACCGAGGAGGGCAGCGAGCCGCGCAGCATCGGCACCGTGAAGGAGTTGAGGGCGCTCACGCGGCGGCGCAGCCGGTCCGGCAGCACCTGCTCCAGTTTGGCGAGGGCGCGCACCGAGGTCTCGCCGATGCCGTCGATGCCCTGCCCGGCGGCCGTGCGCAGCCCGACGGCCACGGCGACCGCCTCGTCGTCGTCCAGGAGCAGCGGGGGCAGTTCGGCGCCCGCGCCCAGCCGGTAGCCGCCGCCGGTGCCCGGGCTGGCGTTGACCGGGTAGCCCAGTTCGCGCAGCCGGTCCACGTCCCTGCGCAGGGTGCGGGCGCTGACGCCGAGCCGGCCGGCCAGCTCGGCTCCGGGCCACTCGCGGTGGGCCTGGAGCAGGGACAGCAAGCGCAGCAGTCGGGCCGAGGTCTCCAGCATGGGGCCGAGTCTGCCAGCCCTCGCGGACAGCCACTGTCCTCAAGGGCGGTAGGCCAGTTGAGGGACGTCGAAGCAGGTGCGGTCCATCTCGCCCTGGCTCACCCAGCCCCTGCCGTCCTGCCAGCGGGCCACGGACAGGCAGGTGTGCCGGGTCCTCGGGGGTGCGGCGTCGTGGGCGAACTCGACGGGCAGCAGCAGTCCGCCGGCGGTGTAGCCCCGGCTGCGGTCCATGAAGCGGTCGACGCACGCGCGCGTGACGCCCTGCTTCACGCAGGACCGGGCGGCGTCGGTGAACCAGCGCGCGGCCGCCCACCCCTCCAGCTGCCACTGGGAGTGGGTCTTCAGAGCACGGGTGGCCGCGCGGAACTCCCGGACGGCCGGGTGGCCCGTGTCCTCGAAGTTGCGGCTGGCGCCGGTGGCCCAGAGGGCGTTGCGGCAGCGTGGGGCGTCCTCGTAGTCGTCGGCGACGGTGGAGGTCCAGTTCTGCACGTTGGTCACCTTCGCGGTGAGCCGGACGCCCTCCTCGTCCAGGGCACGGCACAGCCGGGCGTTGCCGTGCCCGTCGAGGGCGTCGAAGACCAGGTCGGCTCCCTGTTCCTTCAGGTCGGCCGCGACGGCACGGAAGTTGGGCAGGGCGAAGTCGACCTGCTCGGTCACGACCTTGTAGCCCTCGGCGCGCAGGCCGCGTTCGACGAGCCGGGCGTAGGCGGCCGAGGCGGACTGGTTGTAGGAGACGACGGCGGCGGTGCGGGCGCTGTGCTCGCGCCGGAAGTAGCGGTAGACCTCGGTGCCGCCGTACAGCCTGCCGTCCCAGCCGGTGGTGCCCTCGCGGGGGGCGAGGCTGCCGTAGATGCCGTAGAGGTGGGGGTAGGTGTCGTAGGCGCCGCCGATGGGCTGGCCGCCGATGTCGGGCACCCGGGCGGCGGAGACGCGCGAGGCGCCCGCGTAGTCGAGGGCGGTGGTCGCGACGAGGGCGACGACCCGGTCCTCGTCGACGAGCCGGTGCACGCACGCGTGGTTGCCCACGCCGCTGCCGCCGTCGTCGCAGGCGCGCACCTCGACCCGCCGGCCCCCGATGCCGCCGCGGGCGTTGAGCCGCTCGAACCAGGCCCGTGCGCCGTCCCGCGGGCCGGTGAAGGCGTCGCCGCCGACCGGGCTGGTGGCGCTGGTGATGATGCCGACCCGCAGGGGCGCCGCCTCGCGGGGTGCGGGGCTGCGGCTGCCGTGCGTGAAGTCGCTCTCCGGCAGCCGGCTGCCGCAGGCCGCGCTGAGGGCGAGCAGCAGCACCGCGGCGAGCGTCTCAGCAGCCCGGCACCGGCGACGCATTGCCGCTCAGTTGCACCAGCGCGCACAGCGTCCTGGCCGACACCTTCCAGGTGCCGTCCTGCTCGACGGCGCTGCCGGAGGCGTCCGGGAGGACGGTGGCGCCCTTCAGGGTGAGGGTGTACGTGACGTCCGCCCCGGTCGCCGAGGTGAACTCCACCTTGTCGACGTGCGCCCGGACCTGCCCGCCGCGCTCGTCGCCGCTGAAGGCCCGGAGGACCGGGCCCAACCGGTCGCCGTTCTCCAGGACGGCCTGCTTGTCCTCGGTGGAGGTACCGGGGTCGAAGAACTTCTGCCAGTTCTGCCTGATCTCCGCCTCGGCCGCGGCGCGGTCGGCGGGGGCGCTGGCCGGGGCGCTGGTGGTCCGCTCGGCGGTCGGCGTGGGCGGGGTGCTCGCGCCGCCGCCGCCGCTGTCGTCGCTGCAGGCCGCCAGCGCCGGCACCAGGGCCAGGACCACGGCGGCGGCCACCGCCGTGCCGCGTCCCGCGGTACGCGGAGGTCCCGTCGCGTTCCCCCTCCTGAGGTCGCTGCCGAGAACCATCTGGCTCACCACCGGGTGTCGGTCCGGGCCGTGGGCGCCCGGTGCTTTCAGGGTCGGCTTCCACAGGGCATAGTGCAAGCGATCGGCGGGCGCGCACAGGCAGCCGGACCCGTGCACGGCCAGCGACGACGTGTGGGAGCCGGTGATCCAGGTGATGCGGACGAGCCGACTGCGGACCGTGCCTTCCCTCCGGTGGGCGGGCTGGGCGGCGCTCGCCGCCGGCGCCGTGCTGTGCGTGGCCGGCTGGTACGGCGTCTCCGGCGAGCGCTACGCCGAACGGCAGCTCCCCTACCTCGCCTCCTGCACGATCCCCGGTGCCGCGCTGATCGTCGCGGGGGCGGTGCTGCTGGCCCGCGGCGGGCAGGCGGTCGCCGCCGCGCGCGTGGAGGAGCTGTACGGCCTGCTCGTCCAGCCCGGCCCCGGCGACGAGGAGGCGCCGGGCCAGGACGTCTCCGCGCCGCTCGCGGTGAGCGGCCGGCTGCTCATGGTGCCGGGCGGCACGCTGTACCACCGGGCGGACTGCCCGCTGGTCGCCGGGAAGGCGGAGGCGGTCCCGGTGGACGCGAAGCCGGTGGCGAGCGGCGAGCTGGGGCCCTGCCCGATCTGCGAACCGGCCGAAGAGACCGACTGATGTCCTCGCTGACGTACGACCTCACCCTCGCGGGTCTGTCCGTGGGCGCCGCGGCGGCCCTGACCGGGATCGGCCTGATCGTGACCTACCGCGCGACCGGGGTGCTGAACTTCGCGCACGGGGCGATCGCGATGGTGTGCGCGTACGCGCTACGGCAGTGCGTGGTCGAGTGGGACTGGCCGCTGTGGCTCGGGGCGGTGGTGACGCTGCTGGTGCTGGCGCCGGGGCTGGGTGTGGTGCTGGAGCGGTTCGTCTTCCGGCCCCTGTCGGTGCTGGGACCGGACCCGGCGCGGGCCCTGGTGGCGTCCCTCGGCGTGTTCGTGCTGCTGGTGGGCGGGGCGGCACTGCTGTGGGGGCAGGGGGCGCGGGACGACGCGCCGGTGCTCGTGCCGGACGAGCCGTGGGGGCAGCTGGCGGTGGTGCTGGTGCTGGCCGCCGGGGTCGCGGTGGTGGTCCGCCGGACCCGGTTCGGACGGGAGCTGCGGGCCGTGGTCGACGACCGGCGGCTGGCGGTGCTGGGCGGCATCGACGCGGACCGGGTCGCGGCGGCGGGCTGGGCGTTCGGCGCGTTCACGGCGGGCCTGACGGGCGTGCTGCTGGCGCCGTACGTGCGGCTGGACCCGTACGGGTTGCCGCTGCTGGTGATGGAGGTCGTGGCGGTCGCGGTGGCCGCGCGGATGCGCGGCACGGCCGTCGCGGTGGTGGTGGCCCTGGCCATCGGGGTCGCGCAGAGCCAGCTGACGCGGCTGCACCCGCCCGGCTGGGGCGAGCCGCTGCTGCGGGCGGCCGGCACGAACCTGTTCGTCGTCGCGCTGCTGGTCGCGGCCCTCGTCCTGCCGGGCGTCGGGACCCGGGACGCGCTGCCGCCTGCGGCCGCGGCCCGGGCGCCCGCGTCGCCGGGGGCCTGGGTCGTGGCGCTGGTGCTGTTCCTGCTGCCGCTGGGCCTGGCGGGCCGGGACCTGCACACCTCGGTCCAGGTGCCGGCGCTCGCCGTGATCCTGCTGTCCCTGGTCGTGGTCACCGGCCGCGCCGGCCAGATCTCCCTGGGGCAGGCGGCGTACGCGGGCCTGGGCGCCCTCTTCACGGCGCTGCTGGCGGCGGGCCGCTTCCCGGGCCTGCCCCGGCTGCCGGAACTGGCGGCCCTCGCGGTGGCGGTGGTGCTGGTGGCCCCGCTCGGGCTGCTGACGGGCGGGCCGGCGATCCGCCGCCGGGGCCTGGCCCTGGCGCTGGCGACGTTCGCCGTCGGCGTCGGCGTGAACCGCTTCGTCTTCACCCAGCCGTACGCCACGGCGGGCCTCACGCTCGGCCGCCCGGCAGGCTTCGACGGGGACCGGGCCTACTACGCGCTGGAGCTGCTGCTCCTGGCCGTGGCGCTGGCGGTGACACACCTGCTGCGCCGGGGGCGGACCGGCCGCGCCCTCGCGGCCCTGCGCGACCACGAGGCGGGCGCGCGGGCGACGGGCGTCCGCGTGCCGTCGCTGAAGCTGCTGGCCTTCGTCGTGGGCGCCGCGCTGGCCGCACTGGGCGGCGGGATGCTCGGCATGGGGCTGCGGGCCTTCGACGCCGCCGCGTACGACCCGGTGCGCGGTCTGCTCTGGTTCGCCGCGGTGGTCGTCCTGGGCACCGACAGCACGCTCGGCGCGCTCGCCGCGGCGGCCCTCCTGGTCGGCTTGGACGCGGGGGCGCGCGGTGGTGTCGCGGCGGCGCTGATCGGTGTGCTCGCGATCCTGGTGGGCCGCTTCCCGGGCGGGGCCCCGGAGGTGCTGCGCACCGCCCGGGCCAGCATGCGCCCCCGGCCGACGGCGACGCTGACGTCGGCGGGCACCCGGGTGCGCGAGAAGCTGCGCGCCGCGGCCCCCGGCGGGTACGGGACCGGACGGGTGCGGGTGCCGATGCCGCTGGGCGCGACGGCGACGGGCGCCGGCACCCCGAGCCACCTCCGCTCCCCCACCCGGACGCCCCACCCCGCCCGCCGTCCCCCGAACACCCCCGGCACACCGGGCGTACCGCCGCCGGACACCGGCACGGCCCGCCGCACCCTCCTCGCCCGAGCGACCCGCCCCGGCCGACGGCCCTCGAACACCCCCGACGCACCCGCCGCACCACCGACGAGTGCAACCGGTACCGCCGCAACGGCTGCCCCCGCCACCTCCAGCCGCCTCCGCCGCCTCCTCGCCCGAGCGACCCACCCCGGCCGACGGCCCCCAGCCGCACCCGCCGCTCCCGCCCTCCACCCGGAGGCCACCCCCGGCAGCCCCGGCGAGTCGGACATGCCCGCCGCATCGCGCACACTGGTCCCTCCCTCCGGTCCCGCCGGCCCCCTCACGTCGGCCATCCCGGCGGTGCGCCCCGCGGGTGGTCCCGCCCCTCCCCTCCTCAGCGCCCGTCGCCTCCACGTCCGCTACGGCGGCGGGTTCACCGCGCTCGACGGGGTCGGCCTGGATCTCTTCCCCGGGCGGATCACCGCGGTGGTGGGGCCGAACGGGGCCGGGAAGAGCACCCTGTTCCACTGTCTGGCCGGGACCGTGCGGCCCGCGCGGGGCGCCGTGCGGTTCGACGGGCGCGACATCACCGCGCTGCCCGCCCAGGCCCGCACCCGCCTCGGGGTGGCCCGCACCTTCCAGGAACTGGCCGTCTTCCCGTCGCTCACCGTGGCCGAGAACGTCCGGGTCGGCGCCGAACAGGGCCGGCCGGGCGGTGCGGGCGGTCCGGGCGCCGTGGAGCGGACCCTGCGCCTGTTCGGCCTGGACGGGCCCGTGCGCGCCCGGCCCGCCGCGGGACTGCCCACCGGCACGCTGCGCCGCGTCGAACTGGCCCGGGCCCTGGCCGGAGACCCGCGCGTGCTGCTGCTCGACGAGCCCGCCGCCGGCCTCGACACCGCCGAAGTCGCCGCGCTGGCCGCAGTCCTGAAGGCCCTGGCCGCCGACGGGACGGCCCTGCTGGTCGTCGAGCACGACTTGGACCTGGTCGCGGACCTCGCCGACGTCGTGCACGTGATGAACGCGGGGCGGATCGTCGCCTCGGGTCCGCCCGCACGGGTCCTGGACGCGCCGGGGACGGGGGCCGGGGCATGAGCACGATCGCCCTGCGCCACGCGCGCGTGCACTACGGCCCGCTGGAGGCCCTGCACGGCGTCACCCTCACCGCTCCCGGACCGGGCCTGACCGTGCTGCTGGGCCGCAACGGCTCCGGCCGCACCACCGTCCTGCACGCCCTGGCCGGCACCGTCGCGCTGTCGGGCGGCGCGGTCGTCTGGGACGGCGTCGACGTCACCGGCGTCCCGGCGCACCAGCGGGCCCGGCGGGGGCTGTGCCTGGTGCCGGAGCGGCGGGCCGTGTTCGGCTCCCTGACCGTGCGGGAGAACCTCGGTCTGACGTCCGCCCGCCTCGGCCCGGCCCTGGACGCCTACCCGCAGCTGCGTCCGCTGCTGGAGCGGCGGGCCGGGACCCTCTCCGGCGGTGAGCAGCGGATGCTCGCCGTGTCCCGGGCCCTGCTGGCACGGGCGCGCGTGGTGCTGGTCGACGAGCCCGTCCAGGGCATGTCGCCCGAGGTCGCGGCCCGGACGTACGAGCTGCTGAGCGGGCTGGACGCGTGTGTCGTGGTCGCCGAGCAGCGGCTGCCGCCCGTCCTGCGCGGACGGCCCGCCGTCGTCTACGAACTGCGGCGCGGCGCGGTGGTGTTCGCGGGCGAGGCGGGGGAACTCACCCGCTGACGGGCGGAGCGGACACCCCGCCTGGGCGGGTCCTTCGCACGTACCTCGGGTAACGGCGAGTTTCAGCCACCCATTTCATTCGCGGATTTCCTGATTTGTCGACCCACACGGTGACGCGTGCGGGACCGTCCGGCAACCTCCAACGGGACCTGGGGCGGGATGAGTTGGCGGCAGCCGGTCCGCCTCACCACGAACGGGCCCCCGTGCGCTGGTTGGTTCGATTCCGTTCGCCCCGGGGCGTTACTCCCGCCACAGATCGCCCGTTGTCTTCTTCATGAGCCGGGGCCCACCCGGACCACGGGCCGGGAGCCACCCGGCCTCGCCACGCACCGCATCCCCGAGGGAGCCACCCGTGCCGCGCATGCTCGACGTCAGCGACGAGGTACGCGCCGAGATCGGCGACGAAGAAGCCGACCGCCTGCTCGCCGGAGAGACCGCCCCGGGCAGTTACGACTGCACGTCCTGCCGCACTCCGGGCGACTCCGCGCAGGAGCGCACCAGCACCGTCCTGTTCATCGGGGACGAGACCGCCGTCCTCGCCTTCGCCCACGCCGGCTGCCTGCCCTCCCAGGTCGTGCAGGTCACCGAGGAGCAGCTCCAGGGTGCGGTGAAGTCCATCACCGGCGACACCGTCGACCTGGAGCCCGACAGGACGGTGCCCGAGCAGGCGGTGCTCGGGGTGACCAGCGGGCTGGTCCTGATCGGCGGCGAGCTGCACCCGGCCCTGGTGGTGGAGCCGACCGCGCCCATCGCCCGGCCCGGCACCTTCGGCGGCGGGGACGACTTCCTGCCGCTGCTCATCGAGCAGGGCTTCATGCCGCTGACGGAGCTGTCGGCGGTGCCGCCGGTGCTGCACGGCTGGTCCGTGCTGCTCGCGGTGGGCCAGCTGCACGCGGTGCTCCAGCCCGGGACCAACGGAGGCCAGCCCGTGGCCTGGTGGCAGGCGCACCAGCCGCTCCAGGTCACCGACGCCTGGCGCGCGGCCGCCAACAAGCACCAGCAGGTGCTGATGTTCGCCGCGCCCGTCGGCTCGATCGGCCGCCAGCCGCGCGAGGACCTGCTGCGCGACGCCCTGGACAAGGCGGCGGCCAACGGCAAGCTGGTCGCCGCGGCGCTGCCGCTGGCCGGCACCTGAGCGCCGCGTCACCCGCGCGGCCCCGGCCCCCGCGAAAGCCGTAACCACGGCCGCATCCCTTGACCCACGAGGTCGTTTGGACATACGTGCACGCATACGACGTTCCCCGCCGCCAGTCCTTCTCGCCGATCCCCTCCGCGCGATCGGCGCAGGACGCCCAGGGCGGCCCATCGGCCACGCCGATCTACGACGCGCTCTACGCCGAGTACGTCAAGTCCTTCCGCGCGCTGCCCGGTGACCGCAGCGGCGAGGAGAAGCTGGGCTTCACCGCCTTCGGGAACATCCCGCACAGTACGACCGGCTCGTACGGCAGCGGCTACAGCAGTTCGTACAGCGCGTACAGCGCGGGCGCCCAGAGCGCCCGGCACGCGGCCGGGCAGCAGCCGCAGTGGCAGCGCGTCGGGGCCGTCGGGCCGCACGGCACGCAGATGCACTACGTACCGGCCGCGCTCCCGCCGGGGCGGCGCGGGCACGGCTGAGCGCGCACACAGCAGGAGGGGCGGCCCCCACCCGGGGGCCGCCCCTCCTGCTGTGCCGTGCTACTTCTTGCGGCCGCGCTTCTCGCGCACCCGCACCGAGATGTGGATCGGCGTGCCCTCGAAGCCGAACTCCTCACGCAGCCGGCGCTCGATGAAGCGTCGGTAGCCCGCCTCGATGAACCCGGAGGCGAACAGCACGAACCGCGGCGGCTTGGTACCGGCCTGGGTGCCGAACAGGATGCGCGGCTGCTTGCCACCCCGCACCGGGTGAGGGTGGGCGGCCACCAGCTCGCCCAGGAAGGCGTTCAGCCGGCCCGTCGGGACCCGGGTCTCCCAGCCGGCCAGGGCCGTCTCGATCGCCGGGACCAGCTTCTCCATGTGCCGGCCGGTGCGGGCCGAGACGTTCACCCGCGGCGCCCACGCGACCTGGCCGAGCTCGGTCTCGATCTCCCGCTCCAGGTAGTAGCGGCGCTCCTCGTCGAGGGTGTCCCACTTGTTGAACGCCATGACGACCGCGCGGCCCGCCTCGACGGCCATCGTGACGATCCGCTGGTCCTGCACCGAGATGGACTCGGTGGCGTCGATCAGGATGACGGCGACCTCCGCCTTCTCCACGGCGGCCGCGGTGCGCAGCGAGGCGTAGTAGTCGGCGCCCTGCTGGAGGTGGACCCGCTTGCGGATGCCCGCCGTGTCGACGAACTTCCAGGTCACGCCGCCGAGTTCGATCAGCTCGTCGACCGGGTCGCGGGTCGTGCCGGCCAGCTCGTTGACGACGACGCGCTCCTCGCCGGCCACCTTGTTGAGCAGGGAGGACTTGCCGACGTTGGGACGGCCGATCAGCGCGATGCGGCGCGGGCCGCCGATGCCGCCGCCGGCGAACGTCTCGCGCGGCGCCTCCGGCAGGACCTCGAGGACCTGGTCGAGCATGTCGCCGGTGCCCCGGCCGTGCAGCGCGGAGACCGGGTACGGCTCCCCCAGGCCCAGCGACCACAGGTAGGCCGCGTCGGCCTCGCCGCTCGGGCCGTCGACCTTGTTGGCGCACAGCACGACGGGCTTGCCGGCCTTGCGCAGCAGCCGCACGACGGCCTCGTCGGTGTCCGTGGCGCCGACCTTGGCGTCGACGACGAACACGACCGCGTCGGCGGCCTCGATGGCGTACTCGGCCTGGGCGGCGACGGAGGCGTCGATGCCGAGGACGTCCTGCTCCCAGCCGCCGGTGTCGACGACCTTGAGGCGGCGGCCCGCCCACTCGGCCTCGTAGGTCACGCGGTCGCGGGTGACGCCGGGCTTGTCCTCGACGACGGCCTCGCGGCGCCCGATGATGCGGTTCACGAGGGTCGACTTGCCCACGTTGGGGCGGCCGACGACGGCGAGCACGGGCAGCGGGCCGTGGCCCGCCTCCTCGAGAGCGCCCTCGACGTCCTCGAGGTCGAAGCCCTCCTCCGCGGCGAGCTCCATGAACTCCGCGAACTCGGCGTCGCCGAGCGCCCCGTGCTCGTGCTCGTGCGCGCCCTCGTACGCGTCCGAGCCGTCGGGCTGGCTGTGGTCGTTCATGAAGTCCGTACCTCGTCGTTCATCGTGGTGGTCGGTGGAGCACCCGCGGTCGGTGCGGCTGATCCACTACTCAGTGTCGCCTAGCGCCCGGTCAGGCGCCTGGCGTTTTCCAGGTGGGCGGCCAGTTGCTTCTGGATGCGCCCGGTGGCCTCGTCCAGCGCCTTGCGCGTGCGGCGGCCGCTGCCGTCGCCCGCCTCGAAGGGCTCGCCGAAGACGACGTCCACGCGCGAGCGCAGCGGGGGCAGCGCCTTTATCAACCGTCCGGGGCGCCCGGAACTTCCCAGCACGGCCACCGGTACGACCGGGGCCCCGCTGCGCACCGCGAAGTACGCCAGGCCCGCGCGCAGCGAGGCGAAGTCGCCCTCGCCCCGGGTGCCCTCCGGGAAGATGCCGAGCACGCCGCCGTCCTTCAGCACCCCGAGCGCCTGGGTGACGGCCGTGCGGTCGGGGGTGTCGCGGTCGACCTTGACCTGCCCGATGCCGAGCAGGAAGGGGTCGAGCGGGCCGACGAACGCCTCCTTCTTGATCAGGAAGTGCGTCGGCCGGGGTGCCACGCCCATGACCATCGGGCCGTCGATGTTGTGGGAGTGGTTGACCGCCAGGATCACCGGGCCCTGGGTGGGCACCCGCCAGGCGCCGAGCACGCGCGGTCTCCACAGCCCGTACATCAGGCCGACGCCGATGCGCCGCCCGACCTCCGCGCCGCGTGCCGAAGGCAGCTCGGTCACTTCCCGGCCCGCTTCTCCTCGACCAGGGTGACGACGCACTCGATGACCTGGTCGAGCGTGAGCTCGGTGGTGTCCACCTCGACGGCGTCGTCCGCCTTGGCGAGCGGCGAGGTCTTGCGGCTGGAGTCGGCGGCGTCCCGCTTGATCAGGGCCTCGCGGGTGGAGTTCACGTCGGCGCCCTTGAGCTCGCCGCTGCGGCGGGCGGCGCGCGCCTCCGCGGAGGCGGTGAGGAAGATCTTCAGGTCGGCGTCCGGCAGGACGGTGGTGCCGATGTCGCGGCCCTCGACGACGATGCCGCCTGGTGCGGAGGCCGCGATCGAGCGCTGCAGCTCGGTGATCCGGGCCCGCACCTCGGGCACCGCGCTGACCGCGCTGACCTTGGAGGTGACCTCCTGGGTGCGGATCGGGGCGGCCACGTCGACGCCGTCCACCGTGATGGTCGGCCCCTTCGGGTCGGTGCCGGAGACGATCTCGGGCTTGCCGGCGGCGGCCGCGATCGCGCCGGGGTCCTCGATGTCGATGCCGTTGTTCACCATCCACCAGGTGATCGCCCGGTACTGGGCGCCGGTGTCCAGGTAGCTCAGTCCGAGCTGCGCCGCCACGGCCTTGGAGGTGCTCGACTTGCCCGTGCCCGACGGGCCGTCGATGGCGACAATCACTGGCGTGGCGCTTTCCACTGTGGGGACCTTCCTGAACCGGGCCTGAGGGGGTGAGGGCGCGACCGCCCCGCACAAGGTTACTGGGTACGCGTCACTCGTCCGGCCGCGCGTCCCGGGGCCCGGCGACCGCCGGCCGCGCACCCCCTACTGCCGCAGGGCCCAGCCTCGCTCCCGCAGCGCGGCACTGAGCACCGGCACCGCCTTCGGCTCCACGATCAGCTGCACGAGACCGGCCTGCTGCCCCGTCGCGTGCTCGATCCGCACGTCCTCGATGTTGACGCCGGCCTGCCCCGCGTCGGCGAAGATCCGCGCCAGCTGCCCCGGCTGGTCGTCGATCAGTACGGCCACGACCTCGTAGGCCCGTGGGGCGGACCCGTGCTTGCCGGGCACGCGGACCTGCCCGGCGTTGCCCCGCCGCAGCACGTCCTCGATCCCGCCGGCGCCCGTGCGCCGTTCGTCCTCGTCGGACGACTGCAGGGCGCGCAGGGCCCGTACGGTCTCCGCCAGGTCCGCTGCGACGTCCGTGAGCAGGTCGGCGACCGGCGCCGGGTTCGCGGAGAGGATGTCGATCCACATGCCGGGGTCGGAGGCTGCGATCCGCGTCACGTCCCGGATGCCCTGCCCGCACAGCCGCACCGCGGACTCCTCGGCGTGCTCCAGACGCGCGGCGACCAGGCTGGAGACCAGGTGCGGCATGTGGGAGACGAGGGCGACGGCACGGTCGTGGGCGTCGGCGTCCATCACGACCGGCACGGCCCGGCAGTGCGAGACCAGCTCCAGCGCGAGGTTCAGCACCTCGGTGTCGGTGTCCCGGGTCGGCGTCAGCACCCAGGGGCGGCCCTCGAAGAGGTCGCCGGTCGCGGCGAGCGGGCCGGACTTCTCCCGGCCCGACATCGGGTGGGTGCCGATGTACGCCGAGAGGTCGAGGCCGCGTGCCTCCAGCTCGCGGCGCGGCCCGCCCTTGACGCTGGCGACGTCGAGGTAGCCGCGCCCGGCGCCCCGGCGCATGGCGTCGGTCAGCACGTCGGCCACGTGCGCGGGGGGCGCGGCGACGATCACCAGGTCGACGGGCCCGTCGGGGGCCTCGTCCGTGCCGGCGCCGAGTGCGGCCGCCGTGCGGGCCTGCTCGGGGTCGTGGTCGGCGAGGTGCACGGTGACGCCCCGCTGGGCCAGGGCGAGGGCGGCCGACGTGCCGATGAGCCCGGCTCCGATGACGAGTGCGGTTCTCACTGGGCGATGTCCTTGCGCAGGGCGGCCGCGGCACCGAGGTAGACGTGGGCGATGCCGGAGCGGGGCCGGTCGGACTCGATGTGCGCGAGGACCCGGACGACCCGGGGCATGGCGCCCTCGATGTCCAGCTCCTGGGCACAGATCAGCGGGACGTCGACGATGCCCAGCTTGCGGGCGGCGGCCGCCGGGAAGTCGCTGTGCAGGTCGGGCGTGGCCGTGAACCAGATGCTGATCAGGTCGTCGGCGCTGAGGTCGTTGCGTTCCAGGATGGCCGTGAGCAGGGCTCCGACCTGCTCGTCCATGTGCCCGGCCTCGTCCCGTTCGAGTTGGACGGCGCCCCGGACCGCTCGTACCGCCACGGCGATGCTCCTTGCTGACGTACGTGTCGCTGTTGTCCGGCCAGCCTAGTCAGCCTGTGCGGGCCGGGTGCGCGGCGCCCGCCCGGTGAGACGCCGGGGCGGCGGCCTGTTGGGTATTTTCGTGACAGCGGCCCGGAATGCCCCTTTTTTCGGCCACTCCTTACGTTTCCCTTTCTCTTTGTTCTTCTGATTCTCGGTTTCTCGGTTTCTCGACATCCGGAGTGACGACATGACGTACGAGACCACGCGGCGCACGGTTCTCCTGGCGACGGGGGCGACGGGCGCGGCGGTGTTCGCCGCCGCCTGCGGCGGGGGCGGAGACGGCTCCTCGTCGGCCGAGTCCCCCGCGGACGAGGGCACGAAGGCCGGCGGGCGGCTCGCCGCCACCGGCGACATCCCGGTCGGCGGGGGCAGGATCTTCAAGGACGAGAAGGTGGTGGTCACCCAGCCCGAGAAGGGGCAGTTCAAGGCCTTCTCGGCGATCTGCACCCACCGGCAGTGCCTGGTGGGCTCCGTCTCCGACGGCACGATCGACTGTCCCTGCCACGGCAGCCGCTTCCGCGTCTCCGACGGGTCCGTCGTCAACGGCCCGGCGACGCAGCCGCTGCCCGCGGAGCAGATCACGGTGGAGGGAGGTTCGATCCGCCTCGCCTGATCGCCGCGCGTACGCTCCGGGGGGCATGCAGCCCGAGAGCCTGATTCGCGGCCACGCCGCGCCTCAGCCCCGCAGCCGGACCCGTACGACGAGGTCGTGCAGGGCGTCGTGGGCGGTGGGGGCCGGGGGCAGGACCGAGTCCTGCTGCGCGGCGTCCAGCACCGCGTGCAGCCGCTCGACGTCCTCGAGCACGCGCGCCCGGTCGACCCCGGCCGGGCCGTGTTCGCGCTCGGCCTTCGCCGCGATGAGTTCCGGCAGGCAGGCGGGCGCGTCGACCTCGCCGATCAGCGTCGGCAGGTGCGCCTGCACCTCGCCGCTGCGCATCAGGTGGATGCCGGTGAGCAGGACGCGGAACGTGTAGAGCAGCGGCTTGAGTTCGCCGGTCCTGTCGAACAGCCGCCACTGGGTCTTCGCGAAGCCCCGGTAGTGGTGGGCGTGGTGGCTGGTGAGGACGCCGGGGGCGAGCGCGGCCAGTTCGCGGTGCGTGTCGGTGGTGTGCACGACGAGCGGGGAGAGCAGCTGCTCCAGCACGTAGCCGTTGCGGCGCAGCATCAGGCGGACGAACTTGCGCAGGTCGTGCGTGACGAGGTCCATCTCGATCCCGTCGCGGTCCCACATGAGGGAGCGCGTCTCCTGGGGCTCGCGCAGGCCGACCAGGTCGGCGGCCGGCAGCAGGTGCACGCCGCGCAGGTCCACGTCCGAGTCGCGGGACGGGAAGCCGTAGAGGTGGGCTCCGGAGACGGTGGCGAACAGCACCGGGTCGGGCTGCTCGGCCACCACGGGGCTCAGGTCGACGCCCATGGCGTCCAGGGTGCCGGTCATGGCTCACGCGTCCCAGAGGGCGCCGAGCGCGACGAGGTCGCCGCGGTACTCGATGCGGTCGGCCCACTCGGCCGGCCAGGCCTCCGCGCCCAGGTACGCGCCGGCGAAGGCGCCGGCCAGGCAGGCGAGGGAGTCCGAGTCGCCGGCGGTGCAGGCGGCGCGGCGCAGGGCCGTCAGGGGCTCGTCGACGAAGAGCAGGAAGCACAGCAGCCCGGTCGCCAGGGCCTCCTCCGCGATCCAGCCCTCGCCGGTGGCCAGGCACGGGTCGGTCTCCGGCGAGACGGTGCGCACGGCGTGCTGGAGCCGGTCGAGGATCGCCAGGCACTCGTCCCAGCCCCGCGCGATGTACTGCTCCGGACCCGGGTCCCCGGCCCGCCGCCACAGGTCGCCGAGCCAGCGCTCGTGGTAGTGGCCGCGGTTCTCCAGGGCGTACGAGCGCAGGCGCCCGACCAGGCCGGTGGGTTCGGTGCCCCGGGCGAGCAGGTGGACGGCGTGCGCGGTGAGGTCGGAGGCAGCCAGGGCGGTGGGGTGCCCGTGGGTGAGGGCGGACTGCAACTGGGCGGCCCCCGCACGCTGTTCGTCGCTCAGGCCGGGGACCAGGCCCAGGGGCGCGACGCGCATGTTGGCACCGCAGCCCTTGGAGTGGACCTGGCTGGCGTCCTGCCAGGGGAGGTCGGTCCGTTCGAGCAGGGCGCAGGCCCGCAGGCAGGTGTTGCCGGGGGCGCGGTTGTTCTCCGGGGAGCGGTTCCAGGCGATGAACTCCCGGCGTACGGCCTCGGCCATGCTCGCGGGTTCGAGCACGCCCCGGTCCATGGCGGTCCGCAGGCCCCGCCCCAGCGCCAGCGTCATCTGCGTGTCGTCGGTGACGATCGCCGGCGTCGGCAGCTCCATCCGCCGCCAGGGGCCGCACTTGGCGAGGATCGCCGGTACGTCGTGGAACTCGGTCGGGAACCCGAGCGCGTCCCCGAGGGCGAGCCCCGTCAGTGCTCCGGTGGCGGCTTGTTTGTGGACGAGGGTGGTCATGCGGGGCGTCCTTCCCGGGTCGGCCGCAGGAGAGGCGGGTGGAGTGCGGTGGCGGTGCCGGCGCGGTAGAGCGCGGCGGGCTTGCCCCGGCCGCCGGTCAGCCGGGCGGCACCGGGGACGGGTTCGACGAAGCCGGGGGTGGCGAGCACCTTGCGCCGGAAGTTGGGCCGGTCGAGTCCGGTGGCCCAGACGGCCTCGTAGACCTGCTGGAGCTCGCCGAGGGTGAACTCGGGCGGGCAGAAGGCGGTGGCGAGGCAGGTGTACTCGAGCTTGGCGCCCACCCGGTCGTGCGCGTCGGCCAGGATGCGGTCGTGGTCGAAGGCGAGCGGCCCGGCCGTGCCGTACGGCACCCAGCGGGCCTGGGCCGCGTCGCTGCCGCCGTGCGCCTCGGGGGCGTCGGGCAGCAGCGCGGCGAACGCAACCGACACGACCCGCATCCGCGGGTCGCGGCCGGGTTCGCTGTAGGTGCGCACCTGCTCCAGGTGCAGCCCGGAGACGTCGGACAGGCCGGTCTCCTCGGCGAGTTCGCGCCGTGCGGCCGTCTCCGCGGACTCGTCCGGCTGCACGAACCCGCCGGGCAGTGCCCACCGTCCCGCGTACGGTTCCTGCCCGCGTTCGACGAGGAGGGCGTGGAGGACGCCCTCGCGCAGGGTGAACACGGCGAGGTCGGCGGTGACGGCGAACGGTTCGTGGGCGTACTTGTCGTAGCCGTCCACGACCCCACCCCCTTTTATAGTCAGGACGACTATAAAAGGGGGTGGGGCTGGCTCACAAGGCCTAGAGGTCGACTTCCTGCATCAGCATGCCGACCTCGGTGTTGGACAGCCGGCGCAGCCAGCCCGACTTCTGGTCGCCCAGGGTGATCGGCCCGAAGGCGACCCGCACCAGCTTGTCGACCGGGAAGCCGGCCTCCGCCAGCATCCGGCGCACGATGTGCTTGCGGCCCTCGTGGAGCGTCACCTCGACCAGGTAGTTCTTGCCGGTCTGCTCCACCACCCGGAAGTGGTCCGCGCGCGCGTAGCCGTCCTCCAGCTGGATGCCGTCCTTGAGCTTCTTGCCCAGGTCGCGCGGGATGGGGCCGACGATGTGCGCGAGGTAGGTCTTCTTCACGCCGTACTTCGGGTGGGTCAGCCGGTGCGCCAGCTCGCCGTGGTTGGTGAGCAGGATGACGCCCTCGGTCTCGGTGTCGAGCCGGCCCACGTGGAAGAGCCGGGTCTCACGGTTGGTGACGTAGTCGCCGAGGCACTGCCGGCCCTCGGGGTCCTCCATCGTGGACACGACCCCGGCGGGCTTGTTCAGCGAGAAGAACTGGAAGCGCTGCGTGGCGACGGTCAGGCCGTCGACCTTGATCTCGTCCTTCTCGGGGTCGACCCGCTTGCCCTGCTCCAGGACGATCTCGCCGTTGACCTCGACGCGGGCCTGCTCGATCAGCTCCTCGCAGGCGCGCCGGGAGCCGAAGCCGGCCCGGGCGAGGACCTTCTGCAGCCGCTCGCCCTCCTGCTCGGCGCCGGGGAAGGTCTTGGGGAGCTTGACCTCCGGCTTGCCGGCGTAGCGGTCGCGGTTGCGCTCCTCCGTCCGCGCCTCGTACTCACGCGAGCGCGCGGGGGCCGTCCGTCCGCCGGAGCGCTGCCCCTGCTTGGGGCCGCCCTTGGCACCGCCGCGGGCGGAGGGGCCGCGTCCCCACTTCGGGCCGTCCTGCGTCGCGCCGGGGCCGACGTCGTAGCGCCGCTCCTCCGGGCGCGGCTTCTTCGGACGGCCGCTGCCCTGCTTGTCGTCGCGGTTGTTGCCGGCGCCGCGGTAGTTCCCGCGGCCACCGCCACTCCCGCCGCGGCCGCCGCTGTTGCCACCACGGCTCCCGCCGTTGTTTCCGCTGCTGTTCCTGCCGCTGCTGCTTCGCATCAAAGTTCCGTCTGGTCGTCTTCGTCGTCGGTCCCCGGGCTCACCGGGCGGCCCGGCGCGTCGTCGTCGGGCGCGTCCGGATCGAACGACGGTACGCCCTCCTGGGTCTCGGCCTCGATCGCCTCCGCCTCCGGGAGGAAGGGCGCGAGCTCCGGGAGCTCGTCCAGACCGCGCAGGCCCATCCGCTCCAGGAAGTAGTTCGTCGTCCTGTACAGGATCGCACCTGTTTCGGGTTCCGTGCCCGCCTCCTCCATCAGACCGCGCTGGAGGAGGGTGCGCATGACACCGTCGCAGTTCACTCCGCGCACGGCGGAGACCCGGCTGCGGCTGACCGGCTGGCGGTAGGCGACGACGGCGAGGGTCTCCAGGGCGGCCTGGGTGAGCCGGGCCTGCTGGCCGTCCAGCACGAAGCGCTCGACAGCCGGGGCGTAGGCGGCCCGCGTGTAGAAGCGCCAGCCGCCCGCGACGTACCGCAGCTCGAAGCCGCGTCCCTGTGCGCTGTACTCGTCGGCCAGCTCGCGCAGCGCGTCCGCGATCCGGCGCCTGGGCCGCTCCAGGATCTTCGCCAGGTGCTCCTCGGTCGCGGGTTCGTCCACGACCATGAGGACCGCCTCCAGGGCGGGCTTGAGGTCGAGGTCCGCGACGCCGCGGGTGCCGTCCGGCAGGCCGTCGGTCGGCTGGCTCACGTCTTCTCCTCCTCCTTCGGCGGCTCGGGCGGCCGGTCGAACTCGTCCGTGACGGCCGGCGCCTCGTCCCCGTCGCCGCCGGTCCACCGCACGAGCAGGTCGCCCAGTGCCGTCTCCTGCTCCAGTGCGACGGCCTTCTCGCGGTACAGCTCCAGCAGGGCCAGGAAGCGGGCCACGACCGTCAGGGTGTCGTCCGTGTCCTCGACGAGCACCCGGAAGCTGGCCTCGCCGAGGTCCCGCAGCCGCGCCACGACGACCTGCGCCTGCTCCTGCACACTGACCAGGGGGGCGTGGATGTGGTCGACGTACACCTGCGGCTCGGGCCGCGGCTGCATCGCCTTGACGGCCAGCCTGGCGAACCCCTCCGCCCCGATGCTGATGACCACCTCGGGCAGCAGCTCGGCGTGCTGCGGCTCCAGCCCAACGGTGCGCGGGTAGCGCCGGCCCTCCTCGACCAGCCGGCCGTGGAAGATGTCGGCGATCTGCTTGTACGCGCGGTACTGCAGCAGCCGCGCGAAGAGCAGGTCCCGGGCTTCCAGCAGGGCGAGGTCGCCCTCGTCCTCCACCTCGGCGGCGGGCAGCAGCCGGGCCGCCTTCAGGTCCAGCAGCGTGGCCGCGACCACCAGGAACTCGGTCGTCTCGTCCAGGTCCCAGTCCGGCCCCAGCGCCCGGATGTGCGCCATGAACTCGTCGGTCACCTTGGACAGCGCGACCTCGGTGACGTCCAGCTTGTGCTTGGAGATCAGCTGGAGCAGCAGGTCGAAGGGCCCCTCGAAGTTGGCGAGCCGGACCTTGAAGACCTTGCCGTCACCGTCGACGCCGTCGCCCGCCCCGGTCTCGACGGCGGGGTCTGCGACAGGCGTGCCGGTCCCGGCAGCGAGCACCGCGGTCGCCACCGCCCCCTGGGGAGCCGCGGCGGCCTCCTCGGCGACGGAACCCGGCACGTCCGCGCGACGCGCTCCGGCGCCGGACTCGGGCACGACGGCCTCGGAAGCCCCGGACTCGGGCACGAAAGCCCCGGAAGCCCCGGACTCGGGCGCGACGGCCTCGGAAGCGACGGGCCCGGGCGCGACGGCCTCGGGACCGGCCAACCCGGGCGCGCGGCTCGGACCGGTCGCCGTGACCGCCGCGTCCGACGCGGCCGGGACCCTCGGTCCCTCTGCGGCGGGCGGCTCCCCCGCGACGGCCCCCCGGGCGCCCTCAGCCGCCTCGGGCGACGAGACACCGGCGCTCGCGGCGCCGGCCGTCTCCGGGGCCGGGTCCGCGTGCGGCTCGTCGGGGACCTCGGGCGTTCCCCCGGGCCGGTCCGTGTCCGGCGGCTCGGGCCGTGGAGCCCCCGGGCCCCTCCCCAGCGCACGCCTGCGGCCGGCCGGGCCGCCGGGGGGTGGTGGGGAGACGTTCGAGGTCATGACCCCCGCAGGCTACCGCTACCGCCCGCGCAGCCGTCGTACGAGGATGCTGGCGTCTCCCCGGGTCTCCAGGTCGGCGAGGACCACCGCGACCGCCTCGCGGACGATGCGCCCGCGGTCGACGGCCAGGCCGTGCTCGCCGCGGAGCACGAGCCGGGCGTGCTCCAGGTCCATGAGCTCCTCGGCGGACACGTACACGGTGATCTTCTCGTCGTGCCGCTCACGGCCGCTGGGCCGGCGTGCCGCCGCCCGTCCGCGCTTGCGCGGGGCCGCCGCGTCCGCGGCAGAACCTTCCTGCGCCGCCGGCCGCCGGCCGGAGCCGGAACGACTGCGGGACTCCGCGGCCTCGGACCGGTCCGTGTCCGCCGCGACGTGCTCCGCGCCCTCGCCGTCGCCGCCCTGCGCGGGCACCGACTGCGGGGCGTCCTCCGCCGCCGCGCCGCCCTCCCCCGCCGGAGCGGGCACCCGGGCGTCGCCGTTGGCCGGACGCCGGGGCGAGGACGGCTGCAGCCCCATCCCCCCTGTCGTACGGAAGAGTTCGTCGGCCCCCGGCAGACTCACTCGGCGTGACACCGGGCGAGCACCTCCCTGGCGAGCTGGCGGTAGGCGGCGGCACCGACGGAGTTGGAGGCGTACGTGGTGATCGGCTCACCGGCGACCGTGGTCTCCGGGAACCGGACCGTGCGCCCGATGACCGTGTGGTAGACGTGGTCGTCGAACGCCTCGACGACCCGCGCGAGCACCTCACGGCTGTGCACCGTGCGCGAGTCGTACATCGTGGCGAGGATCCCGTCGAGCTCCAGGTCGGGGTTGAGCCGCTCCTGGACCTTCTCGATGGTCTCGGTCAGCAGGGCCACACCGCGCAGCGCGAAGAACTCGCACTCCAGCGGCACGATCACCTTGTGCGCGGCCGTCAGGGCGTTGACCGTGAGCAGGCCGAGCGAGGGCTGGCAGTCGATGACGATGAAGTCGTAGTCGTCCAGCAGCGGCTTCAGGGCGCGCTGCAGCGTCGACTCGCGGGCGACCTCGGAGACGAGCTGGACCTCGGCCGCCGACAGGTCGATGTTGCTGGGCAGCAGGTCCATGTTGGGGACCGCCGTCTTCAGCAGCACCTCGTCGGCCGCCATCCCCCGCTCCATGAGCAGGTTGTAGACGGTGAGGTCGAGCTCCATCGGGTTGACGCCGAGTCCGACCGACAGCGCGCCCTGCGGGTCGAAGTCCACGAGCAGGACACGGCGTCCGTACTCCGCGAGCGCGGCACCCAGGTTGATGGTCGACGTGGTCTTGCCGACGCCGCCCTTCTGGTTGCACATCGCGATGATCTTCGCGGGTCCGTGGTCGGTCAGCGGGCCCGGGATCGGGAAGTACGGCAGCGGGCGCCCGGTCGGGCCGACGCGCTCCCGGCGCTGTCTGGCCGCGTCGGGCGCGAGAGTGGCCGCGTACTCCGGATCGGGCTCGTACTCCGCGTCGGGGTCGTAGAAGTGCCCCTCGGGCAGTTCGTCGTAGTCGGCGAAGTGGTTGTGGGGCGCGCCACTTCCGTCGCCGGCCATGGCGTTCACGTGATGGCCATCCATCTTCTGGTGTGCTGTGTGAGTCGCCTGCTGACTCTGGTGGGCTGCGAAGGTGCGCACAGCGACGGAGCCGACAGCCGCGAAGCCCGCGGGCTCCTGGTCCCGTGCAGGCATTCCTGGTTGACCACCTCCGGGAGTAAATGTCGACTCATTCACAAGTCGTCTTACCTCCTTGGTGACCAGGAAACTTCTAGACAGGTCAGCGTGGCACCATGCCGACGGTTGGCGACTCTATGGCGTGTCGGGCGTCCGCAGCAACACAATCCGCCGGACCCGGCCCGATGTGTCGGCAATGAAACATCCCGCTGTCAAGGGCGTACGGCCGTCGCACGGCAGGTTTCACCGGTGTGCGAATCGGTTGAAGGGTTACGTTCGAGGCGAGTTGCCCGAGAACCGCGAAGTGACCATACACACATCCGGCCGGACCTTGCGGGCAAGGTCCGGCCGGATGCGCGGCGTTGACGACCTGTGTTGACGTATCGCCTTTGCCGTGGGGTGACTTAGCCGACTTACCGGCTGCCGGGGTGTCGGTGCGCGGCTCAGCCGAGCAGCGAGGACAGCTCGACGTGCTCCACGCCGTGCGCCTCCGCGACCTCGCGGTAGACGACCTTGCCGTCATGCGTGTTGAGGCCCTTGGCCAGCGCCGGGTCGCGGCGCAGCGCGTCCACCCAGCCGTGGTTGGCCAGTTCGACGATGTAGGGCAGCGTGGCGTTGGTCAGCGCGTAGGTGGAGGTGTTGGGCACCGCGCCGGGCATGTTGGCGACGCAGTAGAAGACCGACTCGTGGACCTTGAAGGCCGGTTCGGCGTGCGTGGTCGGACGGGAGTCCTCGAAGCAGCCGCCCTGGTCGATCGCGATGTCGACAAGAACACTTCCGGGCTTCATGCGCGAGACCAGCTCGTTGGTGACCAGCTTCGGGGCCTTGGCGCCGGGGATCAGCACCGCGCCGATGACGAGGTCGGCCTCCAGGCAGGCCTTCTCCAGCTCGAAGGCGTTGGAGACGACGGTCTGGATCTTCGTGCCGAAGATCTTGTCGGCCTCGCGGAGCTTGTTGATGTCCTTGTCGAGCAGGGTCACGTGGAAGCCCATGCCGATGGCGATCTGCGCGGCGTTCCAGCCGGAGACACCGCCGCCGATGACGACGGCACGGCCGGCCAGCACGCCGGGGACGCCGCCGGGCAGCACACCGCGGCCGCCGTTGGCGCGCATCAGGTGGTAGGCGCCGACCTGCGGGGCCAGCCGGCCCGCGACCTCGGACATCGGCGCGAGCAGGGGCAGCGCGCGGTTCGGCAGCTCGACGGTCTCGTAGGCGATGGCCGTGGTGCCGGACTCCAGCAGGGCGTCGGTGCACTCCTTGGACGCGGCCAGGTGCAGGTAGGTGAAGAGCGTCTGGTCCTTGCGGAGGCGGTGGTACTCCTCGGCGATGGGCTCCTTGACCTTCAGCAGCAGGTCGGCGGCGGCCCAGACCTCGTCGGCGGTGTCCAGGATCTGGCCACCGGCGGCGACGTACTCCTCGTTCGTGATCGAGGAGCCGACACCGGCGTCGCGCTCGATGACGACCTGGTGGCCGTGGCGCACCAGCTCGTGCACGCCGGCGGGGGTGATGGCCACCCGGAACTCGTTGTTCTTGACCTCGCGGGGGATGCCGACCTTCACGTCGATCACGGTCCTTGGCTCAGAGGGTATGGGGGGTATTTCTTAGACATACCCGGGCACGCACGGGCACACCGGGAGAGACCGCAGGGAACGTGCGGCAGAGCCAGTCTAATGAAGGCGTTCCACCTGTCTAGCCTTTCATTGCATCAATCTTCAGCGGATGCGGTACGGATTTCGCAGGCGTCCGGGTCGTTTTGAAGGTTTGAGTCGCCCAGAATCTGCTCTGCGGCACTGCGGTGCAGCCCGGCCGAGGCCGGATCCCCGAGGCGTTCCAGGGTCTCGGCCGCCCGCTGGTGCAGGGCCGCCTGGAGGCGCGGGTCCTCCGCCCGCCGCGCCCACTCCACGGCCTCCCGGCAGGTGCGCAGCGACTCCTCGGACCGGCCGGCGTACTCCTGGACCCGTGCCAGCTCGCCCAGCGCCCGCGCCTGGGCGCCCGCGTCGCCGCTCCTGCGGTGTCCGGCGACCGCGGCGCGCCAGTTCCGCAGGGCCTCGCCGTAGCGGCCCGCGACGGTGTGCGCGGCGGCGATGCGCCCGTACAGCCGGGCGGCGTCGGCGCGCTCGCCGCGGGCGAGCCGCTCGACCAGGGCCCGGCCGAACCAGTCGGCGGCCCGGTCGACGTCCCCGAGCTCCAGGTGCGCCGCCCCTACGGATTCCATCGCGCGGCCGGTCGCGTACAGGTCGTTCACCTCGCGTCCGGCGTCCAGCGCGTCCCGGTAGCGCACCAGGGCGTCCTCGGTACGGCCGCTCCGCGCGTCCAGGTCGCCGAGGTTCAGCAGGGCGGCGGCGCGCTCGCGGGGCAGGTTCCGCCGCGCGGCCACGTCGAGGACCAGGCTGTGGATCTCGTACAGGTCGGGCGCCGCGGCCCGGGTCCCGACGTGGGCCGCCGTGGCCCGGACCAGCTGCGACATCAGACGCCGGGCCAGGGTGTCCAGCTCGCCGTCGGCCACCGCGAGCCGGGCGGCGGCCAGCAGGGCGGGCCGGGTCAGCCGCAGCCACTCCGCGGCCGCGCGGGGTGTGGGGAAGCGCAGGGTGCGCGGCATCTCCAGGAGCTTCTGGCGGGCCTGCGGGCTGTCGGTCTCGGTGATCGCCCGGCAGGCCTGGAGCAGCCGCACGATCCGCTCCAGCATGCGGGCGCGGGCGAGCTGGAGCTCGGCGGGACGTTCGTGGTGCGCGGCGAGGACCCGCAGCTCGGGGTGGAGGCACGCGGGCACCTCGTACTGGGGCAGCGGGCAGTCGACGGCGTGCAGGAAGCCCAGGGCCACGAAGTCGTCGAGGATGCCGCGGGCGCTGTCGACCGAGCAGCCGGCCAGCGCGGAGGCCGTCTGCGGGTCGACCAGCCCGGCCGGGGCGAGGGCGAGCAGGCGCAGCATCCGGGCGGCGCTCGCGGGCAGTGCGGCGTGGGCGAGCCGGAACACCCTCGTCAGGGCGGTGCCCTCGGCGTCCTCCGCGCGCAGCTGCTTGGCCAGGTCGGAGACGGCCGCGTTGGGCCGGGCCGCCAGCCAGCCGCCCGCCAGCACCAGCGCCGCCGGCTGCCCCTGGCACTCCTCGGCGAGCCACTCGGCGGCCCGCGGGTCGACGGTGACGCGGACGGAACCGGTGTGCCGGGCCAGCAGCTCCACCCCCGACTTCGCGTCCAGTCCGCCCAGGGTGCAGGGGCGGACGTCGGAGATGCCGGTCAGCGGGCCTTCGGAGACCGCGACGACGAGGCAGTCCGGGCTGTCGGGCAACAGGGCGTCGACCTGCTCGGCGTCCGCCGCGTCGTCCAGCAGGAGCAGGACCCGGCGGTCGGCCAGAGCGGTGCGCAGGGCGTCGGTGAGGTCGTCCTCGCCGGCTCCGGCCGGGGCCGGCTCCTCCAGGGCGGCGAGCAGGTCCCGCGCGGCGCGCTCCACGGGTACGGGGGTGCCGTCGGGGTCGGTCAGGCGGGCGCGCAGCACCCCGTCGGGGTAACGGTCCGCGACCTGCCGGACGAGTTCCGCGGCCAGTGCGGTGCGGCCGGATCCGGGCCGGCCGGCGATGAGCAGCACCCGCGCGCGGGGTGCCTTGCGGCCGGCCAGGGTGTCCAGTCCGGCGCGCTCGATGTCGGCGCGCAGTTCCTTCAACTCCCGCGTGCGGCCCAGGAACTCGGGCTGCACGGCAGTGCTCCCGGCCGGACGCGCGTCGTCCGTCTTCACGACCTGATCCGTCACGGGCCACACTCCCGTCCCACCGCACACGCGAGCCCGCCGGGACTCCGGTTCGGGCGTGCCCCAGAGCCTAGTTCACGCTCTGCAACGCCCCCGGAGGAGCACGACGGGCACGACGGACACGTCCCCCGATCGGATCAGCAGATCGTACGACCGAACACCGCCCCACCCCCGAAGGGAGCCCGCCCACCCACGAAGCCCAACCGTCACCCACTCAGGGGCGCGGGGAACTGCGCAAAAAACCACAACGCCGCCGCACCCGCCAACCAGCCGCCACCCACCCAGGGGCGCGGGGAACTGCGCAACGAACCACAACGCCGCCGCACCCGCCGACGGGGCCGGCACAACCCCACCCCGTCGCCCCGCCACACCCGGCGGTGCGCTACACCCGGCGGAGCGCTACACCTCGAACGGCCGAGCCGGCCAGGCAGCCTGAGCCGGCCGCAACGCGTCGAGCCCGTCCCCGGACCGCGCTGCGACGAGGGACAGCACCCCCACGACCAGGCAGTTGTTGTGCAGCTCACCGGCGAGCACACCCCGCACCAGGTCCTCGACCGGCACCCGGTCGAGTTCCATGTCGGCCTCCTCCTCCGCGACCGCGAACCGCTCACCCACCGCCTCGGACAGATCCCGGGCGAGAAAGATGCGCACGGCCTCGTCGCAGCCGCCCGGCGTGGTGTAGACGTCGGTCAGCACCCGCCAGTCCTCGGCCTTGACGTGCGCCTCCTCGTACAGCTCGCGCTGTGCCGCGTGCAGCGGGTTCTCGCCGGGGACGTCGAGCAGACCGGCCGGGATCTCCCACAGCTTGTGGCGCACGGGGTGGCGGTACTGGCGCAGGACCAGGACGCGGTCGGCCTCGTCGAGGGCGAGGACGGCCACGGAGCCGGGGTGGACCTGGTAGTCACGGCCGACCACGGTGCCGTCGGGCATGACCACGTCGTCGGTGCGCACGGAGGTCTTGTTTCCCACGAACGGAGTGTTCGTCGCCCGGACTTCCCACTCCTCGGGAGTGTCCTTGATCGTCATGCCTGTCCTTCCACCACGTGCCACGTACTCTGCCGGCCTGCCGAAACGAAACCGGGGTGCACGCCCTTTGAAGGAATGCACCCCGGCCACCGTACAACTGGTGTGTTACTTCGCAGTCTTCCGCGCGGCCTCGGTCCTCTGGACCGCCGCCTTGACGAGCCCGGCGAACAGCGGGTGCGGACGCGTCGGGCGCGAGCGCAGCTCCGGGTGCGCCTGCGTGGCGACCAGGTAGGGGTGGACGTCACGCGGGTACTCGACGTACTCGACGAGCTTGCCGTCCGGCGAGGTGCCGGAGAACAGGATGCCCGCCTGCTTCTCCAGCTCGGCCCGGTAGGCGTTGTTCACCTCGTAGCGGTGCCGGTGGCGCTCCTCGACGTACTCCTTGCCGTCGTACACCTCGCGCACGATCGAGCCCTCGGCCAGCTTCGCCGGGTACATGCCGAGCCGCATCGTGCCGCCCATGTCGCCCTCACCGGCGACGATGTCCATCTGCTCGGCCATGGTGGAGATGACCGGGTGCCCCGTGGCGGGGTCGAACTCGGTGGAGTTGGCGTCGGCGATGTCGGCCAGGTTGCGCGCGGCCTCGATCACGATGCACTGCAGGCCGAGGCAGAGCCCGAGCAGCGGCACCTTGTTCTCGCGGGCGTAGCGGATGGCGCCGACCTTGCCGTTGACGCCGCGCTCGCCGAAGCCGCCGGGGATGCAGATGCCGTCGACGTCGCCGAGCTGGGCCGCGGCGCCGGCGGGGGTCTTGCAGTCGTCGGAGGTGACCCACTTGATCTTCACGCGGGCCCGGTTGGCGAAGCCGCCGGCCCGCAGCGCCTCGGTGACCGACAGGTACGCGTCGGGCAGGTCGATGTACTTGCCGACCAGCGCGAGGGTGATCTCGTGGTCGGGGTTGTGGACGCGGTCGAGCAGGTCGTCCCAGGTCGTCCAGTCGACGTCGCGGAACGGCAGGTCCAGCTTGCGCACCACGTACGCGTCCAGGCCCTCGCCGTGCACGGTCTTGGGGATGTCGTAGATCGAGCGGGCGTCGGGGCAGGCGACCACGGCGGCCTCGTCGACGTCGCACATCAGCGAGATCTTCCGCTTGATCGCGGTGGGCACCTCGCGGTCGCAGCGCAGCACGATGGCGTCCGGCTGGATACCGATGTTGCGCAGGGCCGCAACCGAGTGCTGGGTCGGCTTCGTCTTCAGCTCACCCGAGGGGCCGATGTACGGCAGGAGCGAGATGTGGACGACGAAGACGTTGTCACGGCCGACCTCGTGACGGACCTGGCGGACGGTCTCCAGGAACGGCAGCGACTCGATGTCGCCGACCGTGCCGCCGACCTCCGTGATCACGACGTCGACCTCGTCCGTCGCCATGCGGCGGATGCGGTGCTTGATCTCGTTGGTGATGTGCGGGATGACCTGCACGGTGTCGCCCAGGTACTCGCCGCGCCGCTCCTTGGCGATCACGGTGTTGTACACCTGGCCGGTGGTGACGTTCGCCGAGCCGTCGAGGTCGCGGTCGAGGAAGCGCTCGTAGTGCCCGATGTCCAGGTCGGTCTCGGCGCCGTCGTTGGTGACGAACACCTCACCGTGCTGGAAGGGGTTCATCGTGCCGGGGTCGACGTTCAGGTACGGGTCGAGCTTCTGCATCACCACGCGCAGGCCGCGGGCCTTGAGCAGCATGCCGAGGCTGGAGGCCGTCAGGCCCTTGCCGAGCGAGGAGGCGACACCCCCGGTGACGAAGATGTGCTTGGTCGTCGTGGAATTGGGCATGGCCAAGAGGGGGCTCCCGTGGTCGCGATCTGGAGGTGCGGTTCGGGGGTCAGACGCCCACCGGTCCACGGGCTACCAGCGTATCAGCGCCGCGAGGTGATGGCTTCCGGCCACGCTCCGCGCACATCCCGACACGGCGTGGTCACCGTCACCGGTTCCTCACCCCTTGCTCACTCGTTCGGCGTACCCGCCTTGCCGCGACGGGCACCCGGAACATCCGTGTGCGTCGTATCCTGCTCGGACACTCGCTGCCGAGCCCGCCCGGCCCCACGGCACCACCCCCCGCCCGTACGAACCGGAACCACGCGAGCTCGTCAGTTCGTTGAGCAACAATCGGCGCTTTGCTTCACGGCCGAGTGACCTGTTTTGCTTCATCGCTCAACGACGGATTGCAAGATCTGCTGAACCCCCTTGACCGCACCAAGCGACAGCCCCCTTGCGGGGTGACGTGGCCGTTCGACTGGAGTTGCACGTGGCCGGGCGCATCGAAGACTACGCACTCATCGGAGACATGCAGACCGCTGCCCTGGTCTGCCGGGACGGAACGGTCGACTGGCTGTGCCTGCCCCGCTTCGACTCGCACGCCATCTTCGCCGGCCTGCTGGGCACCGAGGAGCACGGCTTCTGGCGGCTCGGCCCCGCGTACGCCCCCGACCAGGAACCGCCCACCGCGGCCCGGCGCCACTACCGCGGTGACTCGCTGATCCTGGAGTCCGAGTGGGACACCCAGCGCGGCACGGTCCGGGTGACGGACTTCATGCCGCCGCGTGACGGCGCCCCCCAGCTGATCCGCATCGTGGAGGGCGTCTCGGGCCGCGTGCCGATGCGGTCCGAGCTCAGGATGCGCTTCTCCTACGGCCGGGTGGTGCCCTGGGTGCACAAGCACGAGGGGCGCACGGTCGCCGTCGCGGGCCCCGACTCCGTGTGGTTCGACACCTCCGCCGAGACCTACGGCAAGTCGCTGACGACCTACGCGGACTTCACCGTCTCGCCGGGCGAGCGGATCGCGTTCACGATCTCCTGGGAGCCCTCGCACAAGCAGCCGCCGCCGCTGCCCGAGCCGGAGCAGTCGCTGGAGGCGACGGAGAACTTCTGGCGCGAGTGGGTGGACCACTGCACGTACCACGGCCCGTACCGCGAGGCCGTGGTCCGCTCGCTGATCACGCTGAAGGCGCTGACGTACGCCCCCACCGGCGGCATCGTGGCCGCGCCGACCACCTCCCTGCCGGAGGACATCGGCGGCGTCCGCAACTGGGACTACCGCTACACCTGGCTGCGCGACGCGGCCATCACCCTGTCCTCGCTGCTGCGCACCGGCTACCGCGAGGAGGCCCGCGCCTGGCGCGAGTGGCTGCTGCGCGCGGTCGCCGGCGACCCGGAGAACCTGCAGATCATGTACGGCATCGCCGGCGAGCGCGAGCTGGGCGAGGCGGAGCTGGACTGGCTGCCGGGCTACGAGAACTCCGCCCCGGTCCGGGTCGGCAACGGCGCGGCCCACCAGCTCCAGCTGGACGTGTACGGCGAGGTCACCGAGGCCCTGCACCTGGCCCACATGACGGGCCTCGCCCGCAACGACTACGCCTCGCTGCTCCAGCTCAAGCTCATCCGCTACCTGGAGGGGCACTGGCAGGAGCCGGACGAGGGCATCTGGGAGGTGCGCGGCCCGCGCCGCCACTTCGTGCACTCCAAGGTGATGGCCTGGGTCGCCGTCGACCGCACGATCAAGCTGATCGAGTCCGGCGACGCCGACGGCCCGCTGGAGCGCTGGAAGGAACTGCGCGAGGAGATCCACCGGGACGTCTGCGAGAAGGGCTACGACAAGGAGCGCAACACCTTCACGCAGTCCTACGGCTCCAAGGAGCTGGACGCCTCCCTGCTGCTGATCCCGCAGGTGGGCTTCCTGCCGCCGGACGACAAGCGCGTCATCGGCACGATCGAGGCGATCCAGCGGGAGCTGTCCACGCCGGACGGCTTCATCCTGCGCTACCCGACCGAGGGCGACGACGAGGGCGTCGACGGCCTGCCCGGCGACGAGGGCGCGTTCCTCGCCTGCTCGTTCTGGATGGCCGACGACCTGGCGATGATCGGCCGGGTGGACGAGGCCCGCCGGCTGTTCGAGAAGCTGCTGTCGCTGCGCAACGACCTCGGGCTGCTCGCGGAGGAGTGGGACCCGCGCCTGCAGCGTCAGGTGGGCAACTTCCCGCAGGCCTTCAGCCACGTGCCGCTCATCGACACGGCGCTGCGGCTGACGGCCTCGGGCGCCTACGGCGGCTGACCGGCACGGCCCGCCCAGGCGCTCACCCGGCCCGCACCACGGCGCTCCCTCCGGCGCTCGCCCCAGCTCTCACCCCGGGGCGAGCGCCGTGAGCGTGCGCTCCCCCGCCGGGTCGCCTGCGGTGGCGGGGACCAGGGCGATCTCGTCCAGCCCGGCCTCGGCGTAGGCGTCGATCCGGGCCTGGACGGCGGCCGCGTCGCCGACGAGGGCGACGGTGGCCGCGGCCTCGGGCGGCAGGGCCTGGACGAGGGTGTCCCGGTCGGCGCCCTTCACGGCCAGTTCCACGACCTCGGCGAAACCGGCGTCTATGAACATGTCGCTGTAGCCCGGCACGGCCAGGTACCCCGCGACGCTGTGCAGGATCTGCGTGACCGCCTCCGGTTCGGGGTCCACGGCGGCGGGCAGCCAGGCGGCCAGCCGCGGCGGGGTGCGTCCGGCCGCCTCGGCCGCCGTGCGCATCCGCTCGCGCAGCAGGCGCACCTGCCCGGGCGAGACGATGTCGAGCAGCATCCGGTCGGCGTGCGCCACGGCCGCGGCGACCGCCCGCTCCCCGAAGGCGGCGACGGTGAGGAGGCCGCCGGGCGGCGGCAGCCGGCGCGGGAAGCCGCTGCCGGGCACCACCGGTTCGCCGGGCAGGCTGTCCATCAGCGCCCGTACGGCCGCCGCCGACCCCGCGAGGGTGGTGGCGGGGCGGGTGCGCGGCCGGCCGTGCACGCCCTCCACGACCCGCTTGCTGGAGGTGCCCAGGGCGACGCCGACGCTCCGGCCCGTGACGGCCGCGGCGGAGGCCGCGCCCCGGACGACCGTGAGGGGATCGCGCACGTTCACCGGCACAGGCCCGGCGGTCACTGCCACCTGCCCGGTCGCCGCGCCGATCGCCGTCGCCAGCACGAACGCGTCCCAGGTCGGCCCCTCGCCCGCCCACACCTCCCGGTACCCGAGCCGGTCGGCGAGCACCGCGACCCGCAACGGCTCCTCGACCGGACTGTCGTCCTCCCGCCCCACCGCCACCACGCTCATGTCCATGACCGCGCCGGTACCCGGCCGGCCACGCGGTAATCCGGCGCCGTCCGCGGCGGGTGGGCGCGACGGTGATCGTTCCGCTGCCGCCCTGGAATGTCCGCGGGGCACCGGCCCGGGTACCGTCCGGCACATGGACAGCGGGACGGACAGCGCGTACGGCACCCAGGGCGCCGGGATCACCGTGCAGCGGGCCCTGGAGCTGCCCGCGTTGCGCAGCGGGCTGCCCGAGGTGCTCGCGGGCGCCGAGCGGCTCGGGCGCACGGTGCGCTGGGTGCACGCCGGCGAGGTGCCGCACATCGCCTCGCTGCTCAAGGGCGGCGAACTCCTGCTGACCACCGGCTACGGCCTCGGCACGCGCCCCGCCGAACAGCGGGCGTTCGTGCGCACCCTGGCCGAGCGCGGCATCGCCGCCCTGGTGGTGGAGCTCGGGCCGCGCTTCACCCGGCTGCCCGCGGCCCTCGTCGACACCGCCCGCAGCGCCGGGCTGCCCCTGGTCCAGCTGCACCGCGAGGTGGCGTTCGTCACGGTCACCGAAGAGGTCCACACCGAGATCGTCAACGGCCACTACGCCCTGCTCCAGCGGGCCGAGGAGGTGCACCGGCGGTGCACGCAGGCCGTGCTGGGCGGCGGCGGGGTGCCCCAGGTGCTCGGCATCCTCGCCGAGTTCGCCCACAACCCGGTGTTCCTGGAGACGGCGGAGGGACAGCTGCTGTACGCCGCCGGACCCGGTCCCGAGGGCGCCGACCCGTTGCAGGTGTGGGAGGGGCTGCGCGGCCAGCACAAGGGCGAGCCCCCGCTGGCCGGGTCGGTCCTGGTCGACGTGCCGGGGGGCGGGCCGGGCAGCGGTGGCGTCCGCGCGCGGCTGGTGCTGCTGCCCGTCCGCGCCGCCCTGGCGCCCGTGCACCGGATGGCCGCCGAGCGCGCCGCCGGGATCCTCGCCGTGGTGCTGATGCAGGCCCGGCAGGAGGAGGAGCTGGCGGCGCGCGGGCGCGGCGACTTCCTCACCGACCTGGCCGAGGGCCGGGTCACCGCGGAGGACGCCCCGGCGCAGGCGCGGGTGCTGGGGTTCCGGCCGGGTGAGGGCCCGCTGCTGCCGGTGGTGATGCGGCTCGGTGACGCCCTGCCGTCCGGCGGTGGCTGGGCGGTGCTGGCGAGGGCGGTGTCGGAGGAGCTGGCCGGGGTGGGCGTGCCGGTGCTGCTCGGGGTGCGGCCGGTGGAGGGGCGGCTGCTGGTGCTGCTGGGGCTGCGCGCCGAGTCCGAGCGGGAGACGGTCGCGGACCGGGTCGCGGCGGCCCTGCGGGCGGGGGTGGGCCGGGCCGGGATGCTGCGGCCGGGCGGGCAGCCGCCCGTGGTGGTCGTGGGGCTGGGCGGCGGCTGGGCGGCGGTGGCCTCGGGGCTGCGGCACGCGGCCGAGACGGCGACCGCGGCCCGGGGACTGCCGGACCGGCCCTGGTACGACGCCCGCCGCCTCGACATCGACCTGCTGCTGTGGCGGCTGCGCGACCAGCCGGACCTGGCGGCGTTCGTCGACCGGGCCCTGGGGCCGGTCCTGGAGCACGACAGGCGCTCCAAGCCGCCGCTGCTGCCCACCCTGGCGACGTACCTCGCCCACGCCGGCCGCAAGGCGGAGACCGCCCGGGAGCTGCACCTCAACCGGCAGACCCTCTACAACCGCCTGGCGCGCATCGGGGAGTTGCTGGGCACGGACCTGGACGACCCGCAGACGGTCCTGGCGCTGAGCCTGGCGCTGCGCGCCCGCAGGCACGTCCCGTAGGGCGGCTCAGACGAAGGGCTGGGGCCGGGTCAGTTCGTCGTAGACGCTGAGCACTTGGGCGACCGTCTCGTCCTCGCTCGGCCAGGTCGCCGCCTGCCGGGCCCCCTTGACGCGCAGCAGCTCCCGGCGGGCGGGGTCGCCGAGCAGCCGTACGACGGAGTCGGCGAGGGCTCCGGCGTCGCCGCCGGGGACGAGTTCGGCGGCGTCGCCGACGAGTTCGGGGATGCCGCCGACGGCCGTGGCGACGAGCGGCACGCGCGCGTGCAGCGCCTCCTGGGCGAGGACGGAGCGCGCCTCCCACCGGCTGGGCAGGACGGCGAGGTCGGCCGCGGCGAGCAGGTCGGCGATGTCCGCACGCCGCCCGAGGAGCCGGACCGGCAGGTCCTCCCGCTCGATCCGGGCCTGGAGCTCCGCGCGCAGCGGCCCCTCCCCGGCGACAGCGACCAGGGGCACCGGGTCCAGCCGGCGCCACGCGCGGGCGGCGTCCAGCAGCACGTCGTAGCCGCGGTGGCGTTCCAGGGAGCCGACGGCCATCAGCAACGGCCGCCCGATGGAGCCCAGTTCGGCCCGCACCTTGGGGCGCAACCGGTCGGGGTCGTCGGGGTCGAGGGGCCCGCGGGGGCCGGGCAGTGCGACGGCCGCGAGCCGGGCGTCGCGCGCGCCGGTGCGCCGGGCCCGGTCCACGAGCGCCGACGAGGTGCCCAGCACCACGGTGGCGGCCTTCGAGACGCGCCGCTCCAGCACCCGCAGCAACTGGGCGCGCGCACCCTCGGCGTGCGCCCGGTCGTGCCACGTCACGACCAGCGGTGTCCGCACACGCCGGCCACTGAGGGCGAGCACGGCGCGGAAGGAGGCGTGCAGGCCGTGCGCGTGCACCAGGTCGGCCTCCGCGCAGGCGGCCCGCAGGGCGGCCACCGCCACCGGGTCGCTGCTGCGCGGCACAGGGACGTGGGCCGCCCCGGCGCCGCTGAAGTCGTAGGAGCGGTCGGCCTCGTGCGGGGCGCAGACCGTGACCCGTACTCCCCGGGCGACGAGCCCCGCGGTCAGCGAGCGCACGTGCGCACTGCTCACGGCGTTGCCCCCGCCGAGCACCTGCACGGTGCGCAGCGGCGACCGACCGTGCGATGGGTGGCTGCTCGCGGGGGTCACGTGGCCGGGGGCTCCTGGTTCGGGTCGGGCGTCACGACGCGGTCTCGGCGCGTACTCCGCCAAGCATGCCAGGACGCACAGGGGTTCCGGGAACGCCCGGCGCCCCGGCGCCACGGGCCCGGGGCGCCCTTACGGGGGAACCGCCAGGGCCGAGGTCACCCACACGAGTGAACTTGGGTGACCGGCCCGGGAACCGGCCGCGCGACCGCCCGGGACGCCGGGGACTACCCGTCGGCCCTGGCGGTCGCCAGCAGCTCCTCGGCGTGCGCCCGGGCCGTCTCCGAGTTCTCCTGCCCGGCCAGCATCCGGGACAGCTCCCGGACCCGGTCCTCGCCCTCCAGGACCTTCACACCGGAGCGGGTCACGGACCCGTCGTCGGTCTTCTCCACCAGCAACTGGCGGTCGGCGAAGGCCGCCACCTGCGGCAGGTGCGTCACGACGACGACCTGTGCGGTCCTCGCCAGCCGCGCGAGCCGCCGCCCGATCTCGACGGCCGCCTTGCCGCCGACACCCGCGTCGACCTCGTCGAAGAGGTACGTGGGTACCGGATCCGTCCCCGCGAAGACGACCTCCACGGCCAGCATCACGCGGGACAGCTCACCACCGGAGGCGCCCTTGGCGATCGGCCGGGGCGGCGCGCCGGGGTGCGGGGCCAGCAGCAGCTCGACCTCGTCGGCACCGGCCGGGCCGTAGGCCACCGGACGCCCGCCGACCTCGACGCCCTCGGGGTCCTCGGTCTGCCGGATCTCGAACGACACGCGCGCGTGCGGCATGGCGAGCGAGGCCAGCTCCGCGGTCACGGCGGCGGCGAACCGTTCGGCCGCCTCCGTCCGGGCGTCCGTCAGCGCCTGCGCCAGCCCGCCCAGCTCCGCGCGCAGCGCGTCCCGTTCGGCGGTCAGCTCCCCGATCCGCTCGTCGTCCCCGTCGAGTTCGGTCAGGCGGGTGGCGCTGCCCTCCGCCCAGGCCAGCACGGAGGCGATGTCCTCGCCGTACTTGCGCGTCAGCCCGGTCAGCGCGGCCCGCCGCTCCTCGACGGCCGACAGCCGCAGCGGGTCGGCGTCCAGGTCGTCGGCGTACCCCGCGAGATCGCCGGCCGCGTCGCGCAGCAGGATGCCGATCTCCCCGATCCGGTCGGCCAGGGCCGCCAGCGCCGGGTCGTGCGACCGTACGGCGTCCAGGGCCCGCTGGGCGCCCGCCACGAGCGTGCCGGCGTCCACGCCCTCGGGGTCCTCCGGGTTGCCCGCGAGGGCGGCGTGCGCGGCCGCGGCGGCGGAGGCCAGCGCCTCGGCGTGCCCGAGCCGCTCGGCCTCCTCGGCCAGCTCCACGTCCTCCCCGGGCCGGGGCTCGACGGCGGCGATCTCGTCGAGCCCGAAGCGCAGCAGGTCGGCCTCCTGGGCCCGTTCCCGCGCGCGGGTGGTGATCTCCTCGAGTTCGGCGGAGACGGCCCGCAGCCGCTTGTACGCCTCGCCGTACTTGGCCAGCGGGACGGCGACGGCGTCACCCGCGTACCGGTCGAGCGCCTGCCGCTGCCGGGACAGCTTCAGCAGCCCTTGCTGGTCGGTCTGCCCGTGCACGGCCACCAGCTCGTCGGCCAGCTCGGCCAGCACGCCCACGGGCACGCTGCGCCCGCCCAGGTGCGCCCGCGAGCGCCCCTCGGCGGAAACGGTCCGGCTGATCAGCAGCGCCCCGTCGTCGAGCTCGGCCCCTGCTTCCTCGGCACGCACGGCGGCCGCGGCGCCCGGGGGAACGGTGATCCGCCCCTCCACGACCGCCTTCCCGGCCCCGATGCGCACGAGCGCCGGGTCGGCCCGCCCGCCCAGGAGCAGCCCCAGGCTGGTGACGACCATGGTCTTGCCCGCGCCCGTCTCACCCGTGACCGCGGTGAACCCCGGCGACAGCTCGACCACGGCGTCGTCGATCACGCCGAGCGACCGTATCCGCATCTCCTCCAACACGGACACGACCTTACGAGGTCCGGGCCGGGGATTGCGACCGGCCCACCCTTGTCACCCACTCGAGTGGACCGGGCCCAGGGGCGCGGACACTGCGCACCGCTAGTGAGGCGCCCCCCGCCACCCGGAGACGGGCAGCGCGAACTTGGCCACCAGCCGGTCCGTGAAGGACGCGTGGTGCAGCCGGGCCAGCCGCACCGGCACGGCGCCCCGCCGCACCTCCACCCGCGCGCCCGCGGGCAGCTCCACGGTCCGCCGCCCGTCGCACCACAGCACACCCGGCGGGATGTGCGGCAGCACCTCCACGGCCAGCACGGAGTCGGGCGAGGTCACCAACGGCTTGGCGAACAGCGCGTGCGCGGAGATCGGCACCATCAGCAGCGCCTCGACCTCCGGCCACACCACCGGCCCGCCCGCCGAGAACGCGTACGCCGTCGACCCGGTGGGCGTGGCGCACACGATGCCGTCGCAGCCGAACCCCGTCACCGGCCGCCCGTCGATCTCCAGGACGACCTCCAGCATCCGCTCGGCGGACACCTTCTGCACGGCCGCCTCGTTCAGCGCCCAGTCCGTGTGCACGATGTCGCCGTTCTGGTGCACGACGACGTCGACGGTCATCCGCTCCTCGACCTCGTACGCCCTGCTCACCACCCGGTCGACGACCTTGTCGAGGTCGTCCCGCTCGGCCTCCGCGAGGAACCCGACCCGGCCGAGGTTGACGCCGAGCATCGGCACCCCGGACGCCCGGGCGAACTCGGCGCCGCGCAGCAGCGTGCCGTCGCCGCCGAGCACGATGAGCAGCTCGCACCCGTCGAGGCACTGCGGCGTCGCCTCCTTGACCAGCACCACCTCGTCCGGCAGCGGCAGGTCCCGCGCCTCGTCCTCCAGGACGCGCACGCCCAGACCGGAGCGGAGCAGCCCCTTCACGACGAGTTCGGCGCTGCGCACGGCCGCGGGCCGGCCCGTGTGGGCGAGCAGGAACACAGTACGAGCTCGGTTCTCGGTCAACGCGGCCCCTCCGCCACTGCTCGGTCGACGTCGGCCGGGTCGAGTTCCGCTGCCCCGGCCCGCAGCCACAAGAAGTATTCGACATTCCCCGACGGCCCGGGCAGCGGACTGGCCGTCACGCCCCGCACCCCGAGGCCCAGCCCCCACGCCTTCTCCGCCACACCGCGGACCGCCTCGGCCCGCAACTGGGGGCTGCGGACGACTCCCCCGCTGCCGAGGCGCTCCTTGCCCACCTCGAACTGCGGCTTGACCATCATCACCAGATCGGCGTCCGGCTTCACGCACCGCACCAGGGCGGGCAGCACCAGCCCGAGCGGGATGAAGGACAGATCCCCCACGACAAGATCCACAGGCTCCCCATCGATCGCCTCAAGCGTCAACTCGCGTACGTTCGTACGGTCCTTGACGGTGACGCGTTCATCGTTGCGCAAGGACCACGCGAGTTGGCCGTATCCGACGTCCACGGCGACGACGTGGGCGGCGCCCGCCCGCAGCAGGACGTCGGTGAAACCGCCGGTGGACGCGCCGGCGTCGAGCGCCCTGCGCCCCTCGACGGCGAGACCCTGCGGCAGGAACGCCTCGAGCGCGCCGGCGAGCTTGTGGCCGCCGCGGGAGACGTAGTCGGGGTCGCCGTCGTCCTGGGCCACCACGATGGCGGCCGCCGTCTCCACCTGGGTGGCGGGCTTGGTCGCGACGGTCTTGCCGACGGAGACGCGCCCGGCGGCGATCAGCTGGCCGGCGTGCTCGCGCGAGCGGGCGAGCTTCCGGCGGACCAGCTCCGCGTCGAGACGGCGGCGTGCGACTCCTGCCACGTTCGGTTCAGCTCCTAGGTCCAGGCGGCGACGGGGACGAGAGGGGTGCCGGGGGTCCCGGGCGTGCGTCGAGCGCGGTGAGCGCGTCGCGCAGTCCCCGGTGTACATCCTCGTACACCTCGACGTGTCCGTCCGTGGCGAGGTGGTCGGCGTCGCCGAGCCGCTCCAGGGTCGCGTCCACTCCGGGGTCGCCGGTGGGGGTGCGGGGCACGTCCAGGGGGGCGGGGGCGGCCGGGTCGGCGGCGGGCTCCTCCGCCGCGGCCGGGGGCGTCCCGGGAACTGCGTCGTCCATGCCCCGACGCTACCGCGAACCGCTGCGGTACCGTCGATCGCGATGGCCACGATCGAGGAGTGCCGCAGCGCACTCGACAAGCTCTCGGACAGCATGCAGCACGCCGAAGGGGACGTCCGCGCGGCCGCGGCCCTGGACCGGTCGGTGAGCTGCCACATCACCGACCTGGACGTCACCTTCACGGGCCGGATGCGCGGCGGGCGGATCGAGGTGCACGACACCGTGACCGGTCCGCCGCCAGGCAAGGCCGAGATCAGACTCGCCATGACCGGCGACGACCTGGTGGCGCTGGTCGGGGGCGAGCTGAACTTCGCCAAGGCCTGGGGCTCGGGCCGGGTCAGGCTGCACGCGGGCGTGCGGGACCTGCTCCAGCTCAGGAAGCTTCTCTAGCGGCGGTCCTGTCCTTCGCGGTCCCGGCGGCCTGCCCTGCGCTCGCACCGGCGCGTGCCCGGCGGGCCGCGGGCACCACCAGCGGCGTGCCGGTCTCCGGGTCGTCGATGACCTGGCAGCGCAGCCCGAAGACCTCCTCGACCAGCTCCGCCGTCACGATGTCCCCCGGCGCCCCCTCGGCGACGACCCGGCCCTCGCGCAGGGCGATGAGGTGGGTCGCGTAGCGGGCGGCGTGGTTGAGGTCGTGCAGCACGGCGACGAGCGTGCGGCCCTGCTCCTCGTGCAGCTGCGCGCACAGGTCCAGGACGTCGATCTGGTGCTGGATGTCCAGGAACGTCGTCGGCTCGTCGAGCAGCAGCAGCGGGGTCTGCTGGGCGAGCGCCATGGCGATCCACACGCGCTGGCGCTGGCCGCCCGACAGCTCGTCGACGTAGCGGTCGCCGAGCTCGGCCACGCCCGTCTGCCGCATGGACTCCTGCACGACCCGCTCGTCCTCGGCCGACCACTGGCGCAGGATGCCCTGGTGCGGGTACCGGCCGCGTCCGACGAGGTCCGCGACGGTGATGCCGTCGGGCGCGATGGACGACTGGGGCAGCAGGCCCAGGGTGCGCGCGACCTTCTTCGCCGGCATCGACTGGATGACCTGCCCGTCGAGCAGGACCCGGCCCCGGTTCGGCTTGAGCATCCGCGACAGCGCCCGCAGCAGCGTGGACTTGCCGCACGCGTTGGGGCCGACGATCACGGTGAAGGAGTGGTCGGGTATCTCCACCGACAACTGCTCGGCGATCACCCGCTGGTCGTAGGCCAGGGTGACGCTCTCGGCGGACAGGCGGTTCACGGGGCTCCTTCGGTTGTTCGGTCCGCTGCCGGTGCCGCTCCCGGCGTTCCGGCCGGCGCTCATATCCGGCCCGCCTTGCGCTCGGTGACCAGCAGCCACAGCAGGTAGACACCGCCGAGCACACCGGTGACCACGCCGACGGGCAGCTGCTCGGCGCCGAGCGCCCGCTGCGCGACCCAGTCGGCGACGACCAGCAGGGCGGCGCCCATGCACAGGGAGGGCACCAGGTTCGGCCCGGGCGAGCGGGTCAGGCGCCGGGCCAGTTGCGGGGCGGTGAGCGCCACGAAGGCGACCGGTCCCGCCGCGGCCGTCGCGGAGGCCGTCAGCAGCACGGCCGCCACCATCAGCAGCAGCCGCACGCGCTCCACCCGCACCCCGAGGGCACAGGACACGTCGTCGCCCATCTCCATCATGCGCAGCCCGCGGGAGTTGACCAGGACGAGCGGCAACAGCACCGCCGTCAGTGCCAGCAGCGGCCAGACCTGGTTCCAGTCGCGGCCGTCGAGGGAGCCGGTCATCCACACCACCGCACGCGCCGCGTCGACGATGTCGGACTTGGTGAGCAGATAGCCGTTGACCGCCGTGGCGATCGCGGAGACGCCGATGCCGACCAGGACCAGCCGGTAGCCGTGCACACCGCGCTTCCAGGCCAGCACGTAGATCGCGGAGCCGGTCACCAGACCGCCCACGAGCGCCCCCAGCGCGACCTGGCCGGCGCTGCCGGAGAACAGCACGATCACCGTGAGCGCCCCGGCCGTCGCCCCCTGGCCGAGGCCGAGCACGTCCGGACTGCCCAGCGGGTTGCGGGAGATGGACTGGAACAACGCGCCGCCCAGTCCCAGCGAGGCGCCGACGAGCAGCCCGACCAGGACGCGTGGCAGCCGCAGTTCGTTGACGATGAACTCCTGGCCCGGGTCGCCCCGGCCGGCCAGGGTGCGCAGCACGTCGGCGGGCGGGATGGGGAAGTCGCCGGTGCCGATGAGCACGACGCCCGCCACGAGCGCCGCCACCACCAGCGAGAGCACGACGGTCAGGGCCCGCACGTCCAGGCGTATCGACAGCCCGCCCGGGGTCCGCACGGCACGGTTGGTGGTCTTCACAGCTGAGCCGTCCTCCGCCGTCGTACGAGAAAGATGAACACCGGGCCGCCGAGGACGGCGGTGACGATGCCCACCTGGAGCTCCGCGGGCCGGGCCACCATCCGGCCGACGACATCGGCGCCGAGCAGCAGCACGGGCGACAGGACCGCCGCGTAGGGCAGGATCCAGCGCAGGTCCGGCCCGGTGAACGAACGGACCACGTGCGGCACCATCAGGCCGACGAACACGATCGGCCCGCAGGCGGCGGTCGCGGCCCCGCACAGCACGGTCGCGGCCAGCATGGACAGCGCCCGTGTGCGGTTCAGGTTCGCGCCCAGGGCCCGGGCGGTGTCGTCTCCCATGGACAGGGCGTTGAGCGGCCGGGCCAGGGCGAGCGCCAGGACGAACCCGGCCAGCAGGAACGGCAGGACCTGCTCGATGGTCGCGTCGGTCGCCGACGACAGCGAGCCGACCGTCCAGAACCGCATCTTGCCGAGCGCCGCCTCGTCCATGATCATCACGGCCTGGAGGTAGCCGTACAGCGCGGCGCTGATCGCCGTACCGGCGAGGGCGAGCCGCACCGGTGTCGCGCCCCGGCTGCCCCCGAGGAACCACACCAGCGCCCCGACCGCCGCCGCGCCGAAGAAGGCGAACCAGACATAGCCGGTGAGCGAGGTGACCCCGAGGTACGTGACGGCCGTGACGACCGCCGCGGACGCGCCCGCGTTGATCCCCAGCAGCCCGGGATCCGCCAGCGGATTGCGCGTGAGCGCCTGCAGGACCGCCCCGGCCAGGCCGAGGGCCGCGCCGGCGAGCAGCCCGAGCACGGTCCGCGACAGCCGCTCGGCGACGACGACGTCCCCGTAGGACCCCGTGTCGTCGAACAGGCCGTGCCAGACCTGCGCGAGGGAGAGCTCCTTCGCGCCGATCGCGATACTCGCCAGCGCGACGAGCACCAGGATCGCCGCGGACAGCACCAGCCCGACGGCTCGCACCGCCCGTCGCTTCGGGGGCGCGGGGGCGGTCTCCGCGCGCTGTTCGGGGGGACTCTCGACCAACACGCAGTTAGGTTAACCTAACCTCGCTCCCGGGCAAGATCCGGTGCCCGCCCCCGCTTCCGCGACCCGGCGGCCGGGACCGTGCACGTCCTCCGGCGCCGCCCGGAGCCCCACCGCGTACGGCCTCCTCACAGCCCCAGCCGCGTCAGCGCCTTCTCCCCGTCCAGCTCGCACCCCTCCTCGCCCGCGGCCGTCCACGCGGCGGCGCACAGAGCGCGCAGCCCGTCCAGCGCCTCGCCGTCCCCCTCCAGCTCCAGCCGGCCGGCCCGGGCGGCCGCCGTCCAGCCACCGCACCGGAACCCGCCGTTGCCCGCTTCCGCGACCTCCGGCTGACCGCCCAGCATGCCGCGCAGATCGGCGTCCACGTACGTCGGCCGGTGCTGCGGGGGCGCGGCCAGCAACTGCGCCCCGTCCGTGACCCCCGTGAGGACCAGCAGCGAATCAACCTCCCCGTTGAACGCGCCCTCGATGTCCGTGTCCAGCCGGTCGCCCACCACCAGCGGCCGCTTCGCCCCGGTGCGCAGGATCGTCTCCCGGTGCATCGGCGGCAGCGGCTTGCCCGCGACCTGCGGCTCGGCGCCCGTGGCGATCCGCACCACCTCCACCGCCGCGCCGTTGCCCGGCGCGATGCCCCGGCCGCTCGGGATCGTCAGGTCGGTGTTCGACGCGAACCACGGCACGCCCCGGGCCACCGCGTAGGAAGCCTCGGCGAACCGGCCCCACGGCAGATCGGGACCGCCGTACCCCTGCACGACCGCCACCGGCTTGTCGTCCGCGGACTCCACGGGCTCCAGCCCCCGCTCGCGCAGCGCGACCCGCAGTCCCTCACCGCCGATCACCAGCACCCGGGCGCCGCGCGGCACCTGCTCGCTGATCAGCCGCGCGACCGCCTGCGCCGAGGTGATGACGTCCTCCGCGCCCGTCGGTATCCCCAGCTCCGTCAGGTGCCCGGCCACCGCGTCCGGCGTGCGCAGCGCGTTGTTCGTCACGTACGCCAGGCGCATCCCGCCCTCCCGGGCCGTGGCCAGCGATTCGACGGCGTGCGCGATCGCGCTCCCGCCCGCGTACACGACGCCGTCCAGGTCGAGCAACGCCGTGTCGTACGCCTCGCTCAGGGCCTGCCCACTGCCCTCGGGCCTCGTCCTGACGCTCCGGCTCATCCCGTATCGCTCCTCGTTCGGCGGCTTTTCCCCCGATCATCCCCCATGGCACCGACACCCGTACGATGCCGGGATGAACACAGCAGGTCACTCGGAGGCAACGGCGCACCGAGGCCTGGAACTCAACCCGTTCCGAGGCCTTCGCTACGACCCCGACCGGGTCGGCAGCCTTGCCGCCGTCACCTCCCCGCCGTACGACGTCGTGGTGCGCCCCGACGGCCTGCACCACCTCGAGTCCTCCGACCCCTACAACATCGTCCGCCTGATCCTCCCTCAGGCCGCCACCGCCGGTGCCCGCAACGAGCAGGCCGCCGAGACCCTGCGCCGCTGGGTGGCCGAGGGCGTCCTGACCACCGACCCCGATCCGTGCCTGTACGTCTACGAACAGCGCGACGGCGAGGGCATGCTGCAACGCGGGCTCATCGGGGCCCTGCGCGTGTCCGACCCGGACGAGCAGGTCGTGCTGCCGCACGAGGACGTGATGCCGCACGTCGTCGCCGACCGCGCGGACCTGATGCGGGCCACCTCCGCCAACCTCGAACCGCTGCTGCTCACCTACCGCGGCAACGGCGCCACGACCGCCACCGCGGACCTGATCGAGCGCACCGCGGACCGGCCGCCGCTGCTGGAGACCACCACCGAGGACGGCTTCCGCCACCGCCTGTGGTCGCTGACCGACCCCGCCGACCTGGACACGGTCCGCTCGGACCTGGCCCGCCAGCAGGCGCTCATCGCCGACGGCCACCACCGCTGGGCGACCTACCGCCGTCTGCGCGCGGAGCACCCCTCGCCCGGCCCGTGGGACCACGGCCTGGTCCTCCTCGTCGACACCGCCCGCTACCCCCTGCGGGTACGCGCCATCCACCGCCTCCTGCCCGGCCTCCCGGTCGGCACCGCCGTGGCCGCCCTGGAGGACCACTTCCGCGTCCGCCGCCTCGAGGCACCGCTGTCCGAGGCCCTGGAGACCCTGGCCGACGCGGCCTGCGCGGGCAACGCGTTCCTGCTCGCCGGCGACGGCGCCTTCCACCTCGTCGACCGTCCGGACCCGGCGCTCCTGGACCGCACGATCCCGGCCGACCGCCCCGCCGCCTGGCGCACCCTGGACGCGACGGTCCTGCACGCCACGCTCCTCAAGCACGTCTGGCACATCCCGGAGGACTCCCCGGACCGCATCGCCTACATCCACGACACGGCCGCCACGGTCGAGAAGGCGGAACGCGACGGCGGTACGGCGGTGCTGCTGCACCCGGTCCGCGAGGAGGTCGTCCGCGACCTGGCCCGGCAGGGCGTGACGATGCCCCGCAAGTCCACGTCGTTCGGCCCGAAACCGGCCACGGGGCTGGTCCTGCGCGCGCTGGACCTCTGACACCGGACATACGAAGGGGGCGGGTCCCGGCCGGGACCCGCCCCCTTGGCGTGTGCGCTGCTCTCCGTCAGTCCTTCTTCTCGGACCCGTCGTCCGAGGAGCCGTCCGAGGAGCCGTCCGAGGAGCCGCTCTCTACCCGGGCCTCGTCGACGGCGTCGACATCGTCCGAGCCCTCGCGCTCGACGTCCGCGTCCGTGTCCGTGTCTGCGTCCGTGTCCTCGGCCATGACGTCGACGAACTCCACGCCGTCCAGCTCGGCGAGCCGGTCGGAGGCGTCCGTGCTGCCGTCCCGGTCGGCCTCGACGGCCTTGGCGAACCAGTCCCGCGCCTCGCCCTCACGGCCGGCGGCGAGCAGCGCGTCGGCGTAGGCGTAGCGCAGACGCGCGGTCCACGGCTGCACCGAGTTGGCGGCCAGCTCGGGGCTCTGCAGCGTCACGATGGCCGCGTCCAGCTGACCCATGTCCCGCCGGGCCCCCGCCGCGACGAGCCGCATCTCGACCTGCCCGGCCTTGTCGAGCTTGTGCACCTCGGGAGCGCCGGCCATGTCGAGCGCCTTCTCCGGCCGCCCGAGCCCGCGCTCGCAGTCGGCCATGACGGGCCACAGGTCGATGTTCCCGGTCATCCGCTTGGCGGCCCGGAACTCGGCCAGCGCCTCGCCGTACTTCTGACTGGCGTACGCCGCGAACCCGGCGGCCTCCCGCACGGCGGCGACGCGCGACGCCAGCCGCAGCGCGACCCGGGAGTACCCGTAGGCGCCCTCGGGGTCCTCGTCCAGCAGCCGCGCCACCATCACCAGGTTCCGGGCGACGTCGTCGGCGAGCGTCTTGGGCAGGCTCTGAAGCTCCTGCCGTACGTCCTTGTCGATCTCCTCACCGGTGACGTCCTCGGGGATCGGCAGCCGCTTGATGGGCTCCCGGTCCCGGTCGCGCTCCTCGCGGAACCGGCCACCACCGCGCCGGTCGTCGCGACGGTCGTCACGGCGGTCGTCCCGCCCACGGAACCCGCCGGGACGCCCACCGCGGTCGTCGCGACGGGGCCCACGACCGCCACGGTCGTCCCGCCCGCGGAAGCCTCCGCGCTCGCCGCGGTCACCGCGGTTGTCGTCGCGCCGGAAGTCACCGCCGCGGTCGGTGCGGGGGCCGTCGTCGCGGCGGAACGCGGGACGCGCGCCCCGGCCGGCGTCATCGCGCCGGAACGCAGGCCGGTCGCCGCCACGGTCGCCACGGTCGTCCCCACGGCGCTCGTCGCGGCCACGGAACCCACCGCGGTCGTCGCGCCGGAACCCGCGGTCACGATCATCACCGCGGAAGCCACGGTCCCGGTTGTCACCGCCGCGGAAACCACGGTCGTCACGGCGGTCAGCACCACGGTCGTCACGCCGGTCAGCACCACGGTCGTCGCGGCGGGGGTACCCGCCACGGTCGGCGTCGCGCCTGTCGTCGCGGCGGTCGTCGCGGCGGTCGTCGCGGCGGTCGTCGCGGCGGTCGTCGCGGCGGTCGTCGCGCCGGTCGTCGCGCCGGAAACCACCGCGAGGTCCGCGATCGTCACCCCGGCGGTCATCACGCCGCCCGTACCCACCGCCCCGGTTGTCGTCACGCCGATTGTCGTCACGCCGGCTGTCGTCCCGACGGAACCCGCCGCGCTCCCCACGGTCGTCACGACGGAAGGCGGGACGGTCACCACCGCGATCGTCACGACGGTCGTCACGACGGAACGCAGGCCGGTCGCCGCCGCGGTCGTCACGACGGAACGCGGGGCGGTCACCACCGCGATCGTCACGACGGTCATCACGTCGGAACGCGGGACGGTCACCCCGGTCGTCCCGGCGGGGTCCGCGATCGCGATCGCGGTCGTCGCGTCGGCCGTAACCGCCGCCCCGCTGGTCGCCACCGCGGTTGTCGTCACGCCGGCTGTCGTCCCGGCGGAACCCGCCGCGGTCGCCCCGGTCGTCGCGACGCCCGTACCCACCACGGTCGTTGTCCCGACGGAAGCCACCGCGGTCTCCGCGGTCGTTGCGGTCACCCCGGGGGGCACCGCGGTAGCCGCCGCGGTCGCCCCGGTCGCCCTCCCGTCGCCGCTGGTCGCGCTCCGGTCGGTCGTCGGGAGAGTTGGTGGACATGGTGACTCCTGTCTTCGTACCGCAAAGTCATTCTCGCGCAGCCGGGTGCCCAGCGCGCACTGCAAAAACAAAAAAGGACCCTTGGTCCCAGCTGAACGCTGGGACCAAGGGTCCTTCCAAAGATTGTTCGGCGGCGTCCTACTCTCCCACAGGGTCCCCCCTGCAGTACCATCGGCGCTGTAAGGCTTAGCTTCCGGGTTCGGAATGTAACCGGGCG
>NZ_JBVJKK010000009.1:0-208932 GCF_055585285.1 Streptomyces sp. NPDC053665
GTCTCGCTGAACGACGGCGCGGGCGCCCGTATCCAGGAGGGCGTCTCGGCGCTGGCCGGCTACGGCGGCATCTTCCAGCGCAACACCAAGGCCTCGGGTGTCATCCCGCAGATCAGCGTCATGCTCGGTCCGTGCGCGGGCGGTGCGGCCTACAGCCCCGCCCTGACCGACTTCGTGTTCATGGTCCGCGACACCTCGCAGATGTTCATCACCGGCCCCGACGTGGTCAAGGCGGTCACCGGCGAGGAGATCACCCAGAACGGCCTGGGCGGCGCCGACGTCCACGCCGAGACCTCCGGCGTCTGCCACTTCGCCTACGACGACGAAGAGACCTGCATCGCCGAGGTCCGCTACCTCCTCTCCCTGCTCCCGCAGAACAACCGGACCGCCCCGCCGCCGGTGCCCTGCGCGGACCCCGCGGATCGCCGGTGCGAGGCGCTGACGCGGCTGGTGCCGGCCGACGGTCATCAGCCCTACGACATGTGCACGGTGATCGAGGAGATCGTCGACGACGGCGAGTACCTGGAGGTCCACGAGCGCTGGGCGCGCAACGTCGTCTGCGCGCTGGCGCGGCTGGACGGGCAGGTGGTCGGCATCGTCGCCAACCAGCCGCAGGCGCTGGCCGGGGTGCTGGACATCGAGGCCTCCGAGAAGGCGGCCCGCTTCGTGCAGTGGTGCGACTCCTTCAACGTCCCGCTCGTGACGCTGGTGGACGTCCCCGGCTTCCTGCCCGGCGTGGGCCAGGAGCACGGCGGGATCATCCGGCACGGCGCGAAGCTGCTGTACGCCTACTGCAACGCCACCGTGCCCCGGGTCTCGCTGATCCTGCGCAAGGCCTACGGTGGCGCCTACATCGTCATGGACAGCCAGTCCATCGGCGCCGACCTCACCTACGCCTGGCCGACGAACGAGATCGCGGTCATGGGCGCCGAGGGCGCGGCCAACGTCATCTTCCGGCGCCGGATCGCCGAGGCGGACGACCCCGAGGCCGTGCGGCAGAAGGTGGTCAAGGAGTACAAGTCCGAGCTGATGCACCCCTACTACGCGGCCGAACGCGGCCTGGTCGACGACGTCATCGACCCCGCGGAGACCCGCGGGGTCCTCGTCGGCGCCCTCGCGATGCTGCGGGCCAAGCACGCCGACCTGCCCTCCCGCAAGCACGGCAACCCGCCGCAGTGAACCGACGAACGACGCGGTGCACGGCAGGCCCTCCGCCCCGGAGCGCCACCCGTGCACCGGAGGCAGGAGACGATTGATGGTCAAGCAGGAGCGAGCGGCCCGTACCCGCCAGGCTCTGATCCGTGCCGGAGCCGAAGTGTTCGCGCAGGAGGGCTTCGCGCGCGCCTCGCTGACGACGATCAGCCGGCAAGCGGGGGTGAGCAACGGCGCCCTGCACTTCCACTTCCCGAACAAGCAGGCGCTGACGCAGGCCGTCATGGCGCAGGCGCTCGATACCGTGCGGCAGATCGTGCGGGACGCCGGAGCCCGGGACGAAGGCCCGCTCCAGACGCTGGTCGAGGGCACCCACCGGTTGATGGACCGGATCGGGCACGACGTCGTCGTACGGGCCGGGTTCGGGCTCTCCGACGATCCGCTCGGGGGGCGGGAGCCGGTGCTGCGGCTCGAATGGCAGCGCTGGGTGGAGCACGTGCTGCGCCAGGCCGAGGAGGACGGCCATCTCGGCGAAGGGATCTCGGCCGGCGACGCCGTCGTCGCCGTCGTGGCCGCCACCGTCGGCCTCGAGGTGCTGGGCGGCACCGACCGGGCGTGGTTGTCGCCCGAGACGGTGACCCGGCTGTGGGACGTCCTCCTGCCCCGGCTGACGGGGCACGGTCGAGACGACTCCTGAAACAGTCCACGCGGTCTGCTATTCGGATCTTCGTGCGTACGTGCAGGTCCGCAGCGGTGTCCGTGCACGCACTGACCGCTCGTCTCGCTCGGAAAAGGCCAGCTCAAGCGGCTGTCGAGTGCCACTGGAGCGGCTCCAGAGAAAAAAACAGCGCGGATGGTTTGGTATTGACAAACCATCCGCCCCGTTTTTTACTGGGAGCCCGGTAGCGGGACAGGGGAGACGACATGGACATCGCAGTACTGGGCGCACTCGACGTCAGGGAGAACGGGGTCTCGGTCACCCCGACGGCACCCAAACCGCGCCAGGTGCTGGCGCTGCTCGCCCTGCACGCCGACCAGGTGGTGCCCGTCGCCACGCTGATCGAGGAACTGTGGGGCGGGCAGCCCCCGCGCAGTGCGCGCACCACGCTGCAGACCTACGTACTGCAGCTGCGCGAGATGATCTCGGCCGCTGTCGCCCGTGACGCGGAAGGAGCCCCGGCGCGCACCGCCAAGGACGTGCTCGTCACCTCGCCGGGGGGCTACCTCCTCCACACCCGGGGCGGTGCCAGCGACGTCCGCGAGTTCGAGCGGCTGGCCGGCACCGGGTACCGGGCCATGGACGCGGGCGACTTCACCGGCGCGGCCCGGCAGTTGCGCGACGCGCTGTCGCTGTGGACCGGCTCCGCGCTCGCCGATGTGCAGACCGGCGCGCAGCTGGAGATGGAGACCCGGCGGCTGGAGGAGACCCGGCTGTGCGCCCTCGACCAGCGCATCGAGGCCGACCTGCGGCTGGGCCGCCATCGCGAACTGCTCGGCGAGCTGACCGTCCTGGTCAGCCGCTACCGCACCCACGAGACCCTGCACGGGCAGCTCATGCTGGCGCTGCACCGCTCCGGCCGCCGCAGCGAGGCTCTCGACGTCTATGCCCGGTTGCGCACCGCCCTGGTGCGGGAGTTGGGCCTCGAACCCTCCGCCGGGCTGCGCCGGATGCAGCGCTCGATCCTCATGGCCGGGCCCGAGTCGGCCCTGCTCGCTCCGGCCGGCGGCGAGCGGCTCAGCCGGGTCGGCTGACCCCGCAGCCGGCCGCCATCAGCTCCGCAGTCGAGGAGAGGGGCCCGCGATGCAGGCCAGGTCACAACGGACGCGGCACAGGCTCGTCCGGGCAGGTGCGCACGCGTTCGACCGCAACGGCTACGCCAGCGCCACACTGGGGCAGATCGCGCAGGAGGCCGGACTGACCAAGGGGGCGCTGTACTTCCACTTCGCCTCCAAGGAAGGACTGGCCGACGCCGTCCAGGAGCAGGGCCGGATCCTGCTGCGCGACTTCGTCCAGGGCCGGCAGGAGGCCGGGGCGGCGCCGGTGCAGGCGCTGATCGACCTGACGCACTGGCTGGCCTGGGTGCTCCACGAGGATCCGGTGATCCGCGCCAGCTTCCGCATCACCAGCGAACGCAGCGGGCGGCAACCGCCCGTCACCGACTTCCACCAGGTGTGGATCACCGAGGTGCTCCAGCTCGTCGACCTCGCCCGCGAGGCCGGCCATCTGCACGAACACCTCCGCCCGGACGGTCCCGAGACACTGACGTCGGCGGCGGTGTGCGGCATCGGCGTGCTGTCCGGCACCGGGCTCTCGCGTCCCGAACTGCGCCGCAGAGTGGCGGCGTTGTGGGATCCGCTGCTGACGGCCCTGGTCCCGGCCGGGGACACCGGCCGCTACGACGTCCGCGCCTCGGCGCTGGCCGCCCAGCTCACCCCGGTCGCCTGAGCGGCGGGCGGCATTCCTTCCTCGCGGACCGGACAGGCACCCGCGCCGCACCTCGCGCAGCAACCGTCCGCGGCCCCCACTCCCCTCTTCCCTGTTTCCGTCGTCGGCCGGCCGGGACGGACGGACCCCTGGAGTCAAGCCATGCCCGACCACAGCGTCACACCCCCCGGCGAGGTGTCCACCGATCTGATGCAGGACCTCGTGGTCATGCTCGCCACCGTGCTGCGTCTGAGGAGCGAACGGATCGACGTCACGCAGACCTTCAGGTCGCTCGGCCTGGACTCCCTGCTCACCGTCGAGTTCGTCGCCACCGTCAACGCCCGCTACGGCACGGCGGTCAAACCGGACGCGCTCTTCGACCACCCCACGCTGCTCGAACTGGCCCGGCACGTCGCCCGGGAGCGGGGGCTGCCCGGTGAGGCGCCCTTCGAGGAGCCCGTCACCCACCCGGCCGCGCTCGCCATGGCGACGGCACCCGTGCCCGCCCCGCCGAGGGCGCCCGTGCCCGCCGCAGGAGCGGTGCTGGACGTGCTGCGCGAGGAGATCGCCCGCATCCTGTGCTGCGACCCCTGGGACATCGACCCCGGTGCCCCCTTCAACGTGCTGGGTGTGGACTCCATCGTGGGCGCGCAGTTCGTGTCCACGATCAACGACATCTACGGTCTGCACGAGCGCGCCGTCACCCTCTACGACCACCCGGACCTGGCCGCCCTGGCCGCGCACGTCGTCTCCGCCACGGCCGCGGGCACCGCGACCCGCCGGCCCGCGCCAGCCGTCTTGCCCGCCCCGGAAGCCCTGCCCGCCCCGGAAGCCCTGCCCGAAGCAGCCCCGCCCGGCGGCGTCATGGGTCTCGAAGCGCTCCTCGACGCCGTGCGCGAGGACCGGATCTCCGTCGACGACGCGCTCGGCCTGCTGCGCCCCGGGTCCTGAACGGACAGAACACCCATGGACGAACGCGAGATACTCACCCGCTTCAAGGCCGGCACGCTGGACCGCGCGCAAGCCACTCGGCTGCTGGGCGGCGCGGCGGCCCCGGCGCCCGCGGCGGCCCGGAAGCCGCCCGAGCTGCCGCGCACCGAGGTATCGGCACCCCCCGGCCCACCTGCCACGGACGGCCGGTACGCCGTCGTCGGCCTCGCCGGACGCTATCCCCTGGCCGACGACCCGCACGCCCTGTTCGAGAACCTGTGCGCCGGCCGCGACACCGCCCGCGGCGCGCCCCCCGACCGACCCGGCCCGTCCCTGCTCGCTGCGGGACGGCGCGGCCACTTCCTGGACGGCGTCGAGCAGTTCGACGCCGCGTTCTTCGGCCTGACCCCTCGCGAGGGCGCCCTGCTCGACCCCCAGGCCCGGCTGCTGCTGGAGAGCGCCTGGCTGGCCCTGGAGGACGCCGGCTGCACCGGGGCCCGGCTGGACGCCCTGACCGGCCCGGGCGGCGTGCCGCGCGCCGTCGGTTTCTTCGCCGGCGTCGGCTCCGCGGACTACGCGCTGCTCGCCGCCGAGGGCCGGGGGCGCGGTCTGCGCGAGATGCCCCGCGGTTCCCACGGGAGGCCGCCCGGCAGACTCGCGGCGATGCTGGGGCTGAGCGGGCCGGGGCAGGCGGTCGACACCGGCGCCTGCTCGGCCCTCACCGCCGTCCACCTGGCCGTCGCGTCGCTGGAGCGCGGTGAGTGCGCGGCGGCCGTCGCCGGCGGCGTCGAACTGCTGCTGCACCCCTCGCGGGCCGGTGACGGCGCCGGGGAAGGAGTGGGCGCCGTGGTGCTCAAGCGGCTCGACCGGGCGCTGCGTGACGGGGACCGGGTGCACGCCGTCGTGCGTGACACCTACAGCGCCTACCGGCCCGCCGCCTCCCGCCACCCCGCGGGTGACGACATCCCCCGCGGGGCCGGTGGCTTCCGGCCGCGCGTCACCCGCGCCACGCTCGCCCGGCACGTCGGTGACGCCGGCGCGGCCCTGGGCATCGCGGGTCTGACCGCCGCCGTGCTCCAGGCGCGGCACGGGGTGATCGCCCCGGCCGGGCCGGGGGAGGAGCCCGTGCCGTGGCAGCGGGCCCGGGACGAGCACGGGCGCGACCTGCCGCGTGCCGCCACGGTCGAGGTGGACGACGGCGACGGGCTCGTCGCCGGGGCGGTCGTCGAGGAGTTCTCGTCCCCGCCCGCCGCGGCACCGGCGGAGGCGGACGGCACGGAGCAGCTCGTCCTGCTGTCCGCGCCCACCCCCGCACACCTCGTGGCCGGCGCCGCCCGGCTGGCCGACTGGCTGGAGGCACCGGGGCAGGACGCCGGCGCCCCGCTGCTCGCCCAGGTCGCGCGGCACCTGCGGGCCGGGCGGGCCGCCCTGCCCTGCCGGATCGCCGTCCTGGCCGCCGACGTGCCCGAACTGCTCGCCGCGCTGCGGGCGTTCGCCGACAGCGGCAAGGCCGGCGGGGGCCTGCGCCATGCCGATCTGCGCGACGGCGCCGACCCGCTGCACCTGGGTCAGGCCCCCGAGACCCGTGACTACCTCGCGGCGCTCTGGCGCAGCGGGCGGATCGAACAGCTCACCCGGCTGTGGCTGAGCGGCGTCGACCCCGACTGGGCCGCGCTGGAGGGCCCGGCGGCGGGTGGGCCGGCGCTGCCCCCGCCGTCGGTGTTCCTGCGGCGGGCCCTGTGGCTGGACGCGGGGGAGCGCACCGGATGACCCCCACGCCCACGGCGTCGCAGCACCCCCCCGGCCACCCGGGGCCGCCGGACGAGACGGTGAAGCTGTGGTTCTGCCCGAACGAGGAACTGGCGCCGGGCATCGCGGCCACCCTGGCCACGCACTGGCTGGACGAGCACGAGCAGGAGATTGCAGGAAGGTTTCTCTTCGAACGGGACCGGCGCCAGTACCTCGTCGCCCACACCCTCGTACGGCGGGTGCTGGCCCTGGAGAGCGGGGTGCCGGAGCCCGAGGCGGTGATCTGGCGCTCCTCGCGCGGCCGGCCGTTCCTGCAGAAGCCGCCGGAGGGACTGCCCCGGGGAGGACGCGAACTGGACTTCAACCTCTCCCACTCCCAGGGGCACAACCTGGTCGGCGTGGTGCGGCGCCACCGCATCGGCGTCGACGTGGAGCGGCTCGACCGGGGCGACAAGGGCCTGGACACCATCGTGGAGACCTTCGCCGCGGAGGAACGCCACTGGGTGGCCCGGGCCGCTCCGGGCCGGCCGCGCGACCGGAGGGCCCTGCGGCTGTGGACCCTGAAGGAGGCGTACTCCAAGGCGCGCGGACTGGGTCTCGGGCTGCCCTTCGACTCGTTCTCCTTCACGCTCGCCGAGGACCGCGGGGTGACCGGATTCCGGCCGCCCGGCAACGACCACGAACGCTGGTGGCGCTTCGTGGAGCTGGAGCCGGTGCCCGACGTGGTGGCCGCCGTGGCCGTCCTGGCCGGCCCCGGGGCGCCGCCCGTCCTCCAGCTCCACCACGGCTTCCCCTGGGGCCGCGCCGCGCCGCGGCTGGTGCCCCTGCCCGAGCCCGTGGCCGTACCGGTGTGAGAGGTGACCCAGGGCCGCGCCCGGCGTTCGAACGGGCCGGCCCCAGGTCGGAAGGCCACCTGTGGAAGGTCGCTCGAACGCGGGTGGAGATTACGGGGCGCGCCCCCCGAACAGAGCTAGCGTGCTACACGGCCGACGGCTTCCAGCCACGAGTGGAACCACCCACTCAACCGGTACGGGGAGGAAACTGTGGAGATACAGGTTCTGGGTCCATTGAGCGCCGACGTCAACGGGATCTCGATCGTCCCGACCGCGGGCAAACCGAGGCAGCTCCTCGCCCTGCTCGCCTTCTACCCGGGCCGGGTCATGACCGTGCCCACGCTCATGGAGGAGATCTGGGGCACCGACATGCCGCAGAGCGCCATGACGACCATGCAGACGTACATCCTTCAGCTGCGCCGCCGCCTCGGTACCGCCATGGGCCCGGACGCCCCCGGCACCGCCAAGGAGGTGCTGGCCACCCGGCACGGCGGGTACCTGCTCCAGATCCCGCCCGAGAGCGTCGACGTGCACCGCTACGAGCAACTGGCGACCGCCGGTCAGAGTGCGTTCGAGGAGGGCGACGACGCCCGGGCCGCCGGGCTGTTCCGGGACGCGCTGGCCATGTGGCAGGGACCGGCGCTGGTGGACGTCCGCGTGGGGCCGATCCTGGAGATCGAGGTGCTGCGGCTCGAGGAGAGCCGCCTGGGCACCGTGGAGCGCCGTATCGACGCCGACCTCCGGCTCGGCCGGCACGCCGAACTCATCGCGGAGCTGACGGACCTGGTGGCCCGTCACCCGCAGCACGAGGGCCTGCACTCGCAGGCCATGGTGGCGCTGTACCGCTCGGGCCGGCAGGCCACCGCGCTGGACGTCTACCGGCGGCTGCGCGGCCGGCTGATCGAGGAACTGGGCGTCGAGCCCTCGCCGCAGCTGCAACGGCTGCACCAGGCGATGCTCACCGTCGACCCGGCACTCGACCAGGTCTGCGGAGAGCGCCGCACCTCCACCTTCAACCTGTTCGCCGCCTGACCTGGGAGCGGCCCGGCCCGCGGTGCGGACCTCGGGGACGCCGGATCCGCGGGACGGGCCCGGGTTCGGCGTCGGGTGAGGCGGGCCGCCGGCCGGGGGCCGTGGTCCCGGTCGGCCGCCGGCCCCGCCGTCCCCGGCACAGATCGAGCACTCTTCGAACCTTCCTCAAGTGCTTCGGCAGACCGTGAGTGGTGCCGAGCGGTGCACGCGCCGCCCCCGCCGAGCCCCGGAGGAGAACGAGCCGTGCCCGACTTCACCTACCCCGAGCTTCCGGTGGACGGGCTGCTGCGCACGGCAGCCGAGCGCCATCCGCACCGACTCGCCCTGCGCACCGCCCACGAGGCCCTGACCTTCGGCGAACTGGCCGTCCGGGCCGAGCGGATCGCCGCGTTCGTGGCGCAGGCCACCGGCGGCCGCCCCGGCGCCCGGGTCGCCGTCGCCAATGTCCTCGACCCCGTCTTCGCCGCCGCCTACCACGGCGTGATCGGCGCCGGTGCGACGGTGGTCCTGGTCAACCCGCTGATGGGGGAGGACGGACTGCGGCACGTGTGCGCCGCCTCCGGAGCCGAGCTGGCGCTGGTCCCGGCGGCGACCGCGGGCTCGTTGGCGAAGATGCGGCGTCTGCTGCCCTCGCTCGCCACCATCGCCGTGACGGACTCCCCGGCGGCACTGGTGCCACCCGGCTGCGTGGCGTTGCACACCGCCCTCGAGGAGGCGCCCGCCACCGGCGGCCGGCCGCCCGCCGACCTGGACGACGTCGCCTGCGTGCAGTTCACCACGGGGACCACCGGCCGCCCCAGAGGAGTGCGGCTCACCCACCGCAACGTGGTCGCCAACGCGCGGCAGACCGCGCTCGCCCACCTGCTGGGCAGCGACTCGGTCACCGTGAACCACCTGCCGCTGTACCACGTGATGCACCTCAACTCGGCCCTGTCCGCGGGCGCCTGCCAGGTGCTGTGCACCGATCCCGACCCGCTGGTCTCGCTGGCCGTGGCCGCGGGCACCGGCGCCACCCACTACTACGGGCTGCCCGCACGACTGCACCGCCTGGCAGCCGACGACCGCCTGCCCGGCACGCCGCCGCCGGCCCGGGGCGGCCCCCGGCTCACCGCCGTCCTCTCCGGCGGCTCACGGCTGCGCCCCGACGCCGCCACCACACTGCGCGACCTGCTGCGGGTACCGGTGATCCAGGGCTACGGCATGGCCGAACTGTCCCCGCTCACCCACTGCCAGCGGCCCGGCCTGGACCGGCCCGGAGCGGTCGGCGTCCCGGTGCCCGGCACCCGGTGCCGACTGGTCGACCCGGCCACCCGCCGCCCGGTCGACGTCTGGTCCACCGGGGAGGTGCAGGTCAAAGGCCCGCAGCTGATGGCCGGCTACCTCGGTGAGGACACCCCCGCCCGCACCGACGCGGACGGCTGGTTCTCCACCGGCGACATCGGCTACATCGACGGCGACGGAGCGCTGCGGCTGGTCGACCGGGCCGACGACATCTTCAAGTACGACAACGAGATCGTCTCGCCCAGCCGGATCGAGGAGATCCTCGCCACCGATCCGCGGGTCGCCGACTGCCTGGTCGCCGACTGGCCCGACGACACCCACGGCGGGCTCGTCTGGGCGGGCATCGTGCTGCGCGACACCCCTGGATCCGGCGGCACCCCCGGATCCGGCGGCACCCCCGGATCCGGCGGCACCCCCGGATCCGGCGACACCCACGAGGTCCTCGACGTCCTCGACTCGATCACCGCCCGCGCCAACGAGCACCTCGCCCACTTCGAGCGGATCCGGCTGACCGAGGCGCTGGACGCCGTGCCCCGCACCCCCAACGGCAAGCCCGCCCGGCGCCTGGTGCGCCGCAGGCTCGCGCAGCAGGCCGCCTGCTGACCGGCCGTCGCCCACCCCCTCCCGAGGAGCAGACCATGGTGACCTTCGTCAACAAGCTGACCGTGCACGGCGACATCGACGCCTTCCTCGCCGTCAAGGGACGGCTCACCTCCTACATGTCCGCCCAGCCCGGCTACGTCAGCCATCTGACGCTGCGTCACGCCGGTGAGCCCAACGTCTTCCTCGAACTCGCCGTGTGGAAGGACGCCGGGGCCCACCGCAGGGCCGTGCGCAGCGAGGAGTTCCAGTCCCTGGTCCAGGGTCTGGGCCCGCTGGCCACACCCGACCCGGCCCTGTACGAGATCGTCGAGGAGAGTGCCTGATGCCCGGCCGCGACCGGCCGCGGGCCGTCGTCGTCGGCGCGGGTCCCGTCGGTCTGACCGCCGCGCACGAACTCGCCCGCAGGGGCGTGCCGGTGCGGCTCGTCGACGCCGCGCCCGGGCCCGCGCCGACCAGCCGGGCCGTGGCCGTGCACCCCAGGACCCTGGAGACGTTCGCGCAGATGGGCCTGGTCGACGACCTGCTGGCGCGGGGGCGGCGCAACCGCGCCTTCACCATGTACTCCGGCGGACGGCGCCTGGTGCGGCTGGAGGCCGACTACACGACGATGCCGACGTCCTACCCGTACACGCTGATCGTCCCGCAGACCGACACCGAGGCCGTCCTGCGCCGGGCCCTGGCCCGCCTCGGCGTCGCCGTCGAGTGGGGCGTGCGGCTGACCGGCTTCGAGCAGGACGGTGACGGGGTGAGCGTCCGGCTGCGCCGGGCCGACGGCACGCACGAGAGCGTGCGGACCTCGTGGCTGGTCGGCTGCGACGGCGGCCACAGCACCGTGCGCAGACAGCTCGGCCTGGAACTGCTGGGCGAGTCCAGCGAGACGTGGATGCTCGCCGACGCGCCCGTGGTGAGCGACCTGCCGCCCGACACCATCTACTGGACCCACACCGGCGGGCACGCCCTGATGATGGTGCCCTACGCCCGCGACGGGCACTGGCGGCTGCTGGACACCGCACCCGTGCCCGAGGGCGGCACCGCGCACCTCGCGGCGAAGCTGTCCAAGGGCCTCGGACGCGCGGTCCGGGTCGGTGAGCCCGAGTGGACGTCCGTGTTCACCTTCCAGCAGCGCATGGTCCGGCGGATGCACGACGGCCGCGTGTTCGTCGCGGGTGACGCCGCCCACGTGCACAGTCCCGCTTCCGGGCAGGGCATGAACACCGGCGTGCAGGAGGCGTACAACCTCGCCTGGAAACTCGCCCAGGTCGATCGCGGCCACGCCGGTCGCGGCCTGCTCGACACCTACAGCGAGGAACGGGTGCCGATCGGCGAGGCCCTGCTGGGCTCCACCCGGACCGCGACCTTCCTCGTCCAGCTGAAGAGCCTGTTCGCGTCGGCTGCGCTGCCGCTCGTCCTCGGCGTCGTGCGCTCCGTGCCCGCGCTGCGCCGCGCCGTCCAGCGCAAGGTCCTGGGCGGCATGTCCGGCCTGCGCATCGCGTACCCCGGCTCCCCTCTGACCACCGCCGCTCGGCGCCGGCACCTGACGGGCGCGGGCAACGCGGCGGTCTCCGCGACCGTCCCGGCCCCCGGGCCCGCGCCCGGCCGGCGGATCACCGAGGCCGGAGTGCACCACCCCTCCTCGCCGGGCTGCCGGGCCCTGCACGAGGAACTGCGCGACCCGCGCTGGACGCTGCTGCACGTCGCGGGCGGCCCCGGAGCGGGCGGCGGGACCGACGCCGTGAGCCTCGATGCGGCCGTCCGGTACGGCGCGTGGCTGTCGGTGCGGACGGTGACCGGCACCCGCACCGACGGACCCGCCCCGCTGGCCGACCCCGACGCCCGGCTGAGGTCCGCGCTCGGCCTCGCGCCCGGCTCCTGGCTGCTGGTACGCCCCGACGGCTACGTCGCGGCACGCGGCGAGGACCTCACCCGGCCCGCGCTGGACCGGGCGCTGGCCCCGCTGGGTCCCGAAGCGCGGCACCCCGTCCCCGCCCCGGCCCCCATCCCCGGCGCGCACGGCGGACCGGTCGCGTCCTGACCCCCGCCCCCACTGCCGAAGTACTCGACGGACACGAAGAGAAGAGGTACCGAAGGTGGCGGCTGACCAGATGCACCGCACCTCCCACTCGGCCCGGGTGGACGCCCCGGCCGGCGTCGTCTACGGGCTGATCGCGGACGCGCGGCAGTGGCCGTTGTTCTTCCCCGAGAACGTGCACGTGGAGCGGCTGGAGTTCGACGGCGCCGCCGAACGGCTGCGGATGTGGGCGACGGCCGACGGCCGGGTCAGGTCCTGGATCTCCGAGCGCGCCCTGGACCCCGGGACGCGGAGCGTGGAATTCCGGCAGACCCACCCCCAGCTCCCGGTGACGGCGATGAACGGGCTGTGGATCGTCGAGGAACGGCCGGACCAGTCCAGCCTGCTGACGCTGCGCCACGACTACACCGTGCACGCCCCCGGCGACGCGGCCTGGGTGGAACGGCGTCTCGCCGCCAACGCCGAGGCGCAGATGGCGAGCATCGGCTCGCTCGCCGAGCGGTGGCGGCTCCTGGACGACCTCGTGCTGTCCTTCGAGGACGCCGTACGCATCGAGGCGCCGGCCGAGCACGTCCACGACTTCCTCCACCGGGTCGACCAGTGGCCCGCGCTGGTGCCGCACGTGCGACGGCTGGAGGTGACCGAGGACGTCCCCGGGGTGCAGCTCATGTCGATGGACACCCTGACCGCGGACGGGTCCGCCCACACCACCGAGTCGGTGCGCATCTGCTTCCCGCACGCCGGGCGCATCGTCTACAAGCAGACCGCGACGCCCGCCCTGATGGCAGCGCACACGGGGGAGTGGAACATCGTCCCCGACGCGGACGGGGTGACGGCCGTCGCCCAGCACAGCGTCGTGCTGCGCGAGGAGGCCGTGGAACGGGTCCTGGGCCAGGGCGCGGACCTCGCACAGGCCCGCCGCCACGTGCGCGAGGCCCTCGGACGCAACTCCACCGCGACCCTCCACCTGGCCAGGCAACACGCCGAACGCCTGACCCGGCTGGGGTGACGACGGCCGGAGCCGGGACCCACGTGGAGGCAGCACGCCATGACCGTCGAGCTGACAGACACCGCCACCTTCCCCGAGCGGCGCTTCGCCGCCCTGTACGCGCAGGCGCAGCACTTCTACCACCGGGAGATGCGAATCCTCGACACGCACGACACCGAGCGCTGGGCGGACACCTTCACCGAGGACGCCGTCCTCGAACTGCCCGGCCGTCCCAGCCCGGCGCCCGCACGGGCCGAGCTCCGCCGCTGGGCACGCGCCGGGGCGCAACGGCAGCGACGGGCCGGCGGACGCCTTCACCACTTCGTCGGCAGGCTCGACGTACGGCCCCGGGCCGACGGGTCGCTGCGCACCCGCTGCTCGGCCCTGACGTACGTCACCGCGCCCGGCGGGACTTCCCGCGTGCTGGCGGTGTGCGTCGTGGAGGACGTCCTGGTGCGCGCCGGCAGCCGCTGGCGCATCGCGCACCGCCGGGTGACCCGCGACGACCTGGACTGAACCGCGCGCACCGACCGCATCCCGGACACCGGAGCGGGCGCGTACCCGGACCGAGCACAGCGGACAGCGAGGAGGCAGCCATGCCGGACGTCGGAGCACACCGGGCAGCGCAGCCGGGCACGGACGAGATCGCCTCCAGGGCGCGGGCGGAGGCGCTGGCGATGACCGGGCAGGGCACCGGCGTGGACCGTGACCCGGCGGGCGAACTGGCCGCCGCCGCCCTGCGGACGCACCGCACGCTGGTGCGCCGGCTCGGACGGGACGTGCCGCTGGCCGCCCTCGGTCCGGGCACCGGCGTGTGCGGTCTGACCGCGTTCCTGGCGGTGTACGGCACCGAGCGTCCGCCCGTCGGCGACGGCGGCGCGACACAGCGGTGAACTCGGCCGATATGTCGATGAGTTGACACGGGCCCACGCGGGACGCTCCGGGTGCGCGGACCGGCGCCCGCCGGTGTCGAGCGTGGCCCCGGCGCTGTGACCAGCACCGGGGCCGCGGCGCATGACGCCGGCGTCCGCCTCACGCGACCGGGGACGCTTCCTCCAGTGGCTGGCTGTGCCCCAGTTCCCGCTCCGCCCGCCGCAGGACGACCGAATCGGCGATCTCCCCGCTGCGCACCGCGATGTTCGACAGCAGCGCCGACGACAGGCCGTGGGTGTGCTCGGTCCCGCCCTGCAGATAGACGCCGCACGCCAGAGCCGTGGACGAGACGAGGCGGTAGTCGCGCTCCACCCGGTGCCGGCCGGACGCGTCGCGGAGGAAGTGCCGGTCGAAGTCACCGAGCAGCCGGGCCGGGTCCAGGCCGTCGTAGCCACTGGCGAACACCAGGGCGTCCACGGCGAGTTCCTCGGTGTGCTCGTCCAGCACCGAGCACAGCGTCACCCGTGTCTCGTTGTCCCGCCGCTTCACCTCCGACACCCGGGTCAGGTTGCGGACGTGCAACCGCCGCACACCGCGCACCTCCTCGTCGTACACCCGCTGGTACAGGGCCCGGATGACGTCGGCGTCGACCACCGAGTAGTTGGTGTTGCGGTGGTAGCGCCAGAACGCCTCGCGGCCCTGCTCGGTGCCGAAGTAGTACGCGTCCACCGCGCCGGGGTCGAACACCTGGTTGGCGAAGGGGGTGTCGTCGGCGACGGAGTAGCCGTACGAGGGGATGATCGCGTGGACCTCGGCGTGCGGCAGCTCGTCGTGGAGGAACCGGGTGATCTCGGCCGCGCTCTGCCCGGCGCCGACCACCGCCACGCTCCCGAGGTCCCGCGGGTCGTGCGCGTGGAACCTGCGGAGGAACTCGGAGCTGTGCCAGACCCGGTCGTCGGCCGTCACGCCCTGGGGCAGGCGCGGCACCAGGCCCGTGGAGACGACCACGTTGCGCGCGGTGACCGTGCGGGTCGTGCCGTCGCCGGTGCGCACCTCGACGCGCAGCAGTTCGGGCGGTGCCGACCCGTCGGTGACCGGCCGGACCGAGGTGACCTCGGTGCCGTAGCCCACCCGGTCGCGAAATGCGTCGGCCGCCCACTCCAGGTACTGGTGGAATTCCTGGCGGGTCGGATAGAAGTCCTGGTTGTTCACGAACTGCACGAGCCGGTTCTTGGCGTGCAGATAGGAGACGAAACTGAACCGGGACAGCGGGTTCCGGAAGGTCGCCAGATCCTTGAGGAACGAGATCTGCATCGTCGTCGACGGCAGCAGCATGTTCCGGTGCCAGCCGAATGACGGCTGGCGTTCGAAGAATTGGAATCGGACGGGCTGTTGCGGAGCGCTCGCCCCATGCTCCTCCAGGGCGATCGCGAGTGACAGGTTGGACGGGCCGAACCCGATTCCGACCAGGTCGTAGATCTCTTGGTCACGGCTACCCGTTATGCCCATAGAAAATTCTCCCGATTGCGTCTGGAAAACTCGGCCGGCGGCCCGAGGCATCGCTGTGCAGTGTGGCTCGGACGACATCTCGAAGGCAACTGGAGGACGGCTCGAGTCTCGCTGGAGCGACGGCACTTCCGGAAGCGTTGTCCTGCCGGCGGGACATCGTTACGGTCGGCCCGGATTCTCGAAATCCGACGGAAGAAGCCTTGAGGAAAGGGTGGCTCCGGATGTTCGTTCCCGACTTCTACCGCGAACCGGGCAGTTCCTGGATGGTGGACCTGGTCCGTGGAAATCCCCTGGCACTCGCCGTGTCCAACGGCGGCGCGGGCGACGGCCCGTTCGCCACGCACCTGCCCGTCATCTTCGACCCCGAGACGTCGGCCGACTGGTCCGGCGACCTGCGGGGCGCCACGCTGCTCGGCCACATGAACCGGGCCAATCCGCACTGGGCGGCGCTGGACGAAGGCGGCGTGCTGCTGCTGACGTTCACCGGCCCGCACTCCTACGTCTCACCGACGGTGTACCGGAAGACCCTGGCCGCCCCCACCTGGAACTTCACCGCGGTGCACGTCCGCGGCACGGTGGAGAAGATCACGACGACGGAGGAGACGCTGGGCGTGGTGGAGTCCACGGTGCGCGCCTTCGAGGGAGCGTTCGGCGACGGCTGGGACATGACCGGCTCGCTCGGCTACTTCCGCAAGATCGTGCCCGCCGTGGGGGCCTTCCGCTTCACGGTGACCGGCGCCGACGGCATGTTCAAACTCAGCCAGGAGCAGCCGGGCGACGTGCGGGAGCGGGTACGGGAGTCGTTCGGGCAGAGCGGGTGCACCTACAAGCGGCAGACCGCCGAGCTCATGAGCCGGCTGCCGTGACGCGCCGCGGTCCCGGACGCCCGGGGCTCAGGCGCCGACGGCCACCGGCCGGGTCCGCCCGGCACGCCCGTCGGCGGAGCCGCCGGCGGCCGGCGCGCGCAGGACCTGCACGCCCGGGGGTCCGGCACGCTCCACGCGCTCCTCGAGGACGCCGAGGTCCTCGAGGGTGCTGGCGGCGGCGCTGTCCAGCGCGGTCGTCACCCACTGCTCGAAGTCGACGCCGAGCTGCTCGGCGGCGGCGTGCCAGCGCTGGAGCCGGCTGCCGCGCACCTCCAGGCGCCGGATCGGCTCGGCGGACCCCTCCGGCCGCCCACCGCCGTGGCGCTCGGCGCGGACGGCGGTGCGCAACTGCCGGGTGGTCCACTCCTCCCGCTCGGCGCGGTCCAGCCACCGGTCCTGCTCCTCGACCGTCAGGGAGGCCAGCTCCGCGTGGTGCTGGAAGCTCAGGGCGGCCCGGCGCCGGCCGAGCTCGAACCTGCGGGACACCCAGGCGTAGTTGCGCAGGGTCTGGTACGACAGGCCGGCGGTGCGGATGCCGCGCTGGTAGCGGTCGGTGTAGTGGTCCTTGCCGTACACCAGCCAGTCGCCCAGCCACCACGAGGACGAGTCGAGGACGTCGGCGAGCTGGCGTCCGGCCCGCTCCCACTCCTCGAAGGCCATGCGCGACGGCATCTGCAGGCCCACCTTGGTCGTCAGCACCTGGCCCCCGCGCGGCCCGGCCGCCGCCGTTCGCGGCTGCCGGGGCGGGAGGGCGGCTGCCTGGCCGCTGTGCGGCTGCGGGGCGGTCCGACCGGCCTGACGCGTCATCATGCCTCCAGGGGAAGGTGCATTCGACTGGCCAGAATTCTCGCCTCCTTGGCTGGAGCGGCACTCGAACGGTTGCACACCCGGATGTCTGTGTGGCATGGGGCGCGGCGCCGGTGCCGTTCCCCTCATCGGCCCTGCACAACGCCGGTGCGGGGCCCGGACGGCGACGTGCCGGGCACGGCCCCGGCCTGCGGGACCGCGCCCGGCTCGGATGCCGTTCGGACCGCCCTCAAGCCGCGGTCGGGGTCTCCTCGAGAACGTCGGACAGCGCTGCCCGGAAGCCGTCGACGAACGCGTCCACCTCGCCGTCGGTCACGGTCAGCGGCGGGGCGAGCCGGATGACGTCCGGTGCCACCGCGTTCACCAGCAGCCCCCGGTCCTGCGCCGCGCTCTGCACCCGCGCCGCGACCTCGTCACCGAGCACGACACCCAGCAGCAGGCCCGCACCGCGGACCTCCCGCACCAGTGGATGGGCCGGCAGCCGCAGGCCGCGGCGCAACCGCTCGCCGGCGCGGGTCACGGACTCCAGGAGGCCGGCCTCCTCGATGGTGTCCAGGACCGCCAGGGCCGCCGCGCACACCACGGGGTTGCCACCGAAGGTGGAGCCGTGCGTGCCGGGCGTCAGCAGAGCCGCCGCCGCGCCGAAGGCGAGCGTCGCGCCGATCGGCAGCCCGCCGCCCAGGCCCTTGGCCAGGGTGACGACGTCCGCCTCGACGCCCTCGGCCTCGGCCGCGAACCAGCGCCCGGTACGGCCGACGCCGGTCTGGATCTCGTCCAGGACGAGCAGGGTGCCGGTCGCCGCGGTGATCTCGCGTGCGGCCCGCAGATAGCCCGGCGGCGGCACGATCACACCGTTCTCCCCCTGGACGGGCTCCAGCACCACCAGCGCGGTGCGGGTGCCGACGGCGGCGCGCAGCGCGTCGGCGTCCCCGTACGGCACGTGTGTGACGTCGCCCGGCAGGGGCCGGAACGGCCGCCGCTTGGCCTCCTGGCCGGTCAGGGCCAGCGCGCCCATCGTGCGGCCGTGGAATCCGCCGGTGGCGGCGACCAGGTGCGGGCGGCCCGTCAGCCGGCCGATCTTGAAGGCCGCCTCGTTGGCCTCGGCGCCCGAGTTGGAGAAGTACACCCGCCCCTCGCGCCCGGCCAGCCGCAGCAGGCGTTCGGCCAGGCGCACGGTCGGCTCGGCGATGAACAGGTTCGACACATGCCCGAGTGAGGCGATCTGCTCGCCCACGGCCCGGACGACCGCGGGGTGCGCGTGGCCGAGCGCGTTGACCGCGATGCCGCCGACGAAGTCGAGGTACTCCCGGCCCTCCGCGTCCCGCACCCAAGTGCCCCGGCCCTGGACGAGCGGCAGCCGGGGGGTGCCGAAGTTGTCCATGAGGGCGCCCCGCCAGCGGCGGGTCAGCGCCGCGTTGGCCCCGCCCGGATCCGCGCCGCCGCTCATGCCGTCGCCCCCTGGGCACCGGCGTCGCCGGGGACGACGACGGTGCCGGTGCCACCGGTGAACAGCTGGAGGAGCAGGGCGTGTTCGACCCGGCCGTCGACGACGCGGGCGCTGCCCACCCCGTTGTTCACCGCGTGCAGGCAGCCCTCCATCTTGGGGATCATCCCGGAGGCCAGCCCCGGCAGCAGCGCGGCCAGTTCGCCGGCGGTCAGCCGGCCGATCACCTCGTCGCTGTGCGGCCAGTTCCGGTACAGCCCCTCGACGTCGGTGAGGATCAGCAGCATCTCGGCACCGAGGGCGGCCGCGACCGCCGCGGCGGCGGTGTCGGCGTTGACGTTGAACACCCCGCCCTCGGCGGCGTCCTTGTCGTCCTCGGGCCGGGCGATGGAGGAGATGACGGGGATGCGGCCGTGCTCGATCAGGTCCCGCACGATCCCGGCGTCCACCCGGGCGACCTCGCCGACGCGGCCGATGTCGACGGGCGTGCCGTCCTTGTCCGCGTAGCGCTTGACGGCGGTCATCAGACGGGCGTCCTCACCCGTGAGGCCCACCGCGTGCGGGCCGTGCGCGTTGAGCAGGCCGACCAGTTCGCGCTGCACCTGCCCGGCGAGCACCATGCGCACGACGTCCATGGTCTCCTCGGTGGTGACCCGCAGCCCGCTCTCGAACCGGGACTCCAGCCCCAGGCGGCCGAGTTGCGCGCTGATCTGCGGGCCGCCGCCGTGCACCACGACCGGGCGCAGCCCCGCGTGCAGCAGGTACAGCACGTCCATGGCGAAGGCCGTCTTCAGGTCGTCGTCGACCATGGCGTGGCCGCCGAACTTGATGACGACCGTCTTGCCGCGATGGCGCGCCATGAACGGCAGCGCCTCGACGAAGGAGGGGACCGGTTGCGCGGGCGGTGAAGCGCTCATGAGGAGTACTCGCTGTTCTCGTGGACGTAGGCGGCGGTGAGGTCGTTGGTCCAGATGACGGCGCCGTGCGGACCGGCGGCGAGGTCCACGGTGATGCGGACGGTGCGGCCGCTCATGTCGACCAGCGCGCGGTCCTCGCCGACCCCGCCGTGTCTGCAGACCCACACGTCGTTGACGGCGACGCTCAGCCGGTCCGGGTCGAAGGCGGCCGAGGTGGTGCCGACGGCGGACAGGACGCGGCCCCAGTTGGGATCCTCGCCGTGCACGGCGCACTTGAGGAGGTTGCTGCGGGCCACGGAGCGGCCCGCCTCGACCGCGTCGTCCTCGTCGGCGGCGCCCACGACCTCGACGCGGATCTCCTTGCTCGCGCCCTCGGCGTCGCCGACGAGCCGGGCGGCCAGATCGGCGCACACCTCCCGCACGGCCCGCGCGAACACCTCGTACGCGGGAGTGACGCCGGAGGCGCCGGACGCCAGCAGGAGGACGGTGTCGTTGGTGGACATGCAGCCGTCGGAGTCGACCCGGTCGAAGGTGACCCGGACGGCCTCCCGCAGCGCCCGGTCGAGCGCACCGGCCTCGACGTCGGCGTCCGTGGTGATCAGGGCCAGCATGGTGGCCAGTCCCGGGGCGAGCATCCCGGCGCCCTTGGCCATGCCGCCCACCGTCCAGCCGTCCCGGGTCAGGGCGGCCGTCTTGGGCACGGTGTCGGTGGTCATGACGGCCCGGGCCGCGTCCTCGCCGCCGGACACCGACAGCCGGAGGGCGGCCTCGTCGACGCCGGGCAGCAGCCGGTCCATGGGCAGCGGCACGCCGATCAGACCGGTGGAGCAGACCGCCACGTCGCAGGCGTCCAGGCCGAGCCGCTCGGCGGCCCGCTCCGCGGTGGCACACGTGTCGTGGAAGCCCTGTGGCCCGGTGCAGGCGTTGGCGCCGCCGGAGTTGAGCACGACGGCGCGCAGCGAGCCGTCGGCGAGGACCTGCCGGGACCACCGGACCGGCGCCGCCTGCACGCGGTTGGAGGTGAACACGCCCGCTGCCGCGCACCGCGGCCCCGTGCCGACGACGAGAGCCGTGTCGAGGGCGCCGTCGGGTTTGATGCCGGCGGCGATGCCCGCCGCGGTGAAACCTCGTGCTGCGGTGACGCTCACGGTGCGACTCCGATCGTGGACAGTCCCAGATGCTCGGGCAGGCCCAGGGCGATGTTCATGCTCTGCACGGCCCCGCCCGCGGTGCCCTTGGTCAGGTTGTCGAGGGCGCTGATCGCGATGATCCGCCCGGCGGCCGGGTCGAGGGCCACCTGGACCTGCGCGGTGTTCGACCCGTGCACCGCCGCGGTGCTCGGCCACTGCCCCTCGGGCAGCAGCCGCACGAACGGCTCGTCGGCCAGCGACTTGACGTACGCCGCCCGCACGTCCTGCGCGTCCACCCCGGGCCGGGCGGCGGCGGAGCAGGTGGCGAGGATGCCGCGGGACATGGGCGCCAGGGTCGGTGTGAAGGAGACGGCGACCCGGTGGCCCGCCACGGCAGCCAGGTGCTGCGCCATCTCCGGTGTGTGCCGGTGGCCGCCGCCCACGCCGTAGGGCCGCATGGCGCCCATGACCTCGCTGCCCATCAGGTCCGCCGCGGGTGCCCGCCCGGCACCCGACGTGCCGGACGCCGCGACCACCACCGCCTCGGGTTCGGCCAGGCCGGCCGCGAACGCGGGGAACAGCGCCAGCAGCACCGCGGTGGGGTAGCAGCCCGGTACGGCGATGCGCCGTGAGCCGGCCAGCGCCGCCCGGGCGCCGGGCAGTTCGGGCAGTCCGTAGGGCCAGGTGCCCGCGTGCGGGGTGCCGTAGAAGGTCTCCCAGTCGGCGGGGTCCGCCAGGCGGAAGTCCGCGGCGCAGTCGACGACGAGGGTGTCGTCGCCGAGCCGGCGCGCGATCCGCGCCGACCGGCCGTGCGGCAGGGCGAGGAAGACGACGTCGTGTCCGGCGAGGGTCTCGGCGGTGGTGGGCAGCACCTCCCGCTCCGCCAGCGGGACCAGATGGGGCTGCGTCTCACCCAGCCGCCGGCCCGCGCCGGAGTGGCCGGTCAGCGCGCCGATCTCCACGCCGGGGTGGGCCAGCAGCAGGCGCAGCAGTTCGCCTCCCGCATATCCGCCGGCTCCGGCGACGGCTGCTCGCACGGTCATGAGCCCTCCTGGGGGCAGGCAGGTCGTTCACACGTCGTGGGGGATGTGTCACGGCGTCAGCCGGACGGGGTGGCGCAGAACTCGGCGTTCAGGGTGGGCAGCAGCTGGGAGACCTCCCAGTCGCCGTTGTAGTTGAAGGTGAGCTGGTGACGGCCGTCCTCCGTGGTGGCGACGAACGTGAGGGAGCCGACCGTGCCCCCGTCGTGGTACCAGAGCGTCTCGCCGCAGCCCATCTCGAGCCGCTCGATGCCCAGCCCGTAGGAGGAGATGGGCAGATCGGGGTTGACCACGGTCGTCTTCAGCTCCGCGAGCTGCCGCGGGGGCAGCAGCCTGCCCCGCATCAGCGCCCGGAAGAAGCGGTTCAGGTCGCGGCTGCTGGAGACGATGTCGCCGTCGCCCCAGACCTGCGAGCCGTGGAACTCGGTGACGTCGTCGATCCGGTCCGGCTGCGTGTCGAAGAACAGCTTGGAGTATCCGCGCCCGCTCGGCCGGGGCAGGCCGGTGCCCGCGCCGGGGTGGGAGGTCGCCTTCAGCCCCAGCGGCTCGATGATGCGCCGGCGCACCTCGTTCTCGTAGGAGGTGCCGCCGACCTTCTGGACGATCAGCGCCGCCAGCAGGTCGTTGGTGTGGGAGAAGGCGTGCCGGGCGCCGGGGGCGAACTGCGGCGGGTGGGCCAGCGCCACGTCCAGGCGCTGCCCGGCCGTCAGGGGCTCGTACCGGTGCTTCAGGAAGCCGTCGCCCAGGACGTACGTGCGGTAGTAGGCCGGCTCGGAGAGGTAGTCGAACAGGCCGCTGGTGTGGTTGAGGAGCCGGCGCACGGTGATGGTGCGGCCGTCGTTGCCGTTGCCCGTGACCACGCCGGGCAGATGGCGCTCGACGGTGTCGTCCAGCGACAGCTTCCCCTCCGCCGCCATCTGCAGCAGGACCGTCGCCACGAAGGTGTTGGTGATGCTGCCGACGCGGAAACGGTCCCGGGCGCCGCGGGCCTCGCCCGTGCGCAGGTCGCCGACGCCCACCGCCGTGCGCCAGACACCGTCGGCGTCCCGCGCCTCGGCGGCGACACCGGGGACCCCGGCCCGCACGGCCGCCTCGATGGCCTGCCGGGTCCCCTCGTGCCCGGCGCCCCCGGCACGCGTGTCCCGGGCCGCCCGGGCGGTGCCCGTGAGAGCCGTGGCCGTGATCAGCACGGCCGCCAGAGCGGCCAGGCCGGCTCTCGGCCTCGTCCGTATCGTCATGTTCCCCACTCCCCGTTGTGTGCGTGGTGCGTCATCGACCGAGGTCGTCCGTGGCCCGGGTGCACCCCGGGCGGGTGGCTCGCCCTGCGCCGCGTCGCCGGCCGCCCGGGGCGGCTCCGAGGTCGCGGCGTTCCGGGCGGGTGCGGCAAAGCGGAACGGCGGACGTGCTGTGTGCGTATGGAAGCCGGCCGGCGCGGCGGCGCGGGCGGGCGTGCCGCTCGTGCCGGGTGGCGTCACGGCCCCGGCCGTGGCGTGCGCCGCGGCGGAGGGCTCAGCGCTGCGACCACCGCGCCCGCGGCCCGGGCCGTCGGGGCCGCTCACGGCTGCCCGAACCGGTGACGGAACCGTGCGCGCGGGGCCGGTCCGCAGTCGTGCGATCGCGCCCGGGAACGCCCCGGCAGCCGTGTCGTGCGGCCGCCGGCCCGGGTCGTTGTACGGGCGACAGGGCGGAATGCTGGCACACGGGCCGGGGTGAAGTACAGGCGATCGAGCGGCCGTCGAGCCGGTCGTGGCAGCCGTTCGCGCAGGGGCCTGTCCGCCCTTGAAGCGCCGGCCGCCGAGTCCCTACGGTGACGTGGCAACGCCGAGGCCGCCCCCGACGCCCGGTGTCCCGTCGACCGGACAGGCAGTGTCCCGTCGACCGGACAGACCGGCCGCGGCCCCGCCCGGTGCCGTCCCGCACCGGCCCGGCGACATCCCGACCCCAGTCACACCCTGACGACCAAGGACGGTGCCCAGGTGAGCACGAACCCCTTCGACGACGACAACGGCCGCTTCTACGTCGTGGTCAACGACGAGGAGCAGCACTCGCTGTGGCCGGCGTTCGCCGACGTGCCGGCCGGCTGGCGGGTGGTCTTCGGCGAGGCGGCCAGGCCCGAGTGCCTGGAGTACGTCGAGCAGAACTGGACCGACCTGCGCCCCAGGAGCCTGCGGGAGGCCATGGCGGCCGACTGAGCGCCGCGCCGTCGGCCCCGCACGTTCCAGCAAGCACTCTGAGTAAGGAGAACAAGGTGGTGAGCAGCGCTGTGAAACCCCCGAGCGCGAGACCTGCGACGGGTCGTGGTGAGCCCGCTCAGCGCGATGTGGTGCTGCCCTTCGTGGGGTCCCAGGCCACGGTGCGCACGACGGGGATGATCTTCCCGGAGAACCTGCCGGAGCGGTCCTGGGAGCGCATCGGCAGCAATCTGCGCGAGCTGGTGAACTCCTCCGCGTGGTGGCTCGCCGACTGGCTGATCTACGGGGAGACCACCTACGGCTGGCGGCGGTACAAGGAGGCCATCGAGCGGACCGGGCTGGACTACCAGACCCTGCGCAACTACGCGTGGGTGGCCCGGCGTTTCGAGCACCATCGCAGGCGCGACGGCCTGAGCTTCGCCCACCACGCCGAGGTGACCCGCCTGTCGCCGCCGGAACAGGACTACTGGCTGCGCAAGGCCGAGCAGCAGAAGTGGTCGCGCAACGAACTGCGCCGGGCGGTCCGCGCCGGCCTGGCCGTGCAGAACGGCACCGCCGAGGCGTCCGAGGGCGGCGCAGACGAACAGCGGGAGGTGCCGCGGCTGGCCGGGGCGGCGGCCGGCAAGCGGCGGCAGAAGGTCACCACCCTGACCATCGAGCTGTCCGCGGCCCAGCTCGACCACTGCGCCAAGGCGGCTGCCGCGCACGGCCTGCCCGTCGCCCAGTGGGCGGCCCGGATGCTCGAGAGCGCCGACCTCCCCGCCGCCGAACGGCGCACCGCCTAGCGGCACCACCGCCTAGCGGCACCACCGCCCAGCGGCACCACCGCCCGGGCCCGCGCGCCCGGCGGAGCGTCCGACCGGACACCCCTCACAACGGAGCCAGTTGATGATCCTTCAGGGAAAGCGGGTCGCCCTGCCCTCCGCGCCCGTCGTCCACCGGCGGTTCGAGGAACACGCGGCCGCCACCCCCGACGCCGTCGCCGTCGTGCACGCCGGCCGGCAGCTGACGTACGCGCAGCTGGATGCGGAGGCGAACCGTTTCGCGCACTTCCTCGCCGCCCGCGGACACGGCCGCGGCGCCAAGGTCGGCGTCTGCCTCGACTACTCGCCCGGCATGCTCGTCGCCATCCTCGGCACGCTGAAGGCGGGCGCCGCCTACGTGCCGTTCGACCCGGCCTACCCGCCGGCCCGCCTGCACCTGCTGCTCGGCCAGGTCCCCGGCCTCGCCCTGATCGTCACCTCCCCGGCGACCGCGGCGATGGTCGGCTCCGCGGACGTGGACAGCGTCGACCTCGAACAGCTCGCCGGCCGGCTGGCGGACCTGCCGGCCACACCGCCCGGCACCGACGTCACCGGCGACGACTTGTGCTACGCCGTCTTCACCTCCGGCTCCACCGGGACACCGAAGCTGACGGCCGTGCGCCACGAGGGCTGGTTCAACCTCATGAACTGGCTGCAACTGGAGTACGGCCTGCACAGCGGATCGCACAACCTCGTGGTCAGCGCCTTCGGCTTCGACCTGTCCCAGCGCGCCCTGATGACCCCGCTGTTCTGCGGCGCCACCCAGTACCTGCCGGCCAGCCGCAACTTCGACGCCATGATGGCCTACCGCCTGCTGAGCGAGCACGACATCCGCGTGGTGCACTGCGCCTCCAGCACCCTGTACGTGCTGGTGGACTGGGAGAAGGCCCGCGGCGGCCACGCCCTGGCCGGTCTCGACCACGTCCTGTTCGGCGGCGAGGCGCTCAAGGCCGAACGGCTCGCCGACTGGGCACGGCGCGAGGACAACACCTGCACGCTGCTGCACCAGTACGGCGTCGCCGAGTGCACCGACGTGGCGACCTCCTACGACCTGGCCGCCCACCGGCCCGGCGAGCAGGACGTCCCGCCGGTCGGCCGGCCCGCCTACAACACCGACATCCACCTCCTGGACGAGGACCTCCGCCACGTCGCGCCGGGGGAGCGGGGCGAGATCTGCATCGCCGGCGCCGGTGTCGGCGCGGGATACCTCAACGCCGGTCCCGAGAACGGGAGGTTCACCACCGTCGAGGCCGGCGGCGAGCAGGTCCCGATCTACCGCACCGGCGACCGCGGCTACGTGACCGAGACGGGCGACCTCGTCGTCCTCGGCCGGATCGACGCCCAGGTCAAGGTGCGCGGCATGCGCATCGACCCCACCGACGTCGAACGCGCCCTCGCCCGGCTGGACGGCGTGCGCGAGGCCGCCGTGGCGGTCACCCGCGACAGCGCCGGCGACGCCGAGCTGACCGCGTTCCTCGTCCCCGCCGGCGACGGCCTCGACGCCGACGACGTGCGCGCGCGACTGCTGCGCACCCTGCCGCGGAACATGGTCCCCGCCCGCTTCCTGACCATCGCGCGGCTCCCGCTCAGCCCGCACGGGAAGGTCGACCGCGCCGCCCTGGCCGAGCTCTGCCGCCCGCCCCGCGCCGAGAGCGGCACGGCGGCCTAGCCGGCGGCCGCGAACGACGACCGAGAGGACAGCGATGACTGCCGACCGCGTGGGCGCCATCTGGCGCCGGGAGTTCCAGCGCGACGACATCCGGCCCGACGACGACTTCTTCGCCCTCGGCGGCGACTCCCTGGTCATGGTGCGGATCCAGGGGGCCTACATCGAGGAACTGGGCGTGGAGGTGCCGATGGACCAGATGTTCCTCAACCCGACGGTGGCGTCCATCTCCGCCTACATCGAATCCCAGGCCGCGGCCACCGCGCCGTAGCCGTTCCGTGCCGGGAACCACCGGCAAGAGAGGCGCGCCATGTACGACGTCATTGTCATCGGTGCCCGTTGTGCGGGATCGCCGACCGCCATGCTGTTCGCGCGGCAGGGCTACCGCGTGCTGCTGCTGGAGAAAGCGCGCTTCCCGCAGGACACGCTCTCCTCGCACTACCTGCACATGCAGGGCGTGGCACTGCTCGACCGGTGGGGACTGCTCGACCGCGTGCGCGCCTCGGGCGCCCAGCCGATCACCCACCAGATCTACCAGGGCCCCGACGTGCGCATCGAGGGCTTCTCCCTGCCGATCGACGGCCTGCGGACCACGTACGCGCCGCGCCGCTACGTCCTGGACCCGATCCTCGCCGAGGGCGCCGTCGCCTCCGGCGTCGACTTCCGCCAGGGCTGCGCGGTCAAGGACCTGGTGTGGGAGGGCGACCGGGTCGTCGGGGTGCGCTGCACCACGCCCGGCGGCACCGAGACCACCGAGCGCGCCCGCCTGGTCGTCGGCGCCGACGGCATGCGCTCGCTGGTGGCCCGCAAGGCCGGCGCCGAGAACGTCGTCGAGCACCCGCGCATGACCACCACCTACTACAGCTACTGGTCGGGCGTCCCGGCCGACTTCGAGCTGTACGAGCGGCCGGGCCGCTGGATCGGCGTGCTGCCCACCAACGACGACCTCACCCTGCTCATGGCGTACTTCCCGCAGGCCGACTACCACCAGGTCCGCAGGAACGCCGAACCCGCCTACCTCGACGCCTTCCGCACCACCGCTCCCCAGCTGTACGAGCGGATGCAGTCCGGCAGGCGCGAGGAACAGCTGTACGGCACGGGCCACCAGGAGAACTACTTCCGCAAGGCCTACGGACCGGGCTGGGTGCTGGTGGGCGACGCGGTGAACCACAAGGACTCCATCACCGCCCGCGGCATCACCGAGGCCTTCGTCCAGGCGCAGTCCCTCACCACCCTGGTCGGCGACCGGCTGCACGAGGACGCCGCGCTCGCGACGGCGCTCAGGCGCTACGAGAACGAGCTGGGCAACGAGGCCCTCAACCACTACCAGGGCGCGCTGAACGTGGCCGAGCTCAAACCCGAGGGCCGTACGGAGATGCTCCGCAAGCTGGTCGGACACCAGGACCACATCGACCGGTACTTCTCCACGCTGTCCGGGGCCATCTCCATCGACGACTTCTACAACGACGAACTCCTGACCCTCCTCGACAGCTGAGCGACGACCCCGCTTACTGGTTCGCCGATTTTGGAGACACAATGATCCCGTTGTCGTTCGCGCAGCGCCGGCTGTGGTTCGTGGACCGGTTCGAAGGCCCCTCGCCCACCTACAACGGCGCGTTCGCCCTGCGGCTGACCGGCGAGCTGGACGTGGACGCCCTCGCCGCGGCGCTCGACGACGTCGTCGGGCGGCACGAGGTCCTGCGCACCGTGATCGTCGAGGGCGACGACGGCGTGCCCCACCAGCGGGTCCTGCCCCCCGGGGAGCGGCCGTTCGCCCTGCCCGTCCTCCACGTCACCGGCGACGAGCGGGCGGCGGCCGTGGAGCAGGCGGCCACCGAGACCTTCGACCTGGCCGCCGACACGCCCCTGCGCGCCCGCCTGCTGCGCAGCGCGCCGCACGACCACACCCTCGTCGTCGTCGCGCACCACATCGCCGTGGACGGCGAGTCCTTCGGGCCGCTGTTCGGCGACCTCACCACCGCCTACGCGGCCCGCAGACAGGGCCGGGCCCCGGCCTGGGAGCCGCTGCCGGTGCAGTACGCGGACTACACGCTGTGGCAACTCGACCTGCTGGGCGAGGAGTCCGACCCCGAGAGCCTCGCCGCGCGTCAACTGCGCTACTGGCGCGAGACCCTGGCCGACCTGCCGCAGCCGCTCCCGCTGCCCACCGACCACCCCCGCCCCCGGGTGATGAGCCCCGACGGCGACCGCATCCCCTTCCGCCTCGATCCCGGCCTGCTGGAGAACGTGGAGAAGCTGGCCGCGGAGCTGGACACCACGGTGTCGATGGTCATGCACGGGGCCCTCGCGGTGCTTCTGCAGCACCTGGGCTGCGGCGACGACGTGTCCATCGGCGCGCCGATCACCGACCGCACCGACGAGGACCTGCGCGACCTGGTCGGGTTCTTCGTCAACACCTGGGTGCTGCGCGTCGACCTGTCGGGCGAGCCCACCTTCCGCGACCTGCTGCGCCGGGTGCGGGAACGGTCCCTGGCCGCCTACGACAACCAGGACATGCCCTTCGAGCGACTGGTGGAGCTGCTCAACCCCGACCGCTCCACCGCCTACAACCCGTTCTTCCAGGTCATGCTCTCCTGGCAGCCGCCCGTGCCGCCGCTGCACCTGCCCGGCCTGGCCGTGCACGTCGAGCGGCTGGAGACCGGTACCGCCAAGTTCGACCTCTTCTTCGACCTGCTGCCCGACGGGGCGGGCGGGGCGGACTGCCGACTGGAGTACGCCACCGGGCTGTTCGACCGGGACACCGCCCGCGGCATCGCCGAGCGGTTCGTCCGCGTCCTGGACCGGCTCGTGGCCGGCCCCGACCGCGCCGTCGCCACCGTCGACGTCCTGGACACCGCCGAACGCGACCAGTGGCTCGCCCGGGCCGCCGGCGCCACCGCCCGCCTGCCCGAGGCGACGGTTCCCGAGCTGTTCGAGCAGCAGGCCGCCGCCACCCCGCAGGCCCCGGCCCTGGTGTGCGACGGCCGGAGCCTGACCTACCGTGAACTGGACCAGCGGGCCGACGCCGTCGCCTGGGAGCTGATCCGGCGCGGAGCCGGCCCCGAGGACCTGGTGCTGCTGGCCCTGCCGCGCACCGAGGACCTCGTCGCCGGACTGCTCGGCATCCTCAAGTCCGGCGCCGGATACGTCCCGATGGACCCGCGGTACCTCGGCACACGGGCACGGACCGTGCTCGGCGAGGCCCGTCCCCGCTTCGCGGTCACCGACACCGCCACCTGGCGCGAACTGCCGCAGACCGGCCTCACACCCGTCGACGTCGACGACCGGGCCGCCTGGCGGACACCCGCCCGGCCACCGCGCGACACCGACCGCACCGCGCCGCTGACCCCGGACAACCTGGCGTACGTGATGTACACCTCCGGCTCCACCGGCACCCCCAAGGGCGCGGCGATCACCCATCGCAACGTCGTCAACGGCCTGCGGGAACTGGTGCGCGTCCTGGACACCCCGCCGGGCTGGCGGATGCCGGCCGGCACCTCGGTCAACTTCGACGTGTCGGTGTTCGAGCTGCTCACCACCCTCACCACCGGCGGGACCGCCGAGCTCCTGCCCGACGCCCTCGCGCTCGGCGAACGCGACGGCATCGACGGCCACATCCTCAGCGGCGTGCCGTCGGTGCTCGGCGAGTTGGCCGGCCATCTCGACAAGGCGCCCGACGTGCGCACCGTCGTCCTCGCCGGCGACGTGCTGCCCGCCCGGCTGGTGAGGCAGCTCCGCGACGCCCTGCCCGGGGCGCGGATCGTCAACTCCTACGGCCAGAGCGAGACGTTCTACGCCACCACCTGCTCCCTGCCCCCCGGAGCGGAGTGGACGGACGGCGACGTCGCCCCCATCGGCACCCCGCTGGGCAACATGCGCGCCTACGTCCTCGGCCCGGGCCTGGCCCCCGTGCCGCAGGGCGTGGTGGGCGAGCTGTACGTGGCCGGGGCCTGCGTGGGCCGCGGCTACCACGGCCGGCCGGGCCTGACCGCCGAACGCTATGTGCCCGCGCCCTTCGGCCCGGCCGGCGAACGGATGTACCGCACCGGTGACCTGGCCCGCTGGAACGCCCACGGCCGGCTGGAGTGCGTCGGGCGCGGCGACGGCCAGGTGAAGGTGCGCGGCTTCCGCATCGAGACGGCCGAGGTCGAGGCGGTCGTCACCGCACACCCCGGCATCAGCGAGGCCGTGGTGGTCGGCCGTGAGCTGCCCGCGGGCGGCAGGCAGCTCGTGGCGTACGTGGTGCACACCGGCGAGGGAGCCGTCGGCGACAACGGATCCGGCGGCATCGGCGACGTCGACGTGCAGGCCGGCGCCTCCGCCGCCGAACTGCGCACGTTCACCGCGGCCCGGCTGCCCGACTACATGGTGCCCTCGGCGTTCGTCGCCCTGGGCGCCCTGCCGCTGGGGCCCACCGGCAAACTCGACCGCTCGGCGCTGCCCGAGCCGGAGTTCCTCGGTGAGACCTACCGCGAGCCCCGCACCGAGGCCGAGAAGATCATCACCGCCGCCTACGCCGACGTCCTCGGCGTGGACCGGGTCGGCGCCGACGACGACTTCTTCGCCGTCGGCGGGGACAGCCTGCGCTCCCTCCAGGTGGTGGCCCGCGCCCGCGCCAAGGGCCTGGACCTGACCACCCGGGAGATCTTCGAGTACCGCACCGCCGCCCGGCTGGCCGAAGTGGCCGCCGACCGCCGCGACCGGACACCTGTGCTCGCCGAACTCGACGGAGGCGCCGTCGGCCCCGTGCCGCTCCCGCCGGTGGCCCGCGAGGTGTTCCGGCACGGCGGCGGCTCCGACCGCTTCGCCATGTCGATGGTGCTGGACCTGCCCGACGGCATCGACGCCGACGGTCTCGCCGCGACCCTCGACGCCGTACTCGACCGGCACGACCTGCTGCGGGCCCGGCTGGTGCCCGGGGACGAGCCCCGCTTGGAGGTGGGGGAGCGCGGCACCGTCCGCGCCGCGGACCTGATCCGGCGGGTCGACTGCGCCGGAGGACTCGAGGGGCCGGCCGCGCTCGAGGCGGCCCGCGCCGAACTGCACGACGCCGTCGGGCGCCTGGCCCCCGAGAGCGGCACCATGGCGGACTTCGTCTGGTTCGCCCCCGGAAGCGGCCGGGGCCGGCTCCTGGTGGTGCTGCACCACCTGGTCGTGGACGGCGTCTCCTGGCGCATCCTCATGTCGGACCTCGCCGAGGCCTGGCAGCAGGTCCGCTCCGGCAGGGCGCCCGAGCTGCCGGAGACCGGCACCTCGGCCCGGCGCTGGGCGTCGGCGCTGGAGGACGAGGCGTACTCCCCGCGACGCGAGGCGGAACTGGCCCACTGGCAGGACGTGCTGGAGCAGTCCGACCCGCCGCTGGGCACCCGGCCCTTCGACCCGGCGTCGGACGTGTGGTCCACGGTCGACACCGTCCGGGTGGACCTGCCGGCCGACCTCACCGAGGCGGTGCTGACCAACCTGCCCACGGCGTTCCGCGGCACCGGCACCGACGTGCTGCTCGCCGCCCTCGCCCTGGCGGTGCACCGCTGGCGCGGCGCGGACACCTCGACCCTGGTCCGCCTGGAGGGCCACGGCCGTGAGGAGGACGCCGTTCCCGGCGCCGACCTCTCGCGCACCGTCGGCTGGTTCACCAGCATGTACCCCGCCCGCGTCGACGTGCGCGAGGTGGACCTCGCCGAGGTGCTGGCGGGCGGCGCCGCCGCCGGACAGGCCGTCAAGCTGGTCAAGGAGCAACTGCGCGCGGTCCCCGGCAAGGGCCTCGGCTACGGGCTGCTGCGCTGGCTGAACCAGGAGACCGGCGAGCAGCTCGCCGACCTGCCGGCCCCGCAGATCGGGTTCAACTACCTCGGCCGCATCTCCGACTCCGACGTGCCCGAGCACCTGCGCGCCGAGGGATGGGGACCGGCGTCCTGGTCGGCCGAACTGATCGCCCTGCCCGACCCCGACCTGCCGGCGCTGTCCACGCTGGAGGTCAACTCGGTCGCCACCGACACCCCCGACGGCCCCCGGCTGCGGACGGCCTTCATGTTCCCCACCGGCGTCCTGTCCCGCGAGCGCACCACCCGGCTGGCCGAGCTGTGGACCGACGTGCTGCGGGGCATGGCCGCCTACGCCGCGCGCCCCGGCATCGGCGGGCTCACCCCCGCCGACGCGCCGCTGGTCCCGGTCCGGCAGCACGAGATCGAGGCGTGGGAGGAGCGCTACGGCCGGCTGACCGACATCTGGCCGCAGGCACCCGGGCAGTCCGGCATCCAGTTCCAGGCCGCCCTCGCCGAGGGGTCCTTCGACGTCTACCACATGCAGTTCGCGCTGCACCTGTCCGGGCACGTGGACCCCCTGCGCATGCGGGCCGCCGGGGAAGCCCTGCTGCGGCGGCACCCCAACCTGCGCGCCGCGTTCCTCACCACCGACGAGGGCGAACCGGTACAGGTCGTGCCGGACCACGTCGACCTGCCCTGGCGGCACCTGGACCTGACCGGGGCGAGCGAGGCCGAGCAGGAGGAGGCACTCGACCGGACCCTGGCCGAGGACCGGGCCGACCAGCTCGACCCGACCCGCCCGCCCCTGATCCGCCTGGCGCTGCTGACCTGCGGGCCGCAGCGGGCCAAGCTCGTCGTCACCGCACACCACACCCTGTTCGACGGCTGGTCCTCGCCCATGGTGATCACCGACCTGATCCGCCTGTACTCCGGCAGCCGGGAACTGACACCCGTGCGCAACTACGGCGACTACCTGGCCTGGCTCGCCACCCAGGACCAGACCGCCTCCCGGGCACGGTGGCAGGCCGAGCTGGACGGCTTCGACCAGCCCACCCTCGTCGCCCCCGACGCCGCCCTGAAGGGCACGGCGTCCGCCCTGGGCCGGGTCGAGGTGCCGCTGTCCGTCGACAAGGGACGCGACCTCGCCCGCCGCGCCGCCGGCCTGGGCGTCACCCTGAACACCCTGCTGCAGGGCGCGTGGGCGATCCTGCTGTCGCAGCTCACCGGCCGGCACGACGTGGTCTTCGGCGCCGCCGTCAACGGCCGCCCCGCCGACCTGGCCGGCTCCGACGAGATGGTCGGCCTGTTCATCAACACCCTGCCCACCCGCGTGGTCTGCGACCCGGCCCTGACCATGGGCGAGGTCATCACCGACCTCCAGGACCGCCAGACCGCGCTGCTCGACCACCACCACTACGGACTGGCCGACATCCAGCGCAGCGTGGGACTGCCCGCCCTGTTCGACACACTGATCGTCTTCGAGAACTACCCGATCGACCGCGAGGGCATGGTCGAGGCCAACACCTCCGCGGGCTTCACCATCGACGGCATCCGCCCCTTCGCCGGCTCCCACTACCCGCTCACGCTCAACTCCTCGGACCCCTACCTGCGGCTGTCCCTGGACTACCAGAACAACCTCTACGACCGTGCGGCCGCCGAGGAGATCGCCGCCCGGCTCGTCCGGATCCTGGACCGCCTCCTGGCCGACCCGGCCACCCGCCTCGGGGACCTCGACGTCCTGGGGGAGGCGGAGCGGCACTGGCTGCTGCACCAGGTGAACGACAGCGCCGAACCGGCCCTCGAGGAGGGCGGCCTGGTCCAGGCCGTGCACCGGCAGGCCGAGGCCACCCCGCAGGCCCTCGCCGTCGCCGCCGAGGACACCAGCCTCACCTACGCCGAACTCACCGAGCGCGCCGGCCGGCTGGCCCACTGGCTGATCGACCGCGGCGTCGGACCCGAGTCGCTGGTGGCCGTGCGGCTGCCCCGCTCGGCGCAGCTCGTCGTGGCGCTGCTGGCGGTGCTCGAGGCAGGCGCCACCTACGTCCCGATCGACCCCGGGCACCCGCGTGCGCGCATCGAGCACATCCTGGAGGACGCCCGCCCCGCACTCGTCCTGGACGCCGACACCCTCGCCGAGGCCGACCGCTCGGACCACCCGGCCACCGCGCCGGCGGTGACCGTCCACCCGGACGCCGCGGCCTACGTCATCTACACCTCGGGCTCGACGGGCCGGCCCAAGGGCGTGTCCGTCACGCACCGGGGGCTGGCCAACTTCCTGGCCACCATGCGGCGGCGCCTCCCGCTGACCGGCTCCGACCGGCTGCTCGCGGTGACGACCGTGTCCTTCGACATCGCCGGACTGGAGCTGTACCTGCCCCTGATCTCCGGGGCGGCGGTCGTCCTCGCCGGCAAGGACACCGTCTCCCACCCCTCGGCCCTGCGGGAGCTGATGCGCCGTCACCGGGTCACCGTCGTCCAGGCCACCCCGGCGTTCTGGCAGATCCTGCTGCTGGAGGAACCCGACGGCGCCACCGGCCTGCGCGTCCTCGTCGGAGGGGAGGCGCTGCCGCCGCGACTCGCCCGGACCCTGGCTGCCCAGGCCGAGGAGGTGACCAACGTCTACGGCCCGACCGAGACGACGATCTGGTCCACCGCCGCGCCCGTCGAGGCGGACGCCCCGGCCCCCTCCATCGGCACCCCCCTAGGCAACACCCGGCTGTACGTGCTCGACGCCCACCTGCGGCCCGCCCCGCGCGGGGTGCAGGGCGAGCTGTACATCGCCGGCGACGGCGTGGCCCGCGGCTACCAGGGCCGCCCCGACCTCACCGCCGGACGGTTCGTGGCCTGCCCCTTCGGCGCACCGGGCGCACGGATGTACCGCACCGGCGACCTGGTGCGCTGGCGCGAGGACGGCCGGCTGGAGTACATCGGGCGCACCGACTTCCAGGTCAAAATCCGCGGCTTCCGCATCGAGCTGGGCGAGATCGAGCACGTCCTGGCCGACCACCCCGCCGTGGCCCAGGCGGTCGCCCTGGCCCGCGAGGACCGTCCCGGCGACCAGCGGCTGGTCGCCTACGTGGTGCCGGCCGGCAAGGCCGACCCGGCCGGGCTCGACCTCGCGCCCCTGGCGGAACTGCTGCGCCGGCGCCTGCCGGACTACATGGTGCCGTCGGCGATCCTGCCGCTCGCCGCGCTCCCGGTCAATCCGAGCGGAAAACTCGACCGCAACGCGCTGCCCGCCCCCGACCAGGGCCGGGCCGAGCCCGGCCGCGGCCCGCGCAACGCCACCGAGGAAGCCCTGTGCGCCCTGTTCGCCGACCTGCTCGGCAAGGAGGACATCGGCATCGACGACGACTTCTTCGGCCACGGCGGCCACTCCCTGCTGGCCACCCGGCTCAGCGGGCGCATCCGCAACCGGTTCGGCGTCGACTCCAAGGTCACGATGGTCTTCCGCAACCCGACGGTCGCCCAACTGGCCGAACGCATCGAAGAACTGACCGCGGACGGCTCCCGGCCGCCCAAGAAGAACCGCCCCCAGCTGCGCCAGATGACCGTGCAGGAGAGTGCGCGCCGATGATTCCGCTGTCGTTCGCCCAACGCCGGCTGTGGTTCCTCCACCGTCTGCAAGGCCCGTCCGCGACCTACACCATCCCCTTCGTGCTGCGTCTGGAAGGGCCGCTGGACACGGCGGCCCTGGCCGCGGCCGTCACCGACGTCGTCACCCGCCACGAGACGCTGCGCACCCTCGTCGCGGAGAACGCCGACGGCACGCCCGAACAGCGGATCCTGCCCCCGCAGGAGGCGGCCGTCGCCTTCCGGGTGGCCGACGTCACCGCATCGGCGCTGGACGCCGCGCTGAGCGAGGTGCTGGCGGAGGGCTTCGACCTGGAGAGGGAGCTGCCGCTGCGCACCACCGTCCTGCGGGTGTCCCCGCAGGAGCACGTCGTCGCGTTCGTGTTCCACCACATCGCCGTCGACGGCGCGTCCATGGCGCCGTTCCTGCACGGGCTGGTGTCGGCCTACACCGCCCGCCGGTCCGGTCGCGCCCCGCAGTGGGAGCCGCTGCCGGTGCAGTACAAGGACTACACGCTGTGGCAGCGCGAGGTGCTCGGCGACGAGACGGACCCGGAGTCGGTCGCCGCGACGCAGATCGACTACTGGCGCCGCGAACTCGACGGGGTGCCGCAACCCGTCCAGCTGCCCCTGGACCGGCCGCGCCCGACCCTGTCCGGCCACCGCGGCGGGCATGTCTCCTTCGCACTGGAACCCGAACTGCTGGACGGGCTGGGCCGTCTCGCCGCCGAGCGCGGCGCCACGCCGCCCATGGCCGCCCAGGCCGCACTGGCCGTGCTGCTGCACAAGCTGGGCGGCGGCACGGACCTCACCATCGGCAGCCCCATCGAAGGACGCGCCGACGAACAACTCGACGACCTGATCGGGTTCTTCGTCAACACCTGGGTGCTGCGCGCCGACCTGTCGGGCAACCCCTCCTTCGGCCAACTGCTCGAACAGGTCCGGGACAAGGCCCTGGCCGCCTACGACCACCAGGACGTCCCCTTCGAGCGCCTGGTGGAACTGCTGGGCCCCGAACGGGCGACCTCCTACCAGCCGCTGTTCCAGGTCATGCTGGCCTGGCAGTTCGTGTGGCCGCCCATCGAGATGCCCGGGCTGCGGGTCACGCCCGTGGCCGCGGACACCGGCACCGCCAAGTTCGACCTGTTCGTCAACGTCGTCCCGCAGGCGGACGGCGGCGCGTACGGGCGGCTGGAGTACGCGGCCGACCTGTTCGACCACGGCACGGCCGAGGCGATCGCGGACCGTTTCGTGCGCCTGCTGCGGCAGGTCGTCGCCGACCCCGGCACCCCGCTGGCCGCCGTGGACGTGCGCACCGGCGAGGAACGCGCACTGCTGGCCCGGGTCAACGACACGGCGGCCCCCCAGCCGGCCGGGACGGTGGTGGAGCTGGTGGCCGCCCAGGCCGCCCGCACCCCCGACGCGACCGCGGTGGTGTGCGGTGACACCTCGCTGACCTACCGCGCACTGCACCGGCGATCGGACCGGCTCGCCGCGGTGCTGCGCGAGCACGGCGTCGGACGCGGCGTGCTGGTCGCCGTGGCGCTGCCGCGCTGCGCCGACCTGGTGGTCGCGGTGCTGGCCGTGCTCCGGGCCGGCGGCGCCCACCTGCCGGTCGACCCCGCCCACCCGTCCGCACGGACCGGCCGGCTCCTGGAGGCCGCCCGTCCGGCGCTGGTGCTCACCGGCGGGGACGCGGCGGCCACCGTGGCCGGCTGCGCGGCACCGGTGCTGCGCCTGGAGGAGGTGGACCTCGACACCCCCGGCCCGGGCGCGCCCGAGGTGCGGCTCTCGGCCGACGACCTGGCCTACGTGATGTTCACCTCCGGCTCGACCGGCACGCCCAAGGGCGTCGCCGTGCCGCACGGCGCCGTCGTCAACGGCGTACGCGACCTGTCCCGCACCGTCGGCGTGGCGGCGGGCTCGCGGATGCTCGCCGCGACGTCGGTCACCTTCGACGTGTCCGTGTTCGAGATCTTCACCGCCCTCACCACCGGCGCCACCGTCGAGGTCGTCCGCGACGTCCTCGAACTCGCCGAACGCGGCTCCTGGTCGGGCACCACCGTCAGCGCCGTGCCCACCGTGTTCGCCGCCCTGCTCGACCAGCTCCCCGCCGGCCCCGGCCGCGGCCTCGACGTGCGGACCGTCGTCCTGGCCGGCGAGGCCCTCACCGCCGACCTCGCGTGCACCGTGCGCGACGCCCTGCCCGGCGTGCGCATCGTCAACGCCTACGGCCAGACCGAGAGCTTCTACGCCACCACCCACACCCTGCCCGAGCAGCCGGACGCCCCCGGCCCCGTCCCCGTCGGACGGCCCCTGGCCAACATGCGCGCCCACGTCCTCGGACCGGACCTCGCCCCGGTGCCACCCGGCGTGACCGGCGAGCTGTACGTCGCCGGGCGGCTCGCCCGCGGCTACCACCGCGACCCCCGTGCCACCGCCGAGCGGTTCGTCCCCTGCCCGTTCGGCGGGCCCGGCGCACGCATGTACCGCACCAGCGACCTCGCACGGTGGGACGGCGAGGGGCGGCTCGTCTACGCGGGCCGCGCCGACGCCCAGACGAAGGTCAACGGCATCCGCGTCGAGCCGAGCGAGATCGAGACGGTCCTGACCCGGCACCCGGCGGTCGGCCACGCCGCGATCACCGTGCACCGCGACCCCGCCGGCACCGCCCGGCTCGTCGGCTACGTCGCCCCCGCCGGTCCCGGACCCGACGACGCGGCACCCGCCCCCCTGCCGGACGCGGCCGAACTGCGGCGGTTCGCCGCCGCGCGGCTGCCCGACTACATGGTGCCCGCCCTGCTCGTCGTGCTGGACCGGCTGCCGCTGACCGCCGGCGGCAAGGTGGACCGGGCGGCTCTGCCCGAACCGCGGTTCACCGGCGGCGAGTACCGCGCACCGCGCACCCCGGCCGAGCGGATCCTCGCCGAGGTGTACGCCGACGTGCTCGGCACCGAACGCGTCGGCGTCGACGACGACTTCTTCACCAGCGGCGGCGACAGCATCCGCTCCATCCAGGTCGTCGCGCGGGCCAAGACCCGCGGCGTCGTGGTCAGCACACGGGAGATCTTCGAGCACCGCACGGTCCTCCGCCTCGCGGAACTCGTCGAGGGCCGCCGGCAGGACGAACCGGTGCGCCTGGCCGAGCTGCCCGGCGGCGGCACCGGCCGCTGCCCGCTGCCGCCGACCGCGGCGCACGTCCTCGAACTGGGCGGCGGCATCGGCCGGTTCTGCATGTCGGCGCTGCTGGTCCTGCCCGAGGGCATCGACCGCGCCGGGCTGACCGCCACCCTCCAGGCCGTGCTGGACCGCCACGACGTCCTCCGGTCCCGCCTGGAGCGCACCGGGCCGGGCCTGCACATGGCCCCGCCCGGCAGCGTCGACGCCGGACCCCTGCTGCGCGAGGTCCCCCACCAGGGCGCCGACGTGCAGGCCGAACTGGACGCGGCGGCCGGCCGGCTGGACCCCGACACGGGCGTCATGGCGCAGTTCGTGCGGTTCACCTCCCCCACCGAAGCGGACCGGCTGCTGATCGTGCTGCACCACCTCGTCGTCGACGGGGTGTCGTGGCGGATCCTGCTGCCGGACCTGGTGTCCGCCTGGCAGCGGGTCCGCGACGGCCTGCCCGAGCGGCAGGCCGTGCCGGGCACGTCACTGCGCCGCTGGGCGCACGCGCTGGCCGACGAGGCGGCCACCCCCGCACGGGAGGCCGAACTGCCCCAGTGGCAGGCCATATTGAGCGGGGAAGAGGCGCCGCTCGGCGCACGCGCACTCGACCCCGCCCGCGATGTCGCTGCCACCGTCGACACCGTCCGCGTCCGGATCCCCGCCGACGTCACCCGCACACTGCTCGACACGGTGCCCGCGCTCTTCCACGGCGGCGCCGACGACGGGCTGCTGGCCGCCCTGGCGCTGGCCCTGCTGCGCCGGCGCCGCACGCGCGGCGAGCCCGGCTCCACCGCGCTCGTCCGGCTGGAGGGGCACGGCCGGGAGGAGCAACTGGTGCCCGGCGCCGACCTGTCCGGCACGGTCGGCTGGTTCACCGCCATGTACCCGGTCCGCCTGGACCTGTCCGGCATCGACGTGGCGGACGCCTTCGCCGGCGGCCCCGCGGCCGGACGGGCCGTCAAGGCCGTCAAGGAGCAACTGCGCGCCCTGCCCGGCAACGGACTCGGCTACGGCCTGCTGCGCCACCTGAACGCCGCCACCGCCGCCGCCCTCGGCGGCATGCGCCCGCCCCAGATCGGCTTCAACTACCTCGGCAGATCCTCCGCCGCGGACATCCCCGAGCACCTGCGCGGCCTGGGCTGGACCCCGGACACCACCCACGGGGAGCTGATCGCCGCACCGGACCCGGACATGCCGGTGCTGTCCGCGCTGGAGATCAACGCGGTCGCCACCGCCGGCCCCGAGGGCGACGAACTGCAGGCCTGGTTCGGCTTCCCGACCGGTGTGCTCTCCCGCGAGGAGGTCACCGAACTGGCCGGACACTGGGCCGAGGCCCTCACCGCGCTCGCCCGGCACGCCGGCAGCCCCGGCGCCGGCGGGCTGACCCCCAGCGACGCGCCCCTGACCGAGGTGAGCCAGGAGGAGATCGACAGCTGGGAGGCCCGCTTCGGCCCGCTGAGCCACGTGTGGCCGGTGACCCCGGCCCAGTCGGGGATGCTGTTCCACACCCTGCTCGCCGGACCGTCCTCGTTCGACGCCTACCACATGCAGATGGTCTTCCACCTCGGCGGCGCCGTCGACGCCGAGCGGATGCGCCGCGCCGGGCAGGCGCTGCTCGACCGGCACCCCAACCTGCGCGCCGCCTACGCCGACCGGGCCGACGGCGAGGTGGTGCAGGTGATCCCGCAGGAGGTGACCCTGCCCTGGCGGCACCTCGACCTGACCACCGCCGGGGAGAGCACACCCACCGAGGCGTTCGAACGGTTCCTCGCCGAGGACCGGGCCGCCCGCTTCGACCGGGACGCCCCACCGCTGTTCCGGCTGTCCCTCGCCGTCCTCGGCTCCGACCGCAGCGAACTGGTGATGACCGCCCACCACGTGCTCTTCGACGGCTGGTCCACGCCCCTGCTGATGCGGGACCTGCTGCTGCTCTACGCCCACGACGGCGACCGGGGCGCCCTGCCGGCCGCGCGCGGCTACGGCGACTTCCTGACCTGGCGCGCCCGCCAGGACCACCAGGAGTCGGCCCGGGCCTGGGCGGCCGAGCTGGAGGGCCTCGACGAGCCCACCCTGCTCTTCCCCGGCGCCCGCGACGCGCGCGACGCCGGACTCGGCCGCGTGGAACTCGCGCTGCCGCCGGAGCTGGCCCACGGCATCGGCCGCAGCGCCGCGGCGCTGGGCGTCACCGTCAACACCCTGATCCAAGGCGCCTGGGCGCTGCTGCTCGGCCGTCTCACCGGCCGCCAGGACGTGGTCCTCGGCGCGACCGTGTCCGGACGCCCGCCCGCCGTGACGGACGTGGAGTCGATGGTGGGGCTGTTCATCAACACCCTGCCGGTCCGCGTCCGCCACGCCCCCGGCGACACTCTCGCCGACATCCTCACCCGGCTCCAGGACCGCCAGGCGGCCCTGCTGGAACACCACCACCACGGCCTCACCGAGATCCAGCAGGCGACCGGCCTGCAGTCGCTGTTCGACACACTGGTCGTCTTCGAGTCCTACCCGGTCGACCAGGAGGGCCTCGGCGCCGCGCTCGACGCCACCGCCGGGATCACCCTCACCGGCATGAGCGCCGACACCGGCACCCACTACCCGCTGACCCTCATGGCACTGGTCGAACCGCACCTCCGGCTGTCCCTGCAGTACGCCGAGGGCGTCGTGGACCGCGCGACGGCGCAGACCTGCGCCAGCCGCCTGGTCCGGGTCCTGGAGCAGCTCACCACCACCCCCGGCCTGCGCGCCGCCGAGCTGGAGATCCTCGACCCCGCCGAACGCCACCGGCTGCTCACCACGTACAACGACACCGCCGCTCCCACCCCCGACACCACCGTCGACGCACTCGTGCGGGCCCAGGCCGAACGCACCCCCGACGAGGTCGCCGTGGCCGCCGAGGGCGTGACGCTCACCTACCGGGAGATCGACACCCGCGCCGGCCGCCTGGCCGCCGAGCTCGTCCGCCGGGGCGTGGGCCCGGAGTCCCTGGTGGCGGTGTCCCTGCCCCGGTCGGCGGACCTGGTGGTCGCCCTGCTCGCCGTGCTGAGGGCCGGCGGCGCCTATCTGCCGGCCGACCCCCGCTACCCGGGCGGCCGCCTGCGCGACATCCTCGGCCGGGCACGGCCCCACCTGGTCCTGACCGATACCGCGACGGCCGCGACCCTGCCGCCGCACCACACCCCCGACCTGCTCCTGGACACCCTCGACCTCACCCGGGGGCCCACCGGGCCGCTGCCGCGGGTCCACGCGCAGCAACTGGCCTACGTGATGTACACCTCCGGCTCCACCGGCACGCCCAAGGGCGTCGCCATCACCCACGCCAACGTCGTCAACGGCGTGCTGCGCCTCGCCTCCCGCGTGGGACTCGGACCGGGCAAGCGGATGCTGGCCGGCACCTCGGTCAACTTCGACGTCTCGGCGTTCGAGATCTTCACCACGCTCGCCACCGGCGGCGTCGTCGAACTGGTCCGCGACGTACTGGCGCTGGGGGAGCGCGCGGCCTGGAGCGGCGCCGTCGTCTCCACCGTGCCCTCCGCCTTCGCCGAACTCGTCGACCGGATCGCGGACCGCACCCGCGTGGAGACGCTCGTCTTCGCCGGCGAGGCCCTGCCGCTGGCGCTCGTCGAGCAGGTGCGCAAGGCCTTCCCCGGGGTGCGCGTGGTCAACGCCTACGGGCAGAGCGAGTCGTTCTACGCCACCACCTGCACCCTCACCGACGGCACCGGCCCGGGCAACGCCCCCGTGGGCACGCCACTGGGCAACATGCGCGCCTACGTCCTCGGGCCGCACCTCGGCCCGCTGCCGCAGGGCACCGTCGGCGAGTTGTACGTCGGCGGCAGCGTGGGCCGCGGCTACCACGACCGCGCCGCCCCCACCGCCGAACGCTTCGTCGCCGACCCCTACGGCCCGCCCGGATCGCGCATGTACCGCACCGGCGACCTGGCCCGGTGGAACGCCGACGGCCTGCTGGAGTACGCCGGCCGCGCCGACACCCAGGTCAAGATCCGCGGCTTCCGGGTCGAGCCCGGCGAGGTCGAGGCGGCCTTCACCGCGCTCCCGGACGTCGCCCAGGCCGCCGTCGTGGCCCGGGGCACCGGCTCCGGCAAGCGGCTCGTCGCCTACGTCGTCCCCTCGGGACGGGCCACCACCGCACAGCGGCTGCGCGACGCCGTCTCCGAGCGGCTGCCGGACTTCATGGTGCCCTCCGCGCTGGTGCTGCTCGACCGGCTGCCGTCGATGCCCAACGGCAAGCTGGACCGCGCCGCGCTGCCCGAGCCCGAGTTCACCTCCGCCCCCTACCGCGAGCCCCGCACCCCGCGCGAGAAGGCCCTGGCCGAGCTGTTCGCCGAGGTGCTCGACGTGACCCGAGTGGGCCTGGACGACGGCTTCTTCGCGCTCGGCGGGCACTCGCTGCTCGCCACCCGCCTGATCAGCCGGGTCCGCGCGGAGCTGGGCATCGAGATACCCATCCGCCAGGTCTTCGACCAGCCGACGGTCGCCGCGCTCGCCGCGTGGTCGGAGGCATCGGCCGCTCCCCGTCGCCCCAGTATGCGCCAGATGTTCACCAAGGAGTGAAGCGATGATTCCGCTGTCCTTTGCCCAACGCCGCATGTGGCTGCTGCACAGACTCGAGCGGGGAGCGGCGACCTACAACATATCGGCGGCGTTCCGGCTGACCGGCACCCTGGACCAGGACGCCCTGGTCGCGGCGCTGCACGACGTGGTCGGGCGGCACGAGATCCTGCGCACCACCTACGGCACCGACGACACCGGCGAGCCCTACGCCCGGATCCATCCGACGGACGAGGCACCCCTGCGGGTGCCGGTGAGCGAGGTCACCGCCGGGGAACTGACCGCCCGGATCGAGGAAGCCGTCGCGCACCGCTTCGATCTGACGTCCGAACTGCCCTTCCGGGCCACCCTGTTGCGCCGCTCGCCGACGGAACACGTCCTCGTCCTGGTCATCCACCACATCGCCTCCGACGGCAGTTCCAGCGCCCCGCTCATGCGGGACCTGGTGGCGGCCTACACCGCGCGCCGGGACGGCCGGGCCCCGGCCTGGGAGCCGCTGCCGCTCCAGTACAAGGACTACGCGCTGTGGCAGCGGGAGGTCCTCGGGGACGTGAGCGACCCGGGCAGTCTCGCGGCGGCGCAGATCGAGTACTGGCGCAAGGAACTGGCGGGCGTGCCGCAGCCCCTCGACCTGCCCCTGGACCGACCGCGGCCCGCTGAGGCCGGCACGGACGGCGACACCGTCGCCGTCGAGGCGCCGCGCGAGGTGGCGGCCGGGCTCCAGCGGCTCGCCGACGAGCGCGGGATGAGCCTGTCGATGGTCGTGCAGTCCGCGCTGGCGGTGCTGCTCGGCAAGCTCGGCGGCGGCGAGGACGTGACGATCGGCTCGCCCATCGCCGGACGCACCGACGAGGCGCTGACCGACATGATCGGATGCTTCGTCAACACCCAGGTCCTGCGCGCCGACCTGTCCGGCAACCCGCGCTTCACCGACCTGCTGGCGCAGGTGCGCGACAAGGCGCTGAACGCCTACGAGCACCAGGACGTGCCGTTCGACGTGGTGGTCGAGACGATCAACCCCGACCGCTCCGCCGCCTACCAGCCCCTGTTCCAGGTGATCTTCTCCTGGCAGAGCTACGACAAGCCCGACCTCGCCCTGCCCGGCCTGGAGATGCGCTTCGAGCAGGCCATCCCCGCGACCGCCATGGTCGACCTGACGTTCTTCCTCGCCGTCGACGCCGCGGGCGCGCTGCGCGGGGACCTGCAGTACGCCACCGACCTGTTCGACCGGAGCACCGCCGAGGAGATCTCCGCCCGGCTGGTGCGGGTGCTGCGGCAGTTCGCCGCCGATCCGGACCTGCGCGTCGGCGACGTCGACGTGCTCGACGCGGCCGAGCGCGAGCGGCTGCTGGTCGAGGTCCACGCCGACGGCGACCCGGTGGAAGAGGTCACCCTGGTCGAGCTGTTCGAGCGCCAGGCCGCACAGCGCCCCGGTGAGACGGCCGTCGTCTTCGAGGACACCGCCCTCACCTACGGGGAGCTGAACGCCCGCGCCAACCGGCTCGCCCGGCACCTGCTCGCCCGGGGCGTGGGCCCGGAGTCCCTGGTCGGGGTCTGCCTGGAGCGCTCGGCGCAGCTGGTCGTCGCACTGCTGGCGGTGCTCAAGGCGGGCGGCGCCTACCTGCCGATCGACCCGGACTCCCCGGCCGACCGCATCGCCCACATCGTCGCGGACGCGGCCCCCGTCCTGCTGCTCACCACCGACGGCACCGACGCCGCACAGGACTTCGCCCACGACCTCCCCCTGGTCCACCTCGACGACGCCGGGGCCTTCGACGGCGAGTCCGCCGCCGACCTCGCCGACGCCGAGCGCCACACCGCCCTGCGCCCCGCGCACCCGGCGTACGTCATCTACACCTCCGGCTCCACCGGCCGCCCCAAGGGTGTGCCGGTCCCGCACCGCAACGTCGTCGGGCTGTTCACCGCCACCCGCGACTTCGGCTTCGGCGCCGACGACGTGTGGACCCTGTTCCACTCCTACGCCTTCGACTTCTCGGTGTGGGAGCTGTGGGGGCCGCTGCTGCACGGCGGACGCCTGGTCGTGGTGCCCTACGACGTCTCCCGCTCCCCGGCCGACTTCCTGGACCTCCTCGCCCGCGAGCGGGTCACGGTCCTCAACCAGACTCCCTCGGCCTTCCACCAGCTCGCCCAGGCCGACGCCGACACCCCCGGCCGGGACCTGGCGCTGCGCTACGTGGTGTTCGGCGGCGAGGCCCTGGACGTCGGCCGCCTCACCGACTGGTACACGCGCCATGCCTCCGACGCGCCGGTGCTGGTCAACATGTACGGCATCACCGAGACCACCGTGCACGTCACCCGCTTCGACCTGGACGAGCACTGCGCCGCGCGCCACGGCGCGGGCGTGATCGGCCCGGCCGTGCCGGGCCTGCGCGCGTACGTGCTGGACGCCCACCTGCGACCGGTGCCCGCCGGCGTGACCGGCGAACTGTACGTGGCCGGCTACGGACTGGCCCGCGGGTACCACGGCCGGCCGGGCCTGACCGCCGGACGGTTCGTGGCCTGCCCCTTCGGCGAGCCGGGGGAGCGGATGTACCGCAGCGGCGACCTGGTGCGCCGGGGCCGCGACGGCCACGTGCGCTACGTCGGCCGGGCCGACTCCCAGGTGAAGATCCGCGGCTTCCGCATCGAGCCGGGCGAGATCGAGCACGCGCTGGCCGCCCACCCGGACGTGGCGCAGGCGGTGGTCGTGGTCCGCGAACTCCCCGACGGCGACAAGCGCCTGGTCGGCTATGCCGTGCCCGAGTCCGGGGCCGCCGTGACCGGCGAGGAGCTGACGCGGTACCTGCGCACCCGTCTGCCCGACTACATGGTGCCCTCCACGGTGATCCCGCTGGCGGACGTCCCGCTGACCTCCAACGGCAAGCTCGACAGGCGGGCCCTGCCCACCGAGGACACGTCGGTGACCGCCGCCGGACGGCAACCGCGCAACGCCTACGAGCGCGCGCTGTGCGACCTGTTCGCCGAACTGCTCGGCCTCGACCGGGTCGGCGTCGACGACGGCTTCTTCGCCCTGGGCGGGCACTCGCTGCTGGCCACCCGGCTCAGCGTCCGCATCCGCGACCGGTTCGACATCGACATCCCCATCCGGACGATCATCCGCTACCCCACGGTGGCCGAACTGGCCGCGCTGATGCTGGCCGGCGGCATCCCCGACGACGGCGCCGACTCCTTCGCGGTGGTCCTGCCGCTGAACGACGACCCCGGCACGGGCAGGAAACCGGTGTGGTTCTTTCACGGGGGCGGCGGCCTGGGCTGGGCGTACTACAGCTTCGTGCTGCACCTTCAGGACCGGCCCGCCTACGCGCTGCAGTCCCGCGGGAGCGACGGCGTGGAGGAGCCGGCCGGCTCCGTGCAGGAGATGGTCGACGACTACGTCGCCCGGATCCTCGAGATCCAGCCGGAGGGCCCGTTCAACCTGATCGGCTGGTCCTACGGCGGCTCCGTCGTCCAGGCCGTGGCCGACGCCCTGGACCGGCGCGGCCACCAGGTCGCCCTGGTGGCCGTCCTGGACGCCCAGCCGGGCGGGCACGGCTTCGAGCAGGTGCACGCCGGCAAGGACTCCGAGGATTTCCGGGCGGAGCTGGAGGACGACTTCAGCCAGTACATCCGCACGGGCAACCGCCGGCAGCTGCTGGACACCATGTCGAGGATCCTGGCCAACAACACGGCCCTGATGATGGACTTCGAGTCGCCCGTCTACCGCGGCGACGTGGTGTATTTCAACGCCACCCTCGAGGACACCTCGTACGCGCACCTGTGGCGCCCCCACGTGCAGGGCGCCTTGGAGGTGCACGACGTGGCGGTCACCCACCACGAGATGCACATGCCCGGACCCGTGGCGGAGATGTTCGAGGTCCTGCACCCCAAGCTGGCGTAGCGACGGGCCGCCTACGCCCCCCTTCAGTGAACGAACACAAGAGTGACGGGAGTTGGTCGGAGTGAGGGAACCCGGAGTGTCCGCGGGCCACGGGGACGGGACCGTGCTGCTGTGCGTGCCGTTCGCGGGCGCGGGGCCGTCGTTCTTCCACCCGTGGCAGGCCCTGGCGGCCGGCCGCTGGCGGGTCACCTCGGTGGAACTGCCGGGACGGGAGCGGCGGTTGCTGGAGACGCCGTACCGCAACGTCGTCGAGGCGGTCCGCGGCGAGATCGACGGTGTGGTCGCCGACCTGGGCGAGGGGACACCGGCCGTGCTGTTCGGGCACAGTCTGGGCGCGGTGCTCGCCTACGAGCTGGCCCACCTGCTGACCGCGCGAGGCGTGCCCGTCGAGCGGCTGGTCGTCAGCGGCTCGCCGGACCCGTGGACGCAGCGCGAACGGCGCGCGGCCGGACTGCGGGGCGACGAATTCCTCGCCCGCGTCGAGGAGTTCGCGGGCTTCCGCCACGAGGCCCTGGACCACCCCGAGATGCGGGAACTGATCCTGCCCACACTCCAGGCCGACTGCGAGATGCACGAGGCGTACGTGCCCGGCACCGACGAGCCGCTGTCCGTGCCGATCACCGCGCTGCGCGGCGACCACGACGGCCTCGTCACGGCACAGGAGGCCCGCCGGTGGCAGGCGGCCACCACGGCCGCCTTCACCTACGCGGAGCTGCCGGGAGACCACATGTACCTGGTCGACCTGGGCCCGCAGGTCCTGGACGTGATCGAGGCGCAGTGCGCGGGCGAGCGCCGTGTCAGCGCCCCGGCGGGCCCCTGACCGGACGCACGGAGCCCCCGGCGACATCAGGACATGTCGCCGGGCGGGCCGGATCCCCGTCCGGCCTGCTGCTTCACGCGCGGCGACCCCGCGCGCGCGGCCGTCGCACGGAGGGCTGTGGGGCCAGAATGGCTCGGTATGGCATCACGGGTGTGCCATGGTGGAGTCACCGGCTCCGGCCGGTGACCCTGCCGTGCTGCGAGAGGAAACCCGATGAGCCAGACGGTTCCCGTTCCCGACGGCCTGCCCATGGAGCGGGACGCGGGTCCCTTCGACCCGCCCCGCGCCCTCACCCGGCTGCGCGCGGCCCGGCCGGTCAGCCCGCTGCGCTTCCCCGACGGCCACGAGGGCTGGCTGGTCACCGGCCACGACGAGGCCCGCCGGCTCCTGGCCGACAACCGGTTCAGCTCCCGCCAGGACCTCGGCGTGCTGCACGTGCCCTACGAGGTCCCCGGCATGCCCGTGCCCACCGAACCCTCCCCGCAGATCCCGGGCATGTTCATCGCCATGGACCCGCCGGACCACACCCGGCTGCGGCGCAGGCTCACCGGCGCCTTCACCGCCCGGCGGATGGAGGAGCTGCGAGAGCACATCACCGACATCGCCGAGCGGCAGTTGGAGACCCTGGCGCGACGGACCCCGCCGGTCGACCTGGTCGAGCAGTTCGCGCTGCCGGTGCCCTCGCTGGTCATCTGCGAACTGCTCGGCGTCCCCTACGCGGACCGGGCCACCTTCCAGAACAACACCGCCGCGTTCCTCGTCCGCGACCAGGAACTCGACGTGAAGATGGCCGCGTACGGCGCCCTGACCGGGTACCTCGCCGAGCTGGTCGTGCGCAAGCGCGCCGACCCCGGCGACGACATCCTGTCCGACCTGGCCCGCCAGGACGACCTCACCGTCGAGGAACTGACCGGCTGCGCCTTCCTGTTGCTGCTCGCCGGCCACGAGACCACCGTCAACCAGCTCGCGCTGGGCACCTTCGCGCTGCTGGAGCACCCCGACCAGGCCGCCGCCCTGCGCGCGGAGCCGGACTTGATGCCCGACGCCGTCGAGGAGCTCATGCGCTACCTGTCCGTCGCCGACATCTTCTACCGCTACGCCACCGAGGACATCGAGCTCGGCGGTGAGACCGTCGGCGCAGGAGCCACCGTCGTGGTCTCCCTGCTGGCCGCCAATCGCGACCCCCGCCGCTTCGAGAACCCCGACACCCTCGACGTGCGCCGCAAGGCCCGCGGGCACCTGGCCTTCGGCCACGGCGTCCACCAGTGCCTGGGCCGGCAACTGGGCCGCATCGAGATGCACGCCGGCTTCGCCGGACTGCTGCGCCGCTTCCCGACGCTGCAACTCGCCGTCCCCGCCCGGGAGGTGCCGCTGAGGGCCGACATGAACATCTACGGCGTCCACGCCCTGCCGGTCACCTGGACCGGGACCGCGCCCTGAGCGGCCCGGCCGCGGTCAGGGCCGGGCGCGGTGCACGTCGATGGTGCCGTGGCGGGAGCGCGCGCGGATCGTGACCGTGTCCTCGCAGCCGTCCGGCGCCCCGGAGGCGGTGAGGGTGTTGCGCACCTGCCCGGAGCCGGAGCGCGCGTCGAGCCAGGCCGCCGTGCCCGCCCGGACGCCCACCTCGATGGCGCCGGTGCCGGTCTCCAGCCGGACGGTGCCGCGCGCCACCTCGCCCAGGCGGACGGTGCCGTGCGCGGTGGTCGCGGTCACCGAGTCCTCGGCGCGGGCGATGTCGATGTCGCCGTGTGCGCCGCTGACGCGCAGCTCGCCGGTGGCGGCGCCGACGGTGGTCGTGCCGTGGGCGTTCTTCACGACGGCGGGACCGTCCAGCAGCCCTGCGCGCACACTGCCCGAGCTGGTGCTGATCCCGGCCGCCCCTTCGACACGTTCGACGGTGACCGAGCCGTGGGAGGCCGTGACGGTCAGCGCGCCGGTGGCGTCCAGACGGACGTCGCCGGAGGAGGTCTTCACCTTCACCTCGCCGAGCCGGCCCTCGCCGAACACCTGGGTCCAGGCGCCGGTCAGGTCGACGTGCGAGCCCACCGGCAGTGCGACGGTCACGTCCACGGTGCCGGTACGGCCGAACAGGCCGGACTTGGGAGTGCGGACCGTCAGCACGCCGTCCAATAGGGCGACTTCGGTCTGGGCGGCCGTGCGGACGTCCAGGTCCTTATCCGGATCACGGGGCCGCACCTCGACGACCGTGTCGGCGCGCAGCCCCGCGGCGAACTGGATCGACCCGGCCTCCACGCGCGCGGTGACGGAGATCGCCTCGAGGGTGTCGAAGGTGGGCATGGCCGTCCCGTCTGGTGGGGGTGGGTGACGTGGCGGGCTGCGGACGCGCTCAGCGCACCCAGCCCGTGAAGCTCTGCCCGACGGTGCGTGACCGGTCCGCCGTGCGCGGCCGCGCGCCGCCGTCCACCGCGGCCGACACGGCACGCACCAGCCAGGCGTTGACCGACAGCCCCTCGCGGGACGCCGCCTCCTCGGCGCGGGCCTTGAGATGGGCGGGCAGGCGGAGGTTGATACGGGCGGTGCCTCCCTCGTCGCCCCCGGCCGGAACGGCCGGTGACGCGGCCGGTTCCGCGGGCACGTCTGCGGGCGGCGGGGTCACCACGAAGTCCGGATCGAGTCCGCGCAGCCGCACGTCCACGGAACCGGGGGCGAGTTCGCGGGTCACCTCGTCCATCGCGGCGGACAGCACGCCGAGCATGGTCAGCCGGGCTGCCGACTCCAGGGGCGCGGTGAGCCGCATGGCCAGCTCCCGGGCCTCCTCCCCGCCGGCCTCGGCGGCCACCGCGAGCTCACGGCGGAGGGTGTCGACGTACGGCGAGAGGTCCATGACGTCATGGTGGCACCGGCGTGGTGCCAGGGGCAAGCGCGTGAGCTGCGACGAGGCCCCACAGGACGCGTTCGGGGGGTCTTGGGGATGACGTACGCCAAAAGTACTCCGCAGGTACGCCATGCGTACGCTCTCAGCCGCGCAGGGCCGGGCCGAACCAGGTGGCCAGAGCCGTACGCAGCGCGGACGGGTCCGGTACGCGATCGGGACCCGCTGCCCAGGCGACGTGGCCGTCGGGGCGTATCAGGAGGGCGTCCGGCGCGTCGATCTCCCCTATGCCCGGGACGGTCCAGTGCGTCTCCTCGCTGCGCGCCTCCACCAGGTCCACGCGGTCGGCCCACCCCTTGACGACCGCCGCCATATCGGTGCTGCCGCGCAGGTCGAGCAGGACGGGCCGGGCGGCGTGCAGCAGCTCGTGGACGCGGGACGGCCCGTCGCCGGCGGCGAGGTCGGCGTCCGGGACCCGGCGGCCCTCCAGCGAGTGGTCACCGCCGGCCGGGTAGCGGATGTCCAGCGCGTTGAGCAGGTGACGCAGATGCCGGTTGACGTCGTCGAAGACCATGAGCGCGCCGAACACCTCCCGCAGCGCGTCCGTCTGGGCGCCGGGACGCACCAGCGCCGACTGGGCACGGGTGTTGTGCAGCACGCGTTCGCCGACAGGGTGGCGCTCGGCGTGGTAGCTGTCCAGCAGGCTCTCCGGCGCCTGGCCGCGCACCACCGCCCCCAGCTTCCAGCCGAGGTTCACCGCGTCCTGTACGCCCGTGTTCAGCCCCTGGCCGCCGGCGGGGAAGTGGATGTGCGCCGCGTCGCCCGCGAGCAGCACCCGGCCCGAGCGGTAGCGGGCCGCCTGCCGGGCGGCGTCGGTGAAACGGGAGACCCAGCGGGGGTTGCGCATGCCGAAGTCGGTGCCCGCCACCCTGATCAGCGACTGCCGCAGCTGCTCGAACGTCACCGGCTCGTCGCGGCCGGGCACCCGGTCGTACTCGGAGGTGATCACCCGGTACCAGCCGGGCTCGAAGGCGATCGCCGAGTAGTCGCCGGCCGGCCGGCGCCGCACCCACACGTAGTCCTCGGGCAGGTCGGGGAGTTCCACGTCGCCGATCAGCGCGGTCATCGTCGGCTCGGTGCCGGGGAAGTCGATGCCGGCCAGCTTGCGCACGGTGCTGCGCCCGCCGTCGCACCCCACCAGGTAGCGGGCGCGCACGGTGGTGCCGGGCGCGTCCTGGCCGCCCAGGCGGACCGTCACACCGCCGTCGTCCTGGTGCACGCCGGAGACCGGGGAGGACCAGCGCATGCGCACACCCAGCTCGCCCGCCCACTCCTCCAGCAGCCGTTCGACGGCGGACTGGAGGATCATCAGCGGATACGGGTGGCGGGACTCGGACTCGTCGAAGTCCACGTAGAGCCCCGAGAAGTGGCCCACCGGTTGCAGTGCGCCCTCGGCCAGGAAGCGGTCCAGCACGCCGCGCTGGTCGAGCACCTCCAAGGTGCGCGAGTGGATGCCGCCGGCACGCGACTCACCCGTGCGCCGCGCGAGCTGCTCGGCCACCACCACGTCGGCCCCTGCCAGGCGCAGCTCACAGGCGAGCATCAGGCCGGTCGGCCCCGCGCCCGCGATGACCACGTCCGCGTCCATGCCGGTGTTCTCCACGTCGTCCGCCCCCTTTTCGCGTTGTCCGCGGGCAGGCTTCTGCCCGCGGTTTCCGTCGCCGGTCCGTCGCTTTTCCCTGCGTGTCCCTTGCTGTCCCGCTTCTTTCCCGCCGCTGTCCCGCTGCTTTTCCACCGCTTGTCCAGCGGGTTTCCGGTACGCCGCGAGGTGCCTCGGCACTTTCCGTCCGTCCGGTCCCGCCGGCGGGACATTTCCCTGGGTGCGAACGGTCCCGGGGTGTCAGCCTGCGGGTGCGCCGCGGCGTCCTCAACCACACCGGCCGCAGCGAGCCGGAGGGGCACCGGCCCGGTGGGAACGGCCCCGCGGCTGGGCGACACTCGATCCGGCCATTCACCCGGCCCGTCCCGGATTTCGTCTCGCCGGCGGGACAGCGAAAAGAGTTCGGCGGAGGAAGGAAATGGCAATGGAGCAGCAAGCCGCGTCTTCGAATGCCCCGGTTTCCCTGGTGCAGGAAATCGCAGCACTGTGGGGGGAATGCCTGGGCGGCCGCGAGGTCGGGGCCCAGGACGACTTCTTCGCCCTGGGCGGGAACTCGCTCACCGGCATCAAGATCATCGAGCGCGTGACGCAGGACCACGGCGTCCGGCTCTCCGTACGCGACTTCTACCTCGCGGGCACCCCCACCCGGGTCGCCGAGCTGATCGAACAGGGGAGGGCGGGCACGTGAGACTGACGCCGGGCCCCGCACGCGAGATCGACCTCGACCACGTCGACCTGTTCGACCTGGACCTGTACACCGAGGGCGACCCGCACCCCGTCTGGGACGTCCTGCGCGACAGAGCCCCGCTGCACCACCAAGTCCTGCCCGACGGACGGGAGTTCTGGTCGGTGACCCGCTTCGAGGACGTCTGCCGCGTCCTCGGCGACCACCGTGCCTTCACCTCCGAGCGCGGTACGGTCCCCACCCACCTGGGCACGGACGACGTCGCGGCCGGTGTGCTGCTGACCTCCACCGACCCGCCGCGGCACACCGAGGTCCGCCGCCCGCTCGGCTCCAAGCTCACCGCACGGGCGGTGCGGTCCTGGGAGGACTCCATCCGGGGCACGATCGTCCGCTTCCTGGAACCGGCCCTGGACGGCGAGCCCTTCGACCTGGCCGAGCAGGCCCTGCTCCTGCCCGCCATGGTCACCGGTCCGCTGCTCGGCATCCCCGAGCGGGACTGGGCCGAACTCGTCCAGCTCACCGCGATGGTGACGGCCCCCTCCGACCCGCACTTCCTGACCGGCGGCGAGGCCGCAACCCTCGCCATCGCCCACCACGAACTCGTCACCTACGTCCGCGAGTGGGTCCGCACGCGGCGCGCGTCCGGCTTCGAGGACGACAGCCTCCTGCACCACCTGATGAACGTCCGCCCCGGTGGCGCGCCCCTGTCCGACGAGGAGATCGCCCTCGACGGCTACAGCATCCTGCTGGGCGCCAACGTCACCACCCCGCACACCGTCTCCGGGACGGTGCACGCCCTCATCGAACGGCCCGAGCAGTTCGACAAGGCCCAGGCCGACCCGACGCTGATCCCCAACCTCGTCGAGGAGGGGCTGCGCTGGACCTCGGCCGCGTGCAACTTCATGCGGTACGCGGTCGACGACGTCGAGATCGCCGGAGGCACGATCCCGGCCCGCGGGGCGGTCGTCGCCTGGATCGGCTCGGCCAACCGGGACCCCGCCCAGTTCCCCGATCCGCACACCTTCGACATCACCCGCGCCAACGCCAAGCGCCAGGCAGCCTTCGGCTTCGGGCCGCACTTCTGCATCGGGGCGCCGCTCGCCCGGCTCACCCTGCGCGTCTTCTTCGAGGAACTGCTCCGGCTCTTCGGCTCGATCGAGCTCGCCGGCGAACCGCAGCACCTGCGGTCGTACTTCATCGCCGGAATGACCCACCTGCCCATCACCGCCCAGAAACGGCACACGCCATGACCCCCGGCCCCACCACCGTCGCCTCGCCGTGGTTCGTCCGGCCGCCGGCCCCCGGCCACGCCGCCCGGATCTTCGGCCTGCCTTTCGCCGGGTCCGGGGCCTCCGCCTTCAGCGCCTGGCCGGCCACGCTCGAGGACGCCGAGTTCTGCCCGGTGCAGTTCCCCGGCCGCGAGAACCGGCTGGCCCACCCGCACTACGGCACCTACGACAACCTCGCCGCCGGCCTCGCCGAGGCGCTGCGACCGTATCTGCATCAGCCGTACGCGCTCTTCGGGCACTGCGCGGGCGCGCTGCCCGCCTACGAGACCGTCCTGAAGCTCGCCGCCGCCGGACTGCCCGCGCCCGCCTGCCTGTTCGTCTCCGGCCAGCCCGCGCCGCACGACGCCGCCGGCGACCGGATGCTGTCGCTGACCGAGGACGGACTGCGCGCCGAGGTGGAGACGTTCCTGCGCGGCCGGGGCATCGAGCCGCGACCGGACATGATCGACCTGGGCCTGATGGTGCTGCTGCGCGACCACGCCGCCGCGGCCGCCTACCGGCGCACCGAGCCGGTTCCCGTGCCCTGCCCCGTCGTCGTCCTGCACTGGCGCGACGACCCCGACGTCGGCCTCGACCGGCTCCAGGGCTGGCGCCACTACGCCGACAGCGTCGAGTTCGTCTCCGTCGACGGCGGCCACTACGACTTCATGGACGCGCCCGACCAGTTGCGCGACGTGCTGACCCGCCGGCGATGAGCGCCCCATGAGGCCCCGCAGCACCCCACACCGAGGGAAACGGAAGGACATCGTATGAGTGGCGCAGCCACCGACATCGCCGTCATCGGGATGTCGTGCCGCTTCCCGGGAGTGCGCGACATCGAGGACTTCTGGCGCCTGCTGCTCGACGGCGGGTCGACCATCGGGACCTTCCCCGGCCACCGGGAGGTCCTCCCCGGCCGTCCACCCCACCCGGACGCCGCCCTCGTCGAGGCCGGGTCGTTCCTGGACGCCGTCGACGGCTTCGACGCCGAGTTCTTCGGCACGTCCGCGGCCGAGGCGGCCGCCATGGACCCCGTGCAGCGCCTCGGCCTGGAACTGGCCTGGGAGGCCGTGGAGAACGCGGGCGTCCCCGCGTCGGCGCTCGCGGGCCGTGAGATCGACGTCGTGGTCGGCTCCGGCCCGTCCGGCTACGACCTGCTGCGCAAGTTGACCGGCAGCGACCGGGACGACCACTACGCCGTCCTCGGCTCAGGCGGTGCGCTGATCGCCAACCGCATCTCCCACCTGTTCGACCTGCGCGGCATGAGCCTGTGCGCGGACTCCGGCCAGTCCTCCTCGCTCGTGTCCCTGGCGCTGACCTGCGAACGGATCCGCAGCGGCGCGGTCGACACGGCGCTCGCCGGCGGCGTGCACCTCATCGCCGACCCGGAGGCGGGGCTGGGCCTGGCCAACCTCGGCGCACTGTCGCCCGACGGGCGCTGCCACCCCTTCGACGCGCGGGCCAACGGCTTCGTGCGCGGCGAGGGCGGCGCGTTCGTCGTGCTCAAGCGCCTGGACCGGGCCCTCGCCGACGGCGACCACGTCTACGCCGTGGTGCGCGGCTGGGGCGTCGGCAGCGGCGGCGCCTCCTCCCGGATGCCCGACCCCAGCCCCGCCGGGCAGGCGGCGGCCGTGCTGTCCGCCCTGCGCAGTGCGAATGTCGACTTCGACGACGTCGACTACGTCGAGGCGCACGGCACCGGCACCCGGCGCGGCGACCCGGCCGAGCTGGCCGGTCTGCGTCAGGTCGTGCGGCGCACCGGTCGCGACCGCCCCCTGGTGATCGGCTCGGTGAAGGCGAACGTCGGTCACCTGGAACCCGCCGCCGGTCTCGTCGGCTTCGTGAAGGCCGCGCTCTGCCTGGACCGCGCCCACCTGGTCCCGCACCCGGGCTTCGACACGCCGAACCCCGAAGTCCCCGACTTCCACGACGACTTCGAGGTCCTGCGCACCGCGCGCCCCTGGCCGGGCACCCCCGAGCGGCCGCGGCGCGCGGGCGTCACCTCGGTCGGCATGGGCGGCACCACCGCCCACGTCCTGCTCGAACAGGCCCCCGCCGCGCCGGCCGAGACTCACGCCAATCCGGCCGAGCCCCACGCCACGCCGGCCGAGCGCCCCGCCACGCCGGCCGAGCCCTCCGCCACGCCGGCCGAGCCCTCCGCCACGCCGGCCGAGCCCTCCGCCACTCCGGCCGAGGCCGCCGGCCCGGTTGAGACGGCCGGTGCGGCGGCCGCAGCTACCGTCGTGGTGCCCTGGGTGCTGTCGGCCCGCTCCGAGGCGGCCCTGCGCCGGCAGGCGGCCCGGCTGCGCGACCGTGTGGCGGGCGACCCGTCCTTGACGGCGGCCGACGTCGGGCACTCCCTGCTGACCACACGTACGCCATTCGCCCATCGGGCCGTGCTGCTCGGATCCGGCCGCGACGAGGCCCTGTCCGGCCTCGGACTGCTGGCCGACGGCGGAAACCCGGCCCCGGCACCCGCCGCCCGCACCGTACGCGGCGTGGCCGACGGCCCGACCGGGCCGGTCGTCTTCGTCTTCCCCGGCCAGGGCTCGCAATGGCTGGGCATGGGACGGCAGCTGTACGCCGAATCGCCGGTCTTCGCCCGCTCGATCGACGAGTGCGCCCGGACGCTGGAGCCGTGGCTCGACTGGTCGCTGCTGGATCTGGTGACCGGCGCGCCGACGGCGCCCCCGCTGGAGGGCCGGGACACCGTGGTGCAGCCGGCGCTGTTCGCGATGATGGTGTCCCTGACCCGGGTGTGGCGGTCTTTGGGCGTGGTCCCCGACGCGGTGGTGGGCCACTCGCAGGGCGAGATCGCCGCCGCGTGCGCGTCCGGTGCGCTCGACCTGGAGGACGCCGCCCGGCTGGTCGCCCTGCGCAGCCGCACCCTGGGCGCGCTGGCGGGCCTGGGCGGCATGAGCGCGGTCGCCGCGCCCCTGGCCGAGGTCGGTCGGCGGCTGAGCCGGTGGCCCGGGCGGCTGTCCGTGGCCACCGTCAACGGGCCGGCCTCCGTGGTCGTCTCCGGGGACCTCCCGGCCCTGGAGGGGTTCGCCGCCGAGGCCACCGCCGACGGCGTGCGGGTGCGCCGCATGAAGGTCGGGTACGCCTCCCACTCCCACCAGGTCGAGCGCATCCGCGACGAGGTGCTCGCCGCTGCCGCGCACGTCACGCCGCGGCCGACGCCGGTGGAGTTCCACTCCACGGTCACCGCGGGGCGCGTCGACACCGGCCGGCTGGACGGGGCGTACTGGTACGACAACCTGCGCTCGACCGTACGGTTCGGCGAGGTCGTCTCCGCCCTGATGCGCGAACGCGGCGGGGTGTACGTGGAGGTCAGTCCGCACCCCGTGCTCCAGGTGGCGATGGAGGAGACCGCCGACACGCTGGAACGCCCGCCCCTGGTGGTGCACACCCTGAGCAAGCACGACGGCGGCATCGCCAAGGTCCTCACGTCGGCGGCCGAACTGCACGTGCGCGGTGTGCCGGTGAGCTGGCGGACGGTGTTCGAAGGGGCCCGCCCGCGCCGGGTCGCCCTGCCCACCTATCCCTTCCAGCGGCAGCGGTACTGGCTGACCGCGCCGGACGCCACCGCCACCCCCGGTACGCCCGGCGCGCCCGCCGGAGGGCCGGACCTGATCTCGGAGACCTCCGTCCGTGCGCTGGTGTGCGCCGAGACGGCCGCACTGCTGACCGCCAAGGACCCCGGGACGCCCCTGACGCAGGCCGACCTGGCGGCGCGGGCGGGCGAGACCTTCAAGGCCCTGGGCTTCGACTCCTCGATGGCCGTGGCGCTGCGCAACCGGCTCACCGCGGCCTGCGGGGTACGGCTGCCGGCCACCGTCGCGTTCACCCACCCCACACCGCGCGAGCTGGCCCGCCACCTGTTCTCCCTCCGGACACCGGCACGGCCCGAACCGCCGCAGCCCCGGCCCGCGCAACAGCCCGGGCCCGCGCAGCCGGCCGCCCCGGCACAGCGCCCGGCGCACGAGGAACACCCGGAGGGCCGCAGTGATGACGATCTCTACGCATTGATCGACCGCGGATACGTGTAGCAGCACCGTTCGTCCCAGCAACCGACAAGGGGGAGGCCCTGGTGGAGGATGTCGACAAGCTCCGGTCCTATCTGCGGCGCGCCGTCGGCGACGCGCAGCGACTGCGCGAACGCGTGCGCGAGCTGGAGGAGTCCGCGCACGAGCCCGTCGCGGTCGTGGGGGTGGGGTGTCGCTTCCCCGGAGGGGTGACCTCCGCGGAGGACCTGTGGGAACTGGTGTCCGGCGGTGTGGACGCGATGGGCGACTTCCCCTCCGACCGCGGCTGGGACACCGAGGCGCTGTACGACCCGGACCCCGGGGCCCGCGGGAAGACCTCCACGCGCTCGGGCGGGTTCCTGCACGAACTCCCCGACTTCGACGCGGAGTTCTTCGGCATCAGCCCTCGCGAGGCGCTGGCGATGGACCCGCAGCAGCGCCTGATGCTGGAGACCTCCTGGGAGGCACTGGAGCGGGCCGGCATCGACCCGGCGGCCCTGCGCGGCTCCTCGACCGGGGTCTTCACCGGCGTCTACGGCGTCGACTACGGCCCCCGCATGGGCGGTGGCGCGGCCGGCGAGGTGGAGGGCTTCACCCTCACCGGGACGCACCTCAGCGTGGTCTCGGGCCGGGTGGCCTACGTCCTGGGGCTGGAGGGCCCGGCGGTGTCGGTCGACACCGCCTGCTCCTCGTCGCTCGTCGCCGTCCACCAGGCCGTGCGTTCGCTGCGGTCGGGGGAGTGCACGCTGGCGCTGGCCGGGGGCGTGTCGACGCTGCCGACCCCGGGGATGTTCGTCGAACTGTCCCGGCAGCGCGGCGTGTCGGCCGACGGGCGGTGCAAGGCGTTCGCCGACGCGGCCGACGGCACCGGCTTCTCCGAGGGCGCGGGCGTGCTGGTCCTGGAGCGGCTCTCCGACGCGCTGCGCAACGGCCGCCGTGTCTGGGCGGTCGTCCGGGGCTCCGCGGTCAACCAGGACGGCGCGTCCAACGGCCTGACCGCACCCAACGGCCTGGCGCAGCAGCGCGTCGTCCGTGCGGCCCTGGCCGACGCCGGCCTGACCGCCCCCGACGTGGACGCGGTCGAGGCGCACGGCACCGGCACCCGGCTGGGGGATCCGCTGGAGGCGGAGGCGCTGCTGGCCACCTACGGCCGGGAACGCGACCCGCACCACCCGCTGTGGCTGGGTTCGCTGAAGTCCAACATCGGCCACACGCAGGCGGCGGCGGGCGTCGGCGGCATCATCAAGATGACCATGGCGATGCGCCACGGGGTCCTGCCCTGCACTCTGCACGTCGACCGGCCCTCCACGCACGTGGACTGGTCGGCCGGGGCGGTGGAACTGCTCACCGAGGCCCGCCCGTGGACCACGCCGGCGGACCGGCCCCGGCGCGCGGGCGTGTCGTCCTTCGGCATCAGCGGCACGAACGCGCATCTGATCCTGGAGCAGGCACCCGAGCCCGTCCGTCCTTCCGGCACCCCTGCGCCCCCCGGATCCGCCGCCGAGCCGCCGGCCGTGCCCTGGGTGCTGTCGGCGCGATCCGCCCAGGCGCTGCGCGGGCAGGCGCGGCGACTGCACGACCACGTCACCGCCGACCCCGCCCTGCACCCGCTCGACGTGGGCCACGCGCTGGTGACGACACGTTCGCTGTTCGAGCACCGGCAGGTGATCGTGGGCGCCGACCGTGACGCACTGCTCGCCGCGCTGGCCGCCGTGGCCGACGGCGAGGAACCCGACTCCGCCGCCGCGGTGTCCGGCCTCGCCCGGCCCGTCGGCGCGACGGTGTTCGTCTTTCCCGGCCAGGGCGCGCAGTGGACCGCGATGGGCCGGGAGCTGTGGCGGACCTCCCCCGTCTTCGCCGAGCAACTGCGCGCCTGCGCCGAGGCGCTCGCGCCGTACGTGTCCTGGTCCCTCGTCGACACCGTGTGCGGCGGACCCGACTCCGCCGACCTGGAGGACATCGACGTCGTCCAGCCCGTGCTGTTCGCCGTGATGGTGTCGCTGGCCCGGGTGTGGCAGTCGCTGGGGGTCACTCCCGACGTGGTGATCGGCCACTCCCAGGGCGAGATCGCCGCCGCCCACATCGCCGGGGCCCTCACCCTCGACGACGCGGCGAGGATCGTCGCCCTGCGCTCGCGGCTGCTGGCCACCGTCGCCGGCCAGGGCGGCATGGCCGGCATCCTGCTGCCCGAACAGCGCGTGCGGGAACTCCTGGCCGGCCTGAGGTCCTCAGGCATCGGCATCGCCGCGGTGAACGGGCCCCGCTCCACGACCGTCTCCGGCGAGAACGGGGCGGTCGAGGAACTGGTCGAGGCCTGCCGGGCGGAGGGCGCCCGCGCACGGCTGATCAGATCCAGCGTGCCCGGCCACTCCCCGCTGATGGACCGCTTCTGCGAGCAGCTCCCCGACCAGCTGGGCCGGATCACCCCCGCGCCCACACCGGTCCGGATCTACTCCACGGTCACCGGCGACCTGATCGACCCCACGGCGCTGGACGAGGCCTACTGGTACCGCAACCTGCGCGAGCCGGTGCAGTTCGCGGCCGCCATGGCGCGCCTGGTCGAGCGGGAACCGGACAGCGCGGTCGTCGAGCTCAGCCCTCACCCGTTGCTCGTGCTGACGATCCAGGAACTGTTCGACACCACCCCCGGCGCCACCGGATGCGTGGTCGGCTCCCTGCGCCGGGACGAGGGCGGCCTCGCCCGGCTCCACCGGTCGGCCGCGGAGGCGTTCGTCGCGGGCGCCGACGTGGCGTGGCAGGCGGCGTTCCCCGACCGGGACGGCCGCTGGGCCGAGCTGCCCACGTACGCCTTCCAGCGGCAGCGCTACTGGCTGGACACCCCTCGGGACGCCACTCACGACGCCACCTCGGACCACCCGCTGCTCGACGCCGTCGTCGACCTGCCTGCCGGCACCGGGCACGCGGGAGTGGCCGGCGCCGGGCGCGGGGGAGTGGCCGGCGCCGGGCGCCTGTCCCTCGAGCGCCGGCCCTGGCTCGCGGAGCACCTCGTCCGCGGCACCCACCTGGTGCCCGCCTCCGTCGTGGTGGAGCTCGCGGCCTGGGCCGCGCACCGGGCCGGCTACGACACCGTCGGCGAACTCACGCTGGAGACACCGCTGGTGCTGTCCCGCACGGCCGAGCGGGAGATCCGCGTCGTGCTCGACGACTCCGGCACCGTCAGCGTGCACTCACGCGGCCGGGGCGAGAGCGCATGGACACGCCACGCCGTCGGCACGGCGGGCCCGGAGGATCCCGCCGACGGCTCCTCGGCCCCCGGCGACACCCCCCTCACCGCCTGGCCCCCGCCGGGCGCCTCCCCGGTACCCGCGGACGAGGTCCACGCCCGCCTGACCGCCCTCGGCATCGGCCACGGCCCCGTGTTCGGCGGCCTGACGGAGCTGTGGCGCCAGGGCGACACCCTCTTCGCACGGGCCGAGCTGCCTGCCGTCGCCACCGGGCAGGACCTCTTCCGCATCCACCCGGCGCTGCTGCACGCCGCGCTCCTCCCGGCCGGCCTGGACCTGCGCGCCGGCACCCACCCGTCGGAGGGCCGGCTGCCCCACCGCGCCACCGGCATCCGGCTCGGCTCCGCCCGGCCGGGCGCGCTGCGCGTGCGGCTCGCACCGGCGGGGGACGACACGGTGTCCGTGACCCTCGCCGACGACCGCGGCGCCCCGGTCGGCGGCATCACCGCACTGACCCTGCGTCCGGCCGACGCCGGGCAGCTCACGGCACTGGGCTTCGACCACCACGACGCCCTCTTCCGCACGGACTTCGCGCCCGTGCCCGCCCCGCCCGGACCGGCCGGCACCCCGTACGCCGCACTGGGCGACCCCGCCCTCCAGGCGCCGGACGCGGCCGTCTTCGGCGGCCCCGGCGACCTCGCCGCCGCCGGTCCCGTGCCCCCGATCGTGATCGCCGCCGTGGACCGCACGGAACCCGGCACCGCCGACACCCCCGCCGCCGTCGAACGCGTCCTGCACCAGGTGCTCGACTGGATCCGGCAGTGGCTGACCGACGACCGCTTCGCCGCCTCGCGGCTGGTCCTCGTCACCCGGGGCGCGTTCGCCGACGCGGCCACGCCACGCCCCGACCCGGCGGCGGCCGCCGTCTGGGGCCTCGTACGCAGCGCGCAGACCGAGAACCCGGGCCGGTTCACGCTCGTGGACAGCGACGACCACGCCGCGTCCCGGGCCCTGCTGCCCGCGCTGACGGCGACCGGGGAGGAGCAACTCACCCTCCGTGCAGGCGTCCCGGCCGCCCCCCGGCTGGCCCGCGCCGACGGCGGCCACCGCCCGGGCGAGGCGCCCGCCCTCGGCACCGGGACCGTGCTGATCACGGGCGGCACCAGCGGCCTGGGCGCCCTGCTCGCCCGCCACCTCGTGGAGCGGCACGGCGTGCGCCGCCTGCTGCTGACCAGCAGACGGGGACCGGCCGCACCGCAGGCGGCCGCACTCGCGGCCGAACTGACCGGCGCGGGCGCACACGTCGACATCGCCGCGTGCGACGTCACCAGCCGCGACTCCGTCGCCGCGCTGCTGGCCGCCGTGCCCGCCGAGCACCCGCTGACCGCCGTCGTCCACTGCGCCGGCGTGCTGGACGACGGAGTCGTCGAGACGCTGACCGGCGCACGCCTGGACGCCGTCCTCGCCCCGAAGGTGCGCGGCGCCTGGAACCTGCACGAACTGACGCGGGAGCTGCCGCTGTCCGCGTTCGTGCTGTTCTCCTCGGTCGCGAGCGTCCTCGGCACCGCCGGACAGGCCAACTACGCCGCCGCCAACGCCTTCCTCAACGGCCTCGCCCAGGCCCGCCGCGCCGACGACCTGCCCGCGACCGCGCTGTGCTGGGGCTTCTGGGCGCAGCGCAGCGAGATGAGCGCCGACCTCGACGACACCGACCTGGGGCGCCTGCACCGCCAGGGCGTGCTGCCGATGTCCTCACAGGAGGGCCTCGCCCTGTTCGACGCGGCCCTACGGGCCCACGGCGAGCCGGTCCTCGTACCCGCACGGCTGGACCTGGCGGCCCGGGCCGGCCACCTCGGCTCGCCGCTGCTGCGCGGCCTCACCGGCACGCCCGCCGCCCCGCGGGACGAAGCGGCGGGCGCCGACGGACCACTCGCCCCGGCCCTGGCGTCGCTGCCGCCCGCCGACGCCGAGGCGGCACTGCTGGACGCCGTCCGCACCCGGACCGCCGCCGTGCTCGGACACGCCGACCCGACGCGGATCGGCCCCGCGGTGGCCTTCAGGGAACTGGGCATCGACTCGCTCACCGCCCTGGAGCTGCGCAACAGGCTGGCCGCGGCGACCGGCCTGAAACTGCCCGCCACGCTCGTGTTCGACCACCCCAACCCCGGCGCCCTCGCCCGGTTCCTGACCGGGCGGATCGCACCCGTCGACCCCGCGGCGGCGCAGACCCCGGCCGCCCACCTGGCCCAGGAGATCGAGGGCCTCGGGGCCCGGCTCCAGGACGCCTTCCTCGAACTCGACGCCGAGGAGCGGAGCACCATCTCCACGCTCCTGGGCGAACTGCAGGGCCGCGTCCGCTCACTGGCGGGCGCCGCGGCACCGGCCGGCATCACCGACCGGATCAGTTCGGCCTCGGCGGGCGAACTGCTCGCGCTGCTGGACCAGGAACTCGGCTAGGGAGAGCCATGACGACCGACGACAACGCCGACGTTCTCGACTACCTCAAGCGGACGTCGATCGAACTGATCGAGACCCGCAAGCGCCTGCGGGAGCTGACCGACGCCGCGGGCGAACCCATCGCCGTGGTCGGCGTCGCCTGCCGCTTCCCGGGCGGCGCGAGCACCCCCGAGGACCTGTGGGACCTGGTGCGCACCGGCACCGACGCCGTCTCCGACTTCCCGCAGGACCGCAACTGGGACGTGGAGAACCTGTACGACCCCGACCCCGGCCGGCCCAACAGCAGCTCCACCCGCCAGGGCGGCTTCCTGTACGACGCGGGCGACTTCGACGCCGACTTCTTCGGCATCAGCCCCCGCGAGGCGCTGGCCGCCGACCCCCAGCAGCGGCTGCTGCTGGAGACCTCCTGGGAGTCCCTGGAACGCGCCGGCATCGACCCGCACTCCCTGCGCGGCAGCGACACCGGCGTCTTCGCCGGCCTGGCCTACTTCGGCTACGGCAACCACCTGAACACCCCCGACGCCATCGCCGGCTACGCGCAGATCGGCTCGCTGCTGTCCGTGGCGTCCGGGCGCGTGTCGTACGCCCTCGGCCTGGAGGGGCCGGCGGTGTCGACCGAGACGGCGTGCTCCTCGTCCCTGGTGGCGGTGCACCAGGCGGTGCAGTCACTGCGGCAGGGCGAGTGCGGCCTGGCCCTGGCCGGCGGCGTCACCGTCATGGCGACCACGCAGGTGATGCGGGAGATGACCCGGCAGCGCGGCCTGGCGGCCGACGGCCGCTGCAAGGCCTTCGCGGACGCCGCCGACGGCGCGGGCTTCTCCGAGGGCGTCGGCGTGCTCGTCCTGGAACGGCTCTCCGACGCACGGCGCAACGGCCGCCGCGTCTGGGCGGTCGTCCGCGGCTCGGCGGTCAACCAGGACGGCGCCTCCAACGGCCTGACCGCCCCCAACGGCCCCGCGCAGCAGCGCGTGATCAGGGCGGCGCTCGCCAACGCCCGGATCCAGGCGGCCGACGTCGACGTCGTCGAGGCGCACGGCACCGGCACCACCCTGGGCGACCCCATCGAGGCCCAGGCACTGCTGGCCACCTACGGCCGGGAGCGGAACCCGGACGAACCGCTGTGGCTGGGGTCGCTGAAGTCCAACATCGGCCACGCCCAGGCGGCCGCAGGCGTCGGCGGCCTCATCAAGATGATCATGGCGCTGCGGCACGGCGTCATGCCCCCCACCCTGCACATCGACCGTCCCTCCACGCACGTGGACTGGTCGGCCGGAGCGGTGCGCCTGCTCACCGAGGCCCGCGACTGGCCCGGCGCACCGGGCCGGCCCCGCCGCGCGGGCGTGTCCGCCTTCGGCGTGAGCGGCACCAACGCCCACGTGATCCTCGAGGAGGCCCCGCAGGAGGAGACGGCGTCCCCCGCCACCGGACGGCTGCCCGGCGCCGTCGTGCCGTGGGTCCTGTCCGCCCGCTCGGAGCAGGCACTGCGGGCCCAGGCGCGCAGACTGCGCGACTTCACCGCCGGCGCCGATCCGGACCCCGCCGACGCCGGCTGGTCGCTGGTGTCCGGCCGGGCCGGCCTCGAACACCGGGCCGTGGTACTCGGCCACGACCGGCAGGACCTGCTCGCCGGCCTGACGGCCCTGGCCGAGGGCGGGGAGTCCGCCGCGGTGGTGCGCGGCGTCGCCGGTGAACCCGGCGCCCGCGTACACCTGTTCCCCGGGCAGGGCGCGCAGTGGGCCGGCGTGGCGGGTCCGCTGACGGAGGCGTTCCCCGTCTTCGCCGAGGCGCTCGACGAGGTGTGCGCGCACTTCGACGCCCACCTCCCCTTCGCCCTCCGACCCGTGCTCCTCGCCGCCGACCCCGACCCCGGGCTGCGCGAGCGGACGGACGTCGCCCAGCCCGCGCTGTTCGCCCTCCAGGTCGCCCTCCACCGGCTGCTCACCCATTACGGTCCGGCGCCGGACCACCTGATCGGCCACTCCGTCGGCGAGATCGCCGCCGCCCACGTCGCCGGAGCGCTCGGCCTGGACGACGCCACCCGCCTGGTCGCCGCCCGCGGACGCGCCATGCAGACGGTCACCGCACCGGGCGCCATGCTCGCCGCACGCCTCGACGAGGCCCGGGCGGCCGCTCTGCTCGCCGCGTACGACCGGGTGGACCTCGCCGCCGTCAACGGACCCGAGTCGGTCGTCTTCTCGGGCCTGCGCGAGCAGGTCCTCGCCCTGCGCGACCGGATCCTGGCCGACGGCGGGTCGGCCAAGCTCCTCCCGGTCGCCCACGCCTTCCACTCCCCGCTCATGGACCCGGTCCTGGACGACTTCGCGGCCGCGATCGGCGCACTGCCCTCCGCCGAGCCGGCGATCGCCGTCGTGTCGACCCTGCTGGGCCGCGAGGCCACCGCCGGGGAACTGACGTCCGCCGCGCACTGGGTACGCCACGTCCGCGCACCCGTGCGCTTCCACGAGGCGGTGGAGCACGCGCGCGCCGCCGGCGCGGACGTCTTCGTCGAGGTCGGCCCGGGCGCCACCCTCACCGGCCTCACGAAGGACGCCTTCGCGAGCACCGGCGTCGACGCGCTGGTCGTCCCGGCGTCCCGCCGGGACCGCGAGCCGGCCCGGGCGCTGACCGGCGCACTGGCCGAACTCCACGTGCACGGCGTGCCCGTGGACTGGGCCGCCCTCTTCGGGCCGCGCCGCCGGGTCGACCTGCCCACCTACGCCTTCCAGCGGCAGCGGTACTGGCTGGACCTCACGGCCGGAGCGGGACCCGCGGACCTCACCTCGGCCGGACTGGCGGCCCCCGGCCATCCGCTGCTGGGCGCCGTACTGGACCACCCCGGCAGCGACGAGGTCCACTTCACGGCCCTGTGGTCGCTGAAGACCCACGACTGGCTGTCCGGGCACACCGTGTTCGGCGCGGTCGTCGTCCCCGCCACGGCCTACCTCGACCTGGCCCTGACGGCGGGCCGGCACGTCGGCTGCGCCGTACTGGAGGACCTCACCCTGGAAGTGCCGCTGATCCTGCCCGAGACGGGCGGCGTGCAGGTACGCGTCGTCGTCGGCGCGCCGGACGCCTCGGGCCGCCGCACGCTCGAGGTGTACGCACGCCCCGGCGACCACGCCGCCACCACCGGCGGCTGGACCCGCCACGCCCAGGGCGGCCTCGCCCCGGACAGCCCGAGCACCCCGGCCGCCGGCACCGCCCAGCCGCTCACCGCCTGGCCCCCGCCCGGTGCCACCCCCGTCACCGTGGACGGCCTCTACGACACCTTCGCCGACGCCGGGTTCGACTACGGGCCCGCCTTCCGCGGCCTGCGGGAGGTGTGGCGGCACGGCGACGACCTCCACGCCCTGGCGACCCTGCCGGACAGCGCCCCGGCGGGCGCCCACGCCCTGCACCCGGCGCTGCTGGACACCGTGCTGCACGCGTCGGTGGCCGGCGGTGTCATCGAGGTGACGGGCGACCAGGGCCGGATGCCCTTCGCCTGGGCCGGCGCCCGCCTCACCGGCACGTGCGGGCCGACCGTACGCGTCCGGCTCACCCCGGCCGGCGAGGACACGGTGGCGCTGACGGTCGCCGACGAGGACGGCCGCACGATCGCCTCCGTCGCCTCCCTGACGTTCCGCCCGGCCGGCGCCGAACAGGTGCGCTCGGCGCTCGGCGGGCAGGAACCGCCGCTGTACGAGGTGCGCTGGCGGCCGGTGCCGCCGGGCGATCCCGCCGCACGTCCCGCGCGGTGGGGCGTGATCGGCACGCACCCCGGCACCGTCTCCCGGCTCCTGCGCGCGGGCGGCGACCGGGCCGTGGCCTACGCCGGGCTGGACGAGGTCCCCGCCCGCGACGCCCCCACGCACCTCCTGCTGTGCCCGGACGACACCACCGGTCCCGCCGATCCGCTCGCCGCGGTCGGCGCCTGCACCGCGCACGTCCTGCGGCAGGTCCAGCGGTTCCTCGCCGAGGAGGCGCTCGCCGCGTCCACGCTGGTGGTGCTCACCCGCGCGGCCGTGGACACCGGCACGGGACAGCGCCTGGAAAGCCTCGCCGGCGCGTCCGTGTGGGGCCTGCTCCGCTCCGCCCAGACCGAGCACCCCGGCAGGCTCCGGCTGGTGGACCTCGACGACGAGGAGACCTCCTGGGCGGCCCTGCCCGACGCACTCGCCCTCGGTGAGGAGCAACTGGCACTGCGCGGCGGTGAGTTCCTCACCCCCCGCCTCGCCCCGGCCACACCCGCCGAACAGCGCCTCGACGCCCCCGGCGACGGCCCCCACCGGCTGGGCATCCCGGACAAGGGCACCCTGGAGAACCTCACCTGGGTACCGTGCCCGGAGGCCGAGGCGCCCCTGCGGAACGGGCAGGTCCGCATCGCCGTCCAGGCCGCCGGGCTCAACTTCCGCGACGTCACCATCGCCCTGGGCCTGGTGGAGCGCACCGCCCTGGACGCCGGCATCGGCAGCGAGGGCTCCGGTGTCGTGCTGGAGGTCGCCGACGACGTCACCGCCTTCGCGCCGGGCGACCGGGTCACCGGCATCTTCGGCGGTGCCTTCGGCCGCGTGGCCGTCGCCGACCACCGCCTGCTCACCGCCGTCCCCGACGGCTGGAGCCACGCCGAGGCGGCGTCCATGCCGAGCACCTTCCTCACCGCCTACCACGCCCTGTTCCACATCGCCCGGCTCGAGAAGGGCCAGCGCGTGCTGATCCACGCGGCGGCCGGCGGCGTCGGCATGGCCGCCGTCCAGCTCGCCCGGCACGCCGGCGCCGAGATCTACGCGACGGCCAGTCCCGCCAAGTGGCCCGCCCTGCGCGAGGCGGGCCTGGACGACGCGCACCTGGCGTCCTCCCGCGACCTGGACTTCGCCGCGAAGTTCCTGGCCACCACGGACGGCCGCGGCATGGACGTCGTCCTGAACTCCCTGGCGCACAGCTTCGTCGACGCCTCGCTGACGCTGCTGCCCCGGGGCGGCCACTTCGTCGAGATGGGCAAGACCGACATCCGCGACCCCCGGCAGGTGGCCGCCGACCACCCCGGCGTCACCTACGACGCCTTCGACCTGTACGAGGCCGGACCGGACGCCCTCCAGGCGATGTTCCGCGACGTCATGGACCTGTTCGCCGACGGCCGCGTGCACCTGCCACCGGTATCGGTCCGCGACATCCGCGACGCGCGCCGCACCTTCCGCGAGATGAGCCAGGGCCGCCACGTCGGCAAACTCGTCCTCGACGTCGGCGGTGGCTTCGGCGGCGGGACCGTCCTGGTCACCGGCGGCACCGGGGGAGTGGGCTCCCTCGTGGCGCGGCACCTCGTCACCGGGCACGGCGTGCGCTCCCTGGTGCTGGCCGGCCGGCGCGGTGCCGCCGCCGACGGCGCCGCCGAACTGGTCGCGGAGCTGGAGGGACTGGGCGCCGAGGTCCGCGTCGCCGCCTGCGACGTCGCCGACCGGAGCGCCGTCGCGGACCTGCTCGCCGACATGCCGCCGCACCGGCCGCTGACGGCGGTCGTGCACGCGGCGGGGGTCCTCGACGACGGCACACTGGAGTCGCTCACCCCCGGCAGCCTCCAGCGGGTGCTGCACGCCAAGGCCGGCGGCGCGCTGGTCCTGCACGACCTGACCAGGAACCGCCCGCTGTCGGCGTTCGTGCAGTTCTCCGCGCTCGCCGGCACCCTCGGCACCGCCGGACAGGCCAACTACGCCGCCGCCAACGCCTTCCTCGACGGCCTGGCGGCCCGGCGCAGGGACGGCGGCCTGCCCGGCACCTCCCTGGCGTGGGGCTGGTGGGAGCAGAGCAGCGGCATGACCGGGGAGCTGGCGGAGGCGGACCTGGCCCGCTTGCGGCGGATGGGCGTCGCCGCCATGCCGACGTCCGAGGCGCTGGCGCTGTTCGACGCGGCCCTCGCGGGCGGCAGGACGGTGCTCGTCCCGGCCCGGCTGGACCTCACCGCCCTGCGCGGCAGGACCGGTACGGACCTGCCGCCGCTGCTGCGCGACCTCGCCTCCGCCCGCCGCCCCCGCCGGTCGGAGAGCGCCCGGGACGACACCGCCCGCGGCCTGCCCGCCCTCCTGGCCGGCCTGCCGGCCGACGAGGCGCACACCACCGCCCTTGACTGGCTGCGCGAACAGGTCGCCCTCGTCCTCGGCCACTCCTCCGGGGCGTCCGTCGACGCCGAACAGGCCTTCACACAGCTCGGCTTCGACTCCCTGACCTCGGTCGAACTGTGCAACCGCCTGGCGTCGCGGACCGGACTGCGCCTGCCGACCACGCTGGTCTTCAGTTATCCGACCCCGCGCGAGATGAGCGAGCACCTCGTCGGCCTGCTGCGCCCGGAACCGGAGCCCGGCACGGATTCCGGCACGAGCCCCGGCACGGCCCCCGGCACGGACCTCGGCACGGACGGGTCCGCCGAGCTGGAGGGGCTGTCCGACCTGGACCTGGAAGCACTGGTCGACCTGGCTCTCGACGAGAAGAGGTAAGTGAGATGACCGACTCCGCGGAACGCACGGCGGACGGCGCGGACCGGGTCCAGCGGGCGCTGCGCACCCTGCTGGAGGAACGCGACCGCCTCCGGCGCGAGAACGACGCCCTCAAGGCCGCCCGGGACGAACCCGTCGCCGTCGTCGCCATGGCCTGCCGCTACCCGGGTGGCGTCTCCTCGCCCGAGGACCTGTGGAAGGTGTTGCGCGACGGCCTGGACGTCGTGGGCGACTTCCCCGCCGACCGCGGCTGGCGGGACGTCTACGACCCCGACCCGGACGCCACCGGAAGCTCCCGCACCCGGCAGGGCGGCTTCCTGAAGGACGTGGCGGACTTCGACGCCGACTTCTTCAACATCAGCCCGCGCGAGGCCCTGGCCGTCGACCCGCACCACCGACTGCTGCTGGAGACCTCCTGGGAGGTGTTCGAGCGGGCCGGTATCGTCCCCGCCGACGTGCGCGGCACCGACGTCGGCGTCTTCTCCGGGGTCAGCTCCTCCGAGTACGGCTGGCGCTTCCTGGAGGGCCGGCACAAGGAACTGGAGGGCTACCTGCTGTACGGCAGCGCACTCAGCGTGGCGTCCGGCCGCGTGGCCTACGAACTGGGGCTGACGGGTCCGGCCGTGTCGGTGGACACCGCCTGCTCCTCGTCGCTGGTGGCCCTGCACATGGCCGTGCAGTCGCTGCGCTCGGGGGAGTGCTCCCTGGCGCTGGCCGGCGGCGCGCTGGTGATGGCGACGCCGTCGATGTTCGTGGAGTTCTCCCGCCAGGGCGCCCTGTCCGCCGAGGGCCGCTGCAAGGCGTTCGCGGACGGGGCCGACGGGACCGGATGGGCCGAGGGCGTGGGCGTGCTGCTGCTGGAGCGGCTGTCCGACGCCCGCCGCAACGGCCACCCCGTGCTGGCCGTCGTCCGCGGCAGCGCCGTCAACCAGGACGGCGCCAGCAACGGGCTGACCGCGCCCAACGGCCGGGCGCAGGAGAAGGTGATCCGCCAGGCCCTGGCCAACGCGGGCGTCGCCCCCGGCGAGGTGGACCTCGTCGAGGCGCACGGCACCGGCACCACCCTGGGCGACCCCATCGAGGCGGCCGCGCTGCTGGCGGCCTACGGCCGGGACCGGCCGGCGGACCGGCCGCTGTGGCTGGGCTCGCTGAAGTCGAACATGGGCCACGCCCAGGCCGCCGCCGGCGTCGGCGGGGTCATCAAGGCCGTCCTGGCGATGCGGCACGGGTACATGCCCAAGACCCTCCACGTCGACGCCCCCTCACGCCATGTCGACTGGTCCTCCGGGGCGGTCGAACTGCTGGGGGAGGGCCGCCCGTGGGCCCGGCGCGACGGTCCCCGGCGGGCCGGGGTGTCCTCCTTCGGCGTCAGCGGCACCAACGTCCACGTCGTGCTGGAGGAGGCGCCGCGCGCGCAGCCGTCCGCAGAGCAGCGGCCCGGCGCGGGCGTCACCGGCGGCCTGGTGCCCTGGGTGCTGTCCGCCAAGACCGCCGAGGCCCTGCGCGGCCAGGCGGCCAGACTGCGCGACTTCCTCACCGCCGGGGCCGACACCGCCGGCGCCGATTCCGGCCATGGCGTCGCCGCCGATGCTGCCGCGGTCGTCGAAGCCGAAGCCGAAGCAGGAGCCGAAGCGGGAGCCGACTACGACGCCGCCGTCGGCTGGTCGCTGGCGTCGGGCCGCTCGCGCTTCGAGCACCGCGCGGTGGTGCTCGGACGCGGCCGGGACGAACTGCTCGGCGGGCTGGACGCGTTGAGCCGGGGCGCCGAGTCGCCCGCGGTGATGACCGGCAGCACCGCCGCACTCGGCGGCGTCGCGTTCGTCTTCCCTGGCCAGGGCTCGCAGTGGGCCGGCATGGGCCGGCAGCTGTACGAGACCTTCCCGGTCTTCGCGCGGACCCTCGACGCCTGCGGGGACGCCCTGGCCGAATGGGTCGACTGGTCGCTGCGGGACGTCATACGGGGCGAGGCCGGGGCGCCCGGCCTCGACCGGGTGGACGTCGTGCAGCCGGCGCTGTTCGCGGTCATGGTGTCCACGGCCGCCCTGTGGCGGTCCTGGGGCGTCGAACCGGCCGCGGTGATCGGCCACAGCCAGGGCGAGATCGCCGCCGCCTGTGTCAGCGGCGCACTGTCCCTGCCCGACGCCGCCCGAGTGGTGGCGTTGCGCAGCAAGGCCTTGGTGGACCTGCAGGGCCACGGCGGCATGGCCTCGGTCGCCGAGTCCGCCGACGACGTGGAGCGGCGGCTGGCCCCGTGGGGCGACCGGGTGAACATCGCCGTCGTCAACGGGCCGAGCTCCGTCGTCGTGGCCGGCGAACCGGACGCACTCGACGAGTTCGTCGAGAAGACGAAGGCCGACGGCGCCCAGGCCCGCAGGATCCCCGTCGACTACGCCTCGCACTCCCCGCACGTGGCCCGGGTCCGCGACCAGGTGACCGGCGCACTGGCCGGAGTGCGGCCGAGAACCTCGGACCTGCCCTTCTGCTCGACGCTGTACGGCGAGGTCGTCGACACGGCGAAGCTGAACGCCCGGTACTGGTACGACAACCTGCGCGAGAAGGTCCTGTTCGAGACGTCCGTGCGGCGGCTGGCCGACGACGGCTTCCGGGTGTTCATCGAGATGGGCCCGCACCCGGTCCTCACCGTCCCCGTGCAGGAGACCCTGGAGGACCTGGACGACGCACTGGTGCTGTCGTCCTCACGGCGCGAGAGCGACGAGGTCCGGGCCCTGCTCGGCTCGCTGGCCCGGCTCCACGTCCGCGGCGGACGGGTGGACTGGGACGCCCTGTTCGCCACGCGCCGCCGCGTCGACCTCCCGACGTACGCCTTCCAGCGGCGGCGTTACTGGCTCAGCTCCTCGCCCGCCGCGGCGCCCGAGGCCGAGCTGCCCGCCGGACCGCCACCGCCCCCCGAGGAGCAGGCCGTTCCCCTGCCGGAGCGGATCGCGGCCCTGCCCGGAGCCGACGCACAGGCCCTGGTGCTGGAGCACGTGCGGGAGAAGGTCGCCGTCGTCCTCGGGCACACCTCGGCCGACCTCGTCGGCCCCGACCAGGAGTTCAAGGAGCTGGGCTTCGACTCGCTGCTGTCGGCCGAGCTGAGCAAGCGCCTCACCGCCTCGACCGGACTGAAGCTGAGGGCGAACCTGGTGCTGCGGCATCCCTCGCCGCGGCGCATCGCCGGACACATCCTGTCCTCGCTCGCGGCGTAGCGCGTCCCGCCGGCGGGACACGGCAAGAGCCGCGGTCCCACCGTCCCGCCGGGCACCGACGAGTGTTGAACGGCCGACCCGCCTCCCGGAGGGTGGAGGTGATCCGACCAGTGCCGAAATACCGGGCCATTTTGCTGAGGGGTTGATTCGTGTGCCTTCGTTCGGTGCGTCGTCCGCGCACAGAGGCATGTGGCGAGCGCAGGAGATGGCTCCCGACACGCCGAACCACGCGCTGACCATGTGGGACGTGCACGGCGCGCTGGACGCGGCCGTCATGGAGGCCGCCTTCCTGCACGTGATGGGGGAGGCGGAGGTACTGCGCGTCACCTTCGTCGACGACGGGAGCGGACTGCGCCTGGTCCCCCGCGAACTCGGCGACTGGCGGCCGTTCTTCTGGGACCTGACCGCCGAGGCGGACCCCGAGCAGGCCGCCCGCGCGGCCCTGGCCGACCTGGTGCGCCGGCCGTTCGACCTCGGACGCGACCTGCTGTTCCGGCTGGGCGTGGTCCGGCTCGCCGGCGACCGTTCCCTGCTGGTGATCGCCTACCACCATCTCGTGTCCGACGGGTTCGGCGCCGGCGGACTGCTCTCCCGGCGCCTCGCCGAGGTCTACACGGCCCTGGCACGCGGCGAGCGGGTGCCCGAGCTGCCGCACCCGTGGGACACCGCCTCCTTCGCCGACGAGGCGGTGCACTACCTCGCCTCGCCGAAGTTCACCGAGGACATGACCTTCTGGGGCGACTACCTCAAGGACGCGCCCCCGCCCGCCCAGGTGCCCCGCGTGACGCTGTCCGAGGAGCGCCGCACCGCCCTGTCCCGGCCGCTGGGCAGCGCCGACCGCTGGGCTGAGGTGGCCGACGCCATCGGCATGGTGAGCCGCACCCTGACCGTCCCGCGTGCCGAGGCCGACCGGTGGACCGAGGCGGCGCGGTCCATGGGCGTGTGGCTGTCGCAGATGCTGACCGCCGCCGCGGCCGTGTACCTGCGCCACCGCTGCGAACGCCCGGAGTTCCTGCTGTCCCTCGCCGTCGGCAACCGCGTCGGCGTGGCTGCCCGGACACCCGGCCTGGCCGTGAACGTGGTGCCGGTACGGGTGAAGGTCCCGCTCGGTGCGACGTTCACCGAGATCGCCGAGTCCCTCGTCGACGAGACGTACGAGGTCTTCGACCACACCGCCTGCCACTACTCCGACATCCAGCGCGCGAGCGGCACCGCCCTCAGCGGCCGGGGCAGCTTCGGCGCCGTCGTGAACGTCGTCGAGTTCGCGGAACAACTGCACTTCGGCGACAGCCCGGCCCGCTACTCGGGCGCGACCACCGGCACCTTCGAGGAGCTGTCCATCGGCGTCTACACCGACGGCAGCCCCGGCAGCGACCTGTTCATCCGGCTCGACGCCCCCACCGGCCTGTACGACCGCGCCGAACTGCGCTTCGTCGGCGAGGAACTGATCTCCTTCGTCCGGGCCGCGCTGGACGCCGGCGCCCGGCCGGTCGGCACGCTGGACGTGACCGGCGGCGAGGAACGGGACCGGGTGCTCGCGGCACCCGACTCGTCCGGGGCGCCGCTGCCGGGCCTGACCGTCCCGCACCTGTTCACCCGGCAGGCCGAACGGACCCCCGACGCCGTCGCGCTGGTCGCCGGCGACACCCAGGTCTCCTACCGTCAGCTGGACGAGCGGTCCGGCCGGCTGGCCACGGCGCTGCGCCACCGGGACGTCGGCCCCGAGACGGTCGTCGCGGTGGCGCTGCCCCGGTCGGTGGACCTGGCCGTCGCCCTGCTGGCGGTGGCGAAGGCAGGCGCAGCCGCACTGGCCCTCGACCCGGCGGCCGCGGCCGACGCCACACCGGCACACCTGCTGCTCACCGGCACCGCCACGGCCGGCACGCTCCCGGCCCGCCCGGTCCTGCCGGTGCTGGTCCTGGAGGACCTGACCACCGACGGCACCGGCGAGGCCGGCTCCACCGTCCCCGACGCCGCCCGGCTCCACCCCGACAGTGCGGTGGCCGTGCTGCACGGCACCGGCCCGGACGGTGCCGCGAGGCCCGTCGCGGTGACCCACCGCGCCGTCGAGCGGTTCGTCACGGACCGCCGCTGTCGGGACGCCGGCCGCGGCACCGTCCTGTGGCACGCGCCGCACGCCTGCGACGCGCTCGCCCTGGAGCTGTGGACGCCCCTGCTGAACGGCGGCCGGGTCGTCGTGGCCCCCGAAGGGGAGCTCGACAGCGACGCGTCGACCGGACTGCGTGCGGCCCACGGCATCACCACACTGTGGCTGCCCGCCTCCCGCCTCACCGAGCTCGCGGCCGCACACCCCGAGCGTCTGACCGGACTGCGGGAGGTGTGGACGGGCGGCGACCGCGTCCCCGCGGCCGCGCTGCGCCGGATCCGCGAGGCCTGCCCCGGGCTGACGGTCGTCACCGGGCACGGCGGGGCGGAGACGACGGGCCCCGCCGCCGTCCGGCACCTGCCCCCCGGCGAAGCCGTCCCCGCGTCGGACACGATCGGCCGTGCCGGGGACCACACCGCCCTGTACGTGCTCGGCCCCGGCCTGACCCCGGTCCCCGTCGACGTGACCGGTGAACTGTACGTGGCCGGTCCCGGTGTGGCCCGCGGCTACCCCGGGCGGCCTGCGGCGACCGCGGAACGCTTCGTGCCCTGCCCCTACGGCCCGCCTGGGACGCGCATGTACCGCACCGGGGAGCGGGTGCGGCCGACGGCCGACGGCCGGCTCGTCCACGTCGGCCACGCCGGCACCGCCGCGGACGTGCGCGGGGTGCGCGTCGAACCGGCCGAGGTCGAGCAGGCGCTGTCCGAACACGCCGATGTGGCACAGGCCGTCGTGGCCGTCACGGACGACGGCAGCGGGCAGCAGCGCCTGGCGGCCTGCGTGGTGCCCCTGCCCGGCACGGCCGTGTCCGCCGACGACCTGCGCCGGTTCGCCGCGGCACGGCTGCCGGAACCCCTGGTGCCGGCGGCGTTCACCGTCCTGGACCGCCTGCCGCTCACCACGGGCGGGCGGGTGGACCGGGCCGCGCTGCCCCGGCCCGCCTCCGACGACGACACCCGCCGCGCCCCGCGCAACGAGACCGAACGGATCCTCGCCCGGGCCTTCGCCGAGGTGCTGGACGTGGACCGGGTCGGCATCGACGAGGACTTCTTCGACCTCGGCGGCAATTCGCTGCGGGCGATCCGGCTGGTCGGGCTGATCCGGGCGGAGCTGAACCAGGAGGTGTCCATCCGCAAGCTGTTCACGGCCCGCACCGTCCTCGCACTGTCGGACGTGTGCAAGGACCTCGGCCGCTCCAGCCGCCCGGCGCTGCGCCGACGCACGAAGGAGGGCGCGGTCCTCTGACGCGCGACGCCGCCCGGGGCGGCACGGACCAGTGTCCGTGCCGCCCCGGGCGGTCGTCCGGCCCCGACGGCCGGTCAGGAGGCGGGCGCCCCGGTGAGGAGCTCCTCGGTGACGACCGCCGCCACGTCGCCGGGCCGGTCGTAGAGGTAGAAGTGACCGCCGGGGAAGACCTTCACCGCCACGTCCCCGCGGCTGTGCGCCCGCCACGTCTCCGCCTGCTCCACCGTCACCACCGGATCGCTGTCCCCGACCAGCACGGTCAGCGGCGCGGTCAGCGGCTCGGCCGCGCGCCAGGTGTACGCGCCGAGCGACCGGTAGTCGGCGCGCAACGCAGGCAGCACCATCTCCATCATGTCCGGGTCGTCCAGCATCGACTGGTCGGTGCCGCCCAGCCTGCGCACCTCGGCGAGCACGTCCTCGTCGTCGTAGTGCCCGAAGTGGGCCGTGCTGTGCGCGTCCGGTGCGCCCCGACCGGACAGGAACAGCCGCTGCGGCCCCGGCAGCGGGCCCCGGGCGAGCAGCCGGGCCGTCTCGAACGCCACCAGCGAGCCCATGCTGTGGCCGAACAGCGCGTAGGGCCGCCCCGGGTCCGCGGTCAGCACTCGGGCAAGCTCCTCGGCCACCGCTTCGGCGAGCACGGTCAGATCGGTGAAGGGCACCTCGCGGTGCCGGTCCTGACGGCCCGGATACTGCACGCACATCACGTCGAGTTCCGCGGGCAGCGCCTGGGCCAGGGTCCTGAACGCCGTCGCCGAACCCCCCGCGTGGGGAAAGCACACGAGCCGCGGCCCGTTCCCCGCAGTGGTGAAGCGCCGGAACCACGTGCTGTTCACAGTGTGTATCCCTTCGTCTGTGCCGGCCGGCCCACGGCAAGGGGCCCGCCGGTGCCCTCGGGGGATGCGGGCACCGGCGGGCGGTCCGTCGCCCCGCGAGGGCCCATGCCCTTCCGTCACCGGAGCTGATACCCAAAGCGTCCCGGTCAAGCCTCGACGGGGGTTCGCGGGACGGTGGAGTGCCGCAGGGGCGGCCGGGGCATCCCGTCGGACCGGCGCGCGAGCCGTCCTCCACCCGTGCCGCGTAGCTTCCGGCGAGGTGCACGACCCGCACCGCGACGCGCGTCCGCCGCAGCGTCCGCCCGCGCCGGCGGACCAGCCCCCAGCCCCGACAGGAGCGACACAGAATGTCCGTGGTAGCCAACTCCCCCGGGACGGCAGGGACGGGCGGCAAGCACGTCCGTCGTCTGGAGCGGGTGGTCATCAGGTTCGCGGGTGACTCGGGTGACGGCATGCAGCTCACCGGTGACCGTTTCACGTCGGAGACGGCGTCGTTCGGCAATGATCTGTCGACGTTGCCGAACTTCCCGGCGGAGATCCGGGCGCCTGCCGGGACGCTGCCGGGTGTGTCGTCGTTCCAGTTGCATTTCGCCGATCACGACATCCTGACCCCCGGTGATGCGCCGAACGTGCTGGTGGCGATGAACCCGGCGGCGTTGAAGGCGAACCTGGGGGATCTGCCGCGGGGCGCGGAGATCATCGTGAACACCGACGAGTTCACCAAGCGGGCGATGCAGAAGGTCGGCTACGCGTCCTCGCCGCTGGAGGACGGGTCGCTGGACGGCTACAGCGTGCATCCGGTGCCGTTGACGACGTTGACGGTGGAGGCTTTGCGGGAGTTCGATCTGAGCCGCAAGGAGGCCGAGCGCAGTAGGAACATGTTCGCGCTGGGGCTGCTGAGCTGGATGTATCACCGGCCCACGGAGGGCACGGAGAGGTTCTTGCGGTCGAAGTTCGCGAAGAAGCCCGACATCGCCGCGGCAAATATCGCGGCGTTCCGGGCGGGCTGGAACTTCGGGGAGACGACGGAGGACTTCGCGGTCTCCTATGAGGTGGCTCCGGCGGCGACGGCGTTCCCGCCGGGTGTGTACCGCAACATCTCCGGGAACCTGGCCTTGTCCTACGGGCTGGTGGCGGCGTCGCGGCAGGCGGATCTGCCGCTGTATCTGGGGTCGTATCCGATCACACCGGCTTCGGACATCCTGCACGAGTTGAGCCGGCACAAGAATTTCGGGGTGCGCACGTTCCAGGCCGAGGACGAGATCGCGGGGATCGGGGCGGCGCTGGGCGCGGCGTTCGGCGGGTCGCTGGCGGTGACGACGACGTCCGGTCCGGGGGTGGCGCTGAAGAGCGAGACGATCGGTCTGGCGGTGTCGCTGGAGCTGCCGCTGCTGATCGTGGACATTCAGCGCGGTGGGCCGTCGACGGGGTTGCCGACCAAGACCGAGCAGGCGGATCTGCTGCAGGCGATGTTCGGGCGCAACGGTGAGGCGCCGGTGCCGGTGGTGGCGCCGCGTACCCCGGCGGACTGCTTCGAGGCGGCGCTGGAGGCGGCGCGGATCGCGCTGACGTATCGCACGCCGGTGTTCTTGCTGTCCGACGGGTATCTGGCCAACGGCTCCGAGCCGTGGCGGGTCCCGGATCTGGAGGAACTGCCGGATCTGCGGGTGCAGTTCGCCCAGGGCCCCAACCACACGCTGGAGGACGGTGCGGAGGTGTTCTGGCCGTACAAGCGGGACCCGCAGACCCTGGCCCGGCCGTGGGCGGTCCCGGGCACGCCGGGGCTGGAGCACCGCATCGGCGGCATCGAGAAGCAGGACGGCACGGGCAACATCTCCTACGACCCGGCCAACCACGACTTCATGGTCCGCACCCGCCAGGCCAAGATCGACGGCATCGACGTGGCCGACCTCGAGGTCGACGACCCCGACGGCGCGCGGACCCTGGTGCTGGGCTGGGGCTCCACCTACGGGCCGATCACCGCGGCCGTCCGCCGCCTGCGTGCCGACGGGGAACCGATCGCCCAGGCGCATCTGCGCCACCTGAACCCCTTCCCGCGCAACCTCGGTGAGGTCCTGGCCCGCTACCAGCGCGTCGTCGTCCCCGAGATGAACCTCGGCCAGCTGGCGCTGCTGCTGCGCGCCGGATATCTGGTCGACGTCCATTCCCACCACCAGGTCAACGGCATGCCGTTCAAGGCGCAGCAGCTCGCCGACGCACTGCGGGGGTTCCTCCATGAGAACTGAACTGAAGCTTTCCGCCCGGGACTTCAAGTCCGATCAGGAAGTGCGCTGGTGCCCGGGCTGCGGCGACTACGCCATCCTCGCCGCGGTGCAGGGCTTCATGCCCGAGCTGGGACTGGCGCGGGAGAACATCGTCTTCGTCTCCGGCATCGGCTGCTCCTCGCGCTTCCCGTACTACATGAACACCTACGGGATGCACTCCATCCACGGCCGTGCCCCGGCCATCGCCACGGGCCTGGCCAGCTCCCGGCGGGACCTGTCGGTGTGGGTGGTCACCGGTGACGGGGACGCGCTGTCCATCGGCGGCAACCACCTGATCCACGCCCTGCGGCGCAACGTCAACCTCAAGATCCTGCTGTTCAACAACCGCATCTACGGCCTGACCAAGGGCCAGTACTCCCCGACCTCCGAGGTCGGCAAGATCACCAAGTCGACGCCGATGGGCTCGCTGGACGCCCCGTTCAACCCGGTGTCGCTGGCGATCGGCGCGGAGGCCTCGTGCGTGGCCCGCACCGTGGACTCCGACCGCAAGCACCTCACCGAGGTGCTGCGCCAGGCCGCCGCCCACGAGGGCACCGCCCTGATCGAGATCTACCAGAACTGCAACATCTTCAACGACGGCGCCTTCGACGCCCTCAAGGACAAGCAGCAGGCCGAGGAGGCCGTGATCCGCCTGGAGCACGGACAGCCGATCCGCTTCGGCGCCGGCCAGGCCAAGGGCGTCGTGCGCGACCAGCTGACCGGGGACCTGACCGTCGTCACGGTGACGCCGGAGAACGAGGGGCAGATCCTCGTCCACGACGCCCACGCGGCCTCGCCGACCACGGCGTTCGCGCTGTCCCGGCTGGCCGACCCCGACACCCTGCACCACACCCCGATCGGTGTGTTCCGCTCGGTCGACCGGCCCGTCTACGACACCCAGATGGCCGACCAGCTGGACCAGGCCGTCGAGCAGCACGGCAAGGGCGATCTGGCGGCACTGCTGGCGGGCGGCGACACCTGGACCGTCGTCGGCTGACCCCGGCGGCCGACGCGAAGCGGCCCGGTGCGACCTGGTCGAGGTCGCGCCGGGCCGCTGCCACGGGAGCGAGGTGGGTCAGTGCACGAGGTCCGGCTCGCCGTCCGGGCTGCTCCGAGGTGCGGGCGGTGTGGCGGACTTCAGGCGCTGCTGCAGCTTCTCGCCCTCCACGTCGACGTCGGGCAGCAGCCGGTCGAGCCAGCGCGGCAGCCACCAAGCGGCGTTCCCGAGCAGGGAGTGCACGGCAGGCACGATCATCATGCGGACCACGAAGGCGTCGAACAGGACGGCCGCGGCGAGGCCGAAGCCCATCATGGCGACCAGGTCCTCGGCCTCGAAGATGAAGCCCGAGAAGACGCTGATCATGATGATCGCGGCGGCCACGACCACCCGTCCGCTGTGCCGGAAGCCCGTGACGACGGCGGTCTCGGCCGAGGCGCCGTGCACGTAGGCCTCTCGCATCCGGGTGACCAGGAAGACCTCGTAGTCCATGGCGAGGCCGAACACCACGCCGATCATGAAGATCGGCAGTGTGGTCAGGATCGGGCCGGTCTGCTCGACGCCGAAGAAGCCGGAGGCCCAGCCGAGCTGGAACACCGCGACCAGGGCGCCGAGCGCCGCGCTCACGGAGAGCAGGAAGCCGAGCGCCGCCTTCAGCGGGACCAGCACCGAGCGGAAGACCAGCAGCAGCAGGAGGAAGGCCAGACCGACCACCAGGCCCAGGTAGGGCAGCAGCGCGTCGGACAGGGTCCGCGAGAAGTCGATGACCAGCGCGGTCTGACCGGTCACGAGGATCTCCGTGGCACCCGAGGACGCCTCGAGCTCCGCCGCCCGCGCGCGGATGTCCTTGACGAGGTCCTCGGTGGCGCTGTCGGTCGGGCCGGTCTTCGGCACGATGCTGAAGATGGCGGTGTCACCTGCCTTGTTGGCGGTGGCCGGGGACACCGAGGCGATGCCGCCGTCCTTCTTCAGTTCCGCGCCGACCTTGTCGCCGGCGGCGGCCGCGTCCTCGCCCTCGACCGTGACCGTCAGCGGTCCGTTGAACCCGGGACCGAACGAGTCGGACAGCAGGTCGTAGGCCTTGCGCTGGGTGGTGTCGGTCGCCATCGTGCCCTCGCCGGGCAGGCCCAGTTCCAGCTTGGTGGCGGGCAGGGCGAGCGCGCCGAGGCCGACCACCGCGAGGAGCAGCACCCCGAGCGGGCGGCGCACCACGAAGGAGGCCCAGCGGGTGGACAGGGCGGGCTTGGTCCGCGCGGCCAGCTTGGCGGCCTTCTCCTCGGACTTGCGCAGCTTGCGCGCCGACAGCGGCTTCTTGACCCGCACGAGGCGCCGGTCGGCGACCCGCAGGACGCGGCGGGGCGCGAAGCCGAGCAGGGCCGGTACGAAGGTGACCGCGATCAGTACGGCGACGGCGACGGTGCCCGCCGCGGCGAGTGCCATCTTGGTGAGGATCGGGATGCCGACGACCGCGAGGCCGCCCAGCGCGATGATGACGGTGAGTCCGGCGAAGACGACGGCCGAACCTGCGGTGCCGGTGGCGATGCCCGCGGCCTCCTGCGGCGTGCGGCCCTCGGCGACCTCGGAGCGGTAGCGGGAGACGATGAAGAGGGCGTAGTCGATGCCGACCGCGAGGCCGATCATCATCGCCAGGGTGGAGGTCGTGGCGGACAGGCCCAGCGTGGAGCCCAGGGCGGTGATGGCGGAGACGCCGACGCCCACGCCGATCAGGGCGGTCAGCAGCGGCATGCCGGCGGCGATCACCGAACCGAAGGTGAGGAACAGCACGAGGGCGGAGACGAGGACGCCGGCCTGTTCGCCGGTGCCGGAGACGCTCTGCTCGATCGGGACGGCGTCACCGCCGGCCTCCACGGTCAGTCCGCCGTCGCGTGCCCGGTCGGTGGCCTCGGTGAGCGCGTCGTGCGCCTCGTCGGTGAGTTCGGGCGCGGCGACCTCGTAGGAGACCACCGCGTACGCGGTGCGACCGTCCCGGCTGATGGTTCCGGCGGCGAACGGGTCGGCGACGCGCGCCACTTGGGGAGCCTCGCGGAGTTCGCTGAGGAGCTTGCCGATCGCCGGCTTCTCGTCGGCGATCGCCGTGCCCTCGGGTGCCCGGATCACCACACGGGCGGTGGCGCCGTCGGCGCCTGCGTCGGGGAACTTCTCCTCGAGCAGGTCGAACGCCTTCTGCGACTCGGTGCCCGGCATCGAGAACTGTTCGGTCGGCGGGGTGGGCGCCGAGGACGCCGCGGCACCGACGCCGACGACGATCAGCACCCACAGCAGGGTCATGAGGCCGCGTCGCCGGAAGGCTGAACGACCGAGTCTGTACAGGAAGGTAGCCACGGGTAACCGCACTTCCGTCGAGTGGAGGGAGGAGGATCCGGATGGGCCGACCGCCCTGGGTCCGGGGCGGCGGCTCCGACACGTACCCACGGTGTCCTCGCGCGCGGGCGAGGGGCCGTGTTCTGTGGCGGTACAGGAGTGGTGCTCGAGCGATCGTCGAGCGGGCGAGCCGGTCCCGGCCGACGGCCGTGCCCGAAGCGCCCGTTCGGCTAGGCCGCCGTGGCCAGGGCGGGCACGCCCGCCGTGGCCCTGGGCGTCAGGGGACGTACGGCCGGGCCGCGGCGGACGGCGAAGACGCAGCAGCGCAGGACGAGGAAGCGGCCGGTACCGGCGAGCCCGGAGGCTCCCAGGTAGACGAGCTGCTCGGTCAGCAGGCCGGGGGTGGGGTGCAGCAGGTGCAGAAGCCCCACGGCGACGGTGGTGGCCAGGTAGGCCGCCGTCGCCGAACCCGCGGACTGCCAGTGCTCACGCCATGCGGCGCGGCGGCCCTGGGCGAAGGTGAAGCGGGCGTGCAGTTCGGTGCACACGAGAGTGGACGCGACGGTGACCGCCGCGTTCGCGGCCACCCACGGCACGACCGCCGCCAGCAGCGGCACGGCGAGCCCGGCGAGGACCCCGGCGCCGCCGCCGAGGAGGACGAAGCGGAGGAAGGAGGCGAAGGGGCCCGGGCGGGCCCCGGCCGCCCCGGCGGGCGGTGGTGCGAGCGGCTGCTTCATGGCGGCGTCCTTCCTCTGCGCGCGGCTGCCGAAGGCGCGGTTACAGGCTGCGGGCGGTGATGTCGCCGTACGAGGTGGTGGCGTGGACGGCCAGCTCGGCGGCGGAACCGGCCGTGTTGACGAGGGAGTTGTCGACCCGGCCGTAGCCGGTGCCGGCGTCGAGGGTGGCGGAGGTGCCGCGGGCGGCGCCGACGGTGATGGCCCCCTGCTCGGTGCGCAGGGTGAGCGTGCCGCGCACGGCCTCCCTGACGGTCAGCCCGCCCTTGCGGGTGGTGAGTTCGGCGGTGCCGTCCAGCCGGCCGACCGTGATGTCGCCGGCCTGGAGCGCCAGTCGCGCGGCCGCCGTCTCGTCGAGCTCGACGGTGCCCTGCGCGCCCTCGAAGACGACGTCACCGAGGCGTCCGGTACTGCGGAGTTCACCGTCGGCCACCTTCGCCTCGACGCGCGAGCCGGCCGGCAGTTCGACGGTCACCTCCAGGGAGCCGGAGGCGCCGGTGAGTGGGTGCGCCTCGGTGCGCGTCTCGATGCGCAGCACACCGTCGGCGAAGGTCACCTCGGTCTGCTCCGCCGCCTTGGCGTCCCGGCTCCTGCCGGGGTCCGAGGGCCGGACCTCGACGGTGGTGTCGACCCGGTCGGCGGCCGTGAGCCTGACGCGTCCGGCGGGGACGTCCAGGACGACGGTCACGGGGGAGGGAGTCTTGAACGTCTGCATCTCGGGCTCCTTGCCTGCTGTTTCCGACGATAGAAACGCTACGTTGCATTCAGGGAATCGACAACTGGATTGTTGCGTGAAAGTGCCGTATTGCCTGCTCATCGACGTGAAATCGTTGCAACTGTCCTGAAGATAATGCAACAGGCTGCGCCTTGTTGCGTTGCAATGGATGCAAGTGAACGGTACGTGGAGGCGTGCTGCCGCCGACTGCCGTTGTAGCGCGCCCGGGCGGCTGCGCGGTGCGCGCCGGGCGATCCTCGACCCGCTCTCGAGCAGGGCTGAACCGGTCCTCCGCCGGCTCCGGTGACGGTGGACGGCGACCGCCCCACGTCCGCTCCGAGGAGGCCGCTCATGACCGTGCAGGTGCCGGAACCGGCGGTGGCGCCCGAGGCGCCCGCCCCGCGGGGACGCGGACGGGCCCGTGGTGCCGCCGCCCTCGGCGTGATCGCCGGCTGCAACGCGATGATCCAGCTCGACGACCCGATCGTGAACATCGCGCTGCCCGGCCTGCGCGAGGCGCTCGGGCTGTCCGCCGTGAGCGCCGCATGGGTGATCAACGCCTATCTGCTCAGCTTCGGCGGCCTGTTGCTGCTGGGCGGCCGGGCGGGCGACATCCTGGGCCGCCGCAAGGTCTTCATGGCGGGCGTCGCCCTGTTCACGGCGGCCGCGGCGCTGCGCGGCTTCGCCCAGTCCGCGGAGTTCCTGATCGCCGTACGGGCGGTGCAGGGCGTGGGCGCCGCGCTCGCCGCACCCAGCGGACTCGCCCTGCTGCTCAGCACGTTCACCGAGGGACGCGCCCGCAAGCGGGCGATCGCGGTGTGCACCACGGTGGGCGCCGTGAGCACCGCCGGCGGGCTGCTCCTCGCCGGCGTGCTCACCTCGCTCAGCTCCTGGCGCTGGGTGCTCTACCTCGACGTCCCCCTGGGCCTGGCGATCGTGCTGCTCGCGCCGTTCGTGCTCGACGAGACACCCCGCCATCGCGGCCGATTCGACCTGACCGGCGCCCTGCTGTCCGCGCTCGGCGCCGCCCTGCTGGTCCACGGGCTGGCCCAGGCCGCCGAGCGGGACTGGCGCGACCCGGTGGTCGCCGGGTGCGTCCTCGGTGGCGTCCTGACGCTGGCGGTCTTCGCGGGCGTCGAGCGGCGGGCGCAGCAACCCGTCGTGGCGCCGCGGCTGTTCGCCGACCGTGACCGGCTGCTCGCCTACCTCGGTACGCTCGCCGTGCCCGGCGCCCTGATCGGCACGTACTTCTTCCTCAACCAGTACTTCCAGCAGCAGCACGGCTGGTCGGCCCTGGCCACCGCCGGGGCGCTGCTGCCCCTGCCGGTGACCATGGCCGTGACCGCGGTGGCCGCCGTCCGCCTCGAACGGCGCATCGGCATCCGCCGGTTGTGGGCTGCGGGCGCCGTGCTGCTGATGACCGGGAACCTGTGGCTCTCCGCGCTCTCGGCCGGCGACGGCTACGCCCGGGCGGTGCTGCCGGCTCTGGTGCTGCTCGGTGCGGGCATGGCGTGCTGCGTCCTGCCGCCGACCGTCCTGGCCACGTCGGGGCTGCGCGGCGACGAGGCGGGCACGGCCGCCGGCGTCCTGAACTCCCTTCAGTCCGTGGGTGGCTCGATCGGCCTGGCCACGCTCGTCATGGTCTCCTCGCGCACCGGCGGCATGCCGGGCGGCTTCGCCACCGGGGCGGCGTTCGCGGGCTGCGCCCTGCTCGCGGCACTGCTCCTGAGGCACCGCTGAGCACGGGCCCGGCCGACCCTTTCGGACGGCGCGAACGCTACGTTGCGTTCAGTGCATCGGCAAGAGGTGCAGGCCGAACGAGCAGGTGGAAACTGCAGGTAGCGACGTCGACGCTCGCCTGGCGCACCAAGGGAGCCCTCCTTTCATTGCAATGAATCCGGGCTGAAAGCTATGCTTCCCCTTCACGCACGGCGAAGGAGAACGCGATGCCGGGAGGCAGGCTCACCCAGCAGGAACGCCAGCAGATCGCGCTGGGACTGGCCGACGGCCTTCCCTACGCGGAGATCGCCCGGCGCCTGGACCGGCCCACCTCGACGATCACCCGCGAGGTGATGCGCAACGGCGGCCCCACCGCCTACCGCGCCGACCTCGCCCACCTCGCCACCGAACGCCGTGCCCACCGCCGCCGGCAGGCCGCGCCCCGGGGCGGGCAGCGCACACCCGAGCCCCACGGGCGCGACGCCGAGGCGGTGCGCGCGTACGAGGAGACCCTCACCACCGTCTTCATGGCGTCGGGCATGCCCAAGATGATGTCCAGGGTGCTGGTCTGCCTCTACACCACCGACGAGGGCAGCCTCACCGCCGCCGAACTCGTCCAGCGCCTCCAGGTCAGCCCGGCCTCCATCTCCAAGGCCATCGCGTTCCTGGAGAGCCAGGGCCTGGTCCGGCGGGAGCGCGACGAACGCCGCCGCGAGCGCTACGTCGTGGGCGACGACGTCTGGTACCAGTCGATGATCGCCAGCGCCCGCTCCCTCACCCAGGTCGTCGAGGTCTCCCGGCAGGGCATCGGCGTCCTCGGTCCCGGCACCCCGGCCGCCAAACGCCTGGAGAACGTCGCCCGTTTCCTCGACTTCGTCCAGGAGAGCACCATCCGCGCCGCCGAACAGGCGCGCGAGGTCCTGCACACCCGCTCGGAAGCGGCGCGGGACGACACCCCGGCGCGGCCCTGACCGCCCCCGCGGCGACGGCTCGCACGGTGGGGTGAGCCGGCCCCTCTGATGGCTTGTTCAAGCCATTCTCCAGGTCCATCGGCGACGCTCGGACGGTAGCCGAGGTGGTCGTGACACCTGGAGGACAACTGTGAGGGACAGCCGATGAAACGGGTCGTGATCACCGGTATCGGAGTGGTCGCCCCGGGCGGGGTGGGTACCAAGGAGTTCTGGTCGCTGCTCACCGCGGGCCGCACGGCGACCCGGGGCATCACCCTGTTCGACCCGGCCCAGTTCCGCTCCCGCATCGCCGCCGAGGTGGACTTCGTCCCCGAGGCGCACGGACTGGGCGCGGCCGAGACCGCGAGACTCGACCGGGCCGCCCAGTTCGCGGTGGTGAGTGCCCGGGAGGCGCTGGCGGACAGCGGTCTGGCCGGAGGGCTCGACCCGCTGCGGACCGGCGTCACCCTCGGCAGCGCCGTCGGCTGCACCACCGGGCTGGACGTCGAGTACGCGACGGTCAGCGAGAACGGCGCGCACTGGCTCGTCGACCACACACGGGCCGTCAGCCACCTCTTCGACTACTTCGTGCCCAGCTCCCTGGCCGCCGAGGTCGCCCACACGGTCGGCGCCCAGGGCCCGGTGTCACTGGTCTCGACGGGCTGCACCTCAGGCCTGGACTCGATCGGCCACGCGGTGGAGCTCATCCGCGAGGGCAGCGCCGACGTCATGGTCACCGGTGCCACCGAGGCGCCGATCTCGCCCATCAGCGTCGCCTGCTTCGACGCCATCAAGGCCACCAGCCCCCGCAACGACGACCCTTCCACGGCGTCCCGGCCCTTCGACCGCACGCGCAACGGGTTCGTGCTCGGCGAGGGTTCGGCGGTGCTGGTCGTCGAGGAGCTGGAGCACGCCCGACGGCGCGGTGCGCACGTCTACGCCGAGATCGCCGGCTTCGCCAGCCGCAGCAACGCCTACCACATGACCGGTCTGCGCGCGGACGGGAAGGAGATGGCGGAGGCCATCACCGCCGCCCTGGACGAGGCCCGGCTCACCCCCGGCGACATCGACTACATCAACGCCCACGGATCGGGCACCAAGCAGAACGACCGGCACGAGACGGCCGCGTTCAAACGCAGCCTCGGGGCGCGCGCCCACGAGGTGCCCGTCAGCTCCATCAAGTCGATGATCGGGCACTCGCTCGGCGCCATCGGCTCCCTGGAGGTGGCGGCCAGCGCCCTGGCCGTCGAGCACGACACCGTGCCGCCCACGGCCAACCTCCACGAACCCGACCCCGCCTGCGACCTGGACTACACCCCGCTCGTCGCCCGTGAACAGGTGACCGACGCGGTCCTCACGGTGGGCAGCGGCTTCGGCGGTTTCCAGAGCGCCATGGTCCTCACCCGCCCACACCTGGGAGCGAGCGCATGACGACCGGTATCTCCCCCACGACGGTCCGCACCGGCGTCGCCGTGGTCACCGGGGTCGGCGTCGCCGCCCCCAACGGGCTCGGGGCCGAGGCCTGGTGGGCCGCGGTGCTGCGCGGTGAGAGCGGCATCCGGCGCCTCACCCGGTTCGACGCCTCCGGATACCCGGCGCGGCTGGCGGGCGAGGTGCCCGGGTTCGTCGCCGAGGACCGGGTACCGAGCCGTCTGCTGGCCCAGACCGACCAGGTGACCCGGCTGTCGCTGGTGGCCGCGGAAGAGGCCCTGCGCGACGCCGGCGTCGACCCGGCCGAGCTGCCCGAGTACGCCGCCGGCGTGGTCACCGCCAGTTCGGCGGGCGGCTTCGAGTTCGGCCAGCGCGAACTTCAGGCGCTGTGGAGCAAGGGCGGCCAGTACGTCAGCGCGTACCAGTCCTTCGCCTGGTTCTACGCGGTCAACACCGGCCAGATCTCCATCCGGCACGGACTGCGCGGCGCCAGCGGCGTCCTGGTGACCGAGCAGGCCGGCGGGCTCGACGCCGTCGGGCAGGCCCGCCGCCAGCTCCGCAAGGGCTCCTCCCTCGTGGTCACCGGCGCGGTCGACTCCGCCCTGTGCCCGTGGGGCTGGACCGCACACCTCGCCGAGGGACGCGTCAGCCGGAGCGACGACCCCGGCCGGGCCTTCCTGCCGTTCTCCGCCGACGCCGGCGGATACGTCCCCGGTGAAGGGGGCGCCCTGCTGGTGCTGGAGGACGCCGAGGCCGCGCGGGCCCGCGACGCCCGGGTCTACGGGAAAGTCGCCGGGTACGCGTCCACCTTCGACCCGGCCCCGGCGGCCGGAGGAGGGACACGGCTCGGCGCCGCCGCCGAACTCGCCCTGGCGGACGCCGGGGTGCGGCCCGATCAGGTCGACGTGGTCTTCGCCGACGCCGCCGGTGAACGGGCGGCCGACCGCGCCGAGGCGGAGGTGCTCGCCGAACTGTTCGGGGAGCGCGGCGTGCCGGTGACCGCGCCGAAGAGCATGACGGGCCGCCTCGCCGCCGGGGGGTCCTCGCTGGACCTGGCCGCGGCCCTGTTCTCGGTAAGGGACCAGGTGATCCCCGCCACCGTCGGCACCGTGCGCCCCGCGGACGACTGCCCCCTGGACCTGGTGACCGGTGCGCCGCGCCGGGACGTCGAGGTCCGCACGGCGCTGGTGCTGGCGCGCGGGCGGGGCGGCTTCAACTCCGCCGCCGTGGTCCGCGCCTGAGCACACACCCGGGCCGTCACACCGTGACGACGCCCGGCCCCCGCAGAGAAGTCCGTACCGAAGGAAGAGGTTGACCGTGAAGCAGCTGCAACTCACCGACCTGACCACCCTGTTGCGCGAGTGCGCCGGCCAGGACGAGGGCGTGGACCTGGACGGGGACATCCTGGACGTCCCGTTCGTCGAACTGGGCTACGACTCCCTGGCGGTCCTCCAGACCACCGGGCGCATCGAGCGGGACTTCGATCTGATCCTGGACGAGGACGCCATCGACGAGGCCGAGACGCCGCGTGCCTACCTGGACCTGATCAACCGGGCGCTGTCCGAGCGCGCCGCCGTCTGAGCGGGGGAGTGATGACTGCTCCGAACCGCCGGCTCTTCGTCACCGGCACCATCGCCGCCGCGGCGACCGCCGGTGCCGCCGGCAACGCCGCCGTCGCGAACGCGGCGGCGCCCGAGGCCGCGGCGACCGGACCGAACGCCGTCGTGGTCGACCCGTCGGACCCGCGCTACGAGGACCTCGCCGTGCGCGGCAGCAACAAGCGGTTCTCCGCCCGCCCGGAAGCCTTCCACCTGGCGACCACCACGGACCAGGTGGTGCGGGCCGTGCAGCGGGCCGTACGGGACGGCAAGCACGTCGCCGTGCGCAGCGGCGGGCACTGCTACGAGAACTTCGTGGGCGACCCGTCCGTACGGCAGGTCATCGACCTGGCCGGGATGGACACCGTGCGCTGGGACGCGGCACGTTCGGCGTTCGAGGTGGGGGCCGGTGCCCGGCTCGCGGACGTGTACCGGACCCTGTACTACGGCTGGGGCGTGACGATCCCGGGCGGCGCCAGCGCGACCGTCGCCGCCGGCGGCCATGTGCAGGGCGGCGGCTACGGCGCCCTGTCCCGGCGCCACGGCATCTCGAGCGACCACCTCCAGGCGGTCGAGGTCGTGGTCGTGGACGCCTCCGGGCGGGCCCGTGCGGTCATCGCCACGCGCGACGCCCGCGACCCCCACCGGGAGCTGTGGTGGGCGCACACCGGTGCGGGGGGCGGCAACTTCGGTGTCGTCACCCGCTACTGGTTCCGCTCCCCCTCCGCCCGGGGCGGCGACCCGGCCGCGGCACTGCCGCGCCCCCCGGGCAGCGTGCTGGCCGCCAGCGTGATGTTCCCGCGCGAGGGCATGACCAAGAGCGCGTTCCGCGCCCTGGTCGGCAACCACGGGCGCTGGCACGAGCGCAACAGCGGCCCGCGCTCGCCGTACACCGGGCTGTTCAGCGGGCTGGTGCTGCTGGGCCGCCAGGCGCAGGACGACCAAGGGCTGAGCGCCATCGCGTTCACCCACCTGGACGCGACCCTGCCCCACGCGGAGAAGCTGCTGAAGGACCACGTCGACGCCCTCGGCGCCGGGGTGGGCGTCGAGGCGTACACCCCGCCGACGGAGACCCTCCCGTGGCTGTCGTCCGTCGAGGCGCTGGCCACGGCCCAGGACGCGGAGACCGGCCGCCAGAAGATCAAGTCGTCCTATCTGCGGCGCTCGTTCACCGACGAGCAGATCGACGTCCTGTACGACGTCCTGGGCAGCACCGAGCACACCAACGACACCAGCTCGGTGTCGATCCAGTCGTACGGCGGCAAGGTCAACACCGTCCACCCGGCGGCGACGGCGTCCGCGCAGCGCGACTCGGTGATGAAGGCGCTGTTCATGAACACCTGGCAGAACCCGGAGCACGACGCGGCGAACGTGGACTGGCTGCGCCGCCTCTACGCGGGTGTCTACCGGGACACCGGCGGTGTGCCGGCGCCGGGGGAGCGCAGCGACGGCTGCTTCATCAACTTCCCCGACGTCGACATGGCCGACCCGAAGTGGAACACCTCCGGGGTGCCCTGGCACACGCTGTACTACGGCGCCAACTACCGGCGGTTGCAGGCGGTCAAGGCCGTGTGGGACCCGAGGAACGTCTTCCACCACCCGCTGTCGGTGAAGGCGGCGCGCTGAGGCCGCGCACGGGCGAGCGGGCGGCCCCCGGATCCGGGGGCCGCCCGCTCGCCCGTGCGCGGGGCGCTCAACTCGTCGGGGCGGTGGCCGCGGTGCGTTCCATCACCGGCGCGTACAGGTTCGGCTCGCTGGTGCTCAGGGTGCGCAGGGCGGCGGCGTGCGGGACGAAGTCCGGGTGCGTGACGGCCGCCCGGAAGGACTCGGCGTCCGCCCACTCCGCGATGTTGACGTAGCTGCCCGGCTGCTCGCTGTGGCGCAGCAGCCGGTGGCTGAGAAATCCGGGGCGGTCCCGGAAGAAGGCCGAGGTGTCGTCGAAGAGCCGCTCGAACTCCTCGGCCGGGCCGGTGACCGTGAAGCGGTTGATGAAGGTGACCACGTGCTCCTCCGTGCCGGTGGGCGTGCGCTGACGTCCCGACGCTTCCGTCTGCCGCTCGAGCGGGACTCGAAGGCGGGCCGAGCGGCCGCCCCCACACTGCACAGCACGTCATCCATCTCTGCGGAAGGACATCCATGGGATCCGAATACGCGATCCTCGCCGAGAACCTGTGCAAGCGGTACGGCGAGGCGCCGGCCCTGAACGGGTTTCACCTGCGGGTGCGGGAAGGGACCGTCCACGGGCTGCTCGGGCCCAACGGCGCGGGCAAGACCACCGCGGTGCGCATCCTGTCCACGCTGGCCCGGCTGGACGAGGGCCGCGCCGAGGTCGCCGGGTTCGACGTGGTCCGCCGCAGCGCGCAGGTGCGGGCCAGGATCGGGTTGCTCGGACAGTACGCGGCGGTCGACGAGGTGCTCAGCGGCCGGCAGAACCTGGTGATGTTCGGCCGGCTCCACCACCTGGGCAAGCGGGCGGCGGGGGAGCGCGCGGACGCGCTGCTGGAGCAGTTCGGGCTCGCCGGTACGGGTGCCAAGCAGGTGAAGGACTACTCGGGCGGTATGCGGCGGCGCCTGGACCTGGCGGCCAGCCTGATCCTCGCCCCCCGGGTGCTGTTCCTCGACGAGCCGACGACCGGGCTGGACCCGCGCAGCCGCAACGAGGTGTGGGCGGCGGTGCGTTCACTGGTCGACGACGGCACGACGGTGCTGCTCACCACGCAGTACCTCGACGAGGCCGACCAGCTCGCCGACCGGATCTCGGTCATCGCGTCGCCGGGCGGCGCCGGCGGGCGGGTGATCGCCGAGGGCACGCCCGACGAACTGAAGTCGGCGATCGGCGGCGACCGGATCGACGTCACGGTCCGCAACTCCGCCGACCTCAGCACCGCGGCCGAGGTGCTGGCGCGGATCACCGGCCGGGACACCGACACCGACCCCGAGAGCCGGCGCGTGGGCGTGCCGGTCCAGGACCGGGTCGTCGCACTGACCGAGACCGTGCGCGCGCTGGGCGACGCGGGCGTGGCGGCCGAGGACATCGCGCTGCGCCGCCCGACCCTCGACGAGGTGTTCCTCCACCTCACGGGCGCGCGGCAGGACACCGACGACCCGGGGACCGAAGCGGTCCCCACCGACCGCGACGAGAACAAGGAAGAGGTGACGGTGTGACCACCGCAGCCCCGCAGCCCACGACCGGGACGGGCGGCGCCCGCTGGGCCCTGTCCGACTCCTGGGTCCTGACGGGCCGCTCCCTGGCCCACTGGGCCCGCAACCCCGCGCCGGTCGTCATCGGGCTGCTCTTCCCGATCATGATGGTGCTGATGTTCGGCTACCTGTTCGGCGGCGCGATGCAGGTGCCCGGAGGCGGCAGCTACCGCGAGTTCCTGGTGCCGGGCATGTTCGCCATGACGATGGTCTTCGGCATCGAGGTGACGATGCTCGCCGTGATCAGCGACGCAGCCAAGGGCGTCACCGACCGCTTCCGCGCCATGCCCACGTCCTCCGGCGCGGTGGTCACCGGCCGCAGCATCGCCGACATGCTCAACTCGGTCCTCGGGCTGACCGTGATGATCCTGTGCGGCCTGGCCGTCGGCTGGCGGGCGGACAACGGCACGGGCCGCGCCCTCGCGGCCGTCGGACTGCTCCTGCTGCTGCGCTTCGCCCTGCTGTGGGTGGGCATCTACCTCGGACTCGTCTTCACGGACACGGCCGCCGTGACCGCCGTGCAGACCCTGGTGTGGCCGCTGGGCTTCCTGTCCAACGCGTTCGTCTCGCCGGACACCATGCCGGGCTGGCTCGCCGCGGTCTCCGAGTGGAATCCGCTGTCGGCGACGGTGACGGCGGCCCGGCGGCTGTTCGGCAACCCCGGCTGGGACACCGGCACCTGGGCGTCGGATCAGGCCATGCTCATGGCCGTGATCTGGCCGCTGATCATTATCGCGGTCTTCTTCCCGCTGTCCGTGCGACGCTACCAGCGGCTCGGCCGCTGAAACCGGTCACGCCGGGCAGACGAAAGGACTCCAGAAGGACATGGCAGTGACGACAGGTGCGCGCACCGGCGACCTCACGCGGTGCGCCGTGCTGTTCGAGGCGGCCGACCCGCCCCGCGCCGGCAGAGTGGTGTTCTGGGACGCGCGGGGCGGCTTACCACCGGCCGGCGAGGATCCACAGGGGGACACCGGCGAGGCCGACGTCGTCGGCGTCGAGGACGGGGTGCCCGTCACCCGCACCGTCCCGGTCGTGCGCCTGCCGATCGCCGACGCCCTGCCCGTCCTCGCCCGCGCGGCCCGGCCCGAAGCCGAGCAGGTGCACCCGGCCGCCGCCTTCTGGGGCCGGGCGGCCGCGATCGCCCTGCACCTGGCGGCCCGCGAGCGACTGCTGCCGGGCGTCAGCACAGCCGGGCACGACGCCTGGCGCACCGGGCCCCTGGACCTGGACGACATCGGACGCGTACGCGACCTGGCGGCCGCCGCGCCGCCCGAGGCGTATGCCACCGCCCTGCCGGGCACGGCCGGTGCGGGTGCCCGGATGCCCGAACCCGAAGGCCTCGTACGGGCGTTCCTCGACGCCGTCGCCGACGCGCTGCCGCGCACCCCCGCCGCGCACGCGGCGACCGGCCGGGCGGCCTTCGCCGCCGTCGAACCCCAGCACGTGCCGCAACTGCGGGCCTGGGCCGAGGAGATCTCCGCGGGGCTCGACTCCGGGGTGCGGGTCTCGCTCCGGGTCGAGCTCACCGAAGGCACGGGCGGTGACGGCCCCGGAGCGCAGCCGCCCGGCCTGCGGCTCGTCCCGCGCGCCCACAGCCTCGCCGACCCGACCCTCGCGCTCGACGCGGGTGAGCTGTTCGAGAGCGCCGACCACGCGCTGGGCCCGCGCGCCCAGGCCGACACCGTGCTCGCCGTCCGCCGCGCCTCGGGCGTGTGGCCACCGCTGGAGCGCCTGCTGCCCGTGCCGCGCGCCCTGGACCTGTCCGACCGGGACGTCACCGACCTGCTGGGTGAGGGGGCCGGCCGGCTGCGGGCCCACGGCATCGACGTGTTGTGGCCCGAGGACGCCCACCGCGCGCCGACCGCCCGCGCCGTCGTCGGCGCCGATCTTCCGCCGCCCACCGACCTGCGTTCCTTCTTCGGCGGCGACGGCACGGTCGACCTGCGCTGGCAGCTCGACCTCGACGGCGATCCGCTGACCGAGGAGGAGACGGCGGCGATCGCCGCGGGCCGACCCCTGGTACGGCTGCGGGGCGGATGGATCCTCGTCGGCGCCGACCTCGCCCGCAAGGCACGCGACCGGCAGGTGGGCTCCCTCACCGCGATCGAGGCCCTCGCCGTCGCCCTGAGCGGACACGCACGGATCGGCACCGAGCAGGTTCCGGTCGCCCCCACCGCCTGGTTGCAGGCGCTGCGCGCCCGGCTGTCCGACCCGGACGGCGGCGACGAACCCGTCCGGCAGCCGGCCGCACTCACCGCCACACTGCGCGACTACCAGCTGCGCGGCCTGCGGTGGCTGGACCGGATGACCTCACTGGGCCTCGGCGGCTGCCTCGCCGACGACATGGGCCTGGGCAAGACCCTCCAGCTCATCGCGCTGCACCTGCTGCGCCGGGAAGCGGGCAGCCGCGGCCCCACGCTGGTCGTCTGCCCGGCCTCCCTGCTGGGCAACTGGCAGCGGGAGGTGGGCAGGTTCGCCCCCGGCACCGCCGTGCGCCGCTACCACGGCGCCGGGCGCACCCTGGACGGCGCCGACGACGGGTTCGTGCTGACGACGTACGGCACCATGCGCCTGGACGCCGGCCGACTGGCGGAGCACGCCTGGGACATGGTCGTCGCCGACGAGGCCCAGCACGTCAAGAACCCGCACTCGCGCACCGCGAAGGCGCTGCGCCTCATCCCCGCCGACGCCAAGGTCGCGCTCACCGGCACACCCGTGGAGAACAGCCTGTCCGAGCTGTGGGCGGTGCTGGACTGGACGACACCCGGACTGCTGGGCGGGTACGGGGAGTTCCGCCGGCGCTGGATGGCGCCGATCGAGGCGGAGCGCGCCGAGGGGGAACGGACCACGGCCACGCGCCTGGCCGGTCTCGTCCGCCCCTTCCTGCTGCGCCGCCGCAAGTCCGACCCGGGCATCGCACCCGAGCTGCCCCCCAAGACCGAGACGGACCGGCCGGTCGCGCTCACCGCCGAGCAGTCCTCCCTGTACCGCACGCAGGTACGGGAGGTGATGGCGCAGATCCGCGGCAGCGAGGGCATCGCCCGCAACGGACTCGTGCTGAAGCTGCTCACCGGCCTGAAGCAGATCTGCAACCACCCCGCCCAGTTCCTCAAGGAGGAGGGCACGGCGCTCACCCGGCGCTCCGGAAAGCTGGAGCTGCTCGACGAACTCCTCGGCACGATCACCGCCGAGGACGGCGCCGCGCTGGTGTTCACGCAGTACGTCGCCATGGCGCGGCTGCTCGAGCGGCACCTGCGGGAGCGGGGCGTGCCCGTGCAGCTCCTGCACGGCGGCACGCCCGTGCCCAAGCGCGAGGAACTGGTGCAGCGCTTCCAGGACGGGGAAGTGCCCGTCTTCCTGCTGTCGTTGAAGGCGGCGGGCACCGGGCTCAACCTCACCCGCGCCGATCACGTCGTGCACTACGACCGCTGGTGGAACCCCGCGGTGGAGGCCCAGGCGACGGACCGTGCGTACCGCATCGGCCAGACCCGGCCGGTCCAGGTCCACCGGCTGATCGCCGAGGGCACCGTCGAGGACCGGATCGCCGCGCTGCTGGAGTCCAAGAAGGAACTGGCCGACGCGGTGCTGGGCACGGGCGAGCAGGCACTGACGGAGCTGACGAACGACGAGCTGGCCAACCTGGTCGAGCTGAGGAGCGAGTGATGGGCGAGGCACAGGGGAGCGGTGCACGGGGCTTTCCCGCCTTCGCGGCACGCAAGGGCGGGCGCGCCCGCGGCCAGTCCTTCTGGGGCAAGGCGTGGACCGAGGCCGTGGAGGACACCTGGCCCGAGGAGGAGTCGCTGAAGGGCGGGCGGGCCTTCGCACGCACCGGGCGGATCGGTCCCGTCACCGTCAGCCCGGGGCGCATCGCCGCGGAGGTGTACGGAGGTGAGAGCGCGTACACCACCGTGGTCACGCTCACGGAGCTGGACGCGGGGGAGTGGGAGCTGCTCTGGGAGAAGGCCGCCGACCGGACCGGCGTCGCGGAGGGACTGCTCGCCGGCGAGCTGCCGGAGGACTTCCTGGAGGCCGTCGAGGACGCCCGGGTGCGGATGCTCCCCGGATACGGCGACCTGGACGCGGACTGCGACTGCGACGCGCTGGAGCACCCGTGCGCGCATGCCACGGCACTGTGCTACCAGATGGCGTGGCTGCTGGACGCGGAGCCGTGGCTGCTGCCGCTCGTCAGGGGCAGGGACCTCGACGAAGCCCTGGAGGAACTGAAGTCGGAGCTGCTGCTGCGGGCGATGGCGGGCACGGACGACGACGGACCGGACCACGAGGACGGCGACGACGAGCGCGCCGCCGGGGGCAGCGGGCCGGCGGAAGAGGCCGCGGCCGGTCCGCCGCCCGGCGTCGACCCCGTCGCGGCATGGGCCCGGGGCGACGTGCCGCTGCCCGCTCCGCCGCCGCTGCCCGCCGCCCCGGCCGGCACCGACGAGCCCGTCACCGGCATCGAGGCCGACCCGCTGGAGCACCTGGTCGCCGACGCGGCGGTGCGGGCCCGGGGCCTGCTCGCCTACGCCCTCGGGCTGACCGCGCAGCCCCCGCCGCCGCTCGACCAGTGGCAGGACACCGTGCGGATCGCCGCCACGCACCCCGATCCGAGGGTGCCGGAGCGGCTGCGCGTCAGCTGCGGCCGACCACCCCGGGAGCTGGACCGTGCGGTCGAGGCCTGGCGCACCGGCGGAGCGGCCGGGCTGGAGGTGCTGGAGCACACCTGGTCACCGTCCGCCCAGGAGACCGCCCGGGCCCGGGCGGCCCTCTCGGCGGGCTGGGAGGCGGACGAGCTGCCCGGCCTGGACATCCGCGACAACCACTGGACCCTGGCCGGACAGGGCGTCCAGCTGCGCCTAGGGCGCGACGGACGGTGGTACCCCTACCGCGACGAGTCGGGCACCTGGTGGCCCGCGGGTGAGCCGCACGGCGACCCGGCGGACGCGCTGGTGGAACTGACCGGCGGCTGAGCGCCGCACGGCCCGAGGGGCCGCGTCACCTGTCCGGTGACGCGGCCCCTCGGCGTTCGGCGGGACCCGGTCGCGGGCGGCGAAGTGCAGCGGGGCTCCATCCATCCTCCAGACGGCGCAACCACCATCAGAACCCGCAGGAGTGCAAGGGCGAACCGGGGGAGGGGCCGTGAGCGCAGGCGCGGGTGGGACACAGGGCCGGCACGGGCTGCTCGACGGCATCGTCGGGCAGGCACGCCGGACGCCGCGGGCGCCCGCCCTGGTGTGGCGGGACGAGGAGATCAGCTACGGCACGCTGCTGCACCTCGCGGCACGGGAGCGCGGCCGCATCGCGCACCTGCCGGGCGACGAACCGGTCGCGGTACCCGCCGTCAAGTCGCCCGCCACGATCGCGCTGGTCCTGGCCTGCCTGCTGGAGCGGCGGCCGGTGCTGCTGCCCGCCGCGACGCTCGGCCCGGAGGCGGTCGACCGGCTGCACCAGCAGGCCGGCGTCCAGGAGGTGCTGCGGCCGTGTGCCACCGATGCGTCCGGGCCGCGGGCCGACCCGCCCGCACACCCCGCGCCGCCCACCGGCCGGCCCGCCCTGCTGCTGACCACCTCCGGCTCCACCGGCCTGCCGAAGATCGTCCCGCTGCACCCGGACGCCCTCGACGCCTTCACCGGCTGGGCCGGCGCCGCCTTCGGCATCGCACCGGGCACCACCGTCCTCAACTACGCGCCGCTCAACTTCGACCTCTGCCTGCTCGACGTGTGGACCACCCTCGCCCACGGCGGCCGTGTCGTCCTCGTCGACCCCGACCACGCGCTGGACGGCGCGCGGCTGCTCGGCCTGCTCCGGCGGCACGAGGTGCACGTCGTGCAGGCCGTGCCCATGCTCTTCCGGCTGCTGGCCGACGCGGCGGACGCCACCGGGACGTCCCTGCCCGCCGTGCGCCACGCCATGTTCACCGGCGACGCCATCCCCGGGCCGCTGCTCGGCCGGCTGCCCGGCCTGCTGCCCGGAGCCCGGCTGCACAACGTCTACGGCTGCACCGAGACCAACGACAGCTTCCTCCACGAGGTCGACCCCGATGCCCCTGTGACGACGCCCCTCCCTCTCGGCGCCCCGCTGCCCGGAGTCCAGGCGCTCGTCGTCTCGGCCGAAGGCGCTGTGCTCGCGGGTCCCGGCACGGGCGAACTGCTCGTCTCCACACCGTTCCAGACGCGCGGCTACCTCGGTGCCGCCGCCGCCCGGCAGGTGCTCGTACCGCACCCCGAACGCGACGACGGGCGGCGCTACTTCCGCAGCGGCGACCTGGTGCGCAGGCACCCGGACGGCTCCCTGACCCTGGAGGGCCGCACCGACCACCAGGTCAAGGTGCGGGGAGTGCGGGTCAACACCCAGGAGGTGGAGCACCTCCTGCTCGGCCACCGCGAGGTGACCGAGGCGGCCGTCCTCGCCCTGCCCGACCCCGTCGCCGGCCGCCTGCTGCACGCGGTCGTCCGCCGTGCCCCGGGCTCGGGCCTCAACAGCCTGACGCTGCGCGGGCACCTCGCCCGCCGGCTGCCCCGGGCAGCGGTCCCCAGCGTGCTGCGGATCACCGACGACGCGCTGTCCCGCACCTCCACCGGCAAGGTCGACCGAGACCGGGTCGCTTCGGCCCACTTCACCAAGGAGAACTGACATGCAGTACGTTCAGGCCGTCCGGGCGTTCGTCGTCGAGGAGTTCCTGCCCGACGTAGCCGCCCACGAACTGGCCGACGACTACGACCTCATGGCGGGCGGCGTCATCGACAGCCTCGGACTGCTCAAGGTGATCGCCTGGCTGGAGGACCGCTACGGCGTCGACACCGACGCCGTCGACCTCGACCCGGAGTCCTTCACCTCCGTCGCGGCGATCGCCGCTTTCCTCGCGGACGCGCCGCGCGAGCACGCGGGGGCCGCGTAGCCATGCACGAGGCGGTCGTCTCCCTCATCGGCCGGGACCGTCCGGTGGAACTGCCCGTGTGGCGATCCTTCTGGGACCGGCTCCACACGGGAGGACTGCGCCGGGGGGAGGCCACGGCTCTGCTGGCCTCCCTGTCCACCCGGATGCCCGACCGGGTCACCCTGGGCGCGTTCCTCGACTCGCTGGCCGAGCGCCGGCCCGCCCGCCCCGCGGACGGATTCGGGCCGGCGGTCAACATCGTCGGCACCGGGGGCGGGCCGCGCACCTTCAACATCTCCACGGCCGCCGCATTCGTCGCGGCGGCGATGGGGGTGCGGGTCGTCAAGACCGGCTCCCGCGCCTACACCGGCAGTTGCGGTTCCCTGGACCTGCTGGAGCAGCTCGGGATCACACCGACGACGTCGTACGAGCAGACCCGGGACGTGCTGGAGCGCTGCGGCATCGCCTTCGCCGGGCACTTCGTGTACCCGCGCGAGATCGCCCTGCTCGCCCGGGCCGTCGCACCGCTCGACCTGCGGCAGCTGGGCTCCTTCGTCAACACCCTCGGCCCCTTCCTGGCCGACGTGCCGGTGACCGCCCAAGTGACCGGGGTGTCCCGGCCCGCGGTGCTGGACGCCCTGCGGCACGCCGCCGGCCACACCTCCCGCGCCACCGGCCGGACGGTGTGGCTGACCGACAACGACGCCGGCGCCGACGAATTCCTCGCCTTCACCGCCAACCGGGTGCGGGCCTACGAGGGCGGAGGCGAGGACGAGTTCACGCTCGCGCCCGGCGCGCTCGGCCTGGGGGCCGGCCACCTGGCCGACCTCGCCCCGGCCGAGGACGGGGTGCGGGGCGCCGCCTCGCTGTTCCAGGACGTGCTGGCCGGACGCGGCGGCCCGGCGGCGACGCAGACCGTCTGCCTCAACGCCGCCGCGCTGGCGGTCGCGGGCCGGCTGACCGGTGACTGGCACCAGGCGCTGGGCGCCGCGCGCGCCGCCCTGCACAACGGCTCGGCGCTGCGGCTGGTCGAACGGCTGCGGACGAGGGAGGCGGCCCATGCCTGACGGCTTCCCCGCCGCCCGGATGCCGGGCCGCGCCCGTGGCCTGCCCCGCCCGCCCGGCGCCCCGGACACCGCCGTGCGAGCCGGCCCCCAGGCCGACGCCGCCGCGCGGGACGCCGGGAGCGGGCCCGGGTTCTTCGCGCGGCGGCGACCCGGACGGCCCGGGCTGGCCGTGTTCGTCAACGCGGGCGACCCGCCGCTCGACGCGCTGCCGGACCTGGCGGCGATGCTCGACGACGGCGACGTCGACTGCCTCGAACTGGCCGTCCCCTTCCCGGACTCGGTGACCGACGGCCCCGTGATCCGCCGGTCCGCCGACCGGGCGCTGGCCGCCGGCGTCACGCTCGGCGGGGTCCTGGACGCGGTGTCCGCCCTGCGGCCCCGGCTGCGCCGGCTGCGGATCGCGCTGCTCGCCGACTGGAGCCACACCGTCAAAGGCCGGGACCTGGGCGACTTCGCCCGGTCCGTCGCCGACGCCGGCTGTGACGGACTGCTGCTGCACGGACTGCCGCCCCGGCTGCGCGCCGCCCACTACGACGCCGCCGAGCGCGCCGGGCTGCCCCTGGTCACCACCTGCTACGCGGTCTCCGACCCGGCGACCGCCGCGGAGGCCGCCCGGCACGCCTCCGCCTACCTGTACCTGGTCGCCCACTACGGCCGCAGCGGCACCACCGCCGCACCCGACCACGAGCGGCTCGCCGCCGCCCTCGGCACCCTGCGCGCCGCGACGCGCGCCCCGGTCGCCGTCGGCTTCGGCGTGCGCACCCGCGCCGACATCGCCGTCCTGGAGAAGCTCGGCGCGGACGCCGCGGTCGTCGGCAGCGCCGGCGTGACCACGATCGAACAGGCCCTGGACACCGGGCGCGACCCGGTGGAGGCGTTCGCCTCCTTCGTCGCGCAGCTGCGCCACCCCACCCTCCCCACCACATGACCGAAGGGAAGAACCCATGATCGTCCGTGCTCTCGACAGCGTCCACTGCGTCGACTGGGGCAACGGCCTCAGCCGCCGGTTCCTCACCGAGTCCGACGGGCTCGGGTACACCGTCACCGACACGATCGTGCGGGCCGGCACCAAGTCGCGGCTGGAGTACCGGCGTCACCTGGAGGCCTGCTACTGCATCAGCGGCAGCGGCGAGGTCGTCGACATGGCCGGCACCTCCCACCCCATCACTCCCGGCACCCTCTACGCACTCGACCAGCACGACGCGCACTGGCTGATCGCCGGCCCGCACGAGGACCTGCGCCTGGTGTGCATGTTCACCCCGGCGCTGCGCGGCGACGAACGCCACAACCTGGACTCGTCCGAGTTCTCCCAGTACTGATGATCACGTGGACGGACGAACAGCAGCGGCTGCGCGACGGCCTGGCGCCGCTGCTGGACAAGCTCAGCGCCGGACACGTCGAGCGTGACGCCGAGGCCGCCTTCCCCCGCGAGCAGTGGGACCTGCTGCGTGCCTCCGGCATCCTGGGCCTGCCCTTCGACACACGGTGGGGCGGGCTCGGCCAGGACCTGCTGACCACGATGTACGTCCTGGAGGGGCTCGGCCAGGGCTGCCGCGACGCGGGACTGAACTTCTCCGTCTGCAGCCACCTGGTCAGCACCGGCGTACCCCTCCAGCGGTTCGGCTCCCCGGAGCTCCAGGACCGCTACCTGCCGGGACTGTGCTCCGGCGACCTGATCGGCGCCCACGCCATCAGCGAGCCCGACAGCGGCTCGGACGCGCTGGCGATGCGCACCCGCGCCGTGCGGGACGGCGACGACTTCGTCCTCAACGGCAGCAAGGCCTTCGTCAGCAACGGGCCGGTCGCCGACGTGGTCACCGTGTACGCACGCACCAGCGACCGCCCCGGCCCGCTCAGCATCACCGCCTTCCTCGTCGACCGCGACACGCCCGGCCTGACCACCGGCCGGCCGGTCGCCAAGATGGGACTGCGCACCTCGCCGCTGTGCGAGCTGTTCCTCGACGACTGCCGCGTCCCCGCCTCACAGGTCGTGGGCCGCCCCGGCGGCGGCTTCCTCGTCCTGGACCACGTGATGCGCTGGGAGATCCTCTGCTCCTTCGTCATCAACGCGGGGGAGATGCGCGACCGGGTGGAGCGCTGCACCGCATACGCCCGCGCCCGCACCCAGTTCGGCCGGCCGATCGGCTCCTACCAGGCCGTGTCCCACAAGATCGTGGACATGGACGTCGGGACCGAGACGGCCCGCCACTGGCTGTACTCCACCGCACGCAAACTGATGGCCGGGGAGAACGTCACCCGCGACATCGCCATCGCCAAACTCGTCACCAGCGAGGCCAACGTCGCCTCCGCGCTCGCCGCCGTCCAGATCTTCGGGGGCAACGGCTACATGGCCGAGTACGGCGTCGAGAAGGAACTGCGCAACTCGGTCGCCGGGACGATCTACTCCGGCACCTCCGAGATCCAGCGCAACCGCATCGCCTCGATGCTCGGCCTCTGAGCACACGTCGACACCCAACGGAAGCGGAACCACGCCACCATGACCCCCGAACCAGCCCTGGCAGCCACCGAGTTCATCGACCACCACAGCCCCGAGGTACGCGCCTTCGTCCGCGACGCACTGCCTGCGGGCGCCACCACCCCCACCGAACGGGCCGTGGCCCTGTACTACGCCGTGCGCGACGGCATCCACTACGAGGTGTACGGCGCGGACCTGTCCCGTGCGGGTCTGCGCGCCAGTCAGGTGGTGCGCACCGGCTCCGGCATGTGCCTGCACAAGTCGGTCCTGTACACGGCCGGGCTGCGCTCGCTCGGCATCCCGGCACGCCTGGTCCTGACCGACGTCCGCAACCACCTCGCCTCCGAGCGGCTGAAACGGCTGCTGGGCGGCGACGTGTTCCACCAGCACGCGCTCACCTCGGTGCGGCTGGAGGGCCGTTGGGTGAAGGCGACGCCGGTGTTCAACAAGACGCTGTGCCGGCTGTACCGCATGGCGCCGCTGGACTTCGACGGCACCGCCGACAGCCTGCACCACCCCTTCGACCTGAAGGGACGGCGGCAGATGGAGTTCCTGCGCGAGCACGGCGAGTTCGACGACCTGCCCTACGAGTGGCTGATCGCCGACCTGCGCGCCGCGCACCCGGGACTGTTCCAGGACGGGCCGGACGGCTCGCGCGACCGGCTCGCGCGGGGCTCACTCGTCGGCGAGGCCGTGTAGTGCTCGTCAAGATCTGCGGTGCGACCAGCGCCGCCGAGGTGCGGGACGTCGCCGACGCCGGGGCCGACCTGATCGGGCTGTGGCACGGGGTGCCCGGCGGCCGGGCGGACCTGAGCGCGCACCGCCTGACCGAGCTCGCCGCCGAGGCACGGGCGACCGGGCGCCTGGAGGCGGTGCTGGTCACCTTCGCCGCCGACGCCGAGGCACTGGCCCGGCTCATTGGCCCCGGCGGCCCCGCGTGGATCCAGCTGCACGGCTACCAGCCGCCCGGCACGGTCCGCGCCCTGCGGGCCCGGGTCCCCGACGGCGTACGCATCGTCAAGGTGCTGCACGTCGACGGCGGTTCCTGCGTCGAGGCACGGCTGATCGGCGCGTACGAACGGGCCGGCACCGACTGCTTCCTGCTCGACGCGGTCGGCGCGGGCGGCCGAGTCGGCAGTACCGCGGTGAGCCTGGACGACGGCACGGTGACCGGGCTGGCCGACCGCATGCACCGGCCGTTCCTGCTCGCGGGCGGGCTGGACGCGGGCAACCGCGACCGCTTCCCCGGGACCCTCGCCCACCCCCGGTTCCTCGGCATCGACGTCGACTCGGCCGCCCGGGGCGGGGACGGCCTCCTCGCCGCGGGGAACGCGGCGGCCGTGACCCGTGCCTGGAGGGCGCCGTGACGTTCACCGACGCGCTGCTGGCGGCCCCTCGCCCCGTGGTCATGGAGGTCAAGCGGCGAGACGCCGACGGCACCGACCTGCTGGGCGCCCGCTCGGTCCCCGAGGTCGTCGCCGACTACGAGAAGGCAGGGGCGCCGTGCGTCTCGGTGGTCACCGGCCGCTGGTTCGGCGGCAGTGAGGCGCTGCTGGAAGAGGTCGCCGCCGCCACGCGCCTGCCCCTGCTCCGCAAGGACTTCCTGACCAGCCGGCGCCAGCTCGAACGCAGCCGGGAACTGGGCGCCTCCGCCGTGCTGCTGACCGTGCGGCTGCTGCCCCGCGGTGTCCTGGCGCGGCTGGTGGACCACGCCCTGGACCTCGCGCTGACCCCGTTCGTGGAGGTCGCCGACGCCGCGGAGGCGGCGGCGGTGCCGAGGGCCGACCGATGCGTGGTCGCCGTCAACAACAAGGACATCGCCACCCGCGAACGCCTGCCCGGTGACCTCGACCGCAGCTCCACGCTGTTGCCGGCCGTGCGGGCGACCGGCACCCGCTGCGCGGTCAGCGCCAGCGGCATCACCGACCCCACCGACGCGGCCCGGCTGCTCGACGCGGGCTTCCAGGGCCTGCTCGTCGGCACGGGGCTGCTGCGCGCCCCCCACCCGGCGCACTGGTGCGCCGCCCTGGACGCCGCACGCGACCGGCCGGCTGCGTCCGGGCACGGCCCCGGGCAGACGCGTCCGGCCCGCCGGTGAGGGCGGGCCGGAGACCGGTGAGGGGCCGGTGCGTCAGGTGCGGCGGGGGCGGGCCGTGGTGCGGCGGCCGCGGGCCGTGCGGCCCCACGGCTTGTAGACGGAGATGACCGCCGCCGCCGTGAGCAGCACGAACAGGGCGGGCACGCTCCACACCAGGAAGTCCGCCGGCCAGCCCGGGTTGGGGGGCGCCCCGCCCGCCTCGGCCGTGTTCTCGGTGGCCTGCATGACGATCGGGTGGATGACGAACCACGCGAAGATCGTCATGAACAGGGTGATGACCCACTTGGCGACGATCCACCAGTGCAGCAGCAGACCCCAGGCCGTGCCGCAGGACAGCAGGATGCCGGAGATCGACGCGGCCACGCTGAACACCGTGACGCTGGTGTCGTCGAACACGTACATGGCGTAGTACACGCCCTTGGCGACCGCCGCGTCGTCCGTGGTGAATCCCATGAGGGCCAGGACGGCCATGGACAGCGACAGGCCGACCCAGCCGACGGACGTGACGACGTGGACGGCCAGGGTCAGCTTGCGGCCCCGGCGGCTCAGTTGGAATCTCTTCTTCTTCCGGGCGTCCTGCTGCCCGGTCGTGCCGGGCGTGGTCGTGGGAGCGGACAAAACGCTGCCTCGCCTTCATGTCCTGTGGGAAGTGGTGGCCGTTGCCATGGTTCTCCCCTCCGCTCGAGGCGGGGTCGAGGCGGTCGACCGCCTCTCCGGGCATCCTCCAGCGGCGTTCCCGACGCTGGGCAGCACTTACTGGCCAACGAACTCGTGGAGCAGGCGTGACAATTCTGGTGACAGGAGCAACAGGATCGGTCGGCCGTCATGTGGTCGCGCGGCTCGTGGCCGCGGGTGCCACGGTGCGGGCGCTGACCAGGAATCCGGCCACCGCCGGGCTCCCGGAGGGCGTGGACGTCGTCGAGGGCGACCTCACCCGCCCCGGCACGCTGCGCGCGGCGCTGCACGGGGTGGAGCGCCTCTACCTCTTCCCGGTCCCGGAGACGAGCCGCGAGGTCGTCGCGGCCGCCAAGGAGGCCGGGGTGCGCCGCATCGTCGTGCTGTCCTCGTCCTCCGTGCTGGACGAGTCGGGCGACAACCACAGCGGTGAGCACCACCGCACCGTGGAACGGGCCGTGGAGGAGTCCGGCATCGACTGGACGTTCGTGCGTCCCGACGAGTTCGCCACCAACGTCCTGTGGAAGTGGGGCCACTCCATCCGCACCGAGGGCGTGGTGCGCGCCCCCTACGGCAACGCCCCGCGCGTCCTCGTCCACGAGGCGGACGTCGCCGCGGTCGCGGTGACCGCGCTGCTGGAGGACGGGCACGCCGGCCGGGCGTACGTGCTCACCGGGCCGGAGGCGATCACCCAGGCCGACCAGGTGCGGGCCATCTCCGGCGCGCTGGGGCGCGAGGTCCGCTTCGAGGAGATCACGCCCGACCAGGCCCGCGAGCAGATGGGCCGGGTCATGCCGGTGCCGGTCGTGGAGATGGTGCTGGGCTACCTGGCCGGCGCCGTGACCGACCCGCCCGCGGTCCTGGACACCGTCGAGCAGGTCACCGGTGTGCCGGCGCGGACCTTCGCCCAGTGGGCGGCCGACCACGCCGCCGACTTCGCCCCCGTGACCGAGGAGGTGGCCGCATGACCGCCGACGCCGGCCTCGGGACCGCGCTCAGCGGCGCGAAGGTCACCATGACGGGCAGCGGCAGGCCCGAGGAGCGGCTCGTCACCGCCCGCGAAGCGGCCCCCTCGGCGGGTCGCGGCAAGGTCGTGGTGCGCGTCGAGGCGGCGGGCGTGTCCTTCGCCGAGGTGCAGATGCTCCAGCACCTGCACCCCTTCCCGCCGACATTCCCCTTCGTGCCCGGCTACGACCTGGTCGGGCGCATCACCGAGGTGGGGGAGGGCGTCACCGGGTGGCGCCCCGGCGACCGGGTCGCCGCCATGCCCCGCTACGGCGCCTGGCAGGAGTACGTCGAGACGGCCGCGAAGGACCTGGCCCCGGTGCCCGGGAACCTGGACGCGGCCGAGGCGGTGGCACTGGTCACCAATGGGGTGACCGCCTACCAGATGCTGGACCGGCTGACCGGCCTGGCCCCCGGCGACACCGTGCTGGTGCACGGCGCGAGCGGCGGCGTGGGCTCCCTGCTCACCCAGCTCGCCGTCCACCGCGGCCTCCGTGTCATCGGCACCGCGTCGCCCGCGAAGCACGACGCCGTGCGCGCGCTGGGCGCCGAGCCGCTGGACTACCGCACCCCCGACCTGACGGCCGCGGTGCGCGAGCTGGCGCCGCACGGGGTGGCCGCCGTCTTCGACCACATCGGCGGCCGGGGCCTGGACGCCGGCTGGGCCATGCTGGCCGAGGGCGGCACGCTGGTGTCGTTCGACTCCTCCGTCGCCGGATACCGGCCGGGACAGTGGTTCCGCCCGCACGTCCCGGCGCTGGTGCGCACCGGCCGGCGCTTCCTGGCGCGCCTGCTCGGCCTGACGCGCGGCCGGCGGATGACCATGTACTACGTCAAGCCGGGCCGAGCCTTCAACAGCGCTCTGGACGCCCTGTACGGCTTGCTCGCCGAGGGCGTGCTGAAGCCGGAGATCGCCGGCCGCCACCCGCTCGACGGCGCCGCCACCGCGCTGCGCGACCTGCTGGACGGGCGCTCCGTCGGCAAGCACGTCCTGCTTCCCTGACACCCCACCCCCACCCCACGACGACCGTGAAGGATCGATGATGTCCACGACGCTGACCGAGCCGTCCGTCCAGGAGCGCAACAAGCAGATCGCGCTCGACTGTGCCGCCGCCTGGAACCGCTGGGACCTGGACGGCATCACCGAGCACTGGGCCCCCGGCATCCGGCACTTCTCCGAGGACCGTCCCGTCGACACCGAGCAGATGATCGGGGCGATGCGGGGCGGCCTCGCCGCCTTCCCCGACCTGCACCTGGACGTCAAGAGCGCCGTCTCGGAGGGCGACCGGGTGATCCTCCGGATCACCGTGACGGCGACCCACCTGGGCGAGTTCATGGGCAAGGCCCCGACCGGCAAGAAGGTCACCTGGTTCATGCTGGAGGAGCTGCGCTTCGACGACGACGGCCGGATCATCGAGCACTACGACGTGTTCAACTACCTGCCGATGCTCAAGGAGCTGGGCTTCGTCCCCGCGGACGCGCTGTGAGCGCCGCCGTCGCCCTCGCGGGGGAGCTCACCGAGGTCGCCGACGGGGTGCACGCCTTCGTGCAGCCCGACGGCGGCTGGTGCCTGAACAACGCGGGCCTGGTCGCCGGCGACGACGGCCGGGCCGTGCTCGTCGACACCGCGGCGACGCAGACGCGCGCGCGGCGGCTGCGCGAGGAGGTGCTGCGCGTGACGGGCACGCCGCCGCGCACCCTGGTCAACACCCACTTCCACGGCGACCACACCTTCGGCAACCACCTCTTCCCGGAGGCCGTGGTCGTCGCCCATGAGCGGACACGCTCGGACATGGCGGCCGCCGGTCTCCACCTGACGTCGCTGTGGCCGGACGTGTGCTGGGGCGACATCGAACTCGCCCTGCCCGAGGTCACCTTCCGCGACGCCCTCACCCTGCACGCGGGGAGCGTGAGGGTGGAGCTGCTGCACCTCGGCCCGGCCGCGCACACCACCAACGACACCGCCGTGTGGCTGCCCGAACAGCGCGTGCTCTTCACCGGGGACCTGGTGATGTCCGGGGTGACGCCGTTCTGCCTGATGGGGTCCGTCAGCGGCTCCCTGGACGCCCTGGAGCGGATGCGCCGGCTGGACCCGCTCGTGGTCGTGCCGGGGCACGGACCGGTCGGCGGCCCCGAGGTCCTCGACGCCAACGAGGCCTACTTCCTCCGGCTGCGCGACCTCGCCCGGCAGGGGATCGCGGACGGGGCGACGCCCCTGGAGCTGGCCCGCGCCGCCGGACCCGGCCCCTTCGCCCGGTTGCTGGACGCCGAACGGCTGGTGCCGAACCTGCACCGCGCCTACGCGGAGGAGCGCGGTGCGGCGCCCGGCGATCCGCTGGACGTCCCGGCCCTGTTCCGGGAGATGACCGCGTACCACGGCGGGCTGCCCACCTGCCGCGCGTGAACCGCGGGTGCGAAACGCCGGTGGCCCTCCCACTACGGGAGGGCCACCGGCGTTTCGCGTGCGGCGGATGCGTCAGACGTCGATGCCCTTGAGGTACGTGGCGAACGTCTGGAGCGCCGGGTGCGCGGTGCGCAGCGCGGGGATGTCGGCGCGGTAGCCGTGCTCCTGGAACCACTCGAACATCAAGGCGATCTCCGGGCCGTTCGGGATGTACGGGTTGGCGGCCACCGCGTCCAGGGGCAGCTCCTCGAAGCGGGCCGGCAGGCCGCTGCGGGCGGAGAACGCCTCGGCGATCCCGGTGGCCGTCAACTCGTCGCCCGCCAGCTCCACGGCCCGCCCCAGGTACTCCTGCGGCCGGTCGAAGGCCTCCGCGGCGAAGTACCCGATGTCGTCCACGGCGATGAACTGCACCCGGGTGCCCGGCTTCAGCGCCAGCCGGACCACCAGCGTGCCGTCCACGTTCTGCGGCCCGTGCGCGGCGAAGTTGTCCATGAAGAACGTCGGGCGCAGCACCGTGGTCGGCACGCCCAGCTCCTCCAGGTACCGCTCGATGTGCCGCTTGGAGTCGAAGTGCGGCACGCCGCTGTGCCGTTCGGCACCGCCCACCGAGCTGTACACCACGTGCGCGACCCCAACGGCCTTGGCCGCCCGCGCCACCGCCCGCCCCTGGCGGACCTCACCGCCCAGCCCCTTGGGCGTCATGAAGTTCTGCACGGAGAACACCCCGTGCACGCCCTCCATGGCCGCGCGCAGCGACGCCTCGTCGTCCAGGTCACCGGTGACCAGCCGCACGCCGGACGCGGCGAGCGCCCGGGCGCCGTCGGACCCGGGGTCGCGCACCAGCGCGGCCGTGTCCCGGCCGCGCCGCACCAGCTCGCGTGCGGTGGCGCCGCCCTGCAGACCGGTGGCCCCGATCACCAGGACCGGGCCGTTCGCCTCGGTCTTCGTCATGTCGTTCGCCTCTCCTCAGCCGAACAGCGGCGCGGCGTTGGCGGCCGCCCAGGCACGGTACGGACGGGGGTCGCGGCCGGTGAGGTCCTTCACGGCCGTCGTGGGCGTCGCCCACGGCACGTCGGGGCTGTGCAGCGCGGCCACGTTGGTCACGGCCGCCGCGCGGTCGCCGGTGATGCCGGCGAACACCTCGACGACCTCCTCCTGCGGCGCCACGGAGAAGTCAAGGCGTCGGCCCAGGACTTCGCCGAGGATGCCGGCCTGCTCCTGCGAGGTGAGGACCTCGCCACCGGTCAGGACGTACGCCCCGCCCCGGTGGCCGTCCCGGGTGAGCGCGGCGACGGCCGCCGAGGCGATGTCGTACTCGTCGATCGGCGCACCGGGGTTGTTGCCGATCCAGCAGCGCACCGAGTCGCTCTCGCGGACGGTCCTGACCCACCACGTGGTGTTCGCGTGGAACGGGCCGGGGCGCAGGAACGTGGTCGCGACGCCGGACTCCGTGATCGCCTCCTCGGCGGCCCGGTGCTCCTCGGCGATGCCGTGCGGCAGCGGATGCAGCACGCTCGCCGAGGACAGGAACACGATGTGCTCGACGTCCGCCGCCGCGGCGGCCTTGGCGATGTTGCGCGCTTCCCCGGCCACGTCGCCGGAGAGCACCACCAGCGCCGCGGTGACGCCGGCGAACGCCGCGGTCAGCGACGCGGGGTCGGCCGGGCTGCCGGCCACGACCTCGACGCCCTCGGGCAGACCCGCCTCCTCGGGCTTCCTGCTGAGCGCCCTGACCCGGCGGCCCTGCGCGGTGAGCTGCTCGACGGCCTCGCGGCCGACCTTGCCCGTCGCTCCGGTGACCAGAATCATGATCAGGCCCTCCAGCCCTGCGGCTCCGGCCACGGCGAGCCGAGCTGACGGTACGTGCCCTGGTAGTCGGGCCAGTCGCGGTGATCGCGGATCTTGCCGTCGACGAGGCGGATGAGGTGGATCTGCTCACCGGAGAAGCGGCGCCCGGTCGGCGCCATGCCGACCAGCTCCCCGACGTGCCGGCCGTACAGGACGAGGTTCGCGCGCACCCAGTCGCCGCGCTCCTCCAGCAGCACCTCCTCCAGGTGCGCCTCCTCGGAGAAGGTCATCTTCAGCCACTTGACGGCCATCGCGAAGGAGTCCGGACCACGCAGGTCCATGTGCTCCATCGTCGCCGGGTTGAGGTACTCCGGGTGGATGTACTCCGCGACGTCCTCGGTGTCACCGGTGTTGTACGCCTCGATCATGCGGCGTACCGCAGTTATCTGGTCGCTCATCGAATGTCCTCCACGGCTGGCGCCAAGGGCGTCGGTCAATGGCCATATTCTGTGCGGGAAATGCACGGCCCGGCAAGGGAGGAAATGTCGACTCCCTTTGTTCTCCAGGCATATGCGGGGCAGCTTTCCACCGCGCCTCGAACAATGCTCCAGCTGCACACGTGAGAAGGGCCCCAGCATGTGGCACATGGACACGGACACAGCCACCTACAAGACAAAAGTCACCGCCGCCTTCAATGGGGCCGCCGCGACCTATGACCGGCTCGGAGTGGAATTCTTCACGCCGATGGGAAAGCGGTTGGTGGAATTCGCCGGCCCACGCCCCGGACAGCGCCTGCTGGACGTCGGCTGCGGCCTGGGCGCCACCCTGCTCCCGGCGGCCCGACTGGTCGGCCCCGGCGGCAGCGCGCTCGGCATCGACATCGCCGAGGCCATGGTCGAGGAGGCCGGACGCGAGGCGGCACGGCAGGGCATCGGCAACGTCGACCTGCGGGTGATGGACGGCGAGCACCCCGACCTGCCCGCCCGCTCCTTCGACCTGGTGCTCGGCAGCTACAGCGTGATCTTCCTGCCGGACGCCCGGGCCGCGCTAGCCCGGTACGCCGGACTGCTGCGCGACGGCGGCCGGATCGCCTTCACCAGCCCGGTGTTCGCACGGGACACCTTCCCGTTCCTGCCGCCGCTGTTCACCGGCCTGATCCCGATGTCGCTGCTGAACCACCTGCCGGCCGCCTGGCACCCCGAGCAGCTGCGGCGACAGCTCCACTCCTGGCTGGAGGACCCGGCGGACCTGACGGCCGCGCTGCGCACGGCGGGCTTCGACGACGTCCGGATCGTCGACGAGTCGGTCGACATGACGGCCCGCTCCGGCGAGGCGTGGGTCGACTGGTCCCACACCCAGGGGATGCGCCTGCTGTGGCAGCACCTGCCGGCCGACGAGGCGGCCGCCCTGCGGGCCCGGCTCGTCACGGCCCTCGACGCCCTGCGCGGCGAGGACGGCCTCATCCACATCGACGTCCCCGTCCGCTACGTCACGGCCACGGTCGCCCGCTGACCCGCGCAGGCGCCACGACGGACGGGGCACGGCGCACACCTCACCCCGGGCACGCACAGGGCGGCACCACCGGTCATCGCGGTGGTGCCGCCCTGTGCTGCCGGCGCGACGCCGGGCCCGGCCACGGGGGAAGGCCGCGTCGGCCGGCCCGTACGCCACCGGCAGCCCACGCGGAACGCCCGGCTGGGCGACCCAGCCGGGCGTTCCGCGGTACTCCGGGCCGCACGGGCGCCGCCCCGTCAGGTGACCGACAGCGCGCCGTCCACCGCCAGAACCGTGCCGTTGGCGTAGGCGGCCTCCGGGCGGGTCAGCTGGACGATCCACCAGGCGATGTCCTCGGGCCGGCCGACCCTGCCCGAGGGGATCCGCGTCGCCATCCCCTCGAGGAACGCCTCGTACGCCTCCGGGGGCATCCCGGCCCGCACCCCGACACCCGTGTCCACGACACCCGGCGCGATGCCGACCGAGCGGATGCCGCGCGGGGCGAGCTCCACGGCCCAGGTGCGGGTGAGGAAGTCCAGGGCGACCTTGGCCATGCCGTAGACGGAGTTCTCCGGCCACGCCCGGCGGCCCAGCGAACCCGCCGAACTGACGTTGACGACGACACCGCCGGTCGCCTCCAGCGCGTCCAGCGCCCGCTGGGTCAGGAACACCGGAGCGATCAGATTGGTGCCGAGCTGCGCACGGACGGACTCACGGTCCAGACCGTCGAGGGAGGCGAATCCCGTGACGGCCGCATTGTTCACCAGGACATCGAGCCGCCCGAATGCGCTCAGCGCGGTGGAAACGATGAGTTCCGGCGCCTCGTGGTCATGGACGTCCGCCGCCAGCACCCGAATGCGGTCCTGGCCGTCCGCGGTCTCCTTGAGGGTGGCTTCATTGCGGCCGACAATGAGCACGTGGGCGCCGCTCTCCGCGAATGCGCGGGCCGTCGCCGCTCCGATTCCCGTGCCGCCGCCCGTGATGACGACGGCCTTCTCCACCGAATGCGTCACCGCGACCTCACGAGCACAGCGCGATGTTGACACCGCGGATGACGGCCTGCTCGGCGTCCGGCCCGAAGTCCTTGTCGCCGATGGTGAACGACAGCTGCACGCGGGCGCTCAGGTCGCGGGTGGTCGCCGCGAACGTGGCGTAGCCGGGAATGCCGGCGCCGTGGCCCCACAGGTCGAGGTCGTCGTCGTTCTCGAGCTTCATGATGCCCAGGCCGTAGCCGATGCCCATCGGCAGGTTCTCGATCATCTCGGGCGGCAGCGGGGTGGTCATCTCGGTGAACTCCGCTTCCTTCAGGAGTTCGCCGCTGAACAGCGCGGAGAAGAAGCGGTCCAGGTCCGCGGTGGTGGAGATGATCTCGCCCGCGCAGCCGGCCTCCGAGGGGTTCATCAACGTGACGTCCACCGGCTCGCCGCCGATCTGCATGTAACCGCGCGCGTGCGGCTCCGGGATGTTCGGGTCGTCGCCGGGCAGCACGGTCTCGTCCAGCGCGAGCGGCTCGAGGACCCGCTCGCGGATCTCGTCGCGGTACGAGCGGCCGGTCACCTTCTTGATGAGCAGGCCGACGATGAAGTAGTTCGTGTTGCAGTAGGCGAACTTGGTGCCCGGCTCGAACTCCAGCGGCTTGGCGGCCGCGATGGCGATCAGGTCCTCGGGCTCGTAGTGCTTGTAGCGGTCGCGCAGGAAGCGGTCACCGGGCTTCTGGAACGAGTCCATGTAGTTGTACAGGCCGCTGGTGTGCTGCATCAGGTTGCGCACGGTGATCTTCTCGCCGTACGGCAGCAGACCCGGCAGGTAGCTCTCGACGCTGCGGTCGAGGTCGATCTTGCCCTCGGCGACGAGCTGGAGCACCACCACGGCCACGAAGGGCTTGGTGATGCAGGAGATGCGGAAGCGGCCGTCGGCGGGAACGGGACGGTCGGTGCCTAGCTCCGCGATGCCGGACGTCACCACGAAGGACTCGTCCCCCCGGGCGACCCGGAACTGCACGCCTCCGGCTCCGGCTTCGACGAGCCGGTCGGCGGCGCCCTGGACGGCCTGCTGAAGGGCCGAGACCTCCGGCCGGGCGATCGTCGTCTGCGTCATGTCGGGAAACCCCCATGGTGGCTGTCGGTTCTTTCGGCCGAGGCTGACCGGCCGGGGTGGAGAGGTGGCCGGGCGCCGGTGGAGCGCGGCTCAGGCAAGGTCGTCGCGGGTCACCGTGCGGGCGAGGACCCGCAGTTCACCGTCCTGACGCACCAGGACGTCCTGGCACACGCACACGCGGTGCACCCGCGACGCGCCGCCGATCTCCGAGGCGTACACGATCGCGTAGGAGCGGACGTCCACCGCGCCGTCGGGCCGGGGACGGACGTCGAACATGCCGATGAAGTGGCGGTGGCGCTGGCCGGCGGCGGCGAGTTCGGCCGCGGCCCGGCTCGTCGCCGCGACCAGCCCGGCCCGGCCGCGCACCGGCTCGGGCAGGGTCGGCACGGCGAACGTGGCGTCCTCGGTGAAGGTCCCCGCCCACTGCTCGGCCTCACCGAGGTCCAGCAGCTGCATCTGGTGCGCGTAGAACTGCTGGACCTCCGCGTGCAGGGAAGCGGCCCAGGCGGAACTCCGGGTGGGCTCGGGTGCGAGCGTCATGCTGTCTCCTTGGTCGGTCGGAACGCCCGCCAGCCTGGGTGCGCCCGGTCGCATGCCGTTGGAAGCTCCCTCAAGCCCCGGGTGGGCAGCACGGCACGGCCCCGGTCGAGCGCCCTTCCGCCGCACCTCGAGCGGCGCGGGACACGGTCGACGTCACCAAGGCGCTCATGGGAGGAAACCGATGACGACAACGACGAGGCCCGTCGCACTGATCACCGGCGCGACGAGTGGCATCGGCCTGGCCGTGGCCCGCGAGCTGGGACGACGGGGCCACCAGGTCTTCCTGTGCGCCCGGACGGGACAGCAGGTCAAGCAGACCGTCGAGGACCTGCGCGCCGAGGGCATCGACGCCGACGGCATCGCGGCCGACGTCCGCTCCCCGGAGTCGGTGACCCAGCTCGTCGCCGCCGCCGTCGAGACGTACGGCCCGATCGGCATCCTGGTGAACAACGCCGGGCGCAGCGGCGGCGGTCCCACGGCCGACCTCTCGGACGAGCTCTGGGACGACGTCATCGACACCAACCTCACCAGCGTCTTCCGGCTCACCCGGGAGGTGTTGAAGAAGGGCCGCATCAGCGAAGCGCCCTACGGCCGCGTCATCAACATCGCCTCGACCGCGGGCAAGCAGGGCGTCGTGCTGGGCGCCCCCTACAGCGCCTCCAAGCACGGCGTCGTCGGCTTCACCAAGGCACTCGGCAAGGAACTGGCCCCCTCCGGCATCACGGTCAACGCCGTCTGCCCCGGCTACGTCGAGACGCCCATGGCCGAGCGGGTGCGCCAGGGCTACGCCGCCGCCTGGGACACCACGCAGGAGTACGTGCAGGAACAGTTCGAGGCGAAGATCCCGCTGGGCCGCTACTCGACCCCCGAGGAGGTCGCCGGGCTCGTCGGCTACCTCGCCACCGAGACCGCCGCCTCCATCACCGCGCAGGCCCTCAACGTCTGCGGCGGACTGGGCAACTTCTGAGCGTCCCGACCAAGAGAGAAGGTAGTGAAGGTGTCTGCCGAACAGGTTCACCGCACATCGCACGACGTGGAGATCGCCGCACCGGCGGCCGTCGTCTACGGGTTCATCGCAGACACGGAGCGGTGGCCGCTGTTCTTCCCCCCGAACGTGCACGTGCAGCGGCTGGAGTTCGACGGGACCAGTGAGCGGCTGCGCATGTGGGCGACCGCCAACGGAGCGGTCAAGTCCTGGACTTCACGCCGCACACTGGACCCGGCCGCGCGCCGTATCGACTTCCGCCAGGAGATACCGGCGGCCCCCCTCACCGGGATGGGCGGCACCTGGGCCGTCGAGGAACTGGGCCCCGACTCCTCGCGGCTGACCCTGCTGCACGACTTCACCGTGGCGGACGACCGGCCCGAGGACGCCGAATGGGTCGACCGGGCCACGGACACCAACAGCCGGGCCGAGCTCGGCCGTGTCAAGGCCCTCGCCGAGCGGTGGGGCCGCCTGGACGACCTGGTGCTGTCCTTCCAGGACTCGGTGCGGGTCGACGGGCCGGCCGAGCCGGTCTACGACTTCCTCCACCGGGTCGGCGACTGGCCCGAGCTGGTCCCCCACGTCACCCGGCTGGACCTGACGGAACCCGCACCCGGCGTCCAGATCATGGCCATGGACACCCGGACGGCCGACGGCTCCACGCACACCACCGAGTCCATCCGCATCTGCTTCCCCGACGCCGGCCGCATCGTCTACAAGCAGACCGCGACGCCCGCGCTCATGGACGCCCACACCGGCGAGTGGACCGTGGTCCCCGACGCCACCGGCGTCACCGTCACCTCCCACCACCACGTCGTCATCCGCGAGGAGGCCATCGCCCGCGTCCTCGGCCCGAACAGCACCCTCGAGGACACCCGCCGCTACATCCGCCAGGCGCTCGGCCGCAACTCCACCGCGACCCTGAACCTCGCCAAGCAGCACGCGGAGACGGCCGCCGCCGCCGTCTGACCCGACGACCTCCACGGCTCACCGCCCAGGGCTCCAGGACGCGCGCGTGTCCCCTGGAGCCCTCGGTGTGCGCCCGGCCGGGTCCTCAGCGCAGCCGGCGCACCCGCAGCACCAGATCGTCGGTGTGATGCGCGCCTGCGCCACCGGGGGGAGCGACGCGTGGCCGTTGCTCGTCCACCTCCACCACCCAGTCGTCGTCGAGCAGGGCGGCGACCGTCGAGGGCCAGACGTAGTCGGCCGGGTCGAAACCGCTCTCGTGCGCCTCCCGGGTGTCCATCCCCGCGTGGTGCACGAGCAGCAGCACCCCGCCGGGCGCCACGGCGGCGAGCAGGGCCCGCTCCGCGGCGGCCTCCGGCGTGCGCAGCAGCGCCGGGTACTGGGCGGAGACCAGGTCGAAGGAACCGGGCGGGAGCGCGGCCTCGGTGAGCTCCGCGTGGACCCACCGAACGGTGAGGCCGGCCTCCCGCGCGTGTCCGGCCGCGCGTTCCAGGGCCACGCCCGAGACGTCGAGCGCGGTCACGTCCCAGCCGCCGCGCGCGAGCCAGAGGGCGTCCGCGCCCTCGCCGCAGCCGACGTCGAGGACTCGTCCGGGGGCCAGCCCGGCGACCTCCGCGACGAGCGCGCCGTTGGGCCGGCCGCTCCACAGTTGCTGCCGGTCGGCGTAGCGGTCGTCCCACTCCGCCCGCACGGCGGGGTCACCGGCGTACCCCTCGGATCGCGGGGGGAGGCCGGACGCGGGCGTGCTTGCTGCGATGTCGTCGGTCACGGACCCACCGTCGCCCACCGCTCCGCGGATCCGCCAGCTCTGTTGCCGCTCCGGCAAACGGCCGCACCGGGCCGGGGCGCCGACGGCCCCTAGGCCGCCGGTGCGCGGCGGACGGGGAGCATCGTCTCGACCGGTTCGACGGTGAGGTGCTCGATGACGAGACGGTTGACCTCGGCGGGCTTCTCCAGCGGCACCACGTGTGAGGTCCCGGGCACGACGGCGAGCTCCGCGTGCGGGAGAGCGCGGTAGAGGGCGACGGTGTGCTCCAGCGTCACCAGGTCGTCGTCGCGGACCATCACCCGGGTCGGGGCAGCGATGCACGCCAGATCGTCGGTGGTGAGAGCCGGCTCGGTCCGCCACATGCCGACCACCTTGCGTGCGACCACCGGCCAGTGCCCCGGCCCTTCCGGCGCCACCGCTTCGTACAGCTCGCGGAAGAACTCCAGCTCGGCGCTGCCGGGTGTCATGCGGTCCAGCATGGCGGGCGCCGCCCAGCACTCCTCGGCGGGGCGGAAGTTCGCTCCGATGACCACGACCTTGCGGACGAGATCGGGGCGGGCGAGGGCGACGAGCAGGGCGACGATGCCGCCGTCGCTCCAGCCGACGAGGTGGGCCGGACCACCGACGACCGCGTCGAGGAAGGCCACGGTGTCGTCCGCCATGTCCTGGTAGGTGAGCGGTCCCTCCACGTCGGGTGTGTGCCCGTGCCCGCGCCGCTCGGGGAGGAAGAGGCGGAACCGCGCCGCGAGGTCGGCCCGCTGCGCGCCCCACGTCTCGTTCGTGCAGAAGCCGCCGTGCAGCAGGAGCAGCGGATCACCGTCGCCCTCGGTCTCGTACCAGGTCCTGACGCCGGGGAGGTCCACGTAGTCGCCCATAGCCGAGGCTTTCTGCCGCCGTGCCGTTGTCCCTCGTCAGTCTCCGCCGGGGTGCCAGGGCCCGCAACGGGAGCGGGACGCCGGCGCCCGCGCTCGCGCCCGGGCCCGGGCCGGGCCGGTGGGCGTGGTTCGAGTGCAGTTGTGGTCCGGTTCGAGGGGGCCTTTCCCGCTCCCGGGGAGACTGACCGGGGTGGGATGCCGCCCGTGACGAGGTGGGGGTGCGGCTCGTGTTGGTGGGACGGCGTGGCGAGTCGGGGGTGCTGGACGAGCTGCTCGCGGGTGCGGGGCGGGCGGAGGGGGCCGTCGCCCTGGTGTCGGGCAGCCCGGGGTGCGGGAAGAGCGCGCTGCTCGGGGAGTTCGCCGCACGGGCTGCCGACGCGGGTGCGCTGGTGCTGTGCGCGGGTGGCTCTCCGGCGGAGGCGGGTTTGCCGCTCGGCGTGGTGGGACGGCTCCTCGGCGGCACCGGCACCGGCACCGGCACCGGCACCGGCACCGGCACCGGCACCGGCACCGGCGCCCCGGCCGGTGGGCGGCCGCAGGTGCTGTACGAGGCGTTGAGCGGTGTGCGGTCCGGGCGGCCGGTGGTCGTCGTGGTCGACGATGCGCACCACCTCGATGAGGAGTCCGGACGTGCCCTGTTGTACGTCTGTGCGCGGCTGACCGGCACCGACGTGCTGGTGGTGCTGGCCGGGCAGCCGCCCGAGCCGTCGTCGCCGACGCTCACGGAGCTCTGGGGACAGCCACGAGCGGTGCGGGTGCCGCTCCGGCCACTGACCGAGCACGAGGTCGCCGACTTCCTGCGCGAGCCGGCCGGGGGCGGCATGGACGCGGGGACGGCCGGACGGCTCGCTCCGCACTGGCACGGATTCACCGGCGGGAACCCGCGCCTGCTGCGGGGTCTGCTGGACGATCTCCGGGACTGCGGCCCGCTGAGGTCGGTCCGGCCGGTGGCCGGGGCCGCCTTCCGGGCTGCGGTCGCCGCATGCCTGCGGAGCGCGGGGACTGCGGTGACGGCCACGGCCGGGGCTCTCGCGGTCCTGGGCGAGGACGCCACGTTGACGCGGCTGGCGCGGCTGCTTGCCGTGCCCGAGCTGACCGTGTCGCGGCGGATGGAACAACTCGAGGCCGTCGGATTGCTGGACGGCGGCCGGTTGCGTCACCGCGCGATGCCGGCCGCGGTGCTCCGGCACCTGGGCGCCGGGGACAGGGAGCGGCTGCACGCGCGGGCCGCCCGGATGCTCTACGACGACGGTGCGGAGCCGTCCCGGGTCGCCGTCCACCTGGCGGAAGCCGGGGATGCCGCTGCCGACGAGGGGAGAGCACATGGTCCTGGGCTTCCCCTGTGGGCGCCGGCGGTGCTGACGGAAGCGGCCCGATGCGCGCTGCGGGCGGGCGCGGCGCACCAGGCGGTGCGGTTCCTGCAGGTCGCGCACCGGGCCCGCGGAGGCGGCGCGCCGGCGGGTGGCATGCTCACCGCGGTGGCCGGGGCGGAGTGGGAGAGCGATCCGGCCCTGGTGACGCGCCACCTGCCGTCGCTGGAAGGTGAGGTGCGCGGCGATCCGGGCGGTGACCGGGGTGCTGTGCCGCCCGACGCTCCTGCGGATGGCGTGCCGGCTGACGTCGCACACCGGGCCGAGGCCGCGGGGTTGCTGCTGTGGCATGGCCGGCGCGTCCGCCGCGAACAGCGGACTCCAGCTACGGGGGAGCGGGAGTGGGGGCGGGGCACGGGGGCGCGGCAGGTGCAGGACGCGTCGGGCTTCGTGTGGCCGGTCGCGGGCGAACCTGTCGTGGAACCGGATGCGGACGACGTGGAAGCCGTGCTGGACGCCTTGGTGCGGGGGTACATGCCCGCGCCGGCGGTCCCGGAGCTGCTGGTGGCGTTGGTGTACGCCGGTGAGACACGGCGGGCCGCGCAGTGGTGTGCGCTGACGCGCGGGGTGGAGAAGATGAGGGGGACGCCGGCGCGGCGGGCCGTGGCGCTGGCGGTGGCCGCCGTGGTGCATGTGCGTACGGGCGCACACGACAGGGGTGCCGACTACGCCCGGCAGGCGTTGGGATTGCTGTCGCCGGCGGCCTGGGGGGTGGCGGCGGGTATGCCGTTGTCGGCCGGGGTGTGTGCGGCAACGGCGCTGGGCGCGCACGAGGAGGCGGAGCGGTTGCTGCGGGTGCCGGCCCCGGAGGCGATGTTCGACTCGCGGGTGGGTGTGCACTACCTGCTGACCCGTGGACGTCATCGGCTGGAGGTGGGGCGGGCGCGGGCCGCGCTGGCGGACTTCCGCGCCTGCCGTGATCTGACGGCGCGTTGGGGCCCGCTGGTGGGGGAGGTGGCCGACTGGCGCGGGCCGGCGGCGCAGGCGCTGCGGGTTCTGGGCGAGACGCCCGACCCGGCGGCCGAGAGCGGCGCCCCCGGCGGAAGTCCGCTGGGGATGCTGACACGTTCGGAGCGCCGCGTGGCCGTTCTGGCGGCGGACGGCTGCACCAACCGGGCCATCGCGGCGCGGCTGCATGTGACGCCCAGCACGGTGGAGCAGCACTTGACCAATGTGTACCGCAAGGTGCGGGTGAAGTCGCGGGCCGGACTCGCGGAGCTGGTGGGCGGACGGGTGCCGACCGCGGTGGGCGGGGCCTGAGCACCTGCCGGCTGGTCGAAGTAGTCGACGCGCAACGCCCGTTGACCCCGAGCTAAGCGGTGGACGCGGGCCGCTGGCCGGTGAGGGTGTCGATGCGTTGCTGCAAGTGCTGGTGGCTGCGCACCAGTTCGTCGATGCGCCGCTTGAGGTGATCGATCTCGTGGTGCAGGTCCTGGGTGCCGGCCGGTGGCGGGGCGGTGGGGCGGGGAGCGTGGTGGAGGATCGCCTGGAGGCGAGCCCGTAGCGCGGGGCCGGGTTCGACACCGAGGGTGGTGGTGAGGTGGTGGCGGGCGCGTTCGTAGACGCCGAGGGCTTCCGCCTGGCGGCCGCTGTGGTAGAGGGCGGTCATCAGCTGGTCGTAGAAGCGCTCGTGCAGGGGATGGTCGGCGGTGAGCTTCTCGAGTTCGCCCGTGATGTCGTGGTGGCGCGCGCAGCACAGGTGTGCCTCGTAGAGGGACTCCAGTGCGGTGAGACGGTTCTCCTCGAGGCGGTCGGCCTCGCCGGTCGTGAGGGGGCCGTGGCGGCTGTCGGCCAGGGCGGGGCCGCGCCACAGGGACAGCGCGTGGTGGAGCAGCCGGGCGGCGTGCGCGGGGTCGCCGGTGAGTGCGGCCCGGCCCTGGGCGGACAAGTGGGCGAAGCGCTGCACGTCGGTGGTGGCGCCGCCCAACTGGAGGACATAACCGGTGGGCTGGGTGTGGATCCACTCGTGCCCCGACTCCGGCCCCGGCTCCTGCCCGGGCCGGGGCCGCTCCCCGGGGCGGGGGAGGAGGCGCCGCAGGCGGGCGATGTGGGCATGCAGGGCGTTCGCGGGGTTGGCGGGTGGTTGGCGGCCCCACAGTTCCTCGGTGAGCTGGTCGACGGTCAGGAGCCGGCCGGCGTGCAGGACGAGCGCGGCCAGCAGGGCGCGCTGCTTGGAGCCGGGCGGGACGACGGGGGTGCCGGTGGCGCCGACGAGCACGTCCGCCGGTCCCAGCAGCCTGAACTCGTATGATCCGGACGCCTGTTCGCCGAGAGCTGGGACCGGAGCCGGAGCCGGAGCCGGGGCCAGGGCCGCGGATGAGGCGGGGGCGGTCATGACCGCGGAGCCGGGGTGGGCAGGGCGAGCGCGGTGCGGATGTCGCCGGCGATGTGCGTGGTCAGTTCGGTGGCGTCGGGCCGGAAGTAGAAGTGGCCGCCGTGGAACAGGCGCACCCCGAGGTGGCGTGTGCTGTAGGTGGCCCACTCCCGCAGGTGTCGCGGGGGTGCGAGGGCGTCGTGGGTGCCGCCGTACACCGACAGGGGCACGGGCAGCGGCGCGGTCTGGGGGCGGGGGCGCCAGGTGTCGACCAGGCGCAGGTCGCCGCGGATGACGGGGGAGAAGATCTCCCACAGCTCGGGGTCGTCGAGGACGTCGGCAGGCGTGCCGCCCATCGCGGCGAGTTCGTCGCGCAGCGCCTGGTCGGACAGCAGGTGCCGACCCGTGCCACTCCGGCGGGGTGCGGAGTGGGGAGCGCTGCGGGCGGACAGGCCCAGCCAGCACGGCGGGCGGCCCTCGGCGTGCAGCAGGCGGGTGAGCTCGTAGGCGATCAGCGCACCCATGCTGTGCCCGAACAGGGCAAAGGGAGCGTCGAGTTGACCCGCCAGCTCGGTGTGGAACCAGGTGACCAGGTCCTGTGCGTCGCCGATGGCGGGGAGATCGGCGAGCATGCCGCGACCGGGAGCGTCGAGCAGACGCACCTGCCAGTCGGCGGGGAAACGGCTCGGCCAGTCGCGGTAGGTCAGGTGGGAACCACCGGCGTGGTGGAACACGAACAAGCGCAGTTCCATGACGAGGGCTCCCTGATGCCGGCACGGGCCGGGCGTTGGCGTCGGACGAGGCGGTGGTGCCGGAGGTTGCCCGGGTGGGTGTTCCCCGCAGGTGACCATAACCGGCGCCGGCCGGTGGCGGCGCCGATGCGCGACCCGGCTTCGAGCGGCCGTGCAAGCGTTCTCCAGAGGTGGGGCGCCGGGCGCGAGTGCCGCTCGAGCCCGCCCGGCAAGGCTTGACCGCACGCCTGAATCGCCTCCCGGCCACCCGGTGGGGAGGCCGGCCGCCGCAGACGTGTCCGAAGGGACGAGCCATGCCTGATGCACCGCCGGTGGTACTGCACTGCTTCGCGCACGCCGGGGCCGGGGTCTCGGCGTTCCACGGCTGGCAGACCCGGCTGGGCCCGGGCGCGGTGCCGGCGGCGCACCTGCTGCCCGGGCGTGACCGCCGGCGCCGCGAGCCCCGCGTGACCACACGGCAGGAGCTGCTGGCCGACCTGCTCGACGACTTCAGGGCGCCGAACGGCCCCTTCGTGCTCTACGGGCACAGCCTCGGCGCGATGGTCGCCTACACCCTGGCGCGTGCGCTGCACGAGGCGGGCCTGCCCACACCCGCCCTGCTCGCCGTGGGTGCCTGCCCCCCGCCGGATGCGCCGTCCGAGCTGGCCGATGCCTGCCGTCGCTCCCCCGACGGCCTGCTCGACCTCCTCGACCGGCTGGAGGTGGTGCCCGAGGGGGCGCGTCCCGGCGGGCTGTGGCACCGCGCCGTACTGCCGGTGCTGCGCGATGACCTGACGCTCGCCGACAGCCTGCGCCGGGCGGCCCTTACGCCGGTCACGGGCGGCCCGTTCGCCGTGCCGCTGCTGGTCGTCGCGGGCGAGGCCGACCCGCTGGCGCCGCCCGGCACGATGGCGGGCTGGGAGCGCTTCAGCGCGGGGCCGGTGGTACGTCGCACCGTGGCCGGCGGTGACCACTTCTTCGTGCGCGGGCCCGCACTGCCCAGGTTGCTGGGCCGGGCCTGCCGGGTCGCCGGGCGCGCGGCGCGCGCACCCCTCGCCGGGGCGGCCACTGCACGGTGAGGCGCTTGCACCGCCTCCCTCCCGAACTCCTCCAGCACTCGCGTCACTTGTCATCTGCTCGCCCTCGTCACCAGGAGAAGAGGCACATCATGGACCGGTTGGACGTGGAGCGACTCGACGACAGGGCGGGCGTGTACGCGGGCCGCCGGGCCCGCGCGGTCGGCGTGGCCGGCTCGCCGGCCGCCGTGCACGGGCGCGGCTCGAGAGGCGGTGGACGGTCGTGACGTCGCTGCGGGTGCCCGCGATGCACCGGGCTGATGACGTGCGTGCCGACGTGTGTGTGGTGGGCGCGGGCCCTGCCGGTCTGGCACTCGCGCTGATGCTGTTGCGTTCGGGCGTCGAGGTCGCCCTGGTGGAGCGGTCCACCGCGTTGCGCCGGGACTTCCACGGGGAGATCCTGCAACCCGGGGGGCAGCAGATCCTGGACGACCTGGGTGTGCTGGAAGCCGCTCGTGCCCGCGGCGCGCGGGAGCTGAGCGCCTTCCAGGTGGTGCAGGACCGGCGGGTGCTGCTCGACATCGACTACGGGCGCCTGCCGGCTCCTCACGACCGTTTGCTGGCGCTGCCTCAACAGCACCTGCTGGGTGAACTTCTCGAAGCTTGCCGGGCGTTGCCCGGTTTCACGCTGCTCCAGGGGTACCGGGCGGGGGCTCTGGTCCGGGAGGGCGGGCAGGTCGCGGGGGTGGTGGCCCATCGACGCGGTGCGGCCTCCGCCGCGGTGCGGGCACAGGTCGTGGTCGGTGCCGACGGCCGCTACTCGCAGATCCGGATGCTCGCCGGGATCGGCGCCGGCCGCCGGGAGTCCTTCGACCAGGACATCGCCTGGTTCTCGCTGCCCGCGCCGGGCCGCGCGCTCGGTGCCGTACGGATCTACCGCACGGAGGCCGGGGCCGTGCTCGTGCACGACACCCACCCCGACCGGCTACGGGTGGGCCTGACGCTGCCGCACCGCAGCTGGAACCGGGTCGCGGCCCGCGGCATCGAGGAGGTGCGGGCCGAACTCGCCACCGCGCTGCCTCCCTTCGCCGACCTCGTCCACGATCACCTGCGTTCGCTGAGGGACGTGCACCTGCTGGACGTGTTCGCCGCGCAGGCCGGTGAGTGGGTGCGCGACGGGCTGATGCTGATCGGTGACAGCGCCCACACCAACGGCCCGATCGGCGCCCAGGGCATCAACCTCGCGTTGCAGGACGCGGCGGCCGCCCACCCGGTGCTGGTGGAGGCGGTACGCGCGGGAGATGCGAGCCGGGAACGGCTGCTGCCCTATGAGCTGCGGCGGAGGCCGGTGGCGGCGGCGGTGCACCGAATGCAGCGCGTCCAGGCCAAGGCGCTGCTGGGACGCAGCGGCCCGCTCACCGCGCGGCTGCGGGCGCGAGCGGCCTCCTGGGTGAGCGGCTCCGCGGCCGGAGCCCGCATCACCCGCCGCATCGCCTACGGCCCGGACGCCGTGCGGGTACGCGAGGAACTGTTCGTCGCGCCCGCGGCCACCCCGGCGACCTCGGCACCCGGACCGGGCCCGGGGCACCCGGCAGGCTGATCCACCGGATTTCGGGATCCGGCCACGGTGAAATGAGTCACTGGCGCGATCATCGGAGCGCCAGTGACTCACGTGTCACCGGCCGGCAGTGGGAAATGAGCCGTTCTTCGGGTATGTATTCCGGACATCGACGGCAGGGAAATTGATTCGCCACCGCAGTACGCCGGGGCGCGCAACTGGGGTTCCGTTAAAACATTTTGCTCCCATGCCTCGTCCGGTCATCCGTGTGAGGGACGCTAGAGGAGCTGCGGGTGGGAATCACGTAGTCGAGTAGGAAATTCGTCAAGAATTCCGGCGTGTTCGATCGTGCCCGGAGGGCGCGTATCCGGCGCCGGCAATCCAGGGCTGATCGCTTTCCTGTGCGCCCGGCGAATTTCCTGCATCGGTGCGCCCTTTTGTGTGCCGGTCCTTTCCCGTGAGCTTCAGGAGAAAGAGCACGCATGCCCAAGCCGAAGTACGACGTCATCATCATCGGTTCCGGCCCGGTGGGCTGTTCGTTCGCACGAGATCTCGTCGACAGGGGTCAACGGGTCCTCATGCTCGACGCCGGTCCCCAGCATTCCGCCCGCTACGGCGAGCACCTGAAGAACGCGTTCCTCTACCAGAGGAACATCGACCAGTTCGTGTCCGTCATCCGCGGCAACCTGACCCCGCTGTCGGTGGCCACGCGCAACGACCCCACCGTGACGCTGGACCCGTCGTCCTACCGCTACGACACCTCGGAGTACGCCGGCTTCCAGCTGAACAACCAAAACCCGCTCCAGCGCGAGAGCGAGAACCTGGGGGCCTGCGCCGCCACGTACGTGGTGGGCGGTATGGCCACGCACTGGACGTGCGCCGTGCCCCGTTTCGACCGGGACCTGGAGCGCAGGTGGAAGCCGGCGGGCTCGGCCCCCGAGCAGACGTACCCCATCAACGACACCGACATGGACGCGGCATACGAGGAGGCGGAGCGCCGGCTCAAGCGCTCCACCACGGCGTTCAAGGACTCCGCCCGTCACCAACTGGTCAAGAAGGTGCTGCGCGATGCGGGCTTCGACGTCCGGGACCTGCCGCTGGCGGTGGAGCGGCGCAGCGATGAGGCCAGCGAATTCGTCACCTGGAGCGCCGCCGACACGGTGCTGCGGGGCGATCCGGACCTGGCCCGGCCGGGGGCGTCCCCCTTGTTCACGCTGAAACCCGAGCACCAGTGCCTGCGGCTGGAGCACGACGGCCGCAGGATCACCGGCGTCGAGGTCCGCGACCTGCAGACGATGGAGGTCACCGTCCACCGGGCGAAGGCGTACGTCGTGGCCTGTGGAGCCATCCCCACCCCCCAACTGCTGTACGCCTCCGGCCTGCACGAGAAGCTGCCGGCGCTGGGGCGCTACCTCACCGAACAGCCGATGGCCTTCTGCCAGGTGGTCCTGCGCCAGCCGTTGGTCGACGGTGCCGCGGAACTCCTCGGCGCCGTCGACGATCCGGAGGACCGCGACCACGCCTGTCGGGCGGCCCGACGCGTGGCCGACTACCGCGCCTCCCAGCAGGAGATCGTGCGCCGGAACCAGTCCCAGTACCTGCAGATGGCGGCGGACCCCCTGCCCTTCCGCAAGGACGACCCCGACCCCAACCTCTACATCCCCGCCAGCGTCGAGCGGCCCTGGCACTGCCAGATCCACCGGGACGCCTTCAGCTACGGCGCCGTGCCACCGAGCATCGACACCCGGCTGATCGTCGACCTGCGCTGGTTCGGCATCTCCCGCCCGCGACGCAGCAACTGGGTGGAGTTCGACGCCACCATGAAGGACACCTTCGACATGCCGCAGGCCACCTTCCACTTCAGGCTGACCGACGCCGAACGCGACCAGGCAGGCCGGATGATGGCGGACATGCAGAAGGTGGCCACCCAACTGGGTGGCTACATGCCCGGCTCCGAGCCGCAGTTCCTCACCCCCGGCCTTCCCCTGCACATCGCCGGAACGACCCGCATGGGCAGCGGCGAGGAGAAGACCGCCGTGCGCACCAGCGTCGTCGACCCCGACTCCAAGGTCTGGGGCTTCGACAACCTGTGGCTCGGTGGCAACGGCCTCCACCCCTTCGGCAACGCCGGCAACCCCACCCTCACCAGCGTCGCCATGGCAGTCCGCGCCGCCAAGAACGTCCTCAACACCCTGCCCGACCTCGGCTGAACCCCTCGGCAGCGCCCGGACCCACCACAGGAGGAGCACGTCCATCATGGAACCCGAAGCCACCGACCGCACCGCATGCGGCAGCGACACCAGCTCGCCCCACACCCCCGACTCGGACCCGCCGGCGGCACCCATCGAGCGCGCCAGACTCGGCATCACCCCGACCTGCTGGCGCAACGCCGACTTCCCGGACATCGGCGAGCGCATCGCACCGGCCGACATCATCGGCGGCATCAGGGCGTGCACCGCCACCGTCTCCGGAGCCGAGGTCCGCTACCGCGGCACCAGCCTGGCCCCCTACTTCCACGAGCCGGAGCTCAACCTGCTGCGGAAGCCGCCCCGCACCATCGAGCTCACCGAACCGTGGGTGAGCACCTTCTACACCGAGCACGGGGGCGCGGAAAGGACGCTCCGTGACTTCGAGAAGCTGCGCACCTACTTCGGTGACCGCCGGCTGCCCCTGCGACGGCTGGGCGTCGCGGAGTTCGGCAACGCGGTCCACCTGGAACCCGACACCCCACTGAGCGAACGTCCCCGCTTCAGCCAGCGGCAGTGGGAGAGCCTGGTCACCGGGCTCAACGACCTGGGCGAGCGCTGCCGCAAGGACGGCATCGAGCTGTGCTACCACCCCCACATGGGCACCGGGGTGCAGAGTCAGTCGGACATGGACCGGCTCATGGCCGCCACCGACACCAAGAGCGTCAAACTCCTGCTGGACACCGGTCACCTCACGTGGGCCGGTGGAGACCCCGTCGCCGCCGTCCGCCGCCACGGCCGGCGCATCCGGCACGTTCACCTCAAGAACGTCAGCCCGGACATCGTCCGGGACGGCCGGCGCAACGACTACAGCTTCAGGACGGCAGTCGAGAAGGGTGTCTTCACCGTCCCCGGTGAGCAGGGCGGAGTCGACTTCCCAGCCGTCATCGACGAACTGCGCCGCGTCGGATACGACGGTGAATGGCTGGTCGTGGAGGCCGAACGGACCCTGAGCAACGTCGACGAGGGCAACCGCTACGCCCAGACGGCACTCGCCTTCCTCGCGGGACTCGGACTGGGTGCGTGCCCGTGACGATGAAGGAACCCGCTTTCACCCGCGTCGAGATCGCCGACGACACCGGTGACGGCTACTGGATCCACGCGGCCGACCTCGACGACGACGGCCGCGTCGATCTGGCGGTCAGCGGCCTGACCCGCCAGGAGGTCGCCTGGTATCGCAACCCCGGCACCGTCGACGCTCCCTGGACCCGGCACCGCATCACCGAACCGCAATGTCCCAAGAAGCCGGTCGCGATGGACGTCGTCCGGCTGCCCGGGGATCGTCACCCCTCGCTCGTCCTCTGCCACGACTACGGCAGGTGCATGTTCGACTGTGGCTGCCACGACGGCAAGATCTCCCTGCTGCGCCGCCACGGCAGCGCACACGAACCGGAGCGGTGGCAGTGGCAGCAGACCGCCATCGCGACCCTGGTCGCCACCCACCGCCTGCGCTGCGGCCACTTCACCCGTACCGACCGACTGCAGGTGGCAGCCTTTCCCGTGGTGGGACCGCAGGGCGGCGAAGCCGGCGTGACCGAGCCGGCCCGGCTCATGCTCTGGGACGTCCCCGACGACCCCGAGGGAGCCTGGGGCGAAGGCACGGTGATCGACGAAACACACTTCCGCATCGTCCACGCGGTCGTCACCCGCGCCTTCCCCGGAACTCCCGGAAGCAACCTGGAGTCCTTCCTGCTCGCGTCGGCCGAAGGCATCTCATGGCTCGGCTGGGACCCGCACAACCGGAGGTGGACGCACCAGCGCATCGGCCGGGGGGTGCCCGCCCGCCCCTCGGCCGAGCTCGGAGGCCGGACGTTCAGCGGAACCGGGAATCTCGCCATCGGCCGGGTCGGCGGTCAGGCCAACGCCTGCATCCTCGCCGCCGAACCCTTCCACGGCAACACCCTCGCCGTCTACACCCGGCCCTGGGGGAGGGGTTCCTTCGACCAGCCCTGGCAACGCCGCGTCCTGCGTGTCTTCCCCCAGCCGACCGTCGTCGACGGACGCGCCTACGACGCTGTCGTCCACCACATCGTCGCGGCCGACTTCGACGGTGACGGGGACGACGAATTCCTGGTCGCCCTGCGCGGCCCGACCGACAGCGAGGGAGAAGGAGAGGGCGTCTACTACTACAAGCTGGACGCCGACGGCCGGGTGCGGCAACAGCGGCGCCTGGACACCGAGTCGGCCGCTCACCTCGCCGTCGCGGACTTCACCGGCGACGGGCGACTCGACTTCGCCACCGCGTCCTACTACACCGAGGGCTACTACACGCCGAAGGGCATGAAGCCCAACGTCCGGGTCTTCCACAACACCTTCGGCACACCGCGCGACAACCCCTGGTGGCCGTCCAGCGCGGACGGCTAGCCGAGCTGACCGATGGCACCACCGCCCGCTTCGTACGGGTGCAGGTCCATGCGCAACAAGGCGGCGAGAAGGAGGAGTTGCCGGGGATCGCGGAACTCCACGTGACGCGGAAGCGTTAGCCCCGGCACCGTACAGACGGTTCACCGGCCGGCGAGCGCCGGCCGGTGAACCGGTCGTACTCCATCAGGTCGTGACGAGACCCTCGGCGAGGAACTTCTCCACGAACTCCTCTGCACACCGGTCGAAGTCCGCGTACTGCGCAATCCGTTCGGCGCCCGCGGCCGCCTCGCCGATCAGGAGGTTGCCCTCGGAGTCGAGGCGCTGCGGGCGCTCCTCCGCATCGGTGAGAAGGCCGACGGTGGAGTGGGCGAAGCCGCAGTAGGAGGCGATGCCCTCGCTGAGGTTGGTCTCGAGAAGGCTCCTCATCCCCTCGACGACGGGATCGCCGGCGGTGGCGCCGGCGAGACCCAGCCACAGGATGCGCTTGCCGGCGAGACGGGGCCTGCTGCGTCCGTAGGCGAACCCGTAGTTCCACACGCGGTCGATCCAGCCCTTGAGGAGAGCGGGCAGGTGCTGCCAGTAGACCGGGAAGACGGCGACGACGGCATCGGCGTCGAGGACGCGCCGCATGTGACGGTGCACTTCGTCGGAGTACTTCTTGTCCCTGTCGCCCCAGTCCGGCTGGTCGGCCTCGTTCATACGCGGGTCGAACCCCTCGGCGTGCAGGTCGAGCAGGTCGACGCGGTAACCGGCGGCTTCGAGACGCGCGGCGGTACGGCGGGCCGTGTGCGCGGTGAGGGAATCGGTGCGGTGGTGCGCGACGACGACGAGGGCTGTCCCGGCATGGGTGTCCTGCTGCGGCACGGTGTCTCCCGACTGGTCTCGATCAATGCGACGAGTCCAGTACATCGACCGCGTCATGGATGATCCATGGGAGAAGCGCTCCAGAACATAGGAGAGCGTCTACAGTGAGGGCGTGGATCCTCTGAGTTCGCTCCTGAGCGGCATCCGGGCCGAGGGCTCGGTCGTCACCCGCGCCGTACTGGCCCGGCCCTGGACCATCCGCTTCGCCGACGCCGCGCCCCTCACCATGATCAACGTGCTGCGCGGCGGCGGCACACTGCTGCTGCCCGACGGAACGGAACGCGTCGTCGGTCCCGGTGACACCGCCCTCGTGCGCGGCCCCCAGTCGTTCCACCTCGCGGACAACCCCACCACCGTGCACAGCCCACACGCCGCCTACGAGATCGCCTGCTTCACCGCACACACCGACTGCACCGCCGAGGAACTCGGCGGCATCCACTGGGGCGCCGACGCGCCGGAGGCCACCGCACTGATCGTGGGCGCCTACCGCGCCTCGGGCCACCGCCACGAGCGGCTCCTGCGTGCCCTGCCGCCCGTCCTGGTGGTCGAGGAGGACGCCGAGGTGTGCGGCTGGCTGGAGACGGCCGCCGCCGACGCCGCCCGGCGCACGGCCGGATCACAGGCGTTGATGGACCGGCTCCTCGACTGGGCCCTGGTGTGCACGCTGCGCAGCTGGTTCGACACGGCGGGTGCCGACGCGCCCAGCTGGTACAGGGGCCTCGCCGACCCGGTCCTCGCCCCCGCCCTGCAGTCCTTCCACGACCGGCCGGCCCACGCGTGGACGGTGGCCTCCCTGGCCGCCCGCTCGGGCGTCTCCCGCGCCCTGTTCGCCAAGCGCTTCACGCAGCTGATGGGCCGACCGCCCCTCGCCTACCTCACCGAATGCCGCCTGGACGAGGCCGCGACCCTCCTGACCGACACCGACCTCACCCTCGCCCAGGTCGCCAGAGCCGTCGGCTACGCGGACGCGTTCGGCTTCAGCGCCGCGTTCAAACGCCACCAGGGGTTGAGCCCCAGCGTGTACCGGAGGGCGGCCGCAGCAGGGGCGGGGGCGGCGTCCGAAAGGTCGGGATGACGAGCGGCGCCCACCGGGGCAGGATCGCCGGCTGCGCGCACCGGGTCACGCTCGCCTCCTGCGTGCACCGGGCCACGCTCGCCTGCCCGGTCGTTCCGACGCCCCGATGATCGTCCTGGCGCGGACTTTTCGGTAGCGTGAGGGTATGAGCCATCCGCACCCCGAACTCAAAGCCGCTCCGCCACTGCCCAAGGGAGGGCTGAGGGTCACCGCTCTGGGCGGTTTGGGCGAGATCGGCCGGAACATGACCGTCTTCGAGCATGCGGGCAAGCTGCTGATCGTGGACTGCGGAGTGTTGTTCCCCGAGGAGAACCAGCCCGGCGTGGACGTGATCCTGCCGGACTTCACCTCCATCCGGGACCGGCTCGACGACATCGTCGCCGTCGTCCTCACCCACGGCCACGAGGACCACATCGGCGGCGTGCCCTACCTGCTGCGCGAGCGGAGGGACATTCCCCTCGTCGGCTCCAAGCTCACGCTCGCCTTCATCGAGGCCAAGCTCAAGGAGCACGGCATCAGGCCCCGCACGGTGCGCGTCCGTGAGGGCGACCGGCGCGGCTTCGGCCCCTTCGACTGCGAGTTCGTGGCCGTCAACCACTCCATCCCGGACAGCCTCGCGGTGGCCCTGCGCACCGCGGCGGGCATGGTGCTGCACACCGGTGACTTCAAGATGGACCAGTTCCCCCTGGACGACCGGATCACCGACCTGCGGGCCTTCGCCCGCCTCGGTGAAGAGGGTGTGGACCTGTTCCTGACGGACTCCACCAACGCCGAGGTCCCCGGCTTCACCACCTCCGAACGCGAGCTGAACCCCGCGATCGAGCAGGTGATGCGCACCGCGCCGCGGCGGGTCATCGTCTCCAGCTTCGCCAGCCACGTGCACCGCATCCAGCAGATCCTGGACGCCGCACACCAGTACGGCCGCAAGGTGGCCTTCGTGGGCCGCTCCATGGTCCGCAACATGGGCATCGCCCGGGAACTGGGGTATCTGAAGGTCCCCTCCGGCCTGGTCGTGAGCACCAAGGAGCTGGAGAAGCTCCCCGACCACAAGATCACCCTGGTGTGCACCGGATCGCAGGGTGAACCGATGGCCGCCCTGTCCCGGATGGCCAACCGCGACCACCAGATCCGCATCGGCAAGGGCGACACCGTCCTGCTCGCCAGTTCCCTCATCCCCGGCAACGAGAACGCCATCTACCGGGTGATCAACGGCCTGACCCGGTGGGGCGCCAACGTCGTCCACAAGGGCAACGCCAAGGTGCACGTCTCCGGCCACGCCAGCGCCGGCGAACTCGTCTACTGCTACAACATCGTCCGCCCCCGCAACGTCATGCCCGTGCACGGCGAGTTCCGCCACCTGCGCGCCAACGCCGACCTCGCCATCCGCACCGGCGTCGACCCCGAGCGGGTCGTCATCGCCGAGGACGGCGTCGTCGTCGACCTGGTGGACGGCCGCGCCTCCATCACCGGCAAGGTGTCGGCGGGCAACGTCTACGTGGATGGCATGGAGGTCGGCGGCGCGACGGAGGCCTCCCTCAAGGACCGGGTGACCCTGGCCGAGGAGGGCGTCGTCACCGTCGTCGCCATCGTCGACGCCGACACTGGAGCACTGACCGAGCCGCCCGACTTCCTGGCCCGCGGTTTCGTCCACGACGAGACCACCTTCGAGCCGGTGATCCCCGTCATCGAGAAGACGCTGGCGAACGCCGCTCAGGAAGGCGTCGGCGACGCCCGCCAGCTGGAGCAGCTCCTCGCCCGCGCCGTGGGCAACTGGGCGTTCCGCACGCACCGCCGCAGGCCGCTCATCATCCCGGTGATCATCGACGCCTGACCGGGAGCACGTGTCCGGTGGGCTCCTGCCGCAGGCGTGGCTTCGATGCCGTGCCGGCCAGGGGTCCGCACACGTGCCGCGTCGGCGCTGGTGGCCGCGACCACCAGCGCCGACGCGGCTGCCGTCGGCCAGTATTCAATGGGCCGGACGGCCGGATCGCCGGACGGCACGGACCGCACGGACAGCCGGACCGCACGGACGGCCGGATCGCCGGGCCGCCGGACGGTCGGATCGCCGGACCGCAGTGACCGGCGGACCGCCGGATCGCCGGGCCGCCGGAGGGTCGGATCGCCGGGTCGCCGGGTCGCGGGACTGCCCGACCCGCCGCGCCCGTCCACGGACTACCAGTAATGCCGGCGGCCGCCGACGGCGTGCCCCATGGAGCCCATGATCCACAGCGCTGCGCCGATGACCGCGAGGATGATCCCGATCGTCCACAGGACCGAGATCCCGGTGATGAAACCGACGACCAGCAGGATGATGCCGAGGAGGAGCATGACGGCCTCCGGTGGGAAGTAGTGCTGCTTCCAATATGCACCTCCCCGCGGTCTGTGCGCTCGTGCTGGTGAGAAGCACGTACAGCGCTGCCCGCGGCACCCCGGCGGTTGTCGATCTCCCTCGGCATATGGTCAGCGACGGCCGCACACCGGCCCCCCCGCGGGGCTCGGAGCGAAAGCGGCTCGTGATGTCGGCTGTCGGCGGCACATGTGACGCCCGGCATGACAAGCTGTGGTCCCCAACCGCGCACCCAGGAGGTCCCCTTGACCGCAGAGTCTTCGACGCCACAAGCGCCGGAACCGGCCGATGCCGAATCGGGCGACACGGGGAGCCCCGCTCTCTCGCCCGACGCCGACGGCCAGTACGACCTCAAGCGCAAGTTCCGCGAAGCCCTGGCGCGCAAGCGGAGTATGCAGGCGGATGCCGCCGACGTGGCGAGCAACCCGCACGCCGCCAAGGTCCGAGGCGCGCACGGACCGGCTGCGCAGCAGCGGTCGTTCAGGCGCAAGAGCGGCTGACCCCGGACCGCCCACAGGGCCGGCGGCCCGCGGGGGAGCCGCTCCCCGTGTCCGTATCGCCCCGACCCGCGGTCTGAGGAACCTCAGGCCGCGGACAGCGCCGCCAGGGCGCGGTCCATCGCGGCGGTGAACTCCTCCGGGGTCAACGGCAGACGCGACTTCACATCCTCGCTCCACTGGTCGGCCAGGACCTCGGCGGAGCCCGCCTCCACACCGTCCAGGGCAGCGTCGGCCAGGTCGGATGGGGCGATCTTGGCCACGGGCCAGCCCGCCGCCATGTCCGTGTCGGCCAGACCGAGGTGTACCGCTGTCACGAGCGTGCCCTGCTCGGCGAGTTCCAGGCGGACGCCGTTGGTCATGGCCCAGGCGGCGGCCTTGGACAGGTGATAGGCGTTCGCGCCCCTGCCCCCGAACCAGGACATGGCGGAGAGTACGTTGACGATCGCGCCTCCGCCGCTCCTGGCGAGAGTCGGGGCGAACTCCCGGATCATGGTCAGGTGACCGAACATGTTGGTCTCCAGCTCGTGCCGCACCGTCTGCGGCGAGCCGGTCAGCAGGTCGGTTCCCGTACTGACTCCGGCGTTGTTGACGAGCAGCGAGACGTCCGGGGCGGCCTCGGCGGCGGCCCTGACGGATGCGGGATCGGTGATGTCGAGGGGCAGCACCTCGACCCCGGGCAGATCCACGGTCTCCGGCCGGCGAGCCGTCGCGTAGACCTTGCGGGCGCCTCGTGCGACCAGGCGCTGGGCGAAAGAGCGGCCCAGGCCGCGGTTGGCCCCTGTGACAAGGGCGACGGAGTTGTTGATGTCCATGTCCGTTACGCTAAAACCTGACGCCAACGTCAGAGGCAAGGGCTGATGTCCGGTGCCGGGTATTTCCCATTGGATTCCCGGAGCCGAGGGAGAGGGGGCACCGTGACCAGCGCAGTGGATGCGGGCGAGCGGATGATCCGGATCGGCGAGGTGGCACGAGGCGCCGGGGTCTCGGTGCGCGCCGTGCGCTACTACGAGCAGCAGGGGCTGCTCACCGCGGAGCGCAGCCCGTCCGGCCAGCGCTTGTACCGCCAGGACGCCATCTCACGGGTCCGCTTCTTCCAGCAGATGTACGCCGCTGGTCTGACCAGCAGGAGGATCACCGAACTCCTTCCGTGCTGGGACTCGGGGCACACCGACGCCGAGCAACGCGCCATGCTGCGGGTCGAGCGCGAGCGCATCCAGGCCAAGATCGACGAACTGCTGGCCGCCCGGGACCGCCTCGACGAGGTCATCGCCGTCACCGACACACACCCCTAGGTGTCACGGAGACGTCCCACCGATCCAGCCGTCGTCGCCGCCGCCGTCGCGGCCGACCCGGCGTCGGCGTCGGACGAGGGCCGCCGGGAACCCGGGCGCATGCTTCGCAGCGGCACTGCCCCTGGTCTGCCCCTAGTGCTGATATTGCGTCAGATCGATGCCGTACAACGTCAGGTCGTGGCCATGGACCGGGTGCCGTGTGGCGCCTTCCGCCTGCATCCCGAGTTTCCCGAGTACGTTCGCCGAGCTTCGGTCCTCCGTCCGGCACGCCGCGACCACGCGGTCGAGGCCCCGATCCTGCAAGGCGAACTCCAGGGTGGCCTGAGCTGCTTCGGAGGCGTAACCCTGGCCCCAGAACACGCGTCCCAGCCGCCAGCTGATCGCCACCTGGCCTGCGATCTCGGACGGTGTCTTCGCCACGGTCAGACCGACGGCACCGGCCAGTTCACCGGAGCCCAGGAGCTCGACGCCGAACATCCCGAAGCCTTCCTCGTCCCACTCCTCCTCCCACGCCTCGATGTCCTCGGCCGTCTGGTCGAGGGAGCGCGTCCTGCCGTCGCCGATGTTCCGCATCACCACCGGATCGGCGTGGATCTCGGAGAGAGCGACGAGGTCGTCGTCGAACCATCGACGCAGGACGAGGCGGGGGGTGCGGATCTCGGTCATGGTCCCATCCTGCCGAGACGGCCGTGGCGAAGCGAATCGCGGCTCCCGCGGCCGGTCGGCCGCGCCGGAGGCCGGCGGCAGCCGAGTACGTGAGCGGAGCGGTTCGGCGAAGGCGAAATTCGGTCACCCGGACCACAACCGTTTCGGTCCCTCGCGGGTCCCAGATGAACGACAGACCTATCCGGACCCAACTTTCGGAGTCATTCGTGCCTCACCCCAAGAGCCGTCGCAACGTCGCACGGTGCGCGGCGCTGGCCGCGCTGCTCACCGCGCCGTTCGTTCTGTCCGCCGGTCCGGCCGCCGCCGCCGGGCCGAAGACCCCCGTGGTGGACTTCAACGGCGACGGCTTCGCCGACCTCGCGGTCAGCGCCCCCTTCGCCACCGTGTCGGGCCTCCAGCAGGCCGGCTACGTCTCGGTCCTGTACGGCTCCTCGGCCGGCACCGACACCGCCCACCCGCAGCTGATCACGCAGGCGACCGAGGGCGTGCCGGGCGACCCCATGGAGTACGGGACCTTCGGCACCAGCACCGCTGCCCGCGACCTGGACGGTGACGGGTACACCGACCTGATCGTCGGCAGCTACTACACCCCGATGGTGCTCTGGGGCTCCCCGCAGGGCCTGGGCGAGGGCGCCCCGCTCGGCGACGCCGCCTACCGGGTGGCCGCCGGTGACATCGACGGCGACGGCCATGCCGACGTCATCGCCAACGGCAACGGCAACCTGGAGGTCCGCTTCGGCCCCTTCACCCGGGCCGGTGCTCCCGCCCGGACGAACACGCTGGAGATAGCGGACGAGTCCGGCCCCCAGGACATGGCCGTCGGCGACATGAACGGAGACGGCAAGGACGACGTCGTCACCACGAACGGCTTCGAGGAGATGCAGTTCCACTCCCGCTACTACAAGGGGACCTCCACAGGGCTCAGTTCGACCTTCAAGAGCACCGGCTACTACACCGTCGGCGGGGTCGTGGCCGACGTGAACAAGGACGGCTACGGGGACTTCGTGGCCCGCCAGGTCGACCAGGTGTCGGAGATGATGGACTACGACGCGGGCGCGGTCCGCGTCGTCTACGGTTCGGCGAACGGGCCCTCCACGCGCACCGCAAGGATCACGCAGAACTCGGCGGGCGTCCCCGGCACGGACGAGGCGGGCGACAACTACCGCAACTTCGGCGACCAGTTCGGCTACTCGCTGGCCGCCGGCGACGTGACCGGCGACGGCTACCCGGACATCGCGGTCGGCGTGCCCGGCGAGGACGTGGGCTCGGTCCGCGAGGCGGGCGCGGTGGTCCTGCTCAAGGGCGGACCGTCCGGCCTGACCGGCTCGGGCGCCCAGGCCTTCCACCAGTCCACCTCCGGTGTTCCCGGTGTGTCCGAGACGAGCGACAACTTCGGCCGTACGGTCCTGCTCGCCGACGTCAACGCCAACAACCGGGCCGACCTCATAGCGGCCGCTCCGCTGGAGGACGGCACGTACAAGGACTCGGGGGCGGTGTGGGTGCTGCGCGGCTCGAAGACGGGTGCGACGACCAACAACATCACCTCGTTCAGCCCGGGTTCGCTCGGTGCGCCGCAGAAGGAGGCGCTGTTCGGGCAGCGCATCGCCCGCTGATCGGCCGACTCCGCGGGACCCGGCCGGCGCGCCGGCCTCTCCCGGGTCCTCGCGGAACCGGCTTCCCGCCCATCAGCGTTGACCCGGGCCTCGCGCGACCGACGGCACCCTGAGCGGGCCTCCTGCCCGGGTGCCGGCTTCTCCGCCGGCACCCGGGTCCTCGCGCTGACTGGCCAGTGAAGTTCCGACCGGCCCCCCGCCGTCAGTCGTTGCCCTCGACGATGCGGAAGTCGCGCTCGACGCCGTCGGAGAGGGCGGCCAGCGCCTCCTGGTAGGCCGCACTCTCGTAGGCCGCGACGGCCTGCTCGAAGCTGTCGAACTCGACCAGGACGGTGCGCTCGGCGATTCCGGCGCCGTGCGCCACGACCCGACCGCCTCGGACGAGGGTCCGACCACCCCCGGCCTCGACGGCGGGACGGGCCAGCGTGTTGTAGGCGGCCAGCTTCTCAGGGTCCGTGATGGTGCGGTAGACGCTGACCCAGTAGCCCTTGGGCATGAGACCTCCGATGTGGTGAGTGCATCCGACTCAGGGACGGGCCGGGGGCGAGCGCCGGCGGGCGAGGCAGAGGCTCGTCAGCGTCGTGAGCGCCATGGCACCGAGGCCGGCCAGCGCGGCGGTGGTGTAGGCGCTGTCGTCGGGGAAGAGGTGGCCGGGGCCGGTGCCCGCCGCGAGGATCAGGCCGCCCAGGGCGCTGCCCAGGGAGTATCCGACGCTGCGGACGACGTAGTTGACGCTCATGGCGCTCGACGTCTCGCTCCCGGGGGTGACGGCCAGGATGACGCCGGGCATGGCGGCCGAGAAGCCGCCGACACCCAAGCCCAGCACGCCCATAGCCGCGAACAGTTCGGCCAGGTCCGACCGGGCCGCCGCGAACAGGGCGAACCCGCCGCCGACCACGACGGCGCTGCCGGCCAGGAGCAGCGGGTCGGCGACCCGCGTCCGGACCCGCGGCGTGAGCTTGCCGGCGACGAACCCCAGCACCGAGAACGGAACGAGCACCAGCCCGGCGACGAAGGTCGTCAGACCGAAGCCGTAGCCGGCGCCGTGCGGCGTCTGCGCGTACCGGGTGACGAGCGTGAGCAGGAGGTACATGCCGATCCCGCCGACGAACATGGCGAGGTTCGCCCCGGCGACCGCCGGGTGCCGCACGGCTCGCACATCGACCAGGGGCGTCCTGCTGCGCAGCTCGATCACGACCCAGAGGCAGAGCAGCACCACCGCGGCGACGGAGAGGCCCGCCGCCACGGCGAGGTGCCGGCTCCACAGACTCCGTTCACCGGCGAGGAACAGCACCAGCAGCAGTACGGCGGCCAGGACGACCGCGCCCACCAGGTCCACGCGCGCGGAGCGGCCTTCGGGTGCTTCGGGCATGGAGCGCCACGCGGTCAGGAGGGCGGCGGCGGTGACGGCCAGACCGAGGCCGTAGGCGGCCCGTACTCCGCCGAGCTCCGCGAGCAGTGCGGCCAGCGGGTAGCCGACGCCGGCCCCGATGATGGAGACCACCGAGATCAGGGCGATCACGCCCCCGCCCCGCTCCTCGGGAAGATGATCCCGGGCCACGCCCATCATCAGCGCAGTCAGCCCGAGACCGACACCCTGGGCCGCGCGGCCCGCCAGCAGCCACGCGAACGGCAGCGGCAGCACGGTGAGCGCGCTGCCGGTGACGACGACCGCCAGGGTGACGAGGATCGTGGCCCGGCGGTGCGGGCCGGCTCCGAGCCGCCCCAGCACCGGCGTGGCGACGGCACCGCTGAGCAGTGCGACGGTCAGCGTCCACTGCGCGCTGCCGAGCAAGACGTGGAACGAGGTCGCCACGCTGGTGATGAGCGGCGCCCCGAGGCTGCCGACCGCAGCCACGACCAGGGCGATGAACATCAGGGCGGGAACCAGCATCCGCGCCTCGGAACGCGGCACTGGGACCGTTCTCACCATGTCTCCGCCGACCGGCCGCCCGGTCACTGCCCGAACCGGTCGCGGTCCTGGCTCTCGAGCTCTGCCAGGTGTTTCAGCGCCGGAAGGGCCGCCAGCAGCGCCTCGATCTCGTCACCGGTGAGTTCGCCGATCAGCCGCTCGAACGCGTCGACGCCCGCCTGGCGCCGGGTCCGGACATAGGTGGCGCCCGCGTCGGTCAGACACACCAGCGTGACCCGCCTGTCGGACGCGTCGCCCCGCCGCTCGACCAGACCGGACTCCTCCAACACCCGGACCAGGGCGGTCATCGCGGGCTGGGTGACGCCCTCGACCGCGGCCAGGTCGGTGATACGCCGGGAGCCCGTCCGGTCCAAGGTGGCGAGGGTGGCGGCGGACGTCAGGCTCATGTCCCGGGGGAGGCGTCTCGCGGCCCTGGTGGCCAGGCCGTAGAGAGCTGCCCCGATGGCGGCGGAAGCGTCAGGAAGGGTGTCGCGACGACTCATGCCGGAAGCATAGCATTTTTATATACAGCGCTTATGTATGTGGTAGGGGGGAGGTATCTGTGCTGAGGGCGAAACACCGAGCATTGCCACAGGAGCTTGCTGATCACTAGGTTTGTGCCGTCGGGGATCGAGTGGCACGAGGTGTTGGTCGTCAGGGGTGGCGGTGCGGAAGTTCGCGGGTGCGTATGAGGCTGCGGTTGCCCCTCGGTTCCTGCTCGCCCTGCTGGGCTGTGCGCTCCTCCTGCTCACGGGTTGCTCCGGCGGAAGCGGGAGCCGGGACGGGAACGCCGGCCGTCCGGGGGAGAGCCGGCCGGCCCCTCGGGACCGTGACGGTCGCAGCGAGTCGGGCACCGGCGACTTCGACAAGGACGGTTACGACGACTTCGCCACCGTGGAAGTCGACCGCGCCTCCGGCGAGTCGGGAGGGCGTCTGGTCGTCGTCCCGGGCTCGAAACGCGGACTGGACGCGGTCCGGGCCACACGTGACGACGGCGGGTACAGCGCCCCGCTGCTCCGCGGCGACCTCGACGGCGACGGATTCACGGACCTGGTCGCCACACGCGCACCCACGCGACAGGGCCGCAAGGCCGAGCCGGGTGCCGCCTATCAGGCGGTGGTCCTGTTCGGTGGGATGAACGGCCTCGGCAAGCCCGTGGCGGTGACCGCCCCGCGCCAGTTCCTCGCCGTGGCCGCTGCCGATGTCGACGGTGACGGGGCCCTCGACCTGATCGACCGCGGCAAGGGAGCGCAGCAGAAGGACCCGGAGCGGATTCCGGGCCGGATCGCGTACGGCCCGTTCGGACGGAACGGCGCCCCGGCCCGGCTCGTGGAGCAGGACTGGGAGGCCGCCGGAGGCGGGGCCACCTCCGGTGACTTCGACGCCGACGGCTTCGACGACCTGCTGTTCACCGGCAGCCCGCCGTACGAGGAAGACGAGGAGCCGGGTTCGGACCCGGTCCCCGCAACTGCCTACTTCCGCGGCAGTCCTGACGGGCCCGTCCGGGCCGACCCGCCCCTGGACCTGGACAACGCCACCGAGGACGGAGTCCTGACACCGCTGACCGGCGACGTGAACGGCGACGGCGTCACCGACCTCCTCGTCGGAGGGGGCGGCGTCGGGTCGCCGGCCGCAGGGCTCGACCCGGGACAGCTCACCCTCGTCCACGGGGCGCCGGGCGGCCCCGGCACGGGGCGCCGCAACACGGTGCTCAGCCAGGAGACCCCGGGCATCCCCGGCGACGGGCAGGGCAAGGACTTCTTCGGCGCGGTCTCCGGTACCGGTGATGTGAACGGCGACGGCCATCCGGACCTGGTGATCGACACTCCGGGCGAGGACAAGGCGGGCCGCTTCACCCTGCTGCCCGGTGCGAGCGACGGCTCCGGTCCCGACCCGTCCCGAGCCACCGCCTTCGACGCGGCGACGTACGGTGGGGCGTCGATCAGCGCCACTGTGCCCCTGCTGGACGTCAACGGCGACAGGTTCACGGACGTGGTGGCCGAGACGCCGGACGGCTTCCTGCTCTTCCTGGGAGACGCGGCAAAGTTCCCCGCCGAACAGCCGAAGCTCACCGAAAGGGTCACCCGGTAGCCGGAGTTGCCGTTGGGAAGGCGCTCGCTGCGGAGGGTGATCAAAGTGTTCTTGTCGCCGCGGCTGCGAGCGGCCCGGGGGAGGGAAAGGCTTGCCGAAGGCCGAAGGGGGACGCCGTGCTGGGACTGCTGGGCTTCTACGACGAGTTGGACGACTGCTCCGGCCGACCGAACGGATCGATACGTGATGCCGTCCGGCCCGTCGGTGAGCCGGACGAGAAGGACCTGGTGGCCTACCTGGACGCAGGCCACGTCCTCCTCGACGTCATGGAAGGCGGAGACGACGTCATCACCGGGAAGGCTCACCGGCATTCTCTGGCATGCTCCTCCTTGTTGACGGACGGTACGTGGCTGTGGCGCCAGGACTTCCCGCACTACGTCGAAACGCACCATGTCGCGCTGCCTGACGCGTTCATCGCACATGTGCGCAGCCTGAACCACCGGATGCCCGCGATCGACGTCGCGCAGTTCGCTCCGCACTACGACGAGACCATGCCCCTCGTCGGCTGGGCCTCGACCGTCCCGTTCCGATCGACCGCGACCACCCTCGTACCCGTACCGCGGCCGGTGACCAGTAAGGCCCAGTTCGACGCCGCGACGTCGGGCCGGGACCGCAATCGGCCGCACGGCAGCTGGGGTCGGCCACGCAAACCGCGCAGAACATAGCCACCCCTCCGATTCCGCGAATTCCGCGAAAGAAGTGAGGGGGCGGTCACACACAGACGCGTGACCCGCCCGGCCTGACGGGGCGTTAGGGGTGGCCGAGGCGTGCGATCGAGTGCGGCCGGCGGCCCGCTGAAGGGAGCGCTGCGGCCGGTGCACAGCAGGGGCGCGTCCTGCCGCCGTGGAGTCGTCGTCGAACCCGCTGTCAGGGGCGGACTATCCGGCGGCGCGCCACGTACCGTCCGTCAGGCCGACCGGGTTGGCGGGCGGCACGAGGCCGGAGTCCAGGACGCGTCGTGCGAGCGGTTCGAGCAGGTGGGCGAGGCGGGCGGTGGCTTCGGTACCCAGGGCGTGCCACGGCGCCGCCGCCGCGGCGTCCGTGTCCGCCTCCATCTGCGCGTGGGCGGCCGCGCCGGCCGCCGTGAGGCGCTCCTCCTCGTCGATCCAGCCGCGCCCGCGCAGCGCCTCCCGCGCCGCCTGCCATGCCTCGGTGTCCCACTGGCGGATGCGTTGCTGGAACCCGGCGTCGGTCTCGCCCGTCGCGCTCTTGAGCACCAGCGCCTCGACCGGCCCCAGGCCATGGCCGACCAGCACGGCGACATGGCCGTCTCCACGGTGCTCGCGCAAGGTGGTCGCGGCCTGCCAGAGCCGGACGTGGGGGTGATCCGGCCGTGGCAAGGCCTGGTTGGCCGCGCCGAGCACCCGACCCGCCGTGTCCGCGGCGCCGGCGGCCTCCCATGCGAGGTCGGCGGCCTCGGCCAGCTCGGCGGAGCCGATGACATCGGGACCGTAGAGGCTGGTCATCGCGGCGTCCACGGCCCGTTCGCGAGCCTCGATCACCTGCTGCGACCCGGCCAGACTCCAGGCTTCCGGCAGGGCGCTCGCGGCCCGGTCGGGGTGGAACACGTAGAAGCAGCTCGTGACGACGGGGGCCGGGACAGGGCCCAGAGGTGCCGCGCGCAGAGCGAAGTAGCCCATCCAGTAGCCCCGCATCCCGAGGCCGTCCATGGCCTCGCGCACCTCGGGAGCGAAGTAGACCAGTTGGTGGACCGGCTCGTACCTCTCCCACATCGCCCGTGCGGCGTTGTCCCTCACCTTGTCCTCCCGGCTCGTCGGGTTCGGCCGTGACGTGCGCCGAGAGGCAGCATCCATCATGACAGCGGTCATAACAACCCCCCGGCTGGGCGCCACCAGGCAGCGTCCGGCCCGGCCCGGCCGGCGAACGGTCAGTGGCTGACGCCGGCCTTGACCGCCTTGGTGGCGAAGTACCCGGGGAGCCAGCCGGCCGTGGCCTCCGAGTGGTGCGGGGCCTCGGTGAAGCCGGTGATGGCGAAGCCCGCCGCGATCTGCCCGCTGATCTGCTCGGTGAGTGTGTGGCTGTACTCCACGGGCGCGTCGAGGCCCCACAGCCGTTCACGCTCGGCGGGCTCCAGGTGGGTGAGATCGCTGTAGGGGAGGCGGTGCCGCACCACCAGCTCGCCACGCGCCTCCAAGGACTCGGCGTCGAAGAGGTAGACGTCCGGGTTGAGGAAGCCGGACAGCAGTGTCCCGCCGGGGCGCAGCACGCGGTGGCACTCGCGCCAGACCGGCGCCAGCTCCGGGATGAACAGGTTGGAGACCGGGTGGACGACGAGGTCGAACGAGGCGTCCGGGAACGGGCTCAGGTCGCGCGCGTCGCCGAGCACGGTGCGCAGGTCGAGCCCTTCCCGCTCCGCGACCATCTCGTCCTGCGCGAGTTGACGGGGCGAGTTGTCGAAGACGGTCACCCGCGCGCCCGCTGCGGCCAGCACCGGACCCTGCTGCCCGCCGCCGGAGGCGAGGCAGAGCACGTCACGACCGGCGATCTCCTGCGGGAACCAGGCCGGGTCGACCGGCTCGTACCCGATCAGGACGATGGACCACCGACCGGCCCGCGCCTCCGCGATCACCTCGGGACCGACCGGCCGTGACCACTCGTTGCCCTCCTCCACCTCTCGGTCCCAGGCGAGGCGGTTGTGCGCGACGGGGTCGAGGGGGTCGATGCGGTCGACGGGAGTCTGGCTCATACGCCGTACTTTAGTGATGGGTACGCGCACACGTGATGTACAGAGCCTTGCTGCCGAAAGCGGGTCGGGCGGGTGTGCCGCCCGCGTGCGGCGCACCACGACAGCTCTGCGAGGATGGTCCACAGTCGTCCGTACCGGCGCGGGCGGTGGGACACGGCGGGGGAGTGGAGTGGTGCGGCACATGCCGGAGTATCCGGAGTACGTGGCCGCGATGGTGTTCGCCATCGGCGGCGTCGTCAACGCCGTGCTGGCACCGCACCGGTTCTCCACCGCCGTCCTGTTCTGCCTGGCGGCGACTTCGGCCGGACTCGGTGTGGCCGGTCGCAGCGCGGCATCCCACCCGACCCTTGCCACCGTCCTCGCGGTGGCCGCCGTGTCCGTGGCGCTCACGCTCGGGTTGCTGCTGCTGGCCGATGGCGTCCTCCTGGTCCGGCGCTACGGACCACAACCGGCCCTGCTGGCCACGGCGGCCGCCGGCTGCGCGCTGCTAGCGGTGCCCGGCCTCGACGCGGTCCATCTCTCCATCGGCGGCGAGGTGTTCGGTGCGTTCCTGGTCGCGGTGAACGCGGCAGCGGGATACCTCACTCTGCTCTTCCTCGTCTTCGCCGGCTACGTGGTCGTCCACGGCCGTAACACCGCGCAGCCGGGTACTACCCATGTCGTCGTCCTGGGCGCCGGGCTCGACGGCGACCGGCCCGGCCCGCTGCTGACCCGCAGGCTGGACCGCGCCCTTGCGATCGACGCCGCCCGCACCGCGGAGGCACCGGGTGTGGTGTTCGTCGTCTCGGGCGGCCAGGGCGACGACGAGGTCCGCTCCGAGGCGGACGCGATGGCCGACTATCTGCACGGACAGGGGGTGCCTGCCGACCGGATCGTGCGGGAGGACCGCTCCGTCAACACCGGGCAGAACCTCCGCTTCAGCGCGGCCCTCGTGGACGGCGCCCCTTCCGGACGCCGTGCCACGGTGGTCACGAGCGGCTTCCACGTATACCGAACGACCCTGCTGGCCCGGCGCGTCGGGGTGCCCGCACGCGTCGTGGGCGCGCCGACCTCCCCCGCCTACTGGCTTGCCGCGACCCTGCGCGAATTCGCCGCCGTCCTGTGGCTGGACCGGTTGCCCCTGGTCGGACTCAGCCTGCTGCTGACGGTGCCGGTGGCGACCGTGCTGTTCGAGCACTGATGCGCTGCCGTTCGCCATGGAGCGGCCGTCGGCTCCGCGCGTGCGGCACGTCCTGACTGTCACCGAGGATCGGCACACATGGGCTTTCTGGACAACTCCTTCGGAACGCGGCGCCCTGACGAAGGCGTACCACCGCGACCGCCCTCGGAGGTCCGCCGGACGTTGCTGTCAGTGCTTCTTCGGGTCAGGCTGGGTAAGGGGGCGGAGGTCCTGAGGCGCTTCGCTGAGGAGGGGGGCAGTGGGTGCGAGCGGGGTGAGGGCTTGCTGGAGGCTGCGCCGGGTGAGGTGTGAGCCCCGGGCCGCGACGTAGGCGTCAGGGCGTATCAAGAGCCAGTTGCCGGGGGCGAGGCCGAGGGCGTGGTGGAGGTGGTGGTGAGGGTCGTGCAGTGGGTGGGGTCCGCTGGTGTGGGTGGTCGTGAGGGTCCTGACGGACAGCCATGGGCCGTACTGAAGCGCTGCGTTGAGCGCGACGGTCTCGGGTGTGTCGCCGGTTTGAGGACCGCCTGCTGCGAGGAGCAGGGTCCAGCGAGGGTCCCGTAGTTGGCGGTGCAGGGCGTGGTGGGAGGGGGCGTGCGGGTGGTGCACGGGGGCGTGGGTGAGCCGTTCGCCGGGGCGTGGGCGGGTGTGCGGGGCGGGAAGGGTGCCGGCCGCCACGAAGGGGCCGATCGCGCAGATGTAGTGCTGGATGTCGTACGTGGTCAGTGGGGAGTCGGTGTGACGGATGCCGAGTCCGGACAGGTCTTTGAGGAGGATGCGTTGAAGTGCCCTGCGCAGGGGGCGCACGAGATGTGCGGCGTGCAGGGCCGCTGTCAGCGCGGTGCGGGCGAGGAGGCTTTTCACAGTGGTCAGGCGGGTGGCAGCGGGGTTGCCGATGGGCTGACGTTCGTGCCGGTACGTGTCCAGCAGGGCGGGTGCGGCGTGGCCGTGGGTGACCTGGGCGAGCTTCCAGGCGAGGTTGTGTGCGTCCTGCACACCCGAGTTGATGCTGCCCGGCCCGTTGTACCGGGTGTGTTGCCGGGTGGCGGCTCCGACGGCGAACAGCCTGCCCTGTCGCAGGGGCGTGGGCGCAGGTGCGTCGCTGTGCCTGGCGGGCGTGAGGCGTTCCGGCGGTGCCTGCTTGTCGCCCGGGAGGGTGTCGGACGGGTCGGCGGCCGGATGCTCGGGCGTGGTGCCGGACGAGGTGTCGCAGTGGATGAGCCAGGAGGTCTCCACCACCTGAGTGCGTCCCTGGTGGTGAAGGCGCAGCAGGACCCGATCGTGATCCTGCTCGATGCGGCCCGGACGGGTGTCCCACTCGACGGGCACGCCGAGGCGGGCCAGGGCCAGACGCAGCACTGACTCGATGTCGTGCCGTGCGGCAGCCAGGGTGTACGGGTAGGACGTCGGCAGCGAGGAGTAGTCGGCCACCAGCCGCACCGGAGAGCGTGTGCCGGCCTGGACGGTGAAGGACCTGCTGGTGCTGCCGCGGGCGAGGACTTCCTCGACCACTCCCATCTGCGCGAACGCCTCGAGCGTCCGGGGCTGCACGGCCACCGTGTGACTGGTGATGGCCGGTGCCTCGGCGGCATCCACCAGGCGCACGGAGACACCACGGCGGGCCAGTTCGTGGGCGACGGTCAGACCGGCGGGGCCGGCGCCCACGACGAGGGCCTGGGGCCTGCTGGGGCCGAACATCACGCGCTCGCCTCGACCGTCTCGTACAGGCCCGGCTCCGGGGTGGCCAGCGGACGCAGGCGGTGGACGAGGGACTGGAACTCCCTGCTGCGTACGGCCGTGCCGTGGGCCGTGGCGTCCTGCCAAACGGCCAGCTCCAGGTACACGTTCGGCTGTCCGGCCTGGCGCAGCGTCTGGTGACTGACGTAGCCGGGCTGGGCCGACATGTAGGCCGTCAGCCGGTCCTTCACGGCGAGGAAGGCGTCCATGTCGCCGTGCACGGTCAGTTTGTTGACGAAGGTCACCATGGTCTGCTCCTGACGGCGGGGAGGTGGCGGAACGGGGGAGTCGGGCGAGAGGGCCGGGCGGGCGGCTCGGGCACGGCCGGGGGCCTCGTCGCCTGACTGGGCCTTCCACGCTCTGCCGGATCGCTTGAGGAAGGTTCGAAGAGTGCTCGATCGGCGGAGGGGACCGTGTGGGGAGTCGAAGAAACGGAGTGATGCCGCCATGACGACCGACACTCTGATCCGCCCCCAACACGCCCCGCCACACGTCGGGTTCGGTGAGTTGTACGGGCAGGTGCTGCAGTTCTACGCACATCAGATGCAGCTGTTCGACGGGCATGAGGCCGAGCGTTGGGCGGCGACGTTCACCGAGGACGCCGTCTTCGACGTTCCGACGCTGGACGCCCCGCTGCGGGGCCGGGCGGGGCTGGCCGCGAACGTGCGGCGCAATCGGGCTGTGCAGGAGCGCAGCGGTGACCGGCTGCGGCATTTCGTCGGCATGCTCGACATCCAGCCGGGCCGCGCGGACGAGTTGCGCACCCGCTGCTATGCGCTGGTGTACGGCACCGGGCGTGACGGCGGTTGCCGGGTGGTGCGGGTCTGCGTGATGCAGGACGTGCTGGTGCGGGTGCGCGGCAAGTGGCGCACACGCCATCGTGTGGTGACCCGGGACGATCTGGTCTGAGGCAGGAGGGCGAAGAGATGACGATCCATACCGACGAATCCGCCACCCTGCCCGTCACCGGGCCCCACATCGCCGCAGCTGTCCCGGCACCCGCCACCACGGTCGTGCCGGAGCCGGACGGAGCCGTGGAGGGCGGGGTGAGCGCGCTGTCGTATGCGCGGGTGCAGCAGTTCTACGCGCGCCAGACCGTCTTGTTGCAGGAGTCGCGCCTGAGTGAAGTGGCGGCGTCGTTCACGGAGGACGGTGTGCTGGTGTGCGCGCCCCTCGTGCCGCGGGTCCAGGGCCGTGCCGCGATCGCCGCCGCGCTGGCCGGCATGTACGGGCGGCGCTCGGAGGAGGAACCGGTGCGCTGCCGTTACTGGCTCGACGCGCTGTGGGTGGAGGAGTCGCCCGGTGGTGTGCTGCACGCCCGCTACCACACACTGGTGACCCGGGTGCGTCCTTGGCATCCGGTGGCCTCTGCGGGACCCAGTGCGGGCGTCGAGGACGTGCTGGTCGTGTGCGGGGGCCGGTTGCGGGTGCGTGAGCGTCGTATCACTCTCGACCACCTGTCCTTCTGAACCCTCTGACCCAGGGCCTCCGAGCACCCCGTGCGGGACGCGTGGCCACCCGGACCTCAGCTCTCCATGAAGTGCCGGCGCCAGTGCCCGCAGGCACCGAACGGCTCCGACAGGACGAGGTGAGCACCGAGTGGCCCGGCCCTGCCGTCGAACTCGGCGTCCAACCTGGCCACGAGCCTGCCGAGATCAGCCCGAGCACCCAGGGGAAGCCACAGCAGCACGTCCTCCAGACGGTCGCGCGCGACCAGCGGATCACAGCAGTCGCAGCCGATCATCGGGTCCGGGAGAACGCGCCCCGGCCGGTTCAGGTACCACTGGCACTCGGCCAGTGCAGCGGCCACGGCACCCGGCCGAAGGCGCTCGTCCTCCAGCTTCCGGATCGCCGCGCGAGTCGCCGCGGAGATCCCGCGGATCCGGCGCACGGGGCCGCCCCCTCGGGGTCGCCAGCGCTCCGCGCGCAACCCTGCCGGACGCCTACGCGGCATCGACCTTTCGGATCAACATGCCTTCATCCTGCCACGGCCCGCGCGACCCCGACCACGCTCCCTGCTCGCCGGACGCGGTGGCAGCATCGAGCCTGCTCACACGCAGGGCCCGTGCGACGCTTCACTCGACGGCCGGTGTGAGCTTCCGCAGCGCCTTCTTGTCGACCTTCCCCATCGGTGTGCGCGGAAGCTGCGGCACCGGGATCAGCCGGTCCGGGATCTTGTACGTGGCCAGGCCGCGACCGCGCAGGAACTCCTTCATGGCGGACGGGCGGACGTCGGCCTGGTCGAGGACGACGAAGGCGTAGGTCCGTTCGCCGAGCACGGTGTCCGCCACGCCGATGACGGCCGCGTCCTGGACCGCGGGATGGGTGCGCAGCTGGCGCTCCACCTCCTCCGCGGAGACCTTCTCGCCGGCCCGGTTGATCACGTCCTTGATCCTGCCGACGATCTCGATGTTGCCGTCCGGGCGGCGTCGGACGAGGTCGCCGGTGCGGAAGAAGCCGTCCGGCGTGAACGAGCGGGCGTTCTCCTCGGGGGCGCGGTAGTACCCGCGGATCGTGTAGGGGCCCCGGACCTGCATTTCGCCGGCTTCCCCGTCGGGCAGGGGGTTCCCCTTCTCGTCGACGACGCGCACCTCGTCACCGGGTGACATGGGCCGGCCGTCCGTGCCGACGGCCACCTCCTCCGGGTCGTCGAGCCGGGTGTGGGTCAGCAGACCTTCGCTGATGCCGTACCACCGCTGCACCCTGCAGCCCAGTGTCTTCGCCGCACGGAGCGCCAGGGCCGGGTCGAGCGGTGCGCTGCCCACCTGGATGAGCAGGCGGGACAGTTCCCCGGGCGGGCGCCCGGCGTCGGTCCACAGCCGCAGCACCGAGGGCACGACCGTGGTCACCGTGACCCCCTCGCGGAGCATCAGCGCGAAGACGTCGTCGGGCCGCACACTCGACGTGAGGACCGCCTTGCCGCCCAGCAGGAGGCTGCCGAGGACGCCCGGGCAGGCCAGGGCCGCCTGGTGCGCGACCGGGTTGACGGCGAGGTACACCACCTCCGCGCCCACCTGCATCGCCTCCGCGCTGGCCCGCATGACGTACGCGTAGTCGTCATGGGTCCGCGGGATCAGCTTCGGCAGCCCGGTGGTGCCTCCGGAGAGCAGGAACAGCGCGGGGTCGGACGCTTCCACGCGGGGCAGCGTGACGTCCTTCGCGTCCAGTGACTCCAGCGACTCCAGCGAGGTGAACTCCTGGGCGTCACCGCTGACGATCACGTGCGGGACCGGCGCGATCTCCCGGGCGATCGTGCGGAAGTCGAACCCGCCGAACTCGTCCTTCACCACATAGGCGACAGCTCCGGAGTGCGCGCACAGGTGCGCGATCTCGGCTCGGCGATGACCCGGCAGTGCGAGGACCGGGATCGCACCGGCCCGCATCAGGGCGAGGACCACGACGACGAACTCGGGGACGTTGGGCAGCTGCACCACCACCCGGTCCAGGGGCCTGATGCCCAGGCGGATCAGGCCACCCGCCAGCCGATCCGCCCGCCGGGCCAACTCCGCGTAGGTCATCCGGCGTTCGCCGCACACCACGGCCACCCGCTCGGCGTTCCGCTCGCACGACTCGTGCAGCAGGTCGCCGAGCGGCCGGCCGAGCCAGACTCCGGTCCGGCGCAGTTCTGTCACGAGGTGCTCGGGCCAGTGCACGAAACCGTCAAGCATGGTCACGGTCCCTTCCAGAGGTCGATCGAGGCGTGGAGCGGGGTGACGATCGGAGCGGCATGGCGGTCCTGTCGGCTCCAGGAGGACGCTCGCCCCGACCCGGACCGACCCGGACCGAGCCGACCCGGACCGACCCGACCCGGACCGAGCCGACCCGGACCGGACCGGACCGAAACCGGACCGGCCCTGCCGCGGGCCGCGGGCCGCGGGCCCCGGGCCGCCGGTCACGCGCCGTGCCGCGTCGCCTCCCTTGGCATCGTCGGCGTCAAGGCGCCCCGCCCCCCGGTCTCTTGCCGACATCTGTCGTGGGCCGTGCGAATCCCCGGCGAGTGGCAAACATGGTGCGGACGGAACGACGGCCGCCGGGAGGGCGAACAGGATGAGCGGGAAACGGGAGCGCGGATGGGTGCGGTCGCTGGCCACCGGTGACCCGCTCGGCCTGCGGGTGGTGTGCTTCCCGCACTCGGGGGGCTCGGGGATCGCCTTCGGCGAGTGGGCCGCCGCGGTGCCGCCCGGGGTGTCCCTGATGGCCGTCCAGTACCCGGGCCGCGGCGACCGCTTCGGGGAGCCCCCGGTGGACGACGTGACCGCGATGGCCGCCTCCGTCGCGGCGGAGCTGCGGCGTCTGCCGCCGGGCGATCACATCCTCTTCGGGCACAGCCTGGGCGCCCTGGTCGCCTACGAGACCGCCCTGCTGCTGAGGGACGCCGGCGAGGGGCCCCGGGCACTCTGCGTCTCCGCGGCTCTGCCACCCGGCCGGATGACCGACAGGGACACCTACAAGGCACCCGACGACGAGTTCTGGACGACCCTGTGCGCACTGGGCGGCATCGAACCCGCCGTCGCCGGGAACGCCGAACTGCGCGACCTGCTCCTGCCCGTCATCCGCTCCGACCTGCGGGCCCACGCCACCTACCGCCCCCGCCCCGGCACCCGTCCGCTGTCCTGCCCCGTGCGCTGCTACCACGGCGAGGGCGACCCCCTGGTGGAGCAGGAGCAGTTGGCGGGCTGGGCGGCCGTCACCACCGGCGGCTTCACCGAGACCGTGCGGCCGGGCGGGCACTTCCACGTGACGGCCGACGTCGCGGAACTCGTCAAGGACGTGCTCAGCCAGGGCCGGAAGTGAGACGGCCGTGACCACCATCGCGGTGATCCCCGGTGACGGCATCGGCCCGGAGGTGATCGAGCCGGCCCTGGACGTCCTCGACGCACTCGGCCTCGGGACGCGCACCGACATCCTCGACCACGTCAACGCGGACACATACCTGCGCACCGGGGAGGCCCTGACAAGCTCCGACCTCGACCGGATCAAGTCAAGCGAGGCGGCGCTCCTCGGCGCGGTCGGCGACCCCCGGCTCGGCGACACACCGTACGTGCGCGGTGTCCTCACCACCCTGCGTCTCGAACTGGACCTGTACGTCAACTACCGGCCCGCCAGACTCTGGCACGACAGGCTCAGCCCGCTGCGCGACCCGGCCCGCAGGGCGATCGACTGCGTGATCGTCAGGGAGAACACCGAGGGGCTCTACAGCGGCATCGGCGGCGGTGCTCGGACCGGGACACCCGAGGAGATCGCCGTGGATGTGGACCTCAGCACCCGCCACGGGGTGTCACGTGTGCTGGAGTTCGCCTTCTCCGTGGCACGCAGGTCGGTGTGCCTCGTCGACAAGGCCAACGCCGTCCGCAACGGCGGGCAGTTGTGGCAGCGGTGCTGGGGCGAGGCGGTGGCTCGGCACCCGCACATCGCGACGTCCCACCTCTACGTGGACACCGCCGCGCTGCGCCTGGCCACCGACCCGACCGGCTTCGACGTCATCGTCACCAACAACTCCTACGGCGACATCCTGAGCGACCTCACGGCCGCGCTCGCCGGCGGCCTGGGCGTCGCGGCGTCCGCCAACCTCAATCCGGTGACGGGACGAGCCCTGTTCGAGCCCGTGCACGGCAGCGCCCCCGACATCGCGGGCAGCGGCACCGCCAACCCGTTCGGGGCGATCCTCTCCGTGGCGCTGCTCGCCGAGCACCTGGGCCGGAACGAGGAGGCGGACGCCGTGCGCCGGGCGGTCGCCGCGGCCGTGGCGGCCGGCCGTGTCACCCCCGATCTCGGCGGGCCTCTCGGCACGAAGGAGGTGGGTGCCGCGGTCCTGGCGGAACTGCGGCGGCCATGACCGGGCGCGGACGCACGGACGCCCGTGCATCGACGGGCGGAGCCAACGGACGAGGGGCGGGAACAGCATGAACGGCACCGGCACGGGCCGCACGGACGGGAACGGCACCCCCTCCACGGCCGAGAACACAACGACCCGCACGGACCGCAGCCCGGAGACCGTCATCGTGGGCGCCGGTCTGGTCGGCGCGGTCGCGGCGTGCTATCTCGCCCCCCGGTTCGGACCCGTCACCGTCCTGGAGAAGCGGCCGGACCCCAGGGCCGACCCCGGCCCGCAGCGCCGGTCCCTCGTCGTGATGCTGTCGGCACGCGGCTGGCGCGCCCTGTCGGACCTCGGCGTCGCGGACGCCGTACGCCGGATATGCGTCCCCCTGCACGGACGGTGCGGGCACCTGCCCGACGGCCGGACACGGATGACCCCCTACAGCCGGGACGGCCGGCCGATCTGGGCCGTTGAGCGCCGCCGGCTGCACCGGATCCTGCTGGACGCGGCCGAGGCAACCCCCGGTGTGAGCATCCGCTTCGGGCAGCGCGTGCGTTCCGTGGACCTGGACCGTCCCGCGGTGCAGGTGGAGGACCGGCACGGCACCCACCGGCTGACGTGCCGCCGCATCCTCGGCTGCGACGGCGCGCACTCCGCCACCCGGGCCGCCCTCCAGACGCGCGGCGCCCGGATCGAGGTGCGCACACTGGACCTGGCGTACCAGGAGATCGACGTGCCGGCCGGCCGGCTGGAGCCGGACATCACGCACTACTGGCCCAGCGGGCAGGCCATGTTCGCCGCCCACCCCCTGCCGTCGGGGAAGCTCTCCGGCTCCCTGTTCATGCGCCGCGACGGCCCCGCCCCGTCCTACGCGGCGGCCCGCGGCGGCCAGGAGCTGTCCGCGCTGTTCGCCGCCCACTTCCCCGAACTGACCGGCATCATCCCCGACATCGAGGAACAACTCGCCACCAAGGCGGTCTCCACCCTGACGGCCGTCCACTGCGACCGGTGGGTCTGGCGCGACACCTTCGCGCTGCTCGGCGACTCCTGTCACGCGATGGCGCCCTTCATGGGACACGGCATGAACTGCGGCTTCGAGGACGCCCGTGTCCTCGTCGACTGCCTCGACGCAACCTCCGACCCGTCGGCGGGCCTGGCCGCCTACGAGACGTCGCGCACCGAGGACGCCCACGCCATCTCCGAACTCTCCTACCGGCACTACTTCACCATGGCCAACCCTCCGCGCGAGGAGAGTGCGGCGGATGTGCTGCGCGGGCGGCTGACGGCCCTCTTCCCCGACCGGTTCGTCCCGCTGTACGAGCGGTGCGCCTTCACCGAGGAGGGCTACGCCTCCGTACTGCGTGACGACCGGCGGCTGGACCGGCTCGTGGCGGACCTGCTGGCCCGGCACGGCACCGGACTGGTGTCGGTGCCCGACGACCGGCTGCGCGCCTGCGTCCACGCCCCGACCACAGCAACCCTGGAGGACTCCGGATGTTCGTGATCCTGTTCAAGTCGCACCTGTCCGAGCAGGCCGGTGAGGAGTACGAGGCGACCGAGGAGCGGATGCAGGAGCGGGTCCGCGCGATCGCCGGGTCCGATCCGGTGGAGGTGAAGCACTACACCGGGGAGGACGGTGAACGTCTCGCCGTCATGATGTGGCGCGACGGGGAGACACTCGACAAGTGGCGGCGCGACCCCGAGCACCGGGTGGCGCAGCGCATGGGCCGCGAACACTGGTACGACTCCTACGAGTTGACCGTCGCGCAGGTGATCCGTACCAGCGGCCACGACAACCGGAGCCGGGCCGGGACAGCCGAGGAGTCGCGCCACTAGGCCCGGGCGGACCGGCGTGAGGCCCTCCGGCAACGCGGGCGGAGGGCGTGCTGCGGCAACACCCGGGGCGGGCGCCGAACAGGCCCCGACCGGCGTCGCATGGCGCGGAAATTTCGGATGGTGGCCAATTCCTTCTCGATCTCTGGCCAACATCTTTCATCGCGGTTGTTCGACCACCTGGACCACGACAAGCATCGGGCACGGCAAGGGGCCGTTGACCGGGAAACCACTGTGCTGGGGGCATCTGGATGGGTTGTACCGGAGTCACATCCGCGCAGGAAGCCATGTGGCTCGCGCAGGAGTTCAGCCCTGAGGTGCCGAACAACGTGGCGACCCTCTGGGACATCGACGGCGACCTGGACACCGCCCTGCTCGCCGACGCTCTGCGGGCGGCGGTGGCGGAGGCCGACGCGCTGAAGGTGAACTTCCGCCGGGACGACGACGAGTTGCGGCCGGTCGCCCGGGACCTCTCGGAATGGCAGCCGTTCCGCCTCGACGTCGGCGACGCCGCCGATCCGGCCGACGCGGCCCGCGCCGTCGTCGCCGACCTCGTGCGCCGGCCCTTCGACCTGGCCGAGGACGCGCTGCTGCGGACGGGCTCCATCCGGCTGGGCCCCGGACGCCACCTGCTCGTGCTCGTCTTCCACCACATCCTCACCGACGCGTTCGGCGTCCTCACCCTGCTGTCGGGGCGGATCGCCGAGATCTACCGGGCGCTGCGCGCCGGCTCGGCGGTGCCCGCCGGCGCACCGAACCCGCCGCAGGACGCGGCGGACAAGGACGCCGCCTACCGGACGTCGAAGCGGTTCGCCGACGCCGAGCGGTTCTGGCCCGACTACCTCGCCGGTGACCTGCCCGCCGCCCGTCTGCCCGCCGGTGTCCGTCCGCCCGCGGGCGCCGCCGGCGGCGAGCCCGGGTACTGGGACGGCCTCACCGAACCGCAGGGCATGTCCACCCGCACCACGACGGTCCCGGCCGCCGAACTCGCCGACTGGGAGCGCGCCTCCCGCGCGACCGGGACCTCGGTGCCGGATCTGATCGCCTCGGCAGCCACCGCGTTCCTGGGGCACATGTGCGGTCTGGCCGAGCCGCTGCTGACCATCACCGTCAACCACCGCGTCGGCGCGCTACGCCGCTCCCTCGGCCTGCTCTCCAACCGGGTGCCGCTGGGCTCGCGGGTGGACCCCGAGGCCGACTTCGTGGAACTGGCCGAGGCGCTCGGCCGGGAGCGGCGCCGTGTCCTGCGGCACGCCCGGCACGACATCTCCCTGATCAAACGGGCGACCGGTCACCCCGCGGACGCGCGCAGCCCGTTCGGCGCCGTCGTCAACGTCCTCCCGGCCGTCGAGGCGCTCGACCTGGCGGGCGCCACCGCCCGCTTCGCCGGAGGCACCTTCGGCGTGATCGACGAGGTGATGATCTGCGTCTACACCGACGGACGGGCCGGCAGCGACCTGTACGTCCGGTTCGACGCGCCGCGCACCGAGTACGACCAGCAGGACATCGCCGGGCTCGCGGACCGGTTCACGATGTTCCTGCGGAGGGCCCTGGCCGACCCACGGGCCCCGGTCGGGACCGTCACCGCGCTGCACCCCTGCGAGCAGCGCGCGCTGCTCACCGAGTACGCCGGTCCCACCGTGCCCACGCCGCCGGTGACCTTGACCGAACTGCTGGACCGGCAGGCCCGCGCCACCCCGGACGCCGTCGCGCTGCTGTGGGAAGGATCCCCGACGACCTACCGGGAACTGGCCGAGAGGTCCGGCCGGCTCGCGCGCCTGCTCACCGAGCGCGGCGCCGGACCCGAGCGGTGCGTGGCCGTCGCGGTGCCCCGCTCCCCGGAACTGGTCGTCGCGCTGATCGCGGTCCTCAGGGCGGGCGCCGCCTACCTGCCGGTCGACCCGGACTACCCGGCCGCGCGGGTCGCCTTCATGCTCGCCGACGCCCGGCCCGCCCTGCTGCTGACGGCCAAGGACACGGCGGACCGGCTGCCCCCCACGGACGTCCCCGTGCTCCTGGTCGACGACGTCCCGCCCGCCGAAGGGCCCGTCGCCCCCGCCGCGCACAGTGTCGACCACCCCGCCTACATGATCTACACGTCGGGGTCGACCGGACGACCCAAGGGCGTCGTCGTCACACACGCCGCGATCGTCAACCGGCTGCTCTGGATGCAGGACCGCTTCCGCCTCGACGGCACCGACCGGGTCCTGCAGAAGACCTCCGCCTCGTTCGACGTGTCCGTCTGGGAGTTCTTCTGGCCGCTGATCACCGGCGCGACCCTGGTGATCGCCAGACCGGACGGGCACCGCGACCCGGACTACCTCGCCGAGCTGATCCGGCGGGCCGGCGTCACGACGGCGCACTTCGTCCCGTCGATGCTCGCGGAGTTCGTCACCGACGAAGCGGCCGCCGCTTGCACGGGGCTGCGCCGCGTCGTGTGCAGCGGAGAGGCGCTGCCGGCCGAACTGGCCGCGCGCTTCCACCGCACCTTCGGCGTACCGCTGCACAACCTGTACGGGCCCACCGAGGCGGCCGTGGACGTCACCGCCTGGGAATACCGGCCCGGGGCGCGCACCGTCCCGATCGGGACCCCGATCTGGAACACCGCGCTCTACGTCCTCGACAGCCGGCTGCGACCGCTGCCGCCCGGCGTCCACGGCGACCTCTACATCGCGGGCGCCGGACTCGCCCGGGGCTACCACGACCGCCCCGGCCTCACCGCGGAGCGCTTCGTGGCCTGCCCCTTCGGTGAACCCGGGCGGCGCATGTACCGCACGGGCGACCTGGCGCGGTGGAACGCCCAGGGGGAGCTGGAGTTCGCCGGTCGCGCCGACCACCAGGTGAAGATCCGCGGCTTCCGGGTCGAGCCCCAGGAGATCGAGGACACGCTGACCGGCCATCCCGCGGTGCTGCGGGCGGCGGTCGTCGCCCGGCCCGGCCGGGGCGCGGACGCAGCCGCCCAACTCGTCGCCTACATCGTCCCGGTGACCGCCGGCGGCAGCCGCCCGGCCGGCGCCGACTGGGATCTCCACGCCGGTGTGGACCTCGCCGAACTGCGGGGCTTCGTGGCCGCGCGGCTGCCCGCCCACCTCGTGCCCGCGGCGTTCGTCGCACTCGACCGCCTGCCGATGACCGCGAACGGCAAACTCGACCGGGCCGGGCTGCCCGAGCCGGAGATCACCCGCCGGGCCCACCGTCCGCCCACGACCCGGGAGGAGAGCCTCCTGGCGGCCGCTTTCGCCGAGGTGCTCGGTCTGAGCGACATCGGGGTGGACGACGACTTCTTCGCCCTGGGCGGCGACAGCATCCGGGCGATCCAGGTGGTGGCCCGCGCCCGCGCCGGTGGCCTCGCCCTCAGTCCGCGCACCGTCTTCGACTGCCGAACCGTCGCCGCGCTGGCACAGGCGGCGAGCCGTACCGACGCCCCGGCCGCCCTCGCCGAACCGGAGGGCGGGGGCGTCGGCCTGCTGCCGCTGCCGCCCATGGCCCGGCTCCACGCCGAGCGGGGCCCGGGCCTGGACCGCCTCGCCCAGTGGCTGGTGCTGGAGCTGCCCGAGGCCGTGGACCTCCACGACCTCACCGAGGCCCTGCGCTGCGTGCTCGACGGGCACGACGTCCTGCGCTCACGGTTGACGGACGACGGCCTCCTGGTGCAACCGCCCGGCACGGTGGACGCCGGTGCCCTCATCGACCGGGTCGACTGCACGGGGGACTGGGGCGGCGAGGCGTGGCAGACCCTGCTGCGCGCCCGCGCCGCCGAGGCCGTGCGGCACATCGACGCCCGCGCCGGGCGGATGCTGCGGCTGGTGTGGTTCCCAGGGACCGCGGGCGGGCCCGGGCGCCTGCTGGTCGCGGCCCACCACCTGGTCGTCGACGGCTTGTCCTGGCGGATACTGCTGCCCGACCTGGCCGCCGCCTGGCGGCAGGTCCGGGACGGCCGCACTCCCGTACTGCCGCGGGTGGGCACCTCTCTGCGGGGCTGGCTGCACGCCCTGGCCGAGGAAGCGGCCCGCCCCGAGCGGGTGGCGGAGGCGGCGTGGTGGCGCGAGCTGCTCGCGGCCCCCGTCGCACCCGTCGGCTCCCGGCCGCTCGACCCCGCCCGGGACGTCACCTCCACCACCCGCACCGTCCGGGTGGAACTCCCCGCCGACCTCACGGACGCGCTCCTGACCTCCGTGCCCGCGGCCTACGGCAGCGGCGCCGACGACGTCCTGCTCACCGCCCTCGTCCTCGCGCTGGCCCGGCGCCGCCGGGGCCTCACCGACGGCACGGCGGTCGTGCGGCTGGAGGGGCACGGCCGGCAGGAGGAGCTGGTGCCCGGCGCGGACCTGTCCCGCACGGTCGGGTGGTTCACCACGGTCACCCCCGTACGCCTCGACGTCTCCGGGATCGACGTGGACGCCGCGATCACCGGGGCGGCAGCCGCCGGAGACGCCCTGAAGCGGGTGAAGGAGCAGCGGCGGGCCCTGCCCGACGGCGGCATCGGCTACACCCTGCTGCGCTACGTCAACGACGACACCGGCGAAATACTGCGTCCCCACCCGGCGGACGACATCGGCTTCAACTTCCTGGGGCGCTTCACCTTCGAACGCCCGGAGCCGGTGCCCGGCCAGGACTCCACCGAAGGCTCCGGCTGGATCCCGGCGCCGGAATGCGCCGAGCTGGTCGCCGCACCGGCCGCGGACATGCCGGCCCCCAGCGCGCTGGAACTGAATGCCCTGGTGACCGGGACCGGCGACGACGCCCGCCTCACCGCCCTGTTCACCTACGCCACCGGGGTGCTGACGGCCGACGAGGTCCGCGCCCTGTCCCGGACCTGGTGCGCCGCCCTGCGCGGCCTGCGGGACCTGGTCGCAGCCGGGGGACGGGGTCTGACCCCGTCCGACGTCCCGCTGGTCACCGTCGGCCAGGAGGCTCTGGACGACTGGCAAGGACGCTTCGGACGCGTCAGCGACGTGTGGCCGCTCACCCCGTTGCAGGACGGGCTGCTCTACCACACGATGCTCGCGAGCAGCGCGTCCGAGGCGTACCAGACGCAGTTCGTCTACCGGCTCGAGGGCGGTGTCGACCCCGGGCGCCTGCGGGCGGCGGGCCAGGCCCTGCTCGACCGGCACCCGAACCTGCGGGTCGCGTTCCAGCCGGGCGCCACCGGTGCACCCGTGCAGATCGTCGTGGACGACGTCCCGCTGCCCTGGCGGCACCTCGACCTCACCGGCGAGGACGACGCGGCCGAGCGGCTGGAAGAGATCCTCGCCGGGGAGCGCGACGCCCGGTTCCACCCGGACAGCCCGCCACTGCTGCGCCTGACCCTCGTCACCCTCGGCCCCCGGCACGCCGAACTGGCCCTCACCGCCCATCACGTACTGCTCGACGGCTGGTCCGTGCCGCTCATCGGACGAGAGCTGATGGACCTGTACGCGGCCGACGACACCGGACGCGCCGTGCGCTCGCACGGGTACCGGGACTTCCTGAGCTGGCTCACACACCAGGACACGGCACAGTCCGCCCGCGCCTGGGCCCGCGAACTGGCGGGTGTGACGCAGCCGACCCTGCTGGCGCCGACGACACCCGGTGCCCGGCCCGCCGACAGCGGCAGCGGGCAGATCGACGTGCCGCTGACCGGCGAGGACACCACCGCCCTGGCGCGCCGCGCCGCCGAGTGGGGCGTCACCACCAACACCCTGGTGCAAGGCGCCTGGGCCATGGTGCTGGCCCAGCTCACCGGCAGCGAGGACGTGCTGTTCGGTGCCACGGTCGCCGGCCGGCCCACCGGGCTGCCCGGTGCGGCCGGCACGATCGGTCTGTTCATCAACACGGTGCCGGTGCGGGTGCGGTGGGCACCGGCCGACGCCGTTCCGGAGGTGCTGCGACGGCTCCAGGACGCCCAGGCCGGGCTGCTCGACCACCATCACGTGGGACTCGCCGACATCCAGCGGGCGACCGGGCTGAACGAACTGTTCGACACACTGGTGGTGTTCGAGTCGTTCCCGGTCGACCGGACCGGTCACCCGGCGGCGGACGCATCGGCGCGCCCGGGATCGGCGGAACCCGGATCGGCGGAACTCACATCAGCGGCACCCGGATCGGCGCGACCGGTGGTGGCGGGTATCCGCCCGTACGCCCCGCCCCACTATCCGCTCACCGTCATCGCGGCGGCCGACCCGCTGCTGCGGATCTCCTTCCAGTACCGCCGCAACGTCTTCGGGCGGACCGCCGTGGAGGCGCTCGCCGACCGGCTGGTGCGGATCCTGCGGCAGTTCGCCGCCGGCTCGCCGCCCACTGCCGGCGCCCTCGACGTGCTGTCCGGCGCCGAGCGCGAACAGGTGCTGCACGGCTGGAACGACACGGCGGTCACGCCCCCTGGGCGGACCGTTCCCGAACTGATCGCCGCCCAGGCGGCCCGGACGCCCGAGACCGTCTGTGCCGAGTTCCGCGGGCACCGGCTGACCTACCGGGAACTGGAGGAGCGGTCCGGCCGGCTGGCGCACTGGCTGGCCGGGCGGGGCGTGGGCCCGGAGTCCCGGGTCGTGGTGCTGCTGCCGCGCTCGACCGACCTGGTGGTCGCCCTGCTGGCCGTGTGGAAGGCCGGCGGCACGTACGTGCCGGTGGACCCGGAGTATCCGGCCGCCCGGGTGCGGGCCGTGGTCGAGGACAGCGCACCGGTCCTGGTCCTCGACGAGAAGCGGCTGGCTTCGGTGGACCTGACCGACCGGTCCCCGCACCCCGCCCGCGGCCCGCGCGTACCGCTCGGCGCCGACCACGCCGCCTACGTCATCTACACGTCCGGCTCCACCGGCACGCCCAAGGGCGTGGTGGTCCGGCACGGCGCGCTGGCGATCCTGCTGACCGGTATGCAGAAGCGTTTCGCCCTCACCCCGGACGACCGGCTGCTGGCCTGCGCCACCGTCGCGTTCGACATCGCCGCGCTGGAACTCTTCCTGCCGCTGCTCACCGGCGGCCGGGTCGTCCTGGCCGGCAAGGACGACATCACCCAGCCGACGGCGCTGCTGGACCTCGTCCGGCAGTCCCGTGTCACCGTCATGCAGGCCACCCCGGCGCTCTGGCAGAGCCTCGCCACCCACGCGCCCGACTGCCTGGCGGGGCTGAGGGTGATCTCCACCGGCGAGGCCCTGCCGCTGGCACTCGCCGAGACCCTGTCCCGGCACGCCGCGGAGGTCACCAACCTCTACGGCCCGACCGAGACCACCGTCTACGCCACCGCCGCCCGTGTGCTCCCCGGCGGCCGCGGCATGCCTCCCTCCGTCGGCGGCCCCGTCGCCGGCACCCGGATCCTCGTCCTCGACCGGGCACTGCGCCCCGTACCGCCCGGCGCCACCGGCGACCTCTGGATCGCCGGCGAGGGCCTGGCCCGCGGGTACCACAACAGGCCGGGCATGACCGCGGAGCGGTTCGTGGCCTGCCCGTTCGGTCCACCGGGCACCCGGATGTACCGCAGCGGGGACCTCGCCCGCTGGACGGCCGCGGGCGAGGTCGAGTACCTCGGCCGCTCCGACCACCAGATCAAACTACGCGGTCACCGGATCGAGCCCGCCGAGGTCGAGCACACCCTGACCCGCCATCCCGCGGTGCGCCGCGCCGCCGTCATCGCCCGGGAGGACCGCCCGGGGGACCGCCGGCTGGTGGCGTACGTGGTGCCGGAGGCGGGCGCCGAACCCACCACGGCGCTGCTGCGGGAGGTGGTGGGACAGCGGCTTCCGGCCTACATGATCCCGGCCGCGTTCGTGACCCTCACCGAACTGCCCCTGACCCCCAACGGAAAACTCGACCGTTCCGCCCTGCCCCGCCCGGAGTTCGCCGGGGACGAGTACCGGCCTCCCCGCACACCCCGGGAAGAGACGTTGTGCGCCTTGTTCGCCGAGGTTCTGGGCGCCGAACGCGTCGGCCTGGACGACGACTTCTTCCTTCTGGGCGGCCATTCCCTGATGGCCACCCGGCTGGTGGCCCGGGTGCGCGCGGAAATGGGCGTGGACATCCCGATGAGCATCCTCTTCACCGCGCCGACCGTCGCCGAACTGACCGCCCGCTGGGACGAGATGGCGACCTCCACTCGAATGCCGCTGCGGAGAATGACCGAAAGGTAGGAGAAACCATGACCCCCCTGTCGTACGCGCAGCGGCGCATGTGGTTCATCAACCGCTTCGAAGGCCCTTCCTCCACCTACAACATCCCGCTGCTCCTGCGCTGCCACGGCCCGCTCGACACCGTCGCGCTGCGGGCGGCGTTCCGTGACGTGATGGTGCGCCACGAAGTCCTGCGCACGGTGTTCGCGGAGACCGACGGCCAGCCGTACCAGCGAGTCCTCGACCCCGCCGACATCGACCTCCCGTGGCAGGACTGGGGCCGGGTGGCCCCCGAACGGGTGCCCGGCGTGGTGGAGTCGGTGAGCGGCAGCTGGTTCGACCTGTCGACGGACGTGCCGCTGCGCGGCTGCGTCCTGCAGAGCGGCGACGAGGAGTACCTGGTCGTCCTGGTGCTCCACCACATCGCCGGCGACGGTGGTTCGCTGGCCCCGCTGGCACGTGACGTGTCGACGGCGTACCGGGCCCGGGTCACCGGCACGGAACCGGATTGGCCCGAACTGCCCGTGCAGTACTCGGACTACGCGTTGTGGCAGCAGGAAATGCTGGGCGACGAAAAGGATCCGGACAGCATCGTCTCGGTGCAGAGCGCCTATTGGGGTGAGGAACTGGCCGGTGTGTCCAAGCCTCTTCCCCTGCCCTTGGACCGGCCCCGCCCCGAGGTGGCGACTTTTCGCGGCGATTCCGTCCCGGTGGGTTTACCGGCCGAACTGCGCTCTGCCGTGGAGAGGTTGGCGCAATCCAATGGTGTGACGACGGCGATCGTGCTCCAGGCCGCTTTGGTGGTATTGCTGCACCGGCTGGGGGGAGGCAAGGATGTGACCGTCGGCTCCCCGATCGCGGGCCGCACGGAGGAGGCGCTGAATGAACTGGTGGGCTTCTTTGTCAACACCTGGACCCTGCGCGTGCAGGTGAGCGCGGACCGGAGTTTCGCGTGGGTCCTCGAACAGGTCCGCAAGAAGGCGATCGCCGCCTACGACCACCAGGACGTGCCGTTCGAAAGGCTCGTGGAGATCCTGCGGCCGGAACGGTCGACCGCGCATCACCCCCTGTTCCAGGTCGTGCTGGCGTGGCAGAACAACACCCCGCCGCACCTGGACCTGCCGGGTCTCACCGTGACGATGGAACCGCTGCCCACGGGCAGCGCCAAGTTCGACCTGTTCTTCAACCTGGCGCCGGATGACGTGACCGGCTCGGTCGTCGGTGAGATCGAGTACGCCACCGACCTCTTCGACCGCTCCACGGTGGAGGACGTCGCGGCACGGTTCGTGGCCGTCGTCGAGGAGGTCGTGGCCGACCCGACGACCTCCGTCGGCGCGTCGGTCGCGGCCGGAACCGGCAGGTCCGGCGACTCGCTCGACGCCGCCGAGCGCCACCGGATCCTCGTCGAATGGAACGACACCGCACGCCCCGTCCCCTGCCCCGGACCGGTCCACCTGCTCTTCGAGGAGCAGGCCGCACGGCGCCCGGACGCCGTCGCCCTGCGCTGGGCCGCCGGCACCATGACCTACGGCGAGCTGAACCGGTGGGCCAACCGTGTCGCCTGGGACCTGAAGGAACGCGGGGTCGGCCCCGAGACGGTGGTCGGCGTCGGCGTGCCCCGCGGACCGGCCATGATCGCCGCCGTCCTCGGTGTGCTCAAGGCGGGCGGCGCCTACCTGCCGCTGGAACCCGCGCTGCCGGCCGACCGCGTGGCCGGCATGCTGGAGGACGCCGGGTGCGCCCTCGTGCTGTCCACGCCCGACACCGAACGCTGGGCCCTGCCGGACCACGTCGCCTTCGCCGAGCTCCCCGGGGCCCGGTCCACCGGCGCCGACCACGACCCGGAACCGGCCGCGGGGCCGGACAACACGGCGTACATCATCTTCACCTCCGGCAGCACCGGGAAGCCCAAGGGTGTGGCGGTCACCCACCGCCCGGTCCACAACCTGCTGAACTGGTGCTACCGCACCTTCGCGTTCGGCCCCGACGACGTCGCCCTGTGCGTGACGTCCCTCGGCTTCGACCTCTCCGTCTTCGACATCTTCGGTCTGCTCGGCTGCGGCGGCGGCGTCTACCTGGCGGACGCCGCGCAGCAGCGCGATCCGCACCTCCTGCTGGACGTGCTGCTGAGCGAGCCGATCACCTTCTGGGACTCGGTGCCCACCACCCTCAACCAGGTCGCGTCCCTGCTCACCGAGGACGGCGGGTACGAAGGCACCGACGATCTGCGCCTGGTGTTCCTCTCCGGCGACTACACCCCGCTGTCCCTGCCCGACGAGGTCCGCCGCGTGTTCACCGGCGCGGAGATCGTCAGCCTCGGCGGCGCCACCGAGGCGACGGTGTGGTCCAACTACTTCCGGGTCCGGGAGATCGACCCGTCGTGGCGCAGCATCCCCTACGGCCGCCCCATCGACAACGCCCGCTACTACGTGCTCGACGAGGACATGGAGCCCTGCCCCGTCGGCGTGGAGGGCGACCTGTACATCGGCGGCGACTGCCTCTGCGTCGGCTACGTCAACCGGCCCGAGCTGACGGCGGAACGTTTCGTCCGTGACCCGTTCAGCACCCGTGAGGGCGACAGGCTCTACCGCACCGGCGACCGGGCCGCCTTCTTCCCGGACGGGAACATCTGCTTCCTCGGCCGCGCCGACAACCAGGTCAAGCTGCGCGGGTTCCGCGTCGAGCCCGGGGAGATCGAGCACGCACTGGTCCGGCACCCGGCCGTCCGCCAGGCCATCGTCACCGCCCGCGAGGACCAGCCCGGCGATCTGCGCCTGGTCGCCTACGTCGTCCCCGACACCGCCGCCCTGCCGTCCGCCGGCGGGACGCAGGAGCAGGTGGGGGAGTGGCAGGAGGTCTACGACCAGGCCTACTCCGACGACGGCGGACACGTGTTCGGTGAGGACTTCACCGGCTGGAACGACTCCGCCACCGGTGAGCCGATCCCCGTGGAGGAGATGCGGGCCTGGCGTGACGCCGCCGTTGCGGGTGTCATGCGCTGGTCACCCGAGCGCGTCCTCGAACTCGGCGCCGGCACCGGCCTGCTGCTCGCGCACATCGCCGGCCGGGTCCGGGAGTACTGGGCCACGGACCTGTCCCGGGCCGTGATCGACCGGCTCCGCGACCAGGTGACCCGGGCCGGACTGGCCGACCGGGTCCGGCTGCGCCATCAGGCCGCCGACGACCTCACCGGACTGCCCGCCGGCGGATTCGACACCGTGGTGCTCAACTCGGTCGTGCAGTACTTCCCCGACGAGCACTATCTCGCCCGGGTGCTGGACGGAGCCTGGCGCCTGCTCGCGCCCGGCGGCCGGATCGTGCTCGGTGACATCAGGCGGGCGGCCTCGCTGCGCACCCTCCAGACGGGCGTCCAGCGCGCGAGGCACCCCGACGCGACGCCGGCCGTCCTGCGCACCATCGTCGAGCAGGCCGTGCTGCTGGAGAAGGAACTGGTGCTCGACCCGGAGTGGTTCCTGCGCTGGGCGCAGGACGCGGGGGCGGCCGGAGCCGACATCCGGGTCAAGGACGGCACCCACCACAACGAGCTGACCCGGCACCGCTACGAGGTCGTGCTGCACAAGCCGGGCACCGGACCGGCCGACGCCCCGCGCCGGCTCGACGACGCCCCGGCCCTGGTCTGGGAAGGCGACCTGGACCGCCTCGCCGACCGGTTGGGCGGACGGCCCGAGGCGGCGGTGCGCGTCACCGGCATTCCGAACGCCCGCCTCACCGACGAGGCCGCGGCGGCCCGCGCCCTCACCGCGGACGACTCCGCCGAACCCGGGCCGCCGCCGCTCGACCCCGCCGAGATCCGCGCCTGGGCCGCCCGGCACGGCTGGGACGCGGTACCCACCTGGTCGGCCGACGCGCCCGACCTGCTCGACGTCGTCGTACTGCTGGACGGCCCGGCCGCGCGCACCCCCCTCACCGGCACCTACCTGCCGGCCACCGACGGACGGACCACCGCGAGCGATCCCGCGGTCGCCGCCGCCGTCACCGCTCTGCTGCCCGCACTGCGCGGCCACCTGCGGGAGACACTGCCCGAGTACATGATCCCGGCGGCCGTCGTCCCCATCGCCGCCGTGCCGCTGACCGACAACGGCAAACCCGACCGGCGCGCCCTGCCCGCGCCCGACTACACCGCCGGCGGCGGCCGGGCCCCCGGCACGCCGGAGGAGGAGTCGCTGTGCGCGCTGTTCGCCGCGGTCCTCGGCCTCGACCGGGTCGGCGTGGACGACAACTTCTTCACCATCGGCGGCCACTCGCTCCTGGCCACCCGGCTCGTCAGCCGCATCCGCGCGGAGCACGGCGTGGAGATCCCCATCCGGGCCGTCTTCCAGTCGCCCACCGTCGCCGAACTCGCGGCCCACCTGACCGCTGCGGACGACCTCCGCCCGCCCCTGCGGCCCCAGCCCCGGCCCGAACGGCTGCCCCTGTCCTACGCCCAGCAGCGGCTGTGGTTCATCCACCGTTTCGAGGGCCCCTCGGCCACCTACAACATCGCGCTCGCCCTGCGGATGCGCGGCACCCTCGACGCGCCCGCCCTGCGCCGCGCCGTGCACGACGTCGTCGAGCGGCACGAGTCGCTGCGCACCGTCTTCGGCGAGGCGGACGGACAGCCGTACCAGCGGATCCTGCCGCCGGCCGCGGTCGAGGTCCCCTGGGAGGAACGCGAGGTCACCGAGGCCGAACTGCCCGGCCTCCTGCGCGAGGCGGCGCGCCGCCCGTTCGACCTGGCGACCGAGATCCCCCTGCGCACCTGGCTGCTGCGGACCGGTCCCCACGAGGCGGTGTTCCTCATCGGCGCGCACCACATCGCCGCCGACGGCTGGTCCGCCCTCCCGCTCGCCGAGGACCTCACCACCGCGTACGAGACCCGCCAGGCGGGCCGGACGCCCACATGGGAACCGCTGTCCGTGCAGTACGCCGACTACACGCTGTGGCAGCGGGACCTGCTGGGCGACAGCGAGAACCCGGACAGCCTCTACCGGCGGCAGCTGGACTACTGGACGACCCGGCTGGCCGGTCTGCCCGAGACCGTCACGCCTCCCACCGACCGGCCCCGGCCCGCCGTCGCGTCCTACGCCGGCGACCTGGTCCCCCTCACCCTGGACGCCGAGCTGACCGACGGCGTGCGCCGCATGGCACGGGAATCGGGCGCCACGGTGTCGATGGTGCTCCAGGCGGCCCTCGCCGCGCTGCTCACCAGGCTCGGCTCGGGCACCGACGTGCCCATCGGCTCACCCATCGCCGGCCGCACCGACGAGGCGCTCAACCGGCTGGTCGGCTTCTTCGTCAACACCTGGGTGCTGCGGGCCGACACCTCCGGTGACCCCTCCTTCGCCGAACTCGTCGGCCGGGTCCGCGAGGACAGCCTCGCGGCCTACGACCACCAGGACATCCCGTTCGAGCACCTCGTCGAGGTGCTCAACCCCGTCCGCTCACCCGCCCACCACCCGCTCTTCCAGGTGTGCCTGGCGCTGCAGAACAACACGCGGCCGGAGTTCCACCTGACCGGCCTGACGGTCACCGAGGAGCCGTTCTCCCTCGGCACCGCCCGCTTCGACCTGTTCATCAGCGTCACCGAACGGGACGAGGAAGGCGCACCGGCCCGGATCGAGGGCTTCGCGGAGTACGCCACCGAACTCTTCGACGAGGGCACCGTCAGGACGCTGCTCGACCGCTGGCAGCACTTCCTGCGCCAGGCGGTCGCCGCCCCGGACACGCCCATCGGATCCGTCGGTGTCCTGACCGAGGCCGAGAGCGCGGCGCTGGACGCCTGGGGCGGCCCGTCCCGGGACGCCGGGTCCCGGACCGGGACCATCACGGAACGGTTCGCCGCCGCGGCCGCCGCGACACCGGACGCCACCGCACTGGTCGCCGCGGACTCCGCACACACCTGGACCTACGCGGAACTGGACCGCTGGGCCAACCGGCTCGCCCACCACTTCCGCGCCCGGGGCGTACGACCGGCCGACCGCGTCGCGCTCGTGATGGAACGCTCGCCGCTGCTGATCGCCGCCGTACTCGGTGTCCTCAAGACCGGCGCCGCCTACGCGCCGGTCGACCCCTCCTATCCGCCCGAGCGCATCGACTTCCTCCTCGCGGACCTCGATCCGGCCGTCACCGTGGACGAGGCACTCGCCGAGGTGGACCTCTCCGGGCTGCCCGACTCGCCGCCAGACACGGCGGGCCCGGGCGAGCACGCCGTCGCCTACGTGATGTACACCTCGGGCTCCACCGGCAGGCCCAAGGGCGTGGAGGTGACCCACCGCAATGTCGTCGACCTGGCGCTCGACGGCTGCTTCCGCAACGGCGCCCATCGCCGCGTCCTGGTCCACTCACCGCACACCTTCGACGCGTCGACGTACGAGATGTGGGTGCCGCTGCTCGGCGGTGGCACGGCCGTGGTCGCCCGCGCCGGCCGGCCGGACACCGCGGAACTCGCCCGGCTGATCGCCGAGCGGGAGGTGACGGCCCTGTGGCTGACCGCCGGACTGTTCGCCGTGATGGCCGAACAGCACGCCGAGTGCTTCGGCGGGGTCCGGGAAGTGTGGGCGGGCGGCGACGTCCTGTCGCCGAGCGCCGTCCGCACCGTCCTCGACGCGTGCCCCGGCCTCACGGTGGTCAACGGCTACGGCCCCACCGAGACCACCACGTTCGCCTCCCGGCACCGGATGACCTCCGCGGAGCAGGGCGCCGGCCCCCTGCCCATCGGCAGCCCGATGGACGGCAGCCGCCTCCTCGTCCTGGACGACCGGCTGCGGCCCGTACCGCCCGGCGTGGTGGGCGAGTTGTACATCGGTGGCGACGGGGTGGCCCGCGGCTACGCCGGCCGCCCCGGCCTGACCGCCATCCGGTTCGTGCCCGACCCTGCGTCGAAGTCCGGAGGACGCGTCTACCGCACCGGCGACCTCGTGCGCTGGGACGGCGCCGGCCGCCTCCACTACGTCAGCCGCAGCGACGACCAGCTCAAGCTGCGCGGCTTCCGCGTCGAGCCGGGCGAGCTGGAGGCGGTGCTGCGCGAGCAGGAAGGCGTGGCGAACGCGGTGGTCGCCGTGCGCAGCGACCGGCTCGGCGAACGCCGCATGGTCGCCTACGTGGTGCCCGGCGACACCGCGTCCACCGGCCGTGACGCCGCCGAACAGGTCGACGAGTGGCGCGAGGTCTACGACACCATGTACGGCGGGACGGAGGTCGCCACCGACACCGTCGGCGAGGACTTCACCGGCTGGAACAGCTCCTACACCGGCCTCCCCATCCCGCTGGAGGAGATGCGGTCCTGGCGGGAAGCGGTACTGCGGCGGGTGCGGTCCCTGCGCCCGCGCCGGGTGCTGGAGATCGGCGTCGGCTCCGGCCTGCTGCTCGGCCCGCTGGCACCCGAGACGGAGGAGTACTGGGGCACCGACTTCTCGGCGCCCGTCATCGAACGGCTGCGGGCCCAGACCCGGGCCGACCGGCGGCTGGCGGACAAGGTGACCCTGCGGTGCGGGCCCGCCCACGACGCCGAGGGCCTGCCCGCCGGGTACTTCGACACGGTGATCCTCAACTCGGTCGTGCAGTACTTCCCGGACGCCGACTACCTCGGCCGCGTACTCGACCTCGCGATGGACCGCCTCGCACCCGGCGGACGCGTCGTCCTCGGCGACGTGCGCAACCACCGCACCCTGCGCACCTTCGCCGCCGCGGTGCACCGCTGCCGGCAGCCCGCCGACGGCCCCGCCGCCGTGCAGGCCGCCGTCGAACGCGCGGTGCTCGCCGAGAAGGAACTCGTCGTCGACCCCGGCTTCTTCACGCGCTACGCCGAGACACACCCGGACACCGTCGCGGCCGACATCCGCCTCAAACAGGGCACCCACCACAACGAACTGACCCGCCACCGCTACGAGGTCGTGCTGCACAAGGCGCCGGCGAAACCGCTGGACCTCGGCGACCTGCCCGAGGCGGTGTGGGCGTCGGAGGTCCGCGAACTGGACGACCTGGACGCCGCGCTGGCCCGGCACGGCGGCCGACTCCGCCTGACCCGCGTCCCCAACGCCCGCCTGGCCGGCGAGGCCGCGGAGTGGGGCGCCCCCGCCGAACTGGGCGGCACCCTCGACCCCGCCGAACTGGAGGCGTGGGGTGCCGGGCGCGGGCTCGCGGTGTACTGCACCTGGTCGCCCCAGTCCGGGGACTTCTTCGAGGCGGCCGTCGTGCCCGACGTCGACGCCGTCTGCTGCGACGGCCTGTACCGGTCCACAGGTGCCCCCTCGGCCCGGCTGGCCAACGTCCCCGCAGTCTCCCGCCGGGCCTCCCGGCTGCCCTCCGTGCTGCGCGGGCGGCTCGCCGGCCGGCTGCCGGAGTTCATGATGCCCGCCGAGATCGTCGTCCTGGACCGGCTGCCGCTCACGGAGAACGGCAAGGTGGACCGTGCGGCCCTGCCCGAACCGGACCCGGTCGACGGGGAACACCGCGCCCCGCGCACCCCGCGCGAGGAGCAACTCGCCGAGCTCTTCGCCGAAGTGCTCGGCCTGGACCGGATCGGCATCGACGACGACTTCTTCGCCTGCGGGGGACACTCCCTGCGGCTGACGCGTCTGGCCTGGCAGATCCGCGAGAAACTGGGCGTGGACGTGCCGATCCGCACGGTGTTCCAGTACCCGACGGTCGCGGAACTGGCGGCACAGCTGACCACCGACACGGACGCCCAGTTCGAGGACCCCTTCGCCGTCCTCCTGCCGATCCGCACCGAGGGGCAGCAGCCGCCCCTGTGGTGGCTGCACCCGGGCGGCGGGCTGAGCTGGCCCTACCTCGGCTTCGCCCGTCACCTGGACCCGGGCCGGCCGCTGTACGGCATCCAGGCACGCGGCTTCGACGGCACCACCGCGCCGGCCGGCTCGATCGAGGAGATGGTTGAGGACTACCTCGAGCAGGTGCTCCGTGTCCAGCCGAGCGGCCCCTACCACCTGCTGGGCTGGTCCTTCGGCGGCACCCTCGCCCACGCCATGGCGGCCGAACTCCAGCGCCGCGGACACGAGGTGGCCCTCCTGGCGCTCCTGGACGCCGCGCCCTCCAGCCACTTCGCCGACCTGGAGGCGCTGGACGAGTCCATGGTGCGCCGCTACCTCGCCAACTACATGGGACACCTGGCGGGGATGGAGGAATACCCGTCGCTCGTCACCACCGCCTCGTCGATCTTCATCGGGCAGATGGAGCAGATGCGGCGGTTCACCTCACCGCGGTACCGGGGCGACGTCGTCTTCTTCAACGCGCTCCTCGACCCCGAGACCCACGACAAGCGGGTCATGGACGAGGACCTCGACGTGCTCTGGCAGGACCACGTCGACGGTCGTGTGCAGCGCATCGACATCCCTTGCGCGCACAACGAGATGTACTGGCCACGGAACGCGGCCGAGATCAGCCGCACCATCAACCGCATGCTGCGGGCGTCGCAGTGACCCTGCCGAGCCCGCACCTGCCGAGACGAGTTCTGGAGGACACAAGGTGAGCACCAACCCGTTCGACGACGAGACCGGCCGGTTCCACGTGCTGGTCAACGGCGAGGACCAGCACTCGCTGTGGCCCGCCTTCGCCGAGGTGCCCGCCGGATGGCGCAGCGTCTTCGGCCCCGCCGCGAGGACGGAGAGCCTCGCCTACGTCGAGGAGCACTGGACCGACATGCGGCCGCGCAGTCTCCGCGAGGCGAGCGACGGCTAGGGCTGCGCCGCCGTTGGCGGCCCGCGGCTTGTGGTGCCCGTCCGGCCGACGTGATCATGCCGTCGGCCGGCGATGACCGTGACCACCTGTATGCGTCGACGGGGAGGCGCACGCTGTGCGATGTACGACCAGCGATGTCATGTTCGTCCGATGGCCGGCCCAGACAGACCTTCGCAACCGATGTAGGAGGGACGGTGTGCCCCGGCTCCTCGTAGTGGAGGCGGGGGCCCGTCCGCCCGTGTGCAACGACCCCTTCGAGGACTGGGTCCGGGCGCCCATCTCGCGGGACGATCTCGACGCCCGGGTCCGGGCTCTGCAGAACCGGCTCGACAGCCGGCAGATCCCCACCCTCGACTCCGCCGGAACACTCACCTTCGGCTCACACTCCATCACCGTCTCCAACGTGCAGACCGAGTTGATGGAGCTGCTCATCGAGCACTTCGGCGAGGTGGTGTACCGGCACGAGCTTGCGCAACGGCTCGCGGAACGCGTGCAGAGGCCGACGAGGAACTCGCTCGACCTCCACATCATGCGGCTGCGCCGCCGCCTGGCGTCGACCGACCTGGTGATCCGCACCGCCTGGGGCCGCGGATACGCCCTGGAGGTCGAGGCCCGTTGACCCCCGCCGTCCGTCCCCCCCCCGGCTCACGCCCGAAGGGCCTCCCGGTCTCGCCTCTCGGGAGGCCCGCCGGCGGGGCCTAGCATCTGAGCAGTGATCCCGTCGGAGGAAGGTGCGCGGTGACGAAGCAGGCCGACCCGTCGGCAGGGACCAGCCTCTGGTCCAAGTCCGAGGTCCGGCGCGGAGGGCGCGGTGAGCGGCCCTCCGGGCTCGACCGGCAGCGGATCACGGCGGCGTCGGTGCGGCTTCTGGACGACGGGGGACTCGCCGGGTTCTCCATGCGCCGGCTGGCCGCCGCACTGGACGTCACCGCGATGTCCCTGTACTGGTACGTCGACACCAAGGACGACCTGCTCGAACTCGCCCTGGACGCCGTCTACGGCGAGTTGGAGCCGATCGAGGCGGACCGCGCCGGCGAGGACTGGCCCGAGCAACTGCGGCGGCTGGCCACGGCGTACCGGGGACTGCTGGTGCGCCACCCGTGGTTGCCGGCGCTCGCCGGACGCTACCTCAACATCGGCCCCAACTCGCTGGCGTTCTCCCGCGCGATCCAGCAGCTCGTGCGCCGGGCGGGGCTGCCCCCGCACGGCGTGACCGGGGCGATCGCGGCCGTCCTGCAGTTCGTGCACGGCTACGGCACGATCGAGAGTCGCTTCCTCACCCGGATCGCGGACACCGGGCTGTCCCCGGAGGAGTACTTCCGGCGCACCATGTCCCTGGTGGACGAGGTCCCCGGAACGGCCGAGGTCATCGGCGAGTCGAAGGACATCATGGCGGCACGCGGCGGCGACACGGTCGCCGAGATGCTGGACCGCGACTTCACCTTCGCCCTGGACCTCCTGATCGCGGGCATCGAGGCCCTGGCCGTCCGCGGGTGACGGCCCGTGCCGCTACGCGTGGTGCACCTTCCCGCGCAGCCGGCGCAGCTCGGGGAAGGGCCGCGTGACCCGGCGGGCGAGGAAGTCGACACCGCTCGAACCGCCGGTTCCGCTCTGCTCACCGATCATCTTCGACACCAGTGCCAGATGAGCCACCTTCCAGTGCCAGTACCCGTTGCCCAGGTCCACCAGCCCCTCCGCGAGACGGTGCAGCACACCGGTCTCCACGCCGCGCCGGCAGACCTCGTCGACCGACCGCCCGTGGTACTCGGCCGCCGCCGCGAACGCCTCGTAGAGGCTGCCCTGGTCGTGACTGTTGCCGAAGAGCGCCGTCAGCCTGCGGAACTGCGCGGACTGCGCGCCGCTCGCCGTGTCGAGATAGGCCCGGAACTCGGCGAAGTAGCGCAGCGGCAGCCTCTCCAGCACCAGCAACTGCTGCTGGAGCACCCGCAGCACATCGACGGACCGCAGCAGGAACTCAAGGCCCAGTTCCAGATCGTGCGGGTCGCAGGGAGGCAGGAGCGCCTCCGCGGCGGCGTCCAGGTCGGCCCCGAGCTGCTTGAGCCACAACTCGCAGGCCTGGTGCGTGATGATGAAGAACTGCTCGGCCAGGACGGCCGCGCCGCCGGCGGTGTGAGGGACGCGCGGCTCTTGCAGCGAGAGCAGGGTCTCCATGTGGAGATAGTCCCCATACGTCAAAGTACTCAGGACGCCGCCTCCTCGTCATAGGTGGTCCGCCGGCCGCGGCCGGAGTGTCCGACGCGCCCGACGACCGAGGGACCTGATCGTGACACGGGAAGGAACCGGCTGATCAGCAATCTTTCCTCTTCCATTCACGAGGAAAGACGTGCGCAAGAGCTTCCCGCCGCGGACGCCGGCGATGTGACGATCGCGGCATGACCACCCCCACCGAGCTGGACCTGACCCGCGCGAGCACCTTCGTGGAGCATGACGCCCACGCGTTCTGGCGCGACGTGCGCAAGCACCGGCCCGTCTACTGGCACGACGGGGACCCCGGGTTCTGGGTCGTCGCCCGCCACGCCGACGTGCTGGCCTGCTACACCGACGTACGCTCCCTGAGCTCCGCCCGCGGGACCGTACTGGACGTCCTCCTCAGCGGCGGCGACTCGGCCGGCGGCCAGATGCTCGCGGTCACCGACAGACCCCGCCACCGCGAACTGCGCAACCTGATGCTGCGCGCCTTCTCCCCGCGCGTCCTCGGCGCGGTGGAGGAGAAGGTGGTGGAGCGGACCTCACGGCTCATCCGCACCGTCACCCGGCGCGGGCGGTTCGACTTCGCGGCGGACGTCGCCGAGCACATCCCGATGAACACGATCTGCGATCTGCTGTCCGTTCCGGAGGCGGACCGCGAGAAGCTGCTGCGCTGGAACAAGCTGGCCCTGTCCTCGGACGACGCCGAGGCGGACCGGCTGGACTCCCTGGAGGCCCGCAACGAGATCATCGGCTACTTCATGGACGTCGCCCGGCACCGCCGCTCCGACCCCGGCGACGACGTGATCAGCATGATCGCCACGGCGGAGGCGGGAGGCCGCCCGCTGACCCTCGAGGAGGTCGCGCTCAACTGCTACAGCCTCGTGCTGGGCGGCGACGAGTCCTCCCGCGTGTCCGCGATCTGCGCGGTCAAGGCGTTCGCCGAGCACCCCGCCCAGTGGCAGGCGCTGCGGGAGGGGACGGCCGCGCTCGACGCCGCGGTCGAGGAGGTGCTGCGCTGGGCCACACCCGCCATGCACTTCGCCCGCACCGCGACCCGGGACCTGCGGATAGGCGACCGGCAGGTGCGGGCGGGGGACATCGTCACGCTGTGGAACACCTCCGCCAACAACGACGAGGAGGTGTTCGACCGGCCCCGCCGGTTCGACCCGGCCCGCTCACCCAACAAACACCTCTCCTTCGGTCACGGCCCGCACTTCTGCGTCGGCGCGTTCCTCGGCCGGGCGGAGCTGCGCGCCCTGCTGAGCGCACTCGTCGAGTCCGTCGCCGAGATCGAGGTGTGCGGCAAGCCCGCCCCCCTCTACTCGAACTTCCTGAACGGGCACGCCAGTCTGCCGGTCGCCTTCCACTGACGGTTCGTCAGGCGGGCAGGCGGCTCCCGACGGCCGCGGCCAGCTCGCCGATCGAGGCCGCCTCCAGCACGGTCCGCATCGGCAGTGCGACCCCGAACCGCTCCCGGATCCGGGACACCAGCCTGGTCGCCTGCACGGAGTGGCCGCCGAGCTCGAAGAAGTTGTCGGCGGCCGTCGCCTCCGGGGCCCGCAGGACGTCGCGCACGATCGCGCAGACCACGGCCGCGCAGTCGTCCGCCTCGGGCTCCCGCGCGCCCGTCGCCGGTCCCGTGCCCGCCGCCGGAACCCCGGCATGCGCCAGTACCCCGGCATCCGCCTCCGGCCGCGGCAGGGCTCCTCGGTCGATCTTCCCGTTGGCCAGGGTCGGGAACCGCTCCAGCACGGTGACCCGTGCGGGCACCATGTGCGCGGGCAGCGACGCGGCGACATGGGTGCGCAACTCGCCGGGGTCGACCGGCGCCGTGGTGGTGACGTAGCCGACGACGTGCGCGTCGGCCAGCTCACCGCGCACCACCGCGACGGCGACGTCCACCACCGGATGGGCGGCGAGCCGCGCCTCGATCTCGCCGAGTTCGACGCGGAAGCCGCGCACCTTCACCTGGCCGTCCGCGCGGCCCGCGAAGTACAGCTGACCGTCCGGTCCTCTGCGTCCCCGGTCGCCCGTGCGGTACATCCGGGTGCCCGGCGGCCCGAACGGGTCGGCCACGAACTTCCCCGCCGTCGCGGTCGACCGGTTGAGATAGCCGCGCGCCAGCCCGCTGCCCGCGATGTACAGCTCGCCCTCCGTGCCGGGCGGCACCGGGCGCAGGCGCTCGTCGAGCACATGCACCCGCTTGCCGACCCAGGGCGCGCCGATCGCGATGTCACCGGTGTCCCTCACCGGGCCGGCGATCGTCGCCCCGACGGTCACCTCGGTCGGGCCGTAGCCGTTGAACATCCGCCGCGTCCGCGACCATTTGCGCACCAGCGTCGGCGTACAGCTGTCGCCCGTGGACATGACCGTCCCGCCGGGCAGGACGTCGTCGGCGTCGGTCTCGCTGAGCGCGACGGGGGGAAGCACCGCGTGCGTGATGCCGTACTTGACCAGGGTGTTCCCCAGCGGGTGGCCCGGCAGCAGCTCCTCGGCGGCCACCGTCACCAGAGCCGCCCCGGACAGCAGCGCCAGGGTTACGTCCCAGAAGGCGGCGTCGAAACTGATGGACGCCCACTGGAGCACCCGGTCGCCCGGACCGGCCCGCAGGACGGCCCTCTGGGTGGCCACCATGTCGGGCACACCACTGTGCGGCACGGCGACACCCTTGGGCGTCCCGGTCGACCCCGAGGTGTAGATGACGTACATCAGGTGCTCGGGACGCAGAGGGGCACGGCGCTCGTGCTGCGCCACGTCGTGTTCCGGCAGTCGCGCGCACGCGGCGCGGAAGGCCGGGTCGTCGCAGACCACCTCCTGCGGCCCCTCGCCGAGCTTGCCGAGGGGCGCCACCGAGGAGGACCGCAGCAGCAGCACCGGCCGCGCGTCGGACAGCATGAACGACAGGCGTTCCGCCGGGTACTCCGGGTCGAGCGGGAGGTAGGCGCCGCCCGCCTTGAGGACCGCCATGATCGACACGATGAGCTCCCGCGACTTCGGCATCGCCACCGCGACGAGCGAGTCGGGACCGACACCGTGCGCGATGAGCCGGCGGGCGAGCCGGTTGATCCGGGTGTTCAGCTCCGCGTACCGGAGGGTGCCCTCCGCGTCGATGAGCGCCGGCTCTCCGCCCCGTCGGGCGACGACCGACTCGAACAGTGCAGGAACCGTGTTCAAGTGCGCTCAGCTCCTTCGGGAGGCTCCCTGACCGACGGCGAATCTAATCTCCGGCGGCCGGGGAGCCCGGCGAATCCTTCCCGTCTCTGTCAGCGCCCGCTCACGGCACCGGCAAGGGCGCCTGTGAGACCGGCCGGACCGGTGACGGCGTCGCCGTCGCGGACGTGCAGGACGGCGTCCGCGGTGTCCAGCACGGCCTGCTCGAGCGGGAAGTAGCCCTGCTGCGGGCTGACGTCCGTCCGGCTCCGCGCTGCGGTGGCCGCGCCGGTCGGGACCAGGGCCCAGTCGGTGACGGCGTCCTGCAGGACGCTCTCGTGGGTCCCCGGCTCCGGGTCGCCCAGCCCGAGGGCTCCGCTGCGGCCCAGACTGCCGGCGACGAAGACGTACTCCTCGCCCAGCAGCGGTGCCACGACCGTGCCGGCCCCCGGCCAGTCGACGTGGAGGTCTCCGAGGCTCCAGGTGCTCGGAGTCCGCTGGAGGTGCGTGTTGTGGGCGAAGACGAGTGTGGCGCCCCGGCGGCCCTCGATGCTGCGGATGTCGAGGAGGTTCTGCGCCATGAGCGCGTCCCGGGTGGCGAACAGCCTCGACAGCCGGGTGTTCTTCTCCAGGCGCAGGGCGGCCTGCCGGTGGTAGCGCAGCAGACCGAGGCCCGCGGTGAGGTGGGTCCGGGCGCGCAGCCACTCCGCGCGCGACGTCTGCGAGATCCGCTCGGCGGCACGGGAGTGGAGCAAGGTGAGCATGTCGTCGGCGAGGGAACGCAGCCGATCGGCCTCGGGAGTGGCGCCGACCGACATGGCCGGGTCCATCACCGCCTCCGTGCGGCTCCACTGCTCGTCCGATCCGGACAGTCCGGCCAGGTCGAGGTCGAGCCCGAGATAGTCGCGGGCGTGCTCGAGGCACCGCCGCGGACTCGGGGCGCTGGTCGTCTCGGTCGGGACGTCGAAGCCGTGGAAGCTCAGTTGTTCCTGCGGGGGCAGGCCCGTGTTGTGGTCGCGCATCCATGCGACGAGGCGCCGGTTGGTCTCCATGCCGCCGAAGCCGTGCGAGAAGCCCTCCCGCATCACCTCGTCGAGGTCCCCGGCACCGCCCTTGACGAAGTCGTCGACGCGCAGCGCGGCCACGCGGTCGGTCTCCAGCGCGATCGAGCGGAAGCCGGCGCCGGCCAGCCCGGCGAACAGCTCGTTGCGCACCCACCCGAAGGCGGGTGCGCGGTGGGTGGGTTCGCCGAACGCCAGCAGGGAGCAGGAGGCCAGGGGAAGGTCGTGCAAGTCCTTTCTCATGTCTGTCCATCGAATCATTGAAAGACCTGTTGAAGCTTGGGCCGACGCAGCCGCTGCCGCGGCCGGACCCGCGGAGCCGGGAGGTCTCAAACCGTCGGTGGGGACTCCGGCCCGGGAGCGGGCTCCCCGGCGGCCCCCGGCCTCGCCGGGGTGATGCCCAGCAGGGCCACGTACCCGCCGAGACGGGCTGCCGCGTCGAGCATGGAGACACCGCGGACGGTGAGCCGTCGCCGCCAGTCGTCGAGCGCGTCCGACAGCGCCTCGGTGCCGCCGGCCGTGCGGATCTGCCGGATCACCGTGCGGATGTGCTCCAGCGGATAGCCGCCGCGACGCAGCAGATGAGTCAGTTCGGCGTCGCGCACGTCGGTGGCGCCGAACGAGCGGTGGCCGGTGACCGGTTCCCGCTCGGGGGAGAGGATGCCCACCGCCTCCCAGTTCCGCAGGGTCGCCGCGGTGACCCCCAGGCGCCGCGCGAGTTCGCCGATGCTGAGCGGGTCGCCGTCGGCGGACGCGCGTGCGGCGACCTCCCGGTCGCGGGTCAGGTGCTCCACCGCCCGCCCCACCGCGTCCAGCGTGCTGCGGTCGCGCAGCAGTTGGGCGTGGCCCCGGTCGACGGCGGTCAGCGCGCCGTCGAGGTCACCGGTGTTGAGCGACCGCATGATCTCGCCGCCGGTGGCGTAGCCGTAGGCCTGGACGAGCGCCAGATAGGCGCGCAGCGCCGTCGCATGGACCTCGGTGTAGGTGCGGTAGCCGGACGGTGTGCGCCGGGCGAGCGGGATGAACCCGTCCCGCTCGTAGTTGCGGACCGCCTGGGTGGAGATGCCGTGCTCACGGGCCAGGTCGTGGGGACGCAGGTGTTTCACGCTTTGAGACTTTATCCCAGATCCTCGCCGTCGACAGCGGAAAAGTCTCAACCGAGTTTGCAGGTATACGCTTGAGCACATGAACCGGGACGCCCAGGAACGTCTCACCACGTCACATGACGAAGGCGTGCCGCGTCCGACTCAACGGGAGGGACACCATGACCGCCGGTACGGAGACGGACACCCAGCCCGCACAGCTGTGCGCCGCCGACAGCCACGACATGATCCGGGTGCACGGAGCACGTGAGAACAACCTCAAGAACGTGCAGGTGGAGATTCCCAAACGGCGGCTGACCGTGTTCACCGGAGTCTCCGGCTCGGGCAAGAGCTCCCTGGTGTTCGACACGATCGCCGCGGAGTCGCAGCGGCTGATCAACGAGACCTACAGCGCCTTCATCCAGGGCTTCATGCCCACCCTCGCCCGGCCGGAGGTCGACGTCCTCGACGGGTTGACCACCGCGATCCTCGTCGACCAGCAGCCGATGGGCACCAGCCTCCGCTCCACGGTCGGCACCGCCACCGACGCGGGCACACTGCTGCGCATCCTCTTCAGCCGGCTGGCCAAGCCGTACATCGGCACCCAGAAGGCCTTCGCCTTCAACGTCGCCTCGGCGGACGCGTCCGGTGTCCTCGTGGTGAACGGCAAGAAGATCGAGAAGGGCTTCAGCGTCGTCGGCGGCATGTGTCTGGCGTGCGAAGGCATCGGCTCCGTCTCGGACATCGACCCCGCCCAGCTGTTCGACGCCTCCAAGTCCCTCGCGGACGGCGCGATCACCGTCCCCGGCTGGAAGCCCGACGGCTGGGTGGTGCAGTCGTTCACCGAGTCCGGCTTCTTCGACCCGCACAAGGCGATCCGCGACTACACGGAGCAGGAACGGCACGAGTTCCTGCACGGGGACCCGGTCAAGGTCAAGGTGAAGGGCGTCAACACCACCTACGAGGGCCTTCTCGCGCGGGTGCGCAAGTCTTTCCTGTCCAAGGACAAGGAGACGCTCCAGCCGCACATCCGCGCCTTCGTGGACCGCGCGGTGACCTTCTCCGCCTGCTCCGAGTGCCACGGCACCCGGCTCAGCGAGACCGCCCGGTCCGCGAAGATCGACGGACTGAGCATCGCCGACGCCAGCGCCATGCAGATCAGCGACCTCGCGGCGTGGATCCGCGGTCTGACCGACCCGTCGGTCACGACCCTGCTCACGGTGCTCGGCCAGACCCTCGAGTCCTTCGTGCAGATCGGCCTGGGCTACCTCTCGCTCGACCGGTCCTCGAGCACGCTCTCCGGCGGCGAGGCCCAACGCGTCAAGATGGTGCGCCACTTGGGCTCCGCGCTCACCGACGTCACCTACGTGTTCGACGAGCCGACCGTCGGACTGCACCCGCACGACATCCAGCGGATGAACGAACTGCTGCTGCGGCTGCGGGACAAGGGCAACACCGTCCTGGTCGTCGAGCACAAGCCGGAGACGATCGTGATCGCCGACCACGTCGTCGACCTGGGTCCGCTCGCCGGCACCAAGGGCGGCGAAGTGGTCTTCGAGGGCACCGTCGAGGGCCTGCGCGCCAGCGGCACTGTCACCGGACGCCACCTGGACGACCGGGCCTCGCTGAAGCCGTCCGTGCGCCAGCGGACCGGGGTCGTGGAGGTGCGCGGCGCCGACGCCCACAACCTGCGCGACGTCGACGTGGACATCCCGCTCGGCGTGCTCACCGTGGTCACCGGGGTCGCGGGCTCCGGAAAGAGCTCGCTGATCCACGGATCGGTGGCGGGCCGGGACGGCGTCGTCACCGTGGACCAGTCACCCATCAAGGGCTCGCGGCGCAGCAACCCGGCCACCTACACGGGCATGCTCGAACCGATCCGCAAGACGTTCGCCAAGGCCAACGGGGTCAAGCCCGCCCTGTTCAGCCCCAACTCCGAGGGAGCCTGCCCCACCTGCAAGGGCGCGGGCGTCATCTACACCGACCTGGCGATCATGGCAGGTGTCGCCACGACCTGCGAGGACTGCGGAGGCAAGCGGTTCCAGCCCTCGGTGCTGCAGTACCGGGTCGGCGGCCGGGACATCAGCGAGGTGTTCGCCATGCCGGTGGCCGAGGCCGCCGAGTTCTTCCGCACCGGTGAGGCCCGGACGCCGGCCGCGTGCACCGTGCTCGACCGGCTCGCCGAGGTCGGTCTGGGATACCTCAGCCTCGGACAGCCGCTCACCACCCTCTCCGGGGGCGAGCGGCAGCGGCTGAAGCTCGCCGGACACATGGGCGGAGCGGGCAGCGTCTACATCCTCGACGAGCCGACCAGCGGCCTGCACCTGGCCGACGTCGAGCAACTGCTCCGCCTGCTCGACCGGTTGGTCGACTCCGGCAAGACGGTCATCGTCGTGGAACACCACCAGGCGGTCATGGCCCACGCCGACTGGATCATCGACCTGGGCCCCGGTGCCGGCCACGACGGCGGCCGGGTCGTCTTCGAAGGCACCCCCGCCGACCTGGTCGCCGCCCGCTCCACCCTCACGGGCGAACACCTCGCCCAGTACGTCGGCGCCTGACGCCGAGCCGTTCCCGCACCTGCCCCCGTCCGGCGACCCGGCGGGGGCACGGTCCGGTCTTCCTCCAGGGAGTTCAACTCTTCCGGCTGCCGTTGTCCGCCCGCAGCCGCACGATGTCTGGCTCACCTCTTTCCCCGCGCCCTTCCGCCGTCCCGCCGGCGACCACAATGCGGGCTGACGGCTTCCACCTGCCGACAACCCGTGCCGGTGTGCCCGCCGGCAGCCCGTCCCGGTGGGCTCACCGGGCACCTGCCGGCCCACTTCTGCGGTGCGCGGGCCCCGCGCATGCCGCCCTACGGAAGGGATCAGAGCGATGTCCTCACCCGCCGACCACACCACCGTGATCGTGGGAGCCGGTCCCGCAGGACTCACCGCGGCCCTCGGCCTGGCGAGATACCGGCACCCCGTGATCGTCGTGGACAGCCCGCGCGCACCGCGCAACAGCGCGTCGGCGGGGGTCCACGGCCACATTGGCATGGACGGCGTCACCCCCGCCGAGTTCCGGGCCCGCGCCTGGCGGGAACTCTCCCGGTACAGGACCGTCGAACGGCTGGAGGACGAGGTCGATGGCGTGTCCACCGCGCCGGGCGGAGGCTTCCGCATCACCCTCGGCAGCGGGGGAAGCGTCGAGTCCGCAACCGTCCTGCTCGCCACCGGTGTCCTCGACGTCCATCCGTCCGACGTGGACGGCTTCGCGGAGTGCTGGGGCCGCAGCGTGATCCACTGCCCGTTCTGCCTCGGTGAGGAGAACGCGGGCGGGAGGTGGGCGACGCTCGCCGACAACGCACACCTCGCGGGACTGTCCGCGGTGGCCTTCCGCGCCTGGAGCGAGGACACCATCGCGATCTGCCCGGAATCCATGCCCGGCCTGGACACCGCCCGCGCGACCGCGCGCAGTGGGGGAGGGGACGTCGTCACGGGCACCGTGCGCCGTCTCCACCACCGGCAAGGGGCCCTGTACGGAATCGAGTTGGCCGACGGGCGGATCCTGGAGCGGCAGACCCTCGTGTGGACGCCACCGCAACGCCAGCAACCCGTCGTGCAGCGGGCGGCCGACGAGCTGAAGCTGACCGTCGACGACGCCGGTTTCATCGGCGTCGACGACTCCCAGTGCACCAGCGTGCCGGGTCTGTACGCCGCCGGGGACCTGACCAGTCGCTGGAAGCAGTCGGTCACCGCGTCGACCGCGGCGGGCGCGGCAGCCGCCGACGCCATCCACATGTCGGCTCTGCTCGGTGCCGTGCACCAGTGAGCCGGGCCCCGGTCGTGCGCACGGTGCACCGCCCGCCCGGAAGCGGCCCTGCGGCGCAGTACCGGGGCTGCGGCGCAGTACCGGCCCTGCGGCCCAGTACCGGCCGGTGGACGGCACGTCGGTGACAGAAGTCCGCAAGAGACCCGGGAGGTGCCGGCAGGCATCGCAATCATGGCAGCCATGACTGAACCTGCCGGCGCACCCGACGCAGCCGCGGCGATGACCGAGGTGTTCGACGCCGTCTACCGCGGAGAGAGCCCCTTCGGCAAACGCCCGCCATGGGACATCGGAGCCCCCCAACCCGCCTACGTGGCACTGGAGAAGGCGGGCCTCATCCACGGCGCCGTGCTCGACGCGGGCTGCGGCACCGGTGAGGACGCCCTCCACCTGGCCGGCCTGGGCTACGCCGTGACAGGGCTGGACCTGTCCCCGACGGCGATCTCCCTCGCGCGGGACAAGGCCGACGCGCGCGGACTCGGCGCCGTGTTCGAAGTCGCCGACGCCCTCGACCTCACAGGCTGGGAAGGGCGCTTCGACACCGTGATTGACTCCGGCCTCGCCCACACCTTCGAGGGCGACAGGCTGCGCGCCTACGCCACGGCCCTGCACCGGGCCTGCCGTCCGGGTGCGGTGGCGCACATCCTCTCGATCAGCGACCGGGGATCCGCCGAGATGCAGGCGCGGCTCGCCGAGGCCATCGACGAGATACCGGCGCCGCTCCCGGACGACGACGAGTCGCCCACCCTCAAGCGTTCCGCCGACCACCTGCGCGACGGCTTCGCCGAAGGCTGGACGGTCGAGTCGATCGACGAGTCCCTCATGCGCGGCGTCATCCCGACCACGTCCGAACTGCTGGATGTGCACGCCTGGCTCGGACGCTTCCGCCGCGACTGACCGCACCCACCGAAGACGGCCCCGAGAAGGCGAGGAACGATGAAGGTGCGAGTAGGCAAGTGGCTGCGGACCGCCGCGTCCTCACCGACGGGCCGGGCCGCCAGACGCGCGCTCGCGGCGACCGGTACCTCTGCGGCCCGGCCGAACCGGTCCGGGGCCGCGCGCGCCGCCTACCGGTTCGGCTGCGTCTACACCGGCTTGTACTGCCTGACCTCCCCACAGGTGTACCTGGCGCTGCGCGGGGGCGGCATGGGGCGCCTTCAGGAGGCGGCCGACGCCTGGGCGAAGCTCTGGGCGATCCGCCCGGTGCGGAACTGGATGTCCGTCCGGTTCCTCGGCAAGGAGCTGGGCGACCGCTTCGAAGGCGGCGACGACCCGCACACCTGGGCGGGACAGCTCTGCTGGCTCGCGGGCGCCGCCGTCGCCACTCCGGCCCTGTTCGTGCTGGAGCGCCACCGGACGGGAAGTGCGGCGCCGCAGGAGTGGCTCCGCCTGGCCGCCCGCTTCTGTCTCGCCGGCCAGATGTTCTCCTACGGCGCGGCCAAGGCCGTCCCGCTCCAGTTCCAGCTGCCGCCCTCCAAGCTCGTCGAGCCGCTCGGGGAGCTCAGCCCGATGAGCCTGCTGTGGGCGCAGACGGGATCCTCGAAGCCGTACCAGATGGTGCTCGGCTGCGCCGAGATCGCGGGCGGACTGCTGCTCGTCCTGCCGCGCACGGCGCCGCTGGGTGCGCTGCTGTCCGCGGCGGAGATGGCCCAGGTCCTCCTGCTCAACCTGACCTTCGACGTCCCGGTCAAGGTGCACTCCTACCAGCTGCTCCTGCTCAGCCTGCTGCTGCTGGCCCCGCACGCGCCCCGCCTGGCCGGGGCCGCGCTCACCGGGCATCCGCTGCCCGCCGCCTCGACCGGAGACCTCTTCCGTTCCCGCCGGGCGAACCGGATCGCCACCGCCCTCCAGGCCGGGGCCGGACTCTGGCTCCTCGGCGCCCAACTGCGCAACGACTTCACGTTCTGGAAGAACCACGGAGGCGGACGCGAGAAGCCCGCACTCCACGGCGTCTGGGACGTCACCGACTTCTCCGTCGACGGCGAGCAGCACCCGCCTGTGACCACCGACGACCGTCGCTGGCGCCGCGTCGTCGTGGACTCCGCCGACGTCGTGGCCATCCAGCACATGGACGACTCGCTCGACCCCTGCATGGCGGCGATCGACATGGACGCCCGCTCCCTAGCCCTGACCAAGATGACCGACCCCACCTGGCGGGTGACCTTCGCCTTCGAGCGTCCCGCCGACGATGCACTGATCCTGGAGGGCAAGGCCGACGGCTGCCACCTCCGCCTGCACCTGCGCCGCCGCGACCCGCACACCTTCCCCCTCATCAGCCGCGGCTTCCACTGGGTGCAGGAGAACTCGTCGCTGCGGTGACGCGATGACGGGCCGCACGCGATGCGGTGGCCGGGGTGGGCCGAGGAAGGAGAGCAACGTATGAGCGGGGACGTCGACGCACTGGCCGCCGAGGTGAGGGGGCCCGTCCTCCTGCCCGGCAGCGGGGAGTACGACGAGGAACGGGCCGGATTCCAGGCCGGCTTCAGGCACCGCCCGGCACTCGTCGTCGGCGCGACCCGCCCCGAGGACGTGCGCGCCGCGGTCCGCTTCGCCGCCGAACGGAGCATGCCCGTCGCCGTGCAGTCCACCGGGCACGGCATCGTCACCGCCCTGAACGGCGAGGGCCTGCTCATCACGACCCGTCGGATGAAGGGCGTCGCGGTGGACGCCGACGCCGCCACGGTCACGGCCCAGGCCGGCGTGCTGTGGGGAGAGGTCGTCGAGCAGACCGCCCCGCACGGCCTGGCCCCGGCCAACGGCTCGGCCCTGCACATCGGCGTCATCGGCTACCTCCTCGGAGGCGGTGTCGGCCTGCTCGGCCGCCGCACCGGATACGCCAGCGACCACGTACGCGCCCTCGACATCGTCACCCCGGACGGACAACTGCGCCACGTCACGGCCGGCTCCGACCCCGACCTGTTCTGGGCGCTGCGCGGCGGCGGAGGCAACTTCGGCGTCGTCACCGCCGTCGAGACCGCCCTCATGCCGGTGACGCGGCTGTACGGCGGCGCCCTGCACTTCGCCGCCGACCGCCCCTTCGACCTGCTGCGCGCCTACCGGGCATGGACGTCGACCCTCCCCGAGGAACTGACCTCCTCGATCTGCCTCATGACCTGCCCACCGTGGGCCGACGTCCCCGAGCCGCTGCACGGACGCTACGCCGCACACATCCGCATCGCGTTCACGGGAACCGCCGACGAGGGCGAACGGCTGGTGGCGCCGCTGCGGGCCCTCGGCCCGCGGCTCGTCGACACCGTCCGGGACATGCCGTACACACAGGTGGGCACCATCTACCAGGATCCGCAGACCCCGCACGCCTACTTCGGCAGCAACGTCCTGCTGCGCGAACTCGACCCCACGGCCCTGCGGACCGTCGTGGACGTGGCGGGGCCCGATGCGGCGGTGCCGTGCAGTGTCGAGATCCGTCACCTGGGCGGCGCCTTCACCCGCAGGCATCCCGGCAGGGGGGCGGTCGGCGCCAGGCAGGCCGCGTACATGCTGCGCGTGACGACCGGCGGCACGGCCGCGCCGTCCGCGTCCGCCCGGCCGGTCCACCAGAAGGTGTACGACGCCCTCAAACCCTGGACCGTCGGCCGCAGCCTCAACTCCGTCTACAACGACGGCGCCCCGGTGCCGGAGGAGCAGGTACGCGAACTCTTCGCGGCCGAGGACTTCGAGCGGCTCCGCCGCGTGAAAACGCTGTACGACCCGCACAACCTGTTCCGGCTCACGCACAACGTCCGTCCGAAGGACGTGAGTTGAAGGACAACGGCGGCGGCCGCCCGTGATGACATATCAGCGCTGTTCGCGCACCACGGCGAAGAGCGCCCGATCCGTCGGGAGCCCGGCGGCGTCGAAGGCGCGGTGCCGGCCGAGATGCTCGACGCGGCCGCCGGAACAGGTCTCCCGCAGATACGTGCCCAGCCAGGCGTCCGGGCCGGGCACCATCGCAGGAAGCCCGAACTCCGCAGGCATCTCGTCCTCACCGGTGTCGAAGAACATCACCTTGCCGGTGCGCGCCCACACGTCCCGCAGCAGCGCCGTGGCCGTCTCCAGCCCCTGCAAGCGCACCAGGTGGTGCCACACCGACAACACCAGCGTGCAATCGGCCGCCGGCAGCAGGCCGACCGTGTCGGGCCGCAGCTCCAGTTCCATGACCGCCACGTTGGTCAGCCGGTTGCGCCGCACGGCGGTGGCCGCGGTACGCGCGTACTTGGGTTCCGCTTCCAGCGCCACGGCTGCCACCCCCCGGCGGCCAAGCATGATCGGGAAGTAGCCGGCATTCGCACCGACATCCAGCGCCGTCCGCACGCCCAGGCCCTCGACGACCGGCTCCATCGCCGCCCACCGCGACGTGGTGCCGTCGGCCCGCTTCGCTCTGCGCACCGGCAGCCCGGGCACCGGCTGGTAGATGCCGTCGGGCAGCGCGTCCAGCCTCAGCCGGACCAGATCGAAGGCACCGTCGATCACCAGGCGCACGCGGTGCAGTGCCCGCCGGGCCGGGATCCGCTGATGCATGCGCACCACCCGCGTGGATGCCTGACCCGTACGACCCCGACCCACACGCCACCTCCACCACCAGCGAACACGACACTGCTACTCGTCAGCATCGACCATGGCCCCCACCGGCATCCCCACCGACGCGCAGCGCAGCGCATTGCGGCCGTCGGAACCGGGGGTGCGGGCGCGGCACCGCGCGCCGCTGCGCGCCTGCCGAGGAGTCATGGCGAGTGAGCGAGCCGCTGCCGAAGCGGCTGTGCTCGAAGCCTGGGTGAGGTGAGTTCCAAGGCCCGGTTGTCCTGCCCGGCAGCCATGTGGTCGAGCCATCGTTCGTACCAGGCGAGAAAGTCCGGGGCCGAGGAGACGTTCGGACCCCAGAAGCCGTCTGCGTTGCCGATGAGCATGCGTCCGGTGAGAGGGCCGGTCATGCCGATGAGGACCAGATCGCTGCATCCGCGTTCGATGACGTGCAGGAACAGGTCACCACGGCGGGTGGGCCGGTGAGCCCGGCTGAATCCTCTCGAACCCGTTCCGGCGTCTCGGGCGTTCATCGTGAAGAGCGTGCAGTCCTCCAACGGGATCAGTCCGTAGTACGGAGACGCTCCTGTACCGCCCATCTGGGTGAGGAAGTCCAGGTAGGGCTGGGGGAGATCCACGTCGTGCTCGCCTTGGAAGGCGTCTGCCCGACGTTCGGTGAGCCGGGGGCCGAGACGAAATCGGTGCCGCTCCTCGCCAAAGGAGTGGCTTCGGCCGGGCGTGTAGGGGATGCGTGCCAGCTTGCGTCGCAACCGCGGGATGCGGGAGTCCATGCGGGCTCTTCTCTCGTGTCGCCCGCAACCTATCGCACGGCAGCAGATCTGATCCTGCGAGCCCTGCCGGACCGGGCACCGCTGCGCCTACACGGACTTGAAGCCTGGGATTCTGGGCGAACTTGCCTGTCTCGGCATTTCCGGTCGAGAAGCGGCGAGAGTGACGGGAGCGGCGAGAAGGGGCAGTCGTGAGCGGGGTGCAGGATCCTTTCGATCTGGGGCCTGACCTGCTCGAATGCGCCATGGCCCGGTGTCCCGACCGCCAACGCCCGAACCCTCGTGGGCGTCGCACTGAACAAAGTCTCCAAGCAGTGCGTGAACCTCGCTTCGCCGGGCACAAGGACTATCGCACCGAGGTCCTGGCCCTCGGAGCTGGTAGGGATCCAAAAGCCAAGGGACGGAAATCGGACCCTTGCGAAGCTCAAACGCACACGCGCTTGAGCCGGAATTGACGATGGGGTTGAGATGATTATTCTTGGGCTTATTCTGCTGATTATCGGCCTGCTTGTCGGCATGGGTCTGCTGACGACGATCGGTGGAATCCTCATTCTGGTGGGCGCCATCCTGTGGATCCTGGGTGCGACCGGTCGCGCGGTCGGTGGACGAAAGCACTTCTTTTAAAGGATCGCCGGTTGTGCCAACCGGCGATCCCCAGTAGTGCTCGTCAGGTGATGGGCTGTCTTGGCTGCTTTGAGGGCTGGGCAGGCGCTGTCCGCAGGTGATGCGGGCGCCGGTCCAGCCCTCAGCACGTTCCGCACAGTGTCGAGGACCGGGTCGAGGCCAGCCGTCCACGGTCAGGGCAGTCCCACCAGCCCCCAGCCTCGATGCGCAGCCTCCGTGGTCACGGTGCCCCATTCACGCAATAGGGCCGTGAAGTCCTCGAAGCTGTCAGGGCGCCCGGCCCAGGACTGACATTCCGCGGCGAACGGTTGCCGCAATTCCTCGAGGCGGGATTCCGCCCGCGCCCAGGCGAGGGCCTTGCCCGGCGCGACCTCGGGCGGACATACGAGGAGAAGCGACGGGTGTCGGCGGTCCGCGGCCGACGGCAAGAAGCCCCCGCCGCCGGTCAGCGCAGGGTCGTCGGCCGGGTCCGCTCCAGCCGATCCAGCCACGGCCGAGTTACCCGGACCCAAGGGGCGACCCGCCGGTACCGACCGGACTCACTGTGGTCCGCCCTGTCCGGCCGGCGCGCCGGGTGAGGCGGTGGGGAGTGCCTGCGTCGGGCAGGTGGCGGCGACGACATGGTCGACGACGTCGTGCAGGCTGGAGCGATGGCGGTAGGCGGCACGCTGCCGCTCCGCCCCGCCTCCCCGGGTGCGCACGCGTTCCCAGTGGCTGCGCACGAGGTCGAGGTCACCGCTGTGGTGCAGAGCGGGGGACAGGGTGCGCAGCATGCGCTCGACCTGCTCGGTCGCGGGGACCAGGCGCCGGGTGAGGGGATCGAGGGCATGTCCCGTGAGTCCGTCGCGTGCTGCCCGCCAGGAGGCGGCGCGCAGGATCTCGGGGGCCGGGCGGGGGGCCGGTTCGCCGGCGCGGATGGCCCTGAGCGCGGTGGCGACCAGGGCGCGGACGACTGCGGCGAGCAGGATGGTGTCCTCGGGGGTGAGGGCCGCGTCGGCGACGCGTACTTCGACGGTGGGCAGATGGTGGGAGAGCCGGACGTCCCAGTAGAGGCCGCCGTGGTCCAGGACGGTGCGGGTGAGGATGAGTTCCTCGACGAGTTCCTGGAAGTGGGCGGGGGACTCGAAGTAGGGAGGTGGGCCGGCCACCGGCCAGCGCCCCCAGGTGAGGGTGCGCCAGCTGGCGTAGCCGGTGTCACGGCCGTCCCAGTAGGGGGAGTTCGCCGCCAGCGCGGTCAGTGTCGCCAGCCAGGGGCGCAGGTGGTTGCTCACCTCGATCGCTTCCTGCGGGTCGGCCACGCCGACGTGCACGTGGCAGGCGCACGCGCTCTGCTCGTCGTCCAGTGCGCGGAAGAGCGACAGGCTCTCCGCGTACCGCGGGCCCGGCGTGAGGGGCACTGGTGCGACCAGGCCGGTGATCGGGGAACCGCTGGAGGCGATGCGCAGCCCCCGCCCGGCCGCCGCGCGCGCCAAGGCCGCGCGTACGGAACGCAGTTCGGTGAGTACCTCGCCCAGATGCGTATGGGGGTCGGTGCGGCCCTCGAGCTGGTAGCGAGTCAGTTCGGTGTCGACGAGGTGCTCGAGCTCACCCGCGGCCGCCGCGGCCACCTGCGGGCCGCCGGGCCGCACCGTTCTGCTGACGGGATCGACGAGGAGGAACTCCTCCTCCACCCCCACCGACAACAGCGCCGGGGCCTGTCCGAGCGGAGTGGGGCAGGGGGCAGGGGCGTCGTTGGGGGGCAACTGCTGCTGCGGCTGACTGGTCACGATGCCCGACTCTGACAGAAGGCACCGTCGCCCGGACGGCACAACACTTCACTCGTCCGGTTTTGGGGCCCGGCCCGCACGGCACTCCGCGTGCCGACACACCGATGCCCTCGAAGGGGAGGTCGGCCCGCACCGTACGGAGCATCGCCATGTTGGCCGATCTGCGCAGGCGCGGCGTGGCCGGGACCGTGCTGAACCCGGACCGTGCTGACCCTGACCGTGCCGGCCGGCCGCGCCGGATGTCAGAAGGCACCTGCAATTACTGGGCACTTGGAGCCCCGCGATGTTTTTCACCGGATGGTGTGGTGTGATCCCGGTTTGGCTCTTTGTGTGAGGTGGCTCCGCGATGCTCGAAGAGCGCCCGGTCGCCGTAGCTGGAGAAAGGCGACGGCGGACGTGGCCGCTGCACCTGCACGACCAACAGAGAGACGGGCTCATCGTGCATTTGACTCCGCATGAGCAGGAGCGCCTGCTGATCCATGTCGCGGCCGATGTCGCTCGACGCCGCCGCGAGCGCGGGCTGCGTCTGAACTACCCGGAAGTGATGGCCCTGCTGACCGTGCACGTCTTCGAGCAGGCGCGGGAGGGCAGGACGGTCAGCGACATCATGGACTCGGGCCGGCATCTGCTCACGCGCGAGGAGGTGATGGACGGCGTCCCGGAGATGATCAAGGACGTGCAGGTGGAGGCCACGTTCCCCGACGGCACCAAGCTGGTCACCATCCACGACCCTCTCCCCGAGGCCGCGGCGGAGCCCGAGGTGTACCCCGGAAAGGTGGAGCACCCCCAGCCGCCCCGCACACCGGGCTCGCCCGTCGACTGCGAGGACGGCGGCACACCGTCCAGCGACTGCGACCCCGACGAGATCGTCCGCCGCTACGACCCGATCCGGTTCAACGTGCACCTCGACGGAGACCCGGAGGGCGTCAGCCTGCAGCAGGACGCCACGGTGCTGCCGGGACCGGGCAGGATGAGGATCAGGGTGAAGAACGAGTCCGACCGCCCGGTCCAGGTGGGCTCCCACTACCACTTCGCCGAGGTCAACCCGGGGCTGAAGGTCATCGGCGTCGAGGTCCCGGCCGGCCAGGCACTGCCTGAGGATCGCAGTCTGGAGAAGTGCGAGGCAGCCAAGGGCAGGCGGCTCAACATCGCCGCGGGCACGTCGGTGCGGTTCGAACCGGGCGACGAGTGCTGCGTGGAACTGGTGCAGATCCGCGGTGATGTCACGGCCGGCGATGGCAGCACCAGCGACCTGAGCAAGATTCACGGACTGCGCGAAGGGATCGTTCCATGAGCACGCCGCAGGCGCACGGCCGCAACCAGGAACCCGGGGCCGGACTCCGGCCCAAGGCGAGCAACGAGCTGACGCGGGCGGAGTACAGCGCCTTGTACGGTCCCACCACGCGCGACCGGGTCCGTCTCGCCGACACCGACCTCACGCTGCAGATCGAGGCCGACTGGAGCGGCGGTCCCTCCTACAGCGGCAACGAGATGATCTTCGGCGGCGGCAAGGTGATCCGCGAGTCGATGGGCATGTCGCACCTGGCCCGGGACGGCAGGAGCGTCACCGGCGACGCCACGGATCACAGGCCGGTCGACACCGTCATCACCGGCGCACTGGTCCTCGACTGGTGGGGCGTGGTCAAGGCCGACATCGGCATCCGGGACGGACGCATCGCCGCCCTGGGCAAGGCCTACAACCCCGAGACCATGGACCCCGTCCCGAGCGACCGCTTCGAGATGCCGGACCGCACCACCCGCGGCAACACGCTGCCGATCCCGGTGACACCGACGAGCTTCGTGATCGGGCCGAGCACGGAGGTGATCTCCGGCAACGGCAAGATCCTGACCGCCGGCGGCGTGGACACCCACGTCCACTTCATCTGCCCCGGCGAGATCCACGAGGCTCTGGCCTCGGGCGTGACGACCCTCATCGGCGGCGGCACGGGCCCGGCCGAGGGCAGCAAGGCCACCACCGTGACCCCGGGCGCCTGGCACATCCGCCGCGTCTTCGAGGCGCTGGACGAGTTCCCCGTGAACGTCGGTCTGCTCGGCAAGGGCAGCACCATGAACACGCACGAACTGAACGCGCAGGTGGACGCCGGTGTCTGCGGCTTCAAGATCCACGAGGACTGGGGTGCCACTCCCGCGGTGATCGACCGGGCCCTCGACGTGTGCGAGGAGCGCGGCATTCAACTCGCCCTGCACGCCGACTCCCTGAACGAGTCGGGTTTCCTGGAGAGCACACGGGCGGCCTTCACCGGCGGCGCCGATACCACGGACGGCGAGCTCACCGAGGGCAAGGCACGCGCCATCCACATCTTCCACGTCGAGGGGGCCGGCGGCGGACACGCGCCGGACATGATCGAGCTGGTCAAGGACCCCAACGTGCTGCCGGCCTCGACCAACCCGAACCGGCCCCTGACGGTCAACACCGTCAAGGAGCACGTCGACATGATGATCGTGTGCCATCACCTCAACCCCGAGATCCCGGCGGACATGGCTTTCGCCGACTCCCGGATCCGGCCCTCCACCATGGCCGCGGAGGATCTCCTGCACGACATGGGCGCCATCTCGATGATGTCCTCCGACGCCCAGGCGATGGGCCGCATCGGCGAAATGATCATGCGTACATGGCAGACCGCGCATGTCATGAAGGCCCGCTACGGCCCGCTGAAGGAAGACCTCGAGGCCGCCCGCGTCCGCCCTGCCGACGAGGACGAGGACCACGCGTTCACCGAGCGGCGGCAGCCGAACGACAACTTCCGCGCACGCCGCTACGTCGCCAAGTACACGATCAACCCGGCGATCACCCACGGCATCGACGGACACGTCGGCGACGTGCAGACCGGCAAGCTCGCCGACCTGGTGCTGTGGGAGCCCAAGTTCTTCGGCGTCAAACCGCACATGCTCCTCAAGGCCGGTCAGCTGGCCTACGCGCAGGTCGGCGACGCGAACGCCTCCATCCCGACACCGCAGCCGTACCTGCCCCGGCCGGTGTGGGGTTCCACCGGCCGTGCCCCGGGGCGCAACTCGGTCAACTTCGTCGCCCCGGGCGTGTCCGACACCCTCAACGGAGACGGCACCGGCGACAACCCCGGCCTCGGACTCGACAAGGACTTCGTGGACATCACCAGCACCCGGCAGGTCACAAAGGCCGACATGAAGCTGAACGACACCGTGCCCGACAGCCTCGAAGTCGACCACAACAGCTTCGAGGTCACCATCGGCGGCGCGACCACATCCGACGCCCGCACCGAGATCAACGGTGCCACCGTCCCACGCTCCTACGTCACCGAAGTACCCCTGGCGCAACGGTACTTCCTCTTCTGACCAGGTCCCCCGCCCGGCCGGTCACCCCGCGGCCGGGCCCGCCGGGCCCGGCCGACGAACCTAGCCCGGCACCACATCCCCCATGCGAAAGGCAGCCGCTCCTCCATGAGCCGTGCAGCCCTGCTCCTGCTGGCCGACGGGCGCTTCCCCGCCGGAGGACACGCCCACTCCGGCGGCGTGGAAGCAGCCGTCGCCCAGCACGCCGTACACGACACCGCCGACCTTGAATCCTTCTGCCGGGGCCGCCTGCACACCACCGGCCTGACCACGGCCGGCCTGGCAGCCGCAGCCGCCGCCGGACTGGACCCCCTGCTGCTGGACGAGGCCGCCGACGCACGCACGCCGGGCCCCGCCCTGCGAGCCGTCGCCCGCCGCCTCGGCCGGCAGATGATGCGTGCGGCCCGAGCCACCTTCCCCTCCCGGGCGCTGGAAGCGCTGGCCGCCGCACATCCCCGGGGCGCGCACCAGCCGATCGTGCTGGGCCTCGCCGCCCGAGCCGCCGGCCTCACCCCCCAGGATGCCGCCTACGCCGCCGCCTACGAGAGCACCGGCGGTCCGGCGACCGCGGCCGTGCGCCTGCTCAGCCTCGATCCGCTCGACGCGTCAGGGTTGCTGGCCCGCCTCGGCCCCGACATCGACACCGTCGCCGGCGCTGCCGCCCGGGCCGCCGACCGCGCTCTCACCGAAGGCGTCGACGCACTGCCGTCGGCGTCCTCGCCGCTGCTGGACATCACCGCGGAACAGCATGCCGCCTGGACCGTACGCCTCTTCGCCTCCTGACCCCCACCCACATCCACCGGAGCTCATCGTGCACCTCGACCACCACGTGACCATGCCGCAGCGCCACACCCACAGCGCCGAGCCCGTCCGCACCGACGGCACCCGCCGTGCCCTCCGCGTCGGCCTCGGTGGGCCCGTGGGCACCGGAAAGACCGCCAGCGTCGCAGCCCTGTGCCGCACCCTGCGCGATCGCTGGTCCATCGCCGTCGTCACCAACGACATCTACACCCGCGAGGACGCCGAATACCTCCTGCGCGAAGCCGTACTGCCCCCCGAACGGATCACCGCCGTCGAGACCGGCGCCTGCCCCCACACCGCCATCCGCGACGACATCTCCGCCAACCTCGAAGCCGTCGAACACCTGGAGGAAACCCTCCAGCCCCTCGACCTCGTCCTCGTCGAATCCGGCGGCGACAACCTCACCGCCACCTTCTCCAAAGGCCTCGTCGACGCACAAATCTTCGTCATCGACGTCTCCAGCGGCGACGACATCCCCCGCAAGGGCGGCCCCGGCATCACCACCGCCGACCTCCTCGTCGTCAACAAGACCGACCTCGCCCCGCATGTGGGCGCCGACCTTGCCACCATGGCCGCCGACGCCAAACGGCAACGCGGTGACCTGCCCGTCGTCTTCACCAGCCTCACCAGCGACGACGGAATCCGGGAAGTCGCCGACTGGGTCATCGCGCATCTCACCGCCTGGCACGCCGAGGCGACCGCATGACCGCTGCCACGTCCCGAACGGCCCCGGGCCCGATGCCCGCGGACGAACGGCCGGGCGCTGCCACGGCCTTGGGCTCCGGCGAGCCTGCCGTACACCCGGCCGGCGTGCGCGCCCACGCCCGCATCCACGCCACCCACAACGGACACGTCACCACCCTTCCGCGACTGCACAGCGACGGGCCCTTCCACCTCCGCCGCATGCGCCCCGACGGCAACACCGCCCGGGTGGGAATCATCGGTGCGATGAGCGGCCCGCTCGGCGGCGACCGGCTCACCATCGACGTCACCGCCTCCGATCGGGCCGCACTGGACGTCACCACGGCAGCCGCCACCCTGGCCCTGCGCGGGCCCACCACAGCGCCGGCCACCTACGACGTACGGCTCACCGCCGGCGACCACGCCCACCTGCGCTGGCTGCCCCAACCACTGATCAGCGCCGCCGGCAGCAACCTCCGGCAGACCTACACCATCGAACTGGCCCCCACCGCCCGGCTGTTGCTGCGCGAGGAGCAACTCCTGGGCCGGGCCGACGAAGAGCCGGGCCACCTCGTCAGCCGGCTCCTGGTCCACCGCGCCGGAGGTGTCCTGCTCGACCAGCAGACCGCCTACGGAGACCCGGAACCCGGCTGGGACCCCGCCGTCCTGCACCGGCACCGCGCCGTCGGCCAAGTCCTGCTCGTCGACCCGGCCGCCCGACTTCCCGCCACCTCCGTCCTTCTCGGCCGGGGATCCCCGAGCGGACAGGCCGTCCTCACTCCGCTGGCCGGCGGCCCGGCGCTGCTCGCAACCGCCGTCGCACCGACCTCCGCGGCCCTGCGGGACCTGCTCGACGAAGCCCTCTCCCACGTCCGGCCGAGATAGCCAGGCCCCGCGCGCACAGCCCGAGCCCGGCCCGCTCGCCCTCTCGGACGAGCGGGCGGGGCTCGTCAGCCGTCTGCGGTCAGCAGCCGCAGAAGATGGGCGCAGGCGTGCTCCTCGTGCGCGTGCCAGGCGATTGCTTCCCAGGTGCCTCGCTCGTAGGCTCCGGTCTCCCACGTGCCCGGGACGGCCGTGGACCGGCGCAGATACAGGAAGTCGGTGGGCAGGGGAGAGGGCTGGTGGACACCTTCGATGTAGTAGTGCCCGTCCTGCACTCCCCGGGCGCGCAGGGCGGTGCGCAGACTCTCGCGGTCCACCGGCCGACCGGGTTCAGCCTGCGGCGGGGGCGAGATAGCCGTGGTCCAGCAGCCACTTGACGTTCAGCCGGTCCCCCTCACCCGGGGCGAGGAGGGCTGGGTCGAGTTTGATCTGCTGGCCGCCACCGGGTTGTTCGAACCAGGGGGCGATGCGGCCCTGCCAGACGGCGAAGGACTGTGTGACGGTGTATCGGTGGTAGTCGCAAGGGTATTGCGGGTCGCGGGTGTTGAGGTTCTGCGGGGGCAGGGCCCGCTTGGCGTAGGGGTCGCCGGCGGGGGCGAGGTAGGAGCCGTACTCGGAGCCGAAGCGGTCCAGCTTCTCACCGGGCTCCAGGACCTCGACGTGCTTGTCGACCTCCCCGGTGTTGGTCTCGGCGAACCCGTCGTCGGGCGGGTACTTCCACCCACCCGGGCCCTGAGGGCTGTCGTCCTTCCAGTACTTGGCCAGGAAAGCCCGGGGGGACAGTCCACCGGTGCGGTGGTAGTTCTTCAGCAGCGGCCCGACCGGCTCCTGCCATGAGCGGGGCAGGTTCTGCGGTCCGAGCCGCGCATCTCCCCGGTACTCGCCGGTGCAGGGGGCAGGCGGGGACTCGACCGGTGCGGGGCGGGGACCGGCGTCCTCGGCGGCGGTGGCGGCAGCCGGCGTCAGAGCGGCAGCCGCGGTCAGTGCCAGCGCGGACAGCGTGCTGCGCATGCGGTGGTTCACGTGTCGTACTCCGGTGACTCGGTCGAAGAGGAAGCCGACTCAGGCGTGCATACCTGGAGCAGGCCGGTTCCAGGTTGTCGTGATCCGATCCCAGGATGCAGAAGAACCGGACTGGCCGGGGCGGGAGATCAACGATCGGATGACCGGCAGGACATGCGTTCCCCGGCACCGTTCGACACCGGCGACAACCCCGGACGCGGCATCCGCCAGCCACTCGTCCGGGACGAGGCGTATGAGGGTTCGTCCTGGAAGCTCACTGGACGAGTTCGATGTGCGGATGGTCGGGGGACACCGGGCAGACGTGGAGTTGCAGGTCGTAGGCGTCGGCGATGTTGAGCAGAGTGACGTTCGACGGCTGGGTGCCGAGGGGGAGCAGGGTCGGGTTCGTCCGCTCCTCCTCGGGCATCCAGCTCCGACTCCCGGGATTCCATTCCCTGCTGGCGATGGTGACGAGTGGGATCGTCTCCGTACCGCAAGCGGGGCAGGGGCGGGGGACGGGGTCGGTGAGGCCCCAGCGGGTCCAGCCGCCCGTCTTCCACCCGGGGGCGTGGCACAGGTTGCGGAAGTAGAACTCCTGAGGGGTCTCCGCGCCGGTGCTGTCCCACGTGTGTCCGGCTGCCTCCCACCGGCTCACGTCGCCCAACTGCCGCTGGAGCTCCGTGCTCAGCTCCAGGGGGCTGGGGTACTCGGTGACCTGCTCGGGTGCCAGAAGGCACGGCTGCGGGAGGTACCACTCGAACTGGATCACGGGTGGCTCGGGCGGGTTGTCGAGGATGTCGGTGACGTTGGTCGACGAACGCCAGCGGAGGGCGGTTCGGGGGTGTGCGAACTCCGAGTGGTCGCAGGGGCACCACAGGACTTGGAGAAGATCGGCTCCGGGAGGGCTGCCCGGGAGAGGAACGTCACGGGCGTAGAGCTGGGCGACGGGAATCATGGGAATCGGGCCGTCGAACCACGGGTGGCCCTTCCGCGGCCGCTGTTCGATCTCCAGTTCCTCGGGCGTGACCGCGAGTGCTTCGGAGTCGCGGAGCCGGCGTTCGGCCGCTGCCGCACGGATGCGACGCAGGAGCCGGATGTCGTCCGGGGGGTGCAACTCGTCTGTGGCGTCACTGTCGTGCGGCTCTTCGCAGTGGGGCCACGGCTCGCCGGCGGGCCAGAGGAGCGGCCCGCCGACGGAGCTCTCGTGCGGGGTCGGCGACCCGGGGCGGGGATGCAGCCGGGTCGCCGTGCGGGCCAACGGGGCCAGGCCTGGCAGGAGTGCGGTCACGTCGAACGGCCGCGGCGGCGTGGTGAAACTCATGCTGGCTCCCGTTGGCGCGAACTGACGGTGATCAGTTGCCGAGGTTGTACAACCCTGTGTTCTTCAACGTGTTGGTGACATAGACGTTGTGGAACAGCCGCTCGATCGTCCCGTCCGCCCGCTCGATGTTAGCGGTCATCGTGACTCCCACCGGGATGGTGCTGGTGCCGTCGTTGTAGACGGGCGTCACCTGGTAGAAGATCGCGTCGTCCGGACCGAAGGCGGACACGTCGCTCTTGATGACCTTCTGCGCCATGGCCTCGTACGTCCGCATGCTGGGCGTGCCGGTGTTCATCCCGGACTGCCAGCACGGCACGAGATTGACCTGTACACCCCGTCCGCCGGCGACGTTCGGGATCAGATGACACCGGGCCAGCCCGTTGGTGAGCGAGTTCGCGGTCCGGAAGAGCTGCGCGTCCTGCCAGCCGGGGATGTCTCCCTGTGCGTCGGTTCCTTCCGGGGCCGTCCTGTCCAGGCATGCCTGCGCCCGGGTCGGCCTGGCCCCGGCCTGCCCCAGCGGAGTGGTCGTCTTGTTGACGTGGGGGACCGGCTCGGTGGTGTTCAGGATCCACCCGGCGCCACTGGTGGGTGCCTCGTCCGGCTTGCTGTCCAGGCAGCGGGCACGCGGGCCGGTCTCCGGCAGCGAGAACGTCAGCTCGAATTGGTCGGCGTCGATCACCCGTTGGCTCTTGAAGCCGTCGGCGAGCTGCCTGTCGGCGAACTGCTTCTCGCCGGGTGTGACGTGGGCCTGGACGCAGGGTGCGGCGGGGTCCACGACACGGGCGTCGTTCAGGACGTAGGCGCCCCATTCGCCGCTGGCGAGATTGGGGATCACCTTGACGCATTCGGCGCCGGCGGCACCGCCTTGCTTCGCCTCACCGAAGGGAAAGTCGCCGCAGGAGTCGTTGTCGACGAGTTCCGGTTCGGGTGTGAAGCCACTGCACGTGCGGGCGGTGCGGTCGGCCACGCCGCTCGTCGACCGGGTCAGTGGGCTGCCCTTCTTGCCCCAGGCGCCGCTGAGCTTCTTCTGCGCCCAGGCGTAGGCGGCGACGGCGCCGCCGGCGTCGGAGGCCTGCGCGCTCATCGGGACGACGGGCATGATCGAGGGGATCACACAACCGGCCGCCGAACCGCCGCCGACCGCGTCGTCGCAGCGGATCTTGCGCGGGTTGTCCCAGGAGGCGCTCGGATCGACGGGCGTGGCTCCCGGGGAGGTGACGTACAGCTTGTACGAGGTGAGGAACTCCGCGACCGAGCCCGTCGCGGGCGCCGAGGAGTACTTGACGTCGCCGGACAGGGTCTTGCCCAGGACGATGCCGCTCTCGTACCAGGGCGCGGTCGTCGTCGCCCTGCAGCCGGTCGTGCAGGAGGCGCGCAGCTTGGCGTCGAGGGCGGTGACGGCGTTGCTCGCGGAGGTCATCGTCACGGTGACGTGCTCGCTCCACGCCGTGCCCGCCGCAGGCAGTGACGCGCTGGTGGAGACCTCCAGAGTGCCGCGGCCGAGCTCCGCGCCCTTGGTGTCGCGCAGGATGTAGAGGACGTTCACCCCGGTCACGCAGTAACTGAAGCGTTCGTACGAGTAGTTGCCGGGGCTGGTGAGGGAGCAGCTGCCGAGGCCGGCCGAGGCGGCGGCGAGGCTCTGCTGTCGTGCCTTGGCTCGCGCGGCCGGGAGGGGCGTGGTGCTCACACACGCCTCGACGGCGCCCGCCCGGCGCTCCTTCGATCCCCTCTTCGTGGGCTCACAGCGTTCCCCCGACTGCTTGGGGAAGGGGCTGGTGGCGGAGACCGGGGTGCCGGCCTGGATCGTCGGGTCCGCCGTCCCGGCGCTCCGCGGCTTCTCGCCGGCGGTCTGCTGTGCCGTGGCCGTACCCGCCGTGGTGAGTCCCAGCGTCACGGCGGCAAGAACGGCAAGTACCGTCGATCGCGCCCGTATTCGAAGTGATGCGCCTCGCTGGCGTCTGTCGTGCATGTTCGTCAGGTCTCTCTTCCTTGTTTCTTCGCCCGGGTGGCAGGGAGAGGGGGGCACGGGACGGGAAGTGCGTGCCCCCGGGTGCAGCGGTGGGCGGCCCGCGCTCTACCGCGGCAGGGCCGTACGGGAGGGGCTCACTCGTCAGCCGACGAGGTCGAACAGATCCTTGGTGATGGCGGAGACCCCGTCCTCGACGACGTCCGCGATATTGCCCACGACGGGCTTGACGACCGTGCTGGCGGGCTTCACCGCGCCCAGCCACTTGGACTGGCCGTAGGTGACCAGGCTCAGGCCGGTGCCTGCGGCGGACCACCAGAAGTCACTGCTCGTGAAGCCGTGTTCGATGCCGGTGAAGACCGTGCTGATGGCGCTCGCACCGGTCGAGACACCGGCGAAGAAGCCGGCTGCCGCGAAGGCCGGCGGGAAGACGAACCCCGCGAGAGTGCAGCCCGCGGCCAGGAGGCCCGCGCCGACGCTGACCACATTGGCCGCGTCCGCGTAGAACTGGGCGTCGTTCCACCACTCGTCCGAGTCGGCAGGATCCTTGGTGCCGTTGGGGTTGACCTGGTTGTTCCGGTCGTTGGCGGCGGGGTCACGCTTGGCCTCGCGGTCCTGCCGGGCCTTCTCGGCGGCCTCCTTGGCCCTGGCCGCCACCTCGGCCCGGTGCTTCTCGGCCGTGATCCGCTTGGCTTCGGAGTACGCGGCGGCGGCCTCTTTCGCGTCCGCCTGCGCGGCAAGCATGGAGGCACGTGCGGCGTTGGCGGAACTCTGCGCAGAGGCGGAGGACTTGAGGGCGGCGCGCGCCGAGTCGATCGCCTTGTTGGCCGAGTAGTTGGCCGATCGGGCCGCACCACGGGCGGTCGCCGCGGCCGCCTTCGCCGTGTTGGCGGAAGCCTGGGCAGCAGCAGCCGACTTGTCGGCGGCGTCCGCGTTCCGGCGCGCCTCGTCCGCGTAGCTGTCGGCCGCCTTGGACGAGGCGATCGCCTTGTCCGCCCACTCCTGGGCCTTGGCGGCGTTGTTGCGGGCCAGGTAGGCGGCCTGGGTCGCCCGCGCGGCGTTCTCCTGCGCCCGCTGAGCGATCTTCGCGGCAGCGGCGATGGCACCGCGGACCGCGGCGACATGGGTGGCGGTGTCGTGGTCGAGCTGCGCCGTCCGGAACTGGACCACGAGGATGAAGTTGCGGAGCATCCACGCCGGGCCCTCGAGGGCGACCTCGGCGTAGGCCTTGGTGAAGGCACCGCCGGTGCTGATGAGCTTCCCGGCGAGGACCCTGTCGTCCTCCTGCTGCGCCAGCGGGTAGTCGTGGTCGAAGAAGTAGTTGAGGGACTCGGTGGTGTTCTCGTCGAGTGCCTTGTTCGCGGCGTTGGTGACGGCCCTGCCCGCGCCGTCGTTGAGGATCTTGTTGATGGCGACGCGCAGTTCCTCGTCGGACGCCTTCTTGATGCCGATGGTGAGGAAGTCACCGATGGCTTTGGAGCTGGAACTCTCCAGAGCGAGCTGGGCGGCCTCCGCGATCTTCGGCGCGGCGATCGTCGCCACGTGGAGGGCGGTCTCGCGGTCGTCCTGGCCCTGGGCGAGGGCCCGATCGAGGTCGATCCAGGCGAAGACGTCGTCGTCGGAGCCCGCCAGGGCGTGCTGGGCGGCCTGTCGCGTCCAGGCGCCCCGGGACTCCATCAGGCCGATCGCAGCCTTGCGTCCCAGGGTCGCGGCGAGCGCCATGTCTCCCGAGTACAGGGCCTGTTCGGCTTTGGTGGTGAGGTCCTTGATCTCCTGTGCGGTGCGCTGCGCCAGAAGGCGCTTGTCGCGGACGTCGGACAGATCGGTCGCCTCGGCGGAGGCGAGCAACTGCGCCTCCTCGATCGCCTTCTGCTTGTCCTGCTCCAGCGTCTGGGCCTCGGCGGCGCGGGCGTTCTTCTCCACCTCGATGGCGTCGGCGACGGCCTTGGTGGCGACGTTCGCGGCCTTCACGGCCTCGTCCGCGTGCGCGGTCGACTTGTTGGCGTAGTCGATCGCCTGGCCCGCGTACTTCACGGCCTCCTCGGCGGCGGCTGCCGCCTTGTCGGCGTGGGCGGCTGCGGACTTGGCGGCGTCTCGGGCGGTACGGGCTGCTGCTGCGGCGGCGCTGGCCAGTGCCTGGGCGGCGGAGGCCGCGTTGGTGGCGCGGTTGGCGGCACTGGTGGCGATCGCGGCCTGGCGCTTGGCCTCGGCGGCCTCCGCCTGAGCGACCCCGGCGGAGGCGGCGGCCTGTGCGGCGGCCGTGGCGGCGGCGGCCGAATTCCGTGCGGCGGAGGCGGCGGCCGTGCCGGCGGATGCGGCCGCATCGCCGGCGATGGCCGCCTTGTCGGCGGCTGCCGCGGCGCTCCGGGCCTTGGCCGCGGCGTTCTTGGCGGCGACCGCCGCGTCCTTGGCCTCCTGCGTCTTGCTCGCGTCCTTGGAGGCGGCTATCGCAGCCCTGTAGGCACGGGACGCGGCGCTGCCCGCGTTCGAGGCGGCCTGAGCGGCGCCGGTGGCCGCCCACGAGGCCCGGCGGGATGCGTTCACCGCTGCGTTGGAGGCGTTGATGGCGTTGCGTGCGGCATCCGCCGCGCCCTTCGCCGCGTTCGCCGCCTTCCGGGCCGCCGCCGCAGACTTCGTCACGTCGTTCTGGGCCGCGGACGCCTCGGCTGCGGCCTTCTGGGCGGCTTCCTTGGCCTTCCCGGCAGCGGTCTCGGCGCGGGCCGAGGCCTCCACAGCCAGGTTGGTCTCCTTCTGGGCACGCTTGCCCTCGCGCTCGACGAGGGCCACCAGCTCCTCGATGGTCGCCGACTCCTGGTCACGGGCGCGCGCGATGTGCTGACCGGTCTCCATGAACCACTCGACGTCCGCCGCGGTCCCCTCGAGCGCGCGTCCCGCGTACTTCTGCACCTCCGGGCCACCGTTCATCAGCATGGCGCTGACCTGGACCCGGGTGTCCTCCAGACGCGCGTCGTACTGCTTGTCGGTGAGGAAGCCGGTGAGAGCCGGTGCGGTGGCGGTGTCGAGAGCGGCGTTGGCACTGCGCACCACCGCCTTGTCACCCGTGGCCGAGACGGTGGTGGTGGCGACCCGGAGATCCTCCAGGATGGCCGGTCTGAAGCCGTCCTTGAGGAACGCGGCGATCGCGGCGTCGCCGCTCTCGAGAGCGGCGACGGCCTCTCTTCGCAGACCCTTGCCGGCCCGGTCCAGGCTGCGGACGATCGCGACACGATTGTCCTCCACCGTCTGCCTCGGCAACGTCTCGGCGAGGAAGGTCTGGATGTCGGCGTCCGACCCGTACAGGGCCTCGGCGGCAGCGGCCTTGACGCTCCTGCCACCGGTCAGCCACGCCTTGACGACCTTGGCGCGTTCGGTGTCCGGCAGCGGCACCGGATCGGAGGTGGCGCCTGCGGCAGCGGCGGTCGTCGGGAGGAGAGTCAAGGGAGTGGACGCCATGGCGGCGGAGGCGGCGAGCGCGCCGAGCACGCGGCGCCGGCTCCAGAAGACTGTCTGCATCGGAGAGTTGTCCCTCGTGTGAGCTGGTGACAGGACATGAGCTGGTGACAGGGCATGCCGGGTCGCACTGACAGCACGGTTTCCGGCGTGCCTGAGAGGCGGAATGCCGACGGACGCGAAGTGGCGTGCGTTCGCGGTGACGTGCAAGCCCGGACCATATCAACTGTCCATGCACCATAAGTCAATTGCGGCGTTGCAGGCTTCAACTTGCTTTTCGAGGCGCCAACTTGACGGTACGTCATGGGCTTCTTCACAGTTTCTTCACGCTACCTCGTGCAACCTTCATGAAGTGTGATGCAGGTCATGAGTGAGGCTGGGGGATTGCGTCGGTATGCGCGATTTTCCCTGCTCGACCTGGGGGTGGCTTCGTGTTTGCATGATGAAGAGGATGGTGATCACGGAGATGGGTACTTCCCGCTTTCGATAATCAAGCGAGCCTCTTGCCGTGGGGATGGAGCGCCCCCGGAAAGGCGATGCCGAAAGCGCATTCCGGTGCGCCCGAAAGCCTCTGTACAGGTCACGAACATCCGGTCGTCGGTGACGAATTTGGGGATGCAGATGAAGCCATACAAGAGAATGTCTGTCACGTCGCAGCGCAAGCGGATTGCTCTGCGCGCACTGGGCGCGGCGGCGGTCGGCGCCCTGGCCTGGGTCGCGGCGGCCACGACCATCCCTGGCGGGGCCTCGCAGGAGTCGAAGCCCACGGCGCTGGTGGCGGGGGAGTCCCCCGGCTATGCGGTGGAGGACTTCAGCTACCCGCTGGCGGACAAGATCCTGGCCGAGAAGAACATCGTCCTCAAGCGCGGTGACGGGCACATCACCCTGGCCGACTGCGCGAGCGGCTCAGGTCTTTTGGAGATCATGGCCCGGAACAAGGCGGACAAGATCTGCTTCAAGGTGGTGGGCGACTCGGGTTGGCTGACCCTGGAGATCCCGGCGGTGTACGCGATCAAGGGCAACGACTACACCACCGAGGTCGACATGACCGTCGGCGCCGAGGAGAAGTCGTTCGACCTCAACAAGAACGCCTGGACCCCGGTGGGTGAGGCCGCCGACGAAGAGGGCCGCGATCACCTGCTCGTCGAGATCAGGTCCTCCAAGTAGACGCGCCCGACATTGTCATGCCCACCGCAGCGCACTCCGATGTCCTTCGGACGCGCGGCCCTCGTGTCTAGGAATCCATGTTCATGCACCTCTCCAGACGTCGCCGCCTCTCCGCGTTGACCACCGCCTTGCTCGCGGCCCCCCTCGTTCTGGGCGCCCTCCCGGCAACCACCACGTCGGCTGTCGCGCTGGGCGGAGTCGACGCGCCGGCGCAGATGACTTCTGTCGCGAAGGTCGAGGTCGGTGAGCAGGCCGCCT
>NZ_JBVJKK010000010.1:0-201569 GCF_055585285.1 Streptomyces sp. NPDC053665
GAGACCTCCGGCGTCTGCCACTTCGCCTACGACGACGAAGAGACCTGCATCGCCGAGGTCCGCTACCTCCTCTCCCTGCTCCCGCAGAACAACCGCGAGAACCCGCCCCGCGCCGAGTCCTCCGACCCGGTCGACCGCCGCTCGGACGTCCTGCTGGACCTCGTCCCGGCGGACGGCAACCGGCCCTACGACATGACCAAGGTCATCGAGGAGATCGTCGACGAGGGCGAGTACCTCGAAGTCCACGAGCGCTGGGCACGCAACATCATCTGCGCCCTGGGCCGGATGGACGGCCGGGTCGTCGGCATCGTCGCCAACCAGCCGCAGGCGCTGGCGGGCGTCCTGGACATCGAGGCATCCGAGAAGGCCGCCCGCTTCGTGCAGATGTGCGACGCCTTCAACATCCCGATCATCACCCTTCTGGACGTCCCCGGCTTCCTGCCCGGCGTCGACCAGGAGCACGGTGGCATCATCCGCCACGGCGCGAAGCTCCTCTACGCCTACTGCAACGCGACCGTGCCGAGGATCTCCCTGATCCTGCGCAAGGCCTACGGAGGTGCGTACATCGTCATGGACAGCCAGTCCATCGGTGCCGACCTCACCTACGCCTGGCCGACGAACGAGATCGCGGTCATGGGCGCCGAGGGCGCGGCCAACGTCATCTTCCGGCGCCAGATCGCCGAGGCCGAGGACCCCGAGGCCATGCGGGCCCGCATGGTCAAGGAGTACAAGTCCGAGCTGATGCACCCCTACTACGCGGCCGAACGCGGCCTGGTCGACGACGTCATCGACCCCGCGGAAACCCGCGAGGTGCTGATCAGGTCCCTCGCGATGCTCCAGACCAAGCACGCCGATCTGCCGTCGCGCAAGCACGGCAACCCGCCGCAGTAACCCGGCGGACATCTGAGCCACGGAGACTGACACCCATGGACACTCCTGACATCCGCGTCGAGAAGGGCCACGCCGAGCCCGAGGAGGTCGCCGCGATCACGGCCATCCTCCTGGCCCGTGCGGCCGCCCGCCCCACGGACCCGGTCCCGGCCCACCGCGGCCGTGTGAAGGCCGGCTGGCGCCGCCTGGAGCGCGAGCCCGGCTTCCGCGCCCCGCACAGCTGGCGCTGAGCACAGAACCAGAAAGCAGGCCCCTTTTAGTTAGAGGGGCCTGCTTTTTTGGGGGCGCGGGGAACTGCGCGACCAGCCTCCACGACCCGCACCCGGCACACAGCAGCCCCCGGCAGCACACTGGCCGCCGGGGGCTGTCCCACAGCTTGGATCAGCGCAGGCGAGCCATCAGCGCGTGCTCGACCAGCGTGATCAACGCAGACTTCGCATCGGCCCGGTGCCGCGCGTCCGTCGTGATGATCGGGGTGTCGGGGCCGATCTGGAGCGCCTCGCGGACCTCGTCCGGCGTGTACGGCTGCTGGCCGTCGAAGCCGTTGAGCGCGATGACGAACGGCAGGCCGCTGTTCTCGAAGTAGTCGACGGCGGGGAAGCAGTCGGCGAGCCTCCGCGTGTCGACCAGCACGATCGCGCCGATGGCGCCGCGCACCAGGTCGTCCCACATGAACCAGAAGCGGTCCTGGCCCGGCGTACCGAACAGGTACAGGATCAGGTCCTGGTCCAGGGTGATACGGCCGAAGTCCATGGCCACCGTGGTGGTGGTCTTGTCCCCGGTGTGGGTCAGGTCGTCGATGCCCGCGGACGCGGACGTCATGACGGCCTCGGTGCGCAGCGGGTTGATCTCCGAGACGGCGCCGACGAACGTGGTCTTGCCCACGCCGAAGCCGCCAGCCACCACGATCTTCGCGGAGGTGGTGGAGCGGGAAGGCCCTCCGCTAGAGCTTGCGAAGTCCACTGAGCACCCTTTCGAGCAGTGTCACGTCTGGCTGGCCGCCGGCGTTCTCGTCGCCGCCGGGCTGATGGATGGCGACCAGTCCCGCCTCCGCCAAGTCGGCGACGAGGATCCTGGCCACGCCGAGAGGGATCGTGAGGAGCGCCGAGATCTCGGCGACCGACTTGATCTCCCGGCAGAGGTTGCAGATCCGCTGATGCTCGGGCAACTGGCCCTGCATCTGGTGCGGCTGCGCAGTGGTGTGCACCAGCGCCTCGATGGCGAGCTGGTAACGCGGGCGGGTCCGGCCACCGGTCATGGCGTACGGACGCACCAGCGGGTTGTTCGACGCGCCGGCGGGCGCCGGCTCGGGGGCGCGGCGTTGCGGCTGCACCGGCTGGATGCGCGGGGCGTGCGGCTGGTCGTACGGCGACGGGCCGGGGCCCTGCGGCGCGTACGGCTGCCGGTGGCTGGGTGCGGAGGGGAAGTTGTAACGGTTCGGGTTCTGACCACCGTCGCCCTGACCCTGGGCAGGGCCGTACGACCAATTGCCCGACGAACCGCCTGGGGGTGTTGCCACTTTCTCCTCCTCCGACTGTGCCCGGCATCCAACGCTGTGGAGCCGCGTCCCAAGACCTTACGGCCAAGGGACGCCAAAACGCACCGTTCGTCTGTTAGTTGAGCAGGCTCCCCTGGAGCTCCGCACGAAGGTCCGGTGTCAGGACCGTACCGGCTCGGTCGACCAGCAGGGCCATCTCGTACCCGATGAGGCCGATGTCCGCCTCGGGATGTGCGAGCACTGCGAGCGACGAGCCGTCGGAGATGGACATGATGAACAGGAATCCCCGCTCCATCTCCACGACCGTCTGGTTCACACTGCCGCCCTCGAAGATGCGGGAGGCGCCTGCCGTCAGAGACGTCAGACCGGAGGCGACGGCCGCGAGCTGGTCGGCGCGGTCGCGGGGGAAGCCTTCGGACATCGCCAGAAGGAGTCCGTCGGCGGAGACCACCACCGTGTGGGACACCCCCGGGGTGTTGTCCACGAAGTTGGTGATCAACCAGTTCAGGTTCTGTGCCGCCTGGCTCATCGGGCTCACACTAACGCTCCTGGTTGTAGGTGCTGTCAGGACCGAAGCCCTGGCCGTTCGTTTCACTGCCTGCGCTGCGTCCGCGCTGGACGCCCCGACGCAGGTTGCTCAGCCTGCCCCGGACGTCCTCCGGGGCGCGGGAGACCTGTGGGCCTCCCTGGGGGGTGCTCTCGGCGGCGCCCTCGATCAGGTTGGCCTTGGGCACCCGCCGCGGCAGGCCGGAGGAGGTGACCCCGCCCGCCTTGGGCTTCCGGAGCTGCGAGGCCTGCTGCCACCGCTCGTCGTTGGCCGAGCGCCAGTCGTCGTCGCCGTTGCTCTCCTGGGAGGAGGCCGGCTGCTCCTGGCTCACGTGCCGTGCGCCGCCGGTGCCGTTCGCACCGCCGGCGGTGGCTCCGCGGCGGGGAAGCCCGGCGTCGGTCAGCGCCTGCGCGGCGGAGGGGGCCTGTCCCGGACGGTCGAAGCCTACGCGGTCGCGCTCACTCGCGTCAGCGGCCTGCGCAGATTCCGTTTCCGGGGCCTGAGCAGGGTACTGGTTCGGGTAGCCGTTGCGGTAACCGTCCTGCTGCGGCCAGTCGTCCTGGTGACGCCGCTGCTCGAAGGCCGGGAAGCTCTCGGACCCACCTGCGCCCTGTGCCGGGGACTCCTCCCGGGCCGGCTCCGCATAGGAGGACTCCGGGTAGCCGCCGCCCGTCGGGAAGGTGTCGTTCTGCGGCAGTCCGCCGCCCGGCGCGTAGTACTGGTCGTCGTACGCGGACCGCTGCTGGTCGTCGTAGCCCGCCTGCTGCTGCTCGTACGACCCCTGCGGCTGCTCCTCGTAGGCCGCCTGCTGCTGCTCCTCGTACGGTGCCTGGCGGTCGTACGCGGACTGCTGCTGGTCGGGGTAGCCGTGGGAACCCGTCTCGTAGCCCTGGCCGGTGTCGTAGCCCTGCTGCCCGGTGTACTCGTCGGAGTACGTCCCGGCGCCCTCCTGCGCACCCTGCCCGGGCAGGGCGGGCGGCTGGTGCGACTGGGCCTCCAGGGCCGCCCGGCGCTCCTCGCGCATCAGGGAGCGGCCGACGGGGTCCAGCTCGCGTATGTCGTCGGGGACGTCCGTGTAGCGGCTGTCGTCGAAGCCGAGCTCCGCGGCCGTGCGCATCGGCTGCTGGTGGAAGTTCTCGCCGCCGCCGAAGTTCTGCTCCGGGATGATCTGCGAGACGGTGAACTCGTCGCGGTCCACGTGGCTCTCGCCGCCACCACCGTGGGTGATCGCGTCGGGCAGCATGACGAGCGAGGTCGTGCCGGCCTGCTCGCCCGAGGGGCGCAGCTGGACGCGGATGCCGTGCCGGTCGGACAGCCGGCCGACCACGAACAGGCCCATGCGCTGCGAGATCGCGGCGTCCACGGTCGGCGGGTTGGCCAGCTTGTGGTTGATGTCCGCGAAGTCCTCGGCGGTCAGGCCGATGCCCTTGTCGTGGATCTCGATCATCACGCGGCCGTCGGGCAGCCGGGTCGCGGTGACGCGGACCTTGGTCTGCGGGGAGGAGAACGTGGTGGCGTTCTCCAGCAGCTCGGCGAGCAGGTGCACGAGGTCGGTCACGGCCCGGCCGTGGATCTCCGCCTCGGGCACGCCCGACAGCTCGATGCGCTCGTACTGCTCCACCTCGGAGGAGGCGGCGCGCAGCACGTCGACCAGCGGCACCGGCTGGTCCCAGCGGCGGCCGGGCTCCTCGCCGGCGAGGACGAGGAGGTTCTCGCCGTTGCGGCGCATACGGGTCGCCAGGTGGTCCAGGCGGAAGAGGTTCTCCAGCTGGTCCGGGTCGGCCTCGTTGTTCTCCAGGTCGGTGATCAGGGTCAGCTGGCCCTCGATCAGCGACTGGTTGCGGCGCGAGAGGTTGGTGAAGATCGCGTTGATGTTGCCCCGCAGCAGGGCCTGCTCGGCGGCGAGCCGGACGGCCTCGCGGTGGACCTGGTCGAAGGCGCGGGCGACCTCGCCGATCTCGTCGGTGGTGGCGATCGGGATGGGCGCGACGCGGGTGTCGACCCGGCCGGGGTCGGTGCGCGAGAGCTGGTCGACCAGCATCGGCAGGCGCTGCTCGGCGATGCCGAAGGCGGCGTTGCGCAGCTGGCGCATCGAGCGGCTCATCTGGCGGGCGACCGCACCGGCCAGGATGAAGGCGAGGAGCAGGGCGACGACGACGGCGGCACCGGTGATGTAGGCGTCGCGCTGGGCGTCGGCGGCGATGTCCGAGGCCTCGCTCACGGCCTTGTCGGCCATGTCCGCCTCGATCTTCTCGTAGGCGTTGAACTTGAGCGTGTTGACCGCCCACCAGTTGTCGGCGGTGATGCCCTTCGTGGCGAGCCCGGCGCGGGCGCTCGGGTCCGTGCTCGGCAGCATCGCGATGCCGGCGACCATCGTCTCGGGCCTGGACGGCGGCGGGACGTAGTCCGGGTTCTGCGCCTTGGCCTCGCGGGCCATGGCGGCGCCCTCGGCCTTGATGTCGGCCTCGGCCGTCTTGAGCTTGGCCGCGTCCTGCTCGGTGCCGCCGCCGATGTACTCGCCGATGGCGATGCGCTCGAGGTAGGCGTACGAGGACAGGGCGATGCGCTGGCTGGCCAGGTTGCCGTCGTCCGGGCCGGGCTTGATCAGGATGTGCATGCCGATGGAGCGCTGCAGCGACAGGGCCGCCTTGGTCAGCTCCATGGCGTACACGGTCCGGCCGTAGCTGGTGATGTTGCCGGTGCCCAGGCCCAGCTCGTTGGCGAACTCGGTGAGGGGGTGGGCGATCTCGACGTAGCCCTCCTCCGTCTGGACGCCCTTGAGCTTGGAGGTGTACGCGGCCTGGCGCAGGGTGGCCAGCTTCGGCTCCACGTCGTGGAACAGGTCCAGCCGGCGCACCAGGCCGGGCTTGGACGGCATGTCCTGCGCCGCGGCGTCGAACTCGTCGGCCGCCTTGTCGGTGAGCCTGCGGGCCTCGACGACGGTCTTGTCGTCCTTGCCCTTGCCCTGGAGCAGCGGGGCGGCGGTGATGTCGCGCTCGTTGTAGAGGGCGTTGGCGTACAGCAGGGAGGCCCGCACCAGACGTGCGGTGCTCTCCGCGTCCTCGGCCTCCTGCCAGGTGTCGATCGAGCTCTTCACCTGGAAGCCGCCCATGACGAGGCCGACCACCACCGGGATGAGCAGGATCGCGTTCAGCCGGGTCGCCACGCGCCAGTTGCGCGGGGAGAGGCGGCCTCCGCTCTGGGCGGGGGCGGCCGTCGGCTCCGAACCCTGCACGGGGGCGGGCGCCGCTGTCCGCGGCGGCGGGGTGAAGTTGCCCCGGGCCGACGGCTCGGGACTGTTCTTGCTTCGCCTCACTCGACCAACAACCTCTCGGCGGTCGGCACCAACGTTGTGCCGCAGTTTCTCAGAGCCCCACGCACCATCTACGGACGAGTACGTCATTGACTATTGGGCAGTTCAGGCATTCCAGCACGACGACCTGCGCTCTTCCAAACAGTCCGAGGGGGCGAATCCCCGCGATGTAAGGCCCAGATAAAACGGTCATAAAGAGCGAGCCCCGCCAAAAGGCGGGGCGGTTGTGCGCGCAGTGAGACCGGGTGTGCGCGTCGAGTGGCGGTACCACCCGATTCCTCTGCCGAAACGTTATGAACACCTTGGCCGACCGTGTCAAAGGACACAGCCGGCTCCGGCGCATCTACGACAACTGCCGTATGTCCCTTTTGATTTGGGTGCTACCGCAGTCGTGCCATCAAAGCGTGCTCGACCAGCGTGATCAGGGCACTCTTCGCATCGGCCCGATGCCGGGCGTCCGTCGTGATGATCGGGGTGTCGGGGCCGATCTGGAGCGCCTCGCGGACCTCGTCCGGCGTGTACGGCTGCTGGCCGTCGAAGCCGTTGAGCGCGATGACGAACGGCAGGCCGCTGTTCTCGAAGTAGTCCACGGCCGGGAAGCAGTCCGCCAGCCGCCGGGTGTCCACCAGGACCACGGCGCCGATGGCGCCGCGCACCAGGTCGTCCCACATGAACCAGAAGCGGTCCTGGCCCGGCGTACCGAACAGGTACAGGATCAGGTCCTGGTCCAGGGTGATACGGCCGAAGTCCATGGCCACCGTGGTGGTGGTCTTGTCCCCCGTGTGGGTCAGGTCGTCGATGCCCGCGGACGCGGACGTCATGACGGCCTCGGTGCGCAGCGGGTTGATCTCCGAGACGGCGCCGACGAACGTGGTCTTGCCCACGCCGAAGCCGCCCGCCACCACGATCTTCGCGGAGGTGGTGGAACGACCCGTGTCAGAGCTTGCGAAGTCCACTGAGCACCCTTTCGAGCAGTGTCACGTCCGGTGCGCCGGTGGTCTCGTCGCCGCCCGGCTGGTGGATCGCGACGAGGCCGGCCTCGGCGAGGTCCGCGACCAGGATCCGGGCCACGCCCAGCGGCATGTTGAGCAGGGCCGAGACCTCGGCGACCGACTTCACCTCACGGCAGAGGTGGCAGATGCGCTGGTGCTCGGGAAGCAGCCCCATGAGCGCGGCGGGGTCCGCCGTCGTGCTGATCAGTGCCTCGATGGCCAGCTGGTAGCGCGGCCGCGTCCGGCCACCGGTCATGGCGTACGGCCTTACCAGTGGCTGGTCGCCCTCGTCCTCGTACGGCTCCGCGTACGGATCATGAGAGGCGGTGGGCGGGGTCATGAGTCCTCCGGGCGGGACAGCAAGTCGGTCGGTCGAGCCGTCTGTAGAGGCCTGTGTGGGGGATGTGGCGGCCGGACGGTGATGTGGTGAGACGGGTGGTGCCGGGGCCGATCAGTGGAGCAGACTGCCTTGGAGCTCGGCTCGCAGGTCCGGGGTGAGGACCGCGCCCGCGCGGTCGACCAGGAGCGCCATCTCGTAGCCGACGAGGCCGATGTCGCACTCGGGGTGCGCGAGGACGGCCAGCGACGAGCCGTCGGAGACGGACATGAGGAAGAGGAATCCCCGCTCCATCTCCACGACCGTCTGGGCCACCTCGCCGCCCTCGAAGATCCGGGAGGCGCCCGCCGTGAGGGACGTCAGACCCGAGGCGACGGCCGCGAGCTGGTCCGCGCGGTCGCGCGGGAAGCCCTCCGACATCGCCAGGAGGAGGCCGTCGGCGGACACGACGACGGTGTGGGACACCCCGGGGGTGTTGTCCACGAAGTTGGTGATCAACCAGTTGAGGTTCTGTGCCGCCTGGCTCATCGGACTCAACTAACGCTCCTGCTGGTGAGTGGGCCGTGGGTGGCTGCCGGTCTGGGTGGACCCGGCCTGACGACCCTGTGCGATTCCCCGACGGAGATTGGTCAGCCGGCCGCGCACGTCATCGGGCGCGCGCGAGACCTGCGGACCGCTCTGGTGGGACTGCTGCTGCGCCGTGCCCGGGACGAGGTTGGCCCGGGGGACCCGGCGCGGCAGGCCGGAGGTGGTGATACCGCCGGCGGCGGGCTGGCGGACGCGCTCGGCCTGGCGGACGAGGTCGTCGTTGGGCGAGGTGCGCCAGCCTGCGGAGGCGGACCGCTGCGGACCGGTGGGTTGCTGCGGCGCTTGGGGGGCGGCCGGAGCGGAGCCGTTGTTCTGCTGCTGCTCCTGCTGCCCGTGGAACCAGTTGGTCTCCAGCGTGTCGTACAGCGGCGTACGGCCGTCGCCCGGGCCGGTCGCCGGCGGCAGGGCCTCGGGCTCCTGCCGGACGGGCCGGGCCTGCGGGGCGGGCGGGCGCGGGGCGCCGAAGTCGGCCCCGTTCCGGCCGCCGTCGGCCTGCGGACGCTCGAACTGGCCCGTGCCCGCCGGGTCGGCCGGGGTGGCCGGACCCGGGAGGGTCGGCCGGCCGGCGCCGTTGCCCTGGTGGGGCACCGGGTACTGACCGGTGGAGCCGTTGTCCTGGCGCGGCGCCGGGTACTGCCCGGTCGAGCCGTTGCCGTAGGGCTGCGGGGCCTGCGGTGCCGGGTACTGGCCCGTCGAGCCGTTGCCGTGGTCGTACGACTGCTGCGGGACCTGGTACTGGCCCGGCGCGGGCGACGCGTCGCGGCGGCCCTGCTGGGTGCCGTAGACGTCCGGGCGGACGAACTGGCCCGGCCCCTGCTGGGCGTTCGCGTCGTGGGCGTACGGGTCCTGCTGCTGGGGGGCGGTGTAGTCGGCGGGCCCGCCGGCGTTCTGCCGGCCGGCGTCGCGCGGCACGGCCGGGATCTCCGCCGTGGCGGCCGGGCCCTGCCGGTCGTCGATCCGCGGCAGCGCGGCCGTACGGGGGCCGTCCGCGTCCTCGTGACCGCGCGGGGCGTCCAGCGAGGCGCGGGGCACCGGCGGCTGGGCGTTCTCGTCGCTCCAGCTGGGCTGGCGCGGCTGCTGCGCGTCACCGCCGGGAAGCTCGGCACGCGCGCCACCGCCGCGCGGCGGCAGTTGCGGCCTGCGGCCACGTCCGCGGCCCTTGCCCTGCTGGGCGTCGCCGCCCTGCTGCGGCCGGCCGCGGCCACCGCCGAAGGCGTCCTGGCCCTGCGGCTTCTCGGTGCCCGCGGCCTGAAGGCCCTGCGGGGCGCCCGGGGCCTGACCGAACCCGGCACCGGCCGGGGCCTGGTTCGGACGGCCCTGCTCGAACATGGAGTTGCCCTGACCCTGCGGCCCGCGCGGTGCACCCGGACCGGCCGGGCGGCCGGCGTCGCCGTCCCGCCCGGGCAGCGCGGCGCGCGAGCCCTGGCCGACCGCCGGCCGGCCACCGCCGAAGGCACCCGCGATACCGGGGGCGCCGGCACCCTGGCCGGGCGGGACGGCCCGCCGGGCCGCGGCCGCGCCCGCCGCCGCCTGCGCGGCGGCCGGACCGCCACCGCCGGCGGGCGGCTGACCGCCCTGCTTGGGCTGGGGCTTCTTGCCACCCTGGGCGACGTCGACGGGCAGCATGACCAGCGCGGTCGTACCACCGGAGTCGGACGGGCGGAGCTGGATGCGGATGCCGTGCCGCTGGGACAGCCGGCCGACCACGAACAGACCCATGCGGCGGGAGACGGACACGTCCACCGTCGGGGGAGAGGCGAGGCGCTCGTTGATCGCCGCGAGGTCCTCGGGCGAGAGGCCGATGCCGGTGTCGTGGATCTCGATCAGCACCCGGCCGTCGGGCAGGGCGTGACCGGTGACCTTCACCTTCGTCTGCGGGGAGGAGAACGATGTCGCGTTCTCCAGCAGCTCGGCGAGCAGGTGCACGAGGTCGTTGACCACGCGGCCGGCCACCTCGGTGGTCGGCACGGAGGCCAGCTCGATGCGCTCGTATTGCTCCACCTCGGACGCGGCGGCGCGGAGCACGTCGACCAGCGGGACCGGGCGGGTCCAGCGGCGGCCGGGCTCCTCACCCGCGAGGACGAGGAGGTTCTCACCGTTACGGCGCATGCGGGTGGCGAGGTGGTCGAGCTTGAACAGCGACGACAGCTGGTCCGGGTCGGCCTCGCGGGACTCCAGCTCGGAGATCAGCGACAGCTGGCGCTGGATCAGACCCTGGGAGCGGCGCGAGAGGTTGGTGAACATCGCGTTGACGTTGCCCCGCAGCAGGGCCTGCTCGGCGGCGAGGCGGACCGCCTCGCGGTGCACGTCGTCGAAGGCCGCGGCCACCCGGCCGATCTCGTCCCGGGAGTGCACGCCGACCGACTCCACGGACGTGTCGACGTCCTGCGGGTCGGACTCGGACAGCTGCTTGACCAGCTCGGGCAGGCGGTCGGAGGCGACCTTGGTGGCGGTGTCCTCCAGGCGCCGCAGCGAGCGGATCATGGAGCGGGCCACGACGAAGGCGCCGACCAGCGACACACCGAGCACGAGCAGGATCAGGGCACCGGAGATGATCGCGTCGCGCTCGGTGGCGCTGCGCAGCTCGCGGGCCTTCTGCTCCATCTCCTCGAGCAGCGTGTGCTCGATCTTCGTCATCTGCAGGATCTTGGTGGAGCTGTCGTCCAGCCAGTCGCGGTAGGACCGCTTGTCCTGCTGGGCCAGACCGCTCGCGGAGATCAGCACGCGGTCCGCGTAGGTGTCGGTGGCCTTGATCGTGCTGTTGCCGCCGTCCTCGATCGGCTTCAGCAGTTCTGCGGCGGCCTCCTCGCCGTAGATGCTCTTGAAGCTGCGGATCTCGGACTTCTGGCTCTCCGAGGCCGACTGCGCGTACAGCCGGTCGTTCGGTGAGAGCTTGCCGGTCGTGGTGTCGTTCGCGGGCAGCGCCGCCGCGAGGGCCGCGCGCTGGATGGAGGAGTACTCCTTGGCCGCGGAGAACGACGCGAGCGCACGCGTGCGCTGGATCATGTCCGGGTTGCTGGTCGCCTCGGCCATGTCCTGGGAGAGGTCGATCAGGCTCTCGATCAGACGGTGGTAGGCCTCGACCGTCTGGGTGGAGTTGCCCTTGGTCTCGTAGGCGCCCTTGCGGATCTGCTCCAGATTGCCGAGCTCGCTGGCCAGCTGGACGAGGTACTCGCGGACGCCGGCGAGGTTGCCGTCCTTGCTGGCGCTGTCGATCTCCTCGGAGCTGTCGAGGAAGTTCTTCTTCGCCCGGTCCGTCTTCTCGCGCAGGCCCTTGACCGTGAAGTCGGTGGCCTTGCCGCCGTGCGCGAGCGGGCCGGCCGACTGGTCGCGCTCGTCCTGGAGGGCGGCGGACAGCTCGGTGGCCTGCTTGGTGATGTCCGTCAGCAGCTTCATGTTGTCGAGCTGCTGGATGTCGTCCATCGACTGGTTGATGCGCAGCGCGCCGAGCGAGGTGGCCGCGACCACCGGCAGCGCGAGCAGCGACACCAGTCGCGTGGAGATGCGCCAGTTGCGCAGGGCTATTCGCGGACCGGGGCCGGTGGGGCCCGTCGGCGGCTTCAGCGCCGCGGCCTGGCCCGTGGCCCCCGAAGGAGCCGGCGCACCGGGACGCTCACCGCCGTTGCCCGAAGGGCCCGGGTTCTGGGCGTGCTGGGGCGAGGGGCCGCCATTCATGGGGCCAGTCCCGCCGTGCGGCTCCGGCTCCGCCGAAGCGTTGCCATCCCTCTTGAAACGTCCCTGCACTAGCGTCGCAACCTCTGGACCAGGCACCCCGTCGTGTGAGCGGCGGAGCACGGTGTCGGCGTTCTGGGGACGCCCTGAATTACGCCCCCGTGATGGTCGTGGGTGACCGGCGCTGGCTCCCCCTTCTCACCCGCCGCACGGCGCGTCGGTGCGCCCCCTGTGCGCCGGCTCGATCCTGCGGCGGTCCGTGAGATTCCAGCACAGCACAGGATCTCCAACAAGGCCCGTAAGCCGAGCCGTGACCTAGGTGACACCACGTGAGGGCCGGATCACCGGACGTAGAAAGGGAGTTCGTCCATATCGGGCGTATGCCCGCGAGTCGCCGAGCCGCCGCAGGTGTCCCAGTCGCCATGATCAGGAGCGGAATGATGGCTTCAGGGGTGCAATGTCCGCTTCGTCGTCCCGCGGTGGCCGTCCGGATTGACCGATTCGCCCCCTCGCTGGTGAGCAAACTCACACGGCAAAGATGAACGCCCGACGGTTGAGCCGGGAATCAGGTGTTTAGCCTGACGCTTTACAGACATGGCAAAACCGACAACCCGCGCCCGCGTGGGGGCTCTCACGCGCCCTCCCGGCGCCCGTCACAGGACAGGGTCAAGTAAACAGTGAAGACGACGACGATGTTCCACAAGATCGCCAACCCGCGGCGCACGACGCTGGCGCACCTCGCGGGTGCCGACGAACTGCAGACGCCGGAGCAGCCGGAGCACCCCGTCGAACTCCCGACCCAGACCGCCAATCCCAGGCGCACCGTCCTCATGGAGATCCCGGTGGCGGCCGGCGCGGCCGCCGAGTGACACCAGGAAGTACGCGCGCCGGCCGCCGGATGCTCACGGCGGCGGCACACGGATCGCGAAGGGGCGCCCCCATGACGGGGAGCGCCCCTTGTGCACGTGCGGCGTCCCGCCGGTGTGCGCGGGGCCCGGCGCCCTCCCCGCGTTAGCCTGGAGCGTCAGACTCCAGCCGCTTCAGTCAAGGGGCCAAGCATCCCGTGCGCATCGCCAGATTCTCCATCGACGGGAACGTCGCCTTCGGCGCCATTGAGGGCGAGAAGCAGGACGAACTCGTCCTGGACATCATCAAGGGCATCCCGTTCGCGGACTACGAGCTGTCCGGCACGAAGGTGCCGGTCGGCAAGGTGAGGCTGCTGCCGCCGGTGCTGCCCAACAAGGTCGTGGCCTTCGGCCGCAACTACGCGGAGCACGCGCGCGAACTGGGCAACGAGGTCCCCGAGGCGCCCTTCGCCTTCTTCAAGCCGTCCACCTCGGTGGTCGGCCCCGGCGACGAGATCCAGTACCCCTCCTTCTCGTCCGAGGTGCACCACGAGGCCGAGCTGGCCGTGGTCATCGGCCGGATGTGCCGCGAGGTCCCGCGCGAGCGCGTCAAGGACGTGGTCTTCGGCTACACCTGCGCCAACGACATCACCGCCCGCGACGTCCAGAAGCGCGAGAAGCAGTGGGCCCGGGCCAAGGGCTTCGACACCTCCTGCCCGCTCGGCCCCTGGGTGGAGACCGACCTCGACCCCTCCGACCTGACCATCCAGCTCACGGTCAACGGACAGCAGCGCCAGCTCGGCCGCACCAGCGAGATGATCCACTCGGTCGAGGACCTGATCGTCAACATCTCCGAGGCCATGACGCTGCTCCCCGGCGACGTGATCCTCACGGGCACCCCGGCTGGGGTCGGCCCCCTCACCGTCGGCGACGAGGTCGCCGTCACCATCGAAGGCATCGGCACTCTCACCAACAAGGTTGTCAAGCGTGGCTAGCGCATCCGCCCCAGCAGTCCGTGTCCGTTTCTGCCCCTCGCCCACCGGCAACCCCCACGTGGGCCTGGTGCGCACCGCCCTGTTCAACTGGGCGTTCGCCAAGCACCACCAGGGCACGCTGGTCTTCCGCATCGAGGACACCGACGCCGCCCGCGACTCCGAGGAGTCGTACAACCAGCTGCTCGACTCGATGCGCTGGCTCGGCTTCGACTGGGACGAGGGCCCCGAGGTCGGCGGCCCGCACGCGCCCTACCGGCAGTCCCAGCGGATGGACCTCTACAAGGAGGTCGCGCAGAAGCTGCTCGACGCCGGCCACGCCTACCGCTGCTACTGCTCCCAGGAGGAGCTGGACACCCGCCGCGAGGCAGCCCGCGCCGCCGGCAGGCCCTCCGGCTACGACGGCCACTGCCGCGAGCTGACCGACGCCCAGGTCGAGGAGTACACGGCGCAGGGCCGCGAGCCGATCGTCCGCTTCCGGATGCCCGACGAGACGATCACCTTCACCGACCTGGTGCGCGGCGAACTGACCTTCACCGCCGAGAACGTCCCGGACTACGGCATCGTCCGCGCCAACGGCGCCCCGCTGTACACCCTGGTCAACCCGGTCGACGACGCCCTGATGGAGATCACCCACGTCCTGCGCGGCGAGGACCTGCTCTCCTCCACCCCCCGCCAGATCGCCCTGTACAAGGCGCTGATCGAGCTGGGCGTCGCCAAGGAGATCCCGTCCTTCGGCCACCTGCCGTACGTGATGGGCGAGGGCAACAAGAAGCTCTCCAAGCGCGACCCGCAGTCCTCCCTCAACCTCTACCGGGAGCGCGGCTTCCTCCCCGAGGGCCTGCTCAACTACCTCTCGCTGCTCGGCTGGTCCCTCTCCGCCGACCAGGACGTCTTCTCGATCGAGGAGATGGTCGCCGCGTTCGAGATCTCCGACGTGAACCCCAACCCGGCGCGCTTCGACCTCAAGAAGTGCGAGGCGATCAACGGCGACCACATCCGCATGCTGGACGTGAAGGACTTCACCGAGCGCTGCCGCCCGTGGCTCCAGGCGCCGTTCGCCCCCTGGGCCCCGGAGGCCTTCGACGAGGCGAAGTGGCAGGCCGTCGCGCCGCACGCGCAGACCCGGCTGAAGGTGCTCTCGGAGATCACCGACAACGTCGACTTCCTGTTCCTGCCGGAGCCGGTGGAGGACGAGGCCAGCTGGGCCAAGGCCATGAAGGAGGGCTCGGACGCCCTGCTGCGCACGGCCCGCGAGAAGCTGGAAGCCGCCGACTGGACCTCCGCCGAGTCGCTCAAGGAGGCCGTCCTGGCCGCCGGTGAGGCCCACGGCCTCAAGCTCGGCAAGGCCCAGGCGCCCGTCCGCGTCGCCGTCACCGGCCGCACGGTCGGCCTCCCGCTCTTCGAGTCCCTGGAGATCCTGGGCAAGGAGACCACCCTGGCCCGGATCGACGCGGCGCTGGCCAGGCTGGCCGCGTAGCACCCGAGCACGACCCCACGAGGGCGGCGCCCACTCCGGGCGCCGCCCTCGCCGTGTCCGCCCGGCCGCCACCCGGAGTTCACCGTTCCGGCGAACTCCCGTCTGCCGGAGGGACGTTGGATGCCCCCGTGCGCACGAATCGCGTGTGCGCCCTGGTGCAGGGGGAGAGGAACTTGAGCCGTTCGCGAAGACTCGTCCGCGGGGCCGCCGGCGGGCTGCTGGCACTGGCCTGCCTCGTCCCGGCCGCGTCCGCAGGAGCCGCTCCGGCGGCGGGCGACCCGGTCGGCACCGTACGGCTCGTCACCGAGAAGCGGGTGACCGTCGACTACCCGTGGGCGGGGGCGTCCGGCTTCCGGTACCGGCCCGGGACCACCGCGGTCACCACGGTCGACCTCCCCGGCACGGTCCCGCCGGCCCACGCCGGCCCCGACGACCTGGCGAGCGGCACCGACGTCATCAACACGCTCGACGACCGGACGGTGGTGCAGCAGCACCGCTCCACCGGGGTGAGCGCCACCGTCGCGCTTCCCTCCGGCCAGGCCTACCGGGCCGCCGCCGGCTGGAGCGTGCTGACCCTGGACTCGACCGCGGCCCTGCACGTCCTGCGCGCCGACGGCACCGGCACCGCGGACACCCCGGTCACCGGCTTCCCCGCGGGCGCCCGCCCCGTCCTCTACCGCACCGGCGGCTCGGTGGCCCACCTGGCCGTCGTCTACGTCCTGGACGGCACGACCTCCGTGGGTCTGGTCGACCTGGCCGACGGCACCTTCCGCACCTACGTCACCGCCGCCGACGCCGCCCCGGAGATCGCCTTCAACGACCGCTGGCTGGTCGCCGACTGGAAGGCGATCCGGGTGGACTCCGAGCCCGGCACCGAACCCACCGCCCTCGCCAGGGCCGACGCGCGGTTGCAGGCGGTCGTGGGAGATCGCCTCCTGCTCGGCAACCCGATGTTCCTGGCGGGCGGCACCGACCCGGCACTGACCGCCCGATCCCTCACCACCGGCGCCACGAGCACCGTCCTGACCTCGTCGTTCGGCGGGATCGGCCCGACCCTGGACGGCGGCGCCCTCGCCACCGCCGGTCCCTCCAGCCTCGACTGGAACATCCACCGCATCGGCCTCGACGGTGACGGCGGCCTCACCACCACCGAGGTGGCCCGGGTCCCCGCCGCCGCGACCGCCGTCCAGGGACTGGCCCTCGCCGGCGGCGAGTTGCTCCTGTACGGCGCGACTCCGGGGGCCTCGCTGCGGCACAACGGCTTCCAGCTCGACGCCACCGGCCGCCCCACCGGCCCCCAGACCCCGCGCAGCCCCGCTCTGACCGCCCCCACCTGCCTCGGCGGCGACGCCGCCTGCCCCCAGCTGGAAGCCCTGGGCGACGGCCGGGTCGGCCAGCTGCACAGCGGCACGAACGGCGCGGGATCCGTGCTGAACGCGGGCCTGGACAGCACCACCCTGCTCACCGCCCCCACGGACGGCGACACCGGCGGCCGCATCGCCGGCAGCACCGGCCGTTACGTGCTGTACAACGGCGGCTCCGGCAAGCAGCGGGTCGTCGACTTCCCGCGCGGTGCCGCGACCGGCACGACCGTCCTCACCCGCGACCGCACCGCCGCCGCGATCTGGGGACAGACCCTGTGGACCCCGGGCGCCGCCCCGGGCACGGCCACCGGCCGCAACCTCAAGACCGGCACGTCCACCACCGTCACCACCGGCGCCCCCTGCACCCCGACCGACCTCCAGGCCGTCAACACCTGGCTCTACTGGACCTGCGGCGGCACCGCCGGCGTCCTCGACCGTGCCACGAACCGCAGGATCACGGTCCCGGCCGACCTGGGCCCGGCCCGCCTCGCCGACGGCTTCCTGCTCCGCGAGAACCGCACCACCCACGAGCTGCTGCTCACCGACTTCCACACCGGCACCGCCACCACCCGCACCCTCGCCGAGCTCCCGGCCACCGACCGGAACACCGGCGGCAGCAACGGCCGCTGGGCCGTCGACCGCTTCGGCGGCCCCGTCGCCCGCCTCGACGACGCGCACGGCGAGGTGTCGCTCTTCCCGAGCGGCGTGCCCACCTCGCCCCTGGCGCAGATGGAAGCCCAGGTGTACTCGCCGTCCGTGATCGGCAAGGCGTTCCCGTGGGCCCCCGTGTGGCAGCTCAACAAGCCCTCCACCTGGACGCTCACCCTCACCGACGCCTCCGGCAAGGCCGTCCGCACGCTCACCGGCGCGTCCACCGCGGCCGCCGTACGCCCCGCCTGGGACGGCACCACCGACACCGGTGGCACGGCCCGCAGCGGCACCCACACCTGGAGGCTCACCGCGCAGCCCCGCGACGGGCAGGGCCCGGACCTCGTCCTCACCGGCACGATGACCCTGGGCTGAGGGCGCACCGGGGCGGGTACGGTCGGAGCATGAGCATCCGCGCCGTGGTCTGGGACGTCGACGACACCCTCTTCGACTACACCAGCGCCGACCGCATCGGCATGCGCGCCCACCTCCTGGCCGAGGGCCTGCTCGACGACTACGGCACGGCCGAGCAGGCTCTCGCCCAGTGGCGGGACATCACCGACCGGCAGTGGGCCCGCTTCGCCGCCGGCGAGGCCGGCTTCGAGGACCAGCGCCGCGACCGCGTGCGGGTGTTCCTGGACCGTGAGCTGACCGACGAGCAGGCCGACGCCTGGTTCCGGCGCTACCTCACCCACTACGAGGCCGCCTGGTCCCTCTTCCCGGACGTCCTGCCCGTCCTCGACGCCCTCGCCGCCACCCACCGGCACGCGGTGCTCTCCAACTCCAGCCTCCACGTCCAGGACCGCAAACTGCGCGCCCTCGGCGTCCACGACCGCTTCGAGAGCATCCTGTGCGCCGCCGAGCTGGGCGTCTCCAAGCCGGACGCCGGAGCGTTCCTCGCCGCCTGCGAGGCCCTGGCCCTGCCGCCGCACGAGGTCGCCTACGTCGGCGACCACCCGGAGATCGACGGCCGCGGTGCCGCCGACGCCGGACTGCTGTCGGTGTGGATCGACCGCGGCGGCCGGTACGCCACGATCGACCCGCCCGCCGGGCCGCACCGCATCGCGTCCCTGGCCGAACTGCCCTCCGTGCTGGGCGCCGATACTCGTTTTGGAGCCCCGTCCACCTTCGGGTAATGTTCTTCCTGCGCCGCGGGGAGCGGGCCGGAAGGCCGGAACCCCAGGGCGCACAGCTAGAACACGAACCCCCCAGGGGCTTGCGTTCCAGTGGCCTATGGTGTAATTGGCAGCACGACTGATTCTGGTTCAGTTAGTCTTGGTTCGAGTCCAGGTAGGCCAGCTCGCAGAGCTCATCTGCAAAGCCCCCGTTGTGTAGCGGCCTAGCACGCTGCCCTCTCAAGGCAGTAGCGCCGGTTCGAATCCGGTCGGGGGTACTGGTTCCGGAGATCGGCAGATCGACGATCATCCCGGGACTGCTAGGGCCCCCGTTGTGTAGCGGCCTAGCACGCCGCCCTCTCAAGGCGGTAGCGCCGGTTCGAATCCGGTCGGGGGTACTGACTGGTCTAAACCACATTGGTCTATGGTGTAATTGGCAGCACGACTGATTCTGGTTCAGTTAGTCTTGGTTCGAGTCCAGGTAGACCAGCTCGGGCCTGCGGAAACGCAGTGTCCAGGCCCCCGTTGTGTAGCGGCCTAGCACGCCGCCCTCTCAAGGCGGTAGCGCCGGTTCGAATCCGGTCGGGGGTACAACAGAGAAGGCCCTCCACTTCGGTGGAGGGCCTTCTTGGCTTCCGGGAGCGCGGGGAACTGGGCGAGCAGCCACCACCGGCCCGCCGGCGACGATCACTACCGCCCCGCAAGCGACGATCAGCCGTGCGTGCCCCGGCGCGTGGTCGGGAAAGGTCTGCCGCGGCGTTGAGGCCGACCTTCCCCGATACGCTCCGTGCGCTCAGCCGGTACGCCGCAACGCCTCGGAGAGGCGCCCGGCGGCGTCGATCACAGCCTGTGCGTGCATCCGGCCGGGGTGCCGAGTGAGACGCTCGATGGGGCCCGACACGGACACGGCGGCCACCACCCGGTTCGACGGCCCCCGCACCGGCGCGGACACGGACGCGACGCCCGGCTCCCGCTCGCCGATCGACTGGGCCCAGCCGCGCCGCCGAACGCCCGACAGGGCCGTCGCGGTGAAGCGGGCGCCCTGCAGGCCGCGGTGCAGCCGCTCCGGCTCCTCCCAGGCCATCAGGATCTGCGCCGAGGAGCCGGCCTTCATCGTGAGCGTCGAACCGACCGGGACGGTGTCCCGCAGTCCGGACAGCCGCTCCGCCGCGGCGACGCAGATGCGCATGTCGCCCTGGCGGCGGTAGAGCTGCGCGCTCTCGCCCGTGACGTCCCGCAGATGCGTGAGCACCGGGCCCGCCGTGGCGAGGAGACGGTCCTCACCCGCTGCCGCGGCCAGCTCGGCCAGCCGAGGGCCGAGAATGAAACGGCCCTGCATGTCCCGCGCCACCATACGGTGGTGCTCCAGCGCCACGGCCAGGCGGTGGGCCGTGGGTCGTGCCAGTCCGGTGGCGCCGACCAGACCCGCGAGGGTGGCCGGACCGGACTCCAGAGCGCTCAGGACGAGGGCCGCCTTGTCCAGAACGCCGACGCCGCTACTGTTGTCCATGCAACGATACTCCCGTCTCACTCTGTGAAACGCAAGTTCAATTTTCTCCCGAACCCGCCACCCTGGAATCACGAAGTCACAACGGGCCCGTGACGTAAGGGCCTGGCGGTGCGCGCCCGGAACCAGGGGAACGGGCGCCGCCTCCTCAAGATCTCTAGTTGGGTCGGCGGACCGTCGCCGGCCGGAGGGAACAGCGATGGGTAGGACACTCGCGGAGAAAGTCTGGGACGACCACGTCGTCCGGCGCGCGGAGGGCGAGCCCGACCTTCTCTTCATCGATCTGCACCTGCTGCACGAGGTGACCAGCCCGCAGGCCTTCGACGGCCTCCGCAAGAGCGGCCGCACCGTGCGCCGCCTCGACCTCACCATCGCCACCGAGGACCACAACACCCCCACCCTCGACATCGACAAGCCGATCGCCGACCCGGTCTCCCGGGTGCAGCTGGAGACGCTGCGCAAGAACGCCGCCGAGTTCGGGGTGCGCCTGCACCCGCTGGGCGACGTCGAGCAGGGCGTGGTGCACGTCGTGGGCCCGCAGCTGGGCCTGACCCAGCCGGGCACCACCGTCGTCTGCGGCGACTCCCACACCTCGACCCACGGCGCCTTCGGCGCGCTGGCGTTCGGCATCGGCACCTCGCAGGTCGAGCACGTGCTGGCCACCCAGACGCTGCCGATGACCCGCCCCAAGACCATGGCGATCACGGTCGACGGCGAACTGCCCGAGGGCGTCACCGCCAAGGACCTGATCCTGGCGATTATCGCGAGGATCGGCACGGGCGGCGGCCAGGGCTACGTCCTGGAGTACCGCGGCGAGGCCATCGAGAAGCTCTCGATGGAGGCCCGCATGACCATCTGCAACATGTCGATCGAGGCCGGCGCCCGCGCGGGCATGATCGCCCCGGACGAGACCACGTTCGCCTACCTCCAGGGCCGTCCGCACGCCCCCGAGGGCGAGGACTGGGACGCGGCCGTCGCCTACTGGAAGACGCTGAGGACGGACGAGGACGCCGAGTTCGACGCCGAGGTCGTCATCGACGCGGCCGAGCTGTCCCCGTTCGTCACCTGGGGCACCAACCCCGGGCAGGGCGCACCGCTTTCGGCGTCCGTCCCCGATCCCGCTTCGTACGAAGACGCATCGGAGCGCCACGCCGCCGAAAAGGCCCTGGAGTACATGGGGTTGGAGGCCGGGCAGCCGCTGCGCTCCATCAAGGTCGACACCGTCTTCGTAGGCTCCTGCACCAACGGCCGCATCGAGGACCTGCGCGCGGCCGCCGAGCTGCTCCAGGGCCGCAAAGTCGCCGACGGGGTACGGATGCTGGTCGTCCCGGGCTCGGCGCGGGTCGGTCTGCAGGCCGTCTCCGAGGGTCTGGACGTCGTCTTCAAGGAGGCCGGCGCCGAATGGCGGCACGCGGGCTGCTCGATGTGCCTGGGCATGAACCCGGACCAGCTCGCCCCCGGTGAGCGCTCCGCGTCCACCTCCAACCGCAACTTCGAGGGACGGCAGGGCAAGGGCGGCCGTACGCACCTGGTGTCACCGCAGGTGGCGGCGGCGACCGCCGTGCTGGGCCACCTGGCCTCCCCGGCCGACCTGTCCGACGCCGACGTTCCCACGCCCGCTGGAGTCTGATCAGTCATGGAAGCATTCACCACCCACACCGGCCGGGCCGTCCCGCTGCGCCGCAGCAACGTCGACACCGACCAGATCATCCCCGCCCACTGGCTCAAGAAGGTGACGCGGGACGGCTTCGAGGACGGACTGTTCGAGGCCTGGCGCAAGGACCCCGAGTTCGTCCTCAACCGCCCCGAGCGGCAGGGCGCGACCGTCCTGGTCGCCGGGCCCGATTTCGGCACCGGATCCTCGCGTGAGCACGCCGTCTGGGCGCTGCAGAACTACGGCTTCAAGGCCGTGATCTCCTCCCGCTTCGCCGACATCTTCCGCGGCAACTCGCTGAAGAACGGCCTGCTCACGGTGGTGCTGGACCAGCAGACCGTGGACGCGCTGTGGGAGCTCACCGAACAGGACCCGCAGGTCGAGATCACGGTCGACCTGGAGCGCCGCGAGGTGCGCGCCGGGGGCGTCACCGCCTCCTTCGAGCTGGACGAGAACTCCCGCTGGCGGCTGCTGAACGGCCTCGACGACATCTCGATCACCCTCCAGAACGAGGGGGACATCGCCGCCTACGAGGCGAAGCGCCCGTCGTTCAAGCCCCGGACCCTGCCGGTCTGATCCACAGCACGGCCCCGGCGCCCCGAGCAAGGCGACTTTCGGCCACCGCAACACCCCGCCCGTACCCCCGATCAGCCCGATCGGGGGTACGGGCGTTTCTGCACCCGAACGGCCCTGCCCGCCCCCCGGAGCGAGGGCAACTTCCCACGTTATGCAGGTGGTTGCCGGGGTAGGCGGGAGTCACAGCCGTGACTTCCACAGGTGCCTGGAAGACCGTCCAGGGCCGCAGTTGTGCCCTGCGCAGGCGACAACTCGCCCCAGATGGCACAATCTGTGCATGGAACACGACGGCCAACTCGAGCTCTATGCGGCGGTCGCGGACCAACTCAAAGAAGCGCATGCAAGGGTGCGCGCACTGCAAGTCCCGGAGGGCGTACGGATGGCGCTGACCCGGAAGCTGCTGGTCATTACGGCCGCGGCCAAGCACGATCTCGCCGACGCGGCAAGGCGGCTGGAGCGGTTCACCGCGGATCTCGACGAGGGACGTCTCCCCGTCGAGGAACGCTGAACCGTACGGCACCGTCGAGTTCGTTGCGGCACAAGGGTGATAAGCCCGTTTCGTGTTTGATTTGCGGTATATATCTGCCTAACGTGCGAAAAAGCTTGAACACTTTCGTTCTGGCGATGTCTCCGAAGGGGAAGACGTGAACAAGGCGCAGCTCGTAGAAGCGATTGCCGACAAGATGGGCGGCCGCCAGCAGGCCGCCGATGCTGTCGACCATGTACTGGACGCCATCGTCCGCGCGGTGGTCGCGGGTGACCGGGTCTCGGTCACCGGCTTCGGTTCCTTCGAGAAGGTCGACCGTCCGGCCCGCTACGCCCGTAACCCCCAGACGGGCGAGCGGGTTCGGGTCAAGAAGACCTCCGTGCCGCGCTTCCGCGCGGGCCAGGGCTTCAAGGACCTGGTCAGCGGCTCGAAGAAGCTCCCCAAGGGTGACATCGCCGTCAAGAAGGCCCCCAAGGGCAGCCTCTCCGGCCCGCCCCCCACCATCGCCAAGTCCGCGGGCAAGAAGGCCGCGGCTAAGAAGACGGCGGGAGCGGCGAAGACCACCACGGCGCGCAAGACGGCCGCCAAGAAGACGGCTGCCACCTCCAAGACGGCCGCCGCGAAGAAGACCACGGCGAAGAAGGCGCCCGCCAAGAAGACGGCGGCCACCTCCAAGACCACCGCGGCGAAGAAGACCACCGCGAAGACGGCCCCCGCCACGAAGAAGGCCACGGCCAAGAAGGCGCCGGCGAAGAAGTCCACGGCGCGCAAGACCACCGCCAAGAAGACCACCGCCCGCAAGAAGTAAGGGCGCCGGGTACTCACACGCCGGGCCGGACTCCCCTGGGGAGTCCGGCCCGCGGCGTGTCCGGCGTGTGGTCGCTGGTGGTCAGAGGGTCTGCAGGGTCACCAGAGTGATCCTGAGGTCCTCCCTCGCGCCCTCCACCTCGATGCGCACCCGCTGCCCCGGACGCAGCAGGAGCAGGCCGCCCGCGTCGAACGCCGCCGCGTCGAAGGGCACCGGGGTGCCGTCGTCCAGGAGCACCTGCCCGCTGCGGCTCTCGGGGTCGTACGTGTACGCGGTCGCCTGCATGGCCGCAGCCTACTGCCCGGGTATCAGCAACCGCGCGGCGGCCGCGGCCGTATGAGGGCCGACCCCCAGGGCCAGCGCGGTGCGCAGGTCGTCGCCGGTGTCCACGTCCCGGCGGACCGAGTCGACGCCGGCGAGGGCCAGTTCCACCGCCCCGGACGTCCGGTGCCGGGCGCGCGAATCGGCCCCGAACGCCGGGCGCAATTCCCGTCCCGGGGCCGCTGCCAGCAGCGTCGTGCCGATTGCGGCGGCGTCCGCGAGGAATGCACGCGGGAATTCCCCGGCGGCGTCGAGCACCCGGGACAATTCGCCGGGGCGCAGGGCCGGCAGATCGGCGTTGAGCGCCGCCACCCGGGCCGCCGGGCGACCCGCCCGTACGGCGGCCGCCCCGTGGGCCAGGGCGGCGTTGAGACCGCTCGCCGGTTCGTCGGCGACGATCGCGGCGCCCAGCGCGGCCAGCTCGCGGACCGCCCGGCCGTCGTCCGTGACGACTGCCACATCCCGTACCGCCGGGCAGGCCAGCGCGGCCGCCACGGTGTCCTGGGCGAAGGCGAGCGCCAGATCCGGCCGCAGCCCGTCGTCCGCGGTGTCCGCGAGCCTGCTCTTGGCCCGGGCCAAGGGCTTCAGGGGTACGACCAGGGTCCACTGCACGGGGGTCCGTCCTCCTCTTGTCGCGGTCATTGTCACCCGGGGCCTGAGGGGCGCGGCGTGCCGGGGCGTACGGTGTTCTCGACAGACCGGCGGCCTGGGGCGACACTTGTGCGGCCCCCCGAGGCCCCCGCTCCAGGCCCTAGAGGAAGGTGTCCGCGTGTCCCGCCGCAGAATCGGCTTCTGGTACCGCTTCGCTGCGGTGATCTGCAAACCGCCGCTGGTGGTTCTGCTCAAGCGGGACTGGCGCGGAATGGAGAACATTCCGGCCGAGGGTGGATTTATCACCGCGGTGAACCACAATTCGCACATCGATCCCTTCGCTTACGCGCATTTCCAGTACAACACCGGACGCGTCCCGCGATTCCTCGCGAAGAGCGGTCTTTTCAAGAAGGGATTCGTCGGGGCCGCGATGCGCGGCACCGGCCAGATCCCCGTCTACCGGGAGAGCACGGACGCGCTGAGCGCCTTCCGGGCCGCGATCGACGCGGTGAACCGCGGGGAATGCGTCGCCTTCTACCCCGAGGGCACCCTCACCCGTGACCCGGACGGCTGGCCCATGACCGCCAAGACCGGGGCCGCCCGCGTCGCCCTGCAGACCAAGTGCCCCGTGATCCCGGTGGCGCAGTGGGGCTGCAACGAACTGCTGCCGCCCTACACGAAGAAGCCGCACCTGCTGCCGCGCAAGACGCACCGCGTGCTCGCCGGGCCCGCGGTGGACCTCTCCCGCTTCTACGACCGGGAGATGACCGCGGACCTGCTGAAGGAGGCCACCGAGGTCATCATGGCCGCCGTCACCGCCCAGCTGGAGCAGATCCGCGGCGAGAAGGCGCCCGAGACGCCCTACGACCCGCGCCGGGAGCGGATCGAGCAGCGGCGCCGCACGCAGGCGCAGGCGCAGCGGGCCGAGCAGCGGCCGGAGCGCACGGTGCCCTCGGCGCCGTCGTCGCAGACCTCGCAGTCGACGCAGGAAGAAGGGCTGGGCACGTGAGCAAGCCGGTCAAGGCGGCGGTCCTGAGCGCCGGTTCGTGGGGCACGGCCTTCGGCATGGTGCTGGCCGACGCCGGGTGCGAGGTCACCCTGTGGGGACGCCGCCCGGAACTCGTGGAGGCGATCAACTCCACCCGCACCAACCCCGACTACTTCCCGGGCGTCGAGCTGCCCGAGCGCGTCCGCGCCACCACCGATCCGGCCGAGGCCGCGGCCGGCGCCGACTTCACCGTCCTGTCGGTCCCCTCGCAGACCCTGCGCGGCAACCTCGCCGAGTGGACCCCGCTGCTCGCCTCGGACACGGTCCTGGTGTCGCTGATGAAGGGCGTCGAACTCGGCTCCGCCATGCGGATGAGCGAGGTCATCGACGACGTGGCCAAGGTCGGCCAGGACCGGATCGCCGTGGTCACGGGCCCGAACCTGGCCCGGGAGATCGCCGCGCGGATGCCGGCCGCTGCCGTGGTCGCCTGCACCGACGAGGCCGTCGCCCAGCGGCTCCAGGCCGCCTGCCACACCCCGTACTTCCGCCCGTACACCAACACGGACGTGGTGGGGTGCGAGCTGGGCGGGGCCGTGAAGAACGTCATCGGCCTCGCCGTCGGCATCGCGGACGGCATGGGGCTCGGCGACAACGCCAAGGGCTCGCTGATCACCCGCGGCCTCGCCGAGACCACCCGGCTCGGCATGGCGCTGGGCGCCGACCCGCTGACCTTCTCCGGACTCGCGGGCCTGGGCGACCTCGTGGCCACCTGCTCCTCGCCGCTGTCGCGCAACCACACCTTCGGCACCAACCTCGGCAAGGGCATGACCCTCCAGGAGACCATCGCGGTCACCAGGCAGACCGCCGAGGGCGTCAAGTCCTGCGAGTCGGTGCTGGATCTGGCCCGGCGGCACGGCGTCGACATGCCGATCACGGAGACGGTCGTCGGCATCGTGCACGAGGGCAAGCCTCCCGTGGTCGCCCTCAAGGAGCTGATGTCGCGCAGCGCGAAGCCCGAACGACGCTGAGCGACGCGGCCCCGCGGCGCTGTCTCCGGGCCCTACCACCGGGTACTCTCATCGCGATATGAGCACCGAGAACCTCCCCCAGAGCCCCGAGCAGCCGCCTCGCAAGCCGCGTGTGGCCGTCGTGTTCGGCGGGCGCAGCTCCGAACACGGGATCTCCGTGGTCACCGCCGGCGCCGTCCTGAAGGCCATCGACCGGACCAGGTACGACGTCCTGCCGATCGGCATCACCCAGGACGGCCGTTGGGCGCTCACGGCGGACGAACCGGAGCGGATGGCGATCGTGGACCGGCGTCCCCCGAGCGTGGACGCCATCGCCGAGTCCGCCGAGGGCGGGGTGATCCTCCCGGTCGACCCGGCCAGCCGCGAAGTCGTCTACAGCGAGCCGGGTTCGGTGCCCAAGGCGCTCGGCGAGGTCGACGTGGTCTTCCCGGTGCTGCACGGTCCCTACGGCGAGGACGGCACCCTGCAGGGCCTGCTGGAGCTCTCCGGCGTCCCGTACGTGGGCTCGGGCGTGCTCGCCTCGGCCGTCGGCCAGGACAAGGAGTACATGAAGCGGGTGTTCACCTCCTTCGGGCTCAAGGTCGGCCCGTACGTGGTGATCCGGCCGCGTGAGTGGGAGGGCGACCGGGCCGCCGCCCGCAAGAAGATCGTGGACTTCGCCGGTGAACACGGCTGGCCGCTCTTCGTGAAGCCCTCGCGGGCGGGTTCCTCCATCGGCATCACCAAGGTCGAGGACCTCTCCGGCCTGGACGAGGCCGTCGCCGAGGCCCAGCGGCACGACCCGAAGATCATCGTCGAGGCGGCCCTGCGCGGCCGTGAGATCGAGTGCGGGGTCCTGGAGTTCGAGGACGGCCCCCGTGCCTCGCTGCCCGCCGAGATCCCCCCGCCCCAGGCGCAGGCGTACTACGACTTCGAGGCCAAGTACATCGACTCCACGCCCGGCATCGTGCCGGCGCCGCTGACGCCCGAGGAGACGGCCGAGGTGCAGCGCCTGGCGGTCGACGCCTTCGAGGCGGCGTCCTGCGAGGGACTGGTGCGCGCGGACTTCTTCCTCACCGAGGACGGCGAGTTCGTGATCAACGAGATCAACACCATGCCCGGCTTCACGCCCATCTCGATGTACCCGCAGATGTGGCAGGCGAGCGGCGTGAGCTACCCCGAGCTCATCGACCTGCTCGTGCGGGCGGCCCTGCGCCGCCCGACCGGTCTGCGCTGAACAGGCCCGGCCGGGCTCCCGCCCGGCCGCACGCTCTCAGGAGGCGATCCCTGCGGGGATCGCCTTCTTCACGGCCGGGGCCAGGTCGATCAGGGCGGCGGAGCTGTCGACCCCCTCCGGCACCTGGACCTCGACGTACGCCTCGCGGTTGGCGGTGGTGAACCGGTGGCCGGCACCCTGGCGTTCCATGAGCCAGTCGACGCCGTTCACCCCGCCGGCCACCGCGTCGGAGTCCCGCCCCTCGGCCACCTTCGGATCGACCATCTTCGGCGGCTGCGGCACACCGCAGCGCAGTATGATCGCCGGGCTGCCCCAGGCCGCCGTCAGCGCGGACGCGGGCTCGGGATCCCCGCGGCGCTCACCGCCCACCTTCGCGGGCAGTGCCTTGTCCAGGTTCCGGCACAGTTCCGCGACCTTCGCGTCCGGGCTGGGAACCGCCGCCGACGCGCTGTCGTCTGCTGAGGAGCAGCCCGCCGCGGTGATCAACAGCGCGAGAGCGGGCAGGCGGGACAGGCGGAGCACACGACGATGCCGGTGACGGAAGGAGTTCACCGGCCCAGGGTAGACGGGGGCTACAGATGGACGACCGGGCAGGTCAGGGTGCGGGTGATCCCGTCCACCTGCTGGACCTTGGCGACCACCATGCGGCCCAGGTCATCGACGGTGTCGGCCTGCGCCCGCACGATCACGTCGTACGGTCCGGTCACGTCCTCGGCCTGGATGACTCCAGGGATCTTGGCGATCGTCTCGGCGACGGTCGACGCCTTGCCGACCTCCGTCTGGATCAGGATGTACGCCTGTACCACGGAACCTCCAGGGCGGCCACGAGGATCATGTGGGGAAAAGGAACGCCACGGTATCGCGTCGCCGCTCACCTCGGGGAGACCCGAGGGACCCGGGTCTTGCGCGCCGGGGCCGGTGTCCGGCAGAACAGGACCGTCACCTCGACGGTAGCGAGGGCCGCGACGCCCCGCGACCGGGCACGGACAGGGACAGAAGGGGAGCAAGGGCAATGAAGGGCACTGTTGGTGAGCTCGGTGAGTTCGGGCTCATCAGGGAGCTCACCTCCCGTCTGACCACCACACCGGCCGTCCGGGTCGGCCCCGGCGACGACGCCGCCGTGGTGGCCGCGCCCGACCGCAGGGTCGTGGCCAGCACGGACATCCTGGTGGAGGGCCGGCACTTCCGCCGCGACTGGTCGACGGCCTACGACGTGGGCCGCAAGGCGGCCGCGCAGAATCTCGCCGACATCGCCGCCATGGGCGCCGTCCCGACCGCCCTGCTGCTGGGCCTGGTCGTCCCGGCCGAACTGCCGGTGACCTGGCCGAGCGAGCTGATGGACGGCCTGCGCGACGAGTGCCAGGTCGCGGGCGCCGCGGTCGTCGGCGGCGACGTCGTGCGCGGCGACTCGATCATGGTGTCGATCACCGCACTCGGCGACCTGCGCAACCAGGAGCCGGTGACCCGGGCGGGCGCCCAGCCCGGCGACCTCGTCGCGGTGACCGGCTGGCTCGGCTGGTCGGCGGCCGGGTACGCGGTGCTCTCCCGCGGCTTCCGCTCGCCCCGGGCGTTCGTGGAGGCCCACCGGCGCCCGGAACCCCCGTACCACGCCGGTCCGGCCGCCGCCGGGCTCGGGGCGACCGCCATGTGCGACGTGAGCGACGGGCTGATCGCCGACCTCGGGCACATCGCCGAGGCCAGCAAGGTGCGCATCGACGTCCGCTCCCAGGCGATCGACATCCCCTCGCAGATGAACGACATCGGGCAGGCCGTCGGCGTCGACCCGATGCAGTGGGTGCTGACCGGGGGAGAGGACCACGCCATCGTGGCGACCTTCCCGCCGGACGTGAAGCTGCCCGCCCGCTGGAAGGTCATCGGCGAGGTCCTCAACCCCTCGGCGCTGCCCCACGTGACGGTCGACGGCGCGCCGTGGACCAGCAAGGGCGGCTGGGACCACTTCGGGGACCTCGACTCATGATCCCCAACGTCCTCACGGTGGCGGGCTCCGACTCCGGCGGAGGCGCCGGCATCCAAGCCGACCTCAAGACGATGCTGGCGCTCGGCGTGCACGGCATGAGCGTCCTCACGGCCGTGACCGCGCAGAACTCCCTGGGCGTGCAGGGCGCCTGGGAACTGCCGGTGGAGGCCGTCCGGGCCCAGTACCGCAGCGTCGTCGACGACATCGGCGTGCGGGCCGTCAAGACCGGCATGCTCGCCTCGGCGGAACTGGTCGAGGCGGTCGCCGAGTTGCTCGCGGGGACGGACGCCCCGGCGGTCGTCGACCCGGTCGGGGTCTCCAAGCACGGCGACTCCCTGCTCGCCGCGTCCGCGCTGGACTCGGTGCGCACGAAGCTGCTGCCGGTCGCGACGGTGGCGACCCCCAACCTCGACGAGGTGGCGCAGCTGACCGGTGTGCGCGTGGAGTCGGAGCCGCAGTTGCGGGACGCCGCGGCGGCCGTGCTGGAGCACGGCCCGCGCTGGGTGCTGATCAAGGGGGGTCATCTGTCCGGGGACGCCGTGGACCTGCTCACGGACGGTTCCGAGGAGCACTGGCTGCGGGCACCGCGGCACGACAACCGCCACACCCACGGCACCGGCTGCACCCTGGCCTCCGCGATCGCCGCGCAGCTCGCCAAGGGCGACACCGTCCCCGAGGCGGTGGCGGCCGCGAAGGACTACGTCACCGGGGCGATCGCGGCCGGCTTCGCGCTCGGCGGCGGCATCGGGCCGGTGGACCACGGCTGGCGCTTCCGCGGCGGTTCGTGACCGCCCGCGCCCGGGCCGGCTGCCGCGCGGCCGCCGCGGGCACGCCGAAGAGCCGGTCCACCGCCGCGGGTACGCCAAAGAGCCGGTCCACCTGGGTGGACCGGCTCTACAGCGAACCAGCAGTGGCCGCGCGCTAGCGGAGCGTCAGCGCGAGACCTTGCCGGCCTTGATGCACGAGGTGCAAGCGTTCACGCGCTTCGGCGTCCCGCCCACCACGGTACGCACACGCTGGATGTTCGGGTTCCAGCGACGGGACGTACGGCGGTGCGAGTGCGAGATGTTGTTGCCGAAGCCCGGCCCCTTGCCGCAGACGTCGCAGTTGGCAGCCACGGGTCACTCCAAAGACTTCAGATGCACTTACGGTTGATCCCGGCATGCCGGGATCGAGATCCTTGGACTCGGAAGCCTGCTGGATCTGAGTGGCGCTGCCAGGGGGAAGGCCCGATCGGATCGGGCAACCGGAGCAGCATACAACGGCTGCACCCGTGAAGCGAAACTACCATGGCAGCTCAGGGGCCCGCCCCGGCCCTCTTCCGGTGGACGGCGCCCCCGGGGTCTACGCTGCCTGCCACGTCCAGCAGCTCAGGGAGGCGCAGTGGCGCAGGTGCCGCAGACATTCTTCGATGCTCTCGCGGTGCGCACCTGGTGCGGCCTCGCGCTGGAGACCCTGGGACGGGCCCGCGAGGAGATCGACGCGATCAACGTCTACCCGGTGGCGGACGGGGACACCGGCACGAACCTGTACCTCACCGTGGAGTCCGCCGCCGGTGCCGTGGAGGCGGTCTTCGCCGGGCACGCCGCGGGGGCGCCCCTGCCCGCGAGGAGCGGTCACGCCGGCCCGGCCCCCGCCGACGCAGGCCCGACCCTCGCCGACGCCGTCCGGGCGATGGCGCACGGTGCGCTCATCGGCGCCCGCGGGAACTCCGGCACGATCCTCGCGCAGCTGCTGCGCGGCATGGCCCAGGTGCTGGCCGGCTGCGAGAGCGCGCAGGCGGGCGGCCACGACCTGCGCCTCGCCCTGCGGCACGCGGCCGACTCGGCCCGTGAGGCCGTCGCCCACCCCGTCGAGGGCACCGTGCTCACGGTCGCCTCGGCCGCCGCCGACTCCGCCGCGTCCACCGAGGGCGACTGCGGGACGGTGGCCCGGGCGGCCTACGCGGGCGCCCGCACGGCCCTCGCCGAGACCCCCTCACGGCTGCCCGTCCTGGAACGCGCCGGGGTGGTCGACGCCGGCGGGCGGGGGCTGGTCGCGGTGCTCGGGGCGCTGGTGGAGACCTTCACGGGGGAGCGGCCGCGCGGACCGGTGGCGCACGCGGGGCGCGTTCCGGAGGCCCGGGGGGCCGGGCACGGGGCCGCGGAGGCGGCGGGGGCGGCCGAGCGCGTCCGGGTCGCCGAAGCCTCGCGGGCGGCGGAGACGGTGGGCGCCGCCGGGACCCACGCGCGCGTGGAGGCCCGGCCGGACCCCGCTGGCCCGCGGTCGCCCTCCGGCGCCGGGCAGGAGGAGGAGCCCGGTGCGTCCGGCGCTGCGGCCGGTGCCGGCCGGGGCGGGCAGGACGTACCGGCCGGCGGTGACGACCCGCACGCGCGCGTGGTGTCGCCGGCGGACGCCGTCGCGGCGTGCGCCGAGCCGGGCGAGGGCCCCGGCGGCGCGACGACGCACGGCCCGGACGGCCCCGCCTTCGAGGTCGTCTACCTCCTGGAGGCCGAGGACGCGGCGGTCGCGCGGCTGCGCGGGCGGCTCGACGCGCTCGGGGACTCGCTCGTCGTCGTCGGCGGTGACGGCCTGTGGAACGTCCACGTCCACGTCGACGACCCGGGCGCCGCCGTCGAGGCCGGCATCGAGGCCGGACGGCCGCACCGCATCCGGATCACCCACTTCGGTGCCGGTGACGTGCACACCACCGGTGCCGAGCGGCCGCCCCGCGAGCGTGCCCAGCGGGCCGTCGTGGCCGTCGTGCCCGGTGAGGGCCTGGCCGGGCTGTACGCCGAGGCCGGGGCGACGACCGTGCTCGCCCGCCCCGGGGAACCGCCGGCCAGCGGCGAGCTCGTCCAGGCGCTGCGGCGGGCCCACGCGCGCGAGGTCGTGCTGCTGCCCAACGACGCCGAGCTGCGGCACACCGCCGCGGCGGCCGCGGAGCAGGTCCGTACGGAGGGCGTCCGCGTGGCCCTCATCCCGACCCGGTCGGCGATCCAGGGCATCGCCGCGCTCGCGGTGCACGAGCCGGAGCGGCGCTTCGACGAGGACGTCGTCTCGATGACCTCGGCGGCCGGTGCCACCCGGTACGCCGAGGTCACGGTCGCCGAGCACGAGTCCTGGACGATGGCCGGCATCTGCCAGGCCGGGGACGTCCTCGGCCTGATCGACGGGGACGTGGCCGTGATCGGCCCGGACCTCACCACGACCGCCGAGACCGTCCTGGAACGGATGCTCGCCGCCGGGGGCGAGATGGTCACCCTGGTGCTCGGCGAGGACGTCCCCGACGCCGTCGCCCGGTATTTGGAGGGCCGGGTCCGCGAGGGGTACCTCGCCGTCGACACCGTCGTGTACCGGGGCGGGCGGCAGGGTGCCCTGCTCCTCATCGGCGTGGAGTAGGCGGCGCGGTCAGTCCGGCCGGTCCGTCAGCAGGCGGAGCAGCTGCTCGGCCTCCGTCCGCCGGGCCGCCACCGTCTCCCGCTCACTCTCGGAGCCGTCCAGGCCGTCCAGGCCGTCCCCGTCGCCGCAGCCGCCGTAGGCGTCGTATCCGTCGTACGCGGCGAGCACCCCGCGCGCGCGTGCCCGCGCCTCGGCGGTGCGGGCGAGGCCCGCCTCCAGCCGTCCCGCCGCGAGCTCGGCGCCCGTGCGGTCGTGCAGGGCGGCCGGTCCGAGGGAGACGAACACCCCGACCGACCGCATCAGGTGGGCGTGCGCCTCCTCCAAGGCGGGCCGGGCGGCGCCGCCTTCGGGCTCCTCGTCGGCCGCCGCGGCCAGCAGGTCGCCGAACTGGCGGTGGGTGTCGCCCAGTTCGGCGGTGAGCCGCCGCCGGGTCTCCTCGTCGGCCGCGGCGTCCCGCGCCCGCTCGCACTCCCGGACCGCGCTCGCCATGAGCTCCCGTGCCCGGGACGGGTCCTCGCCCGCGTCGACGACCAGCCAGGCGCGGGCGCGCAGGGCGCGGACCACGCCGGGGGTGTCGCCGAGAGCGCGCCAGAGGCCGCCGGCGCGCGTGTAGGCCCGGTCCGCCTCGGCGGTCAGTCCCGCCTGCCCGAACGACTCCCCGGCCAGGTGGGTCAGCGTCGCGTGGTCGTGCTGCTCCGGCCAGGCGCGGGCGATCCCGGCGGCCTGCAGGCGCCGTTCGGCGGCGGCCCGGTGCTCGCCGAGCTCACCCAGGCAGTCGCCGAGCCACCACAGCGTCTGCACGACCACCTCGTCGCCGTGCGTCTCGGCGTTCAGGTCGGGCAGCGCGCACTCCAGCACCTCCGCGGCCTCGGCCCACCGGCCCTGCGCCAGCAGGAGACCGCCGAGCTGCTGCCGGGCCCAGGCGCCCAGGGACGCGCTCTCCCCGGCCTCGTCGGCCCAGTGTGCGGCCCGGAGGGCGTGCGCCGCGGCCTCCACGGCGTCGCCCCGGCCCCCCGTCACCTCGGCGAGCTGAAGGTGCAGCCGGGCCCGTCCGGGCGGCTCGAGCTGGTCCCCGCCGTGCTCCAGGGCGGCCCGCAGCGCGCGCTCCGTCTCCCGCGCGTCGCCGAGCTCGTGCGCCAGGGTGGCGAGCCGGGCCTCGTACTCGACCGCGAACCAGGGCAGTCCCGCCGCGACGAACGCCGCCGCCCCCTGCGCCAACAGCTCGGCCGACGTCCGCAGGTCCCCGGCCAGTCGGGCCAGTTCACCGAGCATCGCCCGTGCCTCGGCGACCCGGGCGGCCAGCCGCACGTCCTCGCCGCCGCGCTCCCCGACGAGCGCCGGCACCTCGCGGACGGCGGCCTCCGCGTCGGCCCGCGCCGCCGCGGCGCCGGGGCCCGCGGCCGCGTGCGCCGCGCGCATCAGCACCCGCGCCCGGGACATCAGGACCGACGCCGTCTGCCGCAGACCCGTGCCGCCCGCCGCGTACAGCGCCAGCACCTCCTCGTACGGACCGGCGACGCAGGCCGTCGCGGCGGCGACCTCCCCGGCCAGGGCCCGTACGTACGCGGCACGCGCGCGGGCCGCCAGGGCCTCTCCCGGATCGCCCGCCGCCGCGTACGACTCCGCCGCCTGCTCGAACAGTTCGGCACCCGCCGCGCCGAGGTCCGTCGCCGCGTGCTCGGCGATCTCGGCCCGGTCGCGGGCCGCCAATTCGGCGCCCACGGCTTCGGCGGCCCGCGCGGCGGCGGCCCACGCCTCCACGGCGCCGGGCCGCAGGGTGTCCGAGAGCCGCCGCGCTTCGGCCAGCAGGGCGGGCAGGTCCGGCGGCGAGGCGGCGGGAGCGGGGGCCGGCGGGGGAGCGGGCGCGGGAAGCGGCCGGGCCGCGCGCACGCCCAGCGGCAGCCGTTCCACCAGTGGCTCCTGCGCCATCCGCGCGCGGGCGCGCTCACCCACGTACGCCGTGCCGTTGCGCGCGTCGAAGCGGGCGGCCAGGGCGAGCGCCTCCGCACGCGCGTGTGCGGCGAGGACCTCCGCGGTCCACTCCCGGCCGGCCGGACCCGGCACCCGGAGGCCGCCGAGTCCGCGCACCACCAGACGGTCCATGAGCAGGGTGACCGCGCTCAGGAACTCCAGCCTGCTGCGGGGGTTCCCGTCGTCCGTGAAGTACGCCGGCCGCTCGGCGAGCAGCTCCAGCCCTCGCGCCTCGTTCCCGATCAGCGCGCAGAACTCCACGTGCTCCGCGTGGGCGCCTCGCATGCTCTCCCGGCCCCGGACGAGCCGGAAGCCCCGCAGGTGCCCGGCGCCGGCCTCGTCCGCGCGGCCCAGCCGCAGCAGCGGCAGCAGGGACGACGCCAGGACCCTGTCGGGTTCGCGGGCGCAGGCGTGTGCGCCCTCCAGCACGGGCCGCCACAGCCGCAGCGCCTGCGCGTCCCGGCCCCGCTCGGCCTGCCACCGGCCCTGCCCGCGCAGGTCGCACGCCGGGCAGTCCGCCGTGCCGTCCCGGTCGGCAGCCAGCCACGCGGTGTACGCCCGCCCGGCCCGCTCCAGGTCCCCGACGTGGGCCGCGACCCGGTGCTCGGCGCTGCGCACGGCCCGCTCGGAGTACCCGGCGAGCCGGTAGCGGCGCTCCATGTCGCCGAGGCACTCCTCGACCGAGGCCAGTGGCACGTCCGGCTGGTCGAGCAGGCCGACACAGACCCACGCGAACATCCCGTGCAGCGACCGGGCCTCGTGCGCCTCGAAGTCCCCGGGCCGCTCGTCCCACATGCGCAGCAGACGCGAGAACGGGGCGAACGCCCCGCCCCTCTCGCCGCTGTGGTGGCAGACCCTCACCTGGTGCCCGAGCGCCTCGATCACGGCCCGCGGCCCGGCGAGGCCCTCGGCCGCCGCCACCAGCTCCCGCGCGCGCGTGTTGCGGGCCGGTCCCTCCGGTTGCCCGGCGTTGTCCGCCAGGGCCCGGCGCAGGTCGTCGATGTCCTGGATCCCGCTCATGCGTGGTCGTCCTCACAGCGGGCGGGCGCCGCAGGCAGGCCGGCCCGGACGGCGGGAGGGAGGAGATGCGAGGAGGAGGCCGGCGACGGCAGTGATCTCTGGGAATCCATCTTCACGGCGCCGGCGCGGGACTCGCCGCGGCGCGGGGTCGGGCGGCCCGGGACGAGACGGTGACCGCGGGAGGAAGATCCGGTGGCCCGTCATCCTAGGGCCCCGGTCATCCGCCTGAGCAGCAGTTTCCCGGATCTTTACGTCAGCGGCGTCCGGGGCCTTGCAGGCCGATGTCAGTGACGTGGTGTGCAATGGATCTCGTGCCCGCACCTGAAGAACCCCTGCGCCAACCGCTGAAGTCGGTGCTCGGCCCCGCCACCGCGAAGGTGATGGCCGAGCACCTCGGCCTGCACACCGTCGGAGACCTGCTCCACCACTACCCGCGCCGCTACGAGGAGCGCGGGCAGCTCACCCACCTCGCGGACCTCCCGCTGGACGAGCACGTCACGGTGGTCGCCCAGGTCGCCGACGCCCGGCTGCACACCTTCGCCTCCGCCAAGGCCCCGCGCGGCAAGGGCCAGCGCCTGGAGGTCACGATCACCGACGGCAGCGGCCGGCTCCAACTGGTCTTCTTCGGCCACGGCGTTCACAAGCCCCACAAGGAGCTCCTGCCGGGCACCCGCGCGATGTTCGCCGGCAAGGTCTCCCTCTTCAACCGCCGCCTGCAACTCGCCCATCCCGCCTACGAGTTGCTGCGCGGCGACCCCGACGAGCCCAGCGCGTCCGTCGAGTCCTGGGCGGGCGCCCTGATCCCGATCTACCCGGCCACCGCGAAACTCGAGTCCTGGAAGATCGGCAAGGCGGTCCAGACCGTCCTGCCCACCGCCCAGCAGGCCGCCGACCCCCTCCCGGACTCGCTGCGCGAGGGCCGCGGTCTGGTCCCCCTGCCCGAGGCCCTGCTGAAGATCCACCGCCCGCAGACCAAGGCCGACATCGAGGACGCCCGCTCCCGCCTCAAGTGGGACGAGGCCTTCGTCCTCCAGGTCGCCCTCGCCCGCCGCCGCCACGCGGACGCCCAACTCCCCGCCGTCCCCCGCAGACCCGCCCCGGACGGCCTCCTCACCGCCTTCGACGCCCGTCTCCCCTTCACCCTCACCGACGGCCAGCAGCGCGTCTCCCGGGAGATCTTCGACGACCTGGCCACCTCCCACCCGATGCACCGGCTGCTGCAGGGGGAAGTGGGCAGCGGCAAGACGATGGTGGCCCTGCGGGCCATGCTCGCCGTCGTCGACGCGGGCGGGCAGGCCGCCATGCTCGCGCCCACCGAGGTGCTCGCCCAGCAGCACCACCGGTCCATCGTGGAGATGATGGGCGAACTCGCCGAGGGCGGCATGCTCGGCGGCTCCGAGCAGGGCACCAAGGTCGTGCTGCTGACCGGGTCCATGGGCGCCGCCGCCCGCCGCCACGCCCTGCTCGACCTCACCACCGGCGAGGCCGGCATCGTCATCGGCACCCACGCGCTCATCGAGGACAAGGTGCAGTTCCACGACCTCGGCCTGGTCGTCGTCGACGAACAGCACCGCTTCGGTGTCGAGCAGCGCGACGCCCTGCGCGGCAAGGGCAAGCAGCCCCCGCACCTGCTGGTCATGACGGCCACGCCCATTCCGCGCACGGTCGCCATGACGGTCTTCGGCGACCTGGAGACCTCCGTCCTCGACCAACTCCCCGCCGGCCGCTCGCCGATCGCCAGCCATGTCGTCCCGGCCGCCGACAAGCCGCATTTCCTCGCCCGCGCCTGGGAACGGGTCCGCGAGGAGGTGGGCAACGGCCACCAGGCCTACGTCGTCTGCCCCCGCATCGGCGACGAGGAGGACGCCCCGGGCAGGGCCGGCCGCAAGAAGGCCCAGCAGCCCCCCGAGGACGCGGCGGACAAGCGCCCTCCGCTCGCGGTGCTCGACGTGGCGGACCAACTGGCCAAGGGGCCCCTCCAGGGGCTGACCGTCGAGGTCCTGCACGGCCGGATGCACCCGGACGACAAGGACGCCGTCATGCGCCGTTTCGCCGCCGGCGAGACCGACGTCCTGGTCGCCACGACGGTCATCGAGGTCGGCGTCAACGTCCCCAACGCCACCGCCATGGTCATCATGGACGCCGACCGCTTCGGCGTCTCCCAGCTCCACCAGCTGCGCGGCCGCGTGGGCCGCGGCTCCGCCCCGGGCCTGTGCCTGCTGGTCACCGAGATGCCCGAGGCGAGCCCGGCCCGCCAGCGCCTGGGCGCGGTCGCCGCCACGCTGGACGGCTTCGAACTCTCCCGCATCGACCTCGAACAGCGCCGCGAGGGCGACGTCCTCGGCCAGGCCCAGTCGGGCGCCAGGACGTCCCTGAAGGTCCTCGCCGTCATCGAGGACGAGGAGATCATCGCGGAGGCGAGGGAGGAGGCGACGGCGGTGGTGGCCGCCGACCCGGAGCTGACCCGCCTGCCCGCACTGCGGACGGCCCTGGACGCCCTCCTGGACGAGGAGAGGGAGCAGTACCTGGAGAAGGGGTGAGGTGGACTGACCCTCTTTCAGGGGCGCGGGGAACTGCGACCAGCCACAATGGACCCGAAGCCGCCCACGACCAAGGACCGAAGATGACCCGCGTGATCGCCGGCGCAGCCGGTGGACGTCGCCTGGCGGTACCCCCAGGCACCGGCACCCGCCCCACCTCCGACCGCGCGCGCGAGGGCCTCTTCTCCACCTGGCAGTCCCTGCTCGGCGGCCCCCTGGACGGCGAACGCGTCCTCGACCTCTACGCGGGATCGGGAGCGGTGGGCCTGGAGGCGCTCTCCCGGGGCGCCGGCCACACCCTCCTCGTCGAAGCCGACGCCAGGGCCGTCCGCACGGTCCGCGAGAACGTGAAGAACCTCGGCCTTCCCGGCGCCGAGGTCAGATCGGGCAAAGCCGAACAGATCATCCGTGCCGCGCCCCCGGCGGAGCCGTACGACCTGGTGTTCCTGGACCCGCCGTACGCCGTCACGGACGACGATCTTCGGGAGATCCTCCTCACACTCCGCTCGGAGGGCTGGCTCGCCGCGGAAGCCCTCGTCACCGTGGAGCGCAGCACCCGAGGCGGGGAATTCCGGTGGCCCGAGGGCTTCGCACCTCTGCGGGCCCGTCGCTACGGCGAGGGAACGTTTTGGTACGGTCGCGCCGCCTCTACGTGCGAAGACGCACGATGACCGGACCGGAGAGCGAGGGATCACAAGTGCGCCGCGCCGTCTGTCCCGGGTCGTTCGACCCGATCACCAACGGACACCTCGACATCATCTCGCGCGCCTCCAGGCTGTACGACGAGGTCTACGTCGCGGTGATGATCAACCAGTCCAAGAAGGGGCTGTTCGAGATCGAGGAGCGGATCGACCTGATCCGCCGGGTCACCGCCGAGTACGGAAACGTCCGCGTGGAGGCCTTCCACGGCCTGCTCGTCGACTTCTGCAAGCAGCGCGACATCCCCGCCATCGTCAAGGGCCTGCGCGCCGTCAGCGACTTCGACTACGAGCTGCAGATGGCCCAGATGAACAACGGCCTGTCCGGGGTGGAGACCCTCTTCATCCCCACCAACCCCACCTACAGCTTCCTGTCGTCCTCCCTGGTCAAGGAGGTCGCGACCTGGGGCGGCGACGTCTCCCACCTGGTGCCCGCGGAGGTCCTCGGGGAGCTCACCGAGCGGCTGCGGAAGGACTGACACGCCCCCGGCGCCCCGCCGGGGACCTGACGACCCGTCACCCGGTGTTCCCCGGCGCCCCGTGGCCGTACAGTCGTCCCGTCCGTCTCCAACGCATCTGTAGAGAGTGGCGAGCACACGGTGGACGTGCAGAAGAAGCTCGACGAGATCGTCACCGCGGTCTCCGGCGCCCGGTCCATGCCCATGTCGGCCTCGTGCGTGGTCAACCGCGCCGAGCTGCTCGCGATGCTGGAGGAGCTGCGCGCGGCGCTGCCCGACTCCCTCGCCGAGGCCCGGGAGCTGATCGGCGACCGTGAGCAGATGGTCGAGCAGGCCCGCCAGGAGGCCCAGCGGATCATCGACAGCGCGCACGCCGAACGCGGCTCGCTCGTCTCCGGCACCGAGATCGCCCGCCGCTCGCAGGCCGAGGCCGACCGGATCCTCGCCGAGGCCCGCCAGGAGGCCGAGGAGGTCCGCGCCGAGGCCGACGAGTACGTCGACTCCAAGCTCGCCAACTTCGAGGTCGTCCTCACCAAGACGCTCGGCTCCGTCGGCCGCGGCCGCGAGAAGCTCCTCGGCACCGGCCCGGGCACCGACGAGCAGGGCTACGAGGACGAGGACGCCCCCGAGCGCAGCCACGACCCGGACACCCAGCGCCGCACCGCCGACGCGTACGTCGACGCCAAGCTCGGCGCCTTCGAGGCGGTCCTCGCCAAGACCCTGGAGGCCGTCGGCCGGGGCCGGCAGAAGCTGCACGGCCGGATCGCCACCGACGACCTCGGCGCCCTCGCCGACGACGCGAGCACGATCCAGCACTCCAGCGACGCCGACTACCTCGCCGACCTGGCGGCTCTGGCCGCCGAGCCCCCTGCCGAGCGTCCGGCCGCCGCACCGCAGGAGGAGTACGCCCCGCCGCAGCCCGCGTACGGCTACGGGCAGCAACCCGAGCCCTACGGGGACTACGCCCAGCAGCCCTACGCCGCCCAGCCCGACCCGTACGGCTACCCGCAGGCCGATCCCTACGCGGCCGCCGGCTACGCCCCGGCGGCAGACGGCCACTTCCCGGGCTACGACCCCCAGCAGGCGGCCTACGACCCGCACCAGGCCCAGCAGCAGGCGCAGCACGCCCAGCAGCAGGTGCACCAGGCGCAGCAGGCCCAGGGGTACGCCCTCGACGAGACCAGCCTCTTCGACACCGGCATGATCAGCGCCGAGCAGCTGCGGGCCTACGAGCAGGGGCGCGGCCAGGGCTGAGCACCGGATTGGGCCGACGGCGAAAGGTCCAGTATCCTGGCTCTTCGGTCGCGCGTACGTCCGCGATCCACGCTGCCCGAAGAACACCGAGGGCGGCGTCCCCCCTGAGCTCGAAAGACCGAAAGCAGGAATGGCCCTGAACGCCCGCCTCGACCACCGCAACCCCCTCGTGTTCGACACACACGAGCTGGGCCGGCGGCCTGGTGCGCTGCAGCGCCTGACCCGCACGGTCGACGCTCCCAAGGACTTCGGTATCAAGGGAGTCATCGGAGTGCCGGAAGGCGCCCCGGTGGAGCTCGAACTCCGTCTGGAGTCGGTCATGGAAGGGGTGCTCGTCACAGGCACCGCCCGTGCCGCGGCCGAGGGGGAGTGCGTAAGGTGTCTGGAGCCGCTCGAGCAGGAGCTCGAAGCGGACTTCCAGGAGATGTTCTCGTACCCTGACGCCGACGACCGGGGCCGCGTGATCGCGGAACCGGGCGACGACGCCGAGGACGACGAGGACAGGCTCTTTCTCGAGGACGGCCTGTTCGACCTCGAGCCCGTGCTGCGTGATGCGGTGGTGCTCGCACTGCCGATGCAGCCGGTGTGCCAGGAAGACTGCCCTGGTCTGTGCGCCGAGTGCGGCGCGCGGCTGGCGGACGACCCGGACCACCACCATGACGCCGTCGACATCCGTTGGGCGGCACTGCAGGGACTCGCCGACACCATGTCGGACGGCGAGAAGGACGAGATGAGCGGCGGCGCGCCTCAGTCAGCACGCGCCGACGAGAAGCAGGAGAAGTAGCCGTGGCTGTTCCGAAGCGGAAGATGTCGCGCAGCAACACGCGCCACCGCCGGTCGCAGTGGAAGGCTGCGGTCCCCACCCTGGTTGCGTGCGAGCGCTGCCACGAGCCCAAGCAGCAGCACATCGCGTGCCCGTCTTGCGGCACCTACAACAAGCGCCAGGTCCTCGAGGTCTGAGCGGCTGGTGAGAGGCACTGTGTCCACGCCTAAGAACAAGTCTTCCCGTGCGAGCGGGAGTGCTCCGGCGGACAACCAGGCCTCGTCCCACACGCTTCTGGAAGGGCGGCTCGGCTACCAGGTCGAGTCCGCCCTTCTGGTGCGCGCACTGACCCACCGGTCGTACGCATACGAGAACGGCGGTCTGCCGACCAACGAGCGCCTGGAGTTCCTCGGGGACTCCGTCCTCGGCCTCGTGGTCACGGACACGCTGTACCGCACCCACCCGGACCTGCCGGAAGGCCAACTGGCCAAGCTGCGGGCCGCAGTGGTGAACTCGCGTGCGCTCGCCGAGGTGGGCCGCGGGCTCGACCTGGGCTCCTTCATCCGGCTCGGCCGCGGTGAAGAGGGCACGGGCGGGCGGGACAAGGCGTCCATCCTGGCCGACACCCTCGAAGCGGTGATCGGCGCGGTCTACCTCGACCAGGGACTGGACTCGGCGGCGGAGCTGGTGCACCGCCTGTTCGACCCCCTGATCGAGAAGTCCTCGAACCTCGGAGCCGGCCTGGACTGGAAGACCAGTCTCCAGGAGCTCACCGCGACCGAAGGACTCGGTGTTCCCGAGTACCTGGTCACGGAGACCGGCCCCGACCACGAGAAGACCTTCACTGCTGCCGCCCGCGTCGGAGGCGTCTCGTACGGCACCGGCACCGGCCGCAGCAAGAAGGAGGCGGAGCAGCAGGCCGCCGAGTCCGCGTGGCGGTCCATCCGGGCCGCGGCGGACGAGCGCGCCAAGGCGGCCGAGGCCGCCGAGGCGACGCAGGCGGCAGCGGCTCAGGCCGCCCACGCCACCGTCGACGGCAGCGGCGTCGACGGCTGACGCACCGGCCGCCCCCTCAGCGGGCGTCCGGCCACAGCACAGCGCATCCGAGCGCCCGCCCCTGCCGGGGTGGGCGCTCAGGTCGTCCGCACGTACGTGACGGGGGAGTCCCATGCCCGAGTTGCCCGAGGTCGAGGTCGTGCGGCGCGGACTCGAGCGGTGGGTCGCCCACCGCACCGTCGCCGACGCCGAGGTGCTGCACCCGCGCGCGGTGCGCCGCCACCTCGCGGGCGCCGAGGACTTCGCACACCGGCTGGCGGGCCACCGCATCGGCGTCCCCAGCCGCCGCGGCAAGTACCTGTGGCTGCCCCTGGAGGACACCGACCAGTCGATCCTGGCCCACCTCGGCATGAGCGGCCAGCTGCTGGTGCAGCCGCGTACCGCCCCGGACGAGAAGCACCTGCGCATCCGGGTCCGCTTCACCGACACCGCGGACACCGAGCTGCGCTTCGTCGACCAGCGCACCTTCGGTGGCCTGTCGCTGCACGAGACCACCCCGGACGGGCTGCCCGACGTCATCGCGCACATCGCCCGCGATCCGCTGGACCCGCTCTTCGACGACGAGGCCTTTCACCAGGCCCTGCGCCGCAAGCGGACCACGATCAAGCGGGCGCTGCTCGACCAGTCGCTCATCAGCGGAGTCGGCAACATCTACGCGGACGAGGCCCTGTGGCGCTCCCGCCTCCACTACGAGCGCCCGACCGCGACCCTCACCCGCCCGCGCACGCTGCAACTGCTCGGCCATGTGCGGGACGTGATGAACGCGGCCCTCGCCGTGGGCGGCACCAGCTTCGACAGCCTGTACGTCAACGTCAACGGCGAGTCGGGCTACTTCGACCGGTCCCTCGACGCGTACGGCCGGGAGGGCCTGCCGTGCCGGCGCTGCGCGACGCCCATGCGGCGGCGGCCCTGGATGAACCGGTCGAGCTACTTCTGCCCGAAGTGTCAGCCGGTGCCGCGCGTCTCGTCGTAACGCCGGCGGGCCTCCAGCACGTCGTCCATGCGCCCCTCCACGAAGTGGATGAGGGTCAGCAGGCGCTCGGCGACCCCGCGTCCCAGGGGCGTCAGCTCGTAGTCCACACGCGGCGGGTTGGTGGGCTGCGCCTCGCGGTGCACCAGGCCGTCCCGCTCCAGGGCGTGCAGCGTCTGGGACAGCATCTTCTCGCTGACGCCGTCGACGCGGCGGCGCAGCTCGTTGAAGCGCAGCGAGCCCTCGTACAGGGCGCCCAGCGTCAGTCCGCCCCAGCGGCCCGTGACGTGCTCCAGCGTGCCGCGCGAGGGGCAGGCCTTGGCGAACACGTTGTACGGGAGGCCGTCCAGCCCCTCCGCGGGCTCCTGGGTGGTGGTCATACAGCAAGCCTACGCCAATGCAGCGCTAACCGACAGGTTGCACTAACCAAAAGTTAGTGCTTTCCTTTGGTCATCGTCAGTGACCTGCCCAAGCGAGGAGCCCTGCTCATGACCACCCCTGTCGTCTCCCTGGCCTACCACTCCGGATTCGGCCACACGGCCGTCATCGCCGAGGCGGTCCGTACCGGCGCCCTGGAGGCCGGCGCCGACGTGCATCTGATCAAGGTGGACGAGATCACCGACGAGCAGTGGGCGGTACTGGACCGCTCCGACGTCATCGTCTTCGGCTCGCCGACCTACATGGGCACGGCGTCCGGTGCCTTCCACGTCTTCGCCGAGGCCACGTCCAAGCGCTGGGCCACGCAGGCCTGGAGCGGCAAGCTGGCCGCCGGCTTCACCAACTCGGCCTCCAAGAGCGGCGACAAGCTGCACACCCTGCAGTTCTTCCAGATCCTGGCCGCGCAGCTCGGCATGCACTGGGTCAACCTCGGCCTGCTGCCCGGCTGGAACAGCACGACCGGTTCGGAGAGCGACCTGAACCGCCTCGGCGTCTTCGCGGGCGCGGCCGCCCAGACCAACGCGGACGAGGGCCCCGAGGCCGTCCACAAGGCCGACATCGCCACGGCGGAACACCTGGGCCGCCGCGTGACGGAAACGGCGAGGGTGTTCCTCCGGGGGCTCGCCGCCGCCTGAGCGGGCGGTGACGGACAGGGCGGGGCCGGCTGTGCGGTTCGTCAAGTGCCGGGGAGGGCGTCGCCTGCCCGGGGCCGGCGCACGCAGCGGGGGCCGTCCGATCGGACGGCCCCCAGGAGCGAGTCGATCACCCGCGGCTGCTCAGTAGCCGAAGTTCTGCGTCCACCAAGGGCCTCCCGAGCCGAGCTCGACGCCGACGCCCAGGGTCTTGAAGTCGCAGTTCAGTATGTTCGCGCGGTGGCCGGGGCTGTTCATCCAGGCGTCCATCACGGCCGCCGCGTCGGCCTGGCCGCGCGCTATGTTCTCGCCGCCGAGGTTGGATATCCCGGCCTTCTCCGCCCGGTCCCACGGCGTGCGGCCGTCGGGGTCGGTGTGGTCGAAGAAGCCCCGCGCCGCCATGTCCTCGCTGTAGCTCTGCGCGAGCCCCGTCAGCGCGCTGTTCGCGGCGACCGGGCGGCAGCCCACCTTGGCCCGCTCCTCGTTCACCAGGGCGAGCACCTGGGCCGCGGCCGAGGACTCCCCGGACAGCGACGCGGAGCCACCGGGCTTCTTCGGCGCGCTCGTGGCCGTACGGGAGGGCGTGTCGTCCGGCTTCTCGCTGGGCGTGGCCGCTGGCTTCTTCTTCTCCGGCTTCGCGGCCTTCTCGTCCCGCGTCTTCTCGGTCTTCTCGGGCGTCTTGCTCGGCGCCGGAGAGGACTTCGAGGCGGAGGGCGACGGAGACACGGTGCGCTCGGCGTCCCGGCTGGCCGGCGCGCTCTCGCGGCTGTCGGCGCTGCCGGACGTGCCGCCCTGCTCGACCGGCGTGTTCGTCGGCGTGTCGCCGGCCTGCACCTTGTCGGCGCCGCTGGTGCCGCCCAGCTTGTAGTTGTCCAGGCCGGGCACCGCTCCGGTGGCGACCGCCACCGTGCCGAGGGCCACGGCCGCGGAGACGCCCAGCAGCCCGGTGCGCACCGGGCGGGCGGCCTTCTTGCGGCGGCGGTGCGTACCGGCGCGGCGGGCACCGCTGTCGGGCGTGAAACCGTCGCCGCCGAAGCCGTCGCCCCGGTAGACGTCACCGGCGAAGGCGGTCGTCTCCACGAAGCGGTCGTCCGCCCCGGATCCGTCCGCCGCTGGCCCGTCCGCCCCGAACAGGTAGGCCTCGGTGCTGGCGTAGGTGCCCGCGTACGCCTCCGGGTTCAGGTAGGGCGCGATGCCCATCGTCGGAGCGTCGTCCGTGGTGGAGTACAGCGGGTCGTGGCCCTCCGCGAAGCCGTCGGCGTGGGTGAACCCCGTGGCGCGGCCCTCGGCGGCGCGGCCGTCGGCGGAGCGTCGGTGGCGTCCCATGTCCTGGCCTTCCTCGTCCTGGCGGTCGACTCGTCCTCGAGATCAACACGAAACTCACTCGATCGTGTGAGTTTCATATGAGATGCGTTGAGGGGGGACGGTACCGCATGCCGCGTGGGGACGATGTGCCCGGAGCGAATCAGGGCGGTTAGGTTGCACCCATGAGCGAGGATGTACGACTGGTCGCCTGGGTGCGGGGACGCGTCCAAGGTGTGGGTTTCCGCTGGTTCACGCGGGCCAAGGCCCTGGAGATCGGCGGCCTGAGTGGCTTTGCTCTCAATTTGGGCGACGGACGCGTCCAGGTGGTCGCCGAGGGCGCCCGCGAGGGCTGCGAAGATCTGCTCGCCTGGCTCCAGGGCGACGACACGCCCGGACGCGTGGACGGTGTCACCGAGATGTGGGACACACCACGCGGCGGCTACGAGGGCTTCGCCATCCGCTGACCGGGGTCGCCCCCGGCGGGCCCCGACCGGGTGCGCGGCGCGCCGCCGGCCGCCGGCGGGAACGGAAACTCGCTGGTGGTTGCCGAGAACCCCTTGCGCCCGAAGGCTCCGGCGGTAAGGATGATCGCCACGCCCCCAGGGCCCGCAGAAGCCGCCACGCCGCCGCCGAAGGCCGTGTGCGCCCGGGTCGTCCGCCAATACGGGGCGTGATCGTGTTGACCGTCAAACTTTTTGGTGAGACGCTGAAAGCACCCCGCGCACCTTAGCTGTTTGGCATGGCTGAACGGCAGCACAACTCCAGGCCCTGCCAAGACTGCGGGTGCGAATCCCTCACGACCCACACCGCATCGGTCGGTCACTCATTGTGGAGGACCATCCATCATGGCAAAGGCGCTTCTCGGTTACGTCGGCGGCTCCGACCCGCGACTCCTCGCCGAGATGCGACGGCTCCAGCAGCGCGTCCAGGACCTGGAATCCGAGCTCGTACGGATCCAGGCGGAGAACGAGGCGCTGACGGCTGCCGCTTCTCACGACAGGATCATGGAGAGCGTTGACGCACACCAGGCGGAGCCTGCGCTGACCTGATCACTGCACCGCTCCACATCGGCACGCAGTGGTCGGGCCGCCCGTCACAACCGCCACGCTGTCAGAAGTGCAAGGGACGCCACCGGCGTCCCTTCTTTCTTCCCCCCGTGCATCCCTCACTGTCTTCAACGTCTGGTCTGCCCTCCGTGTTCAACGGCGAAACCGCGGGTTCATGGAGTGAGACGAAACCGGGCGGTAGAGTCCGGCGGCGTGCACCTCAAGGCCCTGACCCTCCGCGGGTTCAAATCCTTCGCCTCCGCGACCACCCTCCGGTTCGAGCCCGGGATCACGTGCGTCGTCGGACCGAACGGCTCGGGCAAGTCCAACGTCGTCGACGCGCTCAGCTGGGTCATGGGCGAGCAGGGCGCCAAGTCGCTGCGCGGCGGCAAGATGGAGGACGTCATCTTCGCCGGCACCACCGGCCGCCCGCCGCTGGGCCGCGCCGAGGTATCGCTGACCATCGACAACTCCGACGGGGCGCTGCCCATCGAGTACGCCGAGGTCACCATCACGCGGATCATGTTCCGCAACGGCGGCAGCGAGTACCAGATCAACGGCGACACCTGCCGTCTCCTCGACATCCAGGACCTGCTCTCCGACTCCGGCATCGGCCGGGAGATGCACGTCATCGTCGGCCAGGGCCAGCTCGACTCCGTCCTGCACGCCGACCCCATGGGGCGCCGCGCCTTCATCGAGGAGGCCGCCGGCGTCCTGAAGCACCGCAAGCGCAAGGAGAAGGCGCTGCGGAAGCTGGACGCGATGCAGGCCAACCTCGCGCGCGTGCAGGACCTGACGGACGAGCTGCGCCGCCAGCTCAAGCCGCTGGGCCGGCAGGCGGCGGTGGCGCGACGGGCCGCCGTCATCCAGGCCGACCTGCGCGACGCCCGGCTGCGCCTGCTCGCCGACGACCTCGTACGGCTCCGGGAGGCACTCGACGCCGAGCTCGCCGACGAGGCCGCGCTGAAGGAGCGCAAGGAGACCGCCGAGCAGGAGCTGCACAAGGCGCAGCAGCGCGAGGCCCTCCTGGAGGACGAGGTCCGCCGGCTGACTCCGCGGCTGCAGCGCGCCCAGCAGACCTGGTACGAACTCTCCCAGCTCGCCGAGCGGGTGCGCGGCACCGTCTCGCTCGCCGACGCCCGCGTGAAGAGCGCCACCTCCGCGCCCCCCGAGGAGCGGCGCGGCCGCGACCCGGAGGACATGGAGCGCGAGGCCGCCCGCATCCGGGAGCAGGAGGCCGAGCTGGAGGCGGCGCTGGAAGCGGCCGAGCGTGCCCTGGAGGACACGGTCGCCCACCGCGCCGAGCTGGAGCGCGCGCTGACCCAGGAGGAACGGCGGCTCAAGGACGTGGCCCGGGCCATCGCCGACCGTCGGGAGGGACTGGCCCGGCTCAGCGGCCAGGTCAACGCGGCCCGTTCCCGCGCGGCCTCCGCCCGGGCCGAGATCGAACGCCTGGCCGCGGCCCGCGACGAGGCGCAGGAACGTGCCGTCACCGCCCAGGAGGAGTACGAGGCCCTCAAGGCCGAGGTCGACGGCCTCGACGCCGGGGACGCGGAACTCGCCGAGCAGCACGAGGCGGCCAGGCAGCGGCTCACCGACGCCGAGGCCGCCCTCACGGCCGCCCGCGAGGAACTCACCGCGGCCGAACGCAGGCGCGCCGCCACCCAGGCCCGGCACGAGACACTCGCCCTCGGCCTGCGCCGCAAGGACGGCACCGGCATACTGCTCGCCGCCCGGGACCGTCTCTCCGGCCTGCTCGGCCCGGCGGCGGAACTGCTGACGGTGACGCCGGGCCACGAGGTCGCCCTGGCCGCAGCGCTCGGGGCGGCCGCCGACGCCGTCGCGGTCACGTCCCCCGCATCCGCCGCCGAGGCGATCCGGCTCCTGCGCAAACAGGACGGCGGCAGGGCCACCCTGCTCCTGGCGGGGGACGACACCCTCGGAGGCGCGGGAGACCGCGCGGGCGGCCACGACCGCGCCGCCGCGGACACCCGCCACACCTACGCCGCCGACTTGGTCCAGGGACCGACGGACCTCATGCCCGCCGTCAGGCGGCTCCTCGACGGCATCGTCGTGGTCGCCACCCTCGAGGACGCCGAGAGCCTCCTATACACCCACCCGCACCTCACCGCCGTCACCGCCGAGGGCGATCTCCTCGGCGCCCACGTCGCCCACGGCGGCTCCGCCGGCGCCCCCAGCCTCCTCGAGGTGCAGGCGTCGGTCGACGAGGCCGCCGCCGAGCTGGAGGAGCTGGCCGTCCGCTGCGCCGAACTGAGCGACGCGCAGCAGGCCGCCGCGGCGCGGCGCACGGACTGCGCCGCGTCGGTCGAGAAGCTGGGGGAGCGGCGCCGGGCCGCCGACCGGGAGAAGTCCGCCGTCGCCCAGCAGCTGGGACGGCTCGCGGGCCAGGCCCGCGGCGCGACCGGTGAGGCCGAACGCGCCACCGCCGCCGCGGCCCGTGCGCAGGACGCGCTCGACCGGGCGCTGGAGGAGGTCGAGGAACTCGCCGAGCGGCTGGCCGTGGCGGAGGAGATGCCGGTCGAGGAGGAGCCGGACACGGCGGTGCGCGACCGGCTCGCCGCCGACGGCGCCAACGCCCGCCAGACCGAGATGGAGGCCCGGCTCCAGGTGCGTACGCACGAGGAGCGGGTCAAGGGACTGGCCGGGCGGGCCGATGCGCTGGACCGGGCCGCGCGGGCGGAGCGCGAGGCACGCGCGCGTGCCGAGCAGCGACGGGCCCGGCTGCGGCACGAGGCGGCCGTGGCCGGCGCCGTCGGGTCCGGCGCCCGGCAGCTGCTCGCGCACGTCGAGGTCTCCCTGGCCCGCGCCGAGGCGGAGCGCACCGCGGCCGAGGCCGTCAAGGCCCGCCGCGAGCAGGAACTGGCCCGCGCCCGCACCGAGGGGCGCGATCTCAAGGCGGAACTCGACAAGTTGACGGATTCGGTTCACCGCGGCGAGGTACTCGGTGCCGAGAAGCGGCTGCGGATCGAGCAGCTGGAGACCAGGGCACTGGAGGAGCTGGGTGTCGAACCGGCCGGGCTGGTGGCGGAGTACGGTCCGCGTCAGCTCGTGCCGCCCTCGCCCCCCGCCGAGGGCGAGGAGCTGCCGGAGGACCCGGAGCATCCCCGCAACCGGCCCAGGCCCTTCGTCCGGGCCGAGCAGGAGAAGCGGCTGAAGGCCGCCGAGCGCGCCTACCAGCAGCTCGGCAAGGTCAACCCGCTCGCCCTGGAGGAGTTCGCGGCACTGGAGGAACGCCACCAGTTCCTCAGCGAACAGCTCGAGGACCTGAAGAAGACGCGGGCCGACCTGCTGCAGGTGGTGAAGGAGGTCGACGAGCGCGTCGAGCAGGTCTTCACCGAGGCCTTCCGCGACACGGCCCGTGAGTTCGAGGGCGTCTTCAGCCGGCTGTTCCCCGGAGGCGAGGGGCGGTTGGTGCTGACCGACCCCGGCAACATGCTCACCACGGGCGTGGACGTCGAGGCCCGGCCGCCGGGCAAGAAGGTCAAGCGGCTGTCGCTGCTCTCGGGCGGGGAGCGGTCGCTGACCGCCGTGGCGATGCTCGTGTCGATCTTCAAGGCGCGCCCGAGCCCGTTCTACGTCATGGACGAGGTCGAGGCCGCACTGGACGACACCAACCTCCAGCGGCTCATCCGGATCATGCAGGAGCTCCAGGAAGCCTCGCAGCTGATCGTGATCACGCACCAGAAGCGCACGATGGAGGTCGCCGACGCGCTCTACGGCGTCTCCATGCAGGGCGACGGTGTGTCGAAGGTCATCTCCCAGCGCCTGCGCTAGGCAGATGTGGTCTACACCTTTCCCACCTGGGCCTCCGTGTGGGTTCATTTCTTGAACACATCACCGCCACACTCCTGCGCCGGATTCACGACCGCTGCCCTATTGACTTCGAAACTTGAAGGCATAGTCTCGGCAACGTTCCTTTTACCTTCAGGTACCTTCAGGTGGCACCTCGAAGGGCAGACCCGCTCCGGCAGCGTTGCCGGTGGCCCGAGGAGTACACGTGACCAGCACAGCGCAGGCACCCAAGTCAGGAGCCGGAACGGCTCATCCCGATCATCTCGGGCACGTCATCTTCATCGCGGCGGCGGCCGCGATGGGCGGTTTCCTCTTCGGCTACGACAGCTCCGTGATCAACGGCGCCGTCGAGGCCATCCGTGACCGCTACGACGTCGGGTCCGCGGCCCTCGCCCAGGTCATCGCCATCGCCCTCATCGGCTGCGCCATCGGCGCCGCGACCGCCGGACGCATAGCCGACCGCATCGGCCGCATCCGGTGCATGCAGATCGCCGCGGTCCTGTTCACCATCAGCGCCGTCGGCTCCGCGCTGCCGTTCGCGCTGTGGGACCTCGCCTTCTGGCGGGTCGTCGGCGGATTCGCCATCGGCATGGCCTCGGTGATCGGCCCGGCCTACATCGCCGAGGTCGCCCCGCCCGCCTACCGCGGCCGGCTCGGCTCCTTCCAGCAGGCCGCGATCGTCATCGGCATCGCCGTGTCGCAGCTGGTCAACTGGGGTCTGCTCAACGCGGCGGACGGCGACCAGCGCGGCAAGCTGATGGGCCTGGAGGCCTGGCAGGTCATGCTGGGCGTCATGGTCGTCCCGGCGATCCTGTACGGCCTGCTCTCCTTCGCCATCCCCGAGTCGCCGCGCTTCCTGATCTCCGTCGGCAAGCACGAGCGCGCCCGCGAGATCCTCACCGAGGTCGAGGGCAAGGACGTCGACCTGAACGCCCGTGTCGCCGAGATCGAGGGCGCCATGAAGAGCGAGCACAAGTCGAGCTTCAAGGACCTGCTCGGCGGCAGCTTCTTCTTCAAGCCGATCGTCTGGATCGGCATCGGTCTGTCGGTCTTCCAGCAGTTCGTCGGCATCAACGTCGCGTTCTACTACTCCGCGACGCTGTGGCAGTCCGTCGGCGTCGACCCCGCGGACTCGTTCTTCTACTCCTTCACCACGTCGATCATCAACATCCTCGGCACCGTCATCGCGATGATCTTCGTCGACCGCATCGGCCGGCGGCCGCTGGCGATCATCGGCTCGGTCGGCATGGTCGTCGGCCTGGCGCTGGAGGCCTGGGCGTTCTCCTACCACCTCGTCGACGGCAAGCTGCCGGCCACGCAGGGCTGGATCGCCCTGATCGCCGCGCACGTCTTCGTCCTCTTCTTCGCCCTGTCCTGGGGCGTGGTCGTCTGGGTCATGCTCGGCGAGATGTTCCCCAACCGGCTCCGCGCCGCCGCCCTGGGTGTGGCCGCCGCCGCGCAGTGGATCGCCAACTGGGCCATCACCGCGAGCTTCCCGTCGCTGGCCGACTGGAACCTCTCCGCGACGTACGTGATCTACACGGCCTTCGCCGCGCTCTCGATCCCGTTCGTCCTGAAGTTCGTCAAGGAGACGAAGGGCAAGTCCCTGGAGGAGATGGGCTGAGCAGCCCGTTCCACCCGCTCGGGGAGAAGGGCCACAGACCCCGCTGCCCCTCTCCCCGTAACCCGCCGCAGCCCCGGTTCGGCCACTGCCCGAGCCGGGGCGGCGGTCTGCCCGGACCCGAACCCGGCCGGGTCGTCGCGCTCCGCGGGCCGGCGGGCGGGCGAGGGCCGGCGGGAGAGGCATCCAGAGGTGTGGAGATCCGGCGGCCGCGGCCCTCCGGTGCGGGGTGACCGGGGGACCCATGACTGATACTGGACGCGTTATGGACATCGTCATCCTTGCTGTAGTCATCGCCGTGGTCGTGCTCGGCGCGCTCGGCGGGCTCATCGTCGGCAGCCGGCGCAAGAAGCAGCTGCCGCCGCCCCCGCCCGCGGCGCCCGACATCACCGCCCCACCGGCCGAGCCGCACGTCGGCGACGAGGCCGAGACGCCGCGGGAGGAACCGCGGCGCACGATAGAGGAGGTGGATCTTCCGGACGGCTCGGCTCCGGTCGTCGTCGAGGAGCCGCCCGCCCCCGAGATCGAGATCCCGGAACCCACCGCCGGCCGTCTGGTCCGGCTGCGGTCCCGGCTCTCCCGCTCGCAGAACGCCCTGGGCAAGGGCCTGCTCACCCTGCTGTCCCGCGAGCACCTCGACGAGGACACCTGGGAGGAGATCGAGGACACGCTGCTCACCGCCGACGTCGGCGTGCAGCCCACCCAGGAACTCGTCGAGCGCCTGCGCGAGCGGGTCAGGGTGCTCGGCACCCGCACCCCCGAGGAACTGCGCACCCTGCTGCGCGAGGAACTGATCACCCTGGTCGGCCGCGACCTGGACCGCGCGGTGAAGACCGAGCCGGAGGACCGCAAGCCCGGCATCGTGATGGTCGTCGGCGTCAACGGCACCGGCAAGACCACCACCACCGGCAAGCTCGCCCGCGTCCTGGTCGCCGACGGCCAGAGCGTCGTCCTGGGGGCGGCCGACACCTTCCGGGCCGCCGCCGCCGACCAGCTCCAGACCTGGGGCGAGCGCGTCGGCGCCTACACCGTGCGCGGACCGGAGGGCGGCGACCCCGCCTCCGTGGCCTTCGACGCGGTCAAGGAGGGCAAGGAGATGGGCGCGAACGTCGTGCTCATCGACACCGCCGGCCGGCTGCACACCAAGACCGGTCTGATGGACGAGCTGGGCAAGGTCAAGCGCGTCGTCGAGAAGCAGGCCCCGGTCGACGAGGTGCTGCTGGTCCTGGACGCCACCACCGGCCAGAACGGCCTCGTCCAGGCCCGGGTCTTCTCCGAGGTCGTGAAGATCACCGGCATCGTGCTCACCAAGCTGGACGGCACGGCCAAGGGCGGCATCGTGGTCGCGGTCCAGCGTGAGCTGGGCGTCCCGGTCAAGCTCATCGGGCTCGGCGAGGGCGCGGACGACCTCGCGCCGTTCGAGCCGGAGGCGTTCGTTGACGCCCTTATCGGGGAGTGACCTCGGCCCGGATCGAGGAACCACCCGCGAGAAACCCTGTGTGCGTGAGAAGCGCCCGCCCCCGAGGTGCAGTCGGGGACGGGCGCTTCGCTCTGTGTCCGGGCCCTAGGCGCGGGAGCGGTGCGCCACGTACGCCAGGGTGCCCAGCACCAGCCGGGCCTCCGGCGGCCGGGACGCCGAGTCCAGGGCGGGGGAGCGCAGCCAGCGGACCGGGCCGAGGCCGCCGCGGTCGGACGGGGGTGCCGTGATGTGGGTGCCTGGGCCCAGGCCGCGCAGGTCGAGGGCGGCCGGGTCGTCCCACCCCATGCGGTAGAGCAGACCCGGCAGGTCCGCCGCGGCACCGGGGGCGACGAAGAACTGGGCCCTGCCGTCCGGGGTGGCCGCCACCGGGCCGACGGGCAGGCCCATGCGCTCCAGCCGGGCCAGCGCACGGCAGCCGGCGGGCTCGGCCACCTCGACGACGTCGAACGCGCGGCCCACCGGCAGCATCACCGACGCGCCGGGATGCTCGCCCCACACCTCGCTCACCTCGTCCAGCGTCGCCCCGGCCGGCAGCACGGGCGCGAAGTCCAACGGGTGCGCCCCCGGAGCGGAGCAGTCGCGGCGGCCGCAGGAGCAGGCGCCCGCCGAGGCGCGGGCACCCGGCACCACGTCCCAGCCCCACAGGCCGGTGAACTCGGCGACGGCCGTGCCGTCCGAGGTGCGGCCGCGGCGGCGCGAGCCGGTCCGGATGTCGCGCATGCCCCGGCTGATGCCGATCGTGAAGCCCATGCCCCCTCCAACGGGTGCGACGCAGCGGTGGTTACGCAGCGGACGCGGCGCGTGACTCTCTGTTTCCGGCTTCCCGGGCCCCGGTCGTTTCACTCGGCGCCCGGGGGTGCCCGGGGTGGTGTGTCCGGCGACGCGCGCCCTCCAGCGCATCGCTGCACCCACTCGTGGTTGTGCTGTGTCAAGTGAATCGTGCGTAGCCGTACGGGAGTTCATTCGATGGGGTGGCGAATGGTGGCGTTTCCGTGTGAGCCGTGGCTGGACGGGTGATCGTAGGATTACTGTGTGTGCACGAGCCCTGGGGGCACATGCACTCATGGGTATGCCGGAGGCAAGTCGTCATTCCGTTCGAAGGGTGACAAGGGCCGGACGGAGGGCCGTACGAACCGGCATGCTGTTAGGGCTTGGCGCACTCGGCGACAAGTGGTCCAGGGAGTGGGGGCGTTCCAGTGAGCGGCAACGGCGGAGGCGGGACGAACGCTGCGAGCGCGACGCACACTGAGAAGCGCCCGAACGAGCTGCTCACCTCCTGGTTCGTGCGCAGCGGCTGGTCCAAGGGCGAGCTGGCCCGCCAGGTCAACCGCCGGGCACGGCAGTTGGGCGCCAACCACATCTCCACCGACACCTCCCGCGTGCGCCGCTGGCTCGACGGCGAGAACCCCCGCGAGCCCATCCCCAAGATCCTGTCCGAGCTGTTCTCGGAGCGCTTCGGCGTCGTCGTCTCCGTCGAGGACCTGGGGCTGCGCACCGCACGCCAGTCACCCTCCGCGACCGGCGTCGACCTGCCGTGGACGGCCCCGCAGACCGTGGCGCAGCTCAGCGAGTTCTCGCGCAGCGACCTGATGCTGGCGCGGCGCGGCTTCCTCGGGAGCTCGCTGGCCCTGTCCGCGGGCCCGGCCCTCATCGAGCCCATGCAGCGCTGGCTCGTCCCCTCGCCCGCGGCCCCGCGCACCGAACCCGACCCCGCGACCGGACCCGGGCGCGCCCGCGGCCGGCTCTCCAAGCCCGAGCTGGATCTGCTGGAGTCCACGACGGTCATGTTCCGCCAGTGGGACGCCCAGTGTGGCGGCGGACTGCGCCGCAAGGCGGTCGTCGGCCAGCTGCACGAGGTGACCGACCTCCTCCAGGAGCCCCAACCGGAGTCCACCACCCGCCGGTTGTTCAAGGTCGCGGCCGAACTCGCCGAGCTGGCCGGGTGGATGTCGTACGACATCGGGCTCCAGCCCACCGCGCAGAAGTACTTCGTGCTCGCGCTGCACGCCGCCAAGGAAGCAGGGGACCGGCCCCTCGGGTCGTACGTGCTGTCCAGCATGAGCCGGCAGATGATCCACCTGGGCCGGCCCGACGACGCGCTGGAGCTGATCCACCTCGCGCAGTACGGCAGCCGCGACTGCGCCAGCCCGCGCACCCAGTCCATGCTGTATGCGATGGAGGCCCGCGCCTACGCCAACATGGGGCAGCCCGGCAAGTGCAAGCGGGCCGTCCGGATGGCCGAGGACACCTTCGCCGACGCCGACGAGTGGGACGAGCCGGACCCCGACTGGATCCGCTTCTTCTCCGAGGCCGAGCTGTACGGGGAGAACAGCCACTCCTACCGCGACCTCGCCTACGTGGCGGGTCGCAGCCCCGCCTACGCCTCGCTGGCCGAACCGCTGATGAAACGGGCCGTGGAGCTGTTCGCCGGGGACGGCGAGCACCAGCGGTCCTACGCGCTGAACCTGATCGGCATGGCCACGGTGCATCTGCTCCGGCGCGAGCCCGAACAGAGCACGGTCTTCGCCTCCGACGCCATGCGGGTCGCCAAGAAGGTCCGCTCCGAGCGGGTCAACACCCGCATCCGCAAGACGGTCGACACGGCCGCACGCGACTTCGGCGACCTCGGTGAGGTCGTCGACCTCACCGAACGGCTCGCCGCCGAACTGCCCGAGACCGCCGAAGCGGTCTGACCAGCCGCACGACCCCAGAACCCCGGCCGCGGCCGGCCCTCCCGAACTGCCCGACTCGGCTCCCCCATGCCAGGTCATCGGAAGGCCGGACGCGGCCGGCCCGCGTCCCCGGAAGACCGTGCGGGCCCGAGGATGCGCCCCGGCGGCGACCGGCGCATCCCGGGTCCGGCAGTTCACCGACGCGTAACACGCCACGCGCCTTCGTCACGGCGGCGAAACAACGAGGGGCCCCCACCGAAACCGCGCTGCGCCAATCTCGTGGCGCATAACCGGCCCACCCCTCAATCCGCTCGAGGCTTCGCCCGCACGGGGCCGTACCAAGACGAGGAGACGCCGATGGCACCAGCCATCACCCTGGCCGCAGAGGCGCCCAAGCTCTCTGCCGCGAACACAGGGTTCATGCTCATCTGTTCCGCCCTGGTGATGCTCATGACCCCGGGCCTGGCCTTCTTCTACGGAGGCATGGTCCGCGTCAAGAGCACCCTCAACATGCTGATGATGAGCTTCATCAGCCTGGGGATCGTCACCGTCCTGTGGGTGCTGTACGGCTTCTCCCTGGCGTTCGGCACCGACTCGGGCAGCCTCATCGGCTGGAACTCCGACTGGGTGGGCCTGAGCGACATCGGCCTGACCGAGCTGTGGGACGGCTACACCATCCCGGTCTTCGTGTTCCTGGTCTTCCAGCTGATGTTCGCGATCATCACCCCGGCCCTGATCAGCGGCGCCCTCGCCGACCGCGTGAAGTTCAGCGCCTGGGCGCTGTTCATCACCCTGTGGGCCACCGTCGTCTACTTCCCGGTCGCGCACTGGGTGTGGGGCGCCGGCGGCTGGGCCTTCGAGCTGGGTGTCATCGACTTCGCCGGCGGGACGGCCGTGCACATCAACGCCGGTGCCGCGGCCCTCGGCGTGATCCTGGTCATCGGCAAGCGCGTCGGTTTCAAGAAGGACCCGATGCGCCCGCACAGCCTGCCGCTGGTCATGCTCGGCGCCGGTCTGCTGTGGTTCGGCTGGTTCGGCTTCAACGCCGGCTCCTGGCTCGGCAACGACGACGGCGTGGGCGCGCTGATGTTCGTCAACACGCAGGTCGCCACCGCCGCGGCCATGCTGGCCTGGCTCGCCTACGAGAAGATCCGCCACGGCGCGTTCACCACCCTCGGTGCCGCCTCCGGCGCGGTCGCGGGCCTGGTCGCCATCACCCCGGCCGGCGGCGCGGTCACCCCGCTCGGCGCCATCGCGGTCGGCGCCATCGCCGGTGTGCTGTGCGCCATGGCCGTCGGACTGAAGTACAGGTTCGGCTACGACGACTCCCTCGACGTCGTCGGCGTCCACCTGGTCGGCGGCATCGCCGGATCCCTGCTGATCGGCCTCTTCGCCAGCGGCAAGGGCCAGTCCACCGTCGAGGGCCTCTTCTACGGTGGCGGCCTGACCCAGTTCTGGAAGCAGTGCGCCGGTGTCTTCGCGGTGCTCGCCTACTCCCTGGTGGTCTCCGCCGTCCTGGCCTTCGTCCTCGACCGGACCATCGGCATGCGGGTGCCGGAGGACGACGAGATCACCGGCATCGACCAGGCGGAGCACGCCGAGACCGCATACGACTTCAGCGGCGCCGGGGGCGGCGCCGCCAAGACGGCCGTCACGGCCCCCGTGGCCGCGGCCGCGAGCAAGAAGGTGGACGCATGAAGCTCATCACCGCAGTGGTCAAGCCGCACCGGCTCGACGAGATCAAGGAGGCCCTGCAGGCCTTCGGAGTGCACGGTCTGACGGTCACCGAGGCCAGCGGTTACGGCCGCCAGCGGGGCCACACCGAGGTCTACCGGGGCGCGGAGTACACCGTCGACCTCGTCCCCAAGATCCGCATCGAGGTCCTGGTCGAGGACGAGGACGCCGAACAGCTCATCGAGGTCGTGGTCAAGGCCGCCCGCACCGGCAAGATCGGTGACGGGAAGGTCTGGTCCGTCCCGGTCGACACGGCCGTACGGGTCCGGACCGGCGAGCGCGGTCCCGACGCGCTCTGACGGCCTTCAGGCAGGCACACGAACAGGAGTCGCCGGGTGACGGGTACGGACGTGCGCAACGAAGCAGAGGACGCGGGACCCGGCGGCTACGCGGCGGCCCGGCTGCGTCTCCTCACCGAGGAGACGCGGTCCGGGCCGCCGCGCCGTGCCGCCCTGGCCGAACTCACGGACCGCTGGCTCGCGGACCTGTTCACCGCGGGCGCCGGCGGGCTGCGCGGCGCCTCCCTGGTCGCCGTCGGCGGCTACGGACGCGGCGAGCTGTCCCCGCGCAGCGACCTCGACCTGCTCCTGCTGCACGACGGCGGGGACACCGGGGCCGTCGCCGCCCTGGCCGACCGGCTCTGGTACCCCGTCTGGGACCTGGGCCTGGACCTCGACCACTCCGTGCGCACCCCCGCCGAGGCCCGCAGGACCGCCGGTGAGGACCTCAAGGTGCAGCTCGGCCTGCTGGACGCCCGGCACATCGCCGGCGACCTCGGCCTCACCGCGGGCCTGCGCACCGCCGTCCTCGCCGACTGGCGCAACCAGGCCCCCAAGCGCCTCCCCGAACTCCAGGAACTGTGCGCCGAACGCGCCGAGCGGCAGGGCGAGCTGCAGTACCTGCTGGAACCCGACCTCAAGGAAGCCCGCGGGGGGCTGCGGGACGCCACCGCCCTGCGGGCCGTCGCCGCCTCCTGGCTCGCCGACGCCCCGCGCGAGGGCCTCACCGACGCCCGGCGCCGCCTCCTCGACGTGCGGGACGCCCTGCACCTGGCCACCGGGCGCGCCACCGACCGGCTCGCCCTCCAGGAGCAGGACCAGGTGGCCGCGGAACTCGGCCTGCTCGACGCGGACACCCTGCTGCGCCAGGTCTACGAGGCGGCCCGGCTCGTCTCCTACGCGAGCGACGTCACCTGGCGCGAGGTGGGGCGCGTCCTGCGCTCGCGGGCCGTGCGGCCCCGGCTGCGCGCCATGCTCGGCGGCGGGAAGCCGACCGCCGAGCGGTCCCCGCTGGCCGAGGGCGTGGTCGAGCAGGACGGCGAGGTGGTGCTCGCCCGGGCCGCGCGCCCGGAGCGCGACCCCGTCCTGCCGCTGCGCGCCGCGGCCGCCGCCGCGCAGGCCGGGCTCCCGCTGTCCCTGCACGCCGTGCGGCGCCTGGCGGCCACCGTGCGCCCGCTGCCCACGCCCTGGCCCGCCGAGGCACGCGAGCAGCTCGTCACCCTGCTCGGCTCCGGCCGCCCCACCGTCGAGGTCTGGGAGGCGCTGGAGGCGGAAGGGCTGATCACCCGGCTGCTGCCGGACTGGGAGCGGGTCCGCTGCCGCCCGCAGCGCAACGCCGTGCACCTGTGGACCGTCGACCGGCACCTCATCGAGACCGCCGTGCGCGCCTCCGCGTTCACCCGCCGGGTCAGCCGGCCCGACCTGCTGCTGGTCGCCGCGCTGCTGCACGACATCGGCAAGGGCTGGCCGGGCGACCACTCGGTGGCCGGCGAGATCATCGCCAAGGACGTCACCGCCCGCATCGGCTTCGACCACCACGACGTGACGGTCGTTGCCACCCTCGTCCGCCACCACCTGCTCCTCGTCGACACGGCGACCCGGCGCGACCTGGACGACCCGGCCACCGTCCGCTCGGTCGCCGCGGCCGTGGGCACCCAGGGCACCCTGGAGCTGCTGCACGCGCTCACCGAGGCCGACGCCCTCGCGACCGGGCCGGCCGCGTGGTCGTCCTGGCGCGGCTCCCTCGTCGCCGACCTGGTGAAACGCGTCTCGGCGGTGCTCGCCGGGGACGCTCCCGCCGAGCCCGAGGAGGCCGCCCCGACCGCCGGGCAGGAGCGGCTCGCGCTGGAGGCGGCCGCCACCGGCGGCCCCGTGCTGGCCCTGCGCGCCCAGGCCGAGCCGCCCGCCGGGCAGGAACCCGCGGGCGATCCCGAGCCGCTCGGCGTCGAGCTGCTCATCGCCGTCCCCGACCAGCCCGGGGTGCTGCCCGCGGTGGCCGGCGTCCTCGCCGTGCACCGGCTGACCGTACGCACCGCGGAGCTGCGCTCCCTGTCGCTGCCGGACGGCGTCGACGGCTCCGTGCTGCTGCTGGACTGGCGGGTCGCCGCCGAATACGGCTCGCTGCCGCAGGCCGCCCGGCTGCGCGCGGACCTGGTCCGGGCCCTGGACGGCTCCCTGGACATCGCCGCCCGCCTCTCCGAACGGGACGCCGCCTATCCGCGCCGCCGGGGCGTGGTCGCGCCACCGCCGAGGGTGTCGGTCCACCCCGCCGCCTCCCGGCTGGCCACCGTCATCGAGGTCCGCTCCCAGGACGCCCCCGGCCTGCTGTTCCGCATCGGGCGGGCCCTGGAGGACGCGGGCGTGCGGGTGCGCAGCGCGCACGTGTCGACCCTGGGCGCCAACGCCGTGGACGCCTTCTACGTCACCGGCCCGGAGGGCGCGCCGCTGCCCGGCGACGAGGCGACCGCGGTGGCCCGGAAGCTGGAGGAGACACTGAGGGGGTGAGGGCGACCCGGCGACTTGTCACGCCGGGATACCCTGGAGGGCGATTCCCCAGTCTGTCTCCGACCCCGAGGACCGCGAGCGCCGTGTTCGATACTCTTTCCGATCGCCTCTCAGCGACCTTCAAGAACCTGCGCGGCAAGGGACGGCTCTCCGAGGCGGACATCGACGCCACGGCGCGCGAGATCCGCATCGCGCTGCTCGAGGCGGACGTGGCGCTTCCGGTCGTCCGGACGTTCATCAAGAACGTCAAGGAGCGCGCCCTGGGCGCCGAGGTCTCCCGGGCGCTGAACCCGGCCCAGCAGGTCCTCAAGATCGTCAACGAGGAACTGGTCACCATCCTCGGCGGCGAGACCCGGCGCCTGCGCTTCGCCAAGCAGCCGCCCACCGTGATCATGCTGGCGGGTCTGCAGGGTGCCGGTAAGACCACCCTCGCGGGCAAGCTCGGCCGCTGGCTGAAGGAGCAGGGCCACTCGCCGCTGCTCGTCGCCTGCGACCTCCAGCGCCCCAACGCCGTGAACCAGCTCAGTGTCGTCGCCGAGCGCGCCGGTGTCGCGGTCTACGCCCCGGAGCCGGGCAACGGCGTCGGTGACCCGGTCAAGGTCGCCAAGGACTCCATCGACTTCGCCAAGGCCAAGGTCCACGACCTCGTGATCGTGGACACCGCCGGCCGTCTCGGCATTGACCAGGAGATGATGCAGCAGGCCGCGGACATCCGCGACGCCGTCTCCCCGGACGAGATCCTCTTCGTCGTCGACGCGATGATCGGCCAGGACGCGGTCAACACCGCCGAGGCCTTCCGCGACGGCGTCGGCTTCGACGGCGTGGTGCTCTCCAAGCTCGACGGCGACGCCCGCGGTGGTGCCGCCCTGTCGATCCGGCAGATCACCGGCAAGCCGATCATGTTCGCCTCCAACGGCGAGAAGCTCGACGACTTCGACGCCTTCCACCCGGACCGGATGGCCTCCCGCATCCTCGACATGGGTGACCTGCTCACCCTGATCGAGCAGGCGGAGAAGACGTTCAGCCAGGAAGAGGCCGAGAAGATGGCCTCCAAGCTGGCGTCCAAGAAGGGCCAGGACTTCACCCTGGACGACTTCCTGGCCCAGATGGAGCAGGTCCGCAAGATGGGCTCCATCTCCAAGCTGCTCGGCATGCTGCCCGGCATGGGCCAGATGAAGGAGCAGATCCAGAACCTCGACGAGCGGGACGTCGACCGCACCGCGGCCATCATCAAGTCGATGACCCCGGGCGAGCGCCAGGACCCGACGATCATCAACGGCTCGCGCCGCGCCCGTATCGCCCGGGGTTCCGGTGTCGAGGTCAGCGCGGTGAAGAACCTGGTCGAGCGGTTCTTCGAGGCCCGCAAGATGATGTCCCGCATGGCGCAGGGCGGCATGCCGGGCATGCCCGGCATGCCCGGCATGCCCGGCATGGGCGGCGGCCCCGGCCGGGCGAAGAAGAAGCAGAAGCAGGCCAAGGGCAAGCAGCGCTCCGGCAACCCGATGAAGCGCAAGCAGCAGGAGCAGGAGGCCGCCGCCCGCCGCGCGGCCGCGGCCGAGAGCGGCGGCGCGCTCGGCCTGCCGCAGCAGGGCGGCAAGGACTTCGAACTGCCCGACGAGTTCAAGAAGTTCATGGGCTGACGGCCCGTTCCCGTCACGACGCCGAGGACGCCCCTTCCTCCGAAGGGGCGCCCTCTCGGCCTTCCGGTGGGGCGCCGTGCGTCAGGGCGTCCGGGCGATCAGGTAGCGGAACACGTTCGGCATCCACACCGTGCCGTCCTGCCGCTGGTGCGGATGCAGCGCCTCGGTCAGCTCCTTGTCCACCTGCACCTGGTCCGTCGCCGCCGTCGCCGCGTCGAACAGGCCCGTCGACCTCAGCCCGCGCACCGCGCTGTCCATGTCGGCGTAGCCGAAGGGGCAGGCCACCCGGCCCGAGCCGTCCGGCCGCAGCCCGGCCCGCCGGGCGACGTCCTCCAGGTCGTCGCGCAGGGCCGGACGCCAGCCTCCCCGGGCGCGCTCCGGCTCCGCCGGCTTCGCGGCCACCCGCACCACCGACGCCGTGGCGCAGCGCTCCGGCGGGCCCCAGCCGGCCAGCACCACGGCCGCGCCCCGCTCGGCGAGCGGCCTCGCCTCCGCGAGTTGTCCGCTCAGCCCCTCCGAGTCGCCCGCCAGGCACCCGATCGGCTCGAACGCCGTCACCAGGGTGTAGCCCGCGGTGGCGGGCCCGCCGGCGTCCCGGGCCGATCCGTCGACCAGCCGCGGGCCCGTACGCCCCCGCGTGCCCGGCGCCTCGGGGAGCAGCCGCTCCCGGGCCAGGGCCATTCTTTCGGGGGATGCGTCGACACCGGTGACCGCCGCTCCCCGGGCGGCGGCCATCAGCAGGGCGAGTCCGGAACCGCAGCCGAGGCCGAGCAGCCGCGTGGCGGGACCCACGTCCAGTCGCTCGTAGACGGCCTCGTAGAGCGGCACCAGCATCCGCTCCTGGATCTCGGACCAGTCACGCGCGCGTGCACTCCGGTCCACGCGGGGTGCGGCCCCCGCGTGAGGCAGGTGCTGCCGCACGAGCGTAGGTGTCATAAGTAAGCGCCCCAATCCGCAGCGAGTTTCCTCTTGCCCGATTCCTTGGCCCCCGTGACAGTGCGCTCGCACTCCCCCCGTATGCCAGGAAACTCCCCCCTCGACCCGTCGTCCAGTGGGATGCGGCAGGGGGTGCGAGATGTCATGTGCCGGTGGCGAGATTTCACATTCCGGCAACCCGGGCCCGTACGATCGCGCCATGGCCAAGGCACCCGCTCTCACGCCCCGGGCGGTCGACTTCCCGCGCTGGTACCAGGACTTGATCACCAAGGCGGAGCTCGCCGACAACGGTCCGGTGCGCGGCACCATGGTCATCCGGCCGTACGGCTACGGGCTGTGGGAGCGGATGCAGGCGGAGATGGACGCCCTGCCCGAGCTGCTCCCGAAGGTCCTGGAGGAGGACCAGGCGCTGCTGCTCGGGCAGTCCCGGGATCGCCGGGAGTCGCGCACCGCCGAGGTCTCCACGATCGAGGAGGCCGTCGAGGCGGCCACGGCCGGCGGCTGGGCCCGCATCCCGTGGTCGATGCTCGGCGAGGAGGGCGAGGCCGAGCTGGCCGATCACGCGGTGACCGTACGGTGCCTGGTCGCCGAGGACGGGTCGGTGCCGGACGACGGGGACGCGCCCGGTAACGTCGCGGTCGTCGCACGCGCTTGCTGAAGCACGCACACGCCGTCCGGGCGGGCGCAAGGCGGCCGGAACGCCCCTTGCGCCCCGGCGGACTCCCGCAATACCGGCGTGCGCAGGTGCCCTACGCGCCGGGGCGTAGCGAGAAGTACGCACCAGCTTGTGGTGAGCTGCGAGGCTTCTCCGCAGATCAGCGCACCCGCCCTCGTCGGGACGCATCAGAGGCAACTGACGGGTACGTGCAAAATATTTGGGATGCCCCGGAATCGGAACACTGGGGCACCCCGGCTCGTTGTCATTACGTGAGCACGACACAGACACCACCTGTTCTCGCCGCAGAGCTGGCACAGGCGTGGGCCGACATTCAGCGGTACCACCCCGAGCTGCCCGACCTTGCCGCGCCAGAGTCCCTGATCGGGGAGTCGTCGTCCGCGTGCGGTCACGAGCTCTCCTTCGAGCGACTGCTCCATGAGGCAGTCCATGGCATCGCCGCAGCCCGCGGCGTACGCGACACCTCCCGTGCGGGCCGCTACCACAACCGCAGATTCCTCGCGATCGCCGAGGAGATGGGCCTGGACCACCCCGAGGAACCGCATCCCAGCAGCGGCTTCTCGCTGGTCACGCTCACCCCCGAGGCCAAGCGGCGCTACCGCCCGACCATGGAGCGCCTCCAGCGCGCCCTGAAGGCGCACACGGCGGCCACCTCCTCCGACACCTCCCGCACCTTCCGGGGTCCGGCCGCCCGGCACGGCTCCTCCGGCGGCGGCGTCCGCGTCAAGGCGGTCTGCGACTGCGGCCGCAACGTCCGGGTCGTCCCCTCGGTCCTCGCCCAGGCCCCCATCGTCTGCGGCGGCTGCGGCAAGCCGTTCCGCATCCCGGACGTCGTGGGAGCGGTGGCCGGCTGACGTCTCCCACCGGCAACTCGTGGCTGCCGGTCGGACCGACGCCGGACCGTGGCCGGCACCCGACGTGTCCCACCTCCACGCCGGGTGCCGCTCAGGCGTGCCCGCAGGCGGCGGCCTCTGCCCCCGGCCGGAGCGGCCCGCCGGGTGTGGCACAATGGCTAGCTGTACTCGACAGCCGCACAGGACCCCTCTCTCCTCCGGCTGACGCGTCCATCGGGCACTCGGGTACCGCAACCCCACGCGGCGTCTCGCCGTGCCCAACCACGTCAAATCCAGGAGATTCCACTCCCGTGGCAGTCAAGATCAAGCTGAAGCGTCTGGGCAAGATCCGTTCGCCTCACTACCGCATCGTCGTCGCCGACTCCCGTACCCGTCGTGACGGCCGTGCGATCGAGGAGATCGGCAAGTACCACCCGACGTACAACCCGTCGGTCATCGAGGTCGACGCGGACCGTGTCGCGTACTGGCTGGGTGTCGGCGCGCAGCCGACCGAGCCCGTGCTCGCCATCCTGAAGAAGACCGGCGACTGGCAGAAGTTCAAGGGCGAGCCGGCCCCGGCGCCGCTCCTGACGCAGCCCGAGAAGGCCGCGCGCCCGTCGTTCGAGGCTCTCGGTGGTGACGACGAGGGCAAGGGTGAGGCGATCACCCAGAAGAAGAAGGCTGAGAAGAAGGACGAGGCCGCCGCCGACTCCGCTTCGACCGAGGCCTGATCATGCTCGAGGAGGCTCTCGAGCACCTCGTGAAGGGCATCGTCGACAATCCCGACGATGTGCAGGTCGCCTCGCGCAACCTGCGCCGCGGGCAAGTGCTCGAGGTCCGGGTCCACCCGGACGACCTCGGCAAGGTGATCGGCCGCAACGGCCGCACCGCTCGCGCCCTGCGCACCGTAGTGGGCGCCATCGGCGGTCGCGGTGTCCGCGTCGACCTCGTCGACGTGGACCACGTCCGCTGACGCTGAACGCAACCGGCTCGGGCCGGGGAAGGCCTGAGGGCCGTCCCCGGCCCGTAGTCGTACGACAGGAGATCGCACACGTGCAGTTGGTAGTCGCACGGATCGGCCGTGCCCATGGGATCAAGGGCGAGGTCACCGTCGAGGTACGGACCGACGAGCCCGAGCTGAGGCTCGCCCCCGGCGCCGTGCTCGCCACCGACCCCGCCTCCGCGGGACCCCTCACCATCGAGACGGGCCGCGTCCACAGCGGCCGCCTCCTGCTGCGCTTCGAGGGCGTCGGCGACCGCACCGGCGCCGAGGCCCTGCGCAACACCCTCCTCATCGCGGAGATCGACCCGGAGGAACTGCCCGAGGGGGAGGACGAGTACTACGACCACCAGCTCATGGACCTGGACGTGGTCACCGCCGACGGCACCGAGGTCGGCCGCATCACGGAGATCTCCCACCTGCCCACCCAGGACCTGTTCATCGTGGAGCGCCCCGACGGCAGCGAGGTGATGATCCCCTTCGTCGAGGAGATCGTCGCCGAGATCGACCTGGAGGAGCAGCGGGCCGTCATCACCCCGCCCCCGGGCCTGATCGACGACCGCGCGGAGATCGCCTCCAGCCGGGACGAGTCCTGATGCGCCTCGACGTCGTCACGATCTTCCCCGAGTACCTCGAACCGCTGAACGTCTCCCTCGTCGGCAAGGCACGCGCGCGGGGACAGCTCGACGTCCACGTGCACGACCTGCGCGCGTGGACCTACGACCGGCACAACACCGTCGACGACACCCCCTACGGCGGCGGCCCCGGCATGGTCATGAAGACCGGGCCCTGGGGGGACGCACTGGACTCCGTCCTCGCCGACGGCTACGAGGCCGGCTCCCGCGAGCCCGCCCTCGTCGTGCCCACCCCCAGCGGCCGCCCCTTCACCCAGGAACTCGCCGTCCGCCTCTCCGAGCGCCCCTGGCTGATCTTCACCCCGGCCCGCTACGAGGGCATCGACCGCCGCGTCGTCGACGAGTACGCGACCCGCATGCCGGTGTACGAGGTGTCCATCGGCGACTACGTCCTGGCCGGGGGAGAGGCGGCCGTCCTGGTCGTCACCGAGGCTGTGGCGCGCCTGCTGCCGGGCGTCCTCGGCAACGCGGAGTCCCACCGCGACGACTCCTTCGCGCCCGGTGCGATGGCCAACCTGCTGGAAGGCCCCGTCTACACCAAGCCGCCCGAGTGGCGCGGCCGGGACATCCCCGAGGTGCTCCTGAGCGGCCACCACGGGAAGATCGCCCGCTGGCGGCGTGACGAGGCCCTCAAGCGCACCACCGCGCACCGGCCCGACCTCATCGAGCGCTGCGACCCCGGGGCCTTCGACAAGAAGGACCGCGAGATGCTCTCCATCCTCGGCTGGGCACCGGACCCGGCGGGCAGGCCGTACGGCCGATTTTGGCGCAGGACCGACGGCGTGGAAGAATAGCCAGCTGTTGTGCCCAGGTCCGGCGCGCGCCCCTGCCACAGGGGGAGACGACGCCCGTCCGACCGGCACGGCCCCGATCCCGAAACACCTAGTTTCCGTTGATGACCTGTGGCATCAGCGAGGAAAGCAGACGAAATGTCTCACCTGCTCGACACCGTCGACTCCGCGTCGCTGCGCAGCGACGTCCCCGCCTTCCGCCCGGGCGACACGGTCAACGTGCACGTCCGCGTCATCGAGGGCAACCGCTCCCGTGTGCAGCAGTTCAAGGGCGTCGTGATCCGCCGCCAGGGCTCCGGCGTCCGCGAGACCTTCACGGTCCGCAAGGTCTCCTTCTCCGTCGGCGTCGAGCGCACGTTCCCGGTGCACACCCCGATCGTGGAGAAGATCGAGCTCGTCACCAAGGGTGACGTCCGCCGCGCCAAGCTGTACTACCTGCGCGAGCTGCGCGGCAAGGCCGCCAAGATCAAGGAGAAGCGCGAGAACTGAGCGCTCTCCGGGGTCCGCGCCGGAGCCGGATAGCATCTGGCTCCGATGGACACCGAAGCACAGCATCCGGAGCGCGACCGCTCCTCCCGCCCTTCCGACGCCGGTCAGCCGGCCTCGGACTCCGCAGGGCCGGAGGGACGGTCGCGTTTCGCGTTGCTGTCGAGGCCCGGCTCCTGGTTCCCCGGCGGCCGGACCACCCTCACCCTGCTGCTCTGCCTGCTGTTCCTGCTGCTGGTCAGCACCTTCGTGCTGCGCCCCTTCCAGATTCCCAGCGGTTCCATGGAGCGGGGATTGAGGATCGGCGACCGCGTTCTCGTAAACAAGTTGGCGTACCGTTTCGGTGCCGCGCCGCAACGGGGAGACATCGTCGTGTTCGACGGCACCGGGTACTTCGGGCACGCCGACTACGTGAAGCGCGTTGTCGGTGTGGGCGGGGACCATGTGGTCTGCTGCGACGAGGAGGGGAGGATCCAGGTGAACGGCCGGCCGGTCGACGAGTCGGGCTTCCTGTACCCCGGCGACAGCCCCTCCGCGGTGCCCTTCGACGTCGTCGTGCCCCGGGGCAGGCTGTTCCTCCTCGGCGACCACCGCAGCCGCTCCAGCGACTCGCGCGACCACCTCGGCTCGCCCGGCGGCGGCATGATCCCGGTCGGCGACGTCATCGGGCGCGCCGACTGGATCGTCTGGCCCTTCGGCCACGCCACCGGGCTCGACCGCCCCGGCGCCTACGCGCGCGTGCCCGCCGCCAGGGCGGACGCCCATGGGTAACCGCGGCAAACCGCGTGGCGTCCCCGCCGGCCCCGCGGAGAACCTCCTGCCCACCGGCGCCCGGCGCGCCTCCGCGCCCTCCAGCGGCCGAAGCCGCGCCGAGCGGCGCCGGCTCCAGCGCAAGGTCAAGCGGCGCCGCAGGCGCAGTGCCGTCAAGGAGATACCTCTCCTCGTCGGCGTCGCCGTGCTGATCGCCCTGGTGCTGAAGACGTTCCTCGTCCAGGCCTTCGTCATCCCGTCGGGCTCCATGGAGCAGACGATCCAGATCGGCGACCGCGTCCTGGTCGACAAGCTCACCCCGTGGTTCGGCTCCAGGCCCGAGCGCGGGGACGTCGTGGTGTTCAAGGACCCCGGCGGCTGGCTCCGCGACGAGCAGACGGGCCCCAAGAAGGAGGACCCCGTCGTCGTCAAGCAGGTCAAGGAGGGGCTCACCTTCATCGGCCTGCTGCCGTCGGAGAACGAGAAGGACCTCATCAAGAGGGTCGTCGGCGTCGGCGGCGACCGCGTCAAGTGCTGTGACGCACAGGGGAGGGTGACCGTCAACGGCGTCCCCCTGATCGAGGACTACCTGTACCCGGGGGCCGCGCCGTCCGACACCCCGTTCGACGTCACCGTGCCCCAAGGGCGGCTGTGGGTGATGGGCGACCACCGCAACGACTCCGCGGACTCCCGCGTCCACCAGAACACCGACTACGGCGGCACGGTCTCCGAGGACGAGGTCGTCGGCCGGGCCATGGTGATCGCCTGGCCCTTCGGGCACTGGACCACCCTGGACGAACCGAACACCTATGCCTCCGTGTCCGACTCGGCCACCGGGTCGACCGCCGGTCCCGAACTGTCGCATAGGGTTGCCCCCTACGATGCGAACGGATCGATCCAGCTCCCGACTCCTGCGGAACTCCCGCTCGTTATGGGAGTGGTGGGCCTGCGCCGAATCTGGCGCGGGCGGCGGCACAGAGTGAGGAGTTGGCGTGGGGGATGTGGCGGTCGGCGCACGGTCCGGACACGACGGCGAGGAACACCGCGGGCGCCCCGCGCAATCCGCCGCCCCGGCAGCGGACAGCGCCGTGACCTCCGGGAATGACGCCGGGGCAACAGCCGAGGACGACAGGGTGACGGGCGAGCACACGACAGCCGATGACCAGGGGCCGGGCGGTACGCCGCGGGCGCCGAAGAAGCAGCGCTCCTTCTGGAAGGAGCTTCCGATCCTGATCGGCATCGCGCTCGTCCTGGCGCTGCTGATCAAGACCTTCCTGGTGCAGGCGTTCTCCATCCCCTCCGACTCGATGCAGAACACCCTCCAGCAGGGCGACCGCGTCCTGGTCGACAAGCTCACCCCGTGGTTCGGCTCCGAGCCCGAGCGCGGCGAGGTCGTCGTCTTCCACGACCCGGACAACTGGCTGGCGGGCGAGCCCACCACCGACCCGAACGCGCTGCAGACGTTCCTCAGCTGGATCGGCCTCATGCCGTCCTCGGAGGAGAAGGACCTCATCAAGCGCGTCATCGGCGTCGGCGGCGACACGGTCGAGTGCAACGGCACCGGCCCGCTGAAGGTCAACGGCAAGGCGCTGGACGAGGTGCCCTACGTCTACGCCGGCAACACCCCGTGCAGCCAGGACGACCAGGGCGGCCAGTTCAAGGTGAAGGTCCCCGAGGGCTTCATCTGGGTCATGGGCGACCACCGGCAGAACTCCCGGGACTCCCGCTACAACCAGGCCGACAAGCACGACGGCATGGTCCCCGTGAAGGACGTCGTGGGCCGCGCCGTCGTCATCGCCTGGCCGGTGAACCGCTGGGACACCCTGCCGGTGCCGGACACCTTCGACCAGAGCGGTCTGAACGCCCAGCCGGCCGCCGCGGGCTGGACGGTCGCCCCGCAGGGCCTGGCACTGGCCGGCGTGCTGCCCGTGGTGTGGTGGCGCCGCCGCAAGCAGTGAGGCCGGGGCGCGGGGACGCGCCCGAGGGGAGCCGGGCCGGCCGGGAGCGGCCGGTGAAGGTGACGCCGGTCATGGGCTGACCGCGGACCGTACCCCCGGGTAGGGTGCGGACCCATGGGTGGCGAGAGCATGACGCACACGGCCGCGCGCAGCGGCGGCTCAGGTACGGGCCCGGTGGGCAGCCGGACCGGACAGCGGTTGTCCGGGCTGGCCGTCGCGCTGGGCCTGGTGCTTTTCCTCGGCGGTTTCGCCTGGGGAGCGGTGGTCTACCTGCCGTACACCGTGCCCACGAGCTCCATGACCCCGACGATCGACGCGGGTGACCGCATCATGGCGCAGCGTGTCGACGGCGACGACGTGCGCCGCGGGGACGTCGTGGTCTTCAAGGACACGAACTGGGGCAACGCCCCCATGGTCAAGCGCGTGGTCGCCGTCGGCGGCGACACGGTTTCCTGCTGCCAGGACGGCAAGCTCAAGGTCAACGGCAAGGAGATCGACGAACCGTATCTGCCGGACGGCGCACCCGCGGAGGTCACCAATTTCCCGACGGTGACCGTCCCGGAAGGACGCCTCTTCCTGCTCGGCGACGAGCGCGGCAGTTCCCTGGACTCCACCGCCCACCTGACCGACGCCGCCAGCGGCACGGTGGCCCGCTCCAGCGTGGACGCCCGGGTGGACGCCGTCGTCTGGCCCATGAAGGGCATGCTGGAGCGCCCCACCGGCTTCGAGCAGCTCGGCTCCCTCTCCTCGCCCGGGCCGCTGCGCACGATGGTGCTGCTTGTGATCGTCGGCGCCGTGCTCGTGCTGGGCGGCGGCGCGTACGGGCCGATCGCCAAGCGCACGGGCGCGGCCCGGCGCGCTGACGCGGAGCCCGCGCGTGCCCGCTGAGACCGCGGGCGCGGGCCAGGACACCTATGAGGGTGGGCTGCGCAAGGTGGCCCGGGTCGTGCTGCTCGACCCGCGGGACCGCATCCTGCTGCTGCACGGGCACGAGCCGGACGACCCGGCCGACGACTGGTGGTTCACCCCCGGCGGCGGTGTGGAGGGTGACGAGACCCGTGAGGAGGCCGCCCTGCGGGAACTCGCCGAGGAGACCGGCATCACCGACGTCGACCTCGGACCGGTGCTGTGGCAGCGGCGCTGCTCCTTCCCGTTCGCGGGGCGCCGCTGGGACCAGGACGAGTGGTACTTCCTGGCCCGCACGGACCGTACGGCGGTCGCCGCCGCCGGACTGACCGAGCTGGAACGGCGCAGCGTCGCCGGAGCGCGCTGGTGGACGTGTCCGGAACTGAGCCGGGCACATGAGACGGTGTATCCGACCAGACTCGCCGGGCTGCTGCGCACGCTGCTCGACGAGGGTCCCCCGGCCAGGCCTGTGATCCTCGACCCGGAAATCGTCTAGGGGCGCACGGGACTGGCGCACAATGGGGGGATCGCACGGCTGAAGGGGAACATGCCATGAGCGCCGAGGACCTCGAGAAGTACGAGACCGAGATGGAGCTGAAGCTCTACCGGGAGTACCGCGATGTCGTCGGTCTGTTCAAATACGTGATCGAGACCGAACGGCGCTTCTACCTCACGAACGACTACGAGATGCAGGTGCACTCGGTCCAGGGCGAGGTGTTCTTCGAGGTGTCCATGGCGGACGCCTGGGTGTGGGACATGTACCGGCCGGCGCGCTTCGTGAAGCAGGTCCGGGTGCTTACGTTCAAGGACGTGAACATCGAGGAGCTCAACAAGAGCGACCTGGAGCTGCCCAGCAGCTGAGCGGCCCGCTCGCCGGTGGCTGCCGGGGACGTCGGGCTGCCGGGGACGTCGGCTCACTCGTGTGAGTGACGCGGTTGTCCACATCCGCTGATCCGTCCACCAAGATCCACTCCGGCGGCCCGGCCGCGTGATCGTTGGCGCCGGAGGTGGTGCCGACATGAACGCACGCGGTGCGATGGGCAGGTACGGAGAGACGCTGGCGGCCCGGCGGCTGGCGGAGACGGGCCTGACGGTCCTGGCGCGCAACTGGCGCGCGGGCCGCAGCGGAGAGATCGACATCGTGGCCCGGGACGGGGACGTCCTGGTCGTCTGCGAGGTGAAGACCCGCAGGGAGGGCCCCTTCGAGCACCCGATGGCGGCCGTGACGCGGCAGAAGGCGGAGCGGCTGCGGGATCTCGCCGAACGCTGGATCCAGGCCCACGGGGGAGCCCCGCCCGGCGGCGTCCGCATCGACCTGGTCGGAGTGCTCCTGCCGGCGCGCGGCGCCGCCGTGGTCGAACACGTGCGGGGGGTGGCCTGAATGGCGTTCGCCCGTACGTGTTCGGTGGCGCTCGTGGGCGTCGAGGGCGTGGTCGTCGAAGTCCAGGCCGACCTGGAGCCGGGAGTCGCCGCCTTCACCCTCGTCGGGCTGCCGGACAAGAGCCTCACGGAGAGCCGGGACCGGGTCCGCGCGGCGGTGGTCAACAGCGGAGCGGCCTGGCCGCAGAAGAAGCTCACGGTGGGGCTCAGCCCCGCCTCCGTGCCCAAGTCCGGCAGCGGTTTCGACCTGGCCGTCGCGGCGGCGGTCCTCGGCGCTGCGGAGCGCATCGACCCCCGGGTCCTCGCCGACATCGTCATGATCGGGGAACTGGGGCTGGACGGACGGGTCCGGCCGGTCCGCGGAGTCCTGCCGGCCGTCCTGGCGGCGGCGGACGCGGGCTACGAGCAGGTGGTGGTCCCGGAGTGCGCGGCAGCGGAGGCGTCGCTGGTGCCGGGGGTGTCGGTGCTGGGGGTGCGCAGCCTGCGGCAGCTGATCGCGGTGCTGGCCGACGAGCCCGTGCCCGACGAGGAGCAGGACGAGCCGGGCCGCCCGGACCCGCTCCTGGCCGGTTTGCGCGTACCGGGCACGGGCGCGGCCACCGGCATGCACAGCGTGGGAGCCGCCCACCACGATCACGGCCACGACCTGGCGGACGTCGTCGGTCAGACCTCGGCGCGCACGGCCGTGGAGGTGGCCGCGGCAGGAGGGCACCACCTGTTCCTCGAGGGGCCTCCCGGCGCCGGCAAGACAATGCTCGCCGAGCGCCTGCCGGCCATCCTGCCCAGGCTCGGCCGGCAGGAGTCCCTGGAGGTCACGGCGGTGCACTCGGTCGCGGGACTGCTGCCCCCCGGCAAGCCGCTGATCGACGTCGCCCCCTACTGCGCCCCGCACCACTCGGCCACCATGCAGGCCCTCGTCGGCGGTGGTGCGGGGATCGCACGCCCCGGGGCGGTGTCGCTGTCCCACCGCGGGGTGCTGTTCCTGGACGAGACGCCGGAGTTCCGCAGCCAGGCCCTCGACGCGCTGCGGCAGCCCTTGGAGGCCGGGCACGTCGTGATCGCCCGGAGCGCGGGCGTGGTGCGCTTCCCGGCCAAGTTCCTGATGGTGCTCGCGGCCAATCCGTGCCCGTGCGGCCGCTTCTCGCTGCGGGACGACCTGTGCGAGTGCCCGCCCTCGGCGATCCGCCGCTACCAGGCCAGGCTCTCCGGCCCGCTGCTCGACCGCGTCGACCTCCGGGTGGAGGTCGATCGCGTCACCCGGACCGAGCTGACCGCCCGCGGCGCCCGCGGGGAGTCCACCGCGACGGTCGCCGACCGGGTGCGCGAGGCACGTGACCGGGCGGCGGAGCGCCTCGCGGGCACCCCCTGGCGCACCAACAGCGAGATGCCCGGCCGTGAGCTGCGCAGCCGCTGGTACGCGGCGCCGGGGGCGATGGACGAGGCCGAGCGCAACCTGGAGCGGGGCGTCCTGACCGCCCGTGGCCTGGACCGGGTGCTCAGAGTCGCCTGGACGGTCGCCGATCTCGTCGGTCACGACCGCCCCGACGCGACGGACGTCGCCCTGGCCCTCCAGCTGCGCACGGGCGTCCCGCGCGGCGTGCCCATGGCCATCGGGGCGCTGACATGAGGGACACCGCAGAACGAGACGACGACCTGATCCACCGCGTGCTCCTCACCCGCGTCGTCGAACCGGGTGACGAGGCCGCCGGCCGGTGGGTGCGGGAGTACGGGGCCGGGGAGGTGGCGCGGCGGCTGACGGAGGGCGGGCCGGTCCTGCCCGGGGTGAGCGGGAAGCGCTGGGCCGGGATGGCCGCCCGGGCCGCCCTGGCCCGGCCGGGACGGGACCTGGCCGTCGCCCGGGAGGCCGGCGTGCGGTTCGTGTGCCCCGGGGACGCGGAGTGGCCGGGGCAGCTCGACGACCTCGGCGACGCCCGGCCCCTCGGACTGTGGGTCCGCGGCCCGGCCGGCCTGCGCCTGTGGGCACTCAGGTCGGTGGCCGTCGTCGGCGCCCGCGCCTGCACGGAGTACGGCGCCCACATGGCCGCCACCCTCGCCGCCGGCCTCGCGGAGCAGGGCTGGGTCGTGGTGTCCGGCGGCGCCTACGGCATCGACGGCGCCGCCCACCGCGGCGCGCTCGGGGCCGGGGGCGCCACCGTCGCCGTCCTGGCCTGCGGCGTCGACCGGCCCTACCCCCGCGGGCACACCCAGCTCATCGGCAGGATCGCCGAGCAGGGCCTGGTCGTCGGCGAGCTGCCGCCCGGCGACCACCCGACGCCCACCCGGTTCGTCCTGCGCAACCGGGTGATCGCGGCGCTCACCCGCGGCACCGTGGTCGTCGAGGCCGCCCACCGCAGCGGTTCGCTCGTCACCGCGCGGGCCGCGCAGCGCCTCGGGCGGCTCACGATGGGCGTGCCGGGCCCCGCCACCAGCGCGCTGTCCGCCGGCGTCCACGAACTGCTGCGCGGCGAGGCCGTCCTGGTCACCGACGCCGCCGACGTCCTCGAACTGGTCGGCGACATGGGGCAGCTGGCACCCGAACGCCGGGGGCCCGTGCTGCCCCGGGACCTACTGGAACCAGCCACCCGGCAGGTCCTCGCCGCACTCCCGGCCCGGGGGACCGCCCGGCCGGACGAGATCGCACGCCGCGCCCTGACCGCACCGGACGACGCGATCGCGAGACTGTACGAACTCCGAGCACTCGGTTACGTCGAACGACACGGCGACGGCTGGAAGTTGACACGCCAGGCGGTGATGTCGGTCCGGGACGGGCGGGCGCCGGGCTGACGCGCGCGGTTCGGCCGTCCGGGGGAACCCCCAGAGCCCTTGCAAATGCGCCGAGTTGGGCTTCTCGGGTTGTCACACCGACCGGATCGGAGGGCGCTGCGGGGCGCCCCGAGGAACGTCTCTGCGCCTGCTCGCGCCCTCATCACTCGCGCACCGCGACTCCGCAGTCACGCTACGCTCACGAGGATCCCGACACGGACAGGCAACTCGACATCAGACAGACAGCCCACCTCAGCAGCACCCCTGCGCAGCAGAACGGCACAAGGCGACGAATGCCCCAGCACACCTCCGGGTCCGACCGGGCGGCGATCCCCCCAGCCGCCCGTGACGGTGGCAGCGTGCGGCCGCCCGCTCCCTCGACGCTCGACGAGCTGTGGCGGTCGTACAAGGCGACGGGGGACGAGCGGCTGCGGGAGCAGCTGATCCTGCACTACTCGCCGCTGGTGAAGTACGTCGCCGGACGGGTCAGCGTGGGTCTGCCGTCCAATGTGGAGCAGGCGGACTTCGTCTCGTCCGGGGTGTTCGGGCTGATCGACGCGATCGAGAAGTTCGACATCGACCGGGAGATCAAGTTCGAGACGTACGCGATCACCCGTATCCGCGGCGCCATGATCGACGAACTGCGCGCGCTGGACTGGATCCCCCGCTCGGTGCGGCAGAAGGCGCGCAACGTGGAGCGCGCGTACGCCACGCTCGAGGCGCGGCTGCGGCGGACGCCGACGGAGGGCGAGGTGGCCGGCGAGATGGGCATCGCCGTCGAGGACCTCCACGCGGTGTTCAGCCAGCTGTCCCTGGCCAACGTCGTGGCGCTGGACGAACTGCTGCACATCGGCGGCGAGGGCGGCGACGGACTGAGCGTGCTGGACACGCTGGAGGACACCACCGCCGACAACCCGGTGGAGGTCGCCGAGGACCGGGAGCTGCGCAGGTTCCTGGCCCGGGCGATCAACACGCTGCCCGACCGGGAGAAGACCGTGGTCACGCTGTACTACTACGAGGGCCTCACCCTCGCCGAGATCGGCAACGTGCTGGGCGTGACCGAGAGCCGGGTCAGTCAGATCCACACCAAGTCGGTGCTCCAGCTGCGAGCGAAACTGGCGAGCTTCGGCCGCTGACCCGGCCTGATGTCACCGGCTGGGCAGGAGGTACTCCCGTCGGGCGAGGCGCGTCCGTAGAGTGGTTGACGTGCCAAGGATTCGAGCGGCCTCCGTGGCCGAGCACCGGTCGATGCAGCGAGCCGCCCTGCTGGACGCGGCTCGTTCCTTGTTGTCGGAGGGCGGTACGGAGGCGTTGACCTTCCCCGCCCTCGCCGAGCGCACGGGACTCGCGCGGTCGAGCGTCTACGAGTACTTCCGGTCGCGGGCCGCCGTCGTCGAGGAGCTGTGCGAGGTCGACTTCCCGGTCTGGGCGGCCGAGGTGGCGGCGGCGATGGAGCAGGCCCCGACGCCCGGCGCCAAGGTCGAGGCGTACGTGCGCCGGCAGCTCCTGCTGGTCGGCGACCGGCGGCACCGCGCCGTGGTGGCGATCTCGGCCAGCGAGCTGGACGCCGGGGCCCGGGAAAAGATCCGCGCGGCGCACGGGGGCCTGGTCGCCATGATCGTCGAGGCGCTGGGGGAGCTCGGGCACGAGCAGCCGCGGCTCGCGGCGATGCTGGTCCAAGGCGTCGTGGACGCGGCGGTACGCCGGATCGAGCTGGGGGCGGCCGAGGAGCCCGAGGCGATCACGGACGCGGCGGTGTCGATGGCCCTGCGGGGTGTGGGGGGCTGAGCCCCGCGCGGACCGGTGCGACCCGGGCCGTCCAGCCGGTATCGGGGGCATCGGGGCAGCGGGGTAGGCGCGGCGTCACTCCGGTGGTCGGCCGCCGGCCGCTCTGACCGGCCGCCGGCGGTCAGCCGGGCGCCGCCGCCACCGGCCCGAGCGGCCAGCCGGGCACCGTCTGTACCGGCACCGAGCGGTCAGCCGGGCACCATCTGTACCGGCACCGAGTGGTCAGCCGGGCGCCGCCGGTACCGGCAGCAGCCGGGAGGGTCCTCTGTGCAGGAGCCACGGCGGGAGCAGGGACAGCGGGTCCAGGTACGTCTCGCCCCGGCGCAGGCCCCAGTGCACGCAGGTGGCCGTGCAGTGCGACCCCGTCCTCGCCACCGTGCCGATCACCTGGCCCGCCGCCACCTGCTCGCCCTTCTCCACCGCCGCCGTCACCGGTTCGTAGGTCGTGCGCAGCGGGGGGTCGCCCGTCCCGGTGAGCTCCACCGAGATCACGCCTCTGCCCGCCACCCCGCCCGCGAAGGACACCCGCCCGGCGGCCACCGCCCGTACCGGTGCCCCCGTCGGTGCCGTGAGGTCCACGCCCCGATGGCCCGCCGCGTACACCGTCGTCGGCGGTTCCCAGCCGCGCAGGACCGGCGGGCGGGAACCGACGGGCCACACGCGGCCGACGGCCGGCACGGCGGGCTCGGCGGGCTCGGCGGGGTCCGCGGCGGGGGTGGCCGCCGCGAACAGGGGCGGCGGAGGGGCCAGCAGGGCCGTCGCCGTCAGGACCACCAGCAGGACCAGCCGCGTGATCACGCGCACACATCGCTTCGCTCGCATGCGGAGAATCGTCGCGGAACACCCCCGTCGCCGCCCGGGCCTGTGGACCGCCGTCCGCTTGTGGACATCGGCGTCACCCGGGGCCTCCCGGGTCCCGTACACTTCTGGTGGCGATCCGGGTCACCGGGTCGACTTCGCACGCCCCGATACGACGGCCGGAGACGGTCCGTATCTGCGCCCCTCGGTCCCTCGTGGCACGGCGCGCAGCGGGCGTCAGGCGCGGGAGCCGTCCGGCACCCGCGGCACAACCGAGAAAATCAAGGAGATACGGCCATGGCCGTCGTCACGATGCGGGAGCTGCTGGAGAGCGGCGTCCACTTCGGTCACCAGACCCGTCGCTGGAACCCGAAGATGAAGCGCTTCATCTTCACCGAGCGCAACGGCATCTACATCATCGACCTGCTCCAGTCGCTGTCGTACATCGACCGCGCCTACGAGTTCGTCAAGGAGACCGTCGCCCACGGCGGCACGGTCATGTTCGTCGGCACGAAGAAGCAGGCGCAGGAGGCCATCGCCGAGCAGGCCACCCGCGTCGGTATGCCCTTCGTCAACCAGCGCTGGCTGGGCGGCATGCTCACCAACTTCTCGACCGTCTACAAGCGTCTGCAGCGCCTCAAGGAGCTCGAGCAGATCGACTTCGAGGACGTCGCCGCGTCGGGTCTGACCAAGAAGGAGCTTCTCGTGCTCTCGCGCGAGAAGGCCAAGCTGGAGAAGACCCTCGGTGGTATCCGCGAGATGCAGAAGGTGCCCAGCGCCGTCTGGATCGTGGACACCAAGAAGGAGCACATCGCCGTTGGTGAGGCCCGGAAGCTGAACATCCCGGTCGTCGCGATCCTCGACACCAACTGCGACCCCGACGAGGTCGACTACAAGATCCCGGGCAACGACGACGCGATCCGCTCCGTCACCCTGCTCACCCGCGTCATCGCCGACGCCGTCGCCGAGGGCCTCATCGCCCGCAGCGGTGTCGCCACCGAGGGCAAGGGCGAGAAGGCCGCGGGCGAGCCGCTGGCCGAGTGGGAGCGCGACCTGCTCGAGGGCGAGAAGAAGGCCGACGAGGCTGCTCCGGCCGCCGAGGCCGCCCCGGCCACCGAGGCTGCTCCGGCCGCCGAGGCCGAGAAGCCGGCCGAGGGCGAGAAGCCGGCCGAGGCCGAGCAGGCCTGACCCGTCAGTCCGAGGTGACGGCGGGAGCGGCACCGCACCCAGCGCCCACCGGCGCGGTGAAGTCCGCTCCCGCCGTTCACCCGTAGGTCAGCGGTAGGACAGCGCGCTCCTGCTCCATGGAGCGCATCCGCAGATCTTCGATCTTCCAGACTTCGAGAGAGATTCACAGACTCATGGCGAACTACACCGCCGCCGACGTCAAGAAGCTCCGTGAGCTCACGGGCGCCGGCATGATGGACTGCAAGAAGGCGCTGGACGAGGCCGAGGGCAACGTCGAGAAGGCCGTCGAGGCGCTCCGCATCAAGGGCCAGAAGGGCGTCGCCAAGCGCGAGGGCCGCTCCGCCGAGAACGGTGCCGTCGTCTCGATCATCGCCGACGACAACTCCTCCGGTGTCCTCGTCGAGCTGAAGTGCGAGACGGACTTCGTCGCCAAGGGCGAGAAGTTCCAGGCCGTGGCCCGGACCATCGCCGAGCACGTCGCCAAGACCTCCCCGGCCGACCTCGAGGCCCTGCTCGCCTCCGAGATCGAGTCCGGCAAGACCGTCCAGGCGTTCGTCGACGAGGCCAACGCCAACCTGGGCGAGAAGATCGTCCTGGACCGCTTCGCGCAGTACGCCGACGGCTACGTCACGGCCTACATGCACCGCACGATGCCCGACCTGCCCCCGCAGATCGGTGTCCTCGTCGAGCTGGACAAGCCGAACGCGGAGATCGCCAAGGGCGTCGCGCAGCACATCGCCGCCTTCGCGCCGAAGTACCTCTCCAAGGAGGACGTGCCGGCCGAGGTCGTCGAGTCCGAGCGCCGCGTCGCCGAGGAGACCACCCGCGCCGAGGGCAAGCCCGAGGCCGCGCTGCCGAAGATCGTCGAGGGCCGTCTCAACGGCTTCTTCAAGGACGCCACGCTGCTCGGCCAGCCGTACGCGCTCGACAACAAGAAGTCCGTCCAGAAGGTCCTGGACGAGGCCGGTGTCACCCTGAAGCGCTTCACGCGCATCAAGGTCGGCATCTGAGTCCGTACCGCGATCGGCGCCCGGCCCCGATAGGGTCGGAGCAGTCGTCCGCGTACGCCGTCACATGAGTGGCGGACGACAGCAGATCTGACGAGGAGGCCATTGCCGTATGGGATGCGAATCACGCCCCACCGGCAATGGCCTTCTTCGCATGTGCACCACGTGAAAGAGGCGGGATCCCCCATGACGACCAAGGCCCAGAAGAGCGACGACGGCAAAGTACCCGGCCGGTTCCTGCTGAAGCTGTCCGGAGAGGCCTTCTCCGGCGGCGGGGGCCTGGGCGTCGACCCCGACGTGGTGCACAAGATCGCCCGCGAGATCGCGGCCGTCGTGCGCGACGGAGCGCAGATCGCCGTCGTCATCGGCGGCGGCAACTTCTTCCGCGGCGCCGAACTCCAGCAGCGCGGCATGGACCGGGCGCGCTCCGACTACATGGGCATGCTCGGCACGGTCATGAACTGCCTGGCCCTGCAGGACTTCCTGGAGAAGGTCGGCGTGGACTGCCGTGTGCAGACCGCCATCACCATGGGCCAGGTCGCCGAGCCCTACATCCCGCTGCGCGCCGTGCGCCACCTGGAGAAGGGCCGCGTGGTCATCTTCGGCGCCGGTATGGGCATGCCGTACTTCTCCACCGACACCACCGCCGCCCAGCGCGCGCTGGAGATCGACGCCGAGGCGCTGCTCATGGGCAAGAACGGCGTGGACGGGGTCTACGACTCCGACCCGAAGACCAACCCGGACGCGGTGAAGTTCGACCACCTCGGGTACGGCGAGGTCATCACCCGCGACCTCAAGGTCGCCGACGCCACGGCCGTGACGCTGTGCCGCGACAACAGGCTCCCGATCGTGGTCTTCGAGCTGCTCGCGGAGGGCAACATCGCGCGGGCCGTCAAGGGTGAGAAGATCGGCACGCTGGTGGGGGACGCCGGCAGCCGGGACTGAGGTCCCCGAGAACAACCCCGTCCGGGGGACGGACGGGACGGAGCCGGGCCGGGGGATGGACAATGTCCCGCCGGTCGGGAACCGTGCAGAAGAAGACGCGACGCAGCCGGCCGCCGCCCCTGAGGAAACGCAGCCGGGCCTACTCACACGCAGGAGCAAGTGGTGATCGAAGAGACCCTCCTCGAGGCCGAGGAGAAGATGGAGAAGGCCGTCGTGGTCGCCAAGGAGGACTTCGCCGCGATCCGCACCGGCCGTGCGCACCCGGCGATGTTCAACAAGATCGTGGCCGACTACTACGGCGCGCCGACCCCGATCAACCAGCTGGCCTCGTTCTCGGTGCCGGAGCCGCGCATGGCCGTGGTGACCCCGTTCGACAAGAGCGCGCTGCGCAACATCGAGCAGGCGATCCGCGACTCCGACCTCGGCGTCAACCCGAGCAACGACGGCAACATCATCCGTGTGGTGTTCCCCGAGCTGACCGAGGAGCGCCGCCGCGAGTACATCAAGGTCGCCAAGGGCAAGGGCGAGGACGCGAAGATCTCGATCCGCTCCGTGCGCCGCAAGGCGAAGGAAGCCATCGACAAGCTGATCAAGGACGGCGAGGTCGGCGAGGACGAGGGCCGCCGTGCGGAGAAGGAGCTCGACGACACCACCGCGAAGTACGTCGCGCAGGTGGACGAGCTCCTGAAGCACAAGGAAGCGGAGCTGCTCGAGGTCTGATGAACGACTCTTCCTGGGGGGCGCCGCCACAGGCCGGGTACTGGGGACCCACCGACCGGGGCCAGGGCCACGGGCCCGTGCAGGGCCCCGGTCATGGGTACGCCTACGGTCCCGGCCACGGACACGCCCCGGGGGCCGCTCCGGCGGGTCCCGCATACGATGCGTATGAAGCGCCTCAGACTCGCCCCATGCCCATCGTTCCCGGCGTGACCGAATCCGGCGGAAACCAGGACGACGACCGGGGGATCGCTCGGCCGAGCGGCCTCCCGGTCCGCGACGAGACCCATCCGGAGCCCATGCCCGACGCCTCGCAGCCGGCCCCCAAGCCGCAGAAGAAGAGCGCGGGTCGCGACCTGAGTGCCGCGATAGGGGTCGGGGTCGGTCTCGGAGCGGTGATCGTCGCGTCGCTGTTCATCGTGAAGGCCGTCTTCGTCGGCGTCGTCGCGGTCGCCGTCGTGGTGGGCCTGTGGGAGCTGACCAAGCGCCTCGACGAACGCAAGGGCATCCGGGCACCCCTCGTGCCGCTCGCGCTCGGCGGGGCCGCGATGGTCGTCGCCGGGTACGTCCGGGGCGCCGAGGGCGCCTGGGTCGCCATGGCGCTCACGGCGCTGGCGGTACTGGTCTGGCGCATGACGGAACCGCCGGAGAACTACCTCCGGGACGTCACGGCCGGTGTCTTCGCGGCGTTCTACGTGCCGTTCCTGGCGACGTTCGTGACGATGATGCTCACCGCGGACGACGGTCCGCAGCGGGTGCTCACCTTCCTGCTGCTCACCGTCGTCAGCGACACGGGCGCCTACGCCGTCGGCTGGCGGTTCGGCCGGCACAAGCTCGCGCCGCGCATCAGCCCCGGCAAGACCCGCGAGGGTCTGCTCGGCGCGGTCTCCTTCGCCATGGTGGCGGGCGCGCTGTGCCTGCAGTTCCTCATCGACGACGGGGCGTGGTGGCAGGGACTGGTCCTCGGCCTCGCGGTCGCCGTCAGCGCCACGCTGGGCGACCTCGGTGAGTCCATGATCAAGCGGGATCTCGGCATCAAGGACATGGGCACCCTGCTGCCGGGGCACGGCGGCATCATGGACCGGCTCGACTCGCTGCTGCCGACCGCTCCGGTGGTGTGGCTGCTGCTGGTGCTCTTCGTGGGTTCCGGCTGAGGCGAGCGGTACGACTCGGTGGGCCTCCGTCCGGCAGGGCGGGGGCCCACCGCCGTTCCGGGCGACTTCGGGGACCCGAGGTGGGACGATGCACCTGTACCTCCCGAAGGAGGCCGCCATGGCCGTCATCCGAGAGAGCATCGACGTGGACCGCCGTCCCGAGGAGGTGTACGCCTACGTCACGGACGCCCCGCGCATGCCGGAGTGGCAGCTGAGCGCCGTGTCCGCCGAGTGGCTGGACGAGGGGCCGGTGGGGGTGGGGACCCGGGTCCGGGTCAGACGGCACGTCGGCCGCGACCGGATCGTGCCGATGACCATGGAGGTCACCGAGTACGACCCTCCGCACAGCTGGGGCATGCGCACGGTGGACGGCCCGGTCCGGGCCCGCGTGCACGGCGAGGTCGAGCCGCTCGACGAGGGGCGCCGCTCCCACGTCACGATCGACGTCGACTTCGAGGGCCACGGCATGGGCAAGGTCCTGGTCCCGCTCGTCGTCCGCGCCCAGGCCCGCAAGGAACTCCCGCGCAACGAACGGATGCTCAAGGACCGGCTGGAGCGGCCCGGGGCGTGAGACGTCCCACGGCCCCGGCACCGCCGTGACCGCTCGCCAGGCGGGGCCGGGGACGCCTGTACCCGGCCCTGGGCCGTCACCGGGCCGCCCGGACCGCCTGGACCGCCCGGACCGCCCGGACCGCCCGGGCCGGCCGCCACCGGCGGTCGCCACCTGCGGATGAGTGCCCCCAGCCCGCTCGGGCCCGGCAACGGGAATCGATCTGCGACACTGGGGGAGTTATGCCTGCACCCGGAGAACTCACTTTCGTCGCCCCCCGCGGAGCCAAGAAGCCGCCGCGGCATCTCGCCGATCTCACTCCTGCCGAGCGCAAGGAGGCCGTCGCCGCGGTCGGGGAGAAGCCGTTCCGTGCCAAGCAGCTGTCGCAGCACTACTTCGCGCGGTACGCGCACGACCCGGAGCAGTGGACCGACATCCCCGCCGGCAGCCGTGACCGGCTGCGGGAGGCGCTGCTGCCCGAGCTGATGACCGTCGTGCGGCACCTGTCCACCGACGAGGGCACCACCCGCAAGACCCTGTGGCGGCTGTTCGACGGGACGCTCGTCGAGTCCGTGCTGATGCGCTACCCGGACCGGGTGACCATGTGCATCAGCTCCCAGGCCGGGTGCGGGATGAACTGCCCGTTCTGCGCGACCGGGCAGGCCGGTCTCGACCGGAACCTGTCCACCGCCGAGATCGTGCACCAGATCGTCGACGGCATGCGCGCCCTGCGGGACGGCGAGGTCCCCGGCGGTCCCGCCCGGCTCAGCAACATCGTGTTCATGGGCATGGGCGAGCCGCTCGCGAACTACAACCGGGTCGTCGGCGCCATCCGCCGCCTCACCGACCCCGAGCCGGACGGGCTCGGGCTGTCGCAGCGCGGCATCACCGTCTCCACCGTCGGGCTCGTCCCGGCCATCCACCGCTTCGCCGACGAGGGCTTCAAGTGCCGGCTGGCGATCTCCCTGCACGCCCCGGACGACGAGCTGCGCGACACCCTCGTGCCGGTCAACACCCGGTGGAAGGTGCGCGAGGTGCTGGACGCCGGGTTCGAGTACAGCGCCCGGTCCGGGCGGCGGCTGTCCATCGAGTACGCGCTGATCCGGGACATCAACGACCAGGCCTGGCGTGGTGACCGGCTCGGCCGGCTCCTTCGGGGCAAGCCGGTGCACGTCAACCTGATCCCGCTGAACCCCACGCCGGGCTCCAAGTGGACCGCCTCCCGGCCCGAGGACGAGAAGGCGTTCGTGGAGGCCATCGCCGCCCACGGTGTGCCGGTGACGATCCGGGACACCCGGGGTCAGGAGATCGACGGGGCGTGTGGTCAGCTCGCGGCCACCGAACGGTAGTCTGATCGCCGTATCCACATCTGCATATTCCGACAGGGGAGCGCCACAGCGCTGAGAGTGCGGCACGGCCGCAGACCCTCCGAACCTGGCCCAGGTCATTCTGGGTAGGGAGATCGGTCACCACTCGAGCTGTTGCGCCCTGCCCGGGACCACGGAAGTCCCGGGCAGGGCCGCGTCTTCTCCTGGTCACTCCAGGAGGAATGAAGTGAGCATCAACGCGAAGCGCCTGACGGCCGCGGTCGTCGGGCTCGGCCTGGCCGGCACGCTCGTGGCGTGCGGGTCCTCGGACGGCGGTCAGGGGTCGGGCGACTCCAAGACCGTCACGCTCGTCAGCCACGACTCGTGGGCCGCCTCCAAGGACGTCCTCGCGGCCTTCGAGGAGCAGTCCGGCTACCAGGTCAGGGTCCTGAAGGACGGCGACGCCGGGCAGGCCGTCAACAAGGCCATCCTCACCAAGGACAATCCGCAGGGCGACGTCTTCTTCGGCGTCGACAACACCCTGCTCTCCCGCGCCCTCGACAACGGCCTGTTCCAGCCGTACGAACCGAAGGGCTCGGACCGCATCGCTCCCGAGTACCGCGCCGACCGGGACGAGCACCGGGTCACCCCCGTCGACACCGGCGACGTCTGCGTCAACTACGACAAGAAGTACTTCGCCGAGCACGACCTCCGTCCGCCGCGGACCCTCGACGACCTGACCGACCCCCGGTACAAGGACCTGCTGGTCACCGAGAACGCCTCGTCGTCCTCGCCCGGCCTCGGCTTCCTGCTCGGCACCGCCGCGAAGTACGGCGACCGGGGCTGGGAGGGCTACTGGAAGAAGCTCAAGGCCAACGGCGTGAAGGTCGTCGACGGCTGGGAGCAGGCCTACAACGAGGAGTTCTCCGGCTCGGCCGGCGGCCGGAAGGCCAAGGGCGACCGGCCGCTCGTCGTCTCCTACGCCTCCTCCCCGCCCGCCGAGGTCGTCTTCGCCGACCCGAAGCCGGACACCGCCCCGACCGGCGTCGCCGAGGGCACCTGCTTCCGGCAGGTCGAGTACGCGGGCCTGCTCGGCAACGCGCGGAACGCCGAGGGCGGCAAGGCGTTCCTCGACTTCCTCGTCGGCAAGCGGTTCCAGGAGGACATGCCGCTCAACATGTTCGTCTACCCGGTGCGCGAGGACGCCCAGGTGCCGCCGGAGTTCGAGAAGTACGGGCCGCAGGCGAAGGACCCGCAGACCATGGACCCGGCGAAGATCGCCGACCACCGTGACCAGTGGGTCAAGTCGTGGACCTCGCTCGTACTGAAGTAGCCGCCCGCAGGCGGGGCGCGGCGGCGCGGTTCGGTCTGCTGGCCGTGCCCGTCGCGTTCTTCGCGGTCTTCTTCGCCTATCCCGTCGCCGCGATCGTCGCGCGCGGTCTGAAGACCGGCGGGGCCTGGCACCCGGCGCGGATCGGGGAGGTGCTCGGGCAGTCCGACGTCCGGCACGTCCTGTGGTTCACCACCTGGCAGGCGCTCGTCTCCACCGCGCTCACGCTGCTGATCGCGCTCCCCGGCGCGTACGTCTTCGCGCGCTTCGACTTTCCGGGCAAGCAGGTGCTGCGGGCGGTGGTGACCGTGCCGTTCGTGCTGCCGACGGTCGTCGTCGGGACGGCGTTCCTGGCGCTGGCCGGGCGCGGCGGGCTGCTCGACGAGCTGTGGGGCGTGCGGCTGGACACCACGGTGTGGGCGATCCTGCTCGCCCACGTCTTCTTCAACTACGCCGTCGTCGTGCGGACGGTGGGCGGGCTCTGGGCGCAGATCGACCCCCGGCAGGAGGAGGCCGCGCGGATGCTCGGCGCCTCCCCGGCGACCGCGTGGCGGAAGGTGACCCTGCCCGCCCTCGCCCCGGCGGTGGCCGCCGCCGCGCTGATGGTCTTCCTGTTCACCTTCACCTCCTTCGGTGTCGTCCAGATCCTCGGCGGGCCCACTTTCTCCACCCTGGAGGTGGAGATCTACCGGCAGACGTCCGAGATCTTCGACCTGTCCACGGCGGCCGTGCTCACCCTGATCCAGTTCGCCGCGGTGGGCGCGGTCCTCGCCCTGCACGCCTGGACGGTGCGGCGGCGGGAGACGGCCCTGCGGCTCGTGGACGCGGCGGTGACCGCGCGCCGCCCGCGCGGGGCCGGGCAGTGGTCGCTGCTGGCGGGGGTGCTGGCCACCGTCGCCGTACTGATCGTGCTGCCGCTGGCCGTGCTGGTGCAGCGCTCCCTCGGCGCCCCCGGGTTCGGCTACTACCGGGCGCTGACCCGCCAGGACGGCGGTATGTTCCTGGTCCCGCCGATCGAGGCGGTCGGCAACTCGCTGTCCTACGCCGTCGCCGCCACCGCCATCGCCGTGCTGGTCGGTTCGCTGGCCGCCGGAGCGCTGACCCGCCGGGACGCCGGGCGGTTCGTGCGCGGCTTCGACGCGCTGCTGATGCTGCCGCTCGGGGTGTCCGCAGTGACCGTCGGCTTCGGGTTCCTGATCTCCCTCGACGAGCCGCCGCTGGACCTGCGGTCCTCGTGGATCCTGGTGCCGCTCGCGCAGGCGCTGGTCGGGGTGCCGTTCGTGGTGCGCACCATGCTGCCGGTGCTGCGGGCGGTGGACGTGCGGCTGCGGGAGGCGGCCTCGGTGCTGGGGGCCTCGCCGTGGCGGGTGTGGCGGGAGGTGGACCTGCCGATCGTGCGGCGGGCCCTGCTGATCGCGGCCGGCTTCGCCTTCGCCGTCTCCCTCGGGGAGTTCGGGGCGACGGTCTTCATCGCGCGGCCCGACAACCCGACCCTGCCGGTGGCGGTGGCGCGGCTGCTGGGACGGCCCGGTGACCTCAACTACGGCCAGGCAATGGCCCTTTCGACGATTCTGATGGTGGTGTGCGCCGTGGCCCTGCTGGTGCTGGAGAGGCTGCGCACCGATCGGACCGGGGAGTTCTGATGCTGCTGGCTCTGCACGAGGCGACGGTCCGTTTCGGCGGGCGGGCCGTGTTGGACGCGGTCGGCCTGGGGGTCGCCGAGCACGAGGTCGTGTGCGTGCTCGGGCCCAGCGGCAGCGGCAAGTCGACGCTGCTGAGGGCGGTCGCCGGGTTGCAGCCGCTGGACGCCGGGCGGATCCTGCTCGACGGGCGGGACCAGGCGGGGGTGCCGGCGCACCGGCGGGGCGTCGGGCTGATGTTCCAGGACCACCAGCTGTTCCCGCAGCGGGACGTCGGCGGGAACGTGGCGTTCGGTCTGCGGATGCACGGTGTGTCGAAGGCGCAGCAGGCCGAGCGGGTGGGGGAGTTGCTCGACCTCGTCGGCCTGCCGGGCGCGGCCCGCCGGTCCGTTGCCGCGCTGTCCGGCGGGGAGCAGCAGCGGGTGGCCCTGGCTCGGGCGCTGGCGCCCAACCCCCGGCTGCTGATGCTGGACGAGCCGCTGGGTCAGCTCGACCGGTCGCTCCGCGAGCGGCTCGTCGTCGAACTGAGGGAGCTGTTCGGCCGGTTGGGCACGACCGTGCTCGCCGTGACGCACGACCAGGGGGAGGCCTTCGCGCTGGCCGACCGGGTCGTGGTGATGCGGGACGGGCGGATCGCCCAGTCCGGTACGCCGCTGGAGGTGTGGCAGCGGCCGGCCGACGCCTTCGTGGCCCGCTTTCTGGGCTTCGAGAACGTCGTCGCGGCCACCGTCGGCGCCGAGGCCGCCGACACGCCGTGGGGCAAGGTGCCGGTGCCGCCGGACGCACCGCAGGGCAGCCGGACGCTGCTGGTGCGGCCCGCCGGTGTGCGGCTGGTGCCCGCCGGCCAGGGCCTGCCCTGCACGGTGGCCGCCCGTACCTTCCGGGGGACCCATGTCGCCGTCCACCTCCAGCCCGAGGACGCCCCGCGTCTGGAGGCGGCGTGCACGCTGCGGGCGGCGCCCGCCGTGGGGGAGCGGGTCGGGGTGGAGTTCGACGGGGCGGAAATCGTGGTGCTCGACTGAACGCCGGCGCCTAGGGTCGTGGGCATGACGCCACTTCCGCACGAGCGCTACTGCGACGAAATCGCCTGTCAGGTGGGCCTGTTGAGGTCGGTGGTGACCTCCGGGGCCGACCTGTCCGCCGCCGTGCCGACCTGTCCCGACTGGTCGCTGGAGGATCTGGTGCGGCACACCGGAGGCGCCCTGCGCTGGGCGGAGCTGCTGGTGCGCACCCGGGCCGAGGACGACGTCCCCGAGGAGCGGGTGCAGGGCGGCGGCGGACCGGGGCCGGCGGGGGACGCCGCCGCGCTGGACGCCTGGCTGGCGGAATCCGGGGAGCGGCTCGTCGCCACCCTGCGCGAGGCAGGGCCCGACGCCAAGGTCTGGGGCTGGGCGGGGATCCTCACCTCGGGGTTCTGGGCCCGTCGCATGACCCACGAGATCACGGTGCACCGGGCGGACGCGGCCCTCGCCGCCGGGCTGCCCTACGAGGTCGCGCCCGACGTGGCGGCCGACGCGATCGACGAGTGGCTGGAGATCCTGCGCCACGCTCAGCGGACGCAGCCGGACGACCCGGTGGCCGAACTGCGCGGCGGGGACCGGAGCATCCATCTGCACGCCACCGACACCGGGCCGGAGCTGAACGCCGAGTGGCTGATCGAACTCGCCGAGGACGGCGTCCGCTGGCGTCGGGGCCACGCGAAGGCCACGGTCGCCCTGCGCGGGCCCCTCACCTCCGTGCTGCTGGCCTTCTACCGCCGGCTTCCGCTCGACACACCGGAGGTGGAGGTGCTCGGCGACCGGGCGCTGCTGGAGTTCTGGCTGGAGCGGGCGAGCTTCCGCTGAACGGGCCGTGGCCCGCCCCCGGTCGGGGACGGGCCACGGCGTCGCGATGTGCCGGCGTCAGCTGTCGCTCTTGGCCCGGCGGCGCATGCCGAGGAACACCGCGCCACCACCCACGACGACCAGGGCCGCCGCGATGCCGGCGATGAGGCCGGTGTGGGAGTCGGCGCCGGTCTCGGCGAGGTTGGACTCACCGGCCGGGGCGGGCGCGTTGCCCGCGGGCACGGGGCTGTCGCTCTCCGAGGGGTTCGGAGCCGGAGCCTCGGACTCCTCGGCCGGCTTCGAGGGGGAGGCCGACGGGGCCGACGGGCTCGGAGTGGCCGTGGCCGGCGTGGTCGCCGGGGGCTTCTCCTCCTCCTTCTTGCAGGCGGTGGCCGGGGTCACGAGGTTGGGCTCGATGTCCTCGTCGACGTAGGAGGCCGCCTTGACGTGGATGCGGTACTCGGCGTTCGGCTTCCACTCCTCGGCGAAGGTGATCGTGGTGCCCTTGCGGGTGCCCTTGACCACCTGCTCGCCGACCTTCTTCGCGTCGGCGCCGTTGTTCTGCAGGTACACGGTGACCGTGGCCGGGATGCCGGCGGGGTCGACGTCGGTGACGGCGATGACGCCCTTGTCGCCGTCGCACTTGGCCTCGGCCGAGAACTCGTTGATGTTGCAGGCCAGCGCGTTGCCAGCGGCGCCGAACGCGAGCGCGGCGGAGGCCGAGACGACACCGAGGGCACGCACGGTGCGTGCGCGGCGCGGGGACGTACGGCGGGATACGGACAGAACTGCCACGTTTGTCCTTTACAGGGTGCGTAAAGAGGGGGGTGGTGGGCGGTGTTGACTGAGCATCAGCACCACCGGGAGGCTCACAGGTCTATAAGCGGCTCATCAGCAGTGTCAACGCATATGCCACGTGCGGGGACCGGCTTTGCCTTCTTATTAACCGCCCAGACGTTTCAACGCCTCGGGTGCCTCCTCGATCCGCTCCACCAGAGCGATCCGCGACTCCATCGAGCGGCCCTCGGCCAGCGTGCGCAGCAGGGGCCAGGCGGGCAGCCTCCGCGTCCAGTGGTCCCGGTCGACGAGCACCATGGGTGTGGGCTCGCCGCGCGACTCGTAGTAGTTGGGCGTCGCGTTGTCGAAGATCTCCTGAAGGGTCCCTGCGGCGCCGGGCAGGAACACCACGCCCGCGTTCGAGCGGGCCAGCAGCCCGTCCTCCCGGGTGGCGTTGGCGAAGTACTTGGCGATGTGGGAGGCGAACGCGTTCGGCGGTTCATGGCCGTAGAACCACGTCGGGATGCCGACGGAGCGGCCGCCGCGCGGGTGGCGGGAGCGGACCTCGAAGGCGGCCGTCGCCCATCGGGTGATCGACGGAGTGAAGTGCGGTTCCTTGCCCAGGAGTTCGAGCGACTCGGTGAGCATGCCGTCGTCGAACGGGGCGGCGTACGCACCGAGGTTGGCCGCCTCCATGGCGCCGGGGCCGCCGCCGGTGGCGACGGTGAACCCGGCCCGGGCCAGCTCCCGGCCGAGCCGGGCGGCGCCCGCGTACCTCTCGGTGCCGCGGGCCATGGCGTGGCCGCCCATCACGCCCACCACCCGGGCGCCGGTGAGGAGTTCGTCGAGCGCGTCCGAGACGGAGTCGTCGTGGACGGCGCGCAGCATCGAGGCGTGGATGTCCCGGTCGGCCTTCGTCCGCTGGAACCAGGCGTAGGCGAGGGCGTCGGGCGTGGCCTCGTAGCCGTCGGCCAGGGACGCGAACAGTTCCTCCGGCGAGTACAGCAGGCCGCGGTAGGGGTCGAAGGGCAGGCCCGGGACCGGCGGGAAGACCAGGGCGCCGTCCGCGCGGACCTTCGCCGCGGCGTCCTCGCGCATCGCGCAGCCGAGGAACACGGCCCCCGTCGTGTCCGTGCCGAGCAGTTCGCGCGTACGGTCCGTCAGGTCCACGGCCTGCACGCGATATCCCGCGAGGGTGCCGCGCGCCGAGACGGTCGCGTCGAACTCCTCGAGGGTCTCTATCTCACGGTCGTCGTGGTGGGCCGCATGGGCGGGCATCGTCTGCACCCTGCCCATGCTGGCACAGCCCCGGTCAGCCCTGGACGGGCACGGTCAGCCCTGGACGGCCGCCGGATCCATCCACACGACCTCGAAGGTGTGGCCGTCCGGGTCGTCGAAGGCCCGGCCGTACATGAACCCGTGGTCCTGGGTCTCGCCGGAGACCGAACCGCCCGCCGCGACCGCCTTGTCGACCAGTTCGTCGACCTTCGCGCGGCTCTCGGCGCTCAGCGCGATCAGCACCTCGCTGGTCCGGGTCGCGTCCGCGATCTCCTTCTGGGTGAACTGGGCGTACTTCTCCTTGGTGTGCACCATCACGACGATGGTGTCGCTGATGACGACCGAGGCGGTCGAGTCGTCGCTGAACTGCTCGTTGATCGCGTAGCCGAGCTCGGTGAAGAACTTCTTGGAGGCGCCGAGGTCGGCGACGCACAGGTTCACGAAGATCATCTGCTGGTACATGCGAAGTCTCTCCCCGCGGGTTCGGTGGGTCGTTACGCGGGGATAGACCGGGGCTCGGTGCCGAACTCATCGCCGCGCGGAGATCTTTTTTTCGCGGGTTCTCCGACCGGCGCCTCCCGCGGCGGTCAGTGCGCCAGGGGCAGGGCCGCGAGCTCCGCGACCGTGAGGGTGAGCGGGCCGAACAGGGCGAGCAGGGCGCCGGCCCGCACCGCGGCGGCGCTGCGCAGCGTCGAGGCGGAGGCACCCAGCCGTTGCAGGGCCGCGGTGGTCTCGGCCCGGTCCTGCCGGGCCTCGACCGCGGCGGTCATGAGCGTGGCCAGTGTGCAGCCGGTCACCAGGGCCACGCCGAGGAGTGTCAGCGGACCGAGCGACAGCCCGTCCGGGGCGTGCAGCAGGGCCATGGCCCACAGGGCGGACATGACCGCGCAGACGACGCCGAGCGGACGGCCGATGCGGCCGGCCTCCGCCATGAGGATGCGCCCGGCCAGCAGCCGCAGGGCGCCGGGGCGGGCCGACTGGAGGAGCCGTCCGCACAGGTGCGTCAGGCCGGGACCGGCCAGGGCCAGCCCCACGGCGGCCAGCACCCAGCCCGCCAGGACGCCGGGGGAGGCACCGGAGAAGGTGAGGTCGGGGGGCGCCGGGGCGGTACGGCTCGTGTAGGTCTCCACGGCCAGACCCGCGGCCAGCACGGTGATGCCCCAGGGCAGCCCCGAGGGCGCGGCGGTCGCCGGGCGCACGGGAGCGGGACGGTCCGGCAGGACCGCATCGAGCGCGGCGCCGGCGGCGGCGGCCGCGGCCGGGGCGGCGGCCGGGTGCTGCACGGTGATGTCGCCGGCCGGCACGGCCGGCTGCGGGGGCTCGGCCAGCGCGCTCACCGCGCCGCCGCCGTTGCTCGCGGCGGCCGCCGCGACGGCCGGCTCGCCCGACCGGGCGGCGGGCGGGCCGCTCGGGGCGGCGGACCCGGGCGTGGCGGGGCGCGTGGGCCGGACGATCTGCCGGCCGAACCGGCCGTAGGCGCCGAAGGTCTCCCGTGCGGCGGTGCGGCGGTACGCGCCGAAGCGGCCGTAGGTCCGGGCCGCCCGGGTCCCCTCGGGCGGCGGGGTCTCGCGCGGGCGCAGCGTCAGCGCCGCCGCCACCGAGGCCGCGACGGGCACGATCGCCAGCAGGGTGAGGGTGCCCGGCAGGGGCAGCGGCCGGTTCCCGCCGAGGGACGCGGTGGCGGCGCCGTCGAAGGGCATGCCCGACAGGTCGCCCCGCAGGTGCAGGAAGACCAGCAGCGCCAGCATCGAGCCGAGGGTGCACGACAGGGCGGTGGTCGCCGTCGACACGGCCATCAGGCGCAGCGGGCCGAGGCCGATCGCGGAGAGGCCGGTGCGGGGCCGGGTGCCGGGGTCGGTGCGGGCCACGGCGACCGCGAAGTACACCGTCGAGGCCAGCGGGGCCGCGCACCAGGCCAGGCGCATCACCGAGTCACCGGTGGCCCCGGGGTGGGCCAGCGCGTGGCCCAGCGCGCACAGCAGCAGGAAGCCCGTGCCCGCCGAGGCGGCCGCGACCAGCAGACGGCGCAGTTGCAGGGCCGGGCGGGCGCCGCGGCTCAGACGGAGAGCGAGCACGCCGCCCGGCCTCCCGGCTCGGCACCCTCGCCCACGGGCGGCAGGTGCACGGTCTGGACCCGCCGCCCGTCGAGCAGGGAGACGGTGCGGTCGGCGAGGGCCGCGGTGTCCGGGTCGTGGGTGGCCAGCACCACGGTGATGCGGTGGGAGCGGGCCGCCGTGGTCAGCGTGCGCAGGACGTGCGCGCGGTCGGCGCGGTGCAGGGGCGCCGTGGGCTCGTCGGCGAACAGGACCGAGGGCGCGGGCGCCAGGGCGCGGGCGATGCAGACCCGCTGCCGCTCGGCGTGCACCAGCTGGTGCGGGCGCTTGCGGGCGCCGTGCCCGATGTCCAGGCGCTCCAGCCACTCCAGGGCGGCGGTCTTGGCCCGGCGCCGGCTGACGCCGCGCAACATCAGGGGCAGGGCGGTGTTCTCCCAGGCGTTGAGCTCCGGGACCAGGGAGGGGGAGGGGTCGATCCAGGTGAAGCGGTCGCGGCGCAGCCGCTCGCGGGTGAGGGGGCCCATGGTGTGCACGGGCACGCTGTTGAACCAGACCTCGCCGCGCCGGACGGGCACCAGTCCGGACAGGCACCGCAGCAGGGTGGTCTTGCCGCTGCCGCGCGGGCCGCCGACGGCGAGGATCTCGCCCTCCCGGACGCCGAGCGAGACACCGCAGAGCGCGGGTGAGCCGTCGTCGTGCTGGAAGTGCAGGGCACGTGCCCAGAGCACGTCGTTGTCCGGCGGGGCCTCCATGGGCGTACACCTCGGTTCAGATCCGTAGTTCCCGTGCCATCCCCCGTGCGGGGGAACGAAGGCAGGGCCGATCGGTCACTGGGCACGCTAGGCAGAAGGCGGCGGGACGCCGGACAGCACGCGGCCCCGGGCCGCCGTTTCTCACTCGAACGGGCGGCACCGGGGCCGGTGTTGATCATCCAGGCAGACGATCGGAGCGACGGGTCAGAGCTTGGTCCACGCCTCCGTGAGGGTGGCGCGCAGGATCTGCTCGATCTCGTCGAACGTCGACTGGTCCGAGATCAGCGGCGGGGCGAGCTGCACGACCGGGTCGCCGCGGTCGTCGGCACGGCAGTACAGGCCGTTGTCGTACAGCGCCTTGGAGAGGAAGCCGTACAGGACGCGCTCGGTCTCCTCGTCGTTGAAGGACTCCTTGGTGTTCTTGTCCTTCACCAGCTCGATGCCGTAGAAGAAGCCGTTGCCGCGGACGTCGCCGACGATCGGCAGGTCGTGCAGCTTCTCGAGGGTGGAGCGGAACGCGCCCTCGTTGTCCAGGACGTGCTGGTTGAGGTTCTCGCGCTCGAACAGGTCGAGGTTGGCCAGGCCCACGGCCGCGGAGACCGGGTGGCCGCCGAAGGTGTAGCCGTGCAGGAAGGTGTTGTCGCCCTTGTAGAACGGCTCGGCCAGGCGGTCGGAGATGATGCACGCGCCGATCGGGGAGTAGCCCGAGGTCATGCCCTTGGCGCAGGTGATCATGTCCGGCACGTAGTCGAACTTGTCGCAGGCGAAGTAGGTGCCCAGGCGGCCGAAGGCGCAGATGACCTCGTCGGAGACGAGCAGCACGTCGTACTGGTCGCAGATCTCGCGCACGCGCTGGAAGTAGCCGGGCGGGGGCGGGAAGCAGCCGCCGGCGTTCTGCACGGGCTCCAGGAAGACCGCGGCGACGGTGTCCGGGCCCTCGAAGAGGATCTGCTGCTCGATCTGGTCGGCGGCCCAGCGGCCGAACGCCTCCGGGTCGTCGCCGAAGATCGGGGCGCGGTAGATGTTGGTGTTCGGCACCTTGTGCGCGCCCGGCACCAGCGGCTCGAAGGGGGCCTTCAGGCCCGGCAGGCCGGTGATGGACAGGGCGCCCTGCGGGGTGCCGTGGTAGGCGACCGCGCGGGAGATCACCTTGTGCTTGGTGGGCTTGCCGACCAGCTTGAAGTACTGCTTGGCGAGCTTCCAGGCGGTCTCGACGGCCTCACCGCCGCCGGTGGTGAAGAAGACCTTGTTCAGGTCGCCCGGAGCGTGGTGGGCGAGGCGCTCGGCCAGCTCGACGGCCTTGGGGTGGGCGTAGGACCACACGGGGAAGAACGCGAGCTCCTGCGCCTGCTTGAACGCGGTCTCGGCGAGCTCCACGCGGCCGTGCCCGGCCTGCACCACGAACAGCCCGGCGAGGCCGTCCAGGTAGCGCTTGCCCTGGTCGTCGTAGATGTAGGTGCCCTCGCCCCGGACGATGGTGGGGACGGGGGCCTTCTCGTACGACGACATGCGCGTGAAGTGCATCCAAAGGTGGTCGTACGCGGACTGGGAGAGGTCCTTGCTCACGGCTATCGGGTCCTCACGATTATCGGGTTCCCCACATGTAGGTCTGCTTCTTGAGCTTGAGGTAGACGAAGCTCTCGGTGGAGCGCACTCCGGGCACCGCCCGGATGCGTTTGTTGATGACGTCCAGCAGGTGGTCGTCGTCCTCGCAGACGATCTCCACCATCAGGTCGAAGGACCCCGCGGTCATCACCACGTACTCGCACTCGGACATGGCCGACAGCGCGTCCGCGACCGACTCCACGTCGCCCTCGACGTTCACGCCGACCATCGCCTGCCTGCGGAAGCCCACGGTGAGCGGGTCCGTGACGGCGACGATCTGCATCACGCCCTGGTCGAGCAGCTTCTGGACGCGCTGGCGCACGGCCGCCTCGGACAGGCCCACGGCCTTGCCGATGGCGGCGTACGGCCGGCGGCCGTCCTCCTGAAGCTGCTCGATGATGGCGAGGGAGACGGCGTCCAGCTGCGGCGAGCTGCCGTTTCTGGACTCGCGGGAGGGCTCGCGGTGCTCCCGCGACCCCTTCTGGTCTGCGCTTCGACTGGCCACGAGGTCACTGTGCACGAGGTATCGACACTTCCGCAAGCCTGGATCGATGAAATCCGTTGTTTGAGTCCCCGAGTCCTGCGGATTCCGCACGAACGACGGGAGTGGGGGTGTTGAAAACGTGGGTCCGCCGACTAGGGTGGTGTCTCAATCAATGGACATCCGAACTGGAGGGCCGGCAGTGAGCACCGAGCTGCGTCGTCTGCGCAATTACATCGGCGGTGAGTTCCGGGACGCCGCCGACGGACGGACCACCGAGGTGGTCAACCCCGCGACGGGCGAGGCGTACGCGACCGCTCCGCTGTCCGGGCAGGCCGACGTGGACGCCGCGATGGCGGCGGCCGCCGAGGCGTTCCCCGGCTGGCGCGACACCACGCCCGCCGAGCGCCAGAAGGCCCTGCTGAAGATCGCGGACGCCTTCGAGGAGCGCGCCGAGGAGCTGATCGCGGCCGAGGTGGAGAACACGGGCAAGCCCGTCGGGCTGACCCGCTCCGAGGAGATCCCTCCGATGGTCGACCAGATCCGCTTCTTCGCGGGTGCGGCGCGGATGCTGGAGGGCCGCTCGGCCGGCGAGTACATGGAGGGCCTCACCTCCATCGTGCGCCGCGAGCCGGTCGGCGTCTGCGCGCAGGTCGCGCCGTGGAACTACCCGATGATGATGGCCGTGTGGAAGTTCGCCCCGGCCCTCGCCGCGGGCAACACGGTCGTGCTGAAGCCGTCCGACACGACCCCGGCCTCGACGGTCCTCATCGCCGAGATCATCGGCTCGATCGTCCCCAAGGGCGTCTTCAACGTCATCTGCGGCGACCGCGAGACCGGCCGCATGATGGTCGAGCACCCGGTCCCGGCGATGGCCTCCATCACCGGCTCGGTGCGCGCCGGCATCCAGGTGGCCGAGTCCGCCTCCAAGGACGTCAAGCGCGTCCACCTGGAGCTGGGCGGCAAGGCCCCGGTCCTGGTCTTCGAGGACACCGACATCCCCAAGGCCGTCGAGGACATCTCCGTCGCCGGCTTCTTCAACGCCGGCCAGGACTGCACCGCCGCGACGCGCGTGCTCGTCCACGAGTCCATCCACGACGAGTTCGTCTCCGCCCTGGCCAAGGCCGCGTCCGAGACGAAGACCGGGCAGCCGGACGACGAGGACGTGCTCTTCGGCCCGCTCAACAACCCCAACCAGCTCAAGCAGGTCGAGGGCTTCATCGACCGGCTCCCGGCGCACGCGCGCGTGGAGGCCGGTGGCAAGCGCGTCGGCGACAAGGGCTACTTCTACGCGCCGACCGTCGTCTCGGGCCTGAAGCAGGACGACGAGATCGTGCAGAACGAGGTCTTCGGTCCGGTCATCACCGTGCAGTCCTTCCGGGACGAGGACCAGGCGGTCGAGTGGGCCAACGGCGTCGAGTACGCGCTGGCCTCCTCGGTGTGGACCAAGGACCACGGCCGGGCCATGCGGATGTCGAAGAAGCTCGACTTCGGCTGCGTGTGGATCAACACCCACATCCCGCTGGTCGCCGAGATGCCGCACGGCGGCTTCAAGAAGTCCGGCTACGGCAAGGACCTCTCCTCGTACGGCTTCGACGACTACACGCGCATCAAGCACGTCATGACGTCGCTGGACGCGTAGGCACGCGGTACTCCCTCACGGCCCCGGGCGGCACTCGGCCTCGCCCGGGGCCGTTCGGCTGCCCGGAGACCTGTTTTTGAACATGTTCAACACAGGCGTAGAGTGCGGTCATGAGCGACAGAGCCGCCCTGGTGAGGGGCATCCGTGCCTGGTTGGTGTTCTTCGTCGTGTGCCTGGTGCTGAGCGGCGCCACGGCCTTCCCCCTGGTGCACGAACTGCGCTGGACCGAGGATCTGCTGCACGCGCTGTCCGTGGACCGGTACCTGCCCGGGCTGACCGACTGGATCGAGCGCGTGCGCGCCGGCCTCGACCGGGCCGACGCCGAGTACCCCTTCCTGCTCTACGGCACGGACTGGCTGGCCTTCGCGCACCTGGTGATCGCGGTCGCCTTCTACGGGCCCTACCGCGACCCGGTCCGCAACATCTGGGTCGTGGAGTTCGGGATGATCGCCTGCGCGGGCATCGTCCCGCTCGCCCTGATCTGCGGCCCGGTGCGCGGGATCCCGGTGTGGTGGTCGGTGATCGACATGGCCTTCGGGGTGTTCGGGGTCGTTCCGCTGTACGTCGTGCGGCGCAGGATCAAGCGGCTGGAGGCGCTGACCGCTCCGGCGGCCACCCCGGTGCCCGCCGTCTGACGCCCGCCGGCCCGCCCCGGCCCGGCTTTCCGGCCCTGGCCGGAGAGGCCCGGGCCGGGTCTACGACGGTGCGGTGGCCTTTGCGCGGGCGGTGCACAGGACGTCGACGCGGTTGGTCGTGATGGAGTCGACGCCCACCGCGAGCAGCCGCCGCATCGCACGGCGGGTGTCGGGCGTCCAGACGGACAGCAGACGGCCGTCGCGGTGGACCCGCTCGGCGAGTGGCCGGTCCACCAGCGTGAAGCGGTAGTTGAGCCAGCGCGGGCGGATCGCCTCCAGCAGGACGGGCCGGGGCGGGGCCAGGGTCGTCCGGGTGAGGGCGATCTCCGCGTCCGGGTCCGCCGTGCGCACCGCGAGCATGGCGTCGGCGCCCGCGCAGTAGTACACGCGCTCCGCCGCCCCCGCCTCCCGCACGACCCCCATGACGCGGCGCACCGCCCGGACGTCCGGCGAGCCGGGCAGGTCGATCATGACCCGGTGCCCCTCGGTCGCGGCCAGCGCCTCGGCCAGGTCCGGCACCCCGCCGCCGGTCAGCCCGCGCACCTCCTCCCACGACAGCGCGTGGACGGGCCGCTCGTGCTTCCAGAGCCTGCGCAGCGTCGCGTCGTGCAGCAGTACGGGCACGCCGTCGCGGGTGAGCCGCACGTCGATCTCCACGGCGTCCGCGCCCCGCCGGAGAGCGGAACGCAGCGAGGCCACGGTGTTCTCCCGCACCCGGTACGGGTCGCCGCGGTGGGCCACGGCGACCGGGGCGGGCGTCACCGCGTGAGCCACTGCGCGGTGTACGCGTCGATCTCGCCGGCGATCCGGGCCTTGCCCGCCGCGTCCAGGAAGGACGCCTCGACGGCGTTCTTCGCGAGCCCGGCCAGGCCCCGCTCGTCGAGGTCGAGGAGCCGGGCGGCGACCGCGTACTCATTGTCGAGGTCGGTGCCGAACATCGGCGGGTCGTCGGAGTTGACGGTGACGACGACGCCCGCCCGCACGAACTCCCTGATCGGGTGCTCGTCGAGGGTGGCGACCGCGCGGGTGGCGATGTTCGAGGTCGGGCACACCTCCAGCGGGATGCGGTGCTCGGCCAGGTGCGCGAGCAGCTCGGGGTCCCGGGCGGACGACGTGCCGTGGCCGATGCGCTCGGCCCGCAGGTGCGTCAGCGCGTCCCACACCGTCTGCGGCCCGGTGGTCTCGCCGGCGTGCGGCACCGAGTGCAGACCGGCCGCGATCGCCCGGTCGAAGTAGGGCTTGAACTGCGGGCGCGGCACGCCGATCTCGGGGCCGCCCAGGCCGAAGGAGACCAGGCCCTCCGGCCGCAGCCGGTCGTCGGTCGCCAGCCGGGTCGTCTCCTCGGCGGCCTCCAGTCCCGCCTCGCCGGGGATGTCGAAGCACCAGCGCAGCACGGTCCCGAACTCCGCCTCGGCCGCCTTGCGGGCGTCCTCGATCGCCTCCATGAACGCCCGTTCGTCGATGCCGCGGCGCGTGGAGGAGAACGGCGTGATGGTCAGCTCCGCGTAGCGCACCTGCTGCCGGGCCAGGTCCCGCGCCACCTCGTAGGTCAGCAGCCGGACGTCCTCCGGGGTGCGGATCAGGTCGACGACCGACAGGTACACCTCGATGAAGTGGGCGAAGTCGGTGAAGGTGAAGTACTCGGCCAGGGCCCCGGGGTCGACCGGCACCTTCGAGTCGGGGTGCCGCGCGGCCAGTTCGGACACGATCCGGGGGGAGGCGGAGCCCACATGGTGCACGTGCAGTTCGGCCTTGGGCAGTCCGGCGACGAACGCCGTGAGGTCGCGCGGGGCCTGGGGATCGACGAGGTGCTCGGTCAAGGGTTCCTCCCGGAACGGCGCCCCTGCCGGCGCGTGGCGCGGGCGGGCGCGGGTGATCGGCTGATCGGTGACGCGGACATCATCCTAGGCGGTGGCCCCGCGCCCCCGAGGAGCGCACGGACCCGGCGGCCGGCCGGTGCAGACCCGCACGGTGGCCCGCTCGGGGCGGCCCGTAGCATGGCGGGACGAACGACCCAGGGGGGATGCACAGATGACGGACCCGACGCAGCCCGGCGCAGGCGGCGGCCACGACCCGTGGGCGCCCCCGGAGAGCAAGCCGTCGCTCGACAAGAACCAGCCGCCCGCCCAGGGGCCCGGCTCCGTGCACGACCAGGCGACGGTCACCTCGATGCCCGGATTCACCCCGCCCGCCGGCACGCCGCAGTACGACACCTCCGGCGCGGGAGCGGTCCCGCCGCCGCCCGTGGCCCCCACCGGCCCGGGCACCGCCGGGGGCTACGGCTACCCCGGCTACGGCCAGCCGGGACCCGACCAGTCCGCCTACGGCCAGCCGGGCTACGACCAGTCCGCCTACGGCTCCCCGGGGTACGGCCAGTCGGGATACGGCTGGCCCGGCATGCCCCCGGCCCCGCAGAACGGCATGGGCGTCGCGGCGATGGTGCTCGGGATCGTCTCCTGCACGCTGTTCTGCCTGTACGGCGTGGTCTCCCTGGTGACCGGCATCCTGGCGATCGTCTTCGGCATCAAGGGCCGCAGGCGCGCCGAGGCCGGCGTGGCCACCAACCACGGGCAGGCCCAGGCCGGCCTGATCATGGGCATCATCGGGATCATCCTCGGCATCGCCGTCATCGTGCTGATCGCCGTCGGCATCACGGCCGCGATCAACAGCGACGAGCCGTACGACGACCCTTACTACGGTGCCGGGGTGCCCGCGGCCACCGCGCCGTTCCAGGGCTGAAACTCCCGCACGCCGGGCCGGACTCGGCCACTACGATTCCCTGGTCTGACAACGGAGGGGAGATCGTCCATGTCCAACACCAATCCCGCGCCCGGTGGCTTCGGCCCGCCGTCCCAGCCCCCGCAGCAGCCGGCGCCCGGCTACGGCTTCCCCCAGCAGACCGGCCCGGGTTACGGCTACCCGCAGGGCGGCCCCGGATACCCGGCCGCCCCGCCCGTGGGCTACCCCCAGGCGCCGGGCTATGCGATGCCCGCGCAGCCGAGCAACGGCATGGGCACCACGGCTCTGGTGCTGGGCATCATCGGCGTGGTGTGCAGCGTGACCTTCCTGCTGTGGTTCTTCGGCGTGATCCTGGGCATCCTGGCGATCATCTTCGGCGCGATCGGCCGCGGGAAGGCCACCCGCGGCGAGGCCACCAACAAGGGCGCGGCGACCGGCGGTCTGGTCTGCGGCATCATCGCCACGGTCATCCTGCCGCTGCTGGGCTTCCTGCTCTTCGCGAGCATCATGGGCGGGCTCGGCGCGGCCTCCTGAGCCAGGCGCGGCCTCCTGAGCCAGGCCCCGTTTCCCCGTGGAGGGGCCGGTCCGCGGACCGGCCCCTCCCTCATGCCCCGGCCGAGCGCAGCCGCTCGCGCGCCTGCATCAGGGCGAAGCCCAGCAGGTTCGGCCCACGCCACCGCTGCGGATCCAGTGCCGCGTCGTCGTCCGCGGCCAGGCCGATGCCCCACACCCGGTCCACGGGGCTCGCCTCCACCAGCACCCGGTCCCCGGTGCCCAGCAGGTATCCGCGCAGCTCGGGATGGGCCGCGAACTTGTGGACACTGCCCTCGACGACGATCCGGAACCGTTCCCGGGCCCAGGTCGCCTCGTCGAAGGCGCGCACCAGCCGCCCAGCCTTCTTGGCCTCGGCGGGATGCCCGGCGGCCAGGGCGGCACGCTCCGCGTCCTCGTCGCCGAACAGGCGGGCCTTGGCCGCCATCATCCAGTGCTCGGCCGTCGCGTATTCCACGCCGTCCACCGTGAACGGCGCGGGCCACCACTGACTCAGGCAACTCGGCCCGACCCGCCCGTCGGGACGGGGGCGGTGCCCCCAGAAGAGCAGGTACTTCACCTGCGCCCCGGCGGCGACCGCCCTGATCAGGGCGTCCTGCGAGTCGAGCGTCCCCGTGATCTCCTTCATGCACGCGAGTCTGGCACGCACCACGGACACAGCGTCCTGCCTTTTCCCGGTGGACTCGACACCTGGTCGACAGATTCCGTCGCGTAACCAAAAATCAACAACGGAATCACTTGTTGGTGTGGCATCCCTCTGTCAGGATCGGCACTCAAATCGAGCCTGAGCCACGCCGGCCCCTTCGCGGGACACGGAGGAGAGCGACATGCACAATCCGGGCACTGCCCCCCCGGACCGATTCCCGGCCGAGGAGCGCTTCGCGCAGGGCGCGCAGTTCGTCGCGGGGCGCCTGACCCACGGCACCTCCGGCCGCACACACACCGTCGTCGACCCGGCGTCGGGCGAAGAGGTCCTCACCTACGAACTCGCGGGGACGGCCGACGTCGACCGGGCGGTCGCCGCGGCAGCAGCCGCCTTCCCGGGCTGGGCGGGAGCCACCCCGGGCGAGCGGTCCGACGCCCTGCACCGGTTCGCCGCGGTCCTGGCCGACCGGGCCGAGGACTTCGCCCGCGCGGAGTCGCTCCAGTGCGGCAAGCCGCTGAAGCTCACCCGTGAGTTCGACGTCCCGGGCACCATCGACAACACGGCCTTCTTCGCCGGGGCCGCACGCCACCTCCAGGGGCAGTCCGCGGGCGAGTACTCCGGGGACCACACCTCCTACGTCCGGCGCGAGCCCATCGGCGTCGTCGGGTCGATCGCACCCTGGAACTACCCGCTGCAGATGGCCGCCTGGAAGATCCTCCCGGCGATCGCCGCGGGCAACACCATCGTCCTCAAGCCCGCCGAACTCACCCCGCTGACCTCCCTGCTGTTCGCGCAGGCGGCCACCGACGCCGGGATCCCCGACGGTGTGGTCAACATCGTCACGGGCACCGGCCGGGAGGCGGGCGAGCACCTCGTCGGCCACCCCGACGTGGCGATGACCTCCTTCACCGGCTCCACCGCCGTCGGCAAGCGCGTCGCCGAGGTCGCCACCGCCACCGTCAAGCGCCTCCACCTGGAGCTGGGCGGCAAGGCGCCCTTCGTCGTGTTCGACGACGCCGACCCCGAGGCCGCCGCCCAGGGCGCGGTCGCCGGCGCCCTCATCAACACGGGGCAGGACTGCACGGCCGCCACGCGCGCGTACGTGCAACGACCGCTCTACGACGCCTTCGTCGAGCGGACCGCCGCACTCATGGAGACGGTCCGGCTCGGCGACCCCTTCGCCGCCGGCACCGACCTCGGCCCGCTGATCTCGCACGTGCAGCGCGACCGCGTGGCCGGGTTCGTCGACCGGGCACGGGCCTACGCGCGCGTGGTCACCGGCGGCGAGGCACCCGGGGGCGAACTCGCCAAGGGCGCCTACTACCGGCCGACGCTCATCGCGGACGCCGCCCAGGACAGCGAGGTCGTCCAGTCGGAGATCTTCGGCCCGGTCCTGGTCGTGCTGCCGTTCGACTCCGACGACGAGGGCATCGCCCTGGCCAACGACACCCCCTACGGCCTCGCCGCCTCCGCGTGGAGCCGCGACGTGTACCGGGCGAACCGGGCCACGCGCGAGATCAAGGCCGGCTGCGTGTGGGTCAACGACCACATCCCGATCATCAGCGAGATGCCGCACGGAGGCCACAAGTCCTCCGGCTACGGCAAGGACATGTCCGCGTACTCCTTCGAGGAGTACACCCAGATCAAGCACGTCATGTTCGACAACACCGCGGTGGCCGCCAAGGACTGGCACCGCACCGTCTTCGGGGACCGATAGCCGCACCCTCAGGCCGCCCGACCAACGGCCGCCCACCCTCGAAAGGGCACCACGCGCATGGAGCAGTACGAGCCCGACCGCCTGTCCGCGGCCCAAGTGGCCGCCATGCGGCGCAGTCTCACCAACGGCAGGGCCGCCCTCACCCGGCGGTCCCTGCTGCGCGCCTCCACGGGCGGCGCGCTGGCGATCGGCGCACTGGGGACGCTGAGCGCCTGCGGCATCCCGGCGGCGGGTCGGTCGCAGGGCGGCGTCTCCGCCGAGGACCGCTCGGCCGCGGAGAAGACGGTGAACTTCTCCAACTGGACCGAGTACATGGACGTCGACGACAGCGGCAAGCAGCACCCGACCCTGGAGCGGTTCGCCGAGCGCACCGGCATCAAGGTCAAGTACAGCGAGGACATCAACGACAACAACGAGTTCTTCGGCAAGATCAAGCCGCAGCTCGCCGCGGCCCAGGACACCGGCCGCGACCTGATCGTCCTCACCGACTGGCTGGCCGCCCGACTGATCCGCCTGGGCTGGGTGCAGAAGCTCGACCCGAGCAACCTGCCGCACGCCTACGCCAACCTGTCCGCCCAGTTCCGCAACCCCGACTGGGACCCGGGCCGCGCCTACTCCTACGTGTGGCAGGGCATCTCGACCGTCATCGCGTACAACAAGAAGGCCCTCGACGGCGTCGAGGTGAAGTCGGTCTCCGACCTGCTGGACAACCCGAAACTCAAAGGCAGGGTCGGCTTCCTGTCGGAGATGCGCGACAGCGTCGGCATGACCCTGCTCGACATGGGCAAGGACCCGGCCGACTTCACCGCCGACGACTACGACGCCGCCATCGCCCGGCTGCAGAAGGCCGTCGACAAGGGCCAGATCCGCCGCTTCACCGGCAACGATTACACCTCTGACCTCACCAGCGGCGACTTCGCCGCCTGCGTCGCCTGGGCCGGGGACGTCGTCCAGCTCAAGGCGGACAGCCCCGACATCGACTTCCTCATCCCGGACAGCGGCTACGTCACCTCGACCGACAACCTGCTGATCCCCAACAAGGCCCGTCACAAGACGAACGCCGAACGGCTCATCGACTTCTACTACGAGCCGAAGGCTGCCGCCGAACTCGCCGCGTACATCAACTACGTGTGCCCGGTCGACGGTGTGAAGACCGAACTCGCGAAGATCGACGAGGACGCGGCGAACAACCCGCTGATCCTCCCCGACAAGGCCATGGCCGCCAAGTCGCATGCCTTCCGCTCGCTGAGCTCGAAGGAAGAGACCGAGTTCGAGGCGAAGTTCGCGAAGCTGACGGGGGCGTGACCACCATGACGAACAGGAAAGACCCCAGCGGCGACGTCCGGCTCACCGGCATCGCCAAGAGCTACGGCTCCTTCACCGCCGTCCACCCGCTGGACCTGACCGTGCCGCAGGGCTCCTTCTTCGCTCTGCTCGGCGCGTCCGGCTGCGGCAAGACCACCACCCTGCGCATGATCGCCGGCCTGGAGGAGCCCTCCGCCGGCACGGTGTTCCTCGGCGACCAGGACGTCACCGCACTGCCGCCCTACAAGCGCCCGGTCAACACCGTCTTCCAGTCCTACGCGCTCTTCCCGCACCTGGACATCTTCGAGAACGTGGCCTTCGGGCTGCGCCGGCGCGGTCTGAAGTCGGTGAAGAAGCAGGTCGACGAGATGCTGGAGCTCGTCCAGCTCGGCGAGCAGGCCCGCAAGAAGCCGCACCAGCTCTCCGGTGGCCAGCAGCAGCGCGTCGCCGTCGCCCGCGCGCTCATCAACCACCCGCAGGTGCTGCTCCTCGACGAGCCGCTCGGCGCCCTGGACCTGAAGCTGCGCCGCCAGATGCAGCTGGAGCTCAAGCGCATCCAGACCGAGGTCGGCATCACCTTCGTCCACGTCACGCACGACCAGGAGGAGGCCATGACCATGGCCGACACCGTCGCCGTGATGAACGGGGGCCGCGTGGAGCAACTCGGCTCCCCGGCCGAGCTGTACGAGAACCCGCGCACCACCTTCGTCGCCAACTTCCTGGGCACCTCGAACTTCATCGAGGCCGAGGTCGACTCCAGGAGCGGAGGCGAGATCGTGCTGCGGGCGGGCGGCGGCAAGCTCGTGCTGCCCGAGAGCCGGTGCTCCGCGCCCGCGGACACCGGCGGCAAGGTGCTGGCCGGCGTCCGCCCGGAGAAGATATCCCTCACCCACGCGGCCGACGCCGGCGAGATCCCCGCGGGCCGCAACCGCATCACCGGCCGCATCGCCGACTCCAGCTTCATCGGCGTCTCGACGCAGTACGTCGTCGACAGCCCGGTCTGCTCCGACTTCGAGGTCTACGCCCAGAACATCGACCGCGACCCCAGGCTGGTGCCCGGCGCCGAGGTCGTCCTGCACTGGAACCCGGCGCACACCTTCGGCCTGGACGCCGCCCAGGACGCCGGCGCGGGCGTGGAAGAGGCGGCCTGATGTCGACACTCACCGAGGCGCCACCGCCCCTCGCGCCCCCCGCGCCCGAGGCCGCACCCCGCAGGCGCCGGGGCCGCTGGACGCCGTACTGGCTGCTGCTGCCCGGCATGCTGTGGCTGGTCGTCTTCTTCGCGCTGCCGATGGTCTACCAGGCCTCCACGTCCGTGCAGACGGGCTCCCTGGAGGAGGGCTACAAGGTCACCTGGCACTTCGCGGCCTACTGGGACGCCCTGTCCGCGTACTGGCCGCAGTTCGTCCGCTCGGTGCTCTACGCCGGCACGGCGACGATCCTGTGCCTGCTGCTCGGCTACCCGCTGGCCTATCTGATCGCCTTCCGCGCGGGCCGCTGGAAGAACCTGATCATGATCCTGGTGATCGCGCCGTTCTTCACCAGCTTCCTGATCCGCACCCTCGCCTGGAAGACGATCCTCGCCGACGGCGGGCCCGTCGTCGGCGCGCTCAACACGCTGCACGTCCTGGACGTCACCACCTGGCTCGGCATGACCGCCGGCGACCGCGTCCTCGCCACCCCCCTCGCGGTGGTGTGCGGTCTGACGTACAACTTCCTGCCGTTCATGATCCTGCCGCTCTACACCTCCCTGGAGCGCATCGACGGCCGGCTGCACGAGGCGGCCGGGGACCTGTACGCCCGGCCCTGGACGACCTTCCGCAAGGTCACTTTCCCGCTGTCGATGCCCGGGGTCGTCTCCGGGACGCTGCTCACCTTCATCCCGGCGGCCGGTGACTACGTCAACGCCGACCTGCTCGGCTCGACCGACACCCGCATGGTCGGCAACGTCATCCAGACGCAGTTCCTCAGGGTGCTCGACTACCCGACGGCAGCCGCGCTCTCCTTCATCCTCATGGCGGCCATCCTCGCCATGGTCACCCTCTACATCCGCAGGTCCGGGACGGAGGATCTGGTCTGAATGCCCTTCGTCAACTGGCTCAAGAGAAACCTCGTCGTCATCGCGGGACTTCTGACCCTCGGCTATCTGCTCCTGCCGAACGTCGTCGTCACCGTCTTCTCCTTCAACAAGCCCAAGGGCCGCTTCAACTACGAGTGGCAGCAGTTCTCCCTGGACGCCTGGAAGGACCCGTGCGGGGTCTCCGGGCTGTGCGGCTCGCTGTCCCTGAGCCTGCAGATCGCCTTCTGGGCGACGCTGGGGGCCACCCTCCTGGGCACGTTGATCGCCTTCGCCCTGGTCCGCTACCGCTTCCGCGCCCGTGGGGCGGTGAACTCGCTGATCTTCCTGCCGATGGCGATGCCCGAGGTCGTCATGGCCGCCTCGCTGCTCACCCTGTTCCTCAACATGGGCGCGCAGCTGGGCTTCTGGACGATCCTCATCGCGCACATCATGTTCTGCCTGAGTTTCGTGGTCACGGCCGTCAAGGCACGGGTGATGTCGATGGACCCGAAGCTGGAGGAGGCGGCGCGGGACCTGTACGCGGGCCCGTTCCAGACCTTCGTCCGGGTCACCCTGCCCATCGCGGCGCCGGGCATCGCCGCCGGCGCGCTGCTCGCCTTCGCCCTGTCCTTCGACGACTTCATCATCACGAACTTCAACGCCGGCTCGACCGTCACCTTCCCCATGTTCGTGTGGGGATCGGCCCAGCGCGGCACGCCCGTCCAGATCAATGTCATCGGCACGACGATGTTCGTCGTCGCCGTCCTGTTCGTCCTGGTCTCCATGGTGGTCGGAAACCGTCGCACTAGGCAGAAGGCACACCCGTAGGGAGTTGACATCATGGCCGCTGGAGCCATGAACCGGTTCACCCGCTCGCTGTCCGACGCCCAGCCGGTCCCGTACTGGCTGGACGACCCCGGCCGGCCCCGTCCCGACCCCGCCCTCACCACCGCCGAGAGCTGCGACCTGCTGGTCGTCGGCGGCGGGTACAGCGGACTGTGGACCGCGCTGATCGCCAAGGAACGCGACCCGCAGCGCGACGTGGTGCTCGTGGAGGGCCGCGAGGTGGGCTGGGCCGCCTCCGGCCGCAACGGCGGATTCTGCGCCGCCTCCCTCACCCACGGCCTGCCCAACGGCCTGACGCGCTGGCCCGACGAGATCCACCGGCTCCAGCAGCTGGGCGACCGCAACCTCGACGAGATCGAGGCGGCGGTCGCCCGGCACGGCATCGACTGCGACTTCGAGCGCACCGGCGAGATCGATGTCGCGACCGAGCCGTACCAGGCCCGGCAACTGCGCGAGTGGCACGAGGAGACGACCCGACTCGGGCTGGCCGAGGGCGTCGAGTTCCTGGACGCCGACGCCGTGCGCGAGCAGGTCGACTCGTCCACCTTCCAGGCCGGCCTGTGGGACCGCCGGGGAGTGGCCATGCTGAACCCCGCCAAGCTCGCCTGGGGCCTGAAGCGGGCCTGCCGGGAGCTGGGTGTGCGCGTGTACGAGAACACGCCCGCGCTCGACCTCAAGCCCTACGGCGCGGGCATGGCCGTGCGCACCCCCTACGGCCGGATCCGCGCCCGCCGGGTCGCCCTCGGCACCAACATCTTCCCGAACCTGGTCAGACGGGTCCGCTCCTACACCGTCCCGGTCTACGACTACGCGCTCATGACCGAGCCGCTGACCGCCGATCAACTGGCCTCGATCGGCTGGAAGAACCGCCAGGGCCTCGGCGACAGCGCCAACCAGTTCCACTACTTCCGCCTGTCCGCCGACAACCGCATCCTGTGGGGCGGCTACGACGCGATCTACCCCTACGGCGGCCGCGTCCGCGCCGAGTACGACGACCGGCCGGAGACCTACGCCAAGCTCGCCGGGCACTTCTTCGGCTGCTTCCCGCAGCTGGAGGGCGTGCGCTTCTCCCACGCCTGGGGCGGCGCGATCGACACCTGCTCCCGCTTCTCGGCGTTCTTCGGCACCGCCCACCAGGGCAAGGTGGCCTACGCGGCCGGGTACACCGGGCTGGGGGTGGGCGCCACCCGGTTCGGCGCCGAGGTGATGCTGGACCTGCTGGCGGGGCAGCGCACCGAGCGGACCGAGCTGGAGATGGTCCGCAGGAAGCCGCTGCCGTTCCCGCCCGAGCCGTTCGCCTGGACCGGCATCGCCCTCACCAAGTGGTCCCTGGCCCGGGCGGACGCGCGGGGCGGGCGGCGCAACCTGTGGCTGCGGACGATGGACCGGCTCGGCCTCGGCTTCGACAGCTGACCCGCGGGTGTGAGCCGGTTCACTCCAACGGGGTGCCGGAACCCGCGTAATGACCCCCGGGAGTCCCCCTTCTCCCTCGTGACGTGCCGCGCGTGCGCGAGGCGCACGAGACAGAAGGGGGACTTCTTCGATGACAGGGGCGAAGACGGCGGTCGAATGGCTCGCGTCCGTGGCACCGGACCCGGAGGCCTGCCGCTGGGAGTGGGAGCGCAACCCACTGGGTGTCGCACTGCTCCCGGCCGGCAGCGCCTGGGACGTGCTCATCCTGCCCGGCGACCTCGGGTACGCCACGCTGGACGTGCTCAGCCGCTTCCTGGACCAGCCCGGGCCCGTGCTCGTGGACTTCGGCGACGCGCGCATGGGCTTCTTCGTGCCGCCGGGCACCGCGGCCCGCTGGCTCGGCACGGGCATCCGCACGGCGGGCGCCGGCACCTGGATCGTCGTGCCGTACCCGGGGCGCGCCTCACCGGGCGGGGTGCGCTGGCTGGTCCCCCCGGACGGTACGGGCCTGCTGACCGACCCCGCCCTGCTGGAGCTCGCGATGCACGAGGCGGCCGCGGGCCTGGCGACGGAGCGCGGTGACTAGGAGCGCGGCCGGGCCGGTGACCGCGAGTCCTGGCGGGCCCTGCCCGCTGCGGGCCTGCCCCGCAGGAACAGCCACAGCGACGCCAGCAGCACCGCGCACAGGCACCAGCTGGCCACCACGTCCAGCGGCCAGTGGTAGCCGCGGCGGACCAGGCCGTAGCTCGCGCCGAGCACCAGCGCGGCGCAGACCCCGGCCAGGGCGCGGCGGGCGAGTGCGGTGGCCAGGCGGGGGAGGAGCAGCAGGGTGGCCGAACCGTAGGCGACGGCGGCCGTGGCGGTGTGGCCCGAGGGGTAGTAGCCGGTGCCGGGCGGGACGGCCGGGGTGCCCGGGCGGTCGGTGAGTTCCTTGAGCGGCACGATCAGCGCCGGGACCAGGACCATCAGCAGCACCGCCGCGGCCACCGGCGGCCACCGTCGCCCGTCACCGCCCGTGCGCAGGACGACGTACCCGAGGACGAGGACGAGGACCAGGACCGGGACGGCGACCTGGACGTTGCCCAGATCGGCCAGGACCTCGGAGAGCCGGTCCGGGTGGACGAGCGCACGGCTGACGTCCTCGTCGAGCCCGACGAGCGGACCGTCGGTGACGACCTGCCAGGTGATCAGGGCGAGGAGCGCCGCGGGCAGGCCGAGCAGGAGGGCGGGCAGGCCCGGGCCCGTCCGCCGCCGGCCCCGGACGGCGGGCTCGGCGCGTTCCTGGTGCGCGGGGATCGGCATGGGCCACAGCCTGCCACGGACGCGAACGCCCCCGGTCCCGCGGAGTGGCCGCACGGGAGGCGAGGGCGTGGAGAGAGGCCGGCCGCCCCGGAACAGGGGGGGTAGTTCCGGGGCGGCCGGCCGGACCGGAACGTCGCGCGCCCCGGGGGGTTTGGGGCGGGCGACCGTCCGATCGGTGAGGAGATCCGGAGCTCAGGCTCCGGTGGTGTGCGCGAGGGCACGACCAGGTCGAAGCCGGGGAAGCCGCGGCCTGGTGTCACCCACAGTCCCCTGCGGGCGGGGTGTATCTCTCATCTGGGTAGAACCTACGGCAGCAGCCGGGCGGAGGACAGGCCGCGGGGCCCGCTGTCATCCACCTCGCACACCTTCTTCACACGCTCTGCGAGCCGCAGGTGCGGACCGGAACCGGGGCGCGCGCCCCGCCCGACGGGAGCCGGACGCGCGCCCGGGCGGCTCAGATGCGGGAGAAGGCCTGCTCGATGATGTCGAGGCCCTCGTTCAGGAGGTCCTCGCCGATCACCAGCGGGGGCAGGAAGCGGAGGACGTTGCCGTAGGTGCCACAGGTCAGGACCAGCAGGCCCTCGGCGTGGCAGGCCTTGGCGAGCGCGCCGGTCGCCTCCGGGTGGGGCTCCTTGGTGGCGCGGTCCTTGACCAGCTCGATGGCGATCATCGCGCCGCGGCCGCGGACGTCGCCGATGATCTCGAACTTCTCCGCCATGGCGCCGAGGCGGGCCTTCATGATCGCCTCGATGTTCTTCGCCTTGGCGTTGAGGTCGAGCTCCTTCATCGTCTCGATGGAGCCGAGCGCGCCCGCGCAGGCGACCGGGTTGCCGCCGTAGGTGCCGCCCAGGCCGCCCGCGTGCGCGGCGTCCATGATCTCGGCGCGGCCGGTGACGGCGGCGAGCGGCAGACCGCCGGCGATGCCCTTGGCCGTCGTGATGAGGTCCGGGACGATGCCCTCGTCCTCGCAGGCGAACCACTGGCCGGTGCGGCAGAAGCCGGACTGGATCTCGTCGGCGACGAAGACGATGCCGTTGTCGTTGGCGAACTTCACGATCGCCGGCAGGAAGCCCTTGGCGGGCTCGATGAAGCCGCCCTCGCCGAGGACCGGCTCGATGATGATCGCGGCGACGTTGTCGGCACCGACCTGCTTGGTGATCATGTCGATCGCCTGCTGCGCGGCCTCGGGGCCGGCGTTCTCGGCGCCGGTCGGCCAGCGGTAGCCGTAGGCCACCGGCACCCGGTAGACCTCGGGGGCGAACGGGCCGAAGCCGTGCTTGTACGGCATGTTCTTCGCCGTCAGCGCCATGGTGAGGTTGGTGCGGCCGTGGTAGCCGTGGTCGAAGACGACGACGGCCTGGCGCTTGGTGTATGCGCGGGCGATCTTGACCGCGTTCTCCACGGCCTCGGCGCCCGAGTTGAACAGCGCGCTCTTCTTGGCGTGGTCGCCGGGGGTCAGCTCGGCGAGCGCCTCGGCGACCTCGACGTAGCCCTCGTACGGCGTGACCATGAAACAGGTGTGGGTGAAGTCGGCGAGCTGCGCGGACGCGCGGCGGACGACGGCCTCGGCGGAGGCGCCGACGGACGTCACGGCGATGCCCGAGCCGAAGTCGATCAGCCGGTTGCCGTCGACGTCCTCGATGATCCCGCCGCCGGCGCGCGCGGTGAACACGGGCAGCACGGAGCCCACGCCCTGCGCGACCGCGGCGGTGCGGCGGGCCTGCAGCTCCTGCGACTTCGGGCCGGGGATGGCGGTGACGACGCGACGCTCCTGCGGCAGTGCGCTCATGCGGGGCTCCTGGGGGGTGGTGCGGAGGGACTTGTACCGACCGGTGACTTCTTTTCTCGCAGGCTAGGGCGGGCGGAGGGGGGTGGGCATGCTCCATGTGGGCGTTGTCGGCGCCGCCGCTTGTCCGGGGTGGACATGGCAGCCTTCCGCACCGGTGCCCACGACCCGGCCGCGTAAGCGGTGAACTCCCCAGGGGAGGGCGTTAGATTGGCTCGCTGATGGTGGACGCAGCGGCTGGTCAGGGGGCAGGGGCGATGGACAGCGACGGGACGCAGGAGGCCCGGGGCACACACGCGCATCCCGTGCCCCGGCCGGCGGGGCCGCCACAGGTGCCGGCGATGCCCTCCCGGCCCCCCGGGGCACCGGCGCCGCCGCGGCCGGACGGGTCGGCCTTCCTCGCCTGGCTGCGCGCGCCGCGCCCCGAGGCCGCGCCGGGCGTGTGGCGGTTCGGGCACCGGCCGCGGCCCGCGGAGGAACCCGACGACGTGCCCACCCGGCAGCTGCTGAGCGGGGCGCTGATCGCCTTCCTGGTGGGCTGGCTGGTCTGGTCGCTGCTGCAGAACGACTACCTCGGCACCTGGTGGTGGATCCCGTTCGACCTGATTGTCCCGGACGCCTGGCGCGGCGGCGACAGCGACCTCGGCGAGACCGGCACCTTCGTCGTCTACCGGGGGTACGAGCTGCTGGTCGCCCTGGCCATCATGATCGTGGTGGCCCGCCTCGGACGCTGGGGCGAGGTCTGGCGCCGTTTCGTCACGCCCCTGTACCGGCGGCCGCAGGCCCCGGCCGCGCAGCCGGCCCCCGAGGACGACCCGGCGCAGTGGAACGAGCTCCGGGCCGCCGGGGCCGCCGACGCCGCCGAGCGGCTCGCCGCCGAGGCGCACTCCGGGCTGATGCGGGACGTCGACCACGCCCGGATCCTGCGCGCCTGGCAGGGCGTGCGCACCGGACGGCACAGCTTGGCCACCTTCACCGGTGCCGTGCTCAAGGACGGCGCCGCGGCCTGCCTGCACCCCTCCGGGGAGCGCGACCTGCCCGCCCGCCTGGCCCGGCACGACCTGCTCACCGGGCAGGTGCGGCTCGGCACGACCGTGGACGACACCCGCAACCCCTACGCCTACCGCGGGGCCGGACTCGCCCTGGGCCCCGACCTGCTCGGCACCTCGCTGGTGGCCGTGGGGCCCGCCGGTTCCGGCAAGACCGGCACGGTCGTCCGGCCGCTCGCGGAGTCCCTCTGCCTGCACGCCCTCGCGGGGCGCGCCGCCGTGGTCGTCATGGGGGCCGCCGGGGCGGGGCTCGGGCCGGCCGACGCCTACGACGTCGTCGTGCGGATCGGGAACCAGGAGTCCGAGTACGACCTGGACCTGTACGGCGGGACCGCCGACCCGGACGAGGCGGCCGCCGTGCTCGCCGAGGCGCTGGTCGGTGACCTCGCCGATCCGCACCCGGGAAGCGACACCCGGCGCTCGACCACCGTCCTGGCACAGCTGCTCGGGCCGTTCCGGGCCGTGCACGGGCGTTTCCCCTCCGTGCCGGAGCTGCGGCAGCTCCTCGACGGCTCACCCGCGCCGTTCACGGCGCTGCGCCAAGGGCTCCAGGAGACCGGGCAGGAGTCGCTGCTGCGTGAACTCGACGCCCGTGAACGGCAGATGGGGCAGCCCGGAGATGCCGGCGGGATCCTCGCGGACCGCGTCGCGCTGCTGGACCGGCCCGCCTTTGCCGGGTTCTTCGACACCTCCGGGCAGTCGCGGCCGTTCACGCTGAAGGCGCTCGACCACCCCGTGCGGGTGCGCATCGACCTGCCCCAGCGCGGGCACGCCGACGCCTCCCGGATGCTGGCCCGGCTGGTGCTCGCGCAGTTCACGGCCAGCGTCGCCGTACGGGAGGACCGGTCGCTGTTCGCCTGCCTCGTGCTCGACGACGCGACCGGGGTGGTCACGCCCGAGGCCGTGCGCGGCATCCAGCGGCTGCGGTCGGGCAACGCCGGTGTCGTGCTCACCCTGCGGACCCTGGACGACGTGGCCCGGCCGCTGCGCGGGCCGCTGCTCGGGGCGACCGGGTGCCGGATGGCGCTGTCGGGGGTCACGCCCTGGGACGGCCAGGACTTCGCCGAGGTGTGGGGCAAGGAGTGGACCGAGGCGCGGGACGTCACCGACCGCCAGATCATCGCCGAGACCCCGGCGGGCAAGGCCCTGCACGCGGTGCGGCGGGTGATCACCGGCAAGGCGCCGACCGCGCGGGCGGTGACCGTGCGGCAGGTGGAGCGCGAGCGGTGGTCCGCTTCCGAGCTGGCGCACGGGGTGCCGGCCGGGCACGCGGTGCTGTCCCTGACCACCGTGCAGGGCGAGCACGCGCCCCCGCTGCTGGTCGATCTGCGCAGCTGAGGGCGCCGGGGGCGGGGGCGGCCGGGCCCGCGCCCTCGTCGGGGCTGCCGGGGCACCCCGGTTCCGGTACGCCGGGACCGTACGGTGAGGCAGAATCGTCACAGGTCGTTCATACGCGGCGGCCAAATGACCACAGTGATCACACCGCCCCGACGCAGAAGGCCCCATGCCCCCGACGCTCGCCTCGCTCGTCCACCACTCCGCGCTGAAGCTGACCGTGCGGGCCGGCGGCGACCGCCTCGACGTGCCGGTGCGCTGGGCCCACGTCAGCGAGCTCGCCGACCCCGTCCCCTACATGGAGGGCGGGGAACTGCTGCTGATCACCGCCCTCAAACTGGACGCCGAGGACCCGGAGGCGATGCGGCGCTACGTGCGGCGGCTGGCCGGGGCCGGAGTGGTCGGGCTGGGCTTCGCCGTGGGCGTGAACTACGAGGAGATCCCCGAGGCGCTCGTCGACGCGGCGCGGGAAGAGGGCCTGCCGCTGCTGGAGGTGCCGCGCCGGACGCCGTTCCTCGCCATCAGCAAGGCCGTGTCCGCCGCGATCGCCGCCGACCAGTACCGGGCCGTCACGGCCGGTTTCGCCGCCCAGCGGGAGCTGACCCGCCAGGCCCAGACCGGCGGCCCGGAGGGGCTGCTGGCCGCCCTGGCCGCCCAGGTCGACGGCTGGGCGGCGCTGTACGACGCCTCCGGCGCCGTCGTCGCCACCGCACCGGAATGGGCCGGCCGGCGTGCCGCGCGGCTCACCGGCGACGTGCAGCGGCTGCGGGACCGTCCCGCGCCCGCCTCGTCCGTGGTCGGCGGCCCGGAGAACGAGGACCGCGTCGAACTGCACACCATCGGCACCGGCCGGCGGCCCCGGGCGGCCCTCGCCGTGGGCACCGCCGCGGCCCCGGGCACCGCCGAGCGGTACGCCGTGCACTCGGCCATCGCGCTGCTGACCCTGACCACGGAACGCTCCCGCTCCCTGCACGCCGCCGAGCAGCGGGTCGGCGCGGCCGTGCTGCGCATGCTGCTGGCCGGGGAGCCGGACCACGCCCGCGCCGTCGCCGGGGACCTGTACGGCGGACTGCTGGACGCGCCGTTCCGGATGATGGTCGCCGAGCGGGCACCGGTGTCGGCGTCGGCCGCCCTGGCCCGCGCCGAGGCCCGGCCTGCCGCCCCCGCCGACCGGCCGTCGGCCGCCGCGCTCGCCGCGGCCGACACCGCCGGCGACCCGCTCGCGGCGCTCGCCGATGTCGTGGAGTCCGCCGCCGCCCGCGCCGGCGAGGCCGTGCTCGTCGTGCCGGAGGGGGAGCGGCTGGTGGTGCTGGCCGCGGACGGCGGCGCCGCCGCGGCCGCCTGCGCGCGGTACGCGGCCGCCCTGGAGGCGGCCCGCTCGGGTGGCCGCGAGAAGACGCCCGGCGGCGACGAGGACGACCTGGTCGTCGGCCTGTCGGCACCGGCCGGGCCGATCGCCGCGTCCGCCGCGTACAAGCAGGCCGAGCAGGCCCTGTCGGTGGCACGGCGCCGGGGGCGGGTGCTCGTGGAGCACGAGCAGATGGCGGCCGGTTCCGTGCTGCCGCTGCTCGCGGACGACGCCGTGCGGGCGTTCGCCGACGGCATGCTGCGCCCGCTGTATGAGCACGACGCCACGGGCCGCGGCGACCTGGTCGCCTCCCTGCGCGCCTGGCTGTCCAAGCACGGCCAGTGGGACGCGGCGGCGGCCGACCTCGGCGTCCACCGGCACACCCTGCGCTACCGCATGCGCCGCGTCGAGGAGATCCTCGGCCGCTCCCTGGACGATCCGGACGCCCGGATGGAGCTGTGGCTGGCTCTCAAGGCGACCGCCTCGGAATAGCCAATCCGTAGTGTCCCGGTCCGCCACTGCTACGTGCCGGACAAACACCGTCGGGCCGTGCCGCGCCTACCGTTGATCCGTCACACAGGATCACCCCCGACGCCGAAGGGCCGGAACCCACATGACCTCCACCCACGCCTTCTGGCTCGCCGGCCGCCAGGCCACCGGCGAGGACACCTTCGACGTCAGCTCCCCGTGGGACGGGCGGCTCGTCGGCAAGGTGAGCGTGCCGACGGACGCGCAGGTCGAGGAGGCCGTCGCCGCCGCGTACGCCGTGCGGGACGAGTTCGCCGCCACCCCCGCGCACGTGCGGGCCGCCGCCCTCGACCACGTCAGCCGGCGTCTGGCCGAGCGCACCGAGGAGATCGCGCTGCTGATCTCCGCCGAGAACGGCAAGCCCATGAAGTGGGCGCGCGGCGAGGTCGGCCGTGCCGTGTCGGTCTTCCGCTTCGCGGCCGAGGAGGCCCGGCGGTTCAACGGCGGCGAGGCCCAGCGCCTGGACACCGACCTCGGCGGCCAGGGCCGGCTCGCCCTCACGCGCCGCTTCCCCAAGGGCGTCGTCCTGGGCATCGCGCCCTTCAACTTCCCGCTGAACCTCTGCGCCCACAAGGTCGCCCCGGCCATCGCCGCCGGCGCCCCGATCATCCTCAAGCCGGCCCCCGCGACCCCGCTGTCCGGCCTGATCATCGGCGACCTGCTGGCCGAGACCGAGCTGCCCGCCGGCTCCTGGAGCATCCTGCCGGTCGCCAACGACAAGATGCCCGCCCTCGTGCAGGACGAGCGCCTGCCCGTGATCTCCTTCACCGGCTCCGAGAAGGTCGGCTACGCGATCATGGACTCGGTGCCGCGCAAGCACTGCACCCTGGAGCTGGGCGGCAACGGCGCGGCCGTCGTCCTCGCCGACTGGGCGAGCGAGGAGGACCTGGACTGGGCGGCGAACCGCATCGCCACCTTCTCCAACTACCAGGGCGGCCAGTCCTGCATCTCCGTCCAGCGGGTCATCGCCGACGCCTCGGTGTACGACCGGCTGCTGCCGCGCATCGTCGCCGCGGTCGAGGCCCAGGTCACCGGTGACCCGAGCGACGACAAGACGGACGTCGGCCCGCTGGTCAGCGAGGAGGCCGCCCGGCGCGTCGAGACGTGGGTCCGCGAGGCCGTCGACGCCGGGGCCCGGCTGCTCACGGGCGGCGAGCGGGACGGCGCCACCTACGCGCCGACCGTCCTGGCCGAGGTCCCGGCCGAGGTGACGATCTCCTGCGAGGAGGTCTTCGGGCCGGTCCTCACCGTGCAGAAGGTGGACGGCGAGGCCGCGGCCTTCGCCGCCGTCAACGACTCCAAGTACGGCCTCCAGGCGGGCGTGTTCACCCACGACCTGCAGACCGCCTTCCGGGCCCACCGGGCCCTGGAGGTCGGCGGCGTGGTCGTCGGCGACGTCCCCTCCTACCGTGCCGACCAGATGCCCTACGGCGGCGTCAAGCAGTCCGGCGTGGGCCGCGAGGGCGTGCGCTTCGCCATGGAGGACTACACCTACGAGCGCGTGATGGTCCTCACCGGCCTCAGCCTCTAGCCCGTTCCGGCTCCCCTCTGGCTCATGGGAACCATTTTCATATAGGGTCCGTGGAGAGGTCCGGCACCGATGCCTTCCGGTGCCGGGCCTCTTCCGTGCGCCCGGCCGCCCCGGACCCCCGGCCGGAGAAGCCGACGTGCGCGAGCCGCAGCGGACCGCGCAGTTTCAGGTGCACGTCGTGCACGCCCTGCGCCGCGACGGGCGCGCCGAGGCGGACGTAGTCGTACGGGCCCGCGGTGGGCTCCGTGGTCGACAGCACCGCGATCGCCGGACCGTCGTCCAGGCGCAGTTCGACCGTGCCCGCCCCGGACACCTCCACCGTCACTCCGGACGCCCCCGGCCCGAAGCCGCAGTCCCGGTAGAGCAGTTCGGCCGTACGGTCGTCCGCCGGCGTCACGGCGTCGCCGGACCGCTTCGCGCGGTCGACGATCTCGGCACCGCGCTGCTCGTCGAACGCGGCCGCGGCCAGCCCCCGCGCGAGGACCGCGCGGGGCAGGGCGGGCTCGCCGGCCGGCGTGAGCGTCGTCCGCAGCCGCACGTCCTCGCTGGAGGCGCCGGCCAGCAGCTCGTACGGGCCCGGCTCCACCCGCCACCGGTCCCGGGAGACGTCCCAGAACGCGAGGGCGGACAGCGGGACGCGGAAGTCCAGTCGTGCCGTCTCGCCCGGGGCGAGCGTGATCCGCCGGTGGTCCAGCAGTTCCCGGCGCGGCCGGGGCCGGGACGGGGCGACGGCCCGGCCGTAGAGCTGGGCGACCTCGTCGGCCGTGACCGCCCCGGTGTTGGTGACCGAGAAGGAGACCCGCACCTCCTCGCCCTCGGCCGCCGCGCTCAGGCCGGTGTAGGAGAACGAGGCGTAGGACAGGCCGTGCCCGAAGGGGAACAGCGGGGTGCCCGCGAAGTAGAGGTAGGTCTGGCGGCTGCCGATGACGTCGTAGTCCAGCAGGTCCGGCAGGTCGGCGTCGGCGGCGTACCAGGTCTGCGGCAGGCGCCCGGCCGGGGAGACGTCGCCGGCCAGGACCCGGGCCAGCGCGGTCCCGGCCGCCTGCCCGCCGTGCGCGCTCCACAGCACGGCGGGCAGCTCGTGCGGGTCGACGGCGTACGGATAGGCCGAGACCAGGGCCAGGACGGTGGCCGGATTGGCCGCGCGGGCGGCCCGCAGCAGCCGCTCCTGGTGCCCCGGCAGGCGCAGCGTCGTGCGGTCCTCGGTCTCGCGGCCGTTGATGTGCGGGTCGTTGCCCGCGACGACCACCACCACGTCGGCCGCGGCGGCGGCACGCGCCACCGCCTCCTCGCCGCGCTCGGCGACGACCAGGTCGAACACCTCGGGGTCCTCGTCGGCAACCTTCACGCCGTCGGCGCATACACACACATGGCGACCCGTCCCGAGGTGCTTCAGGAGGTGCCCGTCCCGGTGCGGTTCCAGGCGGAACGTCTCCTGCACGACCCAGCCGCCGGGCCGGTCCGCGGAGGCGCGGAGGTACCCGTCGCCGGCGACGGAGAGGTAGCGGCCGTCCGGGGCGCGCAGCGTGAGCACACCACCGCCCCAGTCGGTCAGGGCCAGTTCGGTGCCGGTGGCGTCGGCGGTCAGCGCGGGCAGGTCGGTGCGGCCCGTGAGCAGCGCCGGGTCGAGCGCGCCCTCGGCGTCCGGACCCCCGTGCGCGGTGTCCCCGGCCGCCGGCACGTTCAGGAACGCGCCCCGGGAGGTTCTCAGCCGGACCCGGTCCACGCCCTCGGCGAAGGTGACCCGCTCCGCGCCGAACCGCTCGTACAGCCCTTCCAGCGGGGTCGAGCGGTGCAGCAGTGTGCCGCTGTACCAGTCGAGCTTGCACTCGTCGGCGAGCAGCCCCACCACCGCGATCCGGGTGCCGGACGCCAGCGGCAGGACACCGTCGTTCTTCAGCAGCACGATCGCCTGCTCGGCGGCCTCCCGCGCGAGCTCCCGGTGCGCCGGGGTGTCGAACGCGGCCGTCGCACCGGGCTGTTCGTCCTCCGGGTCGAACTCGCCGAGCCGGAAGCGCACCGACAGCTGGCGGCGGACCGCCGTGTCGAGGTCGGCCTCCGTCAGCAGCCCCTGCTCCAGGGCGCCGCGCAGCCGTGCGGTGATCGGCGAGGAGTCCGTGCCGTGGTCGGTGAAGCTGTCGACGCCCGCCCGCAGGGAGGCGGCGACGGCCTCCTCGTGGGTGGCGAAGTAGTGCTCGGAGTCGACCAGGTTGCTCGGCGCGCCCGCGTCCGAGCAGACCAGCAGATCCTGGTCCGTCCAGGTCCGCAGGTACTCGGCCAGGTACGGGGAGACGTGGTTGGGGCGGCCGTTGACCAGGTTGTACGCCGGCATCACCCCGGCCACCGCACCCGCCTCGACGGTGGCGCGGAACGCCTTCAGGTCGTACTCGTGCAGCACGCGCGGACGCACCGAACTCGACGTCGTGGAGCGGTCGGTCTCGTTGTTGTGGGCCAGCCAGTGCTTCAGCACGGGCGCGGTGCGCCAGCGCGCGGGGTGGTCGCCGCGCAGACCGCGGGTGTAGGCGGTGGCGAGGGCCGAGGTGAGCACCGGGTCCTCGGAGTAGCCCTCCTCGTTGCGTCCCCACAGGGGGTGGCGCAGCAGATTGACCGTCGGGGCCCAGACGTTGAGGCCGACCCGGTCGTCCCGGGTGCGCATCGCGCGGGCCTCCCGGGAGACCGCGTCGCCGACCCGCTGCACCAACTCCGGGTTCCAGGTGGCTCCGAGGCCGACCGCCTGCGGGAACACCGTGGCCGGGCCCATCCACGCCACCCCGTGCAGCGCCTCCTGGCCGGTGCGGAACGCGGCGATGCCGAGCCGTTCGACAGCGGGGGTGAACTGGTGCAGGAACGCCACCTTCTCGTCGAGGGTGAGCCGCCCCAGCAGGTCGTCGACGCGCTTCGCGAGCGGCAGCCGCGGGTCGCGGAACGGCGCGGCGGACAGCGGATCTGCGGTCACGTGGGGATCCCCCTGCACTTGATCGGCGCGGCGCTTTCGAAGCGCTTCGATGCTGGGCGCAGGTCCGTTCGGGTGTCAAGGGAACGGTCCGCAATGCTCAAGCAGTGCACGCGGAAAGGCGCCCCCCTCAGCGCTGAGGAACTTCGGTGACGACCCTTGTGCGCCTTGGGGTGTTCACCTAACCTCGCAGCAACATCGAAGCGCTTCGACTAGGCACTGCACCGCCCGGCCGCCCGGGTTCGACAGCTCGCTTCCGCTCAGCCAGTTCCACTCGAGACACCGCAGCCGACGGCCTTCCGCCGGGTGTCCTGGTGCGCCATGAAGGGTTGACGCAATGACGCCGAACGCCGCCTCCGCCTCCTCGGGACAGAGCCGGAGAAGTTTCCTCGCCGCCACGGGGCTCGCCACCGCGGCCGTGGCCGGCGGGATGCCGCTGCTCACCGCCTGCGGCGGGTCGGACAGCGGCTCGAGGGACGGCACGACGTCCGGCAAAAGCGCCAAGAAGCTGCTGCCGGCCTACGTCGCGAGCAACGTGGTCTCCCCGGACATCCCGTCCAGGAACGGCTCGGCCATGGGCTTCACCGGCAGGCTCGACCTGGCCGACCTCAAGACCTCGGTCCCGAGGAAGCTCGGCAAGGGCGGCCGCATCAAGATCATGTCGCCGTTCTGGGGGACACCGCCGAAGGGCGACAACGCCTACTACCGGGCGATGAACGACCTGATCGGCGTCGACATCGCCTGGCAGAACCAGGACGGCAACACCTACGACGAGAAGCTGGGCGCGGTGCTCGCCTCCAGCGACCTGCCCGACGTCGTGGTCATCCCCAGCTGGAACATGGGCGGCAAGATACCCAGCGCCATCATCAGCAAGTTCGCCGACCTCGGCCCGTACCTGTCCGGGGACGCGATCAAGAAGTACCCGAACCTCGCGGCCGTCCCGAGCGGGGCCTGGCAGTACTCCATCTTCGGCGGCAAGCTGCGCGGCCTGCCCCAGCCCGCCCCCGCCGTCCCCGGCATCGTGCCCTTCTACCGCAAGGACGTCTTCGACAAGGAGGGCTACGAACTCCCCAAGTCCCCCGACGAGTTCCTCGCCCTCGCCAAGGAGATCAGCCGGCCCCGGGACAAGGTGTGGGCCTGCGACGACATGAAGTGGTCCGCCTTCCAGTTCTTCGGCGTGCTCTCCGGCAGCGAGAAGCCGCTCGGCTGGAACCTGGCCGACGGGAGGATGGTCTACCGGGTCGAGACCGAGGAGTACCTCGAGGCGCTGGAGTGGGTGCGCAAGCTGTACGCGGCGGGTGTGGTCCACCCCGACGCGCGGGCGGTCCAGGGCACCGCGGCGGACCGGTTCACCGCCGGCCAGGTCCTGATCTACAACGACAACATCTCGTCCTGGTGGGGCAAGATGGCCGAACAGGCGGGCCAGAAGACCGACTTCCGCATCTCCGGCATGGACGTCTTCGGCGCCGGCGGCGGCGACCCCGTCCTCTGGGCCGGCTCGCCCGCGGGCATCTTCGCCTTCGTCAACAAAAAGGCCTCCAAGGCCGTCGTCGAGGACGTCCTGGCCGCGGCCAACGTCACCGCCGCCCCGTACGGCACCAAGGAGTACATGCTCACCAACTACGGGGTGGAGGGCACGCACTACACCGTCGAGGACGGGGTGCCCACCAAGAACGACAAGGGCAACCAGGAGGTCATCAACGCCTATGTGATGCTCGCCAGCCCCGCCCCGACCATCGCGCACCCCGACCTGCCGGAGATCGCGAAGGAGCAGGTGGAGTGGCAGCAGCGGATGGGCGCCTTCACCAGGAAGTCCACCTTCTGGGGCATGCAGATCACCGAACCGGCGCGCTACACCAACCTGTCCAACGACTTCGAGCAGTTGGAGGACGACACCGTCCGCGGCCGCAGGAAGATCAGCGAGGTGCAGCAGGCCGTCTCCGACTGGAAGAGGCAGGGCGGCGACGAGCTGCGGGACTGGTACCGGAAGCTGCACGACACCAACGGTTCCGCGCAGTGACCCGGCGCTGAGGCGAGGAGACGTCCGTGTCGAACAGCACGGTGCCGCGCAGCAGGGCCGAGGCGGAGACCACCGAGACGGCCTCCCGGGCGGCGGACGCCGCGGGGGAGCGGCCGGGCGGGAGGAGACTCTCCGGCAAGCTGAGCCTCCGGCTTCGGTTCCGCCGCGACCGCACGCTGATCCTGATGACCCTGCCGGCCGTCGCGCTGGTCCTGGTCTTCAACTACATACCGATCCTGGGCAATGTCGTCGCCTTCCAGGAGTACGACCCCTACGTCAGCGACAACGGCTTCGTCGCGATGCTGGAGAGCCCGTGGGTGGGCGTCGAGCAGTTCGAGCGGATCTTCGCCGACTCGGCGTTCTGGGACGCCGTACGGAACACGCTCGTGCTGTTCGGTCTCCAGCTGGTGCTGTTCTTCCCCGTCCCGATCGTGCTCGCGCTGCTCATCAACAGCGTGCTCAGGCCCCGGATCCGCGCGGTGTCGCAGGCGATCCTCTACCTGCCGCACTTCTTCTCCTGGGTGCTGGTGATCACCGTCTTCCAGCAGATCTTCGGCGGGGCGGGCATCATCGCGCAGACCCTCCGGCAGCACGGACACGAGGGCTTCGACCTGATGACCGACCCGGGGATCTTCGCGTTCCTGGTGACGTCGGAGGGCGTCTGGAAGGACGCGGGCTGGGGCGTCATCGTCTTCCTCGCCGCACTCGCCTCCGTGAGCCCCGACCTCTACGAGGCGGCGGCCATGGACGGGGCCGGGCGCCGGCGCCGGATGTGGCACGTCACGCTGCCCGCGCTGCGGCCCGTGATCGCCCTGCTGCTGGTGCTGCGGGTCGGTGACGCGCTGACCGTCGGCTTCGAGCAGATCCTGCTGCAACGTGACGCGGTGGGACCGGGGGCGGCGGAGGTCCTCGACACCTATGTGTGGTGGAACGGCGTCCGCAACCAGGACTTCAGCTACGCGGCGGCGGCCGGCCTGATCAAGGGCCTGGTGAGCGTGGCGCTCGTCCTCGCCGCGAACAAGGTGGCCCATTTCATGGGCGAGCAGGGGGTGTACAGGAAGTGACCGCCGTCATCGACAGGGCCGCCCGCGACGAGGCGGCGCGCGCACCCCGCTTCTGGGAGGCCCCGCCGCGGCCCGTGTGGGAGGAGGAGCCCAGCAGGGCCGGGGTCGCGGGCAAGGGCATCGTCCTGGCGGGCGCGTGCCTCGCGGTGCTCTTCCCGCTGTGGATCGTCATCGTCACCAGCCTGTCCTCGAAACAGACCATCAACGCGGCCGGCGGCCTCGTGGTGATCCCGAAGGGCATCACCTTCGTCGCCTACCAGGAGCTGCTGAGCGGCGGGCAGGTGACCCGGGCCGCCGTCGTCAGCGTGTGCGTCACCCTCGTCGGCACGGCGTTCTCCATGACGGTGTCGGTGCTGGCCGCCTACGGCCTGTCCCGCAGCGGGTCGCTGGGGCACCGCTGGCTGCTGATGACCCTGCTCGCGACGATGTTCTTCGGGGCCGGTCTCATCCCGACGTATCTGCTGGTGCAGTCGCTGGGGCTGACCGACACCTATCTCGCGCTGATCCTCCCGAGTGCGATCAGTGTCTTCAACATCCTGGTGCTGCGGGCGTTCTTCATGGGGATCTCGCCGGAGCTGGTCGACAGCGCGCGGATCGACGGGGCGGGGGACTGGCGGATCCTCCGGCAGATCGTCCTGCCGCTCTCGCGCGCCGTCATCGCGGTGATCACGCTGTTCTACGCGGTGGGGTACTGGAGCGCCTGGTTCAACGCGTCGATCTACCTGAGCGACCAGGACATGATGCCGCTGCAGAACGTCATGATCCAGCTGGTGCAGAAGCAGGAGGCGCCGGTGGGCGTCAGCCAGGCGATCAAGACGGGGCAGATCTCCGGGCTCGCGATCCAGATGGCCGTGATGATGATGGCGCTGCTGCCGGTCGCCGTGGTCTCGCCGTTCGTCCAGAAGCACTTCAAGAAGGGCATGCTCACGGGCGCGGTGAAGGGCTGACCGCAGGCCGGCGCCCGCGCGCTGCGCTCCGTCGCCCGCCGCACGGTCCTCCCGCCCCGGAGGGCGCCCACCCAGCCCCGCCCAGGAACCGAGGAAACCGAGGTATGTCATGAGCACGTTCGGTTTGAGCAGGCGTTCCGTCCTCGCCGGGACCGCGGTCGCCGCAGCGGCCGCCTCCCTGCCGGCGGCACAGGGGCGGGCACACGCCGCCGCGCCCGACGCCCGCGGCGAATACCGCTGGCGCAACGTCGTCCAGGGCGGCACCGGATTCGTCACGGGCGTGCTGTTCCACCCCACCGTCCGCGGACTGGCCTACCTGCGCACGGACATCGGCGGCGCCTACCGCTGGGAGGACCGGTCCGGCCGGTGGATCCCGCTGACCGACCACCTCGGCTGGGACGACTGGAACCTGCTCGGGGTGGAGGCCATGGCCGTCGACCCGGCCCACCCGGACCGGCTGTACCTCGCGCTCGGCGCCTACACGCAGCCCTGGGCCGGCAACGGGGCCGTGCTGCGCTCCGGGGACCGGGGCGCCACCTGGCAGCGCACCGACCTGACCGTCAGGCTCGGCGCGAACGAGGACGGGCGCGGCTGCGGGGAGCGACTGCTCGTCGACCCGCGCGACAGCGACACCCTCTGGCTCGGGACCCGGCACGACGGCCTGCTCAAGTCGACCGACCGAGGCGCGAGTTGGGCCCCTGCCGGTTTCCCGGCCACCCCCGGTCCCACCGGGCAGGGCATCACCCTCCTCGTCGCCGCGGGCCGCACGGTCTACGCCGGCTGGGGCGACTCCGACGGCACGGCCGGCCGACCCGCCCTGTACCGCAGCTCCGACGGCACGACCTGGGAGGCCGTCCCCGGACAGCCCACCGGCGCGGCCGCCCGGGTGCCGGTCCGGGCCGCGTACGACCGGCACACCCGCGAGCTGTACGTGACCTACGCCGACGCCCCCGGCCCCAACGGCCAGTCGGACGGCAGCGTGCACAAACTGCGCACGACGGACGGGAGATGGACCGAGGTCACGCCGGTCCGGCCCGGAGGCCGCACGGAGGACGGGGGCAGGGACACCTTCGGCTACGGCGGCGCCGCCGTCGACGCGCGCCGCCCCGGCACCGTGGTCGTGTCCACCAACAACCGCTGGGCCCTGGTCGACACCGTCTTCCGCACCACCGACGGCGGCCGGACCTGGACGTCCCTGAAGGACCGGGCCGTCCTCGACGTCTCGGAGACGCCCTACCTCGAGTGGGGCGGTGACGCGCCCAAGTTCGGCTGGTGGATCCAGGCTCTCGGACTCGACCCGTTCGACTCCGGGCATGTCGTCCACGGCACCGGGGCGACCCTCTACGGCACCCGCGACCTCAGGCACTGGGCCCCGCAGATCCGGGGCGTGGAGGAGGCGTCCGTCCGGCAGCTGCTCTCCCCGCCCGCCGGTGAGGCCCATCTGCTCAGCGGCTGCGGGGACGTCGGCGTCATGTACCACGAGCGGCTCACGGCCTCACCGTCCCGCGGCATGGCCACCGACCCGGTGTTCGCCACCTCGACCGGGCTCGCCCTGGCCCCGGCCCGGCCCTCCTACGTGGTCCGGGCGGGGTGGGGCGACCACGGCAACGGCGCCTTCTCGCACGACGGCGGGCAGACGTGGGCGCCCTTCGCCTCCCAGCCGGACGCGGCCCGGACCGCGCCCGGCCCGATCGCCACCGGGGCCGACGGCGGCGTGCTGCTGTGGTCCTTCGGCACCGCCCACCCCGCCCACCGCTCGGCGGACAACGGCCGCACCTGGGCCGAGGTGCCGACCTTCCCCCGGGGCGCCACACCGGTCGCCGACCCGGTCGACCCGGCCCGCTTCTACGCCTTCGACACCACCACCGGCACCCTGCACGCCAGCACCGACGGCGGCCTGACGTTCTCCGCCCGGGCGTCCGCACCGAGCGCCGGCGACAGCGAGTACCAGCTGGCAGCCGCCCCGGGCCGCTCCGGCGACCTGTGGCTGAGCCTGAAGTGGAACGGGCTGTACCGCTCGACCGACGGCGGCACGAGCCTGCGCAAGGTGGACAGCTGCTGGGCCGCCTACACCCTGGGCTTCGGCAAGGCGGCCGAGGGCGCCTCCTACCCGGCGCTCTACCTCGTCGGCGCCACCGGGACGACCACCGCGGTGCACCGCTCGGACGACGAGGCGAGGACCTGGGTGCGCGTCAACGACGACCGGCACCAGTGGGGCTGGATCGGCGCCACCGTCACCGGCGACCCGCGCGTGTACGGCCGGGTCTACGTGGCGACCAACGGGCGGGGCGTGCAGTACGGGGAGCCCGTCTGATGCCCGGCCTGGAGGACGTCACCCGGGGCCGCCTGCTGTTCGGCGGCGACTACAACCCGGAGCAGTGGCCCGAGGAGACCTGGCGCGAGGACGTCCGGCTGATGAAGGCCGCCCGCGTCAACTCGGTCACGCTCGGCGTCTTCTCCTGGTCGAAGCTGGAACCCGAGCCGGGCGCACGGGAGTTCGGCTGGCTGGACACACTGATGGACCTGATGCACGAGCACGGCATCGGTGTCGTCCTCGCCACCCCTACCTCCTCGCCCCCGCCCTGGCTGGGCCGGCTGCACCCCGACACCCTGCCCGTCACCGAGGACGGGCGCACCGAGTGGTGGGGCGGCCGGCAGCACTTCTCGCACTCCAGCGCCACCTACCGCCGTCACGCGGCCGCCATCACCGAGGACCTGGCCGCCCGCTACGGCGGCCACCCGGCCCTCACCCTGTGGCACATCAACAACGAGTACTGCACGGCCGACCACGGCGACCAGGCAGCCGCCGCCTTCCGGCGGTGGCTGCGCGCGAGGTACGGCACCCTCGACGCCCTCAACGAGACCTGGGGCACCGCCTTCTGGGGCCAGCACTACGACACCTGGGACGGCATCCTGCCGCCCCGCCTGCCGCACTACCTGCGCAACCCCGGCCAGGTGCTGGACTTCCGCCGCTTCACCTCCGACATGCTCCTGGAGTGCTGCACCGCGGAGCGGGACATCGTCCGTCGGCACTCCCCGCACGTGCCGGTCACCACCAACTTCATGCCGCTGTGGTCCGGGGTCGACGCCTGGCGCTGGGCCCGGGAGGAGGACGTCGTCTCCGTCGACCTCTACCCCGACCCGCGCGACCCGCTCGGCGCCCAGCACGGCGCGCTGGTGCAGGACATGACCCGCTCCCAGGCGCGCGGGCCGTGGGTGCTGATGGAGCAGGCCGCGGGCCCGGTCAACTGGCGCGGGGTGAACCACCCCAAGCCCCGGGGCCTGAACCGGCTGTGGTCGCTCCAGGCGGTCGCCCGGGGCGCCGACGCGGTCTGCTACTTCCAGTGGCGGCAGTCCCGGCAGGGCGCCGAGAAGTTCCACTCCGGGATGCTCGGCCACGCCGGTGAGGAGGGGCGCACCTTCCAGGAGATCACGCGGCTCGGCGCCGACCTGGAGCGGATCGCGCCCGCCGTGACCGGGCGGTCCGTCCCCGCGCGGGTGGCCGTCCTGCACGACTGGCACGCCTGGTGGGCCGGCGACCAGGACGGCCGCCCGTCCGGCCGGGTGGAGTACCCGGACGTGCTGAGCGCCTGGCACCGGGCCCTGTGGCAGGCCCACCTGACGACCGACTTCGCCCACCCCGAGCACGACCTGACGCCCTACGCGCTGGTCGTCGTGCCCCAGTTGTACGCCCTCACCGACGCGGCCGTCGGCAACCTCCTGGCCTACACGCGGCAGGGCGGCACCCTGGTCTGCGGCTTCCTCACCGGGGTCGCCGACCAGGACGACCGGGTGCGACCCGGCGGGATGGACGCCCGGCTGCGGCGGCTGTTCGGCATCCGCACCCTGCACGAGTGGTGGCCGCTGGAGGCGGGGGAGACCGTGGCCTGCGAGGGCTTCCGGGGCACCCTGTGGTCCGAGGAACTGGAGGGCGACGGCACCGCCGAGGAGACCGTGCCCTACCGGGGCGGTGAGCTCGACGGGCTCCCCGCGGTCCTGCGCAAGGGCCGGGCCTGGTACTTCTCCACGCTCCCGGAACCCGGGCCGCTGCGGGACCTGCTGGCGTCCGTCGCGCGGGAGGCGGGTGTGCGCCCGGTGCTGGACGGGCTGCCCGACCGGGTCGAGGCCGTGCGCCGGGGCGAGCTGCTGTTCGTGCTGAACCACGGCAGCGAGCCGGTGACGGTCGAGGTGCCGGGCACCCACCACGACCTGCTGACCGGCACGGACGTCACCGGCCGGGTCACCCTCGGCCGCTACGGGGCGGCGGTGCTCCGGCCATGACCCACGCAGCCCCCGTGCACGGCACCTGGGAGCCGCGGCCCGCCGCCCGCTGGGAGGACGGCTTCCTGAGCGGCAACGGCCATCACGGCGCCCTCGTGTTCGGCGAACCGGACGCCGAACAGGTCGTCGTCACCCATCACACCCTGGTCCGGCCGGGCGAGGGCGGCACCCGGCCGCCCGAGCTGGCCGCGGCCCTGCCCGGGGTGCAGGACCGGCTGCTGGCCGGCGACACCGGCGCGGCCGAGGGCTTCACCGACGGCCGTCCCCTCCGGTGGGTGCGGGCGTTCCACCCCGCTTTCGGAATCCGGCTGGACCGGCCGGCCGGCGCCGGCACCGGCTACCGCCGCGAGGTCGACTTCGCCACCGGCACCGTCCGTACGTCCTGCGACGGCTGGACCAGCCGGGTCTTCGTCTCACGCGCCGACGACGTGATCGTCCAGCACGTCACCGGGCCGGGCGGAGCCCTGCGGGTCGAACTGGACCACCGGCTGCCCGGCGCCCCGGCCGCTCCTTCCGTCGGGCACGGAGCCGTCCTGACGCCCGACGGCGCCCTGCTGAGCGTCCACCTGCGCCATCCGGGCAGCGACCTCGCCTGCACCGGCGTCACCCGGATCGCCGTCACGGGCGGCCGGACGACGCTCGTGGCGCCGGGCGTGCGCGTCGAGGGCGCCACCTCGGTGCTGCTCCTGACCCGGGTGCGACGGCACACCGGCGAGCTGGACGTGGTCGACGAGGGCCGGGCCCTGCGCGAGCTGCCCGCCGACCCGGACGAACTCCTCGACCGCCACCTCGCCCGGCACCGCACCGCCTACGAGCGCGTCACCCTCGACCTCGCCGCCACCCCCGCCGAACGCGCCCTGCCCGGCTCGGCGTTGCTGAAGCGGCCCCGCAGCGCGGCCCTGCTGGAGCGGCTGTTCGCCGCCGGGCGCTACCACCTGCTCAGTGCGAGCGGCCTGTTCCCGCCGCGCCTGACCGGACTGTGGACCGGCGACTGGAACACCGCCTGGTCGGGCGCGTTCACCCACGACGCCAACCTCAACCTCCAGATCGCCTCCGCCGCCGCGGCCGCCCTGCCCGAGGTCACCGAAGCCCATGCCCGCCTGGTCCACGGCCAGTTGCCCGACTGGCGCGACAACGCCCGCGCGATCTTCGGCGCCCGGGGCGTGGTGGCCCCCGCGCACAGCGACGGGGCGTGCGGGCACGCGTACCATTTCAGCCGCGAGTACCCCCTGCACCTGTGGACGGCCGGCGCCGACTGGCTGCTCAAGCCGCTCGTCGACCACGACGAGACCCACGGCACCCGCGACCCGCGCACGGCCGCCGCACTGGCCGAAGTCGCCCTCTTCTACGAGGACTTCCTGACCCGCACCGACGGCGACGGCCACCTCGTCGTCGTCCCCTCGTACTCGCCGGAGAACCGCCCCGCCAACGCGGGCTGGGGCACCCTCAACGCCGCCATAGACCTCTCGGCGGCCCGCCACGCCCTGCGCACGGCCGCCGCCCTCCACCCCGGCACCGCGCGGGCCGGCCGCTGGACGGCCCTGGCCGACCGGCTCCCGCCGCACCGGATCAACGCGGACGGGGCGCTGGCCGAATGGGCCTGGCCGGGGCTGGAGGACACCTACGACCACCGCCACCTCAGTCACCTCTACGGCGTCTGGCCGCTGGAGGAGATCACCCCCTACGACACCCCCGCACTGGCGGCGGCGGCCCACCGCGCGCTGGAACTGCGCGGTGTCGGCAACGCCTCCGCGCACGGCCACCTGCACCACGCGCTCGTGGCGGCCCGGCTGCGGGACGCGGACGGCGTCGCCCGCGCCCTCGGCCGCATCCTGGAGAACGACTTTTTCCACGCCTCCCTGATGAGCGCGCACTACCCCGGCCGGGACGTCTACAACGCCGACGCGGCGCACACCCTGCCCGCGGTGCTGATCGAAACGCTCGTGCAGTCCACCCCCGGCCGGCTGGTGCTGTTCCCGGCGCTGCCGGCGCACCTCACGGCCGGCGCGCTGCGCGGCGTGCGCACCCGGTTCGGGGCCGGGCTCGACCTCGTCTGGCACCCGGACGGCGAGGCCAGGGCCGTGCTCCGGCCGGACCGCACCGTCCGCGTCGACCTCAGGACTTCCTCCGGTGCCGAGCTCCTCGACCTCGTCGCCGGGGAGGACCGCGTCCTCACCCTGAGAGCGCGGTGATCCCCCTCCCGCGCATCCCCCCACCCATGGAAGGGACACCATGGCATCACGCATCCCGAGCAGGATCACCAAGGCGCTGACGGCCCCGGCCCTCGCGCTCGGCGTCACCGTCGGCCTCGCCTCCGCCCCCGCCTCCGCGGCCGTCTGGAACTCCTGCGACCAATGGGGCAACACCGGCCTGAACGGCTACACGCTCTACAACAACATCTGGGGGTCCGGCGCCGGCCGCCAGTGCATCTGGGCCAACTCCGGCACCAACTGGGGCGTCTGGGCCGACCATCCCGGCACCGGCGGCATCAAGTCCTACCCCAACTCCAAGAAGGTGATCAACAAGACGATCACCTCCCTGTCCTCGCTCAGCAGCTCCTACGACGTCACCGTCCCGGCGGCCGGCGCGTACAACTCCTCGTACGACATCTGGGACACCGACCACGACTACGAGATCATGCTCTGGGTGAATTACCACGGTGCCGTCGGGCCGCTGGGGACCTCCCAGGGCACCGTCGGCCTCGGCGGCCACACCTGGAACGTCTACAAGGGCAGCAACGGCGCCAACGAGGTCTTCTCGTTCCTGCGCACGTCCGACTCCACCGCCGGCAGCGTGAACATCCTGCCGATCCTGAAGTGGATCAAGGACACCAAGAAGTGGATGGGCAACGAGACCATCGGCGACGTGCAGTTCGGCTACGAGATCACCTCGTCGTCCGGCGGCCTGAACTTCACCACCAACAACCTCACGGTCAGCAGCAGCTGATCGCGCGGCCGGTGCGGTGGGCCGGCCTCCCCGCCCGGGGAGGCCGGCCCCTCAGCCCGCCTGCTCCGCGATCGGCAGCCGCGCGCCGTCCCGCAGGAACAGCGGGATGCGGTCCAGCGGGGCGTCGACGGTGACGGCCTCGCCGCCCTGGTACGTCTCACCGGTCCACGCGTCGGTCCAGGCGGCGCCCGCCGGGAGGTACACCGTCCAGGTGGTGGCGCCCGGCTCCAGCACCGGCGCGACCAGCAGGTCGGCCCCGAGGAGGTAGGCGGTGGAGACCTGCCAGGCGAGCGGGTCCCGCGGGAACTCCAGGAACAGCGGCCGCATCACCGGCAGCCCCTCCTCGTGCGCCGCGCGCATGACCTGCATGACGTACGGCCTCAGCCGCTCCCGCAGCCGCAGGTACTTCTCCAGGACCGCCCCGGCCTCCTCGCCGTAGGACCACACCTCGTTGGGGCCGCCGGTCATGTCCGGCCCCAGGGGCATCCCCGGGTCGCGGAAGCCGTGCAGGCGCATCAGCGGGGACAGCGCGCCGAACTGGAACCAGCGGACCATCACCTCCCGGTAGGCCGGGTCGTCCGGATCGCCGCCGTGAAAGCCGCCGATGTCGGTGTTCCACCACGGGATGCCGGACAGGGCCGTGCTGAGCCCGGCCGCGATCTGCCGGCGCAGGGTCGGGAAGTCCGTGCCGATGTCACCCGACCACAGGGCGGCCCCGTAGCGCTGACTGCCCGCCCAGGCCGAGCGGTTGAGCGTGACGATCTCCTCCTCGCCGGTGGCGGCCAGACCCTCGTGAAAGGTGCGGGCGTTCTCCGCCGGGTACAGGTTGCCGACCTCCAGGCCCGGGCCCGCCCAGTAGCGCAGGTTCTCCTGGAAGCCCGGCTTCAGCTCCGGCTCGCAGGCGTCCAGCCAGAACGCCGTGATGCCGTACGGGTCCAGGTAGTTCTCCTTGATCCGCGACCACACGAACGCCCGGGCCTCGGGGTGGGTGGCGTCGTAGAAGGCGACCTGGACCGTGGAGGCGACCTCCTTGTCGGGCCAGTCGGCGTGCGCCACCGGGCCGTACTGGGTGCCGATGAACCAGCCGCGCTGCTCGAGCACCGGGTGGTTCTCGCTCAGCGGTGACACCGACGGCCAGACGCTCACCACCAGCTTGACGCCCAGGTCCGTCAGCTCGCGCACCATCGCCGCCGGGTCCGGCCACTCCTTCGGGTCGAACTTCCAGTCGCCGAGGTGCGTCCAGTGGAAGAAGTCGCACACGATCGCCGACAGGGGCAGGCCCCGGCGCCGGTACTCCCGTGCCACCGCCAGGAGTTCGTCCTGGGTGCGGTAGCGCAGCTTGCACTGCCAGAAGCCGGCCGCCCACTCGGGCAGCATCGGGGACCGTCCGGTCACCGCGCTGTAGCGGCGCTGGCCGTCGGCCGGATTCCCGGCGGTGATCCAGTAGTCGATCTGCCGGGCGGAGTCGGCGACCCACCGGGTGCCGTTGTGCGCCAGCTCCACCCGGCCGATCGCCGGGTTGTTCCACAGCAGGGTGTAGCCCCGGCTGGAGGTCAGCACCGGGATGGTGACCTCGGCGTTGCGCTGCACGAGGTCCAGCACCAGGCCCTTGTGGTCGAGCCGCCCGTGCTGGTGCTGGCCGAGGCCGTACAGCTGCTCGTCGTCGTAGGCGGCGAAGCGCTGCTCCAGCCGGTGGTGGCCGTTGCCGACGGCGGTGTAGAGGCGCGGGCCGGGCCACCAGAAGTGGGCCCGCTCCTCGGCGAGCAGCTCGCCGCGGTCCTCGGTCCGCAGGAAGCGGACCAGGCCCTCGCCGTTCACCTCGGCGGTGAGCGAGCCCACCGTGAGCCGCCCGGTGCCGTCCTCGATCTTCACGGTGGACGCCGTGGCCGGCGCCTCGTCGAGCAGGGCGCCCGGCAGCCGGTCGAGGACCGGGCCGCCGAGTCGGGCCCGCACCCGCACGGCGTCCGGGCCCCACGGTTCGATCCGCAGGGTCTCCTGGCGGCCGCTCCACTCCAGCGCGCCGTCCCGCTCGCGGAAGACGCCGACGGTGGGGGAGGACTGCGCCAGGCTCACCTGGGGCTGGGTTTCGGCAGACTGGTTCACGCGGGCTCCTGTGCTCCTGGAGGAGTGCGGACATGGCGGCCCCCCGGGAGGAGGCGGGCTGCTGAGGGCGGCGAGGACGGGGGCGGGTGCGCCTAGGCGCGGCTCGGCGCCGGTCCCGTGCTCGCGCGGACGGTCAGTTCCGGAGGGAGCAGCACGACCTCGTCGCCGTCCCGCCCGCCGAGCTTGGCGACCAGGTGCTCCACCGCGCGCCGGCCCATCTCCTGGGCGGGGACGGCGACCGACGTCAGCCGCACCGAGGACTGCGTGGCCACCTGGTCGGGGCAGATCGCGACCACCGACATGTCCTCGGGCACGGCCCGGCCCTGCTGGCGCAGCAGTGCGAGCAGCGGTTCGACCGCGGACTCGTTCTGCACGACGAGCCCGGAGGTGCCCGGGCGCTCGTCGAGGATCCGGGCGAGCGTCACGGCCACCGCGTCGTACCCGCCCTGGCACGGCCGGTGCAGCAGCCGGACGTCCAGTTCCCGGGCGCGCGAGCGCAGTCCGTCCAGCGTGCGCTCGGCGAAGCCGGTGTGGCGTTCGTAGACGGCCGGGGCCTCCCCGATGACAGCGATGTCACGGTGCCCCTGTGCGGCCAGGTGCTCCACGCACAGCGCGCCCGTCGCCCGGAAGTCCAGGTCGACGCAGGTCAGCCCGGCCGTCTCGGCGGGCAGCCCGATGAGCACCGACGGCTGGTCCGCCGCCTGGAGCAGCGGCAGCCGCTCGTCGTCGAGCTCGACGTCCATGAGGATCATCCCGTCGGCGAGCCCGCTCCCGGCGACCCGGCGCACCGCGTCCGGGCCCTCCTCGCCGGTGAGCAGCAGCACGTCGTAGCCGTGGGTGCGCGCGGAGGTCGCCACGGCGATGGCGATCTCCATCATCACGGGCACGTACAGGTCGGTGCGCAGCGGGATCATCAGCGCGATGATGTTCGACCTGCTGCTGGCCAGGGCACGCGCGCCGGCGTTCGGGTGGTACCCGAGCTCGCGGATGCTCAGCTCCACCCGGTGCCGGGTGGCCGCGGAGATGGACCGCTTGCCGCTGAGCACATAGCTCACCGTGCTCGCCGAGACTCCGGCGTGCTGGGCGACCTCGGCGAGGGTGACCATCCGGCTCTCCAGGGTTGTGAAGCGCTTCGACAGCGCGCCGGGCCGGCGCGGGCAGGTGAGGGTGGTTCGACAGTAGCTGCGGCGGGAGTGGGTGTCCATAGGTTGTCGAAGCGCTTCGATGAAGGGTTTCCCGGAACGCTCCGCGTCCCGATCCACCCGGCGAGGCGACACCGCCGGCGCACGCCCGGCCGGGGCGGCGTCCGCCCCGGGGCCGCTTCGGCCGAACGGACGCGCGAGGACTGGTGGGGGAGTCCGCTTTCGGGTACCAACGATCCCGTAGCACCGGTCGGTAACGAAACGATCCTTCCTCCACCTACATGCGGCGAGGTGCCCCTCATGTCCGCTTCCACCACCCCCTCCTCCCGTCCCGCCGTCACCGAGCGCGAGGCCCGCGCGGTGGCGGAGGCCGCCCGGGAACAGCACTGGCGCAAGCCCAGCTTCGCCAAGGAGCTGTTCCTCGGCCGCTTCCGTCTCGACCTCATCCACCCCCACCCCGTGCCCGAGGAGGAAGCGGCCCAGCGCGGCGAGCAGTTCCTCGCCAAGCTCCGCGACTTCGTCGAGACGAAGGTCGACGGCGCCCTCATCGAACGCGAGGCCCGCATCCCCGACGAGGTGATCGACGGCCTCAAGGAGCTCGGCGCCTTCGGCATGAAGATCGGCACCAAGTACGGCGGCCTCGGCCTCGGGCAGGTCTACTACAACAAGGCCCTCGCGCTCGCGGGCTCCGCCAGCCCCGCCATCGGCGTGCTGCTCTCCGCGCACCAGTCGATCGGCGTGCCGCAGCCGCTGAAGCTGTTCGGCACCGAGGAGCAGCGCGAGCGCTTCCTGCCGCGCTGCGCCCGCACCGACATCAGCGCCTTCCTGCTCACCGAGCCCGACGTCGGCTCCGACCCGGCCCGCCTCGCCACCACGGCGATCCCGGACGGCGACGACTACGTCCTGGACGGCGTGAAACTGTGGACCACCAACGGCGTCGTCGCCGACCTGCTGGTCGTCATGGCCCGGGTGCCGAGGAGCGAGGGGCACCGCGGGGGCATCACCGCCTTCGTCGTCGAGACCAACGCGCCGGGCGTCACGGTCGAGAACCGCAACGCCTTCATGGGCCTGCGCGGCATCGAGAACGGCGTCACCCGCTTCCACCAGGTGCGCGTCCCCGCCGCCGACCGGGTCGGCGAGGAGGGCCAGGGCCTGAAGATCGCCCTGACCACCCTCAACACCGGGCGGCTGTCGCTGCCCGCGTCCTGTGTGGCGGCCGGCAAGTGGTGCCTGAAGATCGCCCGGGAGTGGTCGGCGGCCCGCGAGCAGTGGGGCAAGCCCGTCGCCCACCACGAGGCGGTCGGCTCCAAGATCTCCTTCATCGCGGCCACCACCTTCGCCCTGGAGGCCGTGACGGACCTGGCCGCGCAGATGGCCGACGAGGACCGCAACGACATCCGCATCGAAGGCGCCCTCGCCAAGCTCTACGCCTCCGAGATGGCCTGGACGATGGCCGACGAACTCGTCCAGATCCGCGGCGGACGCGGCTTCGAGACGGCCGACTCGCTCCGGGCGCGCGGCGAGCGCGGTGTCCCGGCCGAGCAGTTGCTGCGCGACCTGCGCATCAACCGCATCTTCGAGGGCTCGACCGAGATCATGCACCTGCTGATCGCACGCGAGGCCGTCGACGCCCACCTCTCCGTCGCCGGTGACCTCATCGACCCGGAGAAGTCCCTGAGCGACAAGGCGAAGGCCGGCGCGAACGCGGGCGCCTTCTACGCCAAGTGGCTGCCGAAGCTGGTCGTGGGCCCGGGCCGGCTCCCCACCTCCTATGCCGAGTTCAAGCACGGCGTGGACCTCTCCGGGCATCTGCGCTACGTCGAGCGCACCTCCCGCAAACTGGCCCGCTCCACCTTCTACGCCATGTCCCGCTGGCAGGGCCGCATGGAGTCCAAGCAGGGCTTCCTCGGCCGGATCGTCGACATCGGCGCCGAACTGTTCGCCATGAGCGCGGCCTGCGTGCGCGCCGAGCACCTGCGCGCCCGGGGCGAGAACGGCCGCGAGGCCTACCAGCTCGCCGACGTCTTCTGCCGCCAGGCCCGCATCCGCGTCGAGGAACTGTTCACCCGGCTGTGGACCAACACCGACGACCTCGACCGCAAGGTCGTCAAGGGCGTGCTGTCCGGCACCTACGAGTGGCTCGAGCAGGGCATCGTCGACCCGTCGACCGACGGGCCCTGGATCGCGGACGCGACCGCGGGGCCCTCGCAGCGGGAGAACGTCCACCGGCCGATCCGCTGACCCGGACCCCGACCCGGACCCCATGGGGGCGCGAACCAATACGGCGCGCGCCCCCATGGAGGGGATGCGCCGTCCTCACACGCGGCGCTTACGGCAACAATGGAGGGATGAGCGACAGTCCAGCCCCTCTCGCCGACCCGCACCTCGTCTACGACCCCGTCGCGGGCGACGGCCCCAAGGACGTGGTGATCCTCGGCTCCACCGGGTCCATCGGCACCCAGGCCATCGACCTCGTGCTGCGCAACCCCGGCCGCTTCCGGGTCACCGCCCTCTCGGCCAACGGCGGCCGGGTCGCCCTCCTCGCCGAGCAGGCCCACCGGCTGCGGGTGCGCACCGTCGCCGTGGCCCGCGAGGACGTCGTACCGGCCCTGCGCGAGGCGCTCTCCGCGCAGTACGGCCCGGGCGAGCCCCTCCCCGAGATCCTCGCCGGCCCCGACGCGGCCACCTCGGTGGCCGCCTCCGACTGCCACACCGTGCTGAACGGCATCACCGGCTCCATCGGACTGGCCCCCACCCTCGCCGCCCTGGAGGCGGGCCGCACCCTCGCGCTCGCCAACAAGGAGTCGCTCATCGTCGGCGGCCCCCTGGTCAAGGCCCTGGCCAAGCCCGGCCAGATCATCCCGGTCGACTCCGAGCACGCCGCCCTCTTCCAGGCCCTGGCCGCCGGCACCCGCGCCGACGTCCGCAAACTCGTCGTCACCGCCTCCGGCGGCCCCTTCCGCGGCCGCACCAAGGCCGAGCTGGCCGGCGTCACCGTCGAGGACGCCCTGGCCCACCCCACCTGGGCCATGGGCCCGGTCATCACGATCAACTCCGCGACCCTCGTCAACAAGGGCCTGGAGGTCATCGAGGCGCACCTGCTCTACGACATTCCCTTCGACCGCATTGAGGTCGTCGTGCATCCCCAGTCGTATGTGCACTCGATGGTTGAGTTCACGGATGGATCGACACTGGCCCAGGCGACCCCGCCCGACATGCGCGGGCCCATCGCCATCGGTCTCGGCTGGCCCGAGCGCGTCCCCGACGCCGCCCCGGCCTTCGATTGGAGCAAGGCTTCCACCTGGGAGTTCTTCCCGCTCGACAACGAGGCCTTCCCCTCGGTGAACCTCGCCCGGCACGTCGGCGGGCTCGCGGGCACCGCCCCGGCGGTGTTCAATGCCGCCAACGAGGAGTGCGTGGAGGCGTTCCGCCGGGGCGCACTGCCGTTCAACGGGATCATGGACACCGTCACCCGGGTCGTCGAGGAGCACGGCACCCCGCGGACGGGAACCTCGCTCACCGTGTCGGACGTCCTCGAAGCGGAGACCTGGGCGCGGGCCCGGGCCCGGGAACTGGCGGCACAGACGGCGGAGGCCCGTGCATGACGACCCTGATGTTCATCCTCGGCATAGTCCTCTTCGCGGTCGGCCTGCTGTTCTCGATCGCGTGGCACGAGCTGGGGCACCTGTCCACCGCCAAGCTCTTCGGCATCCGCGTCCCGCAGTACATGGTCGGTTTCGGCCCGACGCTCTTCTCCCGCCGCAAGGGCGAGACCGAGTACGGCGTCAAGGCCATCCCGTTCGGCGGCTACATCCGCATGATCGGCATGTTCCCGCCCGGCCCCGACGGCCGCCTGGAGTCCCGCTCCACCTCCCCGTGGCGCGGCATGATCGAGGACGCCCGCTCCGCCGCCTACGAGGAGCTCCAGCCCGGCGACGAGAAGCGGATGTTCTACACGCGCGCCCCCTGGAAGCGCGTGATCGTGATGTTCGCCGGGCCCTTCATGAACCTGATCCTGGCGGTGGTGCTGTTCCTCACCGTCCTGATGGGCTTCGGCATCACCCAGCAGACCACCACCGTCGGCTCCGTCTCCCAGTGCGTCATCGCCCAGAGCGAGAACCGCGACAAGTGCGAGAAGGGCGACCCGGCCGCCCCGGCCGCCGCCGCCGGCCTCAAGGCGGGCGACAAGATCGTCTCCTTCGCCGGCACCCGCACCGACGAGTGGAACGAGCTGTCCGACCTCATCCGCGCCAACCCCGGCAAGGACGTGCCGATCGTCGTCGAGCGGGACGGCCGGGAGGTCACCCTCCACGCGGAGATCGCCACCAACCAGGTCGCCAAGAAGGACTCCGGCGGCCGGATCGTCGAGGGCGAGTACGTCCAGGCGGGCTTCCTCGGCTTCAGCGCCGCCACCGGCGTCGTCAAACAGGACTTCGGTCAGTCCGTGACCTGGATGGGCGACCGGATCGGCGAGGCCGTCGACTCCCTCGCCGCCCTCCCCGGCAAGATCCCGGCCCTGTGGAACGCGGCCTTCGACGGCGCCGAACGCGAGGCCGACTCCCCGATGGGCGTGGTCGGCGCGGCCCGTGTCGGCGGCGAGATCTTCACCCTCGACATCCCGCCCACCCAGCAGCTGGCCATGGCCCTGATGCTGGTCGCCGGCTTCAACCTCTCCCTGTTCCTGTTCAACATGCTGCCGCTGCTGCCGCTCGACGGCGGCCACATCGCGGGCGCCCTGTGGGAGTCGCTGCGCCGCAACCTCGCCCGGCTGCTGCGCCGCCCCGACCCGGGCCCCTTCGACGTCGCCAAGCTCATGCCGGTCGCGTACGTCGTCGCCGGGATCTTCATCTGCTTCACGATCCTCGTCCTGATCGCGGACGTGGTGAACCCGGTGAGGATCTCCTAGCCGCACGGAGTTCCGGGCGGCCCGGAGGTTTCCCCACCGGGCCGCCCCCCATCGGGTGGTGCCGCGGGTGGGATGTGCCCGCGCCCGCGCCGGTGCCGTAATCTCGAAGCTCGGGGCCCGCTGCTCACGGGACCGGACCTTGATCCACGACTTGGGGTTGCACAGCAGATGACTGCGATTTCTCTCGGCATGCCGTCCGTTCCGACCAGGCTCGCCGAGCGCCGCAAGAGCCGGCAGATCCAGGTCGGGTCCGTGGCGGTCGGCGGGGACGCCCCCGTCTCCGTGCAGTCGATGACCACGACCCGCACCTCCGACATCGGCGCCACCCTCCAGCAGATCGCCGAACTGACCGCCTCGGGCTGCCAGATCGTGCGCGTCGCGTGCCCGACCCAGGACGACGCCGACGCCCTCGCCACCATCGCCCGCAAGTCCCAGATCCCCGTCATCGCCGACATCCACTTCCAGCCCAAGTACGTCTTCGCGGCGATCGAGGCCGGCTGCGCGGCGGTCCGCGTCAACCCGGGCAACATCAAGCAGTTCGACGACAAGGTCAAGGAGATCGCCAAGGCGGCCCGCGACCACGGCACCCCGATCCGCATCGGTGTCAACGCCGGCTCCCTCGACCGCCGCCTGCTGCAGAAGTACGGCAAGGCCACCCCCGAGGCCCTGGTCGAGTCGGCCCTGTGGGAGGCGTCCCTCTTCGAGGAGCACGACTTCCGCGACATCAAGATCTCCGTCAAGCACAACGACCCGGTCGTCATGATCGAGGCCTACAAGCAGCTCGCCGAGCAGTGCGACTACCCGCTGCACCTCGGCGTCACCGAGGCCGGCCCCGCCTTCCAGGGCACCATCAAGTCGGCCGTCGCCTTCGGCGCCCTGCTCTCCCAGGGCATCGGCGACACGATCCGGGTGTCCCTGAGCGCGCCGCCCGCCGAGGAGGTCAAGGTCGGCATCCAGATCCTGGAGTCCCTGAACCTCAAGCAGCGCGGCCTGGAGATCGTCTCCTGCCCGTCCTGCGGCCGCGCCCAGGTCGACGTCTACAAGCTGGCCGAAGAGGTCACCGCCGGCCTCACCGGCATGGAGGTCCCGCTGCGCGTCGCCGTCATGGGCTGTGTCGTCAACGGCCCCGGCGAGGCCCGCGAGGCCGACCTCGGCGTCGCCTCCGGCAACGGCAAGGGCCAGATCTTCGTCAAGGGCGAGGTCATCAAGACCGTCCCCGAGTCCAAGATCGTGGAGACCCTCATCGAGGAGGCCATGAAGCTGGCCGAGCAGATGGAGAAGGACGGCGTGACCTCGGGCGAGCCGTCGGTGGCCGTCGCGGGCTGAGGACGGGACCCCACCGCGCCCCGCAGCGGGCGCGGCGCCGGGCCGGCATGCGGCTGCGCCGCACAGGGGCGGCACGCCGCGGACGTCCCGCGCCCCCCGGCGACGCAAGCCCCCAGCTCCCAGACGCCCCGCCCCGGCAGCGCAGCTATAGTGCGGGGACAGCCGACCCCAGTGTGTGAGGCCCCGCACGTGTTGACCCAGACCACCTCACGGGTCCTCGAACCGAGCGACCTGGACGCCGCGCTCGCCGTACTCGACCGCGAGCCGGTCGCGAACGCCTTCGTGACGTCCCGGGTGCAGATCGCCGGACTCGACCCGTGGCGGCTCGGCGGCGAGATGTGGGGCTGGTACGAGGACGGCGTCCTGACCTCCCTGTGCTACGCCGGCGCCAACCTCGTACCGATCTGCGCCACCCCCCGCGCCGTCCGCGCCTTCGCCGACCGCGCCCGCCGGGCCGGCCGCCGCTGCTCCTCCCTCGTCGGACCGGCCGACGCCACCGCCGACCTGTGGCGGCTGCTGGAACCCCACTGGGGACCGGCCCGCGAGGTCCGCCGCCACCAGCCCCTCATGGTCGCCGACCGCCTCCCGGCCGACGTCACGCCCGACCCGTACGTCCGCCGCGTCCGCAAGGACGAGATGGAGACGATCATGCCGGCGTGCGTGGCGATGTTCACCGAGGAGGTCGGCGTCTCCCCTCTGGCCGGCGACGGCGGCCTGCTCTACCAGGCCCGCGTCGCCGAACTCGTCGGGTCCGGCCGCGCCTTCGCCCGCTTCGGCCCGGACGGCAAGGTGGTCTTCAAGGCCGAGATCGGCGCCGCGACGGACCGCGCCTGCCAGATCCAGGGCGTGTGGGTGGCCCCCGAGTACCGCGGGACCGGCCGGGCGGCCCCCGGCATGGCGGCCGTCCTGCGCTACGCCCTGGCGGACGTCGCCCCCGTCGTCAGCCTCTACGTCAACGACTTCAACACCGCCGCCCGCCGCACCTACCGCCGGGTGGGCTTCGAAGAGGTCGGCGCCTTCATGAGCGTGCTGTTCTGACACGCCCCGCCGGGCGCCCCCACCGGTGCGCCCGGCCGGTGCCGCAGCCACCCGGACGGCGACCGGCGACCCCCTGTAGGCTCCCCGCCATGGACCTGGTGATCGGCCCCCTCGACCTGTCCGCCCACGTGGACGAGGCCCTGGCTGTCCAAGCCGTGGCCTTCGGCCTCGGCCACGACGAAGTCGCCGTCCGCCGCCAGATCGTCCTGCGCCACATGACCTACCCCGGCGCCCGCGCCCTGGGCGCCACCGCCGACGGCGCCCTCGTCGGATTCGTCTACGGCATGCCCAACGACCGCACCCACTGGTGGTCCACCGTCGTCGAGCCCTACCTCCGCGCGAACGGCCACGACCACTGGCTCGACGACTCCTTCGTCATCACCGAGCTGCACGTCCACCCCGCCCACCAGAACCGCGGACTGGGCCGCTCCCTGATCACCACGATCACCGACGGCGCCGACGAACCCCGCTCGATCCTCTCCGCGATCGACACCGACAGCCCCGCCCGCGCCCTGTACCGCTCCCTCGGCTACCAGGACCTGGCCCGGCAGGTCCTCTTCCCGAGCGCGCCCAAGCCGTACGCCGTCATGGGCGCCCCGCTCCCGCTGCGCCGCCGTTAACCGATTTCCACCGCCCCCTACCGCCCGGCTAACCTCCTGCCATCACCCTCTCCCGCTCCCGGGCCCGCCCGGGCGGGGGGACCCACGTCAGCAGGAGCAGAAGAACCATGGCGAACGCACCGGTCCAGCGCATGTCCCAGTTGATGGCGAAGACGTTGCGCGACGACCCGGCGGACGCCGAGGTCCTCAGCCACAAGCTGCTCGTACGCGCCGGGTACGTGCGCCGCACCGCCGCCGGTGTCTGGAGCTGGCTGCCGCTCGGCAAGCGCGTCCTGGCCAACGTCGAGCGCATCGTCCGCGAGGAGATGGACGCCATCGGCGCCCAGGAGGTCCTGCTCCCCGCCATCCTGCCCCGCGAGCCCTACGAGGCGACCGGCCGCTGGGAGGAGTACGGCCCCGAGCTGTTCCGCCTCCAGGACCGCAAGGGCGGCGACTACCTCCTCGGCCCCACCCACGAGGAGATCTTCACCCTGCTGGTGAAGGACCAGGCGTCCTCCTACAAGGACCTGCCGGTCATCCTCTACCAGATCCAGAACAAGTACCGCGACGAGGCCCGCCCCCGCGCCGGCATCCTGCGCGGCCGCGAGTTCCTGATGAAGGACTCCTACTCCTTCGACACCGAGGACGAGGGCCTCGCGAAGTCCTACGCCCTGCACCGCGAGGCCTACCAGCGGATCTTCGCCCGCCTGGGTCTCGACTACCGCATCTGCGCCGCGACCGCCGGCGCCATGGGCGGCTCCAAGTCCGAGGAGTTCCTCGCCCCGGCCGAGGCCGGCGAGGACACCTTCGCCGACTGCCCGAACTGCGACTTCGCCGCCAACACCGAGGCGATCACGTACGAGCTGAAGCCCGTCGACGGCTCGGACGTGCCGGCCGCCGAGGACATCCCCACCCCCGACACCCCGACCATCGAGACCCTCGCCGCCCACCTCGGCGTCCCGGCCTCCGCCACGCTGAAGAACCTCCTCGTGAAGGTCGACGGCGAGATCGTCGCCGTCGGCGTCCCCGGCGACCGCGAGGTCGACCTGGACAAGGTCGAGGCGCACTTCGCCCCGGCCGCCGTCGAGCTGGTCACGGAAACGGACTTCGCGGCCCGTCCCGACCTGGTCCGCGGCTACGTCGGGCCGCAGGGCCTGGACAAGGTCACCTACATCGCCGACCCGCGCGTCGCCCCGGGCACGGCCTGGATCACCGGCGCCAACAAGCCCGGCACGCACGCGAAGAACGTCGTGGCGGGCCGCGACTTCGAGGTCGACCGGTACGTCGACGTCGTGGTCGTCCAGGAGGGCGACCCCTGCCCCAAGTGCGGCACGGGCCTCGTCCTCGACCGCGCCATCGAGATCGGCCACATCTTCCAGCTGGGCCGCAAGTACGCCGACGCCCTCAAGCTCGACGTCCTCGGCCAGAACGGCAAGCCGGTCCGCGTCACCATGGGCTCCTACGGCATCGGCGTCTCCCGCGCGGTGGCCGCCCTGGCCGAGCAGACCGCCGACGACAAGGGCCTGTGCTGGCCCGCCGAGGTCGCCCCGGCCGACGTCCACGTGGTCGCCGCCGGCAAGGCGCTCCAGACCGAACTGGCCCTGGAGATCTCCGGGAAGCTGGCCGCGGCCGGTGTCCGCGTCCTCGTCGACGACCGCCCCGGCGTCTCCCCGGGCGTGAAGTTCACCGACTCCGAGCTGATCGGCGTGCCGCAGATCCTGGTGGCCGGGCGCCGCGCGGCCGACGGCGTGGTCGAGCTGAAGGACCGCCGCACCGGCGAGCGCGAGGAGCTCACGGTCGAGGAGGCCGTCGCCCGCCTCACCGCGTAGGGCCCGCGGCGGCTGTGAGCGCCCGGGCCGGGGCGCTCACAGCCAGCTCGCGAACTCCAGCAGCAGCTCCGCGTCGCGCGGCCGGCCCACCCGGCCGGCCCGCACACCCGACTCCACGGCCCGGAACAGCGTCCAGCCGCGCAGCCGGTCCTGGTCCACCTCCAGCGACTCCGCCAGCCGCTTCACCCGGCGCCGGGTCGTGGCCGCCCCGGACGGCTGGGCGACCAGGTCCTCCACCCGGTCGCGGACCAGCCGGGCCAGGTCGAAGGCCCCCTCGCCGACCACCGGGTCGGGCCCCACGGCCAGCCACGGCATCCGCTCCCCGGCCAGCACCTTGCTCTGCCGGAACGTCCCGTGCAGCAGCAGGTGCTCGGGCGGCGCGGCCAGCAGCTCCTCGCGCGCCGCGAGCGCGGTGTCCACCAGCGGGGCCACCTCGGCGTCCACCCGGGCACGCGCCCGCATCGCCTCGGCCTGCCGCCCGGTGCGCTCGGCCACCGTCTCGAAGGGGAAGCCCGCCGGCGCCTCGACCCACAGCCGCCGCAGCGTCCCCGCGGCCTCCAGCAGCGCCTTCGCCTCCGGCAGCGACCGCACCGACACGTCCGGGTGCAGCCGCTCCAGCAGCAGCACCCCCTCGGCCGACGGGGGAGGTTCGAGCAGCTGGACCGCGCCCCGTCCGCCCCAGTGCGCCAGCGCGGCCCGTTCCGCCTCCGGCCGGGCCCGCCCGGGCGCCAGCTTGAGCACGGCCGGTGTGCCGTCGGCCGTGCGCACCAGCACCACCAGGCTGCTGCGGCCGCCCGGCAACTGGACCCGCTCCACGGTCAACTCGCGTAGCGCGACGGCCTGCCGAGCCGCCTCCGGCAGCTTCTCCAGCCAGTCGTCACCGTCCGGTGCCGTCTCGCCGAGCGCTCTGACCAGGCGCTGCGGCGGTTCGAAAACCATGCGCGAGTCGTTCCCTTCCTGCTGTCCGCGGTGCGCGCCCTCCCGGGTCACGCCGTGGGCGCCGCCGAGGGCGAGGCCTGTCCGGCCCGCTCGGCGAGCCCAGGGAAGGCTACGCTCTCGCCGCGCCAGCGCACCGCCCGCACCGCCGCCTCCCGCAGCGCCCCGGCGGCCAGGGCGCGCCGCCCGCCGTCGCCTTCGCGCACCAGGTCGGCGTAGACCGCGGCCACCCGGTCCTCCAGCTCGGCGGCCAGCCGGACGGCGGCCGCCGCGTCCGGCACCTGGAACGGCAGCGCGTAGCCGGCCGCCGCGGCCACCGGCCTGCCCCCCAGGTCCCTCACCTCGCGCACCAGCGCGTCCCGGCGGGACCGGTGCGCGTCGTACGCCGTCCGCGCCTCCGCGCGCAGGTCGTCGCCGATCCGCCCGCCCACGACGCCGTAGCCGTACACCGCCGCGTGCTCGGCCGCCAGCGCCGCCTGCACCGCCCGCAGCTCGCGGTCCTCCGCCTCGCTCACGCCTTGCCCTCCGTCAGCAGGTACACGTGCGCCGCCCCCGACGCGGCCACCGACGCCAGCAGCCGTGCCAGCTCGCCGGGCACGCCGAGCAGTGCCTTGGTCCGCCGGTCGGCCAGCTCCCGCTCCGCGGTCGCGAGGGCGGCCAGGGCGTCCTTGTCGCTGCCGGGCACCTCGGGACCGGGGGAGGGGCTCGTCGTGGCCGCCGACGCGGACGGGGAGGCGGGTGAGGCCGGCGGGGACGGGGTGGCGGGCGAAGCCGACGGGGACGCCCCGCGGCCGCCGCCGAAGGCCCGCGCGTGCCGGACGGTCTCCTCGCGCAGCGGCCGCAGCCGCTCCGCGAGCGCCGGGCGGGCGGTGATCACCGCGTCGTAGCGCGCCGCCAGCTCCTCGCTGTCGCGGGCCGCACGCACGCGTGCGGCCCGCTCGGCCGCCGTGGTGCCGTCGCCGGCGCCGGTCCCGTCACCGGAGCCGGCGGTGCATCCCGCGAGGGCGAGGGCCGCCGGAGCGGCGGCGAGCAGGCTCCTTCTGCGCGGCCCCGAGCGGGCGCGCGGCGATGAGGGGAACGGCACGTCAGACGTCCTCGGGGGGCTCGTGGCGAGAAAGAAGCGGCTTCCAGGGCTGCACGCCCGTGATCACGGTACCCGGGCCCCGGGCCCCGACCACTCAGCGGCACCGTTCGTGACCGGGTGGACGGCAACACTCCCTGCGACCGGATACCCTTTGACCAGACACGCGACCCATCCCACAACAGCACACGCGGCCGAGGAGTCACCCGGATGAGCACCACCCAGAGCGAGAGGCTGCGAGAGCTACTGGAACCGCTCGTCGCCTCCCAGGGCCTGGATCTCGAAGAGATCGAAGTGGACTCCGTCGGCCGCAAGCGTGTGCTGCGCGTCGTCGTCGACTCGGACACGGGTGCGGACCTGGACCAGATCGCCGATGTGAGCCGCGCGCTCTCGGCGAAGCTCGACGAGGACGACGCGATGGGCGAGGGCGAGTACACCCTCGAGGTCGGCACCCCGGGCGCGGAGCGCCTCCTCACGGAACACCGGCACTACGTCCGCGCCACGGGCCGGCTGGTGAAATTCCAGCTGGCCGAGGACGGCGAGCTGGTCGCCAGGATCCTGACGGTCGACGACGAGGGCGTCGACACCGAGGTGCCCGGGGTCAAGGGCCGCAAGCCCACCGCGCGCAGGCTCGCCTTCGACGAGATCGTCAGGGCCCGCGTGCAGGTCGAGTTCAGCCGCAAGGACAAGAAGGAAGAGGAGGCGTAGCCGTGGACATCGACATGAGTGCCCTGCGGGGCTTGGTTCGGGAGAAGGAGATCTCCTTCGACCTGCTGGTCGAGGCGATCGAGTCGGCCCTCCTCATCGCCTACCACCGCACCGAGGGAAGCCGCCGCCACGCGCGCGTGCAGCTCGACCGGGAGACCGGCCATGTGACCGTGTGGGCGAAGGAGGACCCGGACGACCTCGAGGAGGGGCAGGAGCCCCGCGAGTTCGACGACACCCCGTCCGGCTTCGGCCGTATCGCCGCCACCACGGCCAAGCAGGTCATCCTGCAGCGCCTGCGCGACGCCGAGGACGACGCGACGCTCGGCGAGTACGCCGGCCGCGAGGGCGACATCGTCACCGGAGTGGTCCAGCAGGGCCGCGACCCGAAGAACGTGCTGGTCGACATCGGCAAGCTCGAGGCCATCCTGCCCGTGCAGGAGCAGGTGCCGGGCGAGACCTACCCGCACGGCATGCGGCTGCGCTCCTACGTCGTCCGGGTGGCCAAGGGTGTCCGCGGCCCGTCCGTGACGCTGTCGCGCACCCACCCCGCCCTGGTGAAGAAGCTCTTCGCCCTGGAGGTGCCGGAGATCGCCGACGGGTCCGTGGAGATCGCCGCGATCGCCCGCGAGGCCGGTCACCGCACCAAGATCGCCGTACGGTCCACCCGGTCCGGGCTGAACGCCAAGGGCGCCTGCATCGGTCCCATGGGCGGCCGGGTCCGCAACGTGATGGGCGAGCTGAACGGTGAGAAGATCGACATCGTCGACTGGTCGGAGGACCCGGCCGACATGGTGGCGAACGCGCTCTCCCCGGCCCGTGTCTCCAAGGTCGAGATCGTCGACATGGCGACCCGCTCGGCCCGGGTGACGGTGCCCGACTACCAGCTGTCCCTGGCCATCGGCAAGGAGGGGCAGAACGCCCGCCTCGCGGCCCGGCTGACCGGCTGGCGGATCGACATCCGGCCGGACACCGAACCGGCCGGTGAGGGCTCCGGGGAATAGATCCGGACCGCGCGCCGTTCAGATCACGACAGGTTCGTGCGCGGCAACTGTTCGAATCCTGCCCCAAAGGGGTGAGGAGCGTACGGGGAGGTAGACTTAGCAGTGTCTGGCCGGACGCGCGCCCGCGCATGCCCTGAACGCACCTGTGTGGGGTGTCGGGAGCGAGCGGCCAAGGCCGAACTGCTGCGGATCGTGGCGATCGAGGGTGAATGCGTCCCCGATCATCGCGGTACGCTGCCCGGCCGGGGTGCGTACGTTCACCCCGCGACGGTCTGTCTCGACCAGGCGGTACGCCGCCGGGCGTTCACGAGGGCACTGCGCGCCCCGGGAGCGCTCGACACAAAGGCGTTGCGCCACTACGTCGAGCAGACGACAGTTGCCGAGCAGGCAACACCGTAAGACGTGCCGTACGGAACCCCGTGCGGCTAGGTACCTCGCGAGTCGAAAGCAGGTCGAGATTGCGATGAGCACTCGATGAGTACGCGATGAGTACGCCCATGAACTAGCGACGGTCCGGACGCAACCCGGACCTCAAAGGAGCGAAGTGGCTAAGGTCCGGGTCTACGAACTCGCCAAGGAGTTCGGTGTCGAGAGCAAGGTCGTCATGGCCAAGCTCCAGGAACTCGGTGAATTCGTCCGTTCGGCGTCTTCGACCATCGAAGCGCCCGTTGTACGCAAGCTGACGGACGCCCTCCAGCAGGGCAACGGCGGCAAGTCCGCCCCCGCCCGCAAGGCTGCCCCGGCGAAGCCGGCAGCCCCCTCCCCGGCGCAGGCAGCCCGTCCGGCCGCCCCGCGCCCGCCGGCGCCCAAGCCGGCCGCCGCCGAGAAGCCCGCGGCCCCCGCCGCGCCGGCCTCTCCCGGCCCCCGTCCCACCCCGGGCCCGAAGCCCGCGCCGCGGCCCGCCCCGGCGTCCCCGGCTCCGGCCGCGCCCGAGTTCACCGCGCCGCCGTCGGCCCCCGCCGCTCCGGCCCAGGGCTCCGGCCCGCGTCCGGGCGCCCCGCGTCCGGCCGGCCAGTCGCCGCGTCCGGGTGCTCCGCGTCCGGCCGGTTCCGGCCAGGGCGGCCAGGGCCGTGGCGACCGTCCCGGCGCTCCGCGTCCGGGCGGCGGCGCCCCGCGTCCCGGCGCCCGTCCGGCGGGTCCCCGTCCGGGCAACAACCCCTTCACCTCCGGCGGCTCCACCGGCATGGCGCGCCCGCAGGCGCCCCGTCCCGGCGGCGCCCCGCGTCCGGGCGGCCCCGGTGCCCCCGGCGGTGCCCCGCGCCCGCAGGGCCAGGGCCAGGGCGGTCCCCGTCCCCAGGGTGCGGCGGGCGGTCCCCGTCCGCAGGCTCCGGGCGGCGCGCGTCCGACCCCGGGCGGCATGCCCCGTCCGCAGGGCGGTCCGCGTCCCGGCGGCGGCCCCGGCGGCCCGCGTCCCAACCCCGGCATGATGCCGCAGCGTCCGGCTGCCGGCCCGCGTCCCGGCGGCGGTGGCCCCGGCGGCCGCGGTCCCGGCGGCGGCGGTCGTCCCGGTGGCGGCGGCGGTCGTCCGGGTGGCGGCGGTTTCGCCGGCCGTCCCGGCGGTGGCGGCGGCGGTTTCGCCGGTCGTCCCGGTGGCGGCGGTGGCGGTGGCGGCTTCGCCGGTCGTCCGGGTGGTCCCGGCGGCGGTGGCCGTCCCGGCTTCGGTGGCCGTCCCGGCGGTCCCGGCGGCCGTGGTGGCACGCAGGGTGCGTTCGGCCGTCCCGGCGGTCCGGCGCGTCGTGGCCGCAAGTCGAAGCGGCAGAGGCGCCAGGAGTACGAGGCCATGCAGGCCCCGTCGGTCGGCGGTGTGATGCTGCCTCGCGGCAACGGCGAGACCATTCGCCTGTCGCGCGGTGCCTCGCTCACCGACTTCGCCGAGAAGATCAACGCCAACCCGGCGTCGCTCGTCGCGGTCATGATGAACCTCGGCGAGATGGTCACGGCCACGCAGTCCGTCTCCGACGAGACGCTGCAGCTCCTCGCCGACGAGATGAACTACACGGTTCAGATCGTCAGCCCCGAGGAGGAGGACCGCGAGCTGCTCGAGTCCTTCGACCTGGAGTTCGGCGAGGACGAGGGCACCGAGGAAGACCTCGTGGTCCGTCCGCCGGTGGTGACCGTCATGGGTCACGTCGACCACGGTAAGACCCGACTGCTCGACGCCATCCGCAAGACGAACGTCATCGCGGGCGAGGCCGGCGGCATCACCCAGCACATCGGTGCCTACCAGGTCGCGACCGAGGTCAACGAGGAAGAGCGCAAGATCACCTTCATCGACACCCCGGGTCACGAGGCGTTCACCGCCATGCGTGCCCGTGGTGCGAGGTCGACCGACATCGCGATCCTGGTGGTCGCGGCCAACGACGGCGTCATGCCGCAGACGGTCGAGGCGCTCAACCACGCCAAGGCGGCCGACGTCCCGATCGTCGTCGCGGTCAACAAGATCGACGTCGAGGGCGCCGACCCGACCAAGGTGCGCGGTCAGCTCACCGAGTACGGGCTGGTGGCCGAGGAGTACGGCGGCGACACCATGTTCGTCGACATCTCCGCCAAGCAGGGTCTGCACATCGACTCCCTGCTGGAGGCCGTGATCCTCACGGCCGACGCCTCGCTCGACCTGCGGGCCAACCCGAACCAGGACGCGCAGGGCATCTCGATCGAGTCCCGCCTCGACCGCGGCCGTGGTGCCGTGTCGACGGTCCTCGTCCAGCGAGGCACCCTGCGGGTCGGCGACACCATGGTGGTCGGCGACGCGTACGGCCGCGTCCGGGCGATGCACGACGACAACGGCAACAGCGTCGCCGAGGCAGGCCCCTCGACGCCGGTCCAGGTCCTGGGCCTGACCAACGTCCCGGGTGCCGGCGACAACTTCATCGTGGTGGACGAGGACCGTACGGCCCGTCAGATCGCGGAGAAGCGCGCCGCCCGCGAGCGCAACGCGGCCTTCGCCAAGCGCACGCGCCGTGTCTCGCTCGAGGACCTGGACAAGGTGCTCAAGGCCGGCGAGGTCCAGCAGCTCAACCTCATCATCAAGGGTGACGCTTCCGGGTCCGTCGAGGCCCTGGAGTCCTCCCTGCTCCAGCTGGACGTCGGCGAAGAGGTCGACATCCGCGTCCTGCACCGCGGCGTCGGTGCGGTCACGGAGTCCGACATCGACCTGGCCATGGGCTCGGACGCCATCGTCATCGGCTTCAACGTGCGCGCCGCCGGGCGTGCGCAGCAGATGGCCGAGCGCGAGGGTGTCGACGTCCGGTACTACTCGGTCATCTACCAGGCGATCGAGGAGATCGAGGCGGCCCTCAAGGGCATGCTCAAGCCGGAGTACGAAGAGGTCGAGCTCGGTACGGCGGAGATCCGCGAGGTCTTCCGCTCGTCCAAGCTGGGCAACATCGCGGGTGTTCTCATCCGCTCCGGCGAGGTCAAGCGCAACACCAAGGCGCGCCTCCTCCGCGACGGCAAGGTCATCGCGGAGAACCTCAACATCGAGGGTCTGCGTCGCTTTAAGGACGACGTCACCGAGATCCGCGAAGGGTTCGAGGGCGGTATCAACCTCGGCAACTTCAACGACATCAAGGTCGACGACGTCATCGCGACGTACGAGATGCGCGAGAAGCCGCGGGCGTAACGCCCACGGTGTCCTGACCGGCCGACGCGGCACCGCCGCGTCGGCCGGCTGGCCGTTGGGGCGGTGTGCGCACCGGGAAAACCCGATCGAGCCCCCGGGCCGTTCGCGGTAACGTTCCTGGTGTTCCTGCCGTCCCGACTGCGCAGGGCCATCCGATCCCGTACCGGCGGGTCATCCGGACACACATGTACGTGGGGACTCTGTCCTTCGACCTGCTTCTCGGCGACGTACGGTCGCTGAAGGAGAAGCGCTCCGTCGTCCGCCCCATCGTCGCCGAGCTCCAGCGCAAGTACGCGGTGAGCGCGGCCGAGGTGGACCACATGGACCTCCATCGCAGAGCCGCCATCGGCCTCGCGCTGGTGTCCGGCGACGCGGGGCACCTCAGCGACGTGCTCGACCGGTGCGAACGGCTGGTGGCCGGGCACCCCGAGGTGGAGTTGCTGTCCGTCAGGCGGCGCTTCCACGGCGAAGACGACTGACGAACCGAGAACGAACCGGACAGGAAAGAACGGGAGACGGACCAGTGGCCGACAACGCGCGTGCCAAGAGGCTGGCGGACCTCATCCGAGAGGTGGTGGCCCAGAAGCTGCAGCGCGGGATCAAGGACCCGCGGCTCGGCTCGCACGTCACCATCACGGACACCCGGGTCACGGGTGACCTTCGGGAGGCGACCGTCTTCTACACGGTGTACGGGGACGACGAGGAGCGCGCGGCGGCCGCCGCCGGCCTGGAGAGCGCCAAGGGCGTGCTGCGCTCCGAGGTCGGCCGGGCCGCCGGCGTGAAGTTCACGCCGACCCTCACCTTCGTCATGGACGCCCTCCCGGACACCGCCCGGAACATCGAGGACCTCCTCGACAAGGCGCGCCAGTCCGACGAGAAGGTGCGCGAGGCGTCTGCCGGGGCGACGTACGCCGGTGGCGCGGACCCGTACCGCAAGCCGGACGAGGACGACGAGACGGACGACACCGCCGAATGACCCAGAAGCACACCACGCCCGACGGCCTCGTCATCGTCGACAAGCCGTCGGGCTTCACCTCGCACGACGTGGTGGCCAAGATGCGCGGCATCGCCCGGACGCGACGCGTCGGGCATGCCGGCACCCTGGACCCGATGGCCACGGGCGTCCTCGTCCTCGGCGTCGAGAAGGCCACCAAGCTCCTCGGTCACCTCGCACTGACCGAGAAGGAGTACCTGGGCACCATCCGGCTCGGGCAGAACACCCTCACCGACGACGCCGAGGGGGAGCTCACCTCCTCCACCGACGCCTCCGGCATCACCCGCGAGGCGATCGACGCCGGCATCGCCGAGCTGACCGGCGACATCATGCAGGTGCCGTCCAAGGTCAGCGCCATCAAGATCAACGGCGTGCGGTCGTACAAGCGCGCCCGGGAGGGCGAGGAGTTCGAGATCCCCGCCCGCCCGGTACGGGTGTCCTCCTTCGGCGTGCACGACGTGCGGGACGCCGTCGCGGAGGACGGCACGCCCGTGCTCGACCTGGTCGTCTCGGTCGTCTGCTCCTCCGGCACCTACATCCGGGCCCTGGCCCGTGACCTGGGCGCCGGGCTCGGCGTCGGGGGGCACCTCACCGCCCTGCGCCGCACCCGCGTCGGCCCCTACAAGCTGGACGCCGCGCGCACGCTCGACCAGCTCCAGCAGGAGCTGACCGTGATGCCGGTGGCCGAGGCCGCCGCGGCCGCCTTCCCGCGCTGGGACGTCGACGCCCGGCGCGCCAAGCTGCTCGGCAACGGCGTGCGGCTGGAGATGCCCGACGAGTACGCCGGTCGCGGTCCCGTCGCCGTCTTCGACCCGGAGGGCCGCTTCCTCGTCCTCGTCGAGGAGCAGCGCGGCAAGGCCCGGAGCCTGGCTGCCTTCGGCTGACGGACGCCGGGAGACACCCGTCCGTGGAGCGGCGGCCACGGGGTACCTCCACCTCCGCCGCTCCACGGTCCCCCCTCGGTTCCCCCACCCTAGGGTTATCCACCCGCCCTCCTCCATTCACCCGTCCGTGCCAGCGCTCGGAGTGAACCGGGGGAGCGGAAGGGGGCGCTTTCGCAAGGTGATCTGTCCCGCCGATCTTCGCCGCCCTACTGTCGAACACAAGGGCACGGGTGTACGGCGGGGAGGCTCGGACGATGGCGTCGCGAAACCGGTCCCGGGAGCCGGAGGACGGCTCACGGGACTCCCGGGAGCAGCCCGGCGCAGCCGGGCACGACGACCGGGCGTTCCCCCGGAACGCCCTGGTCCGCATCCACGACCTCGCCGGCCGCCCCCGCGGCACCGGCTTCCTGGCCGACCACCACGGCACGCTGATCACCAGCCACGAGGCCGTCGACGGTCTGCCCCGGCTCGTCCTGCACGGCGCCGGGGACCGCCGCCGGGTCGTCGACGCCGACGCCGTCACGCCCCTGCCCGCACGGAACCTGGCCCTGGTGCGCACCGAGGGGCTCGGGGTGCCGCCGCTGCCCGTCACCGTGCGGGAGGAGATCGGCACCGGCGCCTATGTGCACATCCCCGCCGGCGGCTGGCGCGAGGCCCGGGTCCTGGGCCGCACCCTCGTGACGTACGCGGCGATCGACCGCTTCCACCGGCTGGACGACGCCCTGGAGCTCGCCGTCGGGACGGCGGGGCGCGACGCGCTGCGCCTGGGCGGGGGAGCGGCCGGCGGCCCGGTCCTCGACGCCGCCACCGGAGCCGTGGTCGGCGTGCTCGGCACCGCGCTCAGCTCCGGCCACAGCGAGGTGGGGTTCGCCGTGCCGCTGCACACCGGTGTCGCCGGCCGGACGGGACCGCTCGGCGCGCTGCTGGCCGAGAACGCGGCGACGGTGCCCGCCTACGGCGCCGACCTCAACCTGGCCGGTGTGCTGGCCCTGACGACGACCTCCGCGGGCCTGGACGGCCCGCCGCCCGGCGGCACCGACGCCCCGGACCCTGTCGAACGGCCGGACGTCGCGGCCGCCCTCGCCGCCTTCACGGCCCGAGGGACACCCGTCCTCGGGCTCGTCGGGCCGCCCGGCAGCGGCCGGACCACGGAACTCGCCGCCCTCGCCGCCCGCCGCCGGGCCGACCGGCACCCCACGCTCCTGCTGCGCGGCTGCGACCTGCACGACGAGGACACCTCGGTCGCGGAGGCCGCCCGCCGGGCGCTCGCCCGCTCCGCCCCGGTCCTGGCCGCGGCCCGGGACCCGCTCCCGGCCGATCCCGCGGACAGCACACCCGAACGGCTGGCCCGGATCGCCGCCGGGCTCGGCCGGCCCCTGCTGCTGGTGCTCGACGACCCGCAGGAGATGCCGCCCGCCCTGGCCCGCCGGACGGCCGGCTGGGCGGAGGCGACGGTGCGGTGGCTGCGCGACACGGGGGCGCGGCTCGTGGTCGCCTGCCGGGAGGAGTACTGGGAGCAGGCCGCACCCCTGCTGGACTCGCCCGGCTGCGTCCGCCTCGGCGACCTCACCGAGGCGCAGGCCCGCGAGGCCCGCCTGCGGCACGGCATCCCCGACGGTGCCCTCGCCGCGGCCGACGCCCGGCACCCCCTGACCCTGCGGCTGCTCGCCGAGGTCCACGGCGCCCTGCCCGGCGGCCCGGACCTCGCCGGGGCAGCCCTCGACCGGCACGAGGTGCTCTCCGCCCACCTCGACCTGATGTGCCTGCGCGTCGCCACCCGCCTGGCCGCCCCCGGCGGCCTGCACGGCACCGCGGTGCGCCGGCTGGCCGCGCGGGTCGCCGGGCGGGTGCACGAGGCCGCCCGGCGCAGCCTCGGCCCCGGCCACGGTGACCTGGACCGGGAGGCGTTCGAGGCGGTGTTCCCCTGGGAGCCCGCGCCCGCCCCGCCCGGCGGCACCGGCTGGGCGCCGGCCGTGCTCGCCGAGGGCCTGCTGGTTCCCGCCGGATCCGGTTACCGCTTCGCCCACGAGGAGTTCGCCGACTGGCTCCAGGGCCTGCACCTCGATCTCGACGAGGCGCTGCACGCCCTCGTCCACCGGGGTGGGCAGACGGCGCCCGAACCGGTCCCGCACCACCGCGCCGGACCCGTCGTCCAGGCCCTGCTGCACCTGGCCCGGCAGCACGGCGGCGCCCGGCTCGCCTCCCGACTGGCCGACCTCGTGCACGCCCTGGACGCCGACCCGGGCTCCTGGTGGGCCGCGCGGCTCCTCACCGGCACGCTCGCGGCCGTGCCCGACGCGACGCCGTACACCGAGGTGCTGCGGCTGCTCGCCGACCGGATCGTGGCCTGGCGGCGCCAGGAGCGGCCGCTGCCCGCGGAGGCCGGCCCCGCCTTCTGGACCGGCCTGCGGCTGCCGCAGGACGTGCGGTGCGCCCTGCTCCGACGGCTGGTGCACGCCGACGGGCCGCCGTGCGAGGCCGGACCGCGCTTCCTCGACGCCGTGGCCGCACTGCTCGAAACCGACCCGGTCGCCGTGCAGCGGCAGCTCACCCGCTGGTTCGACGACGAGCAGCCGCTGCCCGCCACCCCGCACGCGACCGTCGCCACGGCCGCCCAGGCCCTGCTGCACACCCACCGCCACCGCGCCCCGGACGAGCTCGCCGACACCCTCGCCGACCGCGGCCACCCGCGGGCCGACGAACTGCTCGCCGTCCTGGCCGAGGAGGAACCCTCGGCGATCTGCCGGGCCGTCGAGCGATGGGCCCGCGACGAGCGGCCCGAACGCAGGATCGCCGCGGTCGAGCACGGCCTGCGCGTCGCACCCCGGGCCGGCAAGTCGGGCGACCGCGCCCTGCTGCGCTTCACCGCCCTCACCCTCCTCGCCCGCCCCGCGGACGCCGCCCTGCACGGCGGCGCCCTCGCCCTGCTCGTCCAGGACCCGCAGACCCGACCCCGCCATCTGCCCCGGGCACTGGAGCACTTCGCCGCGGGCGACCCCCGGTTCCCGCCGGACGCGCTGACCGGCGCCCTGGCCAGCCACCCCGAGCCGGTGCTCGACGCCTTCGCCCGGCGGCTGGAGCGCCCCGACGCCGAGGAACCGCTGCGGGCCCTGGCCGACGCCACCCCGCCCGGCCTCGCCCACCGGGTCGCCGCCCTCCTCGGGGACGCCGCCGAGCGCCGCCCGGACCTCGCCGGGCCGATCGCCGCCTGCGTGGACCGGCGGCTCGACCGGGGCGCCGCCGCCAGGGCCGTACTCCTGCCCCTGGTCACCGGCCTGCTGGAGACCGGCGGCGTACGGCTGCGCTGCGCCCTGGCCGCCGTCCTCACCCCACCCGGCATCCCCGCCTCCCGGCCCGTGCGCCGCGAACTGCGCGACGCGCTCCTCGCCCGCGAGCAGGACACCGACGTCCTGGACGCGCTGCTGCACGCGGCGGCCCGGGACGCGGGCGAGGACCTGCGCGACCTCGCCCACCGGATCGGCCTGCGCCTGGCCCGCACCCCGGAGGGCGCCACCCGCTTCGACCGCGCCCTGGTCGACCTCGGCCGGCACGTGCCGGGTTTCGCCGCACGCGTGGCGGGCTGGCTCACCGACGAGCCGGGGGAGTGGGCCGCCCTCGTCGGACCCAGTGCGCGCCGCACGATCGAGGGCCTGGCGGGCCTGCGCGTGCCCGCCTGAGCGGCGAGCCGGTCACCGGGACGTGCCGCCGTGCCGTGCGCCCTGTCACAGCGCCCATGCCGATGCGGGCAGGCGGCACCCGGCATGGCACCCTTAGACCTGCGCACGAGGCAATCACGGACGACCGACCGACACGGGTTCGACGAGCTTTCGACAAGGAGCAGGCACAGTGCAGCGCTGGCGTGGCTTGGAGGACATCCCCCAGGACTGGGGGCGCAGCGTCGTCACCATCGGCTCCTACGACGGAGTCCACCGCGGACACCAGCTGATCATCCGGCATGCCGTCGACCGGGCCCGGGAGCTCGGCGTGCCCGCCGTCGTCGTCACCTTCGACCCGCACCCCAGCGAGGTCGTCCGCCCCGGCAGCCACCCCCCGCTCCTCGCCCCCCACCACCGCCGTGCCGAACTCATGGCCGAGCTGGGCGTGGACGCGGTGCTCATCCTCCCCTTCACCACAGAGTTCTCGAAGCTGTCGCCGGCCGACTTCGTCGTCAAGGTGCTCGTCGACAAGCTGCACGCCAGGGCCGTCGTCGAGGGCCCCAACTTCCGCTTCGGCCACAAGGCCGCGGGCAACGTGGAGTTCCTGGCCACCCAGGGCAAGACCTACGACTTCGAGGTCGAGGTCGTCGACCTGTACGTGACGGGTGAGGCGGGCGGCGGCGAGCCGTTCTCCTCGACGCTGACCCGGCGCCTGGTCGCCGAGGGCGACGTCCGGGGCGCCGCGGAGATCCTCGGCCGTCCGCACCGGGTCGAGGGCGTCGTCGTCCGGGGCGCCCAGCGCGGGCGCGAGCTCGGCTTCCCCACCGCGAACGTCGAGACCCTGCCCCACACCGCGATCCCGGCCGACGGCGTGTACGCCGGCTGGCTGCACGCCCAGGGCGAGGTCATGCCCGCGGCCATCTCGGTCGGCACCAACCCCCAGTTCGAGGGCACCGAGCGGACGGTGGAGGCGTACGCCATCGACCGTGTCGGGCTCGACCTGTACGGGCTGCACGTCGCGGTCGACTTCCTGGCGTTCGTGCGGGGGCAGGCCACGTTCGACACGCTGGACGCCCTGCTCGAGCAGATGGGGCGGGACGTGCAGAGGTGCCGGGAGCTGGTGGCGGCCGAAGAGGCCGGTCCGTCCGCCTGAGGGCCGTCCGTCTGAGATCCGTCCGCGGCACCGCTGGGGCCTAGTCCCGCGGTTCCCCGCGCCCCTGGAGGGTCGTCGCCCAGTGGCAGGCGACCTGCGACTGCCCGCTGCCGCTCAGCACCTCCGGGTCCCGGCCCCGGCACGCGTCCGACACGCCCGCCCGGTCCGCCTCGCCGCTCGCCAGGACCTGGCAGCGCGCGTGGAAGCGGCAGCCCGGCGGGACCCGTGAGGGGTCCGGGGGTTCCCCCGTGAGCACCACCGGGTCGCCCGGGGCCTCCGGGAGGACGGACAGCAGGGCCTGGGTGTAGGGGTGCCGCGGCGCCGTCAGGACCTGCTCCACCGGGCCCGTCTCCACGATCCGGCCCAGGTACATCACCGCGACCCGGTCGGCGATGTTCCACGCCAGGCCCAGATCGTGCGTCACGACCAGGGCGGACAGGCCGAGTTCGGTGCGCAGGCGCAGCAGCAGCGAGAGGATCTCGCCGCGCACGGAGGCGTCGAGCGAGGCCACCGGCTCGTCGGCGACGAGGAGTTCGGGCTGGAGGACCAGCGCGCCCGCGATGACCACGCGCTGACGCTGCCCGCCGGACAGTTCGTGCGGGTAGCGCAGGAAGAAGCGCTCCGGCGGCCGCAGGCCGGCGCGGGAGAGCGCCTCGGCCACGGCCGCCCGCTCGTCGCCGCCGTGGCCGTGGATGCGCAGCCCCTCGGCGACCGCGTCGTACACCGTGTGCCGCGGGTTGAGGGAGCCGCTCGGGTCCTGGAGGACCAGCTGGACGCGCTTGCGGTACGCCTTCAGGGAGCGGCCCGAGTACCGCAGCGGGCGGCCGTCGAAGGAGACCTGCCCCGACGTCGGCTCGACCAGGCCCAGCAGGCTGCGGGCCAGGGTCGTCTTGCCGCAGCCGGACTCGCCGACCAGCGCGACGATCTCGCCGGGCCGGATGTCCAGGTCGACGCCGTCCACCGCGCGCGCCGGCGGTCCGCCGTGCCGGCCGGGGAAGGTGACGTACAGGTCCCGGGCGCTCAGCAGGGGTGCCGTGGTGACCCCGGGGGCCGTAGGGGAGAGGGTCATGGTGTGCCGGGCCTCGCTTCCTCCAGGGCTTCCGGGTCCCCGGCCGGTTCGCCGGGCGCCCCCGGGGACCGCCCGGTGCGGCCCCCGGACCGCTCCCGGCCGGTCGCCGCTTCCGGCGGGCCGGCCAGCACGCAGGCCGCCCGGCGGTCGGGAGCCGTCTCGCGCAGCGCCGGGTCCTGCTCGGTGCACGAGTCCAGGGCCACGGGGCAGCGCGGATGGAACGTGCACCCGGCCGGCAGCGCGGCCGGGTCGGGCGGATCGCCCGCCAGGCCCCGGGGCGCGAACCGGGACGCGGGGTCGCCGATCCGCGGGAACGCCGCCGACAGGGCCCGGGCGTAGGGGTGCCGGGCGTCCCGGTACACCTGGGCGGCCGGGCCCTCCTCGACCACGCGGCCCGCGTACATCACCGCGAGCCGGTCGCAGGTGTCCGCCAGGACCGCCAGGTCGTGGCTGATCATGATCAGGCCGAGGTCCTGGTCCGCGACCGACTGCTCGATGAGGCGCAGGATCTGCGCCTGGATCATCACGTCCAGGGCGGTGGTCGGCTCGTCCGCGACGACCAGCCGAGGGTCGCACGCCAGCGCCATGGCGATCATCACCCGCTGGCGCTGCCCGCCGGACAGCTCGTGCGGGTAGGCGTGCGCGCGGGCCGCGGGCAGGCCGACCTGCTCCAGCAACTCGCCGGTCCTCTTCCTCGCCCCGGCCGGTGTGGCCTTGCGGTGCAGCAGGATCGGCTCGGCGATCTGGTCGCCGACGCGGTGCACGGCGTTCAGGGAGTGCATCGCGCCCTGGAAGACGATCGAGGCGCCGGCCCAGCGGACCGCCCGGACCCGGCCCCACTTCATGGTCAGCACGTCCTCGCCGTCGAGGAGCACCTCCCCGGTGATGCGGGTGCCCGCGGGCAGCAGCCGCAGCAGGGCCAGCGCCAGTGTGGACTTGCCGCAGCCCGACTCACCGGCGATGCCGAGTTTGCGGCCGGCCTCCAGGCGCAGGTCGACCCCGCGCACGGCGGCCGCCCCGCCCGGATACGTGACCGTCAGGTTCCTGACGTCGAGCAGACTCAACGCGACACCCCCAGCCTGGGGTTGAGGACGGACTCCACGGCCCGCCCGCACAGTGTGAAGGCCAGCGCCACCACGGCGATGGCGATGCCCGGCGGCACCAGGTACCACCAGTCGCCCGCGCTGACCGCGCCCGCCTCACGGGCGTCCTGCAGCAGTCCGCCCCACGACACGACCGTCGGATCGCCCAGGCCGAGGAAGGCGAGGGTCGCCTCGGCGAGGATGGCCGAGGAGATGATCAGGGTCGTCTGGGCCAGCACCAGCGGCATCACGTTGGGCAGGACGTGCCGGGACATGACGTGCCAGTGCCCGCCGCCGAGCGCCCGCGCCCGCTCGATGTACGGCCGGGTCTCCACCGCCAGGGTCTGTGCCCGCACCAGACGGGCCGTGGTCGGCCAGGTGGTGACGCCGATGGCGACGACGGTCGTGGTGAGCGAGCGGGACATCACGGTCGCCAGCGCGATGGCCAGCACCAGCGTCGGCATCACCAGGAACCAGTCGGTGATCCGCATCATCACCGTCGCGTACCAGCCCTTGAAGTGCCCGGCCGTCACGCCGATCAGCGTGCCGATGGCCACCGACAGCACGGCCGCGAGCAGCCCGACCAGCAGCGACACCCGCGAGCCCCAGATCACCAGGCCCAGCAGGTCCCGCCCGAACTGGTCCGTGCCGAGCGGGAACTCGGCGCTCGGGCTCTGCATCGGACGCCCCGGGGCCTGCGTCACGCTGCTCACGTCGGAGCCGACGAACAGCGGGGCGAACAGGGCCAGCAGCGCGCACAGGGCCAGTACGGCCAGCCCGTACAGGCCCGCCCTCTCGGCACGGTAGCTCCGCCAGAAGCGGGCGGCGGAGGCCCGCCGGCGCTGCCGGGCGAGGGCGCGCGGGTCCGGAGCCGGCTGGGTCGTCGTCATCGTGCCACCCGGGGGTCCAGCAGGGGATAGACCAGATCAGCGAGGGTGTTCATCACGATCACCGCGGCGGCGAACACGAAGAACAGTCCCTGCACCAGCGGCAGGTCGGGCACGCTCAGCGCCTGGTAGAACAGGCCGCCGAGACCCGGCCAGGAGAACACCGTCTCCACCAGGATCACGCCCGCCACCGTCCGGCCCAGATTGATGAAGATCAGGGTCACGGTCGGCAGCAGCGCGTTCGGCACGGCGTGCCGGCGGCGCACGAGGTCGTCGCGCAGGCCCTTGGCCCGTGCGGTCGTCAGGTAGTCGCTGCCCATCTCGTCCAGCAGCGCGGACCGGGTGACCAGCAGCGTCTGCCCGTACTCCACGGCCACCAGCGTCACCACCGGCAGCACCAGGTGGTGGGCCACGTCGAGGACGTGGGCGAAGCCCTCCTCCCCACCCGACTCCATGCCGCCGGTGGGGAACATGCCGGGGATCGGCCCGATCCCCACCGACAGCACGATGATCAGCAGCAGCCCGAGCCAGAAGGACGGGATGGAGTACAGCGTCAGCGCCAGGCCGGTGTTGACCCGGTCGCCGGTCCCGCCCCGCCGCCAGGCCGAGCGGGTGCCCAGGAGGATCCCGAGCGCCGTGTACAGCACGAACGCGGTCACCGTCAGCAGCAGCGTGTTCGGCAGCGCCTCGGTGATCTTGTCGACGACGGGGGCGCGGAACTGGTACGACGTCCCGAAGTCGCCGGTGAGCGCCTTGCCGCAGTAGTCGGTGAACTGCCGCCACAACGGCAGGTCGAGCCCGAACTCCGCACGGTAGGCGGCCAGTTGCTCCTCGGAGACCTGGCGGCCGCCCGTCATGGTCTTCACCGGGTCGCCCGGGATCAGCCGGAAGAGGAAGAAGCTGGTCACGAGGACGGCCAGCAGCGAGACCAGCGCACCGGCCACCTTGCCGGCCAGGTACCGCGGGTACGCCGAGCCCTTGCGTACCCGCGGCCCGGCCGCCGTCTGCCTGTCCTCGACCAGCGCGGGGGTCGCGTCAGCGGTCATGAGTGCCCGTTCGCCCGTCTACTCGCGGTCCTCGGCGGTGGCCCGCCGGCGCATCGCCGCGAAACCGCCGAGCGCGGCGAGGACCACCACACCCGCGACGATCCCGACCACGACGCCGGTGGAGGACGCGTTGTCCGAGGACCCGCCCGCGTCGGCGGGGACCGCCGACCACCAGCTCCAGTAGCCGTCCTGGCCGTAGATGTTGCCCGCCTTCGCGGGCATCGTCGTGATCGACTCGATCTGGTCCGTCCGGTAGGCCTCGACCGCGTTCGGATACGCCATGACGTTCATGTACCCGAGGTCGTACAGCCGCGACTCCATCTGCTGGACGATGTCCGCCCGTTTGGCGGGGTCGTACTCGGCGCGCTGCCGGGCGTAGAGCTCGTCGTACTTCTTGTCGCAGATGAAGTTGTCCGTCGCGCCGGTGTCCTTCGGGGTCGCCGGGAGCGCGCCGCAGGTGTGGATCGACAGCACGAAGTCCGGGTCGGGGTTGACCGACCAGCCGTCGAAGGCCAGGTCGTACTTTCCGGCGAGCCAGGGGTCGGTCACGTTGTCCAGGCAGTCGAGGCGGACGCCGATGCCGAGGTCGCCCCACCACTCCTGGAGGTACTTGCCGACCGCCTTGTCGTTCGGGTCGGTGGCGTGGCACAGGACGCGGTAGGTGAGGGGCTTGCCGTCCTTGCCGACGCGTTTGCCGTCGCCGTTCTTCCTGTAGCCGGCCTCGTCGAGCAGCCGGGCCGCCTTCGCCGGGTCGTACGCCAGCTTCTGGCGCGCGGACGGCTTCCAGAAGTAGTCCTGGAAACGGGGCGGGATGTAGCCCTCGCCCTCGACGGCGTGGCCGCGGAACACCTTGTCGATGACGGCCTCGCGGTCGACCGCCATGAACAGGGCGTTGCGCACCCGCTGGTCGAGCAGGGAGGGGTGGCCGTCGCCGAACTTCTCGCCGTTCTTCGCCCGGGCGCCCGGGTTGGTGGCCAGGGCGTAGAAGCGGCGGCCGGGAGCGTCGTTGACCTGGATGTTCTCCGCGCCCTTGAGCGACTCCGCCTGAGCGGGCGTCAGGGACGGCGACCCGGCGACGAAGGACACCTCGCCCTTGCGCAGCGCCGACACGGCCGCGTCCTGGTCCTTGTAGTAGCGGAACACCAGTTCGTCGAACTTCGGCGCCCCGCGCCAGAAGTCCTTGTTGGCCTTCAGCCGTACGTAGCTGTCGGCCTTGTACCCGGTCAGCACGAACGGACCGTTGCCGACGACGGGAAAGGTCTTGTCGTTGTTGAACTCGGAGAAGTCCGAGACCTTCTCCCACACGTGCTTCGGCACGATCGGCACGTCCAGCGCCGTCATCGTGGCCTGCGGCTTCTTCAGCTCGATGACCAGCTTCGTGGGGCTCGGGGCGGTCACCTTCCGGAAGTTCCCCACGTAGCTGCCGTTGGCCGTGGCGGCGCCGTCGTCGGTCATCATCGTGCGGAACGTCCACGCCGCGTCCTCGGCGGTCGCCCGCCGCCCGTCCGACCACGTGGAGTTCGAGCGGATCGTGTACGTCCAGGTCAGCTTGTCCGGCGAGGACTCCCACTTGGTGGCCAGGCCGGGGATGGCCCGGTTGTCCTTGGGGTCGTAGGTGGTCAGGTACTCGTACATGAGCCGGTGGATGCTCGTGCTGAGCAGCCGGACCGCGAGGAAGGGGCTCAGCGAGTCCACGCTCTGCGCCACCGCGACGGTCAGCACCTGCTTGCCGTCGCCGGCCGCCCGGGCCTGCCGGGGTGCCGGGTCGAGCGGGGTCGCGAGACCGGCGGTGAGGGTGAGCGCGGCCGCCCCGGCGACGGCGACGAGCCGGAGGCCGCGCGGGAGGCTGCGTTTCTGATCGTTCGTGCCCATGGACGGACCTCGCGTCATCGCTCGGACGGGAAGGACGGGTTGATCAGCTGTCAGGGGGTTGATGTGTGTGTATCAGCGGCCGTCTCCGCCCGTCAACGGCGCGTTCACCCCTTGTGGCCTGCGGAAATAACGAATTGGCGAGCGTTTTGCACCCATTGGTCGAGACCACTGACGCGCCGCTGGCCAGGGCCTGGCAACGGATTTCACCCCGGAACGCGCCGGGGCCCGCGCCGCGTGGGAACGGCACGGGCCCGACAGGCGAACGGCCCCTCGAAAGGGGCCGATCGGGTGAGGCGGTTACTGCGTGGGGGGCGGCGGGGTCCGGTCCTCCGGGTGACCGGGCTGGGGCTGGGATGGGGGCTGCGGCCCGGGGGCGCCGGGGTGTCCCTGTCCCGCTCGGTCCGGCTGCGGGTAGCCGTAGCCGGGCTGCGGGGGAGCGGCGGGCGGCTGGCCGGGGTGGCTTGGCTGGCCCGGGTGGCCCTGGTGCGGGTAGGGCTGGGCGGGCTGGGGCTGCTGTCCCGGGTGCCCTGGCTGGCTCGGGTGCCCTGGCTGTCCCGGTAGTCCCGGCTGGCCCTGCTGGGCGTAGGGCTGGCCGGGGTGCGGGTACGGCTGCCCGGGGTGGGGCTGCGGCTGTTGCTGCGGGTACGGGCCGGACTGGCCCGGGGCCTGCTGCTGGCCGGGGAAGGGCTGCTGCGGCTGCCCGGGGTGGGGCGCCTGAGCCGGGACCTGGCCGGGGATCTGCTGGTGCGGCGGCATCTGGTGGCCCGGCGGCATCTGGTGGCCGGGCGGCATCTGGTGGCCGGGCAGCGGAGGGGCGGCGACCGGCGGCGGGTTGCCGTCGGAGGTCCACAGCCCGTGCGACTGCTGGTGCCGGACGAAGTCCTCGGCGACCATCGCGGCCAGGTTGAAGTACGCCTCGCGCACCTTCGGCCGCATCATGTCGAGGTCGACCTCGGCCCCGGCGGCGAGGTGCTCGTCGAACGGCACGACGATGACGCCCCGGCAGCGCGTCTCGAAGTGCGACACGATGTCGTCGACCTTGATCATCTTGCCGGTCTCGCGCACGCCGGAGATGACGGTGATGGACCGCGAGACGAGGTCGGCATAGCCGTGCGCGGACAGCCAGTCCAGGGTCGTGCTCGCGCTGCTCGCGCCGTCCACCGACGGCGTGGAGATGATGATGAGCTGGTCGGCGAGGTCGAGCACACCGCGCATGGCGCTGTACAGCAGGCCCGTCCCCGAGTCCGTCAGGATCACCGGGTACTGCTTGCCGAGCACGTCGATCGCGCGCCGGTAGTCCTCGTCGTTGAACGTCGTGGACACGGCCGGGTCGACGTCGTTGGCGATGATCTCCAGCCCCGACGGGGCCTGCGAAGTGAACCGCCGGATGTCCATGTACGAGTTGAGGTACGGGATCGCCTGGACGAGGTCGCGGATGGTCGCCCCGGTCTCCCGCCGCACGCGGCGCCCGAGGGTGCCTGCGTCCGGGTTGGCGTCGATCGCCAGGATCTTGTCCTGCCGCTCGGTGGCCAGGGTCGAGCCGAGGGCCGTGGTGGTGGTCGTCTTGCCGACACCGCCCTTGAGGCTGATCACCGCGATCCGGTAGCAGGACAGCACGGGCGTACGGATCAGCTCGAGCTTGCGCTGCCGCTCGGCCTCCTCCTTCTTCCCGCCGAGCTTGAAGCGGCCGCCGCCGCCCACCGGACGGCTGCTCTTCGCCTTCTGCCGCTTGCTGTTGAGCAGCCGGTCGGACGACAGCTCGACGGCGGCGGTGTAACCGAGCGGCGCGGCCCCGGGGTTGGTCGGCTGCCGCTGGTCGTGCTGGATCGGCTGCGGCCAGGCGGCGCCCGTACGCGGGTCGACGGGGGGCTGCGGCTGCCCGGCGCCTTCCTGCCGCTGCGGCGGCTGGGCCTGCGGCGGGACGCCCGGCTGGGGGAAGCCGTAGCCGCCCTGGGGGCCGGGGGTGCCGGGCGCACCGGGGGTGCCTGGGTGCGGGAAGCCGTAGCCGCCCTGCGGATCGGGAGCGGGTGCGGCGGGGGCGCCCTGCTGCGGGAAGCCGTAACCGCCTGGCTGCGGTGCGGGCTGTGCCGACGGCTGGTGCGGCGGCGCGGGAGCGGGCTGCTGGTTCCAGGCGGCGGGCGCCGGCTGCGGAGCTTGCGGCTGGAACGGCGGCTGGACCTGAGCCGCCCCGGGCTGGGGCTGGGCGTGCGGGTCCACCGGCTGGGCCGGAGGCTGGACGGGCGGCTGCGGCTGGGCCGACGGCTGGTACTCCGACTGCTGTGACTGCTGCGACTGCGCGGGCCACTGGCTCGCAGGCGCGGGAGCGGCCGGCTGGTACGACGGCGGCAGGGGCGGTACGCCCTGGGGGGCCGGGGGCGTCCAGGCCGGCTGCCCGTCCGTGGCGCCGGTGTCGGCGGGAACGGGCTGAGCGGCGCCGGCATCCTTGGCGCCGGGCTCCGCGGCATCGGGCTGAGTGTCAGGCGCGGCGTCGGACGGCACCTTGTCGGCGGGCGCGGTGGCGGGCTCGACGGCGGGCACAGCAGGACGGTCTTGTGCGCCGGCGTCCCCGACAGAGCCGTCGACGGGCCCGTTCGCCGCTGAGGCCGCGTCGGCCGTGACGGGGTCCGCGTCGTCCGTCGCGCCGCCGTCCGTGGCCGGTGTCCCCACCGCGGACGCGGCGTCCAAGGAGTCACCGTCCCGCGGGGCACCCGGCTCGGGGTCGGCCCCGGGCGTCCCGTCCGCCGGGACCGGCTCACTGCCCCGGCCGGTGCCCGTGGCATCCGCGTCCGAGGTCTCTCCGTCTCCATCACTGGACGAGGTGACGCCCTCGGGCGCGGTCGTCCCCGAGGTCCTGGCGGCTCCGTCAGCGGACGGGCCGGCGCTGTCACCCTCGCTCGCGCCATGCGTCGCACCGGCGTCACCTGCACCCGCGTCATGCACGTCACCCGCGTCGGCGGAAGGCGGGGCCTCCGCGTTCGCACGGTCGCTCCGGTGCCCCTCCGGACCCGAGCCCACCGAGCCGGGGGACCGGTCGTCCGCCGCGGCGGCACGCTCGGCCGCGATCTCCCGCTTCAGAGCGACCGCGGAGAAGCGCATGGTGGCGCCGCTCTCCAGATCACCATTGCCGGGCTCCTCCTCGGCGGAGGCAGTGGGCGAGGCAGGCGAGGTGGGCGCTGCCGGAGCGGTCGTCGGGACGGCCGGTGCCGCTTCGGGTGAGCTCTGGGGCGGCCACTGCCCCTGCGGCGGCACACCCGGCTGCGCGCCCTGCGGCTCGAACCCGCTGCCCGTCGGGAGCTTGGGGACCCCGGGAGAGGCCTCGGCGTCGACCGGCGGCACGGGCGGTGCCACCGGCGTGAAGGGAGCGCTCGGCGGAGGAGCAGGAGGAGAGAACGGGGCAGAGGGCGGCGTGAAAGGAGCGGGCGGCTGCCCAGCAGGCGTGAAAGGCACGCCGGGCGCCGGTACCTGCCCCGATGCGGCGGCGGGGGGAGCGGCCTGTCCGAACGGCTCGGCGACATGCGGAGCGGCTTGTCCGTACGGCTCGGCGGTCCCGTGCGCAGGAAGGGGACCGGCCTGCGGCGGCACAGAACCCTCCGGCGCCGCGGGCGTCCCCGGAGCCGAAGGGCCACCGGGCACTGAGAACCCGTGCGGCGCCGCCGCGAGGCCACCGGGAACCGCGGGCCCCTCGGGCTCCTCGGGCGCCACCGGGGCACTGGCCCCACCGGACGTCTCCGGGCCCTGCCCGGACCCGGAACTCCCCGAGGCGTTCTGCGTGTACCAGGCGGGCGGCGCGTAGTCGATGGTGAACTCGCCCGTCATCTCCACTGCGGACTCCGCGTCGGGCTGGTCATCGCCGGGTGTCGCCCAGCCCCCGCGGTTCCCGTCCCGATCGCTGCTCACAGTGTTCCTCCTGGTGTGGTCGAGCACCCTCATGCCGTGCTGGGGCGACCCTTGCTTCTGTCTGCTGTGTCGTCCGCAGTGGTTCGAACGACTCCGCGGCCGTCCGGGGCAGCACGGTGCATCGGCTCCCCCGCTCTTCCCTCGCAACACCGCCGCCGGGCCACGGGTCGTGACGTCGTGCCCGTCCCCAGCCTAATCACCACATGCCCCGCCCCGGCAGCCCCGCCCGTCCGCCGCCTCGGGCCCCGCGGGTCACAAAACACACGGAACCGGAGGACTTTCCCATCACGCCGACAACCCCATCAGCCGACGACGGCGACGAAACGGTCGGAAAGCCGCTTCGAGCCCCACGGGCTTGACACTTGGACGGAACCGGCCCCTGGCCCTCTCAGTCCATCCGGCGAGGGTTCCCCAGGAGTCCGATCTCGGCGTCCGTGGGCCGGGTCAGCACATAGCGGCGGTCCCGGTCGGCGCACCACAGGGTCATCCCGTCGGCGAGGGTGGGCAGCGACTCCACCTGCTCGGCCGTCAGGGCCATGCTGCGGCCCAGTTCGGCGGCCTCGTCCGGGGAGACGCGCTGGATGCCGACGAGCCGCGCCTGCCGGAGGAGGCGGGGCGCCACCGGGCTCAGGTACGGCAGGAGCGTCAGCACCGACTGCCACGGCCCGGAGACGACCCGCCCGCGCGGAGGCCGCATGCCGCAGTCGCGCACCACCAGCACCGGGGTGCCGGCGGAGGCCCCCTGCGGCGGTACCCGCCCCACTTCGTGCACGGACAGGCCGTTCTGCGCACCTCCCATGGCGTGCACCATCTGCTGCCAGGCCTGCGGGCGACCCGTCTCCACGGCGACGTGCGCGCCGGTGGCCGTGGCCCGCAACGCCAGCACCTGCGCGGTCCACAGGCCCCCGATGAGCACCACGTCGTACGGCGTCGGCCGGTTGACCCCGAGGACCGCCGGCTGCCCCGCGCCGTCCACACCGGCCACCACGCCGTCGTCCCCGAGGGGCAGGGCGAGGGCGTCCAGATGCTCGGCGCTGAGCGTGTGCCGTCCGTGGCGGGGCCCGGCCAGGCCGAAGCCCTTGCGCAAGCGCTCGATGACCTGGCCGGCCGCCGAGGGCGTGCCCCCGGACCGGCCGGGGACACCGGCGGCGGCGCGCGCGCCTCCGGTGACACCGGCCGCCGTGCCGCTGGACACCGGCGTACCGGCAAGCGTCGGCGCACCCCCAGGTGTCGGCGTACGGGCAAGCGTCGGCGCACCCCCGGGCGTCGGCGTACCGGGGGGCGTCGGCGCACCTGCGGGTGTCGGCGTACCGGCGAATGTCGGTGTACCGGTGGGCGTCGCCGTACCGGCGGGTGTCGGAGCCGGATGCGTCACCGGGCACCTCCGAGAGGGAGCGTCGCGAGTACGCCGGGCAACTGCTCACGGTCCAGTCTGGTCAGTCCCGCGCCGGCTTCCTGCGCGGCTTCCTCCAACGCCCGGCGCGCGGCCACGAGTTCGTCGTCGCTGCGGCCCGTCACCCGTACGTGTCCCGTCAACGACAGCTCCTGACCGTCCTGGTGGGCCAGGGTGAGACTGAAGGTCGTGGCCAGAGCGGGCACGGCCGTGAGCCGGGCGACGAACTGCGGCAGCGTCGGGCCACCGGCGCCCGAGAGCCGCGGCCAGGAGCGGACCCAGTAGGTGGTGTGCCGGCGGTTGTCGCAACGCCAGTTGCGCGGTGACTCCATGGTCCGCCGCTGACGCGCCTCGGTCCGTCCCGCCTCCGCCGTGACCAGCGGGTTGGCGCACACGGACGTGGCGAGCGCGGCCACCAGCTCGTCCTCGTCCAGCACGGTGACGCGGAAACCGGCACCCGTCAGCCGGCTCGCCAGGTGGTGCGCCGCACGGACGACGCACCGCTGCGCCCCCACCGCCCTGCCCCCGCGCGCGGCCACAGCCTCCGGACACAGCTCCGGGTCGAGCTTCAGCGCGACCCAGGTGATGCGCACCGCGGGTGTGCCCGTCTGCGCCTGCAGCGGCGCGTAGTTGGCCACGGCCACCGACTGCTGCGGCAGATGCAGAGCGGGGGCGGGCTGGGTGTGCGACACGACCTGGGCCGACTCCAGCGTGATCCCGTCCACCTCGAGGGCGTCGCGGATCAGCCCGAGCGGCAGCGGCTGACGGCCCCGCTCGGCGCGCAGCGCCGACGGGGCGGCCTCCACCTGCACCACGGCCGTCACGAACGTGCCGTCCCCGACGATGCCGACCGGACGCCCGTCGCGCACGCTGTACGACCCGGTGCGCAGGGCCGGTTCGCACTCCAGGGCCGGCACCAGGCCCGGCTCGGTCCCCGGCGGTATCTCCAGGGCGGCGGCACGCTTCTGCCGGTTCCGCAGCGCCCACGCGGTGGCGCACCAGTCGGGCACGGAACGCCCCCGACGCCGTACGAAAGCGAGCGCCAGCAGTCCCGCCGCGAGCACGGCGGCCACGACCAGACCGGCGGTCCCGACGACCCAGCCCACCAGCACCACCGCGGCGGCCAGTTCGACCAGGACGACCCGTTGCAGCCGGGACGAACCCCCGGGACCGCGGCGCAGGCGGAGCTGCGGTGCACCCGGCGCAGGAGCGGGCGCCACCGTCGCGCGCGCGTCCGGTTCGGGCGCCGCGCCCGTCGCCGGGGAAGCCTGGGGGCGGGCGCGGCCACGCGCGCGCACCCGTGTTGTGGAAGCCATCCCCGAGTCCCCCGATTTCCTCGCGTCGGCAGCAATGACGGCACCGCGCCGGGCTCTTGACGGTCCGGCTACCGTACCCGCTCCGGCAGCCCGCGCGATCACCAGGCATAGTAGGGGGCCGGTCTGACAGCGCAGGGCGGGGGACGACGACCTCCGAGGCCGACACGGGGAGAGACGGTCACTGATGGCATCACGGCGGGACGAGCTCAACGCCTACACGTTCGCGAAGCGGCGCCTGCTGGCAGCCTTCCTCCAGCCCTCCCCGACCGGGACGGAAGAGGGAGCTCCGAAGCCGCTGAGAGCGGTCGTGCCGAGCCTGGTCGCCGGAGCCCTGACCCTGGCGGTCTTCGGCGCCTGGGGCATGTTCCAGCCCACAGCGCCCTCCGGCTGGGACAAGCCCGGCACCCGGGTGATCGTGGGCAAGCAGTCGACCACCCGCTACGTCGTCCTGAGAACGGACGGGACCACCCGGCTGCACCCCGTCCTGAACCTGGCCTCCGCCCGGCTGCTCATGAACGACGCGAGCTACCAGGTCATCCAGGTGAGTGACGACATCCTCGATGCCGGCAGACCCCCGCGCGGACCGATCCTCGGCATCCCCTACGCGCCCGACCGGCTGCCCTCCGCCGAGGAGGCCGGCAAGGCCAAGCGCTGGGCGGTCTGCGAGCAGCCCGGCGGCAAGGGCGACACCGTCCAGGAGGCGACGTTCGTCCTGGCGTCCGGGGAGGCGGCGAAGACGGACGGCCGCAACCGGCTGACCGGCGGGGACGCGCTGTACGTGAAGACCCGGACCGGCCGGCGGTACGTGGTCGCCTCCGGGGGGAGCGCCTACCCCGTGACGGGCACCGAGTCCGACCCGCTCACCGAGACGCTCGTCGGGTCGCGCGAGCCGCAGCTCGTCACCAAGGAATGGCTGGCGACCCTGCACGCGGGCGACGCGATCGCCTTCCCGCGGCTGCCCTCCGGCGTAGGGTCCCCGGCGAACGTCCCGGGCGCCCTGTCGGACGACGAGAACCGCGTCGGGATGGTGCTGGAGACCGAGACGGGCGAGGGCACGAGGTTCTACGTCGTACTGCCCGGCAAGGTGCAGCCCGTCAGCGAGTTCACCGCCTGGCTGCTGATCAACTCGCCCGAGACCGCCCGGCTCGACATGAACGGCAAGGCCCGCAGCGTCGGTCTCCAGGACTTCACGGCCGACCCCGAGCCCTTCGAGGGCCAGCGCGCGAACTGGCCGGATCGCCGCCTCCACCAGGTCAACTCCGCCGCCGGGACCGGCCGGGACACGGTGTGCAGCGTCCTGCGCGCGGTGGGCGAGGACGGCGGCACCACGCTGAGCACCTGGGCCGGCGAGGACTACCCGGCCCGCATCACCTCCGACGGCACCAGCACCTACGCCACGCCCGGAACGGGCCTGCTCTACACACAGATCCAGGGCTCCGCCACGGACGCGGGCGCGCTGTTCCTCGTCACCGACACGGGTCTGCGCTACGCGGTGCAGGCCAACGGCGACAGCGACGCGGACAAGTCGGAGATCGGTGCCGACCGTGACCGCAAGCCGTCGGACGGCAGCCCCGAGCCGAGCGAGGCCCAGGTCAAACTCGGTTACCAGAACGTCCGGCCCGCCAAGGTGCCGCTGGTGTGGTCCGAGTTCCTCGCCAAGGGCCCGCGGCTCGACACCAACAGCGCCCGCCAGCCGCAGGGTTCGTGACCCGTGCCGTCCCGCCTCGACGGCGTGCCCTCCCGCCGGACACCGAAGAACAGGAGCTCCGAACCGGTGCGGCCCACCAAGTCCCTGCTGCTCACCGCGGCGCTCACGCTCACCGCCCTGAGCGGCTGCACACCCGCACACGACCCCATCGCCCCCGCGCAGGAGGGGCTCCGAGTGCCCACGACGCTGACGGGCAGCGGTGCGTGCACGTTCCCCAGCGAGCAGCAGTTCAAGGCGCGCCCCTGGTCGTTGCAGCGCGTGCTGCTGGACGAGTTGTGGGAGGGCACCGAGAAGGGGAAGGGGGTGCGGGTCGCCGTCATCGACACCGGAGTCGACGACAGGAACCGGCAGTTGGCCGGCGCCGTCGACAAGGCGGCCGGGCGGGACCTGCTGGGCAAGGGCGGGGACCCCACCAAGGACGAGGTGGGGCACGGCACCAAGGTGGCCGGCATCATCGCCGCCCGTCCGGCCGAGGGCACCGGCTTCGTCGGCCTCGCCCCGGCGGCCACCATCATCCCCATCCGGCAGAACGACGCCGACAGCAACGGCGACTCGAACACGATGGCCAGGGCCATCGCCCACGCGGTCGCCCAGGGCGCCGACGTCATCAACATCTCCCAGGACACCACCAAGCCGCTGTCCGGGAACTCCACGCTGGCCCGGGCCGTGCGCAAGGCCCTCGACGAGAAAGTGGTCGTCGTCGCGTCCGCGGGCAACGACGGCCTCGACGGCAGGCCCAAGGAGACCTACCCGGCCGCCTTCGACGGCGTCCTCGCCGTCGCGTCCTCGGACCGGAACAACGAACGCGCGGCCTTCTCCCAGTCCGGCAGCTTCGTCGGGGTCGCCGCACCGGGCGTCGACATCGTCTCCACGGTCCCCGGTGGCGGGCAGTGCACCGACAGCGGGACGAGCTTCTCGGCGCCGTTCGTCGCCGGGGTGGCGGCCCTGCTGAAGGAGAAGCACCCGGCATGGTCACCGGCGCAGATCGTCACGCAGATCGAGCGCACCGCCGAGCGGTCCGTCAACGGCCATGACGACTTCGTCGGCTGGGGCGTGGTCGACCCAGTCCGCGCCGTCCAGGAGTCCGACCTCGCCGACCCGCCGTCGTCCCCGGCCCCCGACCCGGGCATGGCCAGGGCCGAGGCGCCGGACGTGGCACCCTTCTCCCTGGCCGAGACCCCGGCGGAACGCGACGAGCGGTACGCCACCTACGCCTTGGGCGTCGCCGCGACCCTGGTCGTGGTGGTCACGGGCGCGGCCGTCGTCCTGCGCGATCTGCGCCGGCGCCGCCGCGGCGGTCCCTGACGCAGGGCGCAGGGCCGGTACGCGCCGTCAGGAGGCGGTGACGCCGCCACCCGGCGCCGACTCCAGGTCGAACTCGCCGTCGCGGGCCCCGAGCACGAAGGCCCGCCACTCGGCCTCCGTGTACCGCAGCACGGTGTCCGGGTCGAGCGACGAGCGCATGGCCACGGCGCCGTGGGGGAGATACGCGATCTCCACACGTTCCTCGTGCGCCTCCGTTCCCGGAGCGCAATGCCACTCCACACCGGAGATGTCGAGCCCGTACAGCTCGTCCCGCTCCCGCTCCTTGCGTGCTTTGACGTCCTCGTCCGGCACACCGGCCATGGCGGAGATCCCTTCGACTGCTCAGCAACGATCGCCAGTCACCTTACTGGCCACGAACTGGCCCTGGCCTGCTTTGCAGTTGGAACCCTCGAACCGAGTGACTAAAGTGCTTCCAGGTGCCACATGTGTGGTACTGCACGGGGGCGGTGCGACGCTGCGACCACGCGTCGCGCGGGAGTCGGAGCGGTTCTTGCCCGCCAGGCGGTGTTTCTACAGGAGGGCAAGAGACCATGAGCGTCGATTACAGCGACCAGGATCTGACAGACCTCGCCGACAAGATCCGAGACTTCCACCGGGACGTGAGCAGCCGCGTGACCTCGCTCAACACCGTGGTGGACATGATCCAGGCGGGCTGGCAGGGCGCCGCGGGCAAGGAGTTCGACGCCGTGCAGCGCGGTGTGAACCAGCACCTGAGGAAGCTGCAGGACAACCTCGTCGACCTCGAGGACGTCATGCGGATGAGCGTCAAGGGCTTCAGCGAGCACGAGCAGTCGCGCGTCTCGGAGATCCGCAAGGTGGACAACTCGTACCAGGTCTCCAGCCGCATCACCGACCTCGCCTGACGACCACGCCTCAACGCCACCAAGGAGCCCGCACCATGAGCGTCAACTACGACCGCACCGCCGTCAATTACGACACGGTCACCCAGGCCGCGATCGACGTCCGCAAGACCGCGCGCGAGCTGAACGAGGGCCTCGAGACCCTGATGCGCAAGGTCAAGGCGGTCGCCGAGACGTGGGAGGGCGAGGCGAAGACCGCCTACGGCGAGATCCAGCGCAGCAGCAGCACGGAGATGGACCAGATGTGCCAGAAGCTGGCCCGCATCGCCCAGCTCCTGGACGACTCGGTCCTCGGCTACCAGGACACGGACAAGGGCAACGCGGCCCGCTTCCGCATGCTGATGAGCTGACGCGGGGCACACCGCGCCGAACGGCGAAGGGCGGCGGCCTCGGGCGGCCGCCCCTCCCACACGTGTCCGCTCGAACACGCCCCGGCAGACGGGTCCGCGTGGCGCCTGGTCGAGGCATCGACGAGGCGGTATTCGCCGCGACCGTCTTAAGAACTGGTCAGCGGCTGTGCTTGACGGGCGTTACCACCATGCTTCGGGGGCGTCGAAGTCGCCCCGTGCACCGCCGATTCCTCATCTGGTCCCGGGCCGGTGTGGGAAGACATGCATCTCTAACCTGCGGCGTTGGCTGCGGGGTAAGCACATCGGCGTCCGCATCGCCCGCGAAGGCATCGACTTCGCAACTACCTGGCCTTTCTCGGGCTGGCATCCACACTCTGATGCTACAAACGGTTCCCCAAACTGGGCCTGTAGGACTCGGTTTAAGGAGTGGATGACTTCCTGGGCAAGGGTGTCATAGTGCTCGGTGCCGGGAACGTAATGTCGTTGTCGCACTTTAGTTGATCGGCCATCTCAGAAGCTGAGCGGAAAAGCGTGCGAAGCCGCGATTGCACTGAAAGGTTTAGACGCTCGTAGATGCTTCCTATTACGAATAGAGGGCTGCGGCGGCCGTCTATCTCGCAAGGAAACACTACGTCAGCACTGTCGGCCTCGACTGTTGCTTGCATATTCCCATCGAGTACGTAGGCTTTGAAAGAGCTGTAGCTGCGCTTAGCGGTCTCATCAAATAGTCGCTCACGACCCGGCTTGAAGGTAATGCTGAACCCCTTGCCCCGCGCCCATCCGCTAGTGTCATCGATTGTCAAATTGCATGCATACGCGAGGTGGTCATCATTTAGTACGATTTTGGCAGCGGCTGGATGAGAGAACTGGGAATCGGACTCCTTCACGTACAAAGACTCAAAATGCTCACTCTTCTCTGCTTCTCTCGTAGTGACCCTGTCCAGTACGTTGCCGCAAGCTTGGTTTATGGCTTCCTTGCCGTGCAGCACACCGTCACTTCCGCAAGCCGCACAGAAATTGACCAACAGGGTCGTGGAGAGCAGCAAAGGCTTGAACCGAATCACCGGCGACCTCCATCGGTGCGATTTGCATTGTTGGCGCCCCGGTCATAGGCGTTCAGGACGTCATCGGTGTAATCTTGACCGTTGTATTGCTGCATATGAATCAGTGCCGGTCTAGTTGCCCGAAATCGTCCCAGCTCTGAAAATCGACTTTCCGACATTCGGTTCTTGTTCGAGAGGTCAACCTCCTTTTCTTTCGTTTCACGGTCGATCTCAATACCCCACTGTGTTTCGACCGCGCCACTGGCACCCTCGACCAGAGTAGGGACGACAAAGGCAGCCGCTGCCGCAGTGGTGGGCCCAGCCAAAGGGAGCAGAATCAGCCCTGTAGCTAGCCCTGCACCCTGACTGATCCCGAACTTTTTCCACTCTGCCGACTCGGCGAGTTTATCGTTTATCTTGTCGGTTTGATCGCCGAAATTTTTGTCCACATAAGAGAGTCTGGCCTCATCAAGGATGCCGTGAACATGGCCACCATTCGCGAGGGCTTTGCGGGCTGAATCGGCGTCGCTGTGATGCGCGTCCAGAGCGCCAAGTGTGAATGCTTGCTGCGCCGAGGATAGGATCGTATATCCCCCCTCATGCTGAGCAACGTTGTATAGGTACTTGCTTGCAGTCTCATAAGAAAGGCTCAAGTGGCCAGTGCTCGTGTACTGATAAATCTCATCGCGTCCCAGGTAAGATCCCCTGCCTCCTTCGTCCATAGTGGACCAATTTAGATCGTCCATGTAGCCTGCCGCCATTCGGGCAAGGCTATCTCCGATGCCAGGTCGATCATTAACAAATTCCATGTCTTCGGACACGCCGACCACGATTTGTTCCATAATGTTGGCGGTGCGGTTGTCGCGCACCACTACGCCGTCCGAAGCGTCATACGGCACACCGAGCGTAGCGGCTTCTAGGGCATGGCCGAACTCGTCATAGCCGTAACCTCGACTGTCTTCGGCGAACGGATTGGCATTCGGCCACTCGCGCTCCAGCAGATGCTGCAGATGTGGATTCCGCTTATCGGTGTCCCAATCTGAGGAGTAGAAGAAATTCTTTGCTGCCTGTGAATTGTGGCCCAACGCTTCCAGATAGCCGGCCATCGGATCCATGCCGTGGTCGTTCCCGGAGCCGAAGTTGAGGAAGGGGGAGGGGTTGCCGTCCGCTCGCCAAAGTTCGTTCGGCTTCTGATCCTTGTGTTCCTTCTCGTACCCGATCAGCTTCTCGCCGTACGCATTCAGGAACTCGGCATCGTAATTCCCGTAGCGCATCAGGCTGCTCATCACCTGGAAGCCGTACGGCCCGTCCTGGGTGACTCCCCGCTTCATGTCCAGGTAATTGACCTGCTCGCTTCCCAGGGCGATGACGTCGTGCTTCCACTTGTTCATGGCCTTGCTGTCCGAGTGCGAGGCCGTGGCAAGCGTGTAGCTCAGTGACTTCTGGATGGCTGCGGATGCCTTGGTGTGCGCATCGCCCGTCTGCACACGGTCGGCGATGCGAGTCCAGAGCTCCAGCGTGCCCGCAGCGCCCAGGCGGGTGGCGAACTTCTCGGCGAAGTAGGGGTCCCCTTCATGGCGGGCCATCAACTGGTTGATGCGGCGGAGGGTTGCAAGGTCCAAGGGCTCGTCGGCTCCAGCCAAGGCCAGTTTGCTCTTGTCCCCGATGAGTCCTTCAAGCTCCTTGAGGTCCTCGTCAGCCTTTTTCCGGCCCTTTTGGGCATCCACGATGCTGCCGTAGCTGTTGGGATTGAAGCCCTTGCCTCGCCCGTTGACATCCTGACTCAGCGCCCAGGAAAGTGTCTCGTCTGCTTCTTGCGCCGCATCGATCGCAGATCGGATGCTCTCTCTGTAGGCTCTGAGCGTGTCTTGATAACTCTTGTTCAGCGCACCAATGTGTTCCGTCGGGGTGTCCTTGGGCGGATCGAGGTACACATCGCCGTTCGCATTGATCGACACGTAGTCATCGGATTCGATGTCACGCTTGAGCGTTCGCAGCTTGCTCTGTGAACGGGTGAAGATTTCGTGCGCATCGTCCAGTAGCTTGTGTATGTCCCCGGCTTCATCCGCTGCGGCGGTGAGCTGCTTGCCCACGATTTCGACCTTGTCGAGTGCGGCTTCAGCCCCGGCACCCTGCCAGTTGGATCCTTCCAGGTCCTTCTGGACGGTGTTGCCGTACTGTGTGTGTACCTTCCGGAACTTGCCAGGAAGTGTGCGCCACTTGTCCACGGCGTCGGACAGCGCCGTAAAGTCAGCATCGAGAAGCGTTTGGTAGTCGAGCATCGTTCCTCGTTCAGCAGAAGGTCGTACTACTTGAGCTTCTCGCGGCCATGGCGAGATTTCTCCCGCTGTTCCCGCGCCGCGTACTCCGTTGCACTGGTACGAAGAGTGCCGGCGATGTCGTTCTTGAGCAGGCTGTCCACGTACTGCATCTGGCTTTTCCACCGTGTCATGAATGTGGAGAGGGCAGAGGCGGATTTGAATCCCTTAAGACTCGGGCCGACTTGGTCGGTTTCCTTAGCCGCATCGTTGTCCGCCTTCATGAAGGCTTCGCGCACTGTGTCGGTGTTCGTGGCGCGCTTCCTCAGGAAGTGGGAGTCCGCGACGAGCTGCTTGCCTCCTCCGTCACCTCGCTCCGCCGGCAGCTGATTCAGCTGCATGCTGCTCTGCTGCCGGGCTACCGCGGTGCTGCGGGCCTGCCCCCACATCTCATCGAACGACACGGTGGTTCCTCGATCCGTCGGCTGAGCGGTCGGCTCGCGCCGTGTCAGCCGTGCTGGTCTGGGCTGTGGGTTCCGCCACGAGGGAAGGGATCGGCGGCATGACCCTGGGGCGGGTTGTGGGGGTAGTACTGCTGCGGGTGGCCGTAAGGGGAGTACGGCGGCGGCGGGGGCAGTGGCGGCGATGCCTGGTTCGCTCGTCGGCGGCGTGTGCGCAGGACGGCGAGGGTGACCGCTATGCCGATGACGACGGCGGCTCCGGCTCCCGCAGCGACCCACCACGTGACGTCTTCGTCGTCACGTGCCTCAGAAGCGGCCGTTTCTCTATGTCCAGCACCCGTGGTCGGTGTCTCGGAGTCGCTGGGTGTGGAAGCTTCCGCTGAGGGAGATGCGGCGGCCGCGGCGAGGTCCGGCAGGGGGTACTTGTCCGCCGGGCCTGGATCACCTGGAGTCTTGAGGGCCACGCGAGGCCGCACAGTGCCGTAGCCGACGGAGTCGGTGCGCTCGTCGCCATTCTTGGGCTTGCCCGCCGTGTTCAACAGTACCCGGAGCACCTGATGGTTGGTCCAGTCAGGGTGCTTTGACCAGACGAGGGCTGCAGAAGCAGAGACCAGGGCTGTGGCTGAACTCGTACCGCTCCCGATACAGATCTGCGTGCCACCTGCACAGGCACTGACGATGTCCCGTCCGGGCGCCATCAGGTCGACCTGCGGCCCCCTTTGCGAGTTGGGGAGCGCTTTGGCTTCCTTGTCGGAAGCACTCACGCCGACGACGCCCGGAGTTGCAGCAGGGTAGTAGAGGAAGTTGGACGTATTACCCGTGTTGCCGACGGCCGCAAAGACCAGTTTGCCTTTGCCGATAGCGTACTTGACAGCTTCTGACAGCTCCGGTGTTGAGACGTTGCGGCGGCCGGAGGCATTGGGTCTGCCCACGGAGATACTGATGATCTGGGCGTCGGAGTCAGCCGCGTACCGGATTGCCTTGGTCATGGCGCGCGAGTACTCCGCTCCGCCGTCGACCTGCCCGAACTTCTCCGTGGCGTATCTCATACGGATGGGAAGAATCTTGGCGCCCGGAGCTAGACCGAAGGACCCGTCCAGCGATCCACGCGCACCGGTCGCCGCGATGAGCGCTGCCATTCCAGTTCCGTGCCCCTCCAGATCCGTGTGTTCGTCGCCGCGCTGGTCGGAGTAGTCCTTGCCGTCCAGCACTTGCCCCCGCAGATCGGCCACCGAGTCGTCGACACCAGAGTCAATGACTGCGACGGTCACACCGCGGCCGGTGCTCACCTTCCACATCTCCTGGGCGCGCATGGCATCCAGGTGCCACTGCTTGGCACGGACGGACTCAGCATGGGCCGGCATCGCGGAGATGCCCACCAGCAGCAGGCCAAGGACGGTTGCTGCGGCCGAGCGCCGCGTACGCATACCGCTGGTAGGCATAGGGCTTCCTTAACGCGGGGGATTACGGGATCAGTCGACGACACGGGGTAGCGGACGGACATCCGGCCGAACCCAGGTCTCACGTTCTTCCGTCAGGTAGTCCGGTCGCTGCCCTCGGTCTTCCCCTTGAGGTTCTCTGCGCGGCGTCGGAGGCTGACCGAGACGTGATCCTATGGCAGCACGGCTTGACGCTGCGTCCCTCGGAGATACGTCAGATGCCCTCGTGCGTACCAGACCCGACCCGCCGGGCGTGAAGGGCCGAGCGCCGCCGCGACCCGGCTGGACCGGGCGGTTGCCGACTGCCCCGCCACTCTCAGAGGCCAGACGCCTACCTCCCACGAGGCCGTTCTGGCCGGTGACGCCGCTACCGCCTGCCGTAATGCCGGGGGAACCACTTCGGCCCATGGGTGCTTGGCTCTGACCAACCCGTCCTTGTGCGCTCTCGGCACCGATGAGCGTGCCGCGAGGCACGCCGGGCTTCGTAGCGTTCGGACCGGGCAACACCGGGCGCCCTCCGACAATCCCGGCACTTGGCGTTCTTGGATTGCCGACCGTGCCGTTTTGCCCAAGTCCTTGCCCTGGCAGATATGGCCCGCGGGCAGATGAAGGGCCGGAAGGCGGTGACAGGGGCACCGGAGTCTTGGCTCCGACGCGGCCTGCGGTGGTCGGAGCCGGCAGGACAGGCAGCGTGGGAAGCGAGGATTCGGGATGGGAGACGCCCGCAGCCTGTGGGACTGCTGTGGTCGCACTTGCGCGAGGTGTTTCCGGCATGACGGTCGCAGCATCGATGTCCATCATCACGGGGCCGGAATGAACGGATCGCTCGGATTCACGCGGAAGCGTGACCGGGGCTGCGACTGCATCCGCAGCTGAGGCGGTGCGAGCAGACGAGCCCCCTTGTTCGGCGGAGTCTCCGTACGCGGGGTCGGCCGCGGTCGACCCCGCCCCGTTCGGTGAACTGCCGGACAAATAATGGCCGGGTCGCTGCCAATCCGAGGCATTGAGATGCTCGGCCGGAGGCGAGAACGTAGGCGGTTCCACCCCATTCACCTGCTGCGCCGAATACTCATACGTCTGCGCCAGCTTCCGCAGCTGCTGGATCGCCTCCGCCCGCGCCGCCTCCATACGCTGCTGCGCCGCCGTCGCGTCGGACTGGGCCGTCTGCGCGAGCTTGCGGGCGTCGGGGTCGTTGCGTGCGCCCGGCTCCTGCGTCGTGGCGAACGCCTTCCGCGCGTCGGCCAGGTCCGCCTTGGCCTGGGTGGTCTCGGACGTGGCCGGCATGGCCGCCTTGGCCTCGGCCACCGCCTGGGCCACCGTGGCCATCCAGCGGGAGGCGACCTCCGCGTACTGGCCCAGGCGCAGGGTCGCGGCCGCGCTCTGCCCGCCCCAGTCGCGGAAGGCGTCGCCGCCCTCGCCCTGCCACTCCAGTCCCTTGACGTACGTCATGAGGTCGTCGCCGATCTTCGTGATCGTCGACGAGGCCTTGGCGAGCTTCGTCGCGAGCTGGGACGCGCCCGCCGAACTGGCCGACTCCAGCAGCGCCGCCAACTGCTCGTGCGTCATGGACTCGAAGTCCGTACGCCCCGGCTGCGGCGTCCCGCGGCCCGTCTGCCCGGCCATCAGTACTCTCCCCCCTCGGTGGTCGAAGGCTCCGGCGTGCCGGCCGCGCCACCCGTACCGGTCCCACCGGTCCCACCGGCCCCACCGGTACTACCGGCCCCGCCGGTCGCATCCGTCGTACCGGCCGGCCGTTCCGCGTAGGGGTCGCGCCCCGCCACGTAGTACTTCTCCGCCTCCGCGTTGACCGCCCTCATCCGTGCCTTGATGTCCGCGTCGAGGTTCTCGTAGCCCACCCGCGACGCGTGCACCGCCAGGCCCATGCTCTCGATCTGTGTGCCCAGGGCCTTGGACAGCTTCTCCAGTTCGTCGTGGACGACGGCGTACGAGTCGTAGAGGAACTGTGCCTCCTTGAACTCGGCGGCGCCCAGCTGGGCGCGCTGCAGGCGGTCCTGGCCGACCTTGGCCGGTGCCGCCTCCGACTCGTCCAGTTCCCGCAGCAGGGCGTCGACGCGCTTCTTGAAGCCCGCCATGGCCTTGTGCTGGATGTCCAGCGCCATCGCGGGGTTCACCCCGGACAACGTGTCGAACGCCTGGCCCGTGTCCGGCGCCCCGCCCGTGCCGCCGCCCCCGTGCGAACTCACCTCTGCAACCTCCCCGTTCCCTTCCGGACGCCCCCGTCTCCGCGCCCGGACCCGATCACCCTAGTGCCGTTGCGGTAGCAAGCCCACTTGAATCAGCGGCGTCCCGCGCTTGCGTGACACGAACACGCCACGTCCGGGAGGCATGGGACGCGCCCGCACGTTGCCCAGGATGTCGCCCTCGCTCGGATCACCCGAAAGGATCACGCCCTGCGCGCCGAGCTCCTTCAGCCGCTGCAGGAAGGACTCGTACATCGCCCGCGAGGCGCCCGCCGAGCTGCGCGCGACGATGAACTTGACGCCCACGTCCCGGGCGAACGGCAGGTGCTCCACGAGCTGCGCCATCGGGTTGCCGGAGCCCGCCGCGACGAGTTCGTAGTCGTCGACGACGACGAACAGCTGGGGGCCGCTCCACCAGCTGCGGTCCCGCAGCTGCTGCGGCGTGATGTCCGGTTTGGGCGCGCGCCGCTCCATGAACTGGCCGATGGCGTCCATGTGCACCTGCATGGCCGACGCCATCGGCGCGTACTCCAGCAGGTGTTCCTCCGACACCGCCTCCAGCATGGTGCGCCGGTAGTCCCCGACGACGATGCGCGCCTCGGCCGGGGTGTAGCGCTCGGCGATCTGCTTGGCGATCAGGCGCAGCAGGTTGGTCTTGCCGGACTCGCTGTCACCGAACACGAGCAGGAACGGGTCCGTGTCGAAGTCGACGAAGACCGGTTCCAGGCCGGCCTCGTCGATGCCGATCGCGATGCCGTGCTGCGGGAACTCGAACCCCTTGGGCAGCTGGTCGGCGGGCAGCTTGCGCGGCAGCAGCCGTACCGTCGGGGCCGGTGGCCCCTGCCAGCCGCCGCGCACCGTCCGCACGAGTTGAGCCGTCGCCTCGGTCAGGCTGTCCGCCTCGGACAGCGAGTCGATGCGCGGCAGTGCGGTCATGAAGTGCAGCTTCTGCGGGACCTGGCCGCGTCCCGGCACGCCCGCCGGCACGTTCAGCGCGACCTTGCGGTCGAACTCGGAGTCCATGGCGTCGCCCAGCCGCAGCTCCAGCCGGCCCAGGATCTGGTCCTTCAGGGCCGCGCGCACCTCCATGTAGCGCGAGGCGGACAGCACGACATGCACGCCGTAGCCCAGGCCGCGCCCGGCGATGTCGTGGACGACGCCTTCCAGCCCTTCGTAGTCGTTGCGGAAGGCGCCCCAGCCGTCGACGACCAGGAAGACGTCGCCCCAGGTCTCGCCGGGCAGTTCACCGGCCGCGCGGCGGCGCCGGTAGGTGGCGATCGAGTCGATGCCGTTGCTGCGGAAGAACCGCTCGCGCCGGTTGAGGATGCCCGCGACCTCCGCGACCGTCCGCCGCACCCGCTCGGGGTCGAGCCGGGACGCCACCCCGCCCACGTGCGGCAGGTCGTTCACCGCCGTGAGGCCGCCCCCGCCGAAGTCCAGGCAGTAGAACTGCACTTCGTGCGGTGTGTGGGTGAGCGCGAACGAGGAGATCAGCGTGCGCAGCAGGGTGGACTTGCCCGACTGGGGGCCGCCCACCACCATCATGTGCCCCGCCGCACCCGAGAAGTCCTGGTACAGGACGTCGCGTCGCTGCTCGTACGGCTTGTCGATCAGTCCCAGCGGGACCGTCAGCCCGCCCAGTCGCGTGTACTCGGCGGCGTGCGCGCCGCGTTCGCGGGTCACGGCCACCGCGGGCAGCAGGTCGTTCAGCGCCGGTGCCCGCTCCAGCGGCGGCAGCCACACCTGGTGCGCCGGCACGCCCTGCCCCTCCAGGCGCTGCACGATCACGTCGAGCACGGTGTCGGCGAGGGCGTCGTCCTCCCCGCGCGGCTGCGGGTCCTGCCCCGGTTCGGGCGCCGCGTACGTCACCGGCACGGCAGCCGCCGTGAACAGCGCGGGCCGCCGCTCCACGGGCAGCCGGCCGGCCGAGGCCTCCGGGCCGCCCGTGCGGTACACGCCGGACACGTAGGCGGCCTTGAACCGCACCATCTCGTCCGTGCCGAACTTGAGGTAGCCCGAGCCGGGCACGGACGGCAGGTGGTAGGCGTCCGGCACGCCGAGCGCGGCACGGGACTCGGCGGCCGAGAAGGTGCGCAGGCCTACGCGGTACGACAGGTAGGTGTCCAGGCCGCGCAACCGGCCTTCCTCCAGCCGCTGGGAAGCCAGCAGCAGATGGACGCCCAGCGACCGCCCGATGCGGCCGATCTGGATGAACATGTCGATGAAGTCGGGCTTGGCGGTGAGCAGTTCGCTGAACTCGTCGATCACCAGGACGAGGGACGCGAGCGGCTCGAGCGGGGCTCCGGCGGCGCGAGCCTTCTCGTAGTCGTGGAGGTTCGCGTAGTTGCCGGCCGACCGCAACAGCTCCTGCCGGCGCTGCAGTTCGCCGCGGATGGCGTCGCCCATGCGGTCGACCAGGGTCAGGTCGTCGGCCAGGTTGGTGATGACCGCGGCGACGTGCGGCATCTGGGCCATGCCGGCGAAGGTCGCGCCGCCCTTGAAGTCCGCCAGCACGAAGTTGAGCGTCTCGGACGAGTGCGTGACCGCCAGTCCCAGGACGAGGGTGCGCAGGAGCTCCGACTTGCCGGAACCCGTGGCGCCCACGCACAGTCCGTGCGGCCCCATGCCGTCCTGGGCGGCCTCCTTCAGGTCCAGCATCACGGGCCGGCCGTCCTCGCCCACACCGATCGGCACGCGCAGCCGCTCCGGGGTGGACCGGGGCCGCCAGGTGCGCTGGACATCCACGGAGGCGGCGTCGCCCAGTCCGAGCAGGTCCGTGAAGTCCAGGTTGGATAGCAGGGGTTCGTCGTCGTCACCGCCGCCCATGCGCAGGGGGGCGAGCTGGCGGGCCAGCGCCTCGGCGGCGGCCGGCGACAGCGTGTCCGGCGTGCCCTCGTAGGCGATGCCGCCACCGGAGTCCAGCCACAGGCGGTCCGGGCGCACCACGACGGAGAGGTCACCGCGCGGCTGGTCCAGGTCACCGGCGACGACCTCCACCACGGTGACGCCCTGCAGCCCTTCGGCGGCGGCGAAAACCGAGGTGGGCGGCACCATGCCGCCGTCCAGCACCACCAGCACGTGCGGTTGGTCCAGGAGCGGGCGGCCGTCCCTGCTGAACCTCGGACGGCCCTCCAGCCGGGGTGCGAGCAGCGCCTCCAGCTCTCCGAGGTCGTCGCCGAACAGCCGCCGGGTGCCCGCCCCGTCCACCTGCCCGGCCACCTGGCTGTGCGGCAGCCACTTGGTCCAGTCCCAGCGCTCCACCGCCGCGGGCGCGGCGACCACGGCGACCAGCAGGTCGTCGGGGGAGTGCAGGGTGACCGCCTGCGTCACCAGCGCGCGGGCCGTGGACCGGGCGCACTCCGGTTCACCCGACACCGTGACGTGGTAGAAGGCGCGCAGCGACACCGCCACCGGCAGGGCGTCCAACTGGCCGTGCACGGTGAGGAACCGCTGCATGGCCCCCGCGCACAGCGGCTCCAGTTCGTCGACCGGCGCGGTGTCCGGCGCGACCAGGGGCGTGGCCAGTTGCTGCGGCCCCAGGCCGAGCCGCACCTGCCCGAAGTCGATATCACCGACGCGTCGTTCCCACACCCGGCTGCCCTCGGCGACCACGGCCCACAACTGGTCGGGGGCGGGGTGCAGGTACAACTGGGCGTCGCGCTGGCGCAGTGCGGTCCGCCGGATCCGGCGGCGCGTCTGGGCCAGGTACCGCAGGTAGTCCCGCCGCACGTCGGCCATTTGCCCCTGCGTACCGCGGCGGTAGCGGACGATCTGCGCGACCACCATGGCGGCCGTCGACACCAGCATCACCACGCCCATGATCCGCATGAACGGATGGGCGTTGGGGGAGGCGAAGTAGAACACCACCGACGAGCCCATGCCCAGCGTCGGCAGCACCTGCATGAGCACGCCCTCCTGCTGCCCGCGCGGCAACTCGGGAGGAGCTTCCAGTTGCAGTTCTTCCGAGGGCACTTCGGGCGGCAGCGCACGAGGCGGACGCTTGACGACGATCTGGCTCACCGAGGCCAATCCCCCTGCTCCGACGGGCGATTGCCCACCGGCACCCCCGTGGTACCGGCCCTCCCGCGCTGCCCGGTGATCCTACTCGGCACGACCGACGGCGCTTGTCGGTAGGGTGGCGCACCGCAGCGTACGCATCCGCGAAGCAGGGGGTCAGTGAAGGTGAGTACGACCACGGCAACAGGGTTCTGCCGAGTCACCGTCGTCGCGCCCGACAGTCGCATCGACGTGGCGCTGCCGGTGGACCTGGCCGTGGCCGAGGTCTACCCGGAGATCCTGCGTCTGACGGGCCAGACCCAGCCCGCCGGGACCCCGACGGGCTATCACCTGGTCCGCCGTGACGGGCGGGTGCTGGACGGGGCGCGCACCCTGGCCGACGAACGCGTCCTGGACGGCGAGGTGCTGAGCCTGCGCCCCTTCGCCGAGTCGCTGCCGCCGGCCGTCTACGACGACGTCTCGGACGCCGTCGCCTCGGCCGTGATCCGTGACCGCCACCTGTGGAGCGACGACCTGCTGCGCGCGGCCGGGCTGGCCGGCGGCGCACTGCTGGTGCTGCTGTGCGGGTTCGTCCTCTGGTACGCCGACCCGGTGCGCCACGACATGAGCGGACTGCCCGGCATCCTCGCCGGTGGCGTCGGCCTGCTCCTCACCGCGTTCGCCGGCGTCCGCACCCGCGTCTACGCGGACCGCGCCTCGGCGGCGGCCCTGGGACTCTCGGCGCTGCCGCTGCTCATGATCGCCGGCACCGGCATCGTCGGCCCGCAGGCGGGCCACGGACCGGGCAAGCTCCAGTTCATGCTGGGCTGCGTGACCGTGCTGGTGGCGTCCGTGGTGCTGGCCGCGCTGTCCCCGGCCTCGGACGCGCCCTTCGTGGCGGCGACCTTCCTCGCGGCGGTCGGGTCGCTGGTCACGTTCGTCGCCATCGTCGCCGGCGCCTCGGCCACGGCGGCCGCCGCCGTGTGCGCGCCCGCCGCGATCGGCCTGGTGGCCTTCCTGCCCGGCATGTCGGCGCGGTTCGCGCGCCTGCCCATCGGCTACGCCTCACCCCGCTCGGCCGCGCAGGACGACTTCGACCCGGACCCCGGGCAGGGCCCCGACGAGGAGCCGCTGGACGCCGAACGGATCGCGGCGCAGGCCAGGCGCGGGCACGAGATGCTGCTGGGACTGGTGGCCGGCACGGCGGCCGTCGTCATCGCCTCCGCGGCGGTCCTGGGCTTCTCGGACGACGTCTGGGGCCAGCTGCTGGCGCTGGCCGCCGGGCTGGCCATGCTGATCCGGGCACGGCTGTTCCGCTACACCTCCCAGGTGGTCTGCGTGCTGGTGGCGGGCATTGCGGCGATCGCCCTGCTGCTGCTCGGCCTCGCCCTGAACCCCCCGGCGGCGGCCCTGGCCGAGTTCGTGCTCCACGGCGACCGCGGGGCGCTGGACGCCCGTACGGTCTGGCTGACCGCGGCCGTCGCGGCGGGCGCCGCACTCCTCACCGCCGTCGGGCTCGTCGTCCCGCGCAAGGGCCTGTCCCCGTTCTGGGGCCGGTTCCTCGACCTGGCGGAGGGGGCCGTACTGCTCTCCCTGGTCCCGCTGTGCCTCGCCGTCCTGGGCGTCCTCACCGACGTCCGGTCCATGACCGGCTGACCTGAGACGATGTGCCCGGCGGCGGCCGGGGCCGCCCGGGGGTCCGCCACTGGTGGGCCGGGCCCTGCGAGGAGGCGCCCGGCCCACCCCGGTCACCTGCCCGGCCTCGGCCACCTGCCCGACCCCGGTCACCTGCACGCACCCGGTCACCTGCCCGGCCCCGGTCACCTGCCCGGCCCCGGTCACCTGCCCGGCCTCGGCCACCCGCCTGGCCCCGGCCACCTCCACGCACCCGGTCACCTGCCCGGCAAAGCCGCCCCTCACCGCCTGCTACCCTGGTCGACGGCCGTTTGTGTACGCACCCCCGGAGCGATCCCTCGCCCTGGAGGCCGCGCCCAGCGGATCCCCGCCTTCCGAGTCACGGAAGCTCCCCCGAGATGCAGACCGGGGGCACTCGGTGGCCCATCACAGACCTAATGAGGAGTACGCGTGCCGCTCGACGCCGCTACGAAGAAGCAGATCATCACCGAGTTCGGCCAGAAGGAGGGCGACACCGGCTCCCCCGAGGTCCAGGTCGCCATGCTCTCGCGCCGCATCTCGGACCTGACCGAGCACCTCAAGACCCACAAGCACGACCACCACTCGCGTCGTGGCCTGCTGATCCTGGTCGGTCAGCGTCGCCGCCTCCTGCAGTACCTGGCGAAGAAGGACATCCAGCGCTTCCGTGCGCTGGTCGAGCGCCTCGGCATCCGCCGCGGTGCGGCGGGCGCCAAGTAAGACGCCGTGAGGGGAGCGGTTCCCGGCAGGAAAAGGGAACCGCTCCCTTTGCCGTACGTGCGCAGTGTCACCCCTGCTTTGTAGTGTGGTAGCACGACGCAAGATGCGACACAGCGTGATACGTCCTCACCTCGGTGGGTACGGCGTATCACGTAAGACGAACGAGGAGAGGCGCGCCGAGCCGCCGCCGGTCCTCGGTAGTGGCCCCCGGGAGAAGAGATCCCCGGGTGCTTCGATCGAAGACCGGCCCGCACAGCACCGTGCGCCTCTCCGCAACCGTCCCCCTGCCACACGGGCAGCCGGGACGAAGACGAGGAGACATCACTAGTGGAGAACGAGACCCACTACGCCGAGGCCGTCATCGACAACGGCACGTTCGGCACCCGCACCATCCGCTTCGAGACGGGCCGCCTGGCCAAGCAGGCCGCCGGCTCCGCCGTGGCGTACCTGGACGACGACACCATGGTGCTGTCGGCCACCACCGCCTCCAAGAACCCCAAGGACCAGCTCGACTTCTTCCCCCTCACGGTGGACGTCGAGGAGCGGATGTACGCCGCCGGCAAGATCCCCGGCAGCTTCTTCCGCCGCGAGGGCCGTCCCTCCGAGGACGCCATCCTCACCTGCCGCCTGATCGACCGCCCGCTGCGCCCGTCCTTCAAGAAGGGCCTGCGCAACGAGATCCAGGTCGTCGCCACGATCATGGCGCTCAACCCCGACCACCTGTACGACGTCGTCGCGATCAACGCGGCCTCGGCGTCCACGCAGCTGGCCGGCCTGCCCTTCTCCGGCCCGATCGGCGGCGTCCGCGTCGCGCTGATCCGCGGCCAGTGGGTGGCCTTCCCGACGCACACCGAGCTCGAGGACGCCGTCTTCGACATGGTCGTCGCGGGCCGCGTCCTGGAGGACGGCGACGTCGCGATCATGATGGTCGAGGCCGAGGCCACCGAGAAGACCATCAAGCTGGTCGAGGGCGGCGCCGACGCGCCGACCGAGGAGGTCGTCGCGGCCGGTCTGGACGCCGCGAAGCCCTTCATCAAGGTCCTGTGCAAGGCGCAGTCGGACCTCGCCGCCAAGGCCGCCAAGCCCACCGGCGAGTTCCCGATCTTCCTGGACTACCAGGACGACGTCCTCGAGGCGCTCACCGCCGCCGTCCGCCCCGAGCTGGCCCAGGCGCTCACCATCGCCGGCAAGCAGGAGCGCGAGGCCGAGCTCGACCGCGTCAAGCAGCTCGCCGCCGAGAAGCTCCTGCCGGAGTTCGAGGGCCGCGAGAAGGAGATCTCCGCCGCGTACCGCTCGCTGACCAAGACCCTGGTCCGTGAGCGCGTCATCAAGGAGAAGAAGCGCATCGACGGCCGCGGTGTCACCGACATCCGCACCCTGGCCGCCGAGGTCGAGGCCATCCCGCGGGTCCACGGCTCCGCCGTGTTCGAGCGCGGCGAGACGCAGATCCTGGGCGTCACCACGCTGAACATGCTCCGCATGGAGCAGCAGCTGGACACGCTGTCGCCGGTGACGCGCAAGCGCTACATGCACAACTACAACTTCCCGCCGTACTCCACCGGCGAGACCGGCCGCGTCGGCTCCCCGAAGCGCCGCGAGATCGGCCACGGCGCCCTCGCCGAGCGCGCCCTGGTCCCGGTCCTGCCGACGCGCGAGGAGTTCCCCTACGCGATCCGCCAGGTCTCCGAGGCGCTGAGCTCCAACGGCTCGACGTCCATGGGCTCGGTCTGCGCCTCCACCATGTCGCTGCTGAACGCCGGTGTGCCGCTGAAGGCCCCCGTCGCCGGTATCGCCATGGGCCTGATCTCCCAGGAGATCGAGGGCGAGACCCACTACGTCACCCTTACCGACATCCTCGGTGCGGAGGACGCCTTCGGCGACATGGACTTCAAGGTCGCCGGCACCAAGGACTTCGTGACCGCCCTCCAGCTCGACACCAAGCTGGACGGCATCCCGGCCTCCGTCCTGGCCGCGGCCCTGAAGCAGGCCCGTGACGCCCGCCTCCACATCCTCGACGTGATGATGGAAGCGATCGACACCCCGGACGAGATGTCCCCGAACGCCCCGCGGATCATCACCGTCAAGATCCCCGTGGACAAGATCGGCGAGGTCATCGGCCCCAAGGGCAAGATGATCAACCAGATCCAGGAGGACACCGGCGCCGAGATCACGATCGAGGACGACGGCACCATCTACATCGGTGCCGCCGACGGCCCGGCCGCCGAGGCCGCCCGCGCCACGATCAACGGCATCGCCAACCCGACGATGCCCGAGGTCGGCGAGCGCTACCTGGGCACAGTCGTGAAGACGACCACCTTCGGCGCCTTCGTCTCCCTGCTCCCCGGCAAGGACGGTCTGCTGCACATCTCGCAGATCCGCAAGCTCGCCGGCGGCAAGCGCGTGGAGAACGTCGAGGACGTCCTCGGCGTGGGCCAGAAGGTCCAGGTCGAGATCGCCGAGATCGACTCCCGCGGCAAGCTCTCCCTGATCCCCGTGATCGAGGGCGAGGAAGGCGACGAGACGAAGAAGGACGACGCCGACCAGTGACGTCCCGTGGCTCCCAGGCGACGGCCCGCACCTCCTCGGAGGCGCGGGCCGTCGCCCGTACCCAAACCCTCATCAAGGGCGAGAACGGCATCGGCACCGTGCGCAAGACCACCCTCCCCGGTGGCCTGCGCATCGTCACCGAGACCCTGCCCTCGGTCCGCTCCGCGACCTTCGGCATCTGGGCGCACGTCGGCTCCCGCGACGAGACCCCGGCGCTGAACGGCGCCACCCACTACCTCGAGCACCTCCTCTTCAAGGGCACCCGCAAGCGCAGCGCCCTCGACATCTCCTCCGCCCTCGACGCGGTCGGCGGCGAGATGAACGCGTTCACGGCGAAGGAGTACACGTGCTACTACGCGCGCGTGCTCGACACCGATCTGCCGCTCGCGATCGACGTCGTCTGCGACATGCTGACCGGCTCGCTCATCCGTGAGGAGGACGTCGACGTCGAGCGCGGCGCCATCCTCGAAGAGATCGCCATGACCGAGGACGACCCGGGCGACTGCGTGCACGACCTGTTCGCGCACACGATGTTCGGCGACAACGCCCTCGGCCGCCCGGTCCTCGGCACGGTCGACACGGTCAACGCCCTCACCGCCGACCGCATCCGCCGCTTCTACAAGAAGCACTACGACCCGACCCACCTCGTCGTCGCCTGCGCCGGCAACGTCGACCACGCCAAGGTCGTCCGCCAGGTACGCGCCGCCTTCGACAAGGCCGGGGCCTTCCGGGACCTCGCAGCCGAGCCCGTCGCCCCGCGCGGCGGCAGTCGCGCGCTGCGCGCCGCCGGCCGGGTCGAGCTGGTCGGCCGCAAGACCGAGCAGGCGCACGTCGTGCTCGGCATGCCGGGCCTGTCCCGCACCGACGAGCGGCGCTGGGCCCTCGGCGTGCTGAACACCGCCCTCGGCGGCGGCATGTCCTCCCGCCTGTTCCAGGAGGTCCGCGAGAAGCGCGGCCTGGCCTACAGCGTGTACTCGTACACCTCGGGCTTCGCCGACTGCGGCCTGTTCGGCGTCTACGCCGGCTGCCGGCCCTCCCAGGTCCACGACGTGCTGAAGATCTGCCGCGACGAGCTCGACCAGGTCGCCGAGCACGGCCTCCCGGACGACGAGATCGCACGTGCCGTCGGCCAGCTGCGCGGCTCCACGGTCCTCGGTCTGGAGGACACCGGTGCGCTGATGAACCGCATCGGCAAGAGCGAGCTGTGCTGGGGCGAGCAGATGTCGGTCGACGACATGCTGGCGCACATCGCGTCGGTCACCCCGGACGACGTGCGCGCGGTCGCCCGCGAGATCCTGGGACGGCGGCCCTCCCTGTCGGTCATCGGCCCGCTGAAGGACAAACAGGCGGCCCGCCTGCACGACGCCGTCGCCTGACCCTCCCCCTGGTGAAAGAAGCACAAGAGATGAGCAAGCTGCGCGTGGCGGTCCTCGGCGCCAAGGGCCGGATCGGTTCGGAGGCCGTCCGGGCCGTCGAAGCCGCCGAGGACATGGAACTGGTCGCCGCCCTCGGCCGGGGCGACGCGCTGGAGGCGCTCACCGACTCCGGCGCCCAGGTCGCGGTCGAACTGACAACCCCCGACTCGGTCATGGCCAACCTGGAGTTCTGCGTCGGCCACGGCATCCACGCCGTCGTCGGCACCACGGGCTGGAACGACGAGCGCCTCGCGCAGCTGAACGGCCTGCTGGAGAAGTCCCCGGGGACGGGCGTGCTCATCGCGCCCAACTTCTCCATCGGGGCCGTGCTGACCATGAAGTTCGCCCAGCTCGCCGCGCCGTACTTCGAGTCGGTCGAGGTCGTCGAGCTGCACCACCCGAACAAGGTGGACGCCCCCTCGGGCACCGCCACGCGCACCGCGCAGCTCATCGCCGAGGCCCGCCGGGCGGCCGGCACCGCCCCGGCACCCGACGCCACGGCCACCGCCCTGGACGGCGCCCGCGGCGCCGACGTCGACGGCGTCCCGGTGCACGCCGTACGGCTGCGCGGCCTGCTCGCCCACCAGGAGGTCCTGCTGGGCGGCGAGGGCGAGACCCTCACCGTCCGGCACGACTCGCTCCACCACAGCAGCTTCATGCCGGGCATCCTGCTCGGCGCCCGCCGCGTGGTGACCACTCCGGGCCTGACCTTCGGCCTGGAACACTTCCTGGACCTGAACTGAGCCCCTGACCCTCATGCGCGCGAAGCTCACCTACGCCCTCACGGCCGCCGTCCTGGTCGTCTACTTCGTCCTGGTCGGGAGCCGCGGCGTCCTGCTCATCGAGACCGGCACGCCCCTCACCGTCACCTTCGGGGTGGCGGTGCTGATCCTGCCGGGCATCGGCCTGTGGTTCCTGTGGAAGAACACGCAGTTCGTCCGCCGGGCCAACGCCCTGGCGGCCGAACTCGACGCCGAGGGCGGGCTGCCCGTCGACGAGCTGAGGCGGACCCCCAGCGGGCGCGTCGACCGGGACTCGGCCGACGAGGTCTTCGCCCGGCGCAAGGCGGAGACCGAGGCCGCGCCCGAGGACTGGCGCACCTGGTTCCGTCTCGCCGTCGCCTACCACGACGCCCGCGACACCCCGCGGGCCCGCAAGGCGATGCAGCGCGCGATCGCGCTGCACGACGGCAAGCAGCCGGAAGCGGCCTGACCGACACACCCCCACATGCCGACACACCCCCACACGCCGGCGGGGCCGGACCGCATGACGGTCCGGCCCCGCCGGCATGACAAGGGGGTCAGTGCGGCCGGTACTCGTCGGCCCAGGCCTCCACGGTGTCCGCCGCCCGGTCGAAGGCCTCCGTGCGGCCCAGGAAGTCCGCGTCGTGGGTGCTCATCAACGGCGGCACGGCGTCCGCACCGGAACCCTGCCGCGCGAGCAGCAGGGCCTGACCCTGCACCGTACGCGGCAGCCCCAGCCACCGCACCGGCTGCTGCACCGTACGGACCGAGGAGACCTGCGCCCAGGGCGTCGTCCGCGTCGTGAAGAACGCGACGTGCCGCAGCCCCCGGGCGCTCACCCACACACCCATGCGCAACAGCCGCACGGCCGTGGCGATGACGAGCAGGGCGAGGCCGAACACCACGAGCGCCGCGGTGAGTTCGGCCGTCGCCGCGATGACGACCGCCGCGAACAGCACGAACGAGGCGAGCAGCAGCGCCAGCGCCGCCGTGCCCACCCGCCAGGGTCCGGGCCGGTACGGCCTCCGCCAGTGGTCACGGTCCTCGTAGGGGAGCGGAACGTCGTCCGTCGCCTCGAAAACGCGGTCGGCCGTCAGGAAGGGCAGGGGCACGGCGGGTCCTCACTCGATCCATGCGTGGGCTGTGCCCGGTGAGGCTACCGATCTGTGTCCCCGGTCACCACTGGCGGGGGGCCGGATGGGGGCGCGGCCCCGCGGGGCGGTTCAGCGCCGCTCGGAGGCCTGCGACTGCTGGGGCCGGTCGGCCGGATGGCCGGGCGACAGCGCGGGGGTCCCGATGACCAGGGACCCCACGAGCCCCGCGACGATCGTCAGGCCGAGCAGCCAGCGCCCGGCCAGCTCACCCGCCGACGGCCGCTCGGGCGGTGGGGGAGTGACATTGCTGCGGAACCTGTCGGCCTCGGCGACGAAGGCAAACGGTACGGGTTCACGCCGACCGAACATGGGGGGTGCGTCTCCTCTTCGGGGGTGCTATGGACAGCTGTCGTCAAGAGAGACGAACGAGCTCCCCCGCAGGTGCCCTGTTTCACCGACTTCATTGCGGCACGCCCCCGATCGCGCCCCTTCCGGCGAGCCGTAGAGTGGCGACGCCGAATGACGAGATGGGAAGGCCCTGCCGATCGTGACCGACACCCCCGCCGACGACCTCAAGCCCAGCTACCGCAGCGACGTCACCGTCGAGCTGGTCAAGCACACCGCGTCCGACGCGGACGTCCTGTTCGCCGCCCGCGTCTCCACCCAGGGCGAGCAGTCCCTGGACGAGCTGAGCAAGGACCCGGAGCGCTCCAAGGGCCTGATCAACTACCTGATGCGGGACCGGCACGGCAGCCCCTTCGAGCACAACTCGATGACCTTCCTGATCAGCGCCCCGATCTTCGTCTTCCGCGAGTTCATGCGGCACCGCGTGGGCTGGTCCTACAACGAGGAGAGCGGCCGCTACCGCGAGCTCCAGCCCGTCTTCTACGTCCCGGACGCGTCCCGCAAGCTCGTCCAGGAGGGCCGTCCCGGCAAGTACGTCTTCGTCGAGGGCACCCAGGCGCAGCAGGAGCTGGTCGGCCGGGTGATGGAGGACTCCTACCGGCAGGCGTACGAGGCGTACCAGGAGATGCTCGCCGCCGGCGTCGCCCGCGAGGTCGCCCGCGCGGTCCTGCCCGTCGGCCTCTACTCCTCGATGTACGCCACCTGCAACGCCCGCTCCCTGATGCACTTCCTCGGCCTGCGCACCCAGCACGAGCTGGCGAAGGTCCCCTCCTTCCCGCAGCGCGAGATCGAGATGGTCGGCGAGAAGATGGAGGCCGAGTGGGCCCGGCTCATGCCGCTCACGTACGCGGCCTTCAACGCCAACGGACGCGTGGCGCCGTAACGCGCCCCGGTTCGCCGATCAGGGACAGATGTACGGTTCAGCCGTGCGAAGTGTCCCGATTGCGGCATTTCGCGAAGTTCGCCTAGCCTGATCGAACGGGTCCGGCACTGCTTGAACCCCCGAGCAAGCAGTGCCGGGCTCCCCTTTGTCCGAACTTGTCGGCCGACCCGCGGGCAGACCCGGTCCTGAGCAACGAGTAGCGTGTAACCCATGGCTCCGACCTCGACTCCGCAGACCCCCTTCGGGCGGGTCCTCACCGCCATGGTCACGCCCTTCACGGCGGACGGCGCACTCGACCTCGACGGCGCTCAGCGACTCGCCACCCACCTGGTGGACGCAGGCAACGACGGCCTGATCATCAACGGCACCACCGGCGAGTCCCCGACCACCAGCGACGCGGAGAAAGCGGACCTCGTACGGGCGGTCCTGGAAGCCGTGGGCGACCGCGCCCACGTCGTGGCCGGAGTCGGCACCAACGACACCCACCACAGCATCGAGCTCGCCCGCACGGCGGAGCGCACCGGCGCCCACGGCCTGCTCGTCGTGACGCCGTACTACAACAAGCCCCCGCAGGAGGGCCTCTACCGGCACTTCACGGCCGTCGCCGACGCGACCGCCCTGCCGGTCATGCTCTACGACATCCCCGGCCGCAGTGGTGTCCCCATCAACACGGAGACCCTCGTCCGGCTCGCCGAGCACCCGCGCATCGTCGCCAACAAGGACGCCAAGGGCGACCTCGGCCGCGCGAGCTGGGCCATCGCCCGCTCCGGCCTCGCCTGGTACTCCGGCGACGACATGCTCAACCTCCCCCTGCTCTCCGTCGGCGCCGTCGGCTTCGTCTCGGTCGTCGGCCACGTGGTCACGCCCGAGCTGCGCGCCCTGGTCGAGGCGTACACCTCGGGCGACGTGCAGAAGGCCACCGAGATCCACCAGAAGCTGCTCCCCGTCTACACCGGCATGTTCCGCACCCAGGGTGTGATGACCACCAAGGCGGCGCTCGCCCTGCGGGGGCTCCCCGCCGGGCCGCTGCGCGCCCCCATGGTCGAGTGCGCGCCGGAGGAGATCGAGCAGCTCAAGCTCGATCTCGCCGCCGGCGGGGTACAGCTCTGACACCAGACTTCGCGCGGCCTCCGCGCACCTGCTTCACAACTGAATACGCGGGCCACCGGTGCCCGCACACCCCACACGACAACTGCTCATGCACGAACGTCACGCGCGCCACGTGCCACACCGGTACGTGGCGCGCGTGGTGAGGAGAGTCTTTTGAGTCATCCGCACCCCGAACTCCGCACGCCCCCGCCGCTTGCCGAAGGCGGCCTGCGTGTCACCCCGCTCGGCGGCCTCGGCGAGATCGGCCGCAACATGACGGTCTTCGAGTACGGCGGCCGCCTGCTGATCGTCGACTGCGGAGTGCTCTTCCCCGAGGAGGAGCAGCCCGGAATCGACCTGATCCTGCCGGACTTCTCGTCCATCAGGGACCGCCTGGACGACATCGAGGGCATCGTCCTCACCCACGGCCACGAGGACCACATCGGCGGCGTCCCCTTCCTCCTGCGCGAGAAGCCGGACATCCCGCTGATCGGCTCCAAGCTGACCCTGGCCCTGATCGAGGCCAAGCTCCAGGAGCACCGCATCCGTCCGTACACCCTGGAGGTGGCGGAGGGGCACCGCGAGCGCATCGGCCCGTTCGACTGCGAGTTCGTCGCCGTCAACCACTCCATCCCCGACGCGCTGGCCGTCGCCATCCGCACCCCCGCGGGCATGGTCGTCCACACCGGCGACTTCAAGATGGACCAGCTGCCGCTGGACGGCCGCCTCACGGACCTGCACGCGTTCGCCCGGCTCAGCGAGGAGGGCATCGACCTGCTCCTCGCCGACTCGACCAACGCCGAGGTCCCGGGCTTCGTCCCGCCCGAGCGGGACATCTCGAACGTCCTGCGCCAGGTCTTCGCCGGGGCGCGCAAGCGCATCATCGTCGCGAGCTTCGCCAGCCACGTCCACCGCATCCAGCAGATCCTGGACGCGGCGCACGAGTACGGCCGCCGGGTCGCCTTCGTCGGCCGCTCCATGGTCCGCAACATGGGCATCGCGAGAGACCTCGGCTACCTCAAGGTCCCGCCGGGCCTCGTGGTGGACGTCAAGACGCTCGACGACCTGCCCGACAACGAGGTCGTCCTGGTCTGCACCGGTTCCCAGGGCGAACCGATGGCGGCCCTGTCCCGCATGGCGAACCGCGACCACCAGATCCGCATCGTCAACGGCGACACCGTCATCCTGGCCTCGTCCCTGATCCCCGGCAACGAGAACGCGGTCTACCGCGTCATCAACGGCCTGACCCGCTGGGGAGCCAACGTCGTCCACAAGGGCAACGCCAAGGTGCACGTCTCCGGCCACGCCTCCGCGGGCGAGCTGCTGTACTTCTACAACATCTGCCGGCCGAAGAACCTGATGCCGGTGCACGGCGAGTGGCGCCACCTGCGGGCCAACGCCGAGCTGGGCGCCATGACCGGCGTCCCGCACGACCGCATCGTCATCGCCGAGGACGGCGTCGCCGTCGACCTCGTCGAGGGCAAGGCCAAGATCTCCGGCAAGGTCCAGGCCGGATACGTCTACGTCGACGGACTCTCCGTGGGCGACGTGGGCGAGCCGGCTCTGAAGGACCGCAAGATCCTCGGCGACGAGGGCATCATCTCGGTCTTCGTGGTCATCGACTCGTCGACCGGGAAGATCACCGGCGGTCCGCACGTCCACGCCCGCGGCTCGGGCATCGAGGACTCCGCCTTCGGCGACGTGATCCCCCGGATCACGGAGGTCCTCGAGCGCTCCGCCCAGGACGGCGTGGTCGAGCCGCACCAGCTCCAGCAGCTCGTGCGCCGCACGCTGGGCAAGTGGGTCTCGGACAACTACCGGCGCCGGCCGATGATCCTGCCCGTCGTGGTGGAGGTCTGACGGCCCGTCGGGCCTGAACCCGGACCAACTGGGAGCGGGGCGCCTCGATTTGCATCGAGGCGCCCCGCTCCAGTACGTTTACAACTCCTCCCGACGGGGCACCCGACTCAGCTCAGGCTCAGCGGCTGCTTCCGACCGGGAAGGGAAATCCGGCTCAGAAACTTCTGATAAAGTCGGAACCGCCGGAAAGGAAACCGCGAGAGCGGAAACCTGGAAAGCGCCGAGGAAATCGGATCGGAAAGATCTGATAGAGTCGGAAACGCAAGACCGAAGGGAAGCGCCCGGAGGAAAGCCCGAGAGGGTGAGTACAAAGGA
>NZ_JBVJKK010000011.1:0-29397 GCF_055585285.1 Streptomyces sp. NPDC053665
GGGGGGGGGGGGGGGGGGGGGGGGGGGGGGGGGGGGGGGGGGGGGGGGGGGGGGGGGGGGGGGGGGGGGGGGGGGGGGGGGGGGGGGGGGGGGAGGGGGGGGGGGGGGGGGGGGGGGGGGGGGGGGGGGGGGGGGGGCCGCCCGCCCCCCCCCCACGCCGGGTGTCACGGGCGGAAGCGCAGGATCTGCGGGTCGTGGTCGCTGATCTGGTCGTGGAACTCCGCGTTGATGTGCACGCTGTCGTAGTCCAGGTCGCAGCCGCGGCGGATCGACGGGCTGACCAGGATCTGGTCCAGGACCTGGCTGTTGCCCTGGTAGACGTAGGAGTAACGCTCGCTGCGGGGCAGCGACTTGATCGCCGACCAGAGTTCGCCGCGGCCCTCCAGGAGCTGCGCGGTCTTCGAGAACTCGAAGTCGTTGATGTCGCCCAGCGTGATGACGTCCGCGTTCTTCTGGACGTCGAGGATGTCCTTCACGAAGGCGTTCACCACTGTGGCCTGCTGGTGGCGCTGGGTCTCGGAGCTGCGCGCCGGGGGCTGGTACTGGGAGGTGAACCCCTGGTCGCCGCCCTTGGAGTTGAAGTGGTTGGCGATGACGAAGACCGTGCGGCCGCGGAAGGTGAACTCGCCGGCCAGCGGCTTGCGGCTGCTCTTCCAGGCCTCGTTGGTGGGCGCGATGCGGCCGGGGCTGAGGGTCAGGTGCGCCTTGCCGCGGATCTTCTCGACGCCGGTGGCGGTCGTGGCGTCGCCGCCCGCGCGGTCCGCGAAGGAGACCCGCTCGGGGTTGAACAGGAACGCCTGGCGGATGTTGCCGCCCGGCTCGCCGCCGTCGGTGCCGTCGGCCGGGTCGATCGAGCGCCAGTCGTACGTCGGACCGCCGGCCGCGGCGATCGCGTCGATCAGCTTGTTCAACGTCTGGTCGGCCGCGACCGTGCCGTCGTTCGTCGCGCCGTTGTTGTCCTGGATCTCCTCCAGGGACACGATGTCGGGGGACTTCAGGTTGTTCACGATCGCGGAGGCGTGCGCGGCGAACGTGTCGTCCGACGGGTCGAGGTTCTCGACGTTGTAGGTCGCGACCGCGAGTTCGGACGAGCGCTGTTCGCGGGTCGTCTCGCGCTCCAGGCCCGCGCTCTCCAGGGTGCCGAGCTCGCTCGCGACCAGCGTGTAGCCGCCGAACTGGTTGTAGTCCAGCGGACCGGAGGTGCTGCCCGCGAGGGTGTCGCCCACGTTCGCCTTGGGGAAGGCGGCGGGCGTGCCGAGCGACTGGATCTGGAGACGGCCGGTGTTCTGGTCGTCGTAGGAGCCGTAGACCGTGCCGCCGTGGCGGTTGTGGTTCTCGTGCGGCTTCACCGTCACCCACAGCTCGGTGTACGGGTCGGTGGCGCCGACCACGCGGGTGTCGGTGACCTGGACGGTCATGCCCTCCAAGGCCTCGTAGTGGTCCAGGGCGTACGCGGCGGGCCTCAGCGGCAGCGCGTTGATCGAGCCGCCGGCGGCGGTGTCACCGGCCGGGGCGTAGGCCGCCGGGACCGAGCGCGAGGTGATCGCCGTCGCGGCGGGGAGGGCGTTGCCGCTGGAGACGACCGTGGTCGTCGGCTTGGTGATCTCCGTGACGGACTGGTTGCCGGAGTTCGCGCCGCCCGGGACGAACTCGGTGACCGTGCCGCTCACCGTCACCGAGTCGCCCACGGCGACCCCCTTGGGGGTGGAGCTGGTGAAGACGAAGACGCCCTCACTGGTCGCCGGGTCGGCGTCCGGGCTCGGGTCCTGGATCCAGAAGCCGCGGGAGGACCCGTAGGTCCGGATGCCGGTGACGATTCCGGCCACGTCGGTGACCTGCTTGCCCGCGTACGGGGACGTCCGGGTGGTGCCCTGGATGTCGTGGACGCGGACCGACTCCGCGTGCGCGGGGGTGGTGAGGACGATCGTGGAAGCCGCGGAACAGGCGGCGGCGACGGTGAGCGCGGCGAGGCGCGCGGACGACTTGCTCGGCAACGGGATTCCCTCCGGGGACGTGACAGGGCGCCGGGACGAGGGCGAACGGGTGGGACGACTGCTGGCCGCTCCCTGCGGGGCGGGGCGGTGACGCGCGTAGACGCGGGCGGGACGGGTGGACGGGGTGGGGCCGGTCCGGTGAACAAGTGTCCGCCGACTTCTACGCGCGTCAATCTCCAGCCTGTTCATGTCACTTGTCAAGGTTTCGGCCATGTACGGCGGCCGACGAGGAGATGAAGTGGGCGGCATGGGTGGAAATCCGTCTAGGCTGAGCGGTTGAGCCACCTGAGGCGCGCTGGGCCTGTCGTTCGGATCGGGCCCGGGAACCGACAGTGGCTGATCGACGCGGTCGAGCGGGATCCGGCGCGTGCAGCTGCAAGGCGGACGACAACGCGGCAGACGTGCCTGTCGGAACCCGCGTCTGCGGCGTGATCCGAACGACAGGCCCTAGGAGAACCAGCCGATGTCAGACAGCTCCCCCCTGCCGCCGGTGCGGCTGCACACCGAAGCGGAGCTGGCGCGCGACGCGCTGTCCACACCGTTGCTGTCCCGAGCCGCCCGGCTCGCCCGCTGGGCCGGGCCGGACACCCGCGTCGACGCCGGGGGCGGCCTCGTCGACAAACAGCTGCCCGCCGCCGTCGAGACGCTCGGCCTGAGCGGGGACGACGCCGCCGCCGACGCCAGTGAGGCCTGGCGGGTCGCCGTCGACGCCGGTCTCGTCGAGGTCCTCGACGAGGAGGAGGGCACCGTCCGGGCGGGCGAGGAACTCGCGCTGCTCACCGGCGGCTCCCCGCAGGACGTCCTGGCCGTCTGGCTCGCCGCACTGGAGACCGTGCTCGCCGACGCGAGCGTGCGCGACCTGGACGGACTCCTCGACGAGGACGGCGAGGTCGACCTGTCCGCCCTGGAGTGGGACCCCGAGGCCGAGGCCGAGTTCCTGGACGGCGTCCTCGGCAACCTCTACCTGCTGACCGCGGGCGAGGACACCCCCGGCGGCGCCCCCGTGCCCCTCCCGGCACTGGCCGCCTCGGTGATCGTGCCGAGCGACATGGACGAGCCCACCAACGACGTCCTGGAGCAGGTGTCCGACGCGATGATGCGGCTGGACGACCAGTTCCGGATGCTGGAGCCGGTCGGATTCGTCGAGTACCAGCCGGTGGACGAGGCGCTGATGGCCGACGCCGACGAGGAGCCCGCCGCTCCCGTCGACGACACCGACGTCTCCCGCTACGGCATGGTCCGGCTCACCCCGCTCGGGCTCTACGGCATGCGCGCCCGGCTGCTGGAGGCCGGTTTCGACGCCCCCGCCGTCGGCGGCCTCACCGACAAGGGAGCCGACGCGCTGCTCGACGGCACCGCCGGCTACCCGCCCGGGGCCGCGCAGGCCGAGACGGAACAGTGGCTCCGGCAGCGCGAACCGCTCGCCGCGGCGCGGGAGTTGCTGGTGGCGGCGCGGGGTTCCGACGCCGGGGCGCCGTTGCGGCGGCTGCGCTGCCAGCAGGCCCTGTCCCTGGTCGGCGCCTCGGCCGAACCCGCCCTGCGGGAGGTGCTCGACGACGCCGAACTGGGCGGGCTCGCCCGCGTCTGGCTGACCGAGCAGGGCGCGGCGGACGTGCCGGCGCCGTCCGAGGCGATGGTGTACTGGCTGACCATCGACACGGTCGCCGCGCAGCTCGCGGCGGAAGGGAACTCCGAGGAGCTGCGGGCTCTGGTGCAGGGGCTCGCACAGCAGCACAGCGGGTTCTTCGCCGCCGTGTGGCGGGTGGACCACCCCGCGACCGCCGATGTGCTGGAAGCCATGGGGCGGCTGCATCCCGACAAGAAGGTGGCGAAGGAAGCGCGGAAGGCGGCGTTCAAGGCGCGGTCGCAGCAGGGGAGCTGATCCGGTTCCGCGCGTGCACGGCGCCGTCTCGGCTTGTCGCGCAGTTCCCCGCGCCCCCAGGGTGTGTTCAACCGGCGTTCACGGTCGAGCGGGACGGTTTCGCCGAAAGAGGTCCGCCACCTCCCACGGCATCCTCACCGTCTCAGGAGACTCCATGTCGCTCACCCGTAGGGACTTCGCCAGGAACACCGCGATCACCGGCGCCGGTGTCGCGCTGGCGGGCAGTGTCGGGGCCCTCGCCACGGCCCCGAACGCCCTCGCGTCCTACGACACCGACAGTGCCGAGGGCGCCGCGGACGCCCGGCACGGCGTCGGCTACGGGCCGCTCGTCCCCGACCCCCGGGGCATCCTCGCGCTGCCCGCCGGCTTCACGTACCGCGTCATCACGCACAGCGGGAGAACCACGCTGGAGACCGGCGAGTCCACGCCGTCCAACCACGACGGCACCGCCGCCTTCGACGGCCCCCGCGGCACCACCCTGCTCGTCAACAACCACGAGCTGAAGGGCCCGCGCGCCAACTGGACGCATCCCGTGCCCCTCACCGAGGGCCTCGTCTACGACCCGGCCGCGGCCGGCGGCTGCACCGTCGTCGAGGTGCGCCCCGACGGACGCGTCGCCGAGTGGGTGGGCATCGCCGGCACCTCCACCAACTGCGCGGGCGGCCGCACCCCGTGGGGCACCTGGCTCACCTGCGAGGAGAACTCCGACAAGGCCGGCGTCAACGGCATGACCAAGGACCACGGGTACGTGTTCGAGGTCGACCCCGCCGACCGCCGCGCCAACCGCGACCCCAAGCCGCTGAAGTTCTTCGGCCGTTACGACCACGAGGCCGTCGTCATCGACCCCAAGCGCGGCCACGCCTACCTCACCGAGGACGCCTCCGGCCCCAACGGCCTCTTCTTCCGCTGGACCCCGCCGAAGGGATTCACCTACGGCCACGGGAAGTTCCGTCGGCTCGCCGACGACGCCGGTGTGCTCCAGGCGCCCAAGTGCTTCGACGCGGGCGGCAGGTTCGTCGACGACCTCTCCCGCGCCACCCGCATCGGCACCGTCTACGGCGTCGACTGGGTGGACGTCCCCGACCGCGACGCCCGCACCACCCCCGTGCGCAAGCAGTTCGGCGACCGCGACGTCACGCGCGCCCGCAAACTGGAGGGCATGTGGTGGGGCGACGGCGGCGCCTACATCGTGTCGTCCTACGCCCGTGACGAGAGCCCCGTCCGGCACGACGGCCAGGTCTGGTTCTACGACCCCAAGCGCCGCACCCTGACGCTGAAGGTGCTGCTCGGCGTGAACCCCGACCCGGCGAAGGACGGCGCGTTCGACGGGCCCGACAACATCACCGTCTCCCCGTACGGCGGTCTCGTCATCGCGGAGGACGGCGAGGGCGTGCAGCACCTGTTCGGAGCCACCGACAGCGGACGCACGTACCCGATCGCCCGCAACGAATGGAACATCGGCACCGAGGAGGAGCCGGAGTACAGCGAGTTCACCGGGGTCACCTTCTCGCCCGACGGCCGGACCCTCTACGCCAACATCCAGACGCCCGGCATCATGCTCGCCATCACCGGCCCCTGGAAGCGGCAGAAGAAGCACTAAATTCGTTCGCAGCTCCCGCGGCGCGCCTCCTACAGTGAGATCACAACGTCACGCACCTCCCGGTGCGAGGGCAGCGGCTACTTCCTCCAAAGAACTCGACGCCGCCGCCGATCTGATCTCGGGAGGCGCGGCATGGTGGGTGCCCGGTGCGAAGGCAACGGCTACTTCCTGGGATCGGATGGTTGCGGGTTCGAGTCCCGTCGGCGACCTCGGGTCGCCGTAGCTCAATGGGTAGAGCATCTGAATGAGTCCGTCGCCGCATTCTGTCCTCGGGCACCCACCGCTTTTCCTGCCGCGTCCCCTGAACAACGAGGAACGAATTCGGGGGAATTCACCATGGCGCGATTCAACAGCAAGGCGACGCGGGCCCGTCCCGTCTCGCGGGTGACGTCGACGGGGCGTGTGCTGCGCACCTTCGAGGGCGGCCGGGGCCGCGAACGGGACGCGCGCTCGGAGCTGTTCCTGCTCGCCGTCTCCCACCTCGTCTCCCAGCGCAGCTTCTACGAGACGGGCGAGGACCGCGACGACCGGTTCCGGCGGCTCGTGCGCGAACTCGCCGTCCGGGACCCCGGGTGGACGGCCGGCCTGCTCGGCTGGCTGCGCGGCGCGGGCAACCTGCGCACCGCCTCCGTCGTCGGCGCCGCCGAGTACGTCAAGGCCCGCCTGGACGCCGGAGCGACCGGCGGACCGTCCAACCGGCAGGTCGTCGACTCCGTCCTCCAGCGGCCCGACGAGCCCGGCGAGCTGCTCGCCTACTGGACCACGACCTACGGCCGCAACGTGCCCAAGCCCGTCAAACGCGGCGTCGCCGACGCCGTGCGCCGCCTGTACCACGGCAGGGCCCTGCTGAAGTACGACACCGCCTCCAAGGGCTACCGCTTCGGCGACATCCTGAACCTCGTGCACGCGGCTCCCGACCCGGGAAAGCCCTGGCAGGGCGAGCTGTTCCGCCACGCCCTCGACCGCCGCCACCACCCGGACACCGCCGTGCCGCCCGCCTCGGAGCCCGTCCTCACCGCGCACCGCGCGCTGATGGCGCTGCCCGTCGCACAGCGGCGCGCGGTCGTGACCGCCGAGGGCGGCTCCGAGCGGCTGGCCGCGGCCGGGATGACGTGGGAGGCGCTGGCGGGCTGGTTGCAGGGGCCGATGGACGCGGCCGCCTGGGAGGCCGTCATCCCCTCCATGGGGCCGATGGCGCTGCTGCGCAATCTGCGCAACTTCGACGAGGCCGGTGTGCGCGACGAGGTCGCCGAGCAGGTCTGCGCCCGGATCAGCGACCCCGCGGAGGTCGCCCGCTCGCGGCAGTTCCCCTTCCGCTACCTCGCCGCCCACCGGCACGCGCCCTCGCTGCGCTGGTCGTACGCCCTGGAGCGGGCGCTCGGCCACTCGCTGGCCAACGTGCCCGCGCTGTCCGGCCGGACGCTGGTGCTCGTGGACCGCTCGGGTTCGATGTTCTGGTCGCGGCTGTCCGACCGCTCGGCGCTCACCTGGGCCGACGCGGCCGCGGTGTTCGGCACGGCGCTCGCGCTGCGGGCCGAGCACGCCGACCTGGTCGAGTTCGGCTCCACCAGCGACCGCGTGCCCTTCCGCGCGGGCGAGTCCGTGCTGAAGGTCCTCGACCGCTTCCACAGTCTGAGCGGCACCGACACCACGGAAGCGCTGCGCCGGCACTACGACGGGCACGACCGGGTGCTGATCGTCACCGACGAGCAGTACACGCACCACCACCGCGGCGGTCCGGCCGAGCAGGTCCCGGCCGACGTGCTGCTCTACACCTGGAACCTGGCCGGTCACCCGGCGGGCCACGGCCCCTCGGGCGCGGCGAACCGGCACACCTTCGGGGGCCTGTCGGACGCCGCCTTCCGCATGGTCCCGCTGATCGAGGCCGCACGGGACGCCGACTGGCCCTGGGCGGCCTGAGCGATCGGAGCCCGCGCTGCGCATCCGCAGCGCGGGCCCTGCACCGCATGCGGACCGCGGGCCCTGCACCGCATGCGGAGCGCGGGCCCTGCACCGCATGCGGACCGCCGGCCCTGCACTGCATGCGGACCGCTGGCCCCGCACCGCATGCGGAGCGCGGGCCCTGCACCGCATGCGGACCGCCGGCCCTGCACTGCATGCGGACCGCTGGCCCCGCACCGCATGCGGAGCGCCGGCCCCGGATCGCCGGCCCCGGATCGCCGCGTCCGGGCCCTTGTTGCCTCCGGCGCTGACATCTAACATTTCAGTCGTGGACACCATGCGGCCCGTGCCCCGCGCCCTGCTCAGGGACCGGGCGTACGCGGCGATCAGGGACGCCATCGTGGCCGGGGACATCGAACCCGGCACGGTGGTGCGGGACGCCGACCTTGCGGAGCGGCTCGGGCTGTCCCGCGCCCCGGTGCGCGAGGCCTTCTCCCGGCTCGTGGACGAGGGCCTGCTGGAGAGCAAGCCGCAGAGCTACACCCGGGTGACGCCGCTGGTGGCCGCCGACGTCCGGGACGCCGCGGCCGTCGTCGGGGCCATGCACGAACTCGCCACCCGGGCCGCCGTGCCCCGCCTGACCGCAGCGGACATCGCCGCGATGCGCGCCGCCAACGCGCGGTTCGCCGCGGCCGTGGACAGCGGGGACGTCGAGGCGGCCCTGCGTGCCGACGACGAACTGCACGACGTCCTCGTGCGCGCCGGCGGCAACCGCGCGGCCGCCGCGACCGCCGCCCGCTACACCCCGCTCATCCGCCGCCTGGAACGCCGGCGCTTCGGCGAGGGGGGCAGCTGCCGCTCGGCCGGGCTGCACGAGCGGCTCATCGACGCCTGCGCGGCCGGGGACGCGGCCGAGGCGGTCCGTGTCACCGCGCAGATCTGGCGAGGGCTCGAAGAGCTCGCCGACTGACGGACCGGAACCGACCGGGAGGACCCATGCCCCTTTCCTCGTACGCCCGTTATCCCTTGCTCTTCGGCCCCTCGCCCGTGCACCGGCTGGAACGGCTGACCGAACGTCTCGGCGGCGCCTCCCTGTGGGCCAAGCGCGAGGACTGCAACTCCGGCATCGCCTACGGCGGGAACAAGACCCGCAAGCTGGAGTACCTGGTCGCCGACGCGCTCGCCCAGGGCTGCGACACCCTCGTGTCGATCGGCGGCGTGCAGTCCAACCACACCCGCCAGGTCGCCGCCGTCGCCGCCCGGGCCGGACTCGCGTGCGTCCTGGTGCAGGAGAGCTGGGTGGACTGGCCCGACGCGGTGTACGACAAGGTCGGCAACATCCTGGTCAGCCGGCTCGCCGGGGCCGACGTACGGCTGGTGAGGGCCGGGTTCGGCATCGGTTTCAAGGAGAGCTGGGAACAGGCGCTGCGCGAGGTCGAGGAGTCCGGCGGCAAGCCCTACGCCATCCCGGCCGGTGCCTCCGACCACCCCCTCGGTGGACTCGGCTTCGCCGCCTGGGCGCACGAGGTGGCCCAGCAGGAGAGGGAACTGGGCGTCTTCTTCGACACCGTCGTCGTCTGCTCGGTGACCGGGTCGACCCAGGCCGGCATGGTCGCCGGCTTCGCCGCGCTGGAGGAGGCCGGAGGACGCCCCCGCCGGGTGCTCGGCATCGACGCCTCGGCCGCACCCGCCGCCACCCGGGCGCAGATCGCCCGGATCGCCCATCGCACCGGCCGACTGATCGGCGTCAAGCGGGAGTTGACCGAGGACGACGTCGAACTCGACGACCGGTACCACGCCGGCGTCTACGGCGTGCCCGACGAGGCCACCCTGGACGCCATGCGCCTGGCCGCGCGCACGGAGGGGATGGTCACCGACCCCGTCTACGAGGGCAAGTCCATGGCGGGCATGGTGGACCTGGTGCGGCGGGGCGAGATAGGCCGGGACGCGACGGTGCTGTACGCCCACCTGGGCGGGCAGCCGGCCCTGAACGCCTACAGCGCGCTGTTCTGAGTCCCCTCGCGGGAATCGGCCGGGCGGCGGGGGCGTTGCCCCCGGTGAGCCGACGTCGCCGAGGAGGCGCCATGTCCGACGCACCAGCCGTCCGCGAGCTCCGCCTGGTCGTGACGGCGGAGGACTACGACGCCGCCCTGCACTTCTACCGGGACGTCCTCGGCCTGCCCGAGAGGGACGCGTTCGCCTCCGAGGACGGGCGGGTCACCATCCTGGAGGCCGGACGGGCCACGCTGGAGCTGACCGATCCGAACCACGCCGCGTTCATCGACGACGTGGAGGTGGGACGGCGCGTGGCCGGGCACATCCGCGTCGCCTTCCGGGTGGACGACTCGGCCGCCGCCACCGCCCGGCTGGAGGCCGCCGGGGCCGAGGTCGTCGCCGAGCCGGTCCGCACCCCCTGGAACTCCCTCAACGCACGGCTCCAGGCCCCCGGCGCCCTCCAGCTGACGCTGTTCACCGACCTCGACGGCTGACGGGGCCCGCCGTCCGGCCGCCCGGACCCGGCCCGGCCGGCGCCGGTTACAGTGCTGGACGTGTGGACCGACGGACAGCGCGCGGAGCCGGGAGCCGAAGGGCCCGGCGGTGCGCGGCGCCGGGCCACCATCCACGACGTCGCCCGCCTGGCCGGCGTGTCCCGCCAGACGGTCTCCCGCGCGGTCAACGACAAGGGCGAGATAGACCCCGCCACCAAGGAACGGGTCCTGGAGGCGGTGCGGCTCCTGGACTACCGGCCGAGCCGGTTCGCGCGCGGACTCGTGCAGAAGGGCGCCGTCACCGCGGGCCTGGTCATCCCGGACCTGCGCAACCCGTTCTTCCCCGAGGTCGCCGCCGGGGTGCTGGAGGCCGCCGAGCAGCGCGGCTGGCAGGTCGTCGTCTGGGACTCCCGGATCGACGAGGCCCGCGAGCGGCAGGCCCTGGACGTGCTCTCCCACCAGGCCGACGCGGTCATCGGCTACTTCAGGGACTCCGACGAGGTCCTCACCCGGCACCTCGCGGGCGTACCACTGGTGCTGCTGGAGCGGGGGCCGCGGCAGACCGGGTTCGCCGCCGTCGGCATCGACGCCGTGAGCGGGGTCGGTGCGGGCCTGGACCACCTGCACCGCGCCGGGCACCGCCGGATCGGCATGCTGGACGGCGTGCACGGCCCCGAGCACCGGCGGCGGGCCTTCCTGGACCACGTGCGGCGGCTCGGCCTGCCGGTGGACGAGGGCTGGGTCGCGACGTGCCCGGAGCACAGTGTGGCGGGCGGCGAGGCCGGCATGGAGCGGCTGCTGCGGGAACGGCCCGGGATCACCGCCGTGTTCGGCTTCAACGACCTCATCGCGGTGGGGGCGATGCGCGCCGCGCGCCGCCGCGGCCGGGGGATTCCGGACGACCTGGCCGTCCTGGGCTTCGACGGGCTCTCCCTGGGCGAACTGGTGGAGCCCGCCCTGACCACCCTGCACATCGACAAGCGGCGGCTGGGGCGGCTGGCCGTGGAGCAGGTGGCCCGGTTGCGGGCGGGCGACGAGCCGCTGCGGGGCCCGGACGCCTGGGTGACGCCCGAGCTGGTCGTGCGCGCCTCCGCCTGAGCCGTACGGCCGCACCGGGCGGGCACGGTGCGGCGGGCCGTTGCGGCTAAGGTGCCCGAAGGGTCCCCGGTCGGTCCGTGAGGAGGGCGCGTGGTGCAGGTCAGGCCCATGCGGGCGGATGCCCGGCGCAACCGCGAGCGGCTGCTGCAGGTGGCCGTGGAGGCGTTCGCCGAGCACGGCGAGAACGCCTCCCTGGACGACATCGCCAAGCGGGCGGGTGTCGGGTCCGGCACGCTGTACCGGCATTTCCCGACCCGGCAGGCCCTGCTGGAGGCGGTGTACCTGGACCGGATCGAGGCGATCGCCGCCCGGGCCGACGCACTCGCCGCCGCGCTGGCACCGGGGGAGGCCCTGGCGGAGTGGCTGTACGAGGTCGGCGCCGGGCTGATCCGGATGCGCGGGCTGCGGACGCTGCTCGGCCCGGCCGTCACCGGCGGTGCGGGGGCGGTGGCCACGGCCTGCGGCGACTCGGTGCGCGGCGCGGCGCGACGGCTGGTCCGGGCCGCGCAGGAGGAGGGCACCCTGCGGCAGGACGTGGCGCCGGAGGACGTCCTGCGCCTGGCCCACGGCATGGCGACGGCGTCGGAACTGGCCGACGGGGAGTGCGGTCACATGCGGCGCTACCTGTCCCTGCTGACGGAGGGGCTCCGCCCACGCGACCACTGACCCGGGCGGCCGGCTCCGGCGAGGCCGCCCGGACGCCCTCGGGGAGGGCGCCCGGGGTGCGGCCGCCGGGGTGTCACAGGGCCTGGGCGGCCGGCTTCACCATCCCCCGTACCGTGCGGGACTTCACGAAGTCGCCCATCGCCGTCATCTCCCACTCGCCGGAGAACTGGCGGATCAGCTTGGCCATCATCACGCCCGTCTGGGCCTCGGCGCCGGTCAGGTCGAAGCGGACCAGCTCCTCGCCCGTGGCGGCGTCGAGGAGGCGGCAGTAGGCCTTGGCCACCTCGGTGAACTTCTGGCCGGAGAAGGAGTTCACCGTGAAGACCAGGCCCGTGACCTCCTGGGGCAGACGGCCGAGGTCGACCGTGATGACCTCGTCGTCGTCGCCGCCCTCACCGGTGAGGTTGTCGCCGGAGTGGCGGATCGCGCCGCCGACGATCTGGAGCTTGCCGAAGTAGCAGCTGTCGATGTGGTTGCGCTGCGGCCCGTAGGCGATGACCGAGGCGTCCAGGTCGATGTCCTTGCCGCGGTACGCCGGCTCCCAGCCGAGGCCCATCTGCACCTGGGACAGCAGGGGACGGCCGCCCTTGATCAGCGAGACGGTCTGGTTCTTCTGGAGGCTGACGCGGCCCTTGTCGAGGTTGATCTTCCCCGCGCCGGGAGCGGGCGGCGGGGGCGTGGCGGGAGCGGCCGGGGGAGCGGCGGGCGCGGTGACGGGCGGGGCCGGCGGCTGCACCGGGGCCGGGGGCGGGGCCACCGGCTGAGCGGGGGCGGCCGGTTCCTCCACCGTCACACCGAAGTCCGTGGCGATGCCCGCCAGGCCGTCGGCGTAGCCCTGGCCGACCGCGCGGGCCTTCCACTGGCCGTTGCGCAGGTACACCTCGACGATCACCAGGGCCGTCTCGCTGCCGAGCTGCGGGGGTGTGAAGGTGGCGAGGACCGAGCCGTCGTCCGCGTTGCGGAGGGTGGCCGTCGGTTCGATGCCCTGGAAGGTCTGGCCCGCGGCGTCCGGGCTGGCCGTGATGGCGATCTTCTCGATGCCCGGGGGGAGGGCGGTCGTGTCGACGACGATGGCGTCGGGGGCGGAGCCGCCGCCCGAGCGGTACGTCACGCCCGGGCCCGACGGCTGGTTGTAGAAGATGAAGTCGTCGTCGGAGCGCACCTTGCCGTCGGCGGTGAGCAGCAGGCCCGATACGTCGAGCCGCACCGGAGCGGCGACGTCCACCGTCACGCGGGCGGCGGACAGGGGGATGTTCGAGCCGGGGGTCATAGCTGTCATGCCGGGTGAACGAGCGAGGCGGTTTTGCCGTTCCCTTACCTTGCTGCCATTCGGGTCAGCGGCGGTTGCGCGGGTGGTCGCGGGCGGTGCGCTCGTTTCCGCGCTTGTAGTTCCCGGTCCAGCGGGCCATGACGAGCTGGGGGTCCGAGGCCTCGACCTCGGCGAGGAACCGCGCGGCCCGCGGCCCGTTCAGGGTGGTGGCGGGGCGGCCGTGGTGGCTGATGCGGACGCTTCCGCCGGTGTGCTGCTCGTAGGTGAAGCCGTGAGGTCGTGGCATGCCCGCGAGCGTACGGGGGCGGGGCGGGCCGGCCCACCGGATTTCCGCCCGCCCCGCCCGCCGGCCCCGCCCCGCCGGCCCCGTCCGCCGTGCCCTCGGCGGCCCGCCGTCCTACGGCACGACCACGATCTTGCGGCCGACGCCCGCCGCGAACTGCTCCAGCGCCTCGGGGTACCGCGCCAGCGGGATGCGGTCGCTGATGAAGATCTCGGGGTCGAGGACGCCGTTGGCGAAGAGCTCCGCCGCCCGCTCGAAGCTGTGCAGCACCGCCATCGAGCCGGTGATGGTGATCTCCTGGTTGTAGATGCGGTACGGGTCGATGGTCACGCGGGTCGCGTAGTCGGCGACGCCGAACTGCAGGAACGTACCGGCCTTGGCCACCCGGTCCAGGCCGTCCTGGATGGCGGCCGCGTTGCCGGTGGCGTCCACGACCAGGTCCCAGCCCTGGGGACGGTCGAGTTCGTCCGGGTTCGCCGCGGAGGCCGACACACCGAGGCGGCGGGCCGTCTCCAGCCGGGCCGGGTTCACGTCGACGACGTCCACGCTCGCCGCGCCGGTGCGCTTGGCCAGCTCCAGCATCATCAGGCCCATCGTGCCGGAGCCGTAGATCAGCACGTGCGCGCCCAGGCGGGACTGGAGCACGTCGTAGCCGCGCACCGCGCAGGACAGCGGCTCCACCAGGGCGGCGTCCTCGGTGCGGACGTGGTCGGGGAGCCTGACGCAGTTCGCCACCGGGGCGACGGCGTACTGCGCGGCGCCGCCGGCCGTCGTCACGCCGATCGCCGCCCAGCGTTCGCACAGGTTGTTGTGGCCGGTGCGGCAGTAGCGGCACTCGTAGCAGTACAGGGACGGGTCGACGGCGACCCGGTCGCCGACCGCCACCTCAGTGACCTGGGTGCCGACGCCGACGACCTCGCCCGCGAACTCGTGCCCGGGCACGATCGGCAGCTTGGGGGCGAACTCGCCCTGGAGGATGTGCAGGTCGGTGCCGCACAGGCCGCAGGCCGCGACCTCGACGACGACCTCGCGCGGCCCCGGCGCCGGGTCCGGGACCTCGGTGACGACGGCCCTGCCCACGGACTCGATGACGGCGGCCTTCATTTCACGGCTCCCAACGACAGGCCCTGGACCAGCTTGTCCTGGGCGGCGAACCCCGCGGCGAGCACCGGCAGGGAGATGACGAGCGACGCGGCGCACACCTTCGCCAGGAACAGGCCCTGGCTGGTGATGAAGCCGGTCAGGAACACCGGCGCGGTCTCGGCGACCACGCCCGTCAGCACACGGGCGAACAGCAGCTCGTTCCAGCTGAAGATGAAGCAGATCAGGGCGGTGGCGGCGATGCCCGGCAGGGCGATGGGGGCGACCACGCGGGCCAGGACGGTGGGCAGCCGGGCCCCGTCCACCCGGGCCGCCTCGATCACCGCGACGGGGATCTCGGCGAGGAACGACTGCATCATCCACACCGCGATCGGCAGGTTCATGGAGGTGTAGAGGATGACGAGCAGCCAGATGTTGTCGAGCATGCCGGCGTTCTTGGCGAACAGGTAGATCGGCAGCAGGCCCGCAACGACCGGCAGCATCTTGGTGGACAGGAAGAAGAACAGCACGTCCGTCCACTTGCGGACCCGGTTGATCGACAGGGCGTAGGCCGCCGGGAAGGCCAGCAGCAGCACCAGCAGGGTCGACGCGACGGACGCGACCGTGGAGTTGATCAGGGCGGGCCAGGGGCTCGCGCCGCCGCCCGCGCCGAAGAACTCGCGGTAGCCGTCCAGGGTCAGGGCCGCCGCGAAGGACGGCGGATTGGTCGCCGCGTCCGTCTCCGAGTGGAAGGACGTCAGCGCCATCCACGCGATGGGCAGGAAGAACGCGATGCCGAGCAGCCAGGCCAGCAGGCCCAGGCCCGCACCCTTGCCACGGACGCGGCGGGCACGCGGGGCGATCGTGCTCATGCGCGGGACACCTCCTCGCGGAACAGGGACGACACCACGCGCAGGGCGAAGGTCGCGATGACGATCGAGCCGATGACCACCAGGACGCCGGCGGCCGAGGCGAGGCCGTTCTCGTGGGCCTGGTAGAAGGTCTGGTAGACGGTGTAGGGGAGGTTGGCGGTGCCGAGGCCGCCGGACGTAATCGTGAAGACCGCGTCGAAGTTCTGCACGATGTAGATCGACCCCAGCAGGGCGCCGAGTTCGAGGTAGCGGCGCAGGTGCGGCAGCGTCAGGTGGACGAAGATCTGCCAGTCGCTCGCCCCGTCGACCCGCGCCGCCTCGATCTGCTCGTGGTCGCGGCTCTGCAGGCCGGCGAGCAGGATCAGCATCATGAACGGTGTCCACTGCCAGATGAGCGAGGCCTCGACGGCGAGCAGCGGGGTGTTCGAGATCCAGTCGGGCTGTGGTCCGCCCACATAGTGCAGCAGCCCGTTGAACAGGCCGTATTCGGGGTTGTAGAGCACGTGTTTCCAGAGCAGGGCCGCCGCGACCGGCACCACCAGGAAGGGTGCGATCAGCAGCGTGCGCACGATGCCCCGGCCGCGGAACCTGCGGTCCAGCAGCAGCGCCAGGACCAGGCCGAGCACCAGGCTGGCCAGGACCACCGCCACCGTCAGCAGGACGGTCGTCCCCACCGAGTGGCGCAGGTCCGGGTCGGTGAGGACCTCCTGGTAGTTGTCGAGGCCGGCGAAGCGACGGGCGTCCGGGTAGAGGGAGTTCCAGTCGAAGAAGGAGATCACCAGCGTGGCCACGAAGGGCAGCTGGGTGACGACGATCATGAAGATCAGGGCGGGGAGCAGCGGGGCGCGGGTGGCCCAGGCGCGCAGGCGGCCGGAGGGCCGGCGGACCGGTGGGGGTGTCCCGGGAGCGGCCACGGGGGCCGTGGTGGTGGCGGTCATCGTCCCTCGTACTCCTCGGAGATCTTCTCGGCGAGCTCCTGGGACGTGCGCAGGGCCGACTCCACGGACTGGCGTCCGGCGATGGCCGCGCTGATCTCCTGGGAGACCTTGGTGCCCAGGTCGGTGAACTCGGGGATGCCGACGAACTGGATGCCGGGCGCGGGCCGCGGCTGCACGCCCGGATCGGTGGGCCGCGCCTGCTCGATGGCCTCCTTGGTCATCTCCTGGAAGGCGCCGGCCTCCTCGCGGTAGGCGGGGTTGGCGTACGTCGAGGCCCGTTTGCCGGCCGGCACGTTCGACCAGCCGACCTTGTCGCCGACCAGCTGCTCGTACTCCTTGCCGGAGGCCCAGGAGACGAACTTCCAGGCGTTGTCCGGGTTGCGGGAGGCCTGCTGGATGCCCCAGGCCCAGGTGTACAGCCAGCCCGAGGACTTCGTCCGCTCCACGGGGGCGGGGGCGTAGCCCACCTTGCCCTTGACCGGGGACCCGGCCGCCTCCAGGGAGCCGGCCGCGGAGGTGGCGTCGTACCACATGGCGACCTTGCCCTGGGTCATGTTGTTGAGGCACTCGGCGAACCCGGCCTGGGCCGCGCCGGACTCGCCGTGCTCGCGCACCAGGTCCACGTAGAACTTCGTGGCCTTCTCGAACTCGGGGGAGTCCAGCCGCGCCTTCCAGTCCTTGTCGAACCAGGTGCCGCCGAAGGTGTTCACGACGGTCGTCAGGGGTGCCATGACCTCGCCCCAGCCGGGCAGTCCGCGCAGGCAGATGCCCTTCATGCCGGGTTCGGCGCCGTCGGCCTTCGCCGCGAGGTCCGCCACCTGCCGCCAGGTGGGCCGGGCCGGCATCGTCAGGCCCTTCTTCTCGAACACGTCCTTGCGGTACATGAGGAACGACGACTCGCCGTAGAACGGCTGGCCGTAGAGCTTGCCGTCCTCGGCGGTGAGGGACTGGCGCATCGGCGTGAGCACGTCCTGCTCGTCGTAGGCCCGGTCCTTCGCGACGTAACCGTTCATCTCGTGCAGCCAGCCGTTGCGGGCGTAGATGGGTATCTCGTAGTTGGACAGCGTGGCGACGTCGTACTGGCCGGCCTGGTTGGCGAAGTCCTGGCTGATCTTGTCGCGGACGTCGTTCTCGGGCAGGACGGTGAAGTTGACCTTGATGCCGGTCTCTTCGGTGAAGTGCTCGCGGGTCAGTTTCTGCAGTTCGACCATCTGCGGGTTGTTGACCATCAGGACGTTGATGGCGTCGCCGCCGGATCCGGCCCCGCCCGCGCCGACCCAGCAGCCGGAGAGCAGCGGGGCGAGCAGCGTCCCTGCGGCGGCCAGGGCGAGCGGGGCTCGCGGTGGCCGTCGTCGGCTCTGGGTTCGCATGGATCGCTCCTGGATGTATGGGGACATAAGGGATGTGCGGAGGTGCGCCGGGGCGGGGGGTGGTGCTCCGGCGGGGACGCGTGCGCTCGTCTCAGACGCGGATGACGTGCGGTCCGAGCAGGGAGTAGCGGTGGGCCTCGGAGGACGGCAGCAGGGTGCTCGTCACGATCGTCTCCAGCGCGCCGACCTCGGCGAACCGGCAGAAGCTGACCGCGCCGAACTTGGTGTGCACACCGGCGAAGACCGTGCGCCGGGCGGCCCGGATCGCCTGCGCCTTCACCTCGCTGACGGCCGGGTCCGGGGTGGTCAGGCCGTGTTCGCGGGAGATGCCGTTGGCGCCGATGTAGGCCAGGTCGACGACGAAGCCGGACAGCATCTTCGTCGTCCAGTGGTCGACGGTGGCGAGCGTTCCGGAGCGCACCCGGCCGCCGAGCAGCAGCACGGACACGGTGTCCGTCCCGGCGAGCGCGCCGGCGACCGGCAGGGAGGCGGTGACCACGGTCAGCGGCCGGTCCCGGGGCAGCGCCTCGGCGATGAGCTGCGGGGTGAAGCCCTCGTCGATGAACACGGTCTCGGCGTCCCCGAGCAACTGCGCCGAGGCGGCGGCGATCCGGCGTTTCTCGGGCACGTGGCTGGTGGCCCGGAAGGCGAGCGTCGTCTCGAAGCCGGCGCTCTCCACCGGGTAGGCGCCGCCGTGGGTGCGGCGCAGCAGGCCGTGGTCCTCCAGGACCCGCAGGTCCCGGCGGACGGTCTCCTTGGCCACCCCGAGCTCGCCGGCGAGGGCGGTGACGTCGACCGATCCGTCACGCCGTGCGGCCAGCACGATCTCGCGCTGGCGTTCTTCCGCCGTCTTGTTCATGGCCGTCATGCTGCCTTCCTGCCGTGCCCTGCCCGTTCGGGCCGGAGCGGGGCCTCGCAGGAAGTTCTACAGCGGGTTGCGCCGCCTGGACCAGGTCTGTTGTGACGGCGATCCTGCCCGCTTGTGCCCGTTCGGTCGTGGACACGCCCGGGCTGTGGCGGGTGGGGCGGGGCCGTCCGCGTGGGTGTATCGGCTGCTCAGGTGCCGTCCGCAGGTCCGGGGGGCGATGCCCGATCGGATCATGGCCGTGCCCGAACGCCCGTACGGGCGGGCCCGTTTGCTGCCCGCCCGTCCTCCCGCGACCGCTCTTTCCGGTCAGTACGGCCAGATCGGCGGGTCGGTCACGAAGTGGCCGCCCAGGCAGGCGTGCGCCGGGTCGTCCGGGTCCAGTTCGCCCTGCTCGGCGATGAGCTTCGGCGCCCAGGGCTCGGAGTCGTCCTGCGGCTCGTAGCCGAGCGCGCGGGCGCCGCTCAGGTCCCACCACAGCCGGGTGTTGGCGGAGGAGCCGTGGACGACGGTGTGGCCGACGCCCTCGGCGGTCAGGGCCGCGTGGAAGAGGCGGGCGCCGTCGGCGGGGCTCATCCACACCGAGAGCATGCGCACACTGGTCGGCTCGGGGAAGCAGGAGCCGATGCGCACCGAGACCGTCTCCAGACCGTGCTTGTCCCAGTAGAGCTGCGCGAGGTCCTCGCCGAAGCACTTGGACAGGCCGTAGAAGGTGTCCGGGCGGCGCGGGGTGCCGACGGGGATCAGGGGGTCGTCGCCCTGCGGGCGCGGGGTGTAGCCGACGGCGTGGTTGGAGGAGGCGAAGACGATCCGGCGGACGCCCTCCTCGCGGGCGGCCTCGTACAGGTGGTAAGTGCCCTCGATGTTGGCCCTGAGGATCTTCTCGAAGGGGGCTTCCAGGGAGATGCCCGCGAGGTGGATGATCGCGTCGACGCCCCGGACGGCCTCGCGCAGGGCGTCCCGGTCGGCGAGGTCGGCGGTGATCGCGTCGGGCGCGCCCTCGACGGGGCGCATGTCCAGCAGTCGCAGGTCGTAGCCGTAGTCCGGGAGCAGCCCGCGCATCAGGGTGCCGAGGCCGCCGGCGGCGCCGGTGAGCAGGACGGTGCGGACAGCGGGCATCCTCGGGTCTCCTTGACTCGCCGGTCGTGCAGATGAGCGCACGGCATTCATATGCGTGGACACGCTAGGGAGCCGGGGCGGAACCCGTCAAGTGGCCGGTGGAGTCGGTGAATCCGCTGGTGTGTCGCGGGTTCGTGCGCTTGACCGGCGCCGCGGGGGCGCCTTAGCGTGGTGGTGTTCAGAAATATAGACGCCAATCATGAATATGGAACCGGGAGAGCTCGTGACGTCAGCCCCTCTCGCCGCTCGACTCGACATCCCCAGCGGGCCGCTGTTCTTCCCGGTCACCGCCTTCGGACCCGACGGATCCGTGGACCTCGACACCTACCGCACGCACGTCCGCCGCGGCGTGGAGGCCGGGGCCGCGGCCGTGTTCGCCTGCTGCGGCACCGGCGAGTTCCACGCGCTGACGCCCGAGGAGTTCGACGCGTGCGTCCGGGCCGCCGTCGAGACGGCGGCGGGGCGGGTGCCCGTCGTCGCCGGCGCCGGCTACGGCACCGCGCTCGCCGTGCGCTACGCCCGCCTCGCCGAGGCGGCCGGGGCGGACGGGCTGCTGGCCATGCCGCCCTACCTCGTCGTCGCGGGGCAGGAAGGCCTGCTGCGGCACTACCGGGAGCTGGCCGCCGCGACCACCCTGCCGGTCGTCGTGTACCAGCGCGACAACGCGGTCTTCACCCCGGAGACCGTCGTCGAACTCGCCCGCACGGACGGCATCGTCGGCCTGAAGGACGGGCTGGGCGACCTCGACCTGATGCAGCGCGTCGTCAGCGCCGTGCGCACCGAGGCCCCCGGGGACTTCCTGTACTTCAACGGCCTGCCGACCGCCGAACAGACCCAGCTCGCCTACCGCGCCCTCGGCATCACGCTGTACTCCTCGGCCGTCTTCTGCTTCGCCCCCGAGATCGCCCTCGCCTTCCACCGCGCCCTGCGCGACGGCGACGACGACACCGCGCACACCCTGCTGGACGGCTTCTACCGGCCGTTCGTCGAACTGCGCGCCCGGGGCCGCGGTTACGCCGTCGCGCTCGTCAAGGCGGGCGTACGGCTGCGCGGACTGGACGTGGGCGAGGTGCGGCCGCCCCTCCAGGAACCGGCCGCGGACCACGTGAAGCAGCTCGCCGAAGTGATCGACCGCGGCTACGCGCTGCTGGAGGAGGCCACGTGAGGACGTCCGCGTTCGTCTACCCCTGGGACGTCGACGGGGACCCGGAGGCACCCGGGCGGATCGCCGCGCTCGGCGTGGAGCAGGTCACGCTCGCCGCCGCCTACCACTCCACCCGGGCCCTGACTCCCCGCCATCCCCGCCACCGCGTCGTCACCGCCGCCCACGCCGCCGTGCTGTATCCGCCGGGCGAGCGCTGGGACGGGCGCGCGCTGCGCCCCTACGCGGCCGGGGACTGGGCACCCGGGGACGCCTTCGGCGAGGCCGCCGCCGCCCTGGCCGGCGCCGGCCTGGAGGTGCACACCTGGGTCGTCCTGGCCCACAACTCCCGCCTCGGCGCCGAGCACCCGGACACCTCCGTCGTCAACGCCTACGGCGACCGCTACCCCTGGGCCCCCTGCATCGCCCAGCCCGCCACGCGCGCGTACCTCGTCGACCTGGCGGCCGAGGCGGCCGTACGGCCCGGAGCGCGCGGTACCGAACTGGAGTCCCTCGGCTGGTACGGCCTCCAGCATCTGCACGCGCACGACAAGACCGGCGGCGTGGCGCTCGGGGACGCCGGCCAGTACCTCATGGCGCTGTGCTTCTGCCCGTCCTGCCGGGACGGCTACGGCCGGCACGGAGCGGACGCCGGCGAACTCGCCGCCGCCGTGCGGGACGCGCTGGAACCGGTGTGGCGGGGAGCGCCCTCCGACGGCGGCTGGGCCGGCGTCGAGAAGCTGCTCGGGGAGCGGCTCGCGCACGCCACGCGCGCGTACCGCGACGCGACCGCGCAGAGCCTGCAGCAGGACGCCGTCGCGGCGGTGCGGGCGGCGGCGCCCGCGGGCTTCCAGGTGCTGCTGCACGCCGACCCCGTGTCCTACCACGTCGGTGCCAACGCCGGTGTCGACCCGGCGCACATCCTCGCCGTGGCGGACGGCGTGGTCGTGCCCTGCGCCGGCGGCACCGGCCTCCTGGCGCCGTTCGCGGAGCACCGCCGCGAGGGCACCGTGCTCGCCGCCAACCTCACCGTCGTCTCCGGCATGGGCGGCAGCCCCGGCACCCTCGCCGCGGACGCCGCCGCGGCGCGCGGCCAGGGGGCCACCGAACTGCGGCTCTACCACATCGGGTTGGCGTCCGACGGCGACCTGGACGCGGTCCGCTCGGCCCTTGCGGGGCGCTGACCCAGCGCCGCCGCCGCGACCAGCAGGACCGCGCCCAGGGACACCAGCACCGGCCGGTGGCCCACCGCTTCCACCAGGACCGCGCCCGCGGCCAGCCCGGCCACGTTGGGCGCGTACACCAGGGTGTGGGCGGTGGCGGTGACCCGGCCCAGCAGCGGGCCGGGCGTCTCGCGCTGCACCGCGGTCAGCGCGGCGATCAGCACGGCGGGCAGCCCCGCGCCGATCGCCGCGCTGCACACCAGCGCCACCGCGTCGGACGGCACCGCCCGCAGGGCCGCGGCGAGGGCCAGCAGGGCGATGCCGTACGCGGCGAAGCGCCGCCCGCCCCAGCGCCGCAGGGCCGGGCCGCACAGCAGGCCGACGGCCACCGACCCGGCGCCCTGCACGGCGTACAGCACCCCGGCGTACGCGGGGGAGCGGTCCAGCGCGTCGACGACGGCGTAGATCATCGCCCCGTTCAGCCCGGCCCCGAGCATGGTGATGCCGCCCGCCAGCACCAGAGGGCGCAGGGTGGGGTGTGCCCACAGGTGGCGAACGCCCTCGGCCGTGCCGCGCCGGTGCCCGCCGGCCACCGGGGCGGGCCGGTCCTCCCGGACCCGCACCAGGGCGTACAGGCCCGCGGCCAGCAGGAACGTCGCCGCGTCCAGGAGGGCCACGGCGGTGCCGCCGTATGCCGTGTAGAGGCCGGCGCCCGCCAGCGGGGCCAGGAGCTTCATGCCCTCGGCGGCGGTCGTGCGCAGGCCGTTGAAGTCGCCCAGCAGGGGCCGGGGCACCGCCGACGCGACCAGGGCCGACTCGGCGGCGTCGTGCACGACGCCCGCCGCGCCGTACACCACCAGCACCGCGTACAGCAGCCACAGGTCGCCCGGGCCCGTCACGCCCACCAGGCTGACCAGCAGGGCGCCCAGGAACACGTTGGTGCCGATCAGCAGCGGGGTGCGGCGGACCCGGTCGGCGACGGTGCCCAGCAGCGGACCGGCCAGGGTCGGCAGCCACAGGGCGAGCATGCACAGCGCGGCCAGCCCGTCCGAGCCGGTGAGGTCCTTCACCCACACCCCGCAGGCCAGCCACAGCGCCGAGGTGCCGAAGCCGGACACCACCACGCCGCACAGGTACAGCCCGGCGGCACGGTCGCGCAGCACGCGCAGCAAGGGCCAGGTCGTGAAGGTCGTCATGCCCGCCCATCGTGGTGCTAAGGCCCCGGGGAGGGGATCGGGCAGGTTCCCCAGAAGCCGGGCCGGGGGAGGGGGGCGGGCCGCGCGCCGATGAGTTCCCCCGCCGGGAGCGGTCTGCCCTTGCGACGACTCACGAAGGAGCACCCCATGACCGACAGCACCACGGGCACGGTCGGCCCGGTCCTCGACCTCGGACCGCAGACGGAGGTCCTGGCGCGGCTCGCGGCCGGCGTCACCGACGAACAGCTCGCCGGCCCCACGCCCTGCCCCGACTACGCGGTGCGCCATCTGCTCGGTCACCTGCTGGGGCTGACCGTCGCCTTCCGCGACGCCGGACGCAAGGACCTCGGGGCCACCACGGACACCAGCCCGGACTCCGCGCTCCCGGCCGTCACGCCCGGCTGGTGCGGGGAACTGCCGAAGGCCCTGGCCGAACTGGCCGACGCCTGGCGCGACCCGGCCGCCTGGACCGGCACGACCCGGGCCGGCGGCGTCGACCTGCCCGGGGACGTCGCGGGCCTGGTGGCCACCGACGAACTGGTCGTCCACGGCTGGGACCTGGCCCGTGCGACCGGCCAGGAGTACACCCCCGACCCCGATGCGCTGCGGGTCTGCCACGACTTCCTCGCCGCCGGGGTGGACGACCCCACCCGCGACGCGATCTTCGGCCCCGTCGTGCCGGTCGGGCCGGAGGCGTCCTTGCTGGACCGGGCCGTGGGGTTGAGCGGGCGGGAACCCGGGTGGAGGCCCCGGTCGTAGAAAGCGATTGCTGTTTCTTGCGTCGGAAGCATTGACGAAACAAACGCGCCCTCCTACGGTCATCGCGTCGTACTTCGTACGTCATATATGAGACGCGATACGCGAGATCCGATACGCGATCCATCGAGACCGCGAGATCCGAGAGGCGCGCATGACCTCTGTGCCCACGCCGATCCCCTCCCGCACGCAGTACGTGCTGGAGGGGATCAAACACCGCATCCTCACCGGGCAGCTGACGCCGGGACAGGCGCTCGTCGAGACCGAGCTCGCCGCGCAGTTCGGGGTGTCCAAGACGCCCGTGCGCGAGGCGCTGAAGACACTCGCCGGCACCGGACTGGTCGTCATGAGCCAGTACAAGGGCGCCACGGTGCGCATGGTGGACGCGGACATGGCGCGCGAGGTCTACGACGTCCGCCTGCTGCTGGAGCCGGAGGCGCTGAGGCGGGCCGTGCAGCGCGGGGCCGGCCTGGACGCCGCCCGCGACGCGCTGGCCCGCGCCGACGTCGCCACCGACACCGCCGAACGCTCCCTGGCCAACCGGGAGTTCCACCGCGCCCTGTACCTGCCGTGCGGCAACCCGCTGCTCGGCCGGATGCTCGACGAGGTCCGCGACCAGGCCGCCCTGGTCTCCGCCGTCGCCTGGGCCGCCTCGCCCTCCTGGGAGCGGGAGGCCGGCGAGCACCGGGAGATCCTCCGGCTCGCCCTGGACGGCGACGCCGACGGAGCGGCGCGCGCCCTGCACGCCCACATCGCGTCCTTCGTGCAACGCGCCTTCCCCGAGGCGGCCCTGGAACAGGAAGGTCAGGAATGAGCAGCGTGGCATTCGAGACTCAGCGGGCCGCCCTGGCCGGCGTGGTGGCCATCCCGGTGACCCCGTTCGCCGAGGACGGCTCCGTCGACCGGGACACCCACCGGGCCCTGCTGCGCCGCCTGCTCGACGGCGGCATCACCACCCTCACCCCGAACGGCAACACCGGCGAGTTCTACGCCCTGACCCCCGACGAACGCCGCCTGGTCACGGAGCTCACCGTCGAGGAGGCCGGGGAGCGGGGCGTCGTCCTGGTCGGCGTCGGCCACGACGTCCCCACCGCCGTCGCCTCCGCCCGGCACGCCCGCGAGCTCGGCGCGCAGATGGTGATGGTCCACCAGCCCGTCCACCCCTACGTCTCCCAGGCCGGCTGGGTCGACTACCACCGGGCCGTCGCCGAGGCCGTCCCCGAGCTGGGCGTCGTCCCCTACATCCGCAACGCCCAGCTCACCGGCGCCCGCCTCGCCGAACTCGCCGACTCCTGCCCGAACGTCATCGGCGTGAAGTACGCCGTCCCCGACGCCTCCCGCTTCGCCGCGTTCGCCCGGGACGCCGGGCTGGAGCGGTTCGTGTGGGTCGCCGGGCTCGCCGAGCCCTACGCCCCCTCCTACTTCTCCGCGGGCGCCACCGGCTTCACCTCGGGGCTGGTGAACGTCGCCCCGGCCGTCTCCCTGAACATGATCGAGGCGCTGCGCTCCGGCGACTACCCGGCCGCCATGAAGGTCTGGGAGCAGATCCGCCGCTTCGAGGAGCTGCGCGCCGCCAACGGCTCCGCCGACAACGTCACGGTCGTCAAGGAGGCCCTGGCCTCGCTGGGGTTGTGCCGCCGCGAGGTCCGCCCGCCGAGCAAGCCGCTGGCGCAGGACGCGCGCGCCGAGGTCGCCGCCATCGCCGCGGGGTGGTCCCTGTGACCGGCCGCCTGTCCCCCGAGGAGCTCAGGAGCCACCAGTGGTACGGCACCGAGGGCCAGTTGCGCACCTGGTCGCACAACGCCCGGATGCGGCAGCTCGGTTACGAGGCGGAGGAGTACCTGGGCCGCCCGGTGATCGCCGTGCTCAACACCTGGTCCGACATCAACCCCTGCCACGTCCACCTGCGCGAGCGGGCCGAGGCGGTCAAGCGGGGAGTGTGGCAGGCGGGCGGCTTCCCGCTGGAGTTCCCGGTCGCCACGCTCTCCGAGACGTATCAGAAGCCCACCCCGATGCTCTACCGCAACCTGCTGGCGATGGAGACCGAGGAGCTGCTGCGGTCGTACCCGGTCGACGCGGCGGTCCTGCTCGGCGGCTGTGACAAGTCGACGCCCGCCCTGCTCATGGGCGCGGCCTCGGCCGACGTGCCGGCCCTCTTCGTGCCCGCGGGGCCGATGCTGCCGGGCCACTGGCGCGGGGAGACCCTCGGGTCCGGCACCGACATGTGGAAGTACTGGGACGAGCACCGCGCCGGCAACTTGACCGACTGCGACCTGCGGGAGCTCCAGGGCCGGCTGGCGAGGTCGCCCGGTCACTGCATGACCATGGGGACCGCCTCCACGATGACCGCGGCGGCCGAAGCCCTCGGCATGACGCTGCCCGGCGCCTCCTCGATCCCGGCCGTCGATTCCGCCCACGAGCGGATGGCCGCCGCGTCCGGGCGCCGTGCCGTGGAACTCGCCTGGACCGCCCTCCGGCCGTCCCGGATCCTCACCCGCGAGGCCTTCGAGGACGCCGTCACCACGGTGCTCGGGCTCGGCGGCTCCACCAACGCCGTCATCCACCTGATCGCCATGGCGGGCCGCGCCGGCGTCCGGCTCACCCTCGACGACTTCGACCGCGTCGCCCGCACCGTGCCGGTGCTCGCCAACGTCCGGCCCGGCGGACGGACGTACCTCATGGAGGACTTCCACTTCGCCGGGGGGCTGCCGGCCTTCCTGACCCGGATCACCGACCTGCTGCACCTGGACCGGCCCACCGTCAACGGCACCCTGGGGGAGCAGATCGCGAACGCCGTCGTGCACGACGACGACGTCATCAGGCCCCGACACAACCCCGTCGCCGCCGAGGGCGGAGTCGCCGTGCTGCGCGGCAACCTCTGCCCGGACGGCGCCGTCATCAAGCACATCGCCGCCGAGCCGCACCTGCTCAAGCACACCGGGCCCGCGGTCGTCTTCGACGACTACCGGACCATGCAGCGCACCATCGACGACCCGGCACTGGGCATCACCGCCGACCACGTGCTCGTGCTGCGGGGCGCCGGCCCCAAGGGCGGCCCCGGCATGCCCGAGTACGGAATGCTGCCGCTGCCCGACCACCTGCTCAAGCAGGGCGTGCGGGACATGGTCCGCATCTCCGACGCCCGGATGAGCGGCACCAGTTACGGCACCTGCGTGTTGCACGTGGCGCCCGAGTCCCACGTCGGCGGCCCGCTCGCCCTCGTACGCACCGGCGACCCGATCACGCTGGACGTCGAGGCGCGCAGCCTCCACCTCCACGTGGACGACGAGGAGCTCGAGCGGCGCAGAGCGGCCTGGACACCGCCGCCCGCCCGGTACGAGCGCGGCTACGGCGCCCTCTACGACGAGCAGATCACCCAGGCCGACACCGGCTGCGACTTCGGGTTCCTCGCCCGGCCGGGCCGGGTCGCCGACCCGTACGCGGGCTGAACGGCCGCACCGCACAGGCACCTCCGGCACGACCCGGCCCGGCGCCGCCCGGGTAGAAAGCGCTTGCTCCTCACGTCCGACGCACCACGCACAGACGTACCGAGAACGGAGAACAGTCATGGCCCAAGCCGCAGCCGTGGCGAAACCGCCCGCGCCACCGAGGCGGCGCCGTGCCTCCGCCACCCCGCGCAGGCTCCCGTACCTGCTGATCGCGCCCGCCGCCCTGCTCATGCTGGGCTTCATCGCCTACCCGGTCATCAGCGTCTTCTACTACAGCCTGCAGCACTACAACCCCACCAAGCCCTGGCGGAACGGCTTCGCTGGCTTCGACAACTTCGTCCACGCCTTCACCGAGGACCCCGTCTTCTGGGACACCCTCGTCTTCAGCGCCCAATGGGTCTTCGTCGAGGTCGGGCTCCAGCTGCTGTTCGGTCTCGCGCTGGCCCTCGTCGTCAACCAGACCTTCGTCGGCCGGGGCCTGGGGCGGGCCCTGGTGTTCTCCCCGTGGGCCGTCTCCGGCGTGCTGACCTCCGCAATCTGGGTGCTGCTCTACAACTCCCAGACGGGCATCACCCGTTACCTCGCCGACCTGGGCATCGGCTCCTACGGGACCAGCTGGCTGTCGGACACCTCCACCGTGTTCCCGGCGACGGTCGTGGCCGACCTGTGGCGCGGTGTGCCGTTCTTCGCGATCCTCATCCTCGCCGACCTCCAGTCCGTCTCGAAGGACCTCTACGAGGCCGCCGAGGTCGACGGGGCCAGCCGCCTCAAGCAGTTCTGGCACATCACGCTGCCGCACCTGAAGGACGCCATCATCCTGTCCACGCTGCTGCGCGCGGTGTGGGAGTTCAACAACGTCGACCTGCTCTACACCCTGACCGGCGGCGGACCCGCGGGCGAGACGACCACGCTGCCGCTGTACATCGCCAACACGTCCGTCGACGCCCACAACTTCGGCTACGCGTCGGCCCTGACCACCGTGGCGTTCGTGATCCTGCTCTTCTGCTCGATGGTCTACCTGCGGCTGAGCAAGTTCGGAGGCGAGAACAAGTGAGCGTGAAGGAAGCCACCAGGACGGCGCCCGTCCCCGTGCGCGCCACCCCCGGGCAGCCGCGGCCCGTCCACCGGCACCGCGCCTGGGACCAGGCGCCCCGCTGGCAGATCTACCTGCCCCTGGGCATCTACCTGCTGTTCACCCTCGTCCCCTTCTACTGGATCCTGCTGTTCTCGCTGCGCCCGGCGGGCTCGACCTCGCTCGTGCCCTGGCCGGTCACCTTCGAGCACTTCGAGAAGGTCTGGACGGACCGCAGCTTCGGCACCTACTTCGCCAACAGCGTCCTCGTCGGCGTCGCCACCCTCGTCATGACGACGCTGGTCGCCCTGGCCGGCGGCTACGCCCTCGCCCGGTTCGACTTCCGGATCAAGCGCGGCTTCATGCTGGCCCTGCTGTGCTCGCAGTTCGTGCCCGGCGCGCTGCTGCTGGTCCCGCTGTTCGAGATCTTCGCCGAGCTGAAGATGATCAACTCGCTGGGCAGCGTCATCCTCGCCGAGACGGTGTTCCAGCTGCCCCTGTCGATCATCCTGATCAGCAACTTCATCAAGAACGTGCCGCCCTCCCTGGAGGAGGCGGCCTGGGTGGACGGGTGCAGCCGCATGACGGCGTTCCGCATCGTCGTCCTGCCGCTGCTGCGGCCCGGCCTGATCGCCGTCGGCTCCTTCGCCTTCGTCCACTCCTGGAACCACTTCCTGTTCGCCCTGATGTTCCTCAACAACCAGGACAAGCAGACGATCCCGGTCGGCCTCAACTCCCTGATGAGCGCCGACAGCGTCGACCTGGGCGCACTCGCCGCGGGCGGCATCATCGCGGCCGTGCCGGTCGTGATCGTGTTCGCGTTCATCCAGAAGTGGCTGATCACCGGATTCAGCGCCGGGGCGGTGAAGGGATGAGGCCGCGCAACGCGGGGCGGGCGACCGCCCCGGGGGGTGGAGTGCACCGGGGTCCGGCCGCCGGGCGGGTGGCCGCCTCGCAGGGCGGGGCTGTCCGGACCGCCGCAGCCGGGCGGGTGCCGAGCTGCGCTGCGGCAGCCGGGCGGGTCCCGGTCCGCGTGGCCGTAGCCGGGCGGGTCCCGGTCCGCGTGGCCGTAGCCGGGCGGGTCCCCGTCCAGGCGGCCACAGTCGGCCGGGCGGTCGTTCCGGAGGGTCGGGTGCACCGGGGTGCGGCCGCCGGGCGGGTGGCCGCCTCGCAGGGCGGGGCTGTCCGGACC
>NZ_JBVJKK010000011.1:29495-120217 GCF_055585285.1 Streptomyces sp. NPDC053665
CTGCGGCATCCGGGCGGGTCCCGGGCCGCGTCGCGGCAGCCGGGAGGGTCCCGGTCCGCGCCGCGGCGTCCGGGCGGGTCCTCGTCCACGCGGCCATAGTCGGCCGGGTCCCCGTCCATCCCGCCACAGTCGGCCGGGCGGTCGTTCCGGAGGGTCGGGTGCACCGGGGTGCGGCCGCCGGGCGGGTGGCCGCCTCGCAGGGCGGGGCTGTCCGGACCGCCGCAGCGAGGCGGGTGCCGAGCTGTGCTGCGGCATCCGGGCGGGTCCCGGGCCGCGTCGCGGCAGCCGGGAGGGTCCCGGTCCGCGCCGCGGCGTCCGGGCGGGTCCTCGTCCACGCGGCCACAGTCGGCCGGGTCCCCGTCCATCCCGCCACAGTCGGCCGGGTGGTCATCCCGGAGGGTCGGGTGCACCGGGGTGCGGATGCCGGGCGGGGACCGGTTCGCGCCGGCGCGGCCGGGCCGGCTCCCGCCGTCGGAGCGGGGTTGATCCCGTGATCGCCACCGTGAGCGCACCCGTGCCCGTCGTCCTCGCCGGTGCCCGCGGTCACGGTCGCTGGCACGTCGCGAACATCCGGCGTCTCCAGCAGCGGGGCCTCGTCCGGCTGGTGGGTGTCTGCGAGCTGACGCCGCTGGCCGGCCGGGAGCTCGACGGCCTGGGCACCCCCGAGCAGTCCGCCGACCTCGGGGCGCTGCTGGACTCCACGGGCGCCCGGATCGCCGTGATCTGCACGCCCATCCCCACCCACACCGACCTGGCCCTCACGGCGGCCGGACGCGGGGTGCACCTCCTGCTGGAGAAGCCGCCCGCGCCCTCCTACGCGGAGTTCCGCCGGATGGCCGACGGGGTCGCCGCGGCCGGGGTCGCCTGCCAGATCGGCTTCCAGTCGCTCGGCTCGCACGCCCTGCCCGCCGTCCGCGCCCTGATCGCCGAGGGCGCCATCGGCACCCTGGCCGGCGTCGGCGGCGCCGGGGCCTGGGTCCGCGACGAGGACTACTTCCGCCGGGCGCCCTGGGCGGGCAGACGGCGGATGAACGGCGTCGACGTGATCGACGGGGCGCTGACCAACCCCCTCGCCCACGCCGTCGCCACCGCGCTCGCCCTCGGCGGCAGCAGCCGCGCCGAGGACGTCCTCGGTGTCGAGACGGAACTGCTGCGCGCCAACGCCATCGAGTCCGACGACACCTCCTGCGTCCGCGTCACCACCGCTCAGGGCCACCCGGTCACCGTGGCCGCGACCCTGTGCGCCGAGCGGGCGGACGAGCCGTACGTGCTGGCGCACGGCAGCAGCGGCCGGATCACCTTCTGGTACAAGCAGGACCGCGTGCTGCTCCAGCGCGCCGGGCACGGCCCGCAGGAGACCGGGCACGGGCGCACCGACCTGCTGGAGAACCTCGTCGCGCACCTCACCACCGGCGCCGCCCTGCTGGCCCCGCCGGAGGCGACCGGCGCGTTCATGAAGGTGGTGGAGGCCGTCCGCACCGCGCCCGACCCGGCGCCGCTGCCGGACACCGCCTGGCACCGGGTCCCCGGCGAGCACCGCCGGGTGGTGCCCGGCGTCGACGGACTCGTCGCGGCCGCCGCCGACACCCTCTCCCTCTACTCCGAGCTCGGCGCCCCCTGGGCCCCGGCCGCCGAACCCCTGCCGAACGAGGTGAAGACCCGATGACCGGCGACGACACACCCATCCTGCGGGTGGCCGGCCGGCCGGTCGCCCGGTACGTCACCCGCCCCGAACTGCCCGCCCGGCTGTCTCCGCGCCCCTACCTGCACCCCGTCACCACCCTGGCCGGCACCACCGTGACCGAGTCCGGTCCGGCCGACCACGCACACCACCTCGGCGTCGGTGTCGCCGTTCCCGACGTCGAGGGGTTCAACTTCTGGGGCGGGCGCACCTATGTGCGCGACCGGGGCCCGACCGAGCTGGACAACCACGGCGCCCAGCGGCACGTCGCGTTCCAGCTGCGCGACCCGGACCGCTTCGTCCAGGAACTGCGCTGGGTCGCCGCGGGCGGCGAGCTGCTGCGCGAGCGCCGCACGGTCGCCGCCACCGAACTCACCGACCGCGCCTGGGCGCTGGACCTCGGCTTCTCCCTCACCAACGTCACCGGGAGACCGCTGTCCCTCGGCAGCCCGGCGACGAACGGCCGCCCGGGCGCCGCCTACGGTGGTTTCTTCTGGCGGGCCCGCAAGGAGGCGGCCCCGCCGCAGGTGTTCACCGCCGACCGTGACGGCGAGGCCGAGGCGCACGGCAGGAGCGCCGACTGGCTGGCCCTGGCCGGATCGGACTGGACGCTCGTCTTCGCCGGGGCCACCGAACGGACCCGCAGGGACCCCTGGTTCGTGCGGACCGCGGAGTACCCGGGGGTCGGGTCCTCGCTGGCCTGCGACGGCCGGCTGCCGATCCCGCCGGGCGGGACCGCGGTCCGCCGGATCGTCACCGTGGTCGCCGACGGCCGCCTCGACCGGGAGGGCGCGGCCTCCCTCGTCCGCAAGGCGGTGAGCGCGTGACGCGCGGAACGCCCCTGGACGCGGACACCTACACGAACCCGGTCCTCGACGCCGACTGGTCCGACCCGGACGTCGTGTGCGTCGGCGACGACTTCTACCTGACGGCCTCCAGCTTCGGCCGGTCGCCCGGCCTGCCGCTGCTGCACTCGCGCGACCTGGTCAACTGGACGCTGATCGGCCACGCCCTCGAACGCCTCTCCCCCGGGGAGGAGTTCGCGGCCCCCCGGCACGACTGCGGCGTGTGGGCGCCGTCCCTGAGGTATCACGACGAGCGGTTCTGGATCTTCTGGGGCGACCCCGACCGGGGTGTGTTCCAGGTCAACGCGCCGGACGTCAGGGGCCCCTGGAGCCGCCCGCTCCTGCTGAAGGCGGGCAGGGGGCTGATCGACGCCTGCCCCCTGTGGGACGAGGAGACCGGAGAGGCGTACCTGGTGCACGCCTGGGCCAGGTCGCGTTCCGGCGTCAAGAACCGCCTCACCGGCCACCGCATGCGTCCCGACGGCACCGGACTCCTCGACGAGGGCACGGTGATCGTCGACGGCGACCGCATCCCCGGCTGGTTCACCCTGGAGGGCCCCAAGCTCTACCGGCACGACGGCTGGTTCTGGATCCTCGCCCCCGCGGGCGGTGTCGAGACCGGCTGGCAGGGCGCCTTCCGCTCCCGCGGCTTCTTCGGGCCGTACGAGGAGCGGATCGTGCTGGAGCAGAAGGACACCGGTGTCAACGGCCCCCACCAGGGCGGCTGGGTGCGCACCCCGTCCGGTGAGGACTGGTTCCTGCACTTCCAGCAGCGCGGCCCCTACGGGCGGGTCGTGCACCTCCAGCCCATGTGCTGGGAGCACGGCTGGCCGGTCGTCGGCGACGACGGCGCCCCCGTCACCGTGCACCGCCGCCCCGCCCTGCCACCGCAACCACCCGCCGCCCCCGCCACCGACGACGACTTCCCCGGCGGGCGGTACGGCGTGCAGTGGCAGTGGACCGCCGATCCGGCCGACGGCTGGGCCACCCGGCACTCCGGGGACGGACTGCGGCTGGTGTGCGTCCGCTCGGGCGGCCCCCACGACCTGCGCACGCTGCCTCATGTGCTGACCCAGCGGCTGCCCGGCAGCCCCTGCGCGGCCGAGGTGGAACTGCGCCTGGACAGCGGCGAGGCGGGGGCGCGGGCGGGCCTCGCCGTGCTCGGCGACGCGTACTCCTGGATCGGCCTGCAACGGGGCGCCGACGGGTCCGTGCACCTCGTGCACCGCTTCGCCGAGGCCGCGGGGGGCGGGGAGCGGGACGCCGGGCACGCCCGGCCCGCCCCCGGCGGCCGGGCCCGGCTGCGCGTCGAGATCGGCCCGGGCGCGCGCTGCCGCTTCTCGGCCGACACCGGCGACGGATTCCGGCCGTCCGGGCCCGTCTTCGCGGCCACCGCGTGGCGCTGGGTCGGCGCCCTGCTCGGCCTGTTCGCGCTCGCGCCCGACGGCCCGGGACACGCCGGGCCCGCGACCTTCACCGGCTTCACCGTCACCCCCGCATGACCCACCTCGTACGCCTGTGGGGAGCCCTGATGACGCACCCCCGCAGCAAGCGCTCGCGAAGGCTCCGACGCCTCTCGCCGTCCCCCCACACCCACGAGTTCCGCCGGATCAGGAAGAAGAGAGCCGACCAATGAAGATCAGCAATCGCAGAAGCAGGCGCGCCGCCACGGTCGTCGCCCTGGGGGCCGTGCTCGCGCTGACCGCCACCGCCTGTGGTGACGACGGCAGCGGGGCGGGCGGCGACAAGGGCGCCGAGGGCAGCGGCAAGGGCAGGATCGTCTTCTGGGACAACAACGGCGGTGTCCGCACCGAGATCTGGAAGGAGATCATCGCCGACTTCGAGAAGGCCAACCCGGACATCGACGTCGAGTACGTCGGGATCGCCGCCACCGAGTACCAGTCGAAGGTCGACACCGCCCTCCAGGGTGGCGGGCTGCCCGACGTGGGCGGTGTCGGATCGGCGATGATCGCCGGGTTCGCCGCGCAGGGCGCGCTGGAGCCGCTGGACGAGCGGCTCGCCGGCTCCTCCCTCGACGGCCGGCTCAACAAGGACATGGTCGAGTCGCTGAAGGCGGCCGGCGGCGACGACACGCTCTACTCGGTCCCGACCTCCGCCAACAACGGCGTGCTGTACTACCGCACCGACCTGTTCGAGAAGGCCGGGCTGGAGGAGCCCACGACGTGGGAGCGGTTCTTCACGGCCGCCGAGAAGCTGACGGACAAGGGCGGCAACGCGTTCGGCTACACGATCCGCGGCGGCGCCGGGTCCATCGCGCAGGCGCTGGACGCCATGTACGGGCAGTCCGGGATCACCTCGTTCTGGGACGCCGGCGGCGAGAGGACCACGCTCGACGACCCGAAGAACGTGGCGGCGCTGGAGAAGTACGCGGGCCTGTACAAGAAGGTCACCCCGGCCGCCGACCTCAACAACGACTTCACGAAGATGGTCGCGCAGTGGGACTCCGGCACGATCGGCATGCTGAACCACAACCTGGGCTCGTACCAGGACCATGTGAAGGCCCTCGGCGCCGACAAGTTCCGCGGCGTTCCGCAGCCGACCGGTCCGGGCGGCAAGCGCGTGCAGGTCTCCAACCCCGTGGACGGGCTGGGACTGTTCAAGAGCGGCAAGAACAAGGAAGCCGCCTGGAAGTTCATCGAGTTCGCCACGTCCCGGGCGGAGAACTCGAAGTTCAACGAGGCCGCGGGCCAGGTGCCGTCGAACACCGACGCGGCGAAGGACCCGTGGATCTCGAAGGCCGAGCCGACGAAGCTGGCGGCGCAGGCGCTGTCGGACGGTTCCACGTCGATCGTGCAGCTGCCGTACTACCTGCCCGACTGGAACACGATCTCCAAGGCGGACAACGAGCCGAACTTCCAGAAGGTCCTGCTCGGGAAGATGAGCGCGAAAGCGTTCCTGGACACCATGGCCGAGCAGCTGAACGCCGCGCAGAAGGAGTGGAACGAGCAGAAGGCGTAGGCGCGGTGACGACCGCGGGGCGGCCTGACGTGTGCCGGGTGCGGGCCGCCCCCCGGCCGGTCGCGCAGGTCCCCGTCCGCCCGGAGGCCGCACCCCTCCGCTCGAAAGGTGCTCCACGTGTCCGCAGACCCGACGCAGAAGGAAGAGACCAGAACCATGAACGTCCGCAAGTGTCATGATCATGCCATTGTGAGGGCGGTCGCCGTGGCCGGATGTGCCGCCCTCGTGCTGTCCGTGAGCGGAACGGGCGCCCAGGCCCGGCCGTCCGACCCCGCCCGCGCGACCCTGCCGGCCGGCGACGGCTGGGGTTCGTACGGCACCGGCACCACGGGCGGCGCCGCCGCCGACGCCGCACACGTGCACACCGTCACCACCTGGGAGCAGTTCCGGGCCGCCCTGCGGCAGGGCGGATCCGCACCGAAGATCATCAAGGTCAAGGGGATGATCGACGCCGTCTCGCAGGGCTGCGACGCGTTCGCGGCCGAGGGCTACGACCTCGGGACCTACCTCGCCGCCTACGACCCGGCCGTCTGGGGCCACGACAAGCCGGTCAGCGGGGAGCAGGAGGACCTGCGGGCCGCGTCGGCCGCCCGCCAGGACGCCGCCATCAAGGCGAACGTGCCGGCCGACACCACCATCGTCGGCGTGGGCAAGGGCGCCGGGATCCGCGGGGGCAGCCTCCAGATCAAGGGCGTCGACAACGTCATCGTCCGCAACCTCCACCTCGAGGCGCCGGTCGACTGCTTCCCGCAGTGGGACCCGACCGACGACGGCAACACCGGCGCCTGGAACTCCGAGTACGACGGAGTGGTGGTGTACGGCTCCACCCATGTGTGGATCGACCACAACACGCTCACCGACGGGCGCCACCCCGACAGCTCCCTGCCGCAGTATTTCGGCAAGGTGTACCAGCAGCACGACGGGCTGCTGGACGTGGTGCGCGGCTCCGACCACGTGACCGTGTCCTGGAACGCGTTCCGCGACCACGACAAGACGATGCTCATCGGCAACAGTGACGGCGCCACCGCCGACGACACCGGCAAGCTCAAGGTCACCCTCCACCACAACCGCTTCGAGGGCATCGTCGAGCGCGCCCCCCGGGTGCGCTTCGGGCAGGTCGACTCGTACAACAACCACTTCGTCGTCACCAAGGGCCAGAAGTGGGGGTACGTCTACGGCATCGGCAAGGAGTCCCGGCTCGTCGCCGAGCACAACGCCTTCACGCTGGCCCCCGGGTTCAGCCCGGCGAAGATCCTCAAGAAGTGGAGCGAGGCCCCCCTCACCGCCGCGGACAACTACGTCAACGGCAGGCGAACCGACCTCGTCGCCGTGCACAACGCCGAGATCCCGGGCGAGTTCCTGCAGACCGGTGCGGGCTGGACGCCCACCCTGCGCACCCGGCTGGACCCGCCCAGGGCCGTGCCCGGCATCGTCGGGCAGCGGGCCGGCGCCGGCCGCCTCCGCTGACGCCCTCCCCCTGCCGGCCGGGGCGGACCCGACGCCCGCCCCGGCCCCCTGTGCGACGACCCCCGAAGGAGCACCCGCATGCCCGTGTCCCGCAGAGGATTCCTGACCGCGAGCGCCGCGAGCGCCGGGAGCGCCGCGGCCGCCCTGGTGGCCGGCCCGGCCGCGGTCCCGGCCCGCGCCACGGGTCCGGGGCGCCCGTTCGGCCGCTACGGCTCACCGGCCGCCCGCCTGACCCCGGCCACCCTGTACGTGCACCCGGCCGGTGCCGGCGACGTCACCACCGTCCGGGACGCAGTGGCCGCGGCGGACGGACCCGGGCACACCCTGGTCATCGCCCCGGGGACCTACCGGCAGACCGTCGCCGTCGACCCCGCCCGCACCGGCATGACCTGGATCGGAGCGAGCGAGGACGCCCGGGACGTCGTGATCGTGTACGACAACGCGGCAGGCACTCCCAAGCCCGGCGGCGGCACCTACGGCACCACCGGCTCGGCGACCGCCACCGTGCAGGCCGACGGGTTCACCGCACGCTGGATCACCTTCGCCAACGACTGGCTGCGCGCCGACCACCCCGGCGTCACCGGCACTCAGGCCGTCGCCCTCAAGGTGCAGGGCGACCGGTCCGCCTTCCACCACTGCCGGTTCCTCGGCCACCAGGACACCCTGTACGCCGACACCATGGCCCTCGGCACCGTCGCCCGGCAGTACTTCGCGCACTGCCACGTCGAGGGCGACGTCGACTTCGTCTTCGGACGGGCCACCGCCGTCTTCGCGCACTGCCGCTTCCGCACCCTGACGCGCGCCGACTTGCCTGGCGCCCCCTACGGCTTCGTCTTCGCGCCCTCCACGGCCCGCACCACCCCGCTCGGCTACCTCGTCACCCGCAGCCGGGTCGACGGCGACGCCCCGGACGGCTTCTACAAGCTGGCCCGCCCCTGGGTGCCCAGCTCCGACCCCACCGCCCGCCCCATGCTCACCGTCCGCGACACCCGGCTCGGCCCGGGCATCGACGCGGCCGCGCCCTACGCCGACATGTCGAGCGCCCACCCCTGGCAGTCGATGCGGTTCGCCGAGTACCGCAACACCGGTCCCGGAGCCACCGTCACCGTGCCGGAGAACCGCCCCCGGCTGACCCCCGAGCAGGCGCGGGCCCACACCCGGCGGACCTGGCTCGGCGACTGGCGGCCGGTCTGAACGGGTTCTCAAGGACCGGCGACGGCGCCCCCGCCGGGTGCGAACCGGCGGGGACGCCCGGCAGACCGGCCGAGGGGGGCTCGGACGGTGCTGCGCCGACCGTCCGGAGGGGGGCTCCGGAGGGTCGCGGTACCGGGGCGTCGGCTGGGGGGCCGGACGCCCCGGCGACCGGCGGACCCCAGGGGGGCCGGGGTCGGCCGGGGACTCGGTGCGGACTCGTCCGAGGAGACGGATTCCGGGCGGCGGGGGTTCAGTCCTTCAGCGCCGCTTCCATCATCGCCCTGGCGACCGGTGCCGCCAGGCCGTTGCCGCTCACCTCCGAGCGGGCCGCGTCGGACTGCTCGACGACGACCGCCACGGCGACCTCCTTGCCCGACGCGTCGGACGTGCCGTACGAGGTGAACCAGGCGTAGGGCACCTGGCTGTTGTTCTCACCGTGCTGGGCCGTGCCCGTCTTGCCGCCGACGGTCGCGCCCGGCACCCGGGCGTTCGTGCCGGTGCCCTTCTCCACCACCGTCCGCATCGCCGACCGCAGTTGCCCGGCGGTCGAAGAGGACATGATCCGCTTGGAGCCCGCGTCGTCGTAGTCCTCCAGGACGTCACCGCCGCTGTCGGTGATCTGCGCGACCATGTGCGGCGAGACCAGCTTGCCGCCGTTGGCGATGGCCGCCGACACCATGGCCATCTGGAGCGGGGTGGCGGTGACGTCGAACTGGCCGATCCCCGTCAGAGCCGTCTGCGACGGATGCATGTCCGAGGGGTACACGCTCGTGTAGGCCCGCACCGGCACGTCCAGCTCGTCGTCGTTGAAGCCGAACTTCTCGGCCATCGCCTTCACCTTGTCCTGGCCCAGCGTGACGGCCATCTTCGCGAAGACGTTGTTGCACGAGTACTGCAGTGCCGTGCGGATGGTGGCGTTCGTGCAGGGCGCGTCGGGGTTCTCGTTGGTCAGCTCGCGGGTCGTGCCCGGCAGGGTGTACGGGTCGGGGCTGTCGGTGCGCTGGTCGACCGACGCGTACAGCCCGTCCTCCAGCGCCGCGGCGGCCACCACCAGCTTGAACGTCGAGCCGGGCGGCAGCGGCTGCCGCAGGGCCCGGTTCACCAGCGGCTTGTCCGGGTCCGCCGTGAGCTTCTTCCAGGCCGTTCCCGCGGTGTTGGCGTCCGTCAGCGACGAGGGGTCGTACGAGGGGGACGACACCACCGCCAGGATCCTGCCGGTCCCCGGGTCGATGGCGACGGCCCCACCCTTCTTGTCGCCGAGCGCCTCGACCGCGGCCTTCTGCACGTCCGGATCGATCGTCGTGATCACGTTGCCCGGGTCGGCCCGCCGGCCGGTGAGGGTGTCCATCACCGACCTCAGCCGGCTGTCCGTGCCGTTGAGCAGGTCGGTGTAGATGCCCTCCAGCTGGGTCGGCGCGTACGCCTGCGACGCGTACCCCGTCACCGCCGCGTACAGGCTGCCGTCCGGGTACGTCCGCTTGTACGCGAGGTCGCCCGTCGTCGTCGGCGCCGAGCCGGTGACCGACCGGCCGCCCACGATGATGTTGCCGAGCGGCGCCGAGTACGTCTCGATCGCGTTCCGCCGGTTGTCCTTGTCGTCTGCCAGCGCCCGGCCCTCGTAGAACTGCACCCACGTGGCCCTGATCAGCAGGGCCAGTACGAGCAGCAGGGTGAAGGCGGAGGCGCGCCTGATCGTCTTGTTCATGGCGACCGGAAAGACGAACGGCGCCGGGCGGATCGTTCCCGTCCGTCCCGTTTTCTCATCCGGCGGCCCGGTTTTCTCATCCGGCGTTCAGGAAGCCCGCCTCGTAGGCGGCGATCACCGCCTGGGTGCGGTCCCGGGCGCCCGTCTTGGCCAGGACGGCCGCCACGTGCGACTTCACGGTGGCCGGTCCCACCTCCATGCGCCGGGCGATCTCCGCGTTGGTCAGCCCGCCGGCCAGGTGCCGCAGCACCTCCTGCTCACGGGCGGTGAGCCGCGCCACCCAGGCGGGCGGCGTGCGGTGCGCACGGGCGTGCTCGGTCGCCAGTGCGCGCACGGCCGCCGGGAAGAGCAGGCTGTCGCTGCGCGCCACCAGCCGGACCGCCTGCACGAGGGCGTCGGCGTCCGCCCGCTTCAGCAGGAACCCGGACGCACCCGCGCGCAGGGCGTCGTACACGTAGGAGTCGTTCTCGAAGGTCGTCACCACGACGATCCGGGGCGGCCCGTCCAGGGTGGCCAGGATCTGCTCCGTGGCCCGGATGCCGTCGGTCCCCGGCATCCGGACGTCCATCAGGACCACGTCCGGCCGCAGTTCCCGGACCACCGACACCGCCTCGGCGCCGGTGGCCGCCTCGCCCACCACGTCCAGGTCCGGTTCGGCGGACAGGATGGCGCGCAGCGCGGTGCGGACCATGCGCTCGTCGTCGGCGAGGACGACGCGGATCACGGCGGGCGGGTTCATACGGGTCCTCTCACGCGGGCCCGCCCGGTGCGGGCCCCTCGATCGGCAGGCGGACGTGCAGCCGCCACGTCCCGCCCGCGGGCCCGGCCGTCGCCGTCCCGCCCAGCAGCCGGGCGCGGTCCGCGACGCCGCGCAGTCCGTGGCCGCCGCCGGGGCGGGGGTGCCGCGAACCGGTCAGCGGATTCTCCACGGTGATCTCCAGCCGTCCGCCGGTGACCGCGACGCGCACGTCCACCGCGGCCCGCTCACCGCCGTGCCTGAGGGCGTTGCCCAGCCCTTCCTGCACGATCCGGTAGGCCTCGCGGGACACCAGCGCGGGCAGCTTCTCCGGGTCGGCGGCGACGGTGGCCCGCACGCGCCGCCCGTCCGCCCGGGTGCGCCGCAGCAGCCCGTCCAGGTCCTCGGCGAGTGTGGGCGCCGGTGCCGTGCCCGGGGCGTCGCCCGCACGCAGCACGCCCAGGACGGCGTCGAGTTCGCCGACCGTGCGCCGGGTGGTGTCCTCGATCGCGGCGAGGGCCTCGCGGACGAACTCGGGATCGGAGTCCAGGACCCGGCGGGCCGCGCCCGCCTGCAACGTGACGGCGCTGAGCGCGTGGCCGACGGAGTCGTGCAGCTCGCGTGCCAGCCGGTTGCGCACGGCCAGGTCGGCTGCGCGCGCCTCGGCGGCGGCGAGCCGGTCCTGCGCCGAGGGTCCGAGCAACCGCGGCGCCCCGTGGGCCAGCAGGGCGCCGCACCCCGCCGCGCAGCCCGCCAGGGCGGCGAGCGACAGCACCCCGGCGACCGGGGACAGGAGCAACGCCCAGGTGTGGTCGAAGACTTCGGGCAGCCCGAGCCGGTCGCCGCGCAGCGCCGAGAGGACCGGGAGCAGGATCAGCACGGCGGCGAACGGCGGCAGGGCCAGCGTCATCCCGGCGATGATCCCGCCGAGGCCGAGATGCAGCGTGAACCAGGCCGCCGTACGGCCCTTCTCACCCCGCGTCCGGGCGGGAGTGCCGGCCAGCCGGTCCGGGTCGACCCCGCACAGCCAGCGCACCGCCGCGGACTCCAGCGGCCGGGTCAGCGGGAACAGCGAGGTGACGGCCGCCAGCGGCAGACCCACGGCGAAGGAGGCGAGTTGCAGGGGGAAGGACCCGAAGACGTCCGCGGACCCGGAGACCGGGCCGACGATCGTCGTGCCGACCAGGACGTAGGGCATGGCGAGCGCACCGCCCAGGATCAGGTGGATCCAGCGCAGGCGCGTCCGCCGGCCGAACAGCGAACGGGCGGCCCGGATCACGCCGCGCGCCGTGCGGCCCCGGCCGAACGCTCCGCGAGGTGACGGGCGACGACGGCGGCGACGAGCAACCCGACGAGCATCTGCCCAGCGTAGGCGAGGCTCAGCAGCGGCGTGGGACGGTCCGCGATGTCCTGCGCACCGCCGAGGGAGGCCAGCGACAGCCAGCCGCCCCAGCAGGCCGCGGCGGCCGAACCGGTCCAGGCGAGCCCGAGCGGCACGCCCGCCGGCAGCTCCCGCCCGCGCCGGAAGACGAGCAGGAGGACACCGGCCACCGCCGCCGCCAGGAACAGCGCGAAGACGGCCTCCAGGACGTGGTCGTCGGCGGTGCGGTCCGCCGCCCGGCGCTCGCCGAGTCCGGCCGTGGCTCCGCAGGCCCACAGGACGTGCAGGGTCAGCGGGAGCAGGGCCAGTACGGTCGCCGTGACGGCGAGGAAGCGGTGCGCGGGCCACGCGGCACCGGCGGGCAGCTCCCGGACCCGCCCGCGCCACAACCACCCCCAGCGGTCCCGCGTGTACAGGACGAACAGCCCGCCCAGCGCGAGCCCTTGGAGGATGAAACCGGTGTACACGACGGTGAACACCCACTCGTGCAGGAACGGAGCGCGCTGCGCCGGGCGTCCGCCCCCACCGCCGGCTCCCCGCACGGCCAGCTGCGCCGGGAACCCGGTCATGACCGGGGCGAGCAGCCCGGTGGCGACCCACAGGGGGAAGGCGAGCAGCCAGGCCGGCACCCGCAGCCCCCAGGGCCTGGTCAGCACCAGGGCGAGCACGATCACCGCGCTGTCCAGCAGGACCGACAGGCCGTTGACCACGGCCATGCCGACGCGGTCGTCGAGCAGGGAGCTGCCCTCCGGGATGCCGAGGCGGCTCCCGGCGATCCAGGCGGCCTTCAGCCCGAGGTACGGCACGCAGGAGACGACGGCCACGGCCCGCAGGGCGCGTCGCGTCCGTCCGGTCCGGGCGGCGGGCCGGGACGTGGCGGCGGGCCGGGTCGTGGCGGCGGGCCGGGTCGTGGCGGCGGGAGCGGGCGGCTGCGTCATGGGATCAGACTCGCGCGGCGACGGCCCGCACCGCCTCCTGCGCGGCGACGATCCGCCTCCGCCGCGCGGGGGAGAGGGGCTCAGCCCTCCAGGACCAGCACCGTCTCGTCGATCTCGGCACCTCGCGCCCGCGCGAAGCCCCGCGCCGAGGCCACGGCGCGGAACCCGCACTTGTCCAGCACGCGCAGCGACCCGGCGTTGTCCGAGGCCGCCCTCGCGTACAGGGGGCGTTCGGGGACCTCGGCCAGCAGCGCCCGCAGCGCCGCCGTGGCGATGCCCTTGCCCCAGTACGCGCGGTCGATCCAGTACGTCACCTCCCGCTCGCCCGGTTCCCCGTACACGGCCGCGCTGCCGACCACGTCCCCGTCGGCCAGGACGGTGCGCAGCACGTCGCCGGAGGAGCGGATCCTCGCCCAGTGGGCGTCGAAGGCGGCCCGGTCGGCGGGGTCCGCGGGGGTGAAGGCCGCCATGTGCAGCGACTCGGGGTCGTTCGACTGCCGGAAGAAGACGGGCAGGTCGCTGTCGTGGACGGGACGGAGCGCGATCTGCACCTTCACAGCCTCCGGGTCGCCAGGGTCAGCCGGTCCCGTGCGTCGAACAGCGCGTCCTTCACCAGTTGTTCGTGCGCCGGGGTCAGCCGGGCCACCGGCACCGAGCAGCTGATCGCGTCCCGCGCCGGCGTCCGGTACGGGATGGCCACGCCGAAGCAGCGCAGCCCCAGCGTGTTCTCCTCGCGGTCCACGGCGAAGCCCTGCTCGCGCACCTGGTGCAGCTCCTCGATGAGCTTCTCCCGGTCGGTGATGGTGTGCTCGGTCAGCGCGGGCAGCGCCTCCGGCAGCATCGTGCGGACCTGCTCGTCCGAGTACGTGCTCAGCAGCGCCTTGCCGAGGGAGGTCGAGTGCGCGGGCAGCCGCCGCCCGACCCGGGTGAAGGGGCGCAGGTAGTGCTGCGACTGGCGGGTGGCCAGATAGACGACGTTCGTGCCGTCGAGGCGGGCGAGGTGGATCGTCTCGGTGGTGTCGTCCGAGAGCCGGTCCAGGGTCGGGCGGGCCGCGGCGACGACCTCGTCGCCGTCGATGTACGAGGTGCCGACCAGCAGCGCCCGCACGCCGATGCCGTAGCGCGTGCCCGTCGCGTCCGTCTCCACCCAGCCCAGCTCGACCAGGGTGCGCAGCAGCATGTAGAGGCTGGACTTCGGATACCCGACGGCCTCCTGGACCGCCGCGAGGGAGTGCATCCCGGGCCGTCCGGCGAAGTACTCGAGCAGTTCAACCGTTCTCACCGCGGACTTGACCTGCGCCCCGCCGCCCGTCTCGCCAGCCGACATCGCCCTTGACCCCTTCGTTCCACGGGAAATAGTCTCCACAGCGTATTCATCATCAGAGACAGCGTTCAGTATATCGAACGTCCCTGGTGGATGACCCGGAACTGCGGCAATACATGTGTGGAGGGACCCGCGGTGGCAGCAGCACCAGTCTGGAGTGTCGACCCCCGAACCGGGAAGCAGCGGGAACAGGTTGCGGTGGAGGCCACAGCCCAGGAGGTGGACGCCGCCGTCCGTGCCGCGCACGAGGCGCGGGGCGCGCTGGCCGACCGCACCGTCCGCGCGGCCTTCCTGCGCACCGCGGCGGACGAACTGGAGGCGGCCAGGGACGGACTCGTCGAGACCGCCGACGCCGAGACGGCGCTCGGCCCGGTCCGGCTGACCGGTGAACTCGCCCGCACCTGCTACCAGCTGCGGGCCTTCGCCGGCATCGTCGACGAGGGCGCCTTCCTCGACATCGTCGTCGACCACCCCGACGACACCGCCACCCCGCCGATCCCGGACCTGCGCCGCTACAAGGTGCCCCTGGGCGTCGTCGCCGTCTACTCGGCGTCGAACTTCCCCTTCGCCTTCTCCGTGCCCGGCGGCGACACCGCCAGCGCCCTGGCGGCCGGTTGCCCCGTCGTCGTCAAGGCCCACCCCGACCACCCGGGCCTGTCGGAGTACGTCGCCAAGGTGCTGCGCCGCGCCGCCGCCCGGCACGACGTCCCCGAGGGCGTCGTCGGCCTGGTGCACGGCTTCGACGCGGGCATCGAGCTGATCAAGCACCCCCTGGTCGCGGCCGCCGGGTTCACCGGGTCCGTGCGCGGCGGACGCGCGCTGTTCGACGCGGCGGCGGCCCGTCCGGTGCCGATCCCCTTCCACGGCGAGCTGGGCTCCCTGAACCCGGTCGTCGTCACCGAGGCCGCCGCCGCCGAGCGCGCCGAGGAGATCGGCGCGGGCCTGGCCGGCTCGATGACCCTGGGCGTCGGCCAGTTCTGCGTGAAGCCCGGCCTCGTGCTCGCGCCGTCCGGCGCCGCCGGCGACGCCCTGCTGAAGTCCCTGACCGACGCCGTCAGCGACACCGACGCCGGTGTGCTGCTCGACCACCGCATGCGCGACAACTTCGTCGCCGGTGTCGCCGAGCGGGCCCAACTGCCCGACGTCGACTCCCCGGTCACGCCCGGCGCGGGCGGGGAGCACACCGTCAGTGCCGGCTTCCTCACCGTCCCGGCGAGCAGGCTGGCCCAGGAGGGCGGCGAGCACGACCTGCTGCTGGAGGAGTGCTTCGGGCCGGTCACCGTGGTGGCCCGCTACGACGACGAGACCGAGGTCGAGGCGGTGCTGTCCCGGCTGCCGGGCAACCTCACGGCGACGGTCCAGCTGTCGCGGGAGGAGGCCGCCGGGCAGGGCCGCGGCGCCGAGATCCTGGCGGAGCTGACGCCACTGGCCGGACGCGTGCTGGTGAACGGCTGGCCGACCGGCGTCGCGGTCGCGCCGGCGCAGCACCACGGTGGCCCGTACCCGGCCACGACGTCGACGTCCACCTCGGTGGGCGGGACGGCGATCGAGCGGTGGCTGCGGCCGGTCGCCTACCAGAACGCGCCCGAGGCGCTGCTGCCGCCCGAGCTGCGGGACGACAACCCGCTGGGGTTGCCGCGGCGGGTCGACGGGCGGCTGGAGCGCTAGCGCGACGGGCCCGGCCGGGGGTCGGGGCCGTAGGGGTGCGGGTGCGGTGGATTGCGGGCTGCGGGTTCGTCGTGGTCGATCGCGCAGTTCCCCGCGCCCCTGAAGGTGGGACCTGAAAGAGTTGGTCGAATGGAACTGGAACTTCCCGAACTTCCTTTCGGGCTGCGTACCTACGGGCCCGACGGTCATTGGTCCTACGAGGACGGTGTGCTCACCGGGTGGGCCGGGGCGCGGCAGGACCGGTTCGTGCCGCCCACCGGGGAGGGCCTGGACCCCGCCTCGGACGCGCCGCGGCTGCTGGGCGCGCCCGAGGGGGACTTCCAGCTGATCGCCAGGGTCACGGTCGGGTTCGGGGCCGCCTTCGACGCCGGCGTGCTGTACGTGCACGTCGCCGAGCGCGCCTGGGCCAAGCTGTGCCTGGAGTACTCCCCGGACGTCCCCACCGTCTGCACGGTCGTCACGCGGGGCCACTCCGACGACGCCAACTCCTTCACCGTGGAGGGCAGTTCCGTCTGGCTGCGGATCAGCCGCACCGGCCGGGCCTTCGCCTTCCACGCCTCCCGCGACGGCGAACGCTGGACCTTCGTCCGCCTGTTCACCCTCGGCGGCGAGAAGGAGAGCGGGGCGGCCCTCGTCGGTTTCATGACCCAGTCGCCGATGGGGGAGGGTTGCGTGGTGACCTACGATCACCTCGCCTTCCGCCCCCGCTGGCCGGACGACCTGCGCGACGGCAGCTGAGCCGGGAACCGCCGCCCGCTCCTTCCACGTCCTCGGTTCCATGATCGGTGACCGAGTGAGCCCCGGCCGCGTCGTCCGCACCGTCCTGCCCGCCGAGCTGGCGGACGTCGTCGCGCTGCACGCGCGGGCCCGGGCGACGTACTACCCCGACGGGGTCCCGCAGGACGGCACCGACTGGCACGCGGCCTGGCGGTCCGCGATCACCCGGCCGGACGGTCGGGTGCTGTGCGTCGTCGAGGCGGGGCGCATGACCGGCCTCGCGTCCTTCCGGACGGCCTCGGGAGCCCCTGCGGACGAGGTCACGCTGTTCCAGTTCCACGTCGACCCCGGCCACTGGCGCCGCGGCGTCGGCACCGCCCTGCACACCGCCTGCCTGGAGGAGTGGCGCGCCGACGCCAGGCGGACGGCCGTCCTCGACGTGCATGTGGACAACCTGCGGGCGCAGGCGTTCTACCGGCGGCAGGGCTGGGTGCCCGAGCCGGCCGGCCCGGGGGAGCACCACCTGCGGATGCGGCTCGCCCTGCCGGGCGCGTGAGCGGGGCGGGGAATACGCATCACTGCTTGAACGTTCAGGCACCGGCGGAGGGAGTCTCCGTACCGCACGACCTGGAGAGAGCCGACACATGCGCGTCGAGATCTGGAGCGACATCGCCTGCCCCTGGTGCTACGTGGGCAAGGCCCGCTTCGACAAGGCGCTGCGGGACTTCCCGCACCGCGACGACGTCGAGGTGGTGCACCGCTCCTTCGAACTGGACCCGGGCCGCGCCAAGGGCGACGTCCAGCCCGTGATCACGATGCTCACCGCGAAGTACGGCATGAGCCCGGCACAGGCCGAGGCCGGCGAGGACAACCTGGGCGCGCAGGCCGCCGCCGAGGGACTCGACTACCGCACCCGCGGCCGCGACCACGGCAGCACCTTCGACATGCACCGCCTGCTCCACTTCGCGAAGGACCACGGCCGCCAGGAACAGCTGCTGGACCTGCTGTACCGGGCCAACTTCGCCGAGGAGCGGTCCGTCTTCGACGACGACGAGCGCCTGGTGGACCTGGCCGTCGCCGCCGGCCTGGACGCGGACGCGGTGCGCGCGGTGCTCACCGACCCGGGCGCCTACGCCGATGAGGTGCGCGCCGACGAGCGCGAGGCCGCGCAGCTCGGGGCGAACGGCGTCCCGTTCTTCGTGCTCGACCGCAGGTACGGCGTCTCCGGCGCCCAGCCCACCGAGGTCTTCACCCGGGCCCTGACCCAGGCGTACGGCGAACGGGCGCCGCTGACGATCGTCACCGGCGCGGGCGCGGAGGACGGGAGCGCGGAGGGCGCGGATGCCTGCGGTCCCGACGGGTGTGCGGTGCCGCAGCGGTGAAAACCCAGCTCGGAGCCCATGCATAAGCGTTCCTTGGGAATATCACGCACTTTTCGGCAATGGACGGGGAGACCCGGGGGACGCACAGTGGTCCCATGGAGACCTTCGAGAACCTCGTCCGTGCCGAGTTCACCCCGAAGCACACCTTCCTCAACACCGCGAGCAACGGCCTGCTGCCCGCCCGCGCCGTCAGCGCGATGCAGCAGGCCGTGCGGATGCGCGCCGAGGGCACGCCCCTGGGTCCCCTGTACGAGCACGTGGAGGCCGCCCGCGCGTCCTTCGCCCGGCTGGCCGGCGTGCCGGCGACCCGCGTCGCGACGGGCGCCTCGGTCGCCGAGTACGGCGGGCTGATCGCCGCGTCGCTGCCTGCCGGAGCCGAAGTCCTCACCGCCGAGGGCGACTTCTCGTCCCTGGTGAACCCCTTCCACGTCCGCGGCGACCTCAAGGTCCGGGCCGTGCCCCTGGAGCGGCTCGCCGAAGCGGTCCGGCCCGGCACCGCGCTGGTCGCCGTGAGTGCCGCCCAGTCCGCCGACGGGCGGCTCGCGGACCTGCCCGCCGTGCGCGAGGCGGCCCGGGCGCACAGGGCCCGCACCTACGTCGACGCCTCCCAGTCCGCGGGCTGGCTGCCCCTGGACGGCGACGCCGACGACTTCGTAGCCGCCGTCGGGTTCAAGTGGCTCCTCGGACCGCACGGCGCCGCCTTCTTCGTCGTCCCCACCGGCTTCGGCGGGCTCACCCCGCTGCTCGCGGGCTGGGTCGCCGGCGAGGTCCCCTGGGAGAGCTGCTACGGCCCGGTCGAGGAACCGGCCCGCTCCGCGCGCCGGTTCGACATCAGCCCGTCGCTGTTCAGCTACGCCGGGCTGCGCGCGTCACTGGAACTGATCGAGGAGATCGGCGTCGACGCCGTGCATGCCCACGACACCGCCCTCGCGGACCGCTTCCGCGCGGGACTGGCCGAGCTGGGTCACCGGCCCGTCGACGCGCCGGGCTCCGCCATCGTGTCCGTGCCCGGGCTCGGCCACCGGCAGGGCGAACTGAGCCGTGCGGGCATCGAGGTCTCCGACCGGGCGGGCAACCTGCGGGCCGCGTTCCACCTGTACAACACGGCGGCGGACGTCGACCGGCTGCTGGACGCCCTCAGGGCGTGAGGGCACACGAAAACCGGGTGGGGCCTCCCGTCCCACACGAGGAGGCCCCACCCGGCAGCCGAGTCACGCGGCTCCGTCACCGCCGGCGGTGATCACCGCACCGGCGTGAAGTCCCGCGCCCCAATGAACTCCGGTCGGCGGACCGGGGCGGCGAACGGTTCCTCCGCCGTGTTCTCCACGCTGTTGAACACGATGAAGACGTTGCTGCGCGGGAACGGCGTGATGTTGTCGCCGGAGCCGTGCATGCAGTTGCAGTCGAACCACGTCGCCGAACCGGCCTTGCCCGTGAAGAGCTTGATGCCGTGCTCGGCGGCGAACCGGGTCAGCGCCTCGTCGGACGGTGTCCCCGCGTCCTGCATCTGCAGCGACTTCTTGTAGTTGTCCTTCGGCGTCTCCCCCGCGCATCCGAGGAACGTCTTGTGCGACCCCGGCATGATCATGAGCCCGCCGTTGGTGTCGTGGTTCTCGGTCAGCGCGATCGAGACCGACACCGTGCGCATCCGCGGCAGCCCGTCCTCGGCGTGCCACGTCTCGAAGTCCGAGTGCCAGTAGAAGCCACTCGCCCCGAAGCCCGGCTTGACGTTGATCCGCGACTGGTGGACGTAGACGTCCGAACCGAGGATCTGCCGCGCCCGGCCGACGACCCGCTCGTCGCGGACCAGCCGCGCGAACACCTCGCTGATCTTGTGGACCTCGAAGACCGAGCGGATCTCCTGCGACTTCGGCTCGACGATCGACCGCTCGTCGGCACGGATGCCCGGGTCGGCGACCAGCCGGTTCAGCTCGTCGCGGTAGACGGAGACCTCGTCCTCGCCGATGAGCTCGTCGATGGCGAGGAAGCCGTCACGCTCGAACGACAGCAGGTCGGCCGGCGCGACCGGGCCCGGGGCGTCGGGTGCGCCCCAGACGACCGGGTCCTGCCGGGGCGTGAGCACCTCGGAGGCGCCGCGCGTCGGGTAGAGGTCGGGCGTACCGGTGGTGGGGGTCGTGTCGGTGGTGGCGGTCATGGAACGTCACACCTCCTCGGTGAGCAGCGGGTAGACGCCGTTCTCGTCGTGGTCCTCCCGTCCGGTCACGGGCGGGTTGAACACGCAGAGGCAGCGGAAGTCCTCCTTGACCTTCAGCGTGTGCCTCTCGTGGCCGTCCAGGAGGTACATCGTGCCGGGCGTGATCGTGTGCTTCTGCCCGGTCTCGTGGTCGGTCAGCTCGGCCTCGCCCTCCACGCAGACGACGGCCTCGATGTGGTTCGCGTACCACATCGACGTCTCCGTACCCGCGTAGAGGATCGTCTCGTGCAGGGAGAAGCCGACCTTCTCCTTGGCGAGGACGATGCGCTTGCTCTCCCACGTGCCGGACGCCGCCTTCACGTGCCGGTCGGTGCCTTCGATCTCCTTGAACGAACGGACAATCACGGTGCTGCGATGCCTCCTAGGTGGGGTGGTGCCGTGGTGCTGTGGTGCCGGGGGTCAGGCGGTCTCGCGGACGGCGCGGGCCAGGACGGACAGGCCCTCGTCCAGCTCCTCCGGGGTGATCGTCAGCGCCGGGAGCAGCTTGACGACCTCGCTCTCCGGGCCGGACGTCTCGATGAGCAGTCCGAGCTCGAAGGCGCGCTTGGCGACCTTGCCGGCGCGGTCCTTGGCGTGGAACTCCATGCCCCACACCAGGCCGCGGCCCCGGTACTCCTTCACGTCGGCCAGGTTCTCCTCGGTGATGGAGATCAGGGCCTGCTCGACCTGCTCGCCGCGCGTGCGGGTCTGCTTCTCCATCGCCGAACCGTCGGCCCAGTACGCCTCCAGGGCCGCGGTGGCCGTGACGAAGGCGGGGTTGTTGCCGCGGAACGTGCCGTTGTGCTCGCCGGGCTCCCAGACGTCGAGCTCCGGCTTGAACAGGCACAGCGACATCGGCAGGCCGTAGCCGCTGATGGACTTGGAGACGGTGACGATGTCCGGCGTGATGCCGGCCTCCTCGAAGGAGAAGAACGCACCGGTGCGGCCGCAGCCCATCTGGATGTCGTCGACGATGAGCAGCATGTCCTGCCGCTCGCACAGGTCGGCCAGCGCGCGCAGCCACTCGGGCCGGGCCACGTTGATGCCGCCCTCGCCCTGCACGGTCTCGACGATCACGGCGGCCGGCTTGTTCAGGCCGGAGCCCTGGTCCTCCAGGAGCCGCTCGAACCACAGGAAGTCCGGGACCTGGCCGTCGAAGTAGTTGTCGAACGGCATCGGGGTGCCGTGCACCAGCGGGATGCCGGCGCCGGCCCGCTTGAAGGCGTTGCCGGTCACGGCCAGCGAGCCGAGCGACATGCCGTGGAAGGCGTTGGTGAACGACACGATCGCCTCGCGGCCCTTCACCTTGCGCGCCAGCTTCAGCGCGGACTCCACGGCGTTGGTGCCGGTCGGGCCCGGGAACATGACCTTGTACGGCAGGTCGCGCGGGCGCAGCAGCAGGTTCTGGAAGGTCTCCAGGAAGCGGCGCTTGGCGGTGGTCGACATGTCGAGCCCGTGCGTGACGCCGTCCCGCTCCAGGTAGTCGATCAGCGCCCGTTTGAGGACGGGGTTGTTGTGCCCGTAGTTCAGCGACCCCGCTCCGGCGAAGAAGTCGAGGTACTCGTGGCCGTCCTCGTCGTACATGCGGCTGCCCACCGCACGGTCGAAGACGGTGGGCCAGCCGCGGCAGTAGCTGCGTACCTCGGACTCCAGGGTCTCGAAGACGCTCAGGTCGGGCTGGGTGATGGTCACGGCGAATCGCTCCTCGGTGCGTGGGGGAAGTCTGGGCGGGAGGTGGGAGAAGTCTGCGCGGGACGTAGGGCAGGAAGTGAAGTCAGGAGGACAGCGGGCCGATGCGGTAGAGGACCTCGGCGTCGTGCGGCCCGTCGGGGAACAGGCCCGCGTCGAACAGCACCTCGCGCTCCAGCCCGGCGCCGTGGCGCTCGGCGAACGACGTGAACAGGCGCTCGGAGGCGGTGTTGCCCGGGGTGATGGTGGTCTCCACCGTCGTCACCCCCTGCTCGGCGGCGGTCCGCGCGACCAGTCCGTCGAGCAGCGCGGCCGCCAGCCCGCGTCCGCGGTGGGTCTCGTCCACCGCCACCTGCCAGACCAGCAGGGTGCGCGGGCTGTCCGGCCGCACGTACCCGGTGATGAAACCGATCGGCTCGCCGTGGGCGTCACGGGCCACGGCCGACGTGGCTGCGAAGTCGCGGCACCACAGCAGATAGCTGTAGGACGAGTTCACATCGAGAACCTTCGAGTCCTTGGCCATCCGCCACAGTGCGGCTCCGTCGGCCACCGTCGGTCGGTCGATTTGCAGGTCTGCTTGTACGGCGGTCATGCAAATCGAACTTACCCAGCCGAATTCAAAAATGCATCGGGGGAGGGGCTTACATGTGGGCCGGACTCGTGTTATCACGCGGGCGCGTAGATCAACGCGAGGTCGCGGAACATTGTCCTGGTTCGCACGGAAAGTTCCGGGCAAATCGGTCGCGTTGTGTAACGCGTCACAACCATGTGACCCTCACGCGAGGCGCCGTAATTGCCTCGCGAAAGGTCCTCGAAATCTACGCGTTTAGGACCGGGAAAAGCGGGCAGAAGAACGTGGTCGGCTGTTCTCGGAAGAATTCCTCATTGTGTGCGCCAGCTTACACGGATGCGATATCACGCAGGCATTCGGAATTCATGTACCGGTCACTCCGTCGATGCGTTCGCGCAGGAGATCCGCGTGCCCGTTGTGCCGCGCGTACTCCTCGATCAGATGGATGAGGACCCAGCGCAGGCTGACCTCCATCCCGGGCACCGGCCCCTCGGCCACCCGGCCCACGTGGTCCAGCGGCAGCCCGGCCGACAGCTCCCGCCCCCGGGCGATCTCCCGCCGCCAGATCCCGAGCGCCTCGTCCAGCCCCCGGGCCGGATGCAGCGCGTAGCCCGTGCCGTCCTCGAACACGGGGGGTACGTCCTGACCGCAGGCCACGCGCTGGAACCAGTTCCGCTCGACCTCGGCCAGGTGCTGCACCAGCCCGAGCAGGGTCAGGGAGGAGGGCTCCGCCGCGGCCGTGCGCACCTGCGCGTCGTCGAGCCCGGCGCACTTCAGTTCCAGGGTGGCCCGGTGGAAGTCGAGCCAGCTCTCGAGCATGGCCCGCTCGTCACCGGTGGTACGCGGGACGGGCCGGCCGTCGGGGAGGGTGAGGGGGGAGTCGGTGGTCATGCCGGGGAGCATGGCACGGGCCACTGACAGCGGCCCCCGCCCCGGTGGGACGCACCACTGACAGCGACAGCGACAGCGGCCCCGCCCCCGGTGGGACGGGGCCGCTGCCTGTGGGCGGTCGGCGGGTGGCTAACGCCACGCCTGCTCCGCCGCGCGGAGTGCGCCCTCCACGTCGACCGTCAGCCCGGACTCCGCCATCGCCCCGCCCAGTGCCGCCAGGCTCGCCCGCACGGCTCCGGGCGTCGCGTCCGCGCCGTAGTGGTTGACCCGGATCATCTCCTTGGCCAGCGCACCCCCGCCCGCGGCCAGCGGCAGCGCCGGGTCGGCCGCCAGGGCCCGCGCCACCAGCTCCGAGGCCACCACGCCGGCCGGGGCCCGCAGGGTCGTCGCGACCGGTGCCGCGTCCCGGGCCTCGTGCACGTACGGCTCCAGGCCGCCCCCGAGCGCCGGCGCCCCGGCTCGGGTCGCCGCCGCGGCCGAGGCGTGCCGGGCCATCACCGTGTCCAGCCCCGCGGCCTCGATCCGCTCCACACACGCCTCCAGCGCCAGCATTTCCAGCTGCGCGGGGGCGTGCAGCAGCGCCTTGCGCCCGCCGTCGATCCACCGCTCCTTCCAGTCGAGGAGCGACAGGTAGGACCGGCGCGGGGCCCGCGGGTTGGACGCCATCCGGGCCCAGGCGTGCTCGCTCACCGACACGGCGGACACACCGGCCGGCCCGCCCATCGCCTTCTGCGCGCCGATCACGCACAGGTCCACGCCCCAGGCGTCCGGCAGCACCGGCTCGGCGCCGATGGAGGCCACCGCGTCCAGGTAGAACAGCGCCCCGTGCGCGCGGACCACCTCGCCGATCTCCGCGACCGGATTGGTGTTGCCGGTGGCGGCCTCCGCGTGCACCAGGGAGACGAAGTCGATCTCCGGGTGCTCGGCGAGGGCCTGCCGGATCTGCTCGGCCGTGACCGCCGTGTGGAAGGGAACCGCCAGGTCGATCACCGTCGCACCGCAGTCGCGCAGCCAGTCGCCGAAGGTCTGCCCGTACGGTCCCGTGATCACGTTCAGCGCGGTGGTGCCCGGACCGGCCGTGGCGCGGATGGCACCCTCCAGCGGCAGCAGCGCCTCGCCCTGCATGATCACGACATCCTGCTCGGTGCTCAGCAGCCGGGCCACACGGTCCTCGATCGCGGCGAAACGGTCCGCGCCGAGCGGGGCCAGGTCCAGAAACGGATGCGTCACGGCAATGCTCTCTTCACTCACAGGTTCAACGGCAACGAGGGTAACCGGCGGTCCCCTTCCCCTCGCGCGGCGAGGCCCGGTCCCGGCCCCCTTCGAGGTGGTCGGACCGGCTCACTAAGGTGCGGTGCATGAGCGAACGCGCGGTGCTGCACGTGAGGGGACGGGTGCTCGTCGGGCCCGAGGACGTCCGGGACGAACTGTGGGTGGTCGACGGCCGTGTCACCTACGACCGTCCGTCCGGAGCCGGGGACGTGCGCACCGTCAGGGGCTGGGCGCTGCCCGGCCTGGTGGACGCGCACTGCCACGTCGGGCTGGACCGGCACGGCCCGGTGCCCGCGGACGTCGCCGAGAAGCAGGCGCTCACCGACCGGGACGCCGGCACGCTGCTGATCCGCGACGCCGGCTCGCCCTCCGACACCCGCTGGATCGACGACCGCGAGGACCTGCCGAAGATCATCCGCGCCGGGCGGCACATCGCCCGCACCCGGCGCTACATCCGCAACTACGCCTGGGAGATCGAGCCGGAGGACCTCGTCGCGTACGTGGCCCAGGAGGCCCGGCGCGGCGACGGCTGGGTGAAGCTGGTCGGCGACTGGATCGACCGCGACCTGGGCGACCTGTCCGCCTGCTGGCCCCGCGGGGCCGTCGAGGCGGCCATCGCCGAGGCCCACCGGCTGGGCGCCCGCGTCACCGCCCACTGCTTCGCGGAGGACTCCCTGCGGGACCTCGTCGAGGCCGGCATCGACTGCATCGAACACGCCACGGGCCTGACCGACGACCTCATCCCGCTGTTCGCCGAGCGGGGTGTGGCCATCGTGCCGACCCTGGTGAACATCGCGACGTTCCCGCAGCTCGCCGACGGCGGCGAGGGCAAGTTCCCGCGCTGGTCGGCCCACATGCGACGGTTGCACGAACGCCGCTACGACACCGTGCGGGGCGCCTACGACGCCGGCATCCCGGTCTTCGTCGGCACCGACGCCGGGGGAGCGCTGGCCCATGGTCTCGCGGCGGCCGAGGTCGCCGAACTGGTCACCGCGGGCATCCCGCCCGTGGAGGCCCTGGCGGCGGGCACCTGGACGGCCCGTTCCTGGCTCGGGCGCCCCGGCCTGGAGGAGGGGGCCCCGGCCGACCTCGTGGTCTACGACGAGGACCCGCGGGCCGACGTGCGCGTCCTGGCCGCACCGCGCCGGGTGGTGCTGAACGGGCGCGTGGTGGGCTGAGGTCTCTCGGCCACCCGGGTGACGTCGGGGAACGCCTGTGCCGGGAGATTCGAAAAGCCGCGCGGTCTCGCCACGTTGGAGTGAAGCGGCGGCGGATCGCTGACGCCGCCCGCGCGCCGGGGCGATTCTGTGCGGGTCCCGAGCCTGTCTTTCCAGGAGTCCCCACGTGAACAGCCCTTGCTTCCGCATGCCCGCACGCCGACTGGCGACCGTCGCGACGGCCACGACCCTCGCCGCCGGAGCCATGGCGCTGACCGGCGTGAGCCCGGCGCACGCCACCGGCGACCACGGCCGCGCGAGCGCCGCCGTCCTGCGCACGGGCCTGGACGTCTCCCTGCTGAACAAGTCGGTGAACGTCCCGCTCGCCGTGTCCCTCAACGAGGTGCGGGCCCCGCAGAGCGCGGAGAAGAGCACGCTGACGGCCGAGCTCGACGCGGTGGACGGCGGCAAGCCGTTCAGCGTGCTGCGGGCCGAGGCGGCCCGGGCGACGGCCACCACGAGCGCCACGAAGGCCGAGGCGTCCGCCACCCTGGCCCACGCCCGGCTGCACGTCCCCGGGCTTCCGCTGCTGTCGGTCATCGAGATCGAGCAGGTCACGTCCAGGGCCACCTGCGAGGTCGGGAGGAAGCCGGTGGCCACGACCGACCTGCCCGGCTCGGTGACCGTGCTCGGCAAGCGCGTGCACCTCACCGCCGGCGGCCCCACCGACGTCGAGGTGCCCGGGGTCGGCGAGGTCCGGCTCGATCTGTCCCACGACCGCACGACAGCCCGCTCGGCGGCCGCCACGGCCCTCGAACTCAAGGTCTCCGTCAACCCGTTGAAGCTGAACGTCGCCGAGGTCGACGGCACCCTCACCCTGGCCGAGGCGAGCTGTGAGACACCCCGGCCCGCCGCGGCGGAGCAGCCCCCGTCCGCGTCCGCCGCCCCACCGGCCGCCGTGGAGCCGCAGGGCGCCCCGAAGGAGGAGAACCTGGCCGAGACGGGCGGCAGTTCGACCACGCCGTACGTGGCGGCGGGCGCCCTCGCCCTCCTGGCCGCGGGCGGAGCCGCCGTGGCCCTGTCCCGCCGCCGGGGGTGATCGCGCCGGACCCCCGGTGGGAGCCGGTCACGGCCGGTCGGCCGGAGGCGGATCCGTACGCGTGCCGAGCAGGCTCGTCTCCACGAAGGCGGAGGGGGCGTCGGTGTCGCCCGTGGCCTCGGCGACGAGGCAGACCATGCGGGTGCGCAGATCCGCCGCGGGTTCGGCCAACGCGTAGGTGCGCAGCACGAGTTCCAGCATCACCGCGTCGAACTCCGCCCCGAAGTCCGGGTACCGGTCCGGATCCCGCTCCGCCTCGGCCCGGACGATGCGCCACCCGCCGCCCTCGGACGCGTCCACCGGGCCGAACGCGGCCCGGTGGATCTCGTGTCCCGTCCAGCTCCTCAGCAGCCGGACGGCGTCCCCCGCGGGCACCACGTGCCACGTGCCCTCCATGGCGCGGCTGACATGCCCGAGCCGGATCGCGTCCCGTTCGGCCTCGCTCCACACGCATGCGGGCAGGACGGTCAGGGGCGCGGGTCGCACCATGGATTTCCCCATGCGTGCAGCCTGGTTGCCCTGCTCCCGATCGGGCGGGGCGGCCGGACGCCTCCGGTGTCAGTCCTCCAGCACGCTGCGCAGGGCCGCCAGGAACCCGTCCGTCGTCCTGCGGTCGCGGACCGCCAGCCGGAGCCACCGGTCGTCCAGGCCGGGGAACGTGTCGCCGCGGCGGACGGCGTACCCGAGGTCGCGCAGGCGGCCGCGTACGGCGGCCGCCCCGGGGAGGCGGATCAGCACGAAGGGGGCCTCGGCCGGTCCGGCGACGCGCAGTCCCGCGGGGGCGAGCCCGGCGAGGCCCGCCACGAGGTGGGCGCGGTCCGCGGCGATGCGGTGCGCGGCGTGCGCCGCCTCCGCCAGCGCCCGGGGCCCCACGCACGCCTCGGCGGCCGCCAGCGCGGGTGTGGACACCGGCCACAGCGGCTGCGCCCGCTCCAGCTCCTCGACGGTCTCCGGCGCCGCCAGCACGTAGCCGACCCGCAGCCCGGCCAGGCCCCACGTCTTGGTCAGGCTGCGCAGCACCACCAGGCCGGGCACGTCGACGCGCCCGGCCAGCGCCTCGCGTTCGCCCGGGACCGCGTCCATGAACGCCTCGTCCACCACCAGCACCCGGCCGGGCCGGGCGAGGGCGGTGATCGTGTCCGCGGGGTGCAGCACCGAGGTCGGGTTCGTCGGGTTGCCGATCACGACCAGGTCCGCGTCCTCGGGGACGGCGGCCGGGTCGAGCCGGAAGCCGTCCTCCTCGCGCAGCAGCACCCGGCCGACGGTGTGCCCGGCGTCCCGCAGCGCCGCCTCCGGTTCCGTGAACTGGGGGTGCACCACCACCGGCCGCCGCACCTTCAGCGCCCGGGCCAGCAGCACGAACGCCTCCGCCGCGCCCGCCGTCAGCAGCACCCGCTCCGCCGGCACGCCGTGCCGCCGCGCCACCGCCGCCCGCGCGGCCCGCCCGTCCGGGTAGGCGGCCAGGCCGGTCAGCGAGGCGGCGAGGTGCTCCAGCAGCCATGCGGGCGGTGTGTCCGCGCGGACGTTGACCGCGAGGTCGACCAGCGCGCCGCCGTCGTCCCGCACCTCGGCGTCCCCGTGGTGGCGCAGGTCGTGCCCGCTCTCAGTACGCATCCGTGTGCCCATGCTCAGTACGCATCCCTGTGCCCATGCCCTCGCTCGTGGTGGCCATCGGTGTTCCGGCCGGTGTCCGCGCCGCCGAGCCGTGCCACGGCGCAGGTCGCCCGCGCAGACCGGCGTTTGGGGACGAGGAGCGCGCCGCCGCGCAGCAGGGCGGCGGCCTCCGCGACAGAGGGCGTGCCCACGGCGGTGCGTGCCGCGTCCGACGGGTGGGGCACGCCGACCCGGGCCAGTTCCCCGGCCCCGTACGCCACCAGCGGTACCCCGAGCCGCCGCGCCGCCCCCACGACCCCGGGCTCCCCGGCCTTCGCCTCGACCGTGGCGAGCTCGGCGACACACGTGAGGGGCAGCCCGGCCTCGTGCAGGGCCGCCTCGACCAGCGCGAGCACCTCCGCGGCCGGTACCCCCTTCGACGCGCCGACCCCGACGACCACGCGGGCCCCCGCGCCCGGCGGCCCGACGCCGCTCATGGGAGGCGGCATCTCTCCACGAACCGGCGGGCGACCCCCGGCTCGGCCGCCCAGTGGGTGTGCAGATAGCTGGCGTGCACGGAACGCTGCACGAACCCCTCCACCCGGCGCTCGGCACCGAGCAGGCCCCACGCCGGCTCGGCGCCCGAGCCGGGCTCGACGGCGGTCCGGTGGAACTCGTGCCCCCGCATCCGGGTCCCCGCCGCCGCGAGGACGCTGTCGCCCACGGCCACCGCGTCCCGGTACCCCAGTGTGAGCCGCTCCGTCATCCGCGCCCCGGCGTCCAGCACCCCGCACATCGGCAGGCCGTCCAGCTCCCGGCACAGGTACAGCAGCCCCGCGCACTCGGCGGCCACCGGCGCCCCGCTGTCCGCCAGGACGGCGACGGCCTTGCGCAGCGGTTCGTTGGCCGACAGCTCCGAGGCGTACATCTCCGGGAACCCGCCCCCGATCACCAGCCCGCCCGTCCCGTCGGGCAGTTCGGTGTCCCGCAGCGGGTCGAACGGGACGACCTCGGCCCCGGCGGCCGTCAGCAGTTCGGCGTGCTCGGCGTAGGAGAAGGTGAACGCCGGCCCGCCGGCGACGGCGACCCGCGGCGCGGCACCCCTCGTCGGCGCACCGATCCCCGCCCCGGCACCGGACGCACCCCCGGCCCCGCCGCCGGGCCGGGGCCCGGCCGTCGCGCCGGGCAGCGTGCCCGCGATCGCCCCGGCCGCGTCCCACGGCGCACAGGACAGGTCGCCCGCCGTGCGCGCCAGCGCGGCCAGCGCGTCCAGGTCGCAGCCGGCCGCCACCTGCGCGGCCATCGCCGCGACGGCCGCCAGGGCCTCCGCACGCCGCTCGGCGACCGGGACCAGCCCCAGGTGCCGGGACGGCGTGTCCACCTGCGGTGCCCGCCGCAGCACCCCGAGCACGGGCACCCCGACGTGCTCCAGCGCCTCCCGCAGCAGGTTCTCGTGCCGGTCCGTGGCGACCTTGTTCAGGATCACGCCCCCGACCCGCACCTCCGGGTCCCAGGACACGAACCCGTGCACCAGCGCCGCCACCGACCGGGACTGCGACGACGCGTCCACGACCAGCACCACCGGCGCCCGCAGCAGCTTCGCCACGTGCGCCGTCGAGGCCAGCTCGCCCTGCCCCGCCGCCCCGTCGTAGAGCCCCATCACGCCCTCGACGACGGCGATGTCGCACCCGCGGGCCCCGTGCCGGAACAGCGGACCGACCAGGTCCGGGCCGCACAGGTACGCGTCGAGGTTGCGCCCCACCCGCCCGGTCGCGAGCGCGTGGTACCCGGGGTCGATGTAGTCGGGGCCGACCTTGTGCGGGGACACCGCGAGCCCCCGCGCGGCGAACGCGGCCATGAGCCCCGTGGCCACCGTGGTCTTGCCGCTCCTGGAGGCGGGCGCGGCGACGACCAGCCGGGGGACGGACGAGGACGACGTCACCACTCGATGCCCCTCTGCCCCTTCTGCCCGGCGTCCATCGGATGCTTGACCTTCGACATGTCGGTCACCAGATCGGCGAAGTCGACGAGTTCGGCGGGCGCGTTCCGGCCGGTGATCACGACGTGCTGGGTCCCGGGCCGGTGCCGCAGCACGTCGACGACCTCGGCGGGGTCGATCCACCCCCAGTGCAGCGGGTAGGCGAACTCGTCCAGCACGTACAGCCGGTAGGTCTCCGCAGCCAGGTCCCGCTTGACCTGCTCCCAGCCCTCCCGGGCCTTCTCCTCGTTGCTCGAGTTGTCGCCCTGGAGGCCGCGCTGCACCCAGGACCAGCCCTCGCCCATCTTGTGCCAGGCCACGGAGCCGCCCTCGCCGGAGGCGCCGAGCACCTTCAGCGCGTTCTCCTCGCCGACCTTCCACTTCGCCGACTTGACGAACTGGAACACCCCGATGGGCCATCCCTGGTTCCAGGCCCGCAGCGCGAGCCCGAAAGCGGCGGTGGACTTGCCCTTGCCGACGCCCGTGTGCACCATGACCAGCGGCCGGTTCCGGCGCTGACGGGTCGTCAGACCGTCGTCCGGAACGACACTCGGCTGTCCCTGCGGCATTACGCGGCCCTCCTCGAGGTTCCCTGCACATCCCTGACCAGCCCGGCGATCGAGTCGGCCCGCAGCTCGTCCAACGTCACGGCGGTTCCGCCCAGTTCACCGGCGAGCCGCCCGGCGAGCCCCAGCCGCACCGGCCCCGACTCGCAGTCCACGACCACGGACGCGACGCCCTCGGCCGCGAACAGCCGGGCCGCCCGGCCGGCCAGCGCCACTGGCTCCGGGCCACCGGTCGCCCGGCCGTCCGTCACGACCACCATCAGCGGCCGCCGCGCCGGATCCCGCAGCCGCTCCACCCGCAGCACGTCGTGAGCGCGCAGCAGCCCGGCGGCCAGCGGGGTGCGGCCGCCGGTCGGCAGCGTCTCCAGACGGGCCGCCGCCGCGTCCACCGACGAGGTCGGCGGCAGCGCGACGTCCGCGCCCGAGCCCCGGAAGGCCACCAGGCCCACCTTGTCCCGCCGCTGGTAGGCGTCCAGCAGCAGCGACAGCACGGCTCCCTTCACCGCGCCCATGCGCTTGCGGGCCGCCATCGACCCGGAGGCGTCCACGACGAACAGCACGAGGTTGCCCTCGCGGCCCTCGCGGGTGGCCTGCCGCAGATCGTCCCGGCGCACCACCAGACCCGGCCCCGACCTGCCGCGGGAGCGCTGGTGCGGCGCCGCGGCCTGCACGGTCGCCGCCAGGTGCAGCTTGGTCAGCGTGCCGCGCGGCCTGCGGGCCCCGGTCGTGCGCCCGTGCTCGGTCCGCGCCCGTGAACGCCGCCCCGCGGCCCCCTCGCCCAGACCGGGCACGCTCAGCACCTTGGTGCGGAACGGCTCGCCGGCCCCCACGGCCGGCTGCTCGCCGGCCCCGGGCCGCTGCGGCCGTCCCTCCTCGCCGGGCGCGGGGGAGTCCGCCGCGCCGTCGCCCTGCCCGGGTGCGTCGTCCCCGGGCTCGGGCCGGCCACCGCCCCCGCCGTCGGGACCGCCGCCGGGGCCGTCGGGCTCGTCCGGGCCGCCGCCGGGGCCGTCCGGACCCGGGTCGGGGTCCGGGTCGTCGTCGGAGAACTCCTCCAGGGTCTCGTCCAGCTTGCCCTCGTCCAGACCGGGCGCGTCGAAGGGGTTGCGGCGGCGCCGGTGCGGCAGCGCGAGCAGCGCGGCCTGCCGGACGTCCTCGGCCAGCACGTCCGTACGGCCCGCCCAGGCGGCCAGCGCGGTGGCCGTCCGGGCCATCACGATGTCGGCGCGCATGCCGTCCACCTCGAAGGCCGCGCAGGTCGCCGCGATCTGCCGCAGCGCCCCGTCGCCCAGCCGCACCGACGGCAGCAACTCCCGGGCGGCGGTGATCCGGGCCCGTACCTCGGCCTCCTCGTCCGCCCAGCGCGCGGCGAAGGCGGCCGGGTCGTCGTCGTGGGCCAGCCGGCGCCGTACGACCTCCACCCGCTGGTCGGGGTCGCGGGAGGCGGCGACCTCCACGGTCAGGCCGAACCGGTCGAGCAACTGCGGCCGCAGCTCGCCCTCCTCGGGGTTCATGGTGCCCACCAGCAGGAACCGGGCGGCGTGCCGCATGGAGACGCCCTCGCGCTCCACGTACGAGGCGCCCATCGCCGCCGCGTCGAGCAGCAGGTCGACCAGGTGGTCGTGCAGCAGGTTGACCTCGTCGACGTAGAGGATCCCGCGGTGCGCGTCGGCGAGCAGGCCGGGCTCGAAGGCCTTCACGCCCTCCGACAGCGCCCGCTCGATGTCCAGCGCGCCCACCAGCCGGTCCTCGGAGGCGCCGACGGGCAGTTCGACCATGCGGGCGGGGCGGTGCAGGCCGGCGGTCCCGGGCGCGTGCGGTCCGTCCGGGCAGGCGGGGTCGGGGGAGGCCGGGTCGCAGGAGAAGCGGCAGCCGGGGACGACGTCGACCTGCGGCATGAGCGCCGACAACGCCCGCACGGCCGTCGACTTGGCGGTGCCCTTCTCGCCGCGCACCAGCACACCGCCGACCGCCGGTGACACGGCGTTCAGCAGCAGCGCGAGCCGCAGATCGTCCTGGCCGACCACGGCGGTGAACGGAAACGGGGTGGTCACTGGTCGTCGCCCTCCAAGGTGCCTGTGCGTTCGGGGTGGGTGGCCCGCGGGGCCCGGGGCGCGCCGCTCACGCGGGAGCCCCCGGCGGCACGAAGGGCAGGCCCTTCGGCGGGCCGGACTCGATGAGCCGCCACAACGCGTCGGTGTCCGCGTGCTGTTCGATCAGGTCGCCGAGCCGGTCGAGCTGCTCCTCGCGCAGCGCGGCGAACGAGGTGTCCGGGGCCGGCACGAAACGCCGGCCCGAGGCCGCCGCGACCTCGCGCAGGAACGCCCGGCGGAAACCGTCCGACTCCAGCGAGCCGTGCCAGTGCGTGCCCCAGGTCTGGCCGACCCGGCAGCCGTCCAGGAACGGCGTGCCGCCCCGGACGTCGGCGACCCCGTGGTGGATCTCGTAGCCCTCGACGTGCTCCCCGAGGGCCTCGCCGGCCGGCCGGGTGAGGGTCTTCTCGCGCGCGAACCGCACCCGCACGGGCAGCAGTCCGAGCCCGTCGACCTTCCCGCGCCGGCTCTCGACGTCGTCCTCGATGTGCTCGCCGAGGATCTGGAAGCCGCCGCAGATGCCCAGGACGGGCCGCTGCTCGGCGGCCCGGCGGGCCAGCGCGCCGGCGAGCCCCCGCTCGCGCAGCCACTCCAGCGCGCGGACCGTGCCGCGGGTGCCGGGCACGACGACCAGGTCGGCGTCGGCCAGCTCCTCCGGCCGGTCCACGAACCGCACCACGACGCCCGGTTCGGCGGCCAGCGCGTCGACATCGGTGAAGTTGGACATCAGCGGCACGGCGCACACCGCGACGCGCAGCACGTCCTCGCCGACGGGCGGCGCGACGGCCGACTCCCGCACGGTCCCACGCAGCGAGACCCGCAGCCCGTCCTCCTCGTCGATGCCCAGCCCGTGCCGGAACGGCAGCACACCGTACGTCCGCCGCCCGGTGAGGCCCTCCAGCATCTCCAGCCCGGGGTCCAGCAGGGTGACGTCCCCGCGGAACTTGTTGACGAGGTACCCGGCGACGCATTCCTGGTCCTCGGGGGACAGCAGCGCCACCGTCCCGAAGAACGAGGCGAACACACCGCCCCGGTCGATGTCGCCGACGACGAGCACGGGCAGCCCGGCGTTCCGCGCGATGCCCATGTTGACGATGTCGGTCCGCCGCAGGTTGATCTCGGCGGGCGACCCGGCCCCCTCGCAGATCACCGCGTCGTACGTGCTCCGCAACTGCTCCAGGCAGTCCAGCACCGTCCCGAGCAGCCGCTGCTGCCGCCCGCCGTGGTAGCCGCGCGCGCTCATCTCCCCGACCGGCTTGCCCAGCAGCACGACCTGGCTGCTCTGCTCGCCGCCGGGCTTGAGCAGCACCGGGTTCATCAGCGCGGCCGGCTCGACCCGGCAGGCCTGCGCCTGCATGGCCTGGGCCCGGCCGATCTCCGCGCCCTCCCTCGTCACGAAGGAGTTGAGCGACATGTTCTGCGCCTTGAAGGGCGCGACCTTGACGCCCTGCCGCACCAGCCACCGGCAGATGCCCGCCGTCACGACGCTCTTGCCCGCGTCGGAGGTGGTGCCGGCCACGAGAAGCCCACCGCGCATGCTCATCTCCCCCTCTTCCTGCGTCGCGCACCGGTCAGCAGCCGGGCACCGGCGCACACCCCGAGCGCGAGCCAGCTCACCCGCCGCGACAGCCGCACGGCCCGTTCCACGTCGTCCGTGACGACGGCACGTCCCCCGGAGTTCAGCACGGGCCGGTGCTCCACCCGCCCGCCGTACGACAGCGTCCCGCCGAGCCGCACCCCGAGCGCCCCGGCGAACGAGGCCTCCACAAGGCCCGCGTTGGGGCTCGGATGCAGCCCCGCGTCGGCGCGCCAGGCCCGGACGGCCCCGCGCGGATCGGGTCCGGCCACGGCCGCGAGCGCGGCGGTCAGGCGGGCGCCCGGCCACCCCGCCACGTCGTCCAGCCGGGCCGAGGCCCAGCCGTAGCGCCGGTAACGGGCCGACTTGTGCCCGACCATGGCGTCCAGGGTGTTCACGGCGCGGAACCCGAGCAGCCCCGGCACCCCGCAAGCGGCTCCCCACACCAGGGCACCCACCACCGCGTCGGAGGTGTTCTCGGCGACGGACTCGACCACGGCCCGGGCGATGCCGTCGGCGTCGAGGGCCTGCGGGTCCCGTCCGCACAGGTGCGGCAGCCGGGCCCGGGCAGCCTCCACGTCCCCGGCCTCCAGGGCCCGGCCGATCGCCGCGGCCTCCCGGGCCAGCGACGTCCCCCCGACCACGGCCCAGGTGGCGGCGCCGGTCAGGGCGACGGAGGCGACGGCGGAACCCCGCGCGGCGCGCGCGGCGGCGCACCCGAGAGCGACGGCTCCTCCGGCGCACACGGCGGTGTGCAGCGCGCCCCACCCGCGGTGGTCCCGCCACAGCACCCGTTCCACGGCGCCCGCGGCCCGCCCGAACGCGGCGACCGGATGCCCGCGACGGGGGTCGCCGAGCAGCAGGTCACCGATCAGGCCGGCGGCGGCGCCGTACGCGAAGACGCGACCGGCACTCATCGGCTCAGCCGGCCGAAGGGGAGGTCGCAGGCGGGGTGTCGGGCCTCGGTCGGCAGCCGCGCATGGCGATGTGTCCTCACTCAGGGTGTCCACGCCCTGGTTCGAAGAGACCGGCGGTGAGAGTTCCTGGCTCCCGGGGCGTTCACCCCGGTGACAGTGGCGGGACCGCGCCGGACTCGCACCGGCTTCCTCTCCTGCCGCCGTATTGGCCCCGGCAGTCCACCACGGCCGCGAACAACCGTCAACTTGCCGTTGACCTGCGGGGGGAGAGTGTGCAGAACCCCACATCCCCCCGGTCACACGCGTGCCGGGCGGCACGGGACTCCAGGTCCCGTGCCGCCCGGCTGGACGCGCTCGTGCGGTGCGGCCGTCAGGCCATGATCAGGTAGATGCCGTAGCCCACGGCCGCCGCGCACGCGGCGAAGCAGGCGTAGGCGCCGGTGACGGCGAGGCCCGCGGAGCCGCCCTCGGCGGCCGCCCGCTCGCGGCGGGACAGACCGGTGATGCCGAGGGTGAACAGGCCCACCAGGGCCACGGTGACCACGAGGCTGACGCCGAAGACGGAACCGAGGGCCGCCCAGTCGATCTTCATCTCAGTGACTCTTCCTTGTTACCGGTGGCCGGATCAGACCGGGGTGGTCGTGGAGGTGGCCCGCTCGGAGGTGGCCTGCGCCGGGAACGCCGGGACCGGCTCCTCCGCGATCTGGCCCGCGGGCGGCGGCGTCACCGCGGCCATCGCCGTGGTCACCACGCCGGCCGGCTCCGCCTCCTCGGTGTCGTTGACGTTGGTGTGGTCGACGACCTCGCGGCGCGAGAGCTTCCAGATGGCCGCGCTGGAGGCGACCAGGAAGAGGGCCACCACGGCGGTGCCCCAGTCACCGAAGCCCGTGACGTACTCGGCGAGCGCGCCCACCAGGGCCGCGGCCGGCAGCGTCAGGCCCCACGCGACGAACATCCGCGTCGCCGTCGACCAGCGGACCACGCCGCCCTTGCGGCCGAGGCCCGCGCCCATCACGGCGCCGGAGACGGAGTGGGTGGTGGACAGGGAGAAGCCGAGGTGCGAGGAGGCCAGGATGACCGTGGCCGCGCTGGTCTGGGCGGCGAAGCCCTGCTGCGGCTGGAGGTCGGTCAGGCCCTTGCCCATGGTGCGGATGATGCGCCAGCCGCCCAGGTAGGTGCCGAGGGCGATGGCGACGCCCGCGGAGAGGATGACCCAGGTGGGCGGGTCCGAGTCGGGGGCGAGGGTGCCGCCGGCGACCAGGGCGAGGGTGATGATGCCCATGGTCTTCTGCGCGTCGTTGGTGCCGTGCGCCAGGGAGACCAGTCCCGCCGAGGCGATCTGGCCGGCCCGGTAGCCCTTCTTGGCGGATTCCGTGTCCTCGGCCCGCTTGCCCAGCTTGTAGGTCAGCCGCGCGCCGAGCATCGCCGCGATGCCCGCGACCAGCGGCGCGGCGATCGCCGGGATCAGCACCTTGGTGACCAGCACGTCGCCGTGCACCGCACCGGCGCCCGCCGAGGCGATCGTGGCGCCGATCAGACCGCCCATCAGGGCGTGCGAGGAACTGGACGGCAGACCGACCAGCCACGTCAGCAGGTTCCAGAGGATCGCGCCGACCAGGGCGGCGAAGATGACCTCGGGCCGGATGCCGGCCTCGTCGACGAGGCCTTTGGAGATCGTGTTGGCGACTTCCACGGAGAGGAAGGCGCCGACCAGGTTGAGGACGGCGGACATGGCGACCGCGACCTTGGGCTTCATGGCGCCCGTGGAAATGGTCGTGGCCATCGCGTTCGCGGTGTCGTGGAAACCGTTCGTGAAATCGAACGCGAGTGCGGTTACCACCACAATCGCGAGGATCAGCGAGAAGCTTTCCATTTACCCAGGCAATCGTTCGAGGTCGTTGGCTGGACGAACGTAGGTAACCCGAGTGAACGGAAGATGAACTGGGAGGGGCGCGGGAGTGTCCACAAACGAGGGTTGCCGTTCCGCCCTGCTGTCAGGGTCCCCGCCCTCCGGCGGCCGGATGCCCCGCGCGTACCGCTTCAGCCGATCGAGTGACCGCGGCAGCCCACAGGCAGAGTACCCGACGCGTAGTGACGGGTGATCGACCAGGGGTGATCGCAAGGACGCTGCGACGCCACCGGGGGCGCCGGCCGTCGGGGGGCGCGGCCGTATACGGGCGAGGTGCGCCGCCCGCCACCGGCCGGAACCGGCCCCGGCCCGGGGCGCCTTGCGCGGCCGCCTGGCAGGATCGCCGCATGGCGGAACAGCGGGACGGCACCGGGCACGGCGGACGGAATTCCGGCGAGGCGCAGGGCGCGCGGGACATGGGGGAGGCGCACGCCCGGGGAGCGACGCCCGAGGAGGCGCGCGCCTGGGAGGAGCTCGTCGCGACGGCCCGCCGGACGGTGACCGACGGGCTCGTCGTGGGCACCTCGGGCAACGTCTCGGTGCGCGTCGGCGACACCGTCCTCGTGACCCCCTCCGGCGTCCCCTACGACCGGCTCGCACCCGGCGACGTGACCGGCGTCGACCTCGACGGACGGCAGGTCCTCGGCACCCTCGTCCCGACCAGCGAACTGCCCATGCACCTCGCGCTCCACCGGTCCACCGACGCCCGGGCCGTCGTCCACACCCACGCCGTCCACGCCACGGCCGTCTCCACGCTCGTCACCGAGCTCCCGCTGATCCACTACATGGCCGCCGCCCTCGGCGGACCCGTCCGGGTCGCCCCCTACGCCACCTACGGCACCGACGAGCTCGCCGCGACCATGCTCCGGGCCCTCGACGGCCGCTCCGGCTGCCTCCTGCAGAACCACGGCACCGTCACCCACGGCGCCACCCTCGCCCAGGCCTACGACCGCACGGCCCAGCTGGAGTGGATGTGCCGCGTCTGGCTCACCGCCGCCTCCGTGCCCGGCCTGAGCCCGAGCCTGCTGTCCCGGCGGCAGCTGACCGAGGTGGAGGAACGCCTGCGCGGCTACGGCCAGCGCGGCTGACCGCACGGCGGCGGATCACCCCACGGCCCCCTCCCACTGGTCGCGCGGCGGCCCGGCCAGGACACTGGAGCGGTGCGCACTGTCAAAGCGACGGCCGCTGCCGTCACCGCCGTCCTGGGAGCCGGTGCCGCCGCGGTGGCCGCCGGCCGGTTCGCCAGCCACGCCGCGCTGAAGGCGCCCCCGGGCCGTCCGCTGCCCACCGAGCCGCGGCTCACGGTCCACGGCACGGCCGCCGGGCAGATCAGCCTCACCCGGGACCTCGCCGCCCTGCGACCCGGCCGCTACGGCCTGGCCGGGGACGGCTCCCACGCCGTCGTCGGCCCCGTCCTCCAGGGCGCCTCGCCCACCGCCGACACCGTCGTGCGCCGCCTGGAGGCCGTCACGCACGGCTCCTTCCAGCGCGGCGACAAGGCCTGGCTGACCCCCAACGTGTACGTCGGCAACCCCCGCACCGCCCTCGGCCTGGCGTACGAGGACGTCGACATCATCGGCGAACTCGGCCCCCTGCCCGCCTGGTTCGTCCCCGGCGCCCGGGAGACCTGGGTGATCACCGTGCACGGCCTGGGCACCAGCCGGGAACTCGCCCTCAACGTCATGGAGTTCCTCAACCGCCACCACTTCCCGGTGCTCGCCCCGGCCTACCGCGGAGACGTCGGCGCGCCCCGCTCGCCCGACGGCCTGAGCCACCTCGGCGAGACCGAGTGGCGCGACCTCGACGCGGCCATCCGGCACGCGGTGCGCCAGGGGGCCCGCCAGGTCGTCCTGCACGGCTGGTCCACGGGCGCCACCATGGCCCTGCGCGCCTCCGAGCGCTCGGGACTGCGCGACTACATCTCCGGGCTCGTCCTGGACTCCCCGGTCCTCGACTGGGAGACCACCCTGCGCGCCCTGGCCTCGGCCCGCCACACCCCGAGCGCGCTGCTGCCCCTGGCGGTGCGCGCCGCCCAGGGGCGCACCGGCCTCTACGGCGACCGCGTCGCCGACGCGCCCCCGTCCGACGGGCTGCGCGTCCCCGCACTGCTGCTGCACGGACCGGACGACGCGGTGGCGCCCTGGCGGCTCTCCCGCCGGCTCGCGGAGTCCCGCCCGGACACCGTCGCCCTGCACACGGTCGCCCACGCCCCGCACGGAGCCATGTGGAACGCCGACCCCAAGGGCTACGAGGAGGCCCTGCGCCGCTTCCTCACGCCCCTCATGTGACCGCCCGGCCCGGGTGGTCGAAGACACGGCTCGTTCGTCTCCCGGCCGACCGGTCGTAAGGATTCCGTTTAGTGCCGTACCACTGGCCGGTTCCCCTCCCCGAGCACCCCGGGGAGCCGGTGCCTTGGCCATCCTCGTCGCCCGCGGTGACATTCCGTTTGGGTTTTCGGACCGTCAACCGGAAGACTGCACCCGTGACGTCCCGTATCCCGCGCGACTCCAGGCTTCGACTCGTCCGCCCGCGACCCCTGGCCGCCGCCCCCCGAGCGATGAACCAGCGGCGCTCGCGCCGACCCGCGCCCCGCCCCCCGGAGGGCACCCCGGCCCCGGCGGAGCTGGCCCGAATGGCACGCCTGGGCCTGGCCGACGCGGCCCGCGTCGCCCGCTGGGCCGACACCGCGCTCGGCCCCGGCCGGGACGGCGCCACCGCCGACGGCAAGGCCACCCTCTCCGACGCGACCGCCGAACGGGCCGCGCTCGACCTCGGGCTGACCCCCGATCAGGTGCGGGCCGACTGGGACACCGCCCGCCTCGCCGGACTCGTCGAGGTGCACGGGGACAGCGCCCGCCCCGGCTGGCGGCTGCGCGCCTGGGACCGCGACGACAGTGCCGTGCTGCGCGGCTGGGTCGCCCTCTTCGACGCCTGGTCGCTCGCCTGCCCGGAGCCCGAGGGTTACGAGCCCGCCGCCGTCGCCGAGGTCGTCTCGGCCATGCCGCAGACGCTCACCTTCCTCCAGCTGTCCGCCGGCCCGGTCCCCGTGGAGCAGCTCCTCGACCTGCTGGAGCAGCGCGTCACCGAGCTGCGTACCGCCCGCTGCGAGGTGCCCTACGGCCCGCGGCCGGAGCCGCCCGCCGAGCCCGCGCCCGTCGACGCCCCGCTCGCCCCCCTGCTCGACTGGGCCCTGCGCGCCCTCGCCTCCGTCGGCGCCCTCACCTACGGCGACGGGCAGGCCACGCTCACCCCGCTCGGCAGCTGGGCCGTGTGGGTCAAGCTGGAGCAGATCTGCGTCGCCGCGCAGAGCCCCGCCGGGAACATCGAGCAGTCCGCCGAGGACATGCTGCGCGGTTGCGCCCAGCTGCGTCCCAACGCGGCCCGCGCCGAGTACCGCGCCTGGCTCGCGGCCCGGACCGTCGGCGGTGCCGTCACCGAGCTGCTGGCGGCCGCCCGCGGTGAGGACGCCCTGCTGCGCGGCCTGGCCTTCGAGGCGCTGCGGGTCGTCGGCGCCCCCGCCGAGCCGGACGTCCGCGCCGTGCTGGACGAGCCCACGCTGCGGCCGTACGCGCTGCTGTGGCTGGCCGAGCACGACGGAGCCGACCCGGAGGACGCCCACGAGGTCCTCACCCGCCAGGAGGCGACCTGGCTGTGGGTGGACACCGCCGCCGCCGTCGCCGACCACGGCGAGGCTCCGCTGCTCGTCAGACACCTGGAGTCCGCGGTGCAGCCGACCGTGCCGATGCTCCTGGACGAGGTCCGGGCGGTGGGGCACCCGCGCACCGTCCAGGTGCTCGTCGCCCTGGCCGCCGCCCACCCCGACCCCGCCCTGGCCAAGGCCGTACGCCGGGCCGCGTTCCAGGTGCACACCGGCGGCAGCTAGGGCCTAGCCGCCCGCCCCGGGCGCGTAGGTGCCGAAGCTCCAGACGTTGCCCTCGACGTCCCGGGCCATGTAGTCCCGGGACCCGTAGTCCTGGTCCGTCGGGGGCATCAGGATCTCCACCCCGTGCTCCACGGCACGGCGGTGGTGCGCGTCCACGTCATCCACCACCACGTACACCCCCGCGGCGCCGGCGCCCGTCATCGCCCGGTCGAAGACGGTGCCGGTGCCCCGGGTGCCGATCATCACCGCCCCGTTGCCCTGCACCAGCTCGGCGTGCAGGACCGAGCCGTCCTCGCCCTCGTACACCGACAGCTCCGTGAAGCCGAGACCCTCGGTGAGCTGGCGGATCGCCGCCTTCGCGTCCCGGTACAGCAGCGTCGGGCAGATGCTCGGACGTCCGCCGGACGTGCCTGCCATGCCGATCACTCCCTGGTCAGCGGTCGCCGGGACCCGGAGCGATCCGGACCCGCTCCGGCCGGTCCCTGTCCAGTCTGGCACCGGGCACGGCCCACGACCCGGCGAGACGAACCGAACACCCGCACGCAGAAAAACTGGTTGCACCGCCCCGTTAGACTGTCGTCATGGCCTTTCTCCTCGCGCATTAGACGGCGGGAACGTCCTCAGCCGCCCCTTCCCGCCCCCGTATCCGCCCTGGAGTCTGTCCGTGATCTCCGCTTCCGGTATCGAGCTGCGCGCCGGTGCCCGTGTCCTCATCGAGAACGCCACGTTCCGTGTCGCCAAGGGCGACCGCATTGGCCTGGTCGGCCGCAACGGCGCGGGCAAGACCACCCTCACCAAGTGCCTCGCCGGCGAGGGCATGCCCGCCGGGGGCACCATCACGCGCTCCGGTGAGGTCGGCTACCTGCCCCAGGACCCCCGCACCGGGGACCTCGACATCCTGGCGCGCGACCGCATCCTGTCGGCCCGCGGCCTCGACGTCCTGATCCGCAAGATGCGCGACAACGAGCAGCGCATCGCCAACGGCAAGGGCGCCACCCGCGACAAGGCGATGAAGCAGTACGAGCGCCAGGAGACGGAGTTCCTCACCAAGGGCGGGTACGCCGCCGAGGCCGAGGCCGCCACGATCGCCGCCGCGCTCAACCTGCCCGACCGGGTGCTCGGCCAGCCCCTGCACACGCTCTCCGGCGGTCAGCGCCGCCGCATCGAGCTGGCCCGCATCCTGTTCTCCGACGCGGACACCCTGCTGCTGGACGAGCCGACGAACCACCTCGACGCCGACTCGATCGTCTGGCTGCGCGACTACCTCAAGACCTACCGCGGCGGCTTCATCGTGATCTCCCACGACGTCGACCTGGTCGAGACGGTCGTCAACAAGGTGTTCTACCTGGACGCCAACCGCGCCCAGATCGATGTCTACAACATGGGCTGGAAGCTCTACCAGCAGCAGCGCGAGGCCGACGAGAAGCGCCGCAAGCGCGAGCGCGCCAACGCCGAGAAGAAGGCCGCCGCCCTGCACTCGCAGGCCGACAAGATGCGCGCCAAGGCCACCAAGACGGTCGCCGCGCAGAACATGGCCCGCCGCGCCGACAAGCTGCTCTCCGGCCTGGAGGCGGTGCGCCAGTCCGACAAGGTCGCCAAGCTCCGCTTCCCCGAGCCCGCGCCCTGCGGCAGGACCCCGCTGATGGCCGAGGGCCTGTCGAAGTCGTACGGCTCGCTGGAGATCTTCACCGACGTCGATCTGGCCATCGACAAGGGCAGCCGCGTGGTCATCCTCGGCCTCAACGGCGCGGGCAAGACCACCCTGCTGCGGCTGCTGGGCGGCGTCGAGCAGCCCGACACCGGCATGGTGGTCCCCGGGCACGGCCTGAAGCTCGGGTACTACGCCCAGGAGCACGAGACCCTCGACCCGGACCGCACGGTCCTGGAGAACATGCGCTCCGCCGCCCCGGACATGGATCTCGTCGAGGTGCGCAAGGTGCTGGGCTCGTTCCTGTTCTCCGGCGACGACGTCGACAAGCCGGCAGGAGTCCTCTCCGGCGGTGAGAAGACCCGCCTCGCCCTCGCCACCCTCGTGGTGTCCTCGGCGAACGTGCTGCTGCTCGACGAGCCGACCAACAACCTCGACCCGGCCAGCCGCGAGGAGATCCTCGGGGCGCTGCGCACCTACAAGGGCGCCGTCGTCCTGGTCACGCACGACGAGGGCGCCGTCGAGGCGCTCCAGCCGGAGCGGATCATCCTGCTGCCGGACGGCGTCGAGGACCTGTGGGGCGCCGACTACGCGGATCTCGTCGCCCTGGCCTGACCTGCCCGTGCCGCCGGTACCGTCCGGCCGCAGGCGTGATCAACGGCGTATGGATCATTCGGCCCAACGGTGATCCATCATCTGTGTGAGATCTCCTCGTACCGAGGTGTGTCCTACATCGATTTCGCGGCCGAGTCCCCGATCCTCCGGGGCTCGGCCGCGCCGCCTTTCTGACCTGGCCTTTCCCGCCCCGACGCGTTCGGCCGGGCGGACGGCCCTCTTCGGAATCACAGATTCCGGATGTGGGGACGCGCTCCCGTCGTCACAACCTTGTCTCACGGACCTTGCCGAATGGGTGGCCATCGCGGCCCGGAGGGGTGATCATGAGGAGACCAGAGCGCACTTCCTTGAGGAGGCACGGGTGGCCGAGACTCTGAAGAAGGGCAGCCGGGTGACCGGCGCCGCGCGCGACAAGCTCGCGGCAGACCTGAAGAAGAAGTACGACGCCGGTGCGAGCATCCGGGCGTTGGCCGAGGAGACCGGCCGCTCGTATGGCTTTGTGCACCGCATGCTCAGTGAGTCGGGCGTCACGCTGCGCGGGCGCGGCGGGGCGACCCGGGGCAAGAAGGCCACGGCCTGACCCCGGGTGGCCCCACGGCTTCGATGGTGGCCACCCGGTCGTCCCACTGACCGGCCGGGTGGTTACTGTGCAGTCACTTGAGCGTGCCGTGAGGCGGCGGACAGCCGTCGCGCGGCACGGAAGGCGACCGCACACATCGGAGGCGTCCCATGGCTTCGCCCGACCAGGACCTCGTTCCCGTACTCGACAAGGACGGCGTACGGCTCACCGTGGACGACGCGATCGCCACGGTGACGCTGACCAACCCGGACAAGCGCAACGCGCAGAGCCCCGCTCTGTGGCGGGCGCTGACCGAGGCCGGCCGGCAGCTGCCGGGCTCCGTCCGCGTCGTGGTGCTCCGGGCCGAGGGCAAATCCTTCTCGGCCGGGCTCGACCGGCAGGCGTTCACGCCCGAGGGCTTCGACGGCGAGCCGTCGTTCATCGACCTCGCCCGCGGTTCCGACGCCGAGCTGGACGCGACCATCGCCGAGTACCAGGAGGCGTTCACCTGGTGGCGGCGCAGCGACCTCGTCTCCGTCGCGGCCGTCCAGGGGCATGCCATCGGGGCGGGCTTCCAGCTCGCCCTGGCCTGTGACCTGCGCGTCGTCGCCGACGACGTGCAGTTCGCCATGCGCGAGACGAGCCTCGGACTCGTGCCCGACCTCACCGGCACGCACCCGCTGGTGGGCCTCGTGGGATACGCCCGCGCGCTGGAGATCTGCGCGACCGGGCGCTTCGTCACGGCCGACGAGGCCGTGAGCACCGGGCTCGCCAACGTGGCCGTGCCCACCGGCCAGCTCGACGACACCGTGCGCGACCTCGTCGCGGCCCTCCTCGCCGCGCCCCGCGACGCCGTGATCGAGACCAAGGCCCTGCTGCGCGGCGCCCAGGACCGCACCTACGAGGAGCAGCGCGGCGCCGAGCGCCAGGCCCAGGCACGCCGGCTGCGGGACCTCGCGGGCGTCGGCGACTGAGAGCGCGGCCCGGCCGGAAGCGCGGTCAGCCGACCGCGCTCACGACGACCGCCACCGTCGGCCGGTCGGGCAAGGCCGCGCCGACCGCCTCGCGGACGGCGCGCGCCACGTCCCGGCTGCGGTGGTCCGCGGCCACCGCCACCTCCAGCCGGACGTGGCGGTGCGTCAGCGCGGCCTCGTGCGGGACCTCTTCCAGATGCACCGGCCGGCCCAGGGTGCCGGTCAGCCGCAGCACGCCCGGAACCGCCCGGGCGGCGGCGGCCACGACGCCCGCGTCGCCGTCCTCGGCCCGCGCCTGCGGCGGCAGTTCGGGCTCCTCGACGGCCGGCCGCTCCACGTCCTGCTCGTCCAGCAGGCCCGTCACCCGCAGGTCCACGTCCGACACGTCGAGACCGAGCCGCTGCGCCGCCGCCGTGGCCAGCGCCTCCCGCAGCTGCGCCGACGTCGCCGGCAGCGGCCGCGACGCCGTGGCCGCGAAGTCCGCCGTCACCCGGAGGGGCCCGAACGGCAACGCGCTCGGCGGAGCCGGCACAGCGGACTCCTCCGCGTCCTCCGGGTCGGCCAGCGCGATCCGCAGCGGGCCCAGGCGCACGCCCGGGACGCCCCGCACCGCGCCCGCCAGCACCGCCTCGGCCGCCCGCTCCGTGATCCACGCGCCGTCCCGCGCGTCACCGAGGGGCAGCAGCCTGCCGATGCCCAGCTGATGTCTCACTGCCTGCGTCCAGCGATCCGCCGTCATTCCTCCAGCCTGCCGCATCAGAGGCGCGCTTCCGCGCAACCGTGCTTACCGTGGGTCTCAGGACGACGACCGAAAAGGACGTACGGCGATGACTGACATGACGGAGAACCGGGGCGGGGAGAGCGAGTCGGCGGCGGCGCGCAGGAGCCCGCTGGCCAAGCACGGCGGTGGCGACCCGGGTTCCCGGGGCCGGACCACCATCGCCGACGGCGTCGTGGAGAAGATCGCGGGCCTGGCCGCCCGGGACGTGGACGGCGTGCACGCCATGGGCAGCGGCCTGTCCCGCACCTTCGGCGCCGTGCGCGACCGTGTGCCGGGCGGTCAGAAGTCGGGCGTGACCCGCGGCGTGAAGGCCGAGGTCGGCGAGGTGCAGGCGGCCCTCGACCTGGAGATCGTCGTCGACTACGGCGTGTCGATCGCCGATGTCGCCCGCGACGTGCGGGAGAACGTCATCACCGCGGTCGAGCGGATGACGGGCCTGGAGGTCGTCGAGGTCAACATCGCGGTGAGCGACGTGAAGCTGCCCGACGAGGAGGAGGAAGAGCCGGAACGCCGGATCCAGTGAGCCACCGGTCCACGGACGACCCCACACAGGCTGAGGAGCTGAGGAGCGCATGAGCATGGCCGTGGCCGGCATGATCGCCGGCATGGCACTGGCGTTCGCCGGATATTTCGGTGGATTCGGTGCCTTCCTGCTGGTGGCGGCACTGGGCGCCGTCGGCTTCGTCGTCGGCCGGTTCCTGGAGGGGGACATGGAACTCGGCGACTTCTTCCGCACCCGTGAACGGCGGCGGTGACACCGATGAGCGCGGGGGCCGGTGAACTCGAACGATCCCCGGCCGTCGTGCCGCCGGGGGAGCGCGGGGCGACCCGGATCGCCGACCGGGTCGTCTCCAAGGTCGCCTCACAGGCGGCCCGCGAGGCCGTCGGGACACTGCCGCCGTCCGCCGGGGCGCCCTCCGCGACCGTGGTGGTGCACCACGACGTCGCCCACGTCCGGGTGCACGTCGAACTCGACTACCCGTGCGACATCGGCGACCGGTGCCGCCGTGTGCGCCGGCGGGTCGCCGAACGGGTGGGCACCCTGGTGGGCATGGAGGTACCCGAGGTCGTCGTCCACGTCGAGCGGCTGCACCTGGCCCCCGCCCTGGGCGCGGCACAGGGGAGGACGCGATGAGCCGGCCCCACGGCTCCGAGCCGTCGCAGGACGACACGCGACGCCTGCCGGTCGTGGAGGCGCAGGGGAACGGCCCCGGCCCCGGGGAGACGCCGCCCGGTGACGGACCGCAGCAGCCCGCCCCCGAGAAGGCGACCGGCCGCGCGGGCCGCTTCTGGTCGGCGCGCCGCGTCCCGGCGGGCATCGTCGCCCTGCTCCTGCTGGGCCTCGCCGGACTGTTCCTCTACGACATCGTCTCCGTCCGCGCCGGCCGGCCGGGCATGTACTGGCGCCGCGAGCTGGCCGACCAGCTCGCCGAACTGCCCCTGGACGACACCTGGGTGCTCGTCGGGGCCGGGGTCGCCGCCGCCCTCGGGCTCTGGCTCCTGGTCCTCGCCTGCACGCCCGGTCTGCGGTCCGTGCTCCCCATGCGGCGCACCCATCCCGACGTACGGGCCGGGCTGCACCGGGACGCCGCCGCGACCGCCCTGCGCGACCGGGCCATGGAGGTGCCCGGTGTGCAGTCGGCACGGGTGAAGGTGCGCAGGCGCCGGGCGGCCGTGCGGGCCGAGTCGCACTTCCGTGAACTGGACGACGTACGAACCGACCTGGACGACGTGCTCACCGGAGCGGTCGGCGGCCTGGGCCTGTCCCACCCGCCCGCGCTCAAGGTGCGGGTGCGGCGGCCCGGCCGGAAGGGGTGAGAGCGGTGCTCAGGATCGTCGACCGCGTGTTCCTCGCACTGGTGGGCCTGGTGCTGCTGGTGCTGGGCGGCTCCGTCCTGGCCGTGGGCCTCGGCGCGCCCGTGCCCTCGTGGTGGATCCACCACGACCGGCACGACGTGCTGCTGAGCGAGGCCGAGCGCACCCGCTGGCAGGACGAGAGCTGGTGGTGGCCCGTCGTCATCGCCGCGCTGGCCGTCCTGCTGCTGCTCGCCCTGTGGTGGCTCGTCGCCGTGCTGCGCCGCCGCCGCCTCGCCGAGGTCCTCGTCGACACCGGCGACGGCGAGGGGGCCCTGCTGCGCGGCCGGGCCGTGGAGGACGTCCTCACCCAGGAGGCCGCCCACATCGACGGTGTGGGCCGGGCCCAGGCCCGTCTGACGGGCCGCCACAGCACCCCCGAGGCCCGGGTGCGCCTCGCGCTGGAGCCGCACGTGGACCCCGGGACGGCGCTGCACGACTTCGCCGCCGGCCCCCTGACCCACGCCCGGGCCTCGGCCGGTCTGGAGTCGCTGCCCGCCGAGGTGCGGCTGAAGGGCGTCAAGCACGGGGCCGAACGGGTCAGTTGAGACCGGCCCGGGGCGGCGGGCGGCTCAGAAGCCGTGCCGGGCGCCGCCGTCGACGGGCACCATGACCCCCGTCAGGTAGGACGCCGCGGGCGACAGCAGGAACGCGGCCACCCGGCCGAACTCCTCGGGCGCCCCGTAGCGCCGCAGCGGGATCCGCGACTCCGACGCCGCCCGGGTGGCCTCCGGGTCCGCCGACAGCGCGTCCAGTTCACGCACCCGGTCCGTGTCGATCCGCCCGGGCAGCACCCCGACCACCCGGATCCCGCGCGGTCCGAGCTCCGCGGACAGCGACTTGGCGAACCCGGCCAGCCCGGGGCGCAGCCCGTTGGAGATGGTCAAGCCGGGGATCGGCTCGTACACCGACCCGGACAGCACGAACCCGACGACACCCCCGGCGTCCAGCTCGGCCGCCGCGGCGCGGGCCAGCCGCACCGCGCCGAGGAACACCGACTCGAACGCCGTCTGCCACTGCTCGTCGGTGTTGTCGGCGACGAAACCGGCCGGCGGCCCGCCCACGCTCACCAGGACGCCGTCGAAGCGGCCGAAGTGCTCGCGCGCGGCAGTGATCAGCCGTTCCGCCGCCTCCGGATCGGCGTTGTCGACGGCCACCCCGACCGCGTTCGGTCCCAGCGCGGCCGCCGCGTTCGCCACGCTCTCCTCGTCCCGCCCGGAGACGACCACCTTCGCCCCGTCCGCGACGAGCTCGCGCGCGGAGGCGTGACCGAGGCCGCGCGTGGCCCCGGTGACGACGTACACCCGGTCCTTCAGTCCAAGATCCATGGCCCCTATCCTGCCCCGTCCTCCCCGAACAAGGCGAGGGCGGTGTGCACCAGGCCGATGTGGCTGAACGCCTGCGGGACGTTGCCGAGCTGCCGGCCGGCCACCGGGTCGTACTCCTCGGACAGCAGGCCGACGTCGTTGGCCAGGCCCACCAGCCGCTCGAACAGCTCCCGGGCCTCCTTCGTCCGGCCCGCCATGTGCAGCGCGTCCGCCAGCCAGAACGAGCACACCAGGAAGGTGCCCTCGCTGCCGGGCAGGCCGTCGACCTCCGTGACGTCGGACGGGGTGGTGCTGTAGCGGCGCAGCAGGCCGCCGTGCTCCAGCTCCTCGCGGACCGCGTCGATGGTGCCGATCACCCGCGGGTCGTCCGGCGGCAGGAACCCGACGCGCGGGATGAGCAGCAGGGCGGCGTCCAGCTCACGCGAGCCGTAGGACTGCGTGAAGGTGTTGCGCTCGGCGTCGTAGCCCTTCTCGCAGACCTCGCGGTGCACCTCCTCGCGCAGCGCCCGCCAGCCGTCCAGGTCGCCGTCCAGCTCCGGGTGGGCCTCCAGGGTGCGCACGGCCCGGTCGGCGGCCACCCACACCATCACCTTCGAGTGCACGAACTGGCGCCTGCCGCCGCGCACCTCCCACAGCCCCTCGTCCGGCTGCCGCCAGTGCGTGCGCAGGAAGTCCATCAGGGCCCGCTGCAGCGCCCACACGTCGGGCTGCGGCGACAGCCCCGACTCGCGGGCCAGCGACAGGGAGTCCATGACCTCGCCGTAGACGTCCAACTGGAGCTGGTTCACGGCGTCGTTGCCGATCCGCACGGGCGCGGACCCCTCGAAGCCGGACAGCCAGGGCAGCTCGAACTCGGGCAGCCGCCGCTCGCCCGCCACCCCGTACATGATCTGCAGGTCGGCCGGGTCGCCCGCGACCGCGCGCAGCAGCCAGTTCCGCCAGGCCTCGGCCTCCTCCTGGTAGCCCGCGGCGAGCAGGGCGTTGAGGGTGAGGGTGGCGTCGCGCAGCCAGCAGTAGCGGTAGTCCCAGTTGCGCACCCCGCCGGGCTCCTCGGGCAGGGAGGTGGTGGCGGCGGCGACGATGCCGCCGGTCGGGGCGTAGGTGAGCGCCTTGAGCGTGATCAGGGAGCGCACCACCTCGTCGCGGTACGGCCCGTCGTAGCGGCAGTGCGCGACCCAGGCCCGCCAGTCCTCGACGCTGTGGCGCAGGGACTCGTGGGGGTCGACCAGAGCCGGGCGCGGTTCGTGCGAGGGGTGCCAGGTCAGGACGAACGCGACCTTCTCCCCCTTCTTGACCGTGAACTCGGCGTGCGTGGCGAAGTCCTCGCCCCAGCTGTGGACCTCCGGTTCGCTGCGCAGCCAGGCCGAGTCGGGGCCGGCGACGGCGACGCGGTGGCCGTCGGACCGGCGCACCCACGGGACGATCGACCCGTAGTCGAAGCGCAGCTTCAGGACGCTGTGCAGCGTCACCTCGCCGTCGAGACCCTCGACGATCCGGACGAGGTCGGGGGCCTGGTCGCGCTGCGGCATCAGGTCGGTGACCCGCACCGCGCCCTGCTCCACCTCCCACTCCGTGTCCAGGACGAGGGTGTCGTGGCGGTAGGCGCGCCGGGTGCAGCGGTCCGCCCCGACGGGGGCGATGCGCCAGTGGCCGTTGTCCTCGTCGCCGAGCAGCTTGGCGAAGCAGGCGGCGGAGTCGAACCGGGGCAGGCACAGCCAGTCCACGGATCCGTCCGTGGAGACCAGGGCCGCCGTCTGTTCGTCGCCGATGAGCGCGTAGTCCTCGATACGGGGGTGCACGCAGTGCGGGTTCCCGGCAAGTCGGCGCCGCAATCAGGGCAGAGGCCCCTGTGGGTGACATGTTCCCGACGGCGTGGACCCCACTCAGCGGGGGAGGGCCGACGGCGCCTCGGACCGCCCCCTCGGAGCGGCGGACCGCCTCGGACCGACGCCTCAGACCGCCGCCGGTTCCGCCGCCTCGCCGGACGTGGTCTCCTTCGCCGCCTGGCCCCGGTCCCGGGCCTCCCGGCGGGCCAGGACGACCAGGCCGACCGGGACGGCGGCGGCGAACAGCCACCACTGGACGGCGTACGCGTAGTTCAGCGCGGCGTCCTCCTTGCCCGGGTCGCCCAGCGGCTCAAGGGTGTCGCCGGCGGGCTCGGGCGCCGTCTGGGCGATGTACCCGCCGAGCACCTCCGCCTTCAGGCGCCGCGCCTGCTGCTCGCTGTTGATCAGCATGACCTGCCGGTCCGGCAGGCCCTGGAGGTTCTTGATCCCGCTCGCCTCGGTCGTCTCGCTCGGCATCAGCCGCCCCCGCACGGTCAGCTCACCGCCCGGCGGGGCCGGGACCTTCGGGTAGGCGGACTGGCTCCTGCGATCGCCCGGGACCCAGCCGCGGTTGACCAGCAGCACCTTGCCGTCGTCCAGGACGAACGGGGTGAGCACGTGGTAGCCGACCTCGTCGTCGGAGTTGGTGCGGCGGCGCACCACGACCTCGTCCTCGGCGTCGAAGCGGCCCTGGGCGATCACCGTGCGGTAGCGCTCGGCGCTGGTGACGGTGTGCCCCGGGCCGGTCAGCGACTCCACGGGCACCGGCTTCGCCGCCAGGGCGTCGGTGACCAGCTGGTTGCGGGCGGTCCGCTCCTCGTAGCGGTGCATCTGCCATATGCCCAGGCGGATCATCGTGGGGATGAGGAGCAGGGCGACCAGCACGAGGATCACCCACTGCCGGGACATGAGGAAGCGGTACACCCCACGACCGTACAACTCGGTCGTGGGGTGCAATCAGGCGGGTACCGGTTCACACCTTGTCGACAATGCCCACCTTTCCCTCCGCCCGGGCGCAGTGGGCGCCGCAGTACCACTGGCCGTCGACGTCGACGCCCTGGCCGATGATCTGCACCCGGCAGTGCTCGCAGATGGGGGCCATGCGGTGGATCGCACAGGCGAAGCAGTCGAAGACGTGCACCGCGCCCTGCGCGTGCACCTCGAAGGTCATTCCGTACTGATTGCCACAAACCTCACAGGTCGCCATGCGCCACAGGGTGGGCCGTCGTCCCCGCGCGGGCGAGCGGCGGCCGGGCGAGTCGCCCGGCAATCACCCGTCCGTACGGTCGGTGCGGTGTGCGGGCGCGCTCACTGCGGCGCTGCCGGCTCCACGTCCGCGAGGAGCTGCCCGAAGGCCGCCTCGTCCACGACCGGTGTGCCGAACTGGCGGGCCTTGACCACCTTGGACGTGCCCGAGTCCGGGTCGTTCGTGACGAGCAGGCTGGTGAGCCGGGACAGGCTCGTGGCCACGTGCAGCCCGGCCTCGGTCGCACGGTCCTCCAGCAGCTCCCGCTCGGTGGAGGTGTCGCCGGAGAAGGCGATCCGCATGCCCTGCTTGAGCCGCCCGCCCGGCTCGTAGCGCCCGGGGTTGGGGTACGGGCAGGCGGGGCGCTTGCGGGAGGGACGCCAGCCGCCCTGCCGGTGGCCGCCGTAGGCCGCCTGCTGCCCGATGCGGGGCGTGACGGGCCGGTCCGTCCACTCGGTCAGCGGCAGGCACTCGTGCAGCGGCAGCCGGACGCCCCGCGCCGCGGCGGTCCGCAGGCTCGGGCGGAACGCCTCCGCCAGCACCCGCGCGTCGTCCAGCGCGTGGTGTGCCCGCTGCTGGACCACGCCGAAGTGCGCGGCGAGGGACTCCAGCTTGTGGTTGGGCAGCGGCAGCCCCAGCTCCTTGGACAGGGCGATGGTGCACAGCCGCTGCCGCACCGGGGCCTCCCGCCGGGCGCGGGCGTACTCGCGGGCGATCATCTGCCAGTCGAAGACGGCGTTGTGCGCGACGAGCACCCGGTCCGTCAGCCGGGCCGCGAACTCCTCGGCGATGTCCGCGAAGAGGGGAGCGCCCTCCAGTGCCTCGCTCGTCAGGCCGTGGATCCAGACGGGGCCGGGGTCGCGCTCGGGGTTGACCGTCGTGTACCAGTGGTCCTCGACCTCGCCGCGGGCGTCCAGCCGGTAGACGGCCGCGGAGATGATGCGGTCGTGCCGGGCCAGGCCCGTGGTCTCCACGTCGACGACCGCGTATCCCCGGGGGTAGGCGGCCGGCCACGCCGTGGCGGAGAACAGGGCGGTCGTCAGGTCATCCAGCATGGTTCACGAGGATACGGGCCGCGACTGACACCGCCGTCCGCCAGGTGCGCCGGGCTCGCCGTCCCGACGCCCCCTCAGGCGGCTTGTCCGGTCTGTCCGTTCGCGGGGCGTACGTCTGATCGACGGTCAGCCGCGCCCGCCGTGTCCCGGCGTCGACAACCCTCCGGAACCCTATGGGGGGTTTGTCCGGAAGCGAGTTGGTGGAGATCACCAAGAAGCAAGCCCGTACCGGGTCGCGGCCCTCGACGCCCGCAGGGCACTGGCGGTGACGTCCGGCGAGATGCGGGCCGTCCGACCCGCGGTGCCGTCACCAGCGGGTGGACCGGGTGGACCGGGTGGGCCGTGCGCGGCCCACCCGGTCCGCGGTCCTACTTGGTCACCGCGTCCAGCGCGTCGGCGACGCCCCAGCCGTAGAAGCCGTTGCGGTTCTTCGGGCCCTCGCACACCGCGTCGACCTTGCCGTCGGCGTCGATGTCGTACGGGTCCGTGCACGCCTTGGCGTCGGCCTCCGCGTACAGCAGCGCCTTCACCAGCGCCGGCGGGGCGTACGGGTGCGTCGACTTGATGAGGGCGGCGACGCCCGCGACATGCGGGGACGCCATCGACGTACCGGCCATGTAACCCCACTTGCCGCCCGGCAGCGTGCCCAGGATCAGGCCGCTCGTGGCCGGCGGCTCCGGCTTCTGGTAGGCCGTCGAGTCACCGCCGGGCGCGGCGATGTCGATGACGCCCCGGCCGTAGTTGGAGAAGGACGACTTCAGGCCCTTGGCGCCGGTCGAGGCGACCGTGACGACACCCGGCAGCTGCGTCGGGATGTCCAGGCACTCGGACGGGTCGACGACCCGGTCGCCCGGGGTGGTGTCGTTCGGGGACGACGGGTCGGTGATCTCGTCGGAGGCCAGGTCGTAGTTCTCGTTGCCGGCCGCCGCGACGTTGACCGCGCCCTTCTTCTCCGCGTACCGCGAGGCACGCGTGACGGCCTCCACGAGCGCCTTCTGGTCCGGGTCGTTCTTGCAGTTGAAGTACCAGGGGTCGGTGTAATAGCTGTTGTTCGTCACGTCGACCCCGTGCTCGGCCGCCCACACGAAGCCGCAGACCACGGCCTCCGTGTAGAAGAAGCCGTCCGGGTTGGACACCTTGATGCCGGACACCTTCACGCCGGGCGCGACACCGGTCATGCCGACGCCGTTCTTGGCCGCGGCTATCTCACCGGCGACGTGCGTGCCGTGGGGGCTCTCCGCCGCACTCGGCCGCCAGGCGCCGTCGGCCGTGTCCGGCTTGCCCGACACGCAGTTGACCGACGCCTTGCGGTCGAAGTTCGGCGCGATGTCGGGGTGGGTGTCGTCCACACCGGTGTCGATCACGGCGACCGTGACCTTCTTGCTGCCCAGCGACTTCTCGTGCGCCTTGTCCGCCTTGATGGCGGGCAGGTCCCACTGCAGGCCCTCGAGCGGGTCCTGGCCCTCCGCCGCCTCCGCCTCGGCGACCTCGGCCGCGCTCAGCACCTTCGGCGAGCCCAGGTCGCCGGTGGTCGCCGAGGGCAGCGGCGCGGTGCGGGTGGCCCCGGCCGACTGCACGCCGCGCACCGTGCGGATGGTCTTGGCGAAGTCCGGGTTCGAGGAGTGGACGACGATGACGCCTATCTGGTCGTACGACGTCACGATCGTGCCGCCGGCCTTGGCGACGGCCTTCTTCACGGAGGCCGAGGTGCCGTGGCCCGGGGCGACGTTGACGACGTAGCTCAGCGGCGTCGCGTCGGCCGAGACGGCCGCGGGGGCGTCCTCGGCGGCCGTGGCGACGGTGTTCGGCAGGAAGGCGAGGGCGGTGGCCATGGCCATCCCGGCCGGGATGGCGACGGCGCGGCGGTAGCGCGCGTGCGGCGCGGTCATGGTGTCTCCAGTTCGTTCACGGTACGAGCTGATGGTGCGGATGGTTCGCAAGTGCGCGCGGCGAGAGGTCACTTGACCGCGCGCAGCGCGTTGACGATGCCGTGGCCGTAGAAGCCGTTGACGGCCGGGCCGCCCTTGCACACCGCGTCCTGGGTGTCGTTGCCGTCCTGGTCGTAGGACTCCGGGCAGGCGGTGCGGTCGGCCTGTGCCTTCAGCAGCGCCTGCAGCACGGCCGGCGGGGCCCAGGGGTGCTTCGACTTCAGCAGCGCGGCGACACCGGCGACGTGCGGCGAGGCCATCGACGTGCCCTGGAGGAAGCCGTACGCGCCGTTCGGCAGCGTGGACAGGATCCGGCCGTCCTTGGAGGGCGTGTCCGGGATCTGGTAGCGGCGGTCGCCGCCCGGCGCGGCGACGTCCACGACGCCCTTGCCGTACGTCGAGTAGTACGACTTGAGGTTGTCGACGCCCGTCGCGCTGACGGTGACGACACCCGGCAACTGGGTCGGGATGTCGAAGCACTCGTGCGGGTCGATGGTCCGCTCGACGGGCGTGGTGTCGTTCGGGCTGGTGGTGTCGACGATCGCGTCGGCGTCCAGGTCGTGGTTGGAGTTGCCCGCCGAGGCGATGTTCAGCGTGCCCTTCTTCTGGGCGTACAGCTGGGCCCGGTTGACCGCGTCGACGATGGCCCGCTGGTCCGGGTCCCCCTCGCAGTTGTACAGCCACGGGTCGACGTAGTAGCTGTTGTTCGTGATCTCCACGCCGTGGTCGGCGGCGAACACGAACGCGCAGACGACGTTCTCCGGGTAGAAGAGCCCGCTGGCCTTGTCGGTCACGTTGATGCTGGACACCTTCACGCCGGGCGCGACGCCCGCGACGCCGACCCCGTTGCGGGCCGCGGCTATCTCACCCGCGACGTGCGTGCCGTGGTAGTCCTCGGGCGTGTACGGCCGCCAGGCACCCTCGGTGGTGTCGGCCTTGCCGCCCGCGCAGTTGGCGGACTGGCCGGGGGAGAAGTTGGGGGCGATGTCGGGGTGGGTGTCGTCCACGCCGGTGTCGATCACGGCGACGGTCACCTTGCGGCTGCCCGGGTTGATCGTGGCGGCCTTGTCGGCGCCGATCGCGCGCAGGTCCCACTGATCCGCCTCGAGGGGCTCGCTCCCGGGCGTCTCGGTGGAAGCGGCCCGGGTGCGCTCCGCCTGGGCGGCGCTGAGGTACTCGACCGCGCCCTCGTCCGTCGTCCCCGCGGGCGTCAGGGGAGCGGTGCGGGTGGCGCCGGCCGACTGCACGCCGCGGACCGTGCGCATGGTCGCGGCGAACTCGGCGTTCGAGGAGTGGACGACGAGGACGCCGATCCGCTCGTACGCCGCCACGACCGAGCCGCCGGCCTTGCCGATCGCCTTCTTGACCGAGGCGATCGTGTGCCGGTCCACCGTGGTGTTGACGACGTACACCAGCGTCGGCGCGTCCGCCGTCCGGGTGGCTCGCTCCGCCTGCGGGGCCGCGGACGCGGCGGCGGGCAGGAAGCCCAGCGAGGCCGTCAGCGACAGCACGACCGGTACGGCGAGAGCGAGCCGGCGTCTGGAACGCAAGTGAGACATGGGGTCTCCACATCCTCCGGAAACGAAACCGGCCCGAGGCACAGGTGGTGCTCGGGCAGGTACATGACGGGGTGGTGCAGGGCGAAGCTATCCCGGCCTCTCGCTGGCCAGCAACGTTTTGTCGGAAGGTTCTCGGAAAGAACGCCGCCGGGTTGAACCGGTTCTCCCGTGCCGCCGTGACGTTGAACAAGGAGCGCGAGGTCCCCCGGTGTCCTCGCCTCCGTCCCCGTTCCCATCGCTTACGTCCTTGCGAGGAGACCCCGTGGCCACCGACGCACCGCCCCCCTCGAAAGAGCAGCACACACTCCCCTCACCCGAGGAGTTCGCCGAGGTGCAGGAGAGCGCGGAGTTCGGTGAACTGCGCCGCTCCTACCGCTCCTTCGCCTTCCCGCTGACCATCGCCTTCATCGCCTGGTACCTGCTGTACGTCCTGCTGTCGAACTACGCGGGCGGCTTCATGGGCACCGAGCTGTTCGGCAACATCAACGTCGCCTTCGTCCTCGGCGTCGCCCAGTTCGTCACCACGTTCCTCATCGCCTGGTGGTACTCGCGGCACGCCGCCGCGAAGCTCGACCCCAAGGCCGAGGCCATCAAGACCCGGATGGAGGGCGGCGCATGAGCCCCGCACAGCAGACCTTCCTCGCCCACCAGCACGTCCTGGCGGCGAACGAGGCCAGCGAGCACCGCCCGCTGATCATCACCCTGTTCGCGCTGTTCGTCCTCGCCACCCTCGGCATCACCATCTGGGCCGGCCGCCAGACCAAGGACGCGGCCGACTTCTACGCCGGCGGCCGCCAGTTCAGCGCCTTCCAGAACGGCCTCGCCGTCTCCGGCGACTACATGTCCGCCGCCTCGTTCCTCGGCATCGCGGGCGCCATCGCCATCTTCGGCTACGACGGCTTCCTCTACTCCATCGGCTTCCTGGTCGCCTGGCTCGTCGCCCTGCTCCTGGTCGCCGAGCCGCTCAGGAACTCCGGCCGCTACACCATGGGCGACGTGCTGGCCTACCGCATGCGCCAGCGCCCGGTCCGCACCGCCGCCGGCACCTCCACGATCGTCGTGTCGATCTTCTACCTGCTGGCCCAGATGGCCGGTGCCGGCGTCCTCGTCTCGCTGCTGCTCGGCATCACCTCCGACGCCGGCAAGATCCTCATCGTCGCCCTGGTCGGCGTCCTGATGATCGTCTACGTCTCCATCGGCGGCATGAAGGGCACCACCTGGGTGCAGATGGTCAAGGCCGTGCTGCTCATCGGCGGCACGATCCTCATCACCTTCCTGGTGCTGCTGAAGTTCGACTTCAACATCTCCGACCTGCTCGGCAAGGCCGCCGAGAACAGCGGAAAGGGCGCCGCCTTCCTGGAGCCCGGCCTCCAGTACGGCGCGACCGGCACCTCCAAGCTGGACTTCATCTCCCTGGGCATCGCCCTGGTGCTCGGCACCGCCGGCCTGCCGCACATCCTGATCCGCTTCTACACGGTGCCCAACGCCAAGGCCGCCCGGAAGTCCGTCAACTGGGCCATCGGCATCATCGGCGCCTTCTACCTGATGACCATCGCCCTCGGCTTCGGCGCCGCCGCGCTCATCTCCCAGGACGAGATCATCGCCTCCAACCCCTCCGGCAACACGGCCGCGCCCCTGCTCGCCCTGCACCTGGGCGGGGTCGACTCGGCCTGGGGCGCGATCCTGCTCGCCACCATCTCGGCGGTGGCCTTCGCGACGATCCTCGCGGTGGTCGCCGGACTCACCCTGGCCTCCTCGTCGTCCTTCGCGCACGACATCTACGCCAACGTCATCCGCAAGGGCAAGGCGTCCGGCGCCGAGGAGGTCCGCGCGGCCCGCTGGGCGACCCTGTTCATCGGCATCGTCTCCATCGGCCTGGGTGCCCTGGCCCGCGACCTGAACGTGGCCGGCCTGGTCGCCCTCGCCTTCGCCGTCGCGGCCTCCGCCAACCTGCCGACGATCCTCTACAGCCTGTTCTGGAAGCGCTTCACCACCCAGGGCGCCCTGTGGTCGATCTACGGCGGCCTGATCGTCGCCGTCGGCCTCGTGCTGTTCTCGCCGGTCGTCTCCGGCGACCCCAAGGCCATGTTCCCCGAGGTCGACTTCGCCTGGTTCCCGCTGAAGAACCCGGGCATCATCTCCATCCCGTTCGGCTTCCTCATGGGCTGGCTCGGCACGGTCCTGTCCAAGGAGGAGCCCGACGCCAAGAAGTACGCGGAGCTGGAGGTCAGGTCCCTGACCGGCACCGGAGCCCACTGAGCACGACCCCTCCGCGCGGCCGCCTCGTAGGAACCTCCAGGTCCCTGCGGCGCGGCCGCGCCGTGCGTCGTGGGATCGAGCCCTGTGGTGATGCCGGTGCGGTCACGTAGGCTCGCAGGTGTCGGAGAACAGTGCTCCGGGCACGATCCGCGACCAGGGAGGGGCCCACGTGCTCATCGACACCTACGGCCGGGTGGCCACCGACCTGAGGGTCTCGCTGACCGACCGATGCAACCTGCGCTGCACGTACTGCATGCCCGAGGAGGGCCTGCAGTGGCTGGCCAAGCCGGACCTGCTCACCGACGACGAGATCGTCCGGCTGATCGGCATCGCGGTCACGTCCCTCGGGATCGAGGAGGTCCGCTTCACGGGCGGTGAGCCCCTGCTGCGCCCCGGGCTCGTCGGCATCGTCGAGCGCGTCGCCGCCCTGGAGCCCCGCCCGCAGATGTCGCTGACCACCAACGGCATCGGCCTCAAGCGCACGGCGGCGGCCCTCAAGGCGGCGGGCCTGGACCGGGTGAACGTCTCCCTCGACACCCTCCGGCCGGACGTCTTCAAGACCCTCACCCGCCGCGACCGCCACAAGGACGTCCTGGAGGGACTGCACGCCGCCCGCGACGCGGGCCTCACCCCCGTCAAGGTCAACTCGGTCCTGATGCCCGGCCTGAACGACGACGAGGCCCCCGAACTCCTCGCCTGGGCCGTGGAGCACGACTACGAACTGCGCTTCATCGAGCAGATGCCGCTGGACGCGCAGCACGGCTGGAAGCGCGACGGCATGATCACCGCCGGCGACATCCTGGCCTCCCTGCGCACCCGGTTCGAGCTGACGCCCGAGGGCCAGGACAAGCGCGGCTCCGCCCCGGCGGAGCGCTGGCTGGTCGACGGCGGCCCGCATGTGGTCGGCGTGATCGCCTCCGTCACCCGGCCCTTCTGCGCGGCCTGCGACCGCACCCGCCTCACCGCCGACGGCCAGGTGCGCACCTGCCTGTTCGCCCAGGAGGAGACCGATCTGCGGGCCGCCCTGCGCTCCGGCGCCCCGGACGAGGAGATCGCCCGCCTGTGGCGCCTGGCGATGTGGGGCAAGAAGGCGGGAGCGGGACTGGACGACCCGGCGTTCGTGCAGCCGGACCGGCCCATGTCGGCGATCGGGGGCTAGGAAGCCGGGGTCTCCCGGGACTCCCACTCCACGAGCGGGACGACGTCCTTGAGGAAGCCCCGCACGCCCAGGAACTGCGACAGGTGCTCGCGGTGCTCGTCGCAGGCCAGCCAGGTCTTGCGCCGCTCCGGGGTGTGGACCTTGGGGTTGTTCCACGCCAGCACCCACACCGCGTCGGCACGGCAGCCCTTCGCGGAACAGATGGGCGTCTCGTCACTCACTGCTTCGTCTCACCCCGGCACTCGACAGGAACTGCACGGCACAAAGGCGACGCCGAGCAGCCACGGGGGGAGCTGCCCGGCGTCGGTCCGTCGCTCCGACGGGGGATGCGGAGCGCGTACGAAGTATGTCACGGGTAACCCCGGCCCCGGCACCGGAACAACGCGATTGATCTGAGCTTTTCTTGAGCTTGGCCGGAAGGCGACTTCCGTTTGTGCCCGCCGTACGGCAGCACTCACCGCTCGTGCGAGTCCGCCCGCGCCCCGGGGGCCGTCGCCGACGCCGCGTCGTCCGCGGCGGAGTCCGTCCGCCCGCCCGGTGACTGCGGCGGCGCGATCATCGGCCGCACCGGCGGTGCCACGAACGTCGACGGGAGAGACGGCGCGTTCTCGCGCCCCGCGTTCGCGACGACCACCGCGATGTACGGCAGGATCAGGCCGAGTACCAGCGCCACGATCGCCACATGCCGTTCGACGTTCCACAGGGTGGCCGCGAGGATCACGGACACCGTGCGGACCGACATCGAGATCACGTACCGGCGTTGCCGCCCGCGTACGTCCTCCTGCAACCCCGTCCGGGCGCCGGTGATCCGGAAAACCTGGACGTTCCCGCCGCCGTGCTGCTTCCGCATCGCAATCCACCATCCGCCCGTATCGGACCGTCCCCGCCGTGTGGCCGTCCCGGGCGTCCGGGACCCGGACCGGGACAGATCCCACGGTACGCCGCGTACGGAGCCGTCACGAGACCGGGTGCCCCCTCGTCCGCCGGGCCGTCTCCCGGCCGTGACGCGGACGGCCCGCGCCGGAGTGCGACGGGTGCCCCCGGGCCCGACACTGGCCGTACGAGCTCACGTCGAGCCGTACGAGGAGGCAGCGATGGGCTGGTTGTGGGCGATCATCGTCGGACTGGTACTGGGTCTGATCGCGAAGGCGATCATCCCGGGCAAGCAGCACCTACCCCTGTGGCTCACCGTCATCCTGGGCATGATCGGCGGCATCGCCGGCAACGCCATCGCCCGGGCGGCCGGGGTCGACGCGACGTCCGGCATCGACTGGTGGCGGCACGTGTTCCAGCTGGTGATGGCGGTCCTCCTCGTCGGCCTCGGCGACCAGGCCTGGACGGCGGCCAGGGGCAACCGGCGCAGAGCCTGACCAGGGGCGCCGAACGACGCGAGGGGCGGCCTCCGACCTGGAGGACCGCCCCTCACCCGCACGTGCTCAGCCGGCCGTGACCTCGACCGCGGCCAGGTTCTTCTTGCCCCGGCGCAGCACGAGCCAGCGGCCGTGCAGCAGGTCCTCCCGGGCGGGGACGGCGTCCTCGGAGGCGACCTTGACGTTGTTCACGTAGGCGCCGCCCTCCTTGACCGTGCGCCGCGCGGCCGACTTGCTCGCCACCAGGCCGACCTCGGCGAACAGATCGACGACCGGGGCCGGCTCGGCCACGCGGATGTGCGGCAGCTCCGACAGGGCCGCCGCGAGCGTGCGCTCGTCGAGCCCGGCCAGCTCGCCCTGCCCGAACAGCGCCCTGGACGCGGCCATCACCGCGGCCGTCTGCTCGGCGCCGTGCACCAGCGTCGTCAGCTCCTCGGCCAGGGCCCGCTGCGCGGCCCGCGCCTGCGGCCGCTCCTCGGTCTGCCGCTCCAGCTCCTCCAGCTCCTCGCGGGAGCGGAAGGACAGGATGCGCAGGTACGTCGAGATGTCCCGGTCGTCCACGTTCAGCCAGAACTGGTAGAACGCGTACGGCGTCGTCATCTCCGGGTCGAGCCAGACGGCCCCGCCCTCGGTCTTGCCGAACTTGGTGCCGTCCGCCTTGGTCATCAGCGGCGTCGCCAGCGCGTGCACGGTCGCGCCCGGCTCCAGGCGGTGGATCAGGTCCAGGCCCGCCGTGAGGTTGCCCCACTGGTCGCTGCCGCCCTGCTGGAGGGTGCAGCCGTGGCGGCGGTAGAGCTGGAGGAAGTCCATGCCCTGGAGGAGCTGGTAGCTGAACTCCGTGTAGCTGATGCCCTCGGAGGACTCCAGGCGGCGGGCCACGGAGTCCTTCGTCAGCATCTTGTTGACGCGGAAGTGCTTGCCGATGTCCCGCAGGAACTCGATCGCGGACAGGTTCTGCGTCCAGTCGAGGTTGTTGACCATGACGGCCGCGTTCTCGCCCTCGAAGTCCAGGAACGGCTCGATCTGGGCGCGCAGCCTGTCGACCCAGCCGCCGACGGTCTCCGGGTCGTTCAGCGTGCGCTCCGCGGTCGGGCGGGGGTCGCCGATCAGGCCCGTGGCGCCGCCGACCAGCGCCAGCGGCCGGTGCCCGGCCTGCTGGAGCCGGCGCACGGTGAGCACCTGCACCAGGTGCCCCACGTGCAGCGACGGCGCCGTCGGGTCGAAACCGCAATAGAACGTGACGGGACCGTCCGCGAGAGCCTTGCGCAAAGCGTCCTCGTCGGTGGACAGGGCGAACAGCCCGCGCCACTTCAGCTCGTCGACGATGTCCGTCACGGTTCTCGTGTCTCCTTGAGCGATCTTCGGGCGGTCGGGTGACAGCCGCCTACGAGGTTATACGCCCTGGCTGACCGAGCTCATGTTGAAATCGGGGACGCGCAGCGCGGGCATCGCCGCCCTGGTGAACCAGTCGCTCCACTCCCGGGGCAGCGTCTTCTCGGTCCGCCCCGCCTCCGTGGCCCGGCCGAGCACGCCGACCGGGGACTCGTTGAACCGGAAGTTGTTCACCTCGCCGGTCACCTCCCCGTTCTCCACGAGGTACACGCCGTCCCGGGTCAGGCCCGTGAGCAGCAGGCTCGCCGGATCGACCTCGCGGATGTACCACAGGCAGGTCAGCAGCAGCCCGCGCCCGGTGCTCGCGACCATCTCCTCCAGGGAACGGTCCTCGCCGCCGTCCAGGACGATGTTGTCGATGCCCGGAGCCACCGGCAGCCCCGTCAGGCCGGCGCTGTGCCGGCTGGTGGTCAGGTGCCGCAGCTCACCCTCGCGCATCCACTCGGTGGCCGTGAGCGGCAGCCCGTTGTCGAACACCGACTGGTCCCCGCCGGAGGAGTGCGCGATGACGAACGGCGCCGACTCCAGGCCCGGCTCGTCCGGATCGCTGCGCAGGGTCAGCGGCAGCCCGGTCAGCCGCTCGCCGACCCGGGTGCCGCCGCCCGGCATGGAGAACACGGTCCGGCCCTCCGCCGCGTCCCGGCCCGAGGCCGACCACATCTGGTAGATGAGCAGGTCCGCCACGGCCGTCGGCGGCAGCAGCGTCTCGTACCGCCCGGCGGGCAGCTCCACGCGCCGCTCGGCCCAGCCGAGCCGCACCGCCAGCTCGGCGTCCAGCGCCGCCGGGTCGACGTCCTTGAAGTCCCGCGTGGAGCGCCCGGCCCACGCCGACCGGGTCCGGTCGGGCGACTTGGCGTTGACCTCCAGCGTCCCGTTCGGCTGGTCGTGCCGCAGCCGCAGTCCCGTGGACGTGCCGAGGTACGTCGAGACCAGCTCGTGGTTGGCGAAGCCGTACAGCTCGCGGCCGCCCGCACGCGCGCGTGCGAAGGCCTCACCGAGCGCCGGCGCGAAGTCGGCGAACACGGCGGAGGAGGTCTCCGCGGGCGCCTCCGTGAACTCCGGCGCCTGGGCGGCACCGCCGACCAGGGGCTGCGCGTCCTCGGCGGGCCCGGCCCCGCGTGCGGCGGCCTCCGCGGCCCGCACCAGGGGCTCCAGGTCGTCGGCGGTCACGGCGGACCGCGACACGACCCCCGAGGCCGTGCCGTCCTTGCCGTCGACCGTGGCGATGACCGTGAGCGTGCGTCCGCGCGTCACCCCGTTCGTGGTCAGCGCGTTGCCCGCCCAGCGCAGGTTGGCCGTGGACTGCTCGTCGGCGATGACCACGCAGCCGTCGGCCCGGGACAGCTCCAGGGCCCGCTCGACTACCTCGTGGGGCTTGGTGGTGCGCGCGCTCATCGACCGGCCTCCTGGGTCGTGTTGAGGATGTTGACGCCCTTGAACAGGGCCGACGGGCAGCCGTGCGACACGGCCGCGACCTGGCCCGGCTGCGCCTTGCCGCAGTTGAACGCACCGCCCAGCACATAGGTCTGCGGTCCGCCGACCGCGGCCATCGAGCCCCAGAAGTCGGTGGTCGTCGCCTGGTAGGCCACGTCGCGCAGCTGCCCGGCGAGGCGGCCGTTCTCGATGCGGTGGAAGCGCTGCCCGGTGAACTGGAAGTTGTAGCGCTGCATGTCGATCGACCAGGACCGGTCGCCGACCACGTAGATGCCGCGCTCCACGCCCCCGATCAGGTCCTCGGTCGACATCCCGGCCGGGTCCGGCCGCAGCGACACGTTCGCCATGCGCTGCACCGGCACATGGCCGGGGGAGTCGGCGTAGGCGCAGCCGTTGGACCGTTCGAAGCCGGTCAGCTTCGCGATCCGCCGGTCCAGCTGGTAGCCGACCAGGGTGCCGTCCTTCACCAGGTCCCAGGACTGCGCCGCGACGCCCTCGTCGTCGTAGCCGACGGTGGCCAGGCCGTGCTCGGCGGTGCGGTCGCCGGTGACGTTCATCAGCTCCGAGCCGTAGCGCAACGTGCCGAGCTGGTCGAACGTGGCGAAGGAGGTGCCGGCGTAGGCGGCCTCGTACCCGAGCGCCCGGTCCAGCTCGGTGGCGTGGCCGATGGACTCGTGGATGGTCAGCCACAGGTTCGACGGGTCGACGACCAGGTCGTACAGGCCCGGCTCCACGCTCGGCGCGCGCATCTTCTCGGCCAGCAGCTCCGGCATTTGCTCCAGCTCGCTCTGCCAGTCCCAGCCGGTGCCGCGCAGGTACTCCCAGCCGCGTCCCACGGGCGGGGCGAGCGTGCGCATCGAGTCGAACTCGCCGCTGGACTCGTCCACGGACACCGCGTTGAAGACCGGGTGCAGCCGCACCCGCTGCTGGGTGGTCACCGTCCCCGCCGTGTCGGCGTAGAACTTGTTCTCGTGCACGGTGAGCAGCGAGGAGTCCACGTGGTCGACCCCGGGGGCGGCCAGCAGGCGCGCGCTCCACTCCGCGAGCAGAGCGGCCTTCTCCTCGTCCGGCACGGAGAACGGGTCGATCTCGTACGACGAGATCCACGTCTTGTCGGTGTGCACCGGCTCGTCCGCCAGCTCCACCCGCTCGTCGGAACCCGCCGCCCGGATCACCTGCGCCGACAGCTTGGCCATCGCCACCGCCTGCCCGGCGACCCGGGCGGCGGCGTCCATGGTCAGGTCCACGCCGGACGCGAAGCCCCAGGTGCCGCCGTGCACCACCCGCACCGCGTATCCGAGGTCGGTGGTGTCGGACGAACCGGCGGGCTTGGCGTCCCGGAAGCGCCAGGAGGCGCCCCGCACCCGCTCCAGACGGAAGTCCGCGTGCTCGGCGCCCAGCGCACGCGCGCGTGCGAGGGCCGCGTCGGCGAGGGCGCGTAGGGGAAGGGCCGTGAAGGCCTCGTCGATGGTATGAGGCACCGCCGTCTCTTTCTGTCGAGGTGACCGTGGTCGCCGTGCTCGGTGACAGCTCCGATCATGTCCCCCCGCCCGGCCCCCGGGCCACGGCTTTGCGGGGTGCGGACCGGCGCGATCTGTAGGGACCCGACAGTGCGGCCCCCACGCCACTGTCGGTGCCCGATTGTCCGCGCGCGTGCCCGGACCGATAGGTTTTCGAGGAAGCCGCCTGTCATCGCCGCCTGTCGCGCCGTGGCCCGGCGGTGGTATTTCGGTCCGCTATGGAAAGGGTGATCCGTTGAGCCGCTCGGTTCTCGTCACCGGAGGCAACCGGGGCATCGGCCTCGCCATCGCCCGCGCGTTCGCCGACGCCGGCGACAAGGTCGCCATCACCTACCGCTCGGGCGAGCCGCCGGCGGCCCTCACGGACGTGGGCTGCCTCGCCGTCCGGTGCGACATCACCGACGCCGAGCAGGTGGAGCAGGCCTACAAGGAGATCGAGGAGGCCCACGGGCCCGTCGAGGTCCTCGTCGCCAACGCCGGTGTCACCAAGGACCAGCTCCTGATGCGGATGTCCGAGGAGGACTTCACGTCCGTCCTCGACACCAACCTCACCGGCACCTTCCGCGTCGTCAAGCGCGCCAACCGCGGCATGCTGCGCGCCAAGAAGGGCCGCGTCGTCCTGATCTCCTCGGTCGTCGGGCTGCTCGGCTCCGCGGGGCAGGCCAACTACGCCGCCTCCAAGGCCGGCCTCGTCGGCTTCGCGCGCTCCCTCGCCCGTGAGCTGGGCTCGCGCAACATCACCTTCAACGTCGTCGCGCCGGGCTTCGTCGACACCGACATGACCAAGGTGCTCACCGACGAGCAGCGGTCGGCCATCGTGTCGCAGGTGCCGCTCGGCCGGTACGCGCAGCCGGAGGAGATCGCCGCAGCGGTGCGGTTCCTCGCCTCGGACGACGCCTCGTACATCACTGGAGCCGTCATCCCCGTTGACGGCGGACTGGGAATGGGTCACTGATCACCATGAGCGGAATTCTCGAGGGCAAGCGCGTCCTGATCACCGGCGTGCTGACGGAGGCCTCGATCGCCTTCCACACCGCCAAGCTGGCCCAGGAGCAGGGCGCCGAGGTCATCCTCACCGCGTTCCCGCGGCCCACGCTCACCGAGCGCATCGCCAAGAAACTCCCCAAGCCCACCAAGGTCATCGAGCTGGACGTCACCAACGACGAGCACCTGGGCCGCCTGGCCGACGTCGTCGGCGAGGAGCTCGGCGGCCTCGACGGTGTCGTGCACTCCATCGGCTTCGCCCCGCAGGACGCCCTGGGCGGCAACTTCCTGAACACGCCGTTCGAGTCCGTCGCCACCGCCATGCACGTCTCGGCGTACTCCCTGAAGTCGCTGACCATGGCCTGCCTGCCGCTGATGCAGAACGGCGGCTCGGTCGTCGGTCTGACCTTCGACGCGCAGTTCGCCTGGCCGCAGTACGACTGGATGGGCCCGGCCAAGGCCGCGCTGGAGGCCACCAGCCGCTACATGGCCCGCGACCTGGGCAAGCAGAACATCCGCTGCAACCTGGTCTCGGCCGGGCCGCTCGGGTCCATGGCCGCCAAGTCCATCCCGGGCTTCAGCGAGCTGGCGTCCGTGTGGGACTCGCGCTCCCCGCTGGAGTGGGACCTGAAGGACCCCGAGCCGGCCGGCCGCGGTGTCGTCGCCCTGCTGAGCGACTGGTTCCCGAAGACCACGGGCGAGATCGTCCACGTGGACGGCGGACTGCACGCCATCGGCGCCTGACCTCCCGCGCGCCGTCGACGCCCCGTTCCCCGCAGTGTGCGGGGGGCGGGGCGTCGCCCGTTCGGCCCAGCAGGCCGGGCGGGACGGTGCCCGACCGGCCACTGTGGGAGGTGCGACCAGCACGCCCTTCCCTCCCCAGCACGGCCGAGGAGGTCCCCTTGTGCGCTTGTCCCGCCGAACGGCCTCCCTGTCCCTCGCCGTCGCTCTCGTGGTGACCCTGGCGTACGAAGCCGTGCCCCGCACGCACGACGGCACGCCTCCCGCGCACGCGGCGCGGACCCGGCCCGAGGCGGGGCCCTTCGGCGCCGCGTGCCGGGTCCGCGTCACGGGCTCCGAGGTGACCGCGTACTGCCACAACCCCTATCCGGAGACGGACCGGGTGAGCCTGCACGTCGAGTGCGTCCGCTGGTGGGACATCGACACCGACAGCGCCCCGGTGGCCGCCGGGCCCGCGCAGACGGTGCGGCTGAAGGGACGCTGCTGGAAGGAGGTCGGCGGCGCGTGGATCACTCACCGGCGGGGGAGCTGACCCCGCCGAGCCGGCACAGGAACGGGTAGCGGGCCGCCTCGGCCGCGGCGCTGTCCGCGTCGCCCGCGCGGATCGCGTCGAGCATCCCCGCGTGCTCCATGTACGTCTCCGGCGTCAGCCGCCCGCCGACGTCCTCGCGCAGCCAGTCCCGCAGCACCTCGCCGAGGTCCGCGTACATCGCGGTCATCACGTCGTTGTGGGAGGCGGACACCACGGCCAGGTGGAAGGTCGCGTCCGCCGTCACGAACGCCTCGGCGTCCCCCGACTCCCACGCCTCCTCGCGCCGCAGCAGCAGAGCGTCGAGCTGCTTGAGGTCCTTCTCCGTGCGCCGCCCGGCGGCCAGCCGGGCGGCGGCCGACTCCAGCGTGGAGCGCAGCTCGGCGATGTGCCGCGGGTCGGCCTCGGCGAACCGCCGCTGCATCACGCCGGCCAGCTCGCTCGTCGCCACCACGTACGTGCCGGAGCCCTGGCGGATGTCCAGCAGGCCGTTGTGCGACAGGGCGCGCACCGCCTCACGGACGGTGTTGCGGGCGACCCCCAGCTGCTCGACCAGTTCCGGCTCGGTCGGGATGCGGGAGCCCACCGGCCACTCGCCCGAGGTGATCTGGGCCCGCAGCGCGGCGATGACCTGCTCGGACAGCGCCGAGCGGCGGGGATGACTCAGAGGCATGACTCACCTTCCCACGGCCGGGACGCCGCAGGGTGGAGGGAGACTGGACAGTCAATCATCCCATGATTCTATGATGGGCGTCATGACCAGCGAGGAAACCCGGACGATGACGCCCCCGACCGCGAGCGGCTCCGCCCCGGCGGGCACACCTGCCCCGCACGGCGCCCCCGCCGCGCGGGACGACCGGGAGCGGGACGACCGGGAGCGGAGCGGCGCCTCCCCGCGCGCGTGGACGATGCGCGTGCTGGTCCTCGGCATCGTGCTGTCCGCGTTGAACCTCCGGCCCGCCATCACCAGCCTCGGAGCCCTCCTCGAGGAGGTCCGCGACGGCCTCGGCATGAGCGGCAGCGTGGCCGGCCTGCTGACCTCCGTGCCGCCGCTGTGCTTCGCCGTCTTCGGCGTCATGGCCCCGCGGCTCGCCCGCCGCTTCGGAGCGGGAGCCGTGGTGTGCGCCGGCATGGTGGCCATCGCCACCGGCCTGCTGGTCCGGCCGTACGCGGGCGGCACGGCCGGCTTCCTGGCCGCCAGCGCCCTCGCCCTCATGGGCATCGCCGTCAGCAACGTCCTGATGCCGGTCATCGTCAAGCACTGGTTCCCCGACCGCGTCGGGTCCATGACCGGCCTCTACTCCATGGCGCTCGCCCTGGGCACCGCCCTCGCCGCCGCCGTGACCGTCCCCCTGACCGACGCGCTCGGCGGCAGCTGGCAGTCCGGCCTGGCCCTGTGGGCGTCGCTCGCCGTGGCGGCCGTGCTGCCGTGGCTGCCGTTCGTCCGGGGGCGCGTGACGCCGCCCGGCGCGCGGGACGCGGCCGGCCAGGGCGGGGCGGACGCCGCCGGGACGGGCCCCGCGCCCGAGGTCCCCCGGCTGCGGATCACCCGCAGCCGCACCGCCTGGGCCCTCGCCGTCTTCTTCGGCCTCCAGGCCACCGCCGCCTACATCACCATGGGCTGGATGGCGCAGATCTTCCGGGACGCCGGCGTGCCCGCGGGCACCGCGGGACTCCTCCTCGCGGTCACCATGGTGATGGGCGTCCCGCTGGCCTTCGTCATACCCCGGCTCGCCACCCGGCTGCCCCACCAGGGCCCCATCGTGATCGCCCTCGGCGTCTGCGGCCTCGCCGGATACGCCGGTCTCTACCTCGCGCCCGCCGCCGGGGCCTGGGCCTGGGCGCTGCTGCTCGGCGTCGCCAACTGCGCCTTCCCGCTCGCCCTCACCATGGTCGGCATGCGCGCCCGCACCGGCCAGGGCGTCGCCCAGCTGTCGGCCTTCGCACAGAGCACCGGGTACCTCATCTCCATCCCCGGCCCGCTCCTGGTGGGCGTCCTCTACCAGCACAGCGGCGGCTGGGGGCTGCCCATCGCCCTGATGAGCGCCCTGATGGTCCCGCAGATGGCGGTCGGCGTCCTGGCGGGCCGCAACCGCACGGTGGAGGACGAGGCCGCCGCCTGACACGCCGGAAAAGGGGGGCCCGGGGCGTCCGGGGTCCCGCGCGGGTGCGAGACTTGCCCCATGCCAGTGCTCGACCCGAACCCCCAGCACGGTCAGAAGAAGATGCTGCTCGTCTTCGGCGCCTTCTTCGCGATCTTCATCGTCATCGCCGTGATCGCGACCATCGCCTCGCCCTGACCGCCCCCGCCCGCCCTCATGGTGGGGTTGTCCCCCCTGTCCCCTAGGGGGTGAGGGTCAGGGTCAAGTGGGTGGATCACCGGATGGGCCGGCCGCCGCCCGTTCCGTAGCTTCGAGAGGTGACCTCGCGACGGTCACCGACCACTCGGAGAGCGGAGGCACCCATGTCGGCCCACACGCACACCCGGCCCCACCCGGCGTCCCGGGCCGCCGCCGACAGCCGCCTGCCCTGGTGGGCCCTCGCCCTGCCCGTGCTGGCCTTCACCGCCCTGCTCGCCCTCATCCTGAACCCGTCCGACGCCCACGCCGCGGCGGGCGACCCCGCGATCAGCCAGCTCTTCGAGCGCGTGGAGCGGCTGATGTCCCGCTGAGCACGGCCGAAGCCCGTGGTCAACTCCCTGCGCCCCGTGGCGTGTTTCGTGCGAAGCTGGATCTCATGAGCGTCGCAGAACCCCGCAGGATTGTCCTCTTCCGCCATGCGAAAGCCGACTGGCCGCAAGTGACGGATCACGAGCGTCCACTCGCCGACCGGGGCCGTATGGACGCGGCGGAGGCCGGGCGCAGGCTCGTCGACACCGGCCTCTCCTTCGACCTGGCCCTGTGCTCCACCGCGGTCCGGACCCGGGAGACCTGGAAGCTCGCCGTCCAGGAGTTCCCGCAGCGGCCGAAGACCGTCTACGAGGAGCGGATCTACGAGGCCTCGCCGGGTGAGCTGATCGCCGTGCTCAACGAGACGCCCGACGACGTCCGCACCCTCCTCATGGTCGGCCACAACCCCGGCATCCAGGGCCTGGCCGAGGTGCTGGCCGGTACGGCCGAGACGGACGCCCGCGAGCGGATGACCCGCCGGGGCTTCCCGGCCGCGGCCTTCGCCGTCCTGTCGTTCGGCGGACCCTGGAAGAGCCTGGAGCCGGGCGCCGGCACGCTGGGCGACTACTGGGCGCCGGCGGAGTGAGGCCCCGGCGCGCCTGAGCGCCTCCGCGGGCCTGAGCGTCTCCGCGCGCTTGAGCGCCTGCCGTGCGACAGGCCGGGCGCTCGATGCTCGGTGCTCGGCGCGTACGACTCCACGCAAGGGGCCCGGCACCGATGTGGTGCCGGGCCCCTTGCCGTCCGGTCAGACCGTTTCGTGGGTGTCCGCCGCCTCGACCTCTTCGCGGGTGATGCCGAGCAGGTACAGGACGGTGTCCAGGAACGGGACGTTCACCGCGGCGTGCGCGGCCTCGCGTACCACCGGCTTGGCATTGAAGGCGACGCCGAGCCCGGCCGCGTTCAGCATGTCGAGGTCGTTCGCGCCGTCACCGATCGCCACCGTCTGCGACAGCGGCACACCCGCCTCCGCGGCGAACCGGCGCAGCAGCCGGGCCTTGCCCGCCCGGTCGACGATCTCGCCCGTCACCCTGCCGGTGAGCTTCCCGTCGACGATCTCCAGGGTGTTGGCCTGGGCGAAGTCCAGCCCGAGCCGCTCCTTCAGGTCGTCCGTGACCTGCGTGAAGCCTCCCGAGACCACACCGACCTGGTAGCCCAGGCGCTTCAGCGTGCGGATCAGGGTACGGGCGCCCGGCGTCAGCCGCACCTCGCTGCGCACCTTGTCGACCACGGAGGCGTCCAGTCCCTCCAGCAGGGCCACGCGCGCGTGCAGGGACTGCTCGAAGTCCAGCTCCCCGCGCATCGCCGCGGCCGTCACCTCGGCGACCTTGTCCTCGCAGCCCGCGTGGGCGGCGAACAGCTCGATGACCTCGTCCTGGATGAGGGTGGAGTCGACGTCCATGACGACCAGCCGCTGAGCCCGGCGGTACAGCCCCGCGTCGACGACCGCCACGTCGACGCCGAGCCGGGCGGCGTCGGTCACCAGGGCGGTGCGCAGCGGCTCGGTCTCCACGCCGGAGACGGCGAACTCGACCGCGGTGACGGGGTACTTGGCGAGGCGGAAGATGCGGTCGATGTTGGCGCCGGTCCGGGTGATCCGCGCGGTGATCGCCGCCGTGGCCTCGGCGGTGAGCGGGTGCCCGAGCACGGTGACCAGGGAGCGGCCGAGGCCGCGCGGCCGGTTGTCGCCGAGGCCGGAGATGATCTCCGCCTGCATCTTCATCGACTCGGCCCAGCTGTGCACGGTCGCCCGGAGGTCGCCCTCCAGGCCGGGGGGCGGCTCGGTCACGAGCGCGCACAGCACCATGCGCCCACGGGTGACGACCTGCTCGATGTCGACGACGTCGAGGGAGTAGGCGGCCAGGGTGTCGAAGAGCCCGGCGGTGATGCCCGGCCTGTCCTTGCCGAAGATCTTCACGAGGAGAGTGGGGACGTCGGCAGGGACGTCGGGAGACGAGGTCTGCGAAGCGCTCATGGTGGTTCCACCGTATCCGGCGGGTCGTGCCCGCCGCCCCTGTGGTCCGTCTGGCGGACAGCGAACAGTGGGTGTCGCCCCGGTGGCGCGAACGGGACGGTGGGACGGCGGTGGTGCGGGCCGTCCTCACCTCCCACCCCCGCGCGGGCCACGCGCGGGCGGGGGAGGAGGCGGTGGCGGTGGCGGCGGTGGACCGTCGTCCGGCCGGGTTCGCGGCCCGGCGCCGCGAGGCGGCGGGCCCAGGGGCCGGACGACGGTGGGGGCGCCGTAGATGCCGTCGCCGTCCGGCACGGAGGGGTCGCCGTGCGCGGCGGGCTCGCGATCCGGAGGGGTGCTGTCGTCGCGGGGTGCGCCGGCTGGTGGGGGTGGTTGTCGGGGTGGTGCGTCTCCGGGCGGGGGTGGCGGATCGGGGGGTGTCTCTTCCGGTGGGACGGGTGGGCCGGGGGGTGCGCCCGTCGGTGGGTGTGGCTGCCCGGGACCTGCGTCCTGCGGCTGTCCCGCATCGTCGGGACGAGCGTCCTCCGGGCCGTGGAACTCGCCGGGGACGCGGAGGTAGGGGTTGGTGGCCGGGTTCGGCGGCCGGTACGGCACACCGGGTGCGTAGGGCCCGGATTCGTCCGGCCGGGGTGTGCCGGGTGTGCGGCGTGGCAGGGCAGGGGGTTCGGCGGGCCAGGCGGTTGCATTCTGCCCTGGTTCACCGGGCCCGCCCGAGGCGCCCGGGCCGCTGGCCGGCCGGGATGTGCCCGGTGGGGCGGGGAGTTCGCCGGGGCGAGGGGTTGCGTTCCGGCCCGGTTCGACGGGACCGCCGTGCGGCTTCATCTGCTGTGTCTGTTCGTCCGGGCGGGGTGTGCCCGGTGTGCTGGGTGGCGGGGCAGGGGGTCCGCTGAGCCAGAGGGGCGCGTCCCTCCCCGGTGCGGTGGGTCCCCCTGAGGCGTCCGGGTCGCCGTCCGGCCGGGGTGTGCTGCGTGGCGGGGCAGGGGGTCCGCTGGGCCAGAGGGGCGCGTCCCTCCCCGGTGCGGTGGGTCCGCCTGAGGCGTCCGCGCCGCCTCCCGGGCGGGGTGTGCCTGGCGGGGGAGGGGGTCCGTCGGGCCAGAGGGGTGCCTTCCGCCCCGGACCCGCTGGCCCGCTCCGGGCGCCGTACGGCTGCACCCGCTGTGTCTCCTCGTTCGGCCCGGGCGCTCCCCGTGTGCCGCCCGGGCCGGTCCGCCAGGGCGCTGCGCTGTGCCGCGGCACCGTTGCGCTGCCGCCACCACCACCCATGCCCGCAGTCGGCTGCCGGTGCTCCGCCTCACCCCCCGGCCCCCGCACACCGCCGTCCCGCCGTGGCCGCCGGACCCCCGCGTCCCTGCCCGGCCCTTGTCCCCGGGCCGGTCCCGACGCCGAGCGGCCCGCCGCCCCGCACAGCCACGCGAGCCCGGCCCCGGCCGCCCCGGCCCCGGCTCCCCACAGCGCGCCCAGCAGGACGGCCGTGCCGAGGTGCCCGTGCAGCGTCAGACCGGCCCCGAAGGCGTCGATGCCGAGCACGGACAGGGACGCCGTCACGGACACGTCCGTCAGCCGGACCAGCAGGGGCAACCCCAACGCCGTCACGCTCCCCAGCCGCACCGCGCACCGGCCCATGAACCCGAGCGCCCCCGGGTGCCGCCGCGCGCCCGGCCCGGAGTCGTCCGCACCGGAGAACCCCACGCCGGCGGGCCGCGCCCCCACCGGCGTCCGTACCCCCGTCAGGACCCCCGCGAGCAGCATCAGCAGCACCGCCCCCACGCCCAGCAGCCACACCCGGCCGTCCAGTTCGGCCAGACGCCCCAGCGTCACCGGGCGGTCCGGCCCCGACCCGAGCAGGTCGTCCAGCGGGTGCGGGAGGAAGCGGGGCAGCTCGCCCGTCGCGCGGCCGTCCCACGCCACGAACAGGCCGACCGGGACGCCCAGCCACACACCGTTCGGCGCCCCGAGCAGCGCCGCTCCCGCGATGCGCCCGGGACGGTCGTCCCCGGCCGCCGCGTACGCCGCCGCGGCCAGGCCCGCCGCCACGGCCACCAGCAGCGCGGTCACCAGGGCGGACACGGCCGGCCGCACCACCCGGTGCAGGCCCTCCCAGCCCGGCGGCAGCGGCGTACGGCGGGAGGCGAGCAGGGCGACGGCCAGGACGCCCGCCACCCACAGCAGCCCGCCGAGCAGCGTCGGCGCGGTGTCGACCGTGAAGCCGACGGAGGCCCGCGCGTCGGCCAGGTCGCCGAGCCGGTCCGGCAGCAGCCCCCCGACGTCGCCCAGCCCCGGGACGGCGAGGCCCGTGTCGCCGCCCGGCACGTCGGCGAGGCCCAGCGACCCCCCGTCGATCGTGATGACATCGTGTCCCGCCCAGGCCAGCCCGCCCAGCATCGCCACGAACAGCACCGTCACCGCGCCCGCCCGGGCGGCGAGTTCGCCCGGCGAGATCTCAACTCCCGCCGCGCGCAGGGACCGTAGGAAGAACCAGGACAGCAGCACCGCCCCGGCCAGGCTCACACCCAGTGGCGTGATCCGGAGGGCCGTGTCCGCCTCCGCGCCCGACAGGCCGAACGCCGACACGTCACCGGACGGCGTGACCGACCCGCCCGCCGCCAGCGCCACCACCGCGGCGGTCATCGGCCCCGACGAGCCCGCCGCGTCCGCCTCCAGCAGCCGCAGGCCCAGCGCCGCCGTCCCCGCCATGCCGATCAACGCCCAGCTGACGGCGGCCAGGGCGGACACCAGCACGTCACCCCACGGCACGCGCGCGTGGTCCCGCTCCGCCCCCACCCCTGCGGCAGCGCCCATGGCAGACCCCCCGATCCGCGCCGCGACGGGAACACCGCGCATGTCCCCCTCGCGTCGAAATACCACTCTCCGGCCGGATTTCAACCCCGTCAACGGAATCGGCGAAGCGTCCGCACTCCGGTCATCCCGAGGCCCGACTTTCGGTCAGGGGGCCGCTCCTGAAATAGTTCCCCCCGATGTTCGACATCCCTAGACTCCCCATGTCGGGGGACAACTCGGGGGACAACTCAGTGGGGCATGGAGTGCCGGAACTCGTACTGGAATCAAACGGACGTACCTGGACGCTCGATCCGTCCAGGGCATACACCCTCGGACGCGATCCGCAGGGGGACGTCGTCTTCGACGACGCCAGGGTCTCCTGGCGTCACGCCACGGTCCGCTTCGACGGCCGCAGTTGGGTCATCGAGGACCACGGCAGCACCAACGGCACCTTCGTGCAGGGGCAGCGCGTCCACCAGGTGGAGCTGGGCCCCGGTTCGGCGGTCAACCTGGGCAACGCGACCGACGGCCCGCGCCTGAACCTCTCCGGAGCCGCGGCCTCCGTCGCCACACCGCAGGCCCGGCCCCAGCAGCAGCCGTACGCCGCGCAGGGCGCGGGCCCGGGCTGGGGGCAGCAGGCCCCCTCCCAGCAGCCGCCGCACCAGCAGGCCGCGCCGCACCAGCAGAACGCCCCGCAGGCCGGCTGGCAGCAGCCGCAGCAGGGCGCCGCGCACATCCCGCAGCAGCAGGGCCCCGGCGGTGCCGCGGGGGCGCCGCCGGTCCACGGCGACCGCAGCCCGACCACCTTCCACCAGTTCTCCCTCGGCCGCGTGATGCGCATCGGCCGTGCCCTGGAGAACGAGCTGGTCGTCTCGGACCTGCAGGTCTCCCGGCACCACGCCGAGTTCCACGCCACGCCCGACGGCCGCATGGAGATCCGCGACCTCGGCTCCCACAACGGCACGTACGTCAACGGTCTGCCGATCGCCAAGGGCGGCTCGCAGCTGCTCGGCCCGACCGATGTCGTGGGCGTCGGCCACTCGACGTTCCGGATCGTCGGCGACCGGCTCGAGGAGTTCGTCGACACCGGTGAGGTGTCCTTCTCCGCGCGCCACCTGACCGTCACGGTCGACGGCGGCAAGCAGATCCTCAAGGACGTCTCGTTCGGCGTCCCGGAGAAGTCGCTCATCGCGGTCATCGGCCCGTCCGGTTCCGGCAAGTCGACGCTGCTGAAGGCGCTCACCGGCTACCGCCCCGCCAACCAGGGCGAGGTCCTGTACGACAACCGGAACCTGTACAAGCAGTTCGCCGAGCTGCGCCAGCGCATCGGTCTGGTCCCGCAGGACGACATCCTGCACAAGGAGCTGACCGTCAAGAAGGCCCTCAAGTACGCGGCCAAGCTGCGCTTCCCCGCCGACACCACGGCGGCCGAGCGCGAGGCCCGGATCGACGAGGTGCTGCGCGAGCTCAAGCTCGACATCCACAAGGACAAGAAGGTCACGTCCCTGTCCGGCGGCCAGCGCAAGCGCGTCTCGGTCGCGCTGGAGCTACTGACCAAGCCGTCGCTGATCTTCCTGGACGAGCCGACCTCCGGCCTCGACCCGGGCATGGACCGCGACGTCATGCAGCTGCTGCGGGGCCTCGCCGACGACGGCCGCACGGTCCTCGTCGTCACCCACTCGGTGGCCGAGCTGGCGATCTGCGACAAGCTGCTGGTGATGGCGCCGGGCGGTTCGGTCGCCTACTTCGGTCCGCCGGAGGAGGCACTGAACTTCTTCGGCTACGACACCTGGGCCGACGTCTTCTCCGCCTTCGAGAACTACCGCGACTACGACTGGGCGGGCCGCTGGAAGGGCTCGCAGCACTACCAGATGTACGCCGCGGACATCGACGCCGTCGCGCCGCAGTCCGTACAGGTTCCGGCCATGCAGGCGATGAAGCCGCCGAAGCCGCAGGGCTGGATGTCGCAGTTCGTCACGCTGGTCCGGCGCTACGTGTCGGTGATCGCGTCCGACAAGGGCTTCCTGGCGCTGATGGTGATCCTGCCGGCCGTGCTCGGCGCGGTGAGCCTGCTCATCGACGCGGACAAGGGCCTGCTGCCCAACCCCGCCAACCCGCAGACCGGCCGGATCATCCCGAACGGCACGGCGACCACGGTCCTGCTGATCCTCGCGGTGGGTGCCTGCTTCGCGGGCGCGGCGAACTCGGTCCGCGAGCTGATCAAGGAACGGGTCATCTACGAGCGGGAGCGCGCCACCGGCCTGTCCCGCTCGGCGTACCTGATGTCGAAGGTGTTCGTGCTCGGCATGATCACCGTGCTCCAGGGCCTGCTCGTCGGCGTCATCGGCTTCTCCAGCCGGGAGATCCCCGAGGAGGGCCTGATCTTCGGCAGTGCCACCCTGCTGGAGCTGTCGGTGCCGATCATGGCGCTGGGCTTCACGTCCATGATGTTCGGCCTGATCATCTCGTCGCTGGTGAAGACGGCCGAGAAGACCATGCCGCTGCTGGTGATGTTCGCGATCATCCAGGTCGTGTTCACCGGTTGCCTGTTCACGCTGCACGGCTCGATCGGCGTCAACCAGTTCTCGTTCCTGATGCCGTCGCGCTGGGCGGTCGCCGCCTCCGGCGCCACGCTGGACTTCAACAGGATCAGCCCGCCCGAGACGGCCGGCGACACCGACCCGCTGTGGGAGCACACCGCCGGGGCCTGGGCCATGGACATGGGCGCGCTGCTGGTGCTCGGCGTGATCTGCGGCTTCTTCGTGGCCCGCTTCCTGCGGCGCCACGAGCCCGAGGTCATGCGCAAGTAGTCACCGCCTCGCGGCGCCCGAAGGGCGGCACCCCGTCAGGAGGGTGCCGCCCTTCGGCGTTCAGTCAGCGAAGCGATGAGGTCCCGCGCCGGCCTCAGTACGCGCTGTTGACGTTGTCCATCGAGCCGTACTTGTCGGCCGCGTAGTGGCAGGCGGCGGTGATGTTGGCTACCGGGTCGTAGATGTCCCAGGAGGTGCCGGGGACGTGCCAGTGCGCGAAGGTCGGCGGGATGACCTGCAGCAGGCCCTTCGACGGGATGCCGTTGATCGCGTTGATGTCCCAGTTGTTGATCGCCTTCGGGTTGCCCGAGGACTCACGCATGATGTTGCGGTGGATGCCGTCGTACGACGCCGGGATGTCGTGCTTCTTCAGGATGTCGAGCGACTCGCGGATCCAGCCGTCGAGGTTGTTCGGGTACTTCTTGACCGTGGCGCGCTTGGCGTCGCGGCTCGCGGCCTCCTTGGCCTTGCGCGCGGCCTCGGCCTTCTTCTTGGCGGCCTCGGCGGCCGCCTTCTTCTTGGCCGCGGCGGCGGCCTCGGCCTTCTGCTTGGCCGCTATCTGCTCCGCCTTCAGGCTGGCACCGGCCATCTGGTCGGTGACGCTCGCCTTGACGTCCTTGATCTGCTCGGTGCTGTACGCCACGGCAGCCGGCTGAGCGGCCTCGGTCGTGGTCTTCGTCGAAGCACCGCTCGGCACCGCGGAGAACCCGATGGCGGCGGCACCCAGGGTGGCGACACCGGCCATGGCGATCTTGTGGTGACGGGTCAGGCTACGACTCTGAACACGGCTGAAGATGTTCTTGGGCATGCTGAGTGGACCTCTTCGAATAGCGCGGGAGTCGCTCGGCGTCCGGCGTTGGACTCGGTGTGTTTCCGACACGAACGCCGCGGGGGAAGAACCCACGGCGCTGAGCGACGTCTGCAATTCTTAGCGGCCGCAAAATGGCGTGGCAAAGGTGTGACGTACGAAAGAAGATAGTGGATCAGGGAGGGGTAAACCGGGTCAGAAAGGACTGTCTGGGCCGCTCAAAAGGGGCGGCTTTGTCTCCTACGCCCTTTCGTACGTGACGTGCGCCCTATGCGCGGGCTCACACGGGGCACCCCCCGTTCTCACCGCCCGTTGCACGAGCGATGCTCAGTGTGAGGGGCCGTCAGAAGGCCGTCCGGGCTCGGTCACGGCAACAGCAGATGCACGTCGCCGAACTCGTGCCACAGGTACCGGCCCCGGAGCGCGGCCGCGTACCCCCGCTCGACCGCGGTGCTGCCCGCGAGCGCCCGCAGCATCAGCAGGTGCGACGCCTCCGGCTCGTGCAGCCCGGTCAGCAGCCCGTCCACCACGCGCACCCCGCGCTCCGGCGTGACGACGAGGTCCGTCCACCCCTCACGCGCGCGCACGACCCCGTCGGAGTCCACCGCCGACTCCACGGCCCGCACCGCCGTCGTCCCGACCGCCACGACCCTGCCCCCCGCGGCCCCGGCCGCGTTGATCAGCCGTGCGGAGGTCCCGGGAACCGCGAAGCGCTCCGGGTAGGGCGGTTCGTGGGCCTCCGCCGAGGCCACCCCCGTGTGCAGGGTGATCGGCGCGAACTGCACCCCCCGGCTCACCAGCTCCGTCACGACCCGGGCGGTGAAGGGCCGCGCCGCACTCGGCATCTCCGCGCTGCCCGACCCGTCCGCGCGGGGCAGCGCGAACACCGTCTGGTAGACGGACAGCGGCTGGTCCCGCTCCGTGTAGGAGTAGCGGATGGGCCGCCCGTACTCCCGCAGCAGCCCTGGCACCGGATCCGGCTCCTCCCCGGCGCCGTCCCCCCGCCCGTTCACCACCGCCGCCCACCACAGTCGTCCGCTCCGTGCGCTCAGCGGTTCCTCCGGCACCAGTCGCGTCCCGCCCGGCAGCCACACCTCACTGCCCGCGGGCGCCCCCGCACGCGCGCGCGTGGTGCCGCGCCCGTCCGGTTCCCGCAGCTCCACCGCCCAGCGGCCGTCGTCGCCGCGGGTGGAGAAGTGCACCACCACGCGTGCGTGCCCGATCCGCCCGTCGACCGCCGCTGCCAGCGTCGGCGAGGTGTTGACCACCAGCACGTCCCCGGCCCGCAGCAGGCCGGGCAGCTCCCGGAACGTGTGGTGCGCCACCCCGGCCCCCCGTGACACCAGCATCCGCACGCCGTCCCGGTCCAGCCCGGGCGCCCGCTGCTCCACCGGCACCCGGGCCGACAGCTCCTGCGGCACCCGTACCGCGAGCGTCATCGGACCCCCTCCGCCAGGGCCGCGGCCGCGTACCGCCCGCTGGCCGGCCGCTCGTCCAGCAGCCGCAGGAACCCCGGCACCACCCGGGCCGGCTCGGGCCGCGGGTCCGGGTCGTCCGGCACGGCCGCCGCGTACAGGTCGGTGGCCATGTCACCGGGATCGACGGCCCAGACCCGCAGCCCCGGCTCCTCCACGGCGAGCACGGCCGCCAGGTGGTCCAGCGCCGCCTTGGACGCCCCGTAACCGCCCCACGTCTCGTACGCCTCGGCCGCCGCGTCCGAGCTGACCGCCACCACGGCACCCGCGCCCGAGGCCCGCAGCAACGGCAGCGCCTCCTGCACCAGCCCCAGCCCCGCGACCAGATTCACCTCCAGGGCCCGGCGCAGCCCCTCCAGCGGCAGCTCCTCCAGCCGCACCAGAGGCTCCGCGCCCAGCGCGCTGGCGTTGTGCACCAGCAGGTCGACCCCGCCCAGCCGCCACGCCGCCGCCACCAGCCCGGCCCGGTGCCCGGGGTCGGTGACGTCCCCGGGCAGGGCCGTCACCCGTGTGCCGTGCACGGCGACCGCCCGCGCCGCCTCCGCCAGCACCTCGGCGCCCCGGGCATCGAGCACCAGGTCCCAGCCCCGTTCGGCCAGGGCCCGCGCCAGGGCCAGGCCCAGCCCCTTCGAGGCACCCGTGATGATCGCCACCGGCATGATCCGCTCCCTCGTCCTGATCACCGTCGACCGAGGCCGGTCGACGTGCCCTCAACGTAGGAACGGAGCCGTCCGGCCCGCCTCCGCCGCAGGCCGCAAGCCACCGGGTCCCTTGGCCGTAGACCGCGAGCCCCCGGTCCGGGGACCCGGGCCGCCGCACCGCCCCCTTCGGCGCCAGGCAGGCCGCCCGGACCTGCGCCCCGCCGCTCCCGGCCCGGTCCCCGGATCTACGCCCCGCCCCCGCGGCCTCGGCCCCGCGACCTAGGTCCAGCGGCCCCGCCCCGGCCGCCACCGGCCCGATCCGCGCCGCCGGGCACGCCGGTACGGTGAGGACATGAGTCACGGCCCCCGGTCCGGCCTCGCCGCGGTGAGCTCCGCGCTCCTGGCCATGAGCAGGCACCTGGAGGTGCGCGACGTCCTCAAGACGATCGTCGCCTCGGCCCGCGAGCTGCTCGACGCGCAGTACGCCGCACTCGGCGTACCGGACGACCACGGCGGCTTCGCCCAGTTCGTCGTCGACGGCGTCAGCGAGGAGCAGTGGAAGGCCATCGGCCCCCTGCCGCGCCAGCACGGCATCCTCGCCGCGATGCTGCACGAGGCGAGGTCCGAGCGCCTGGCCGACGTCCGCAAGGACCCCCGCTTCGAGGGCTGGCCCAAGGCCCACCCCGATCTGGTCGACTTCCTCGGCCTGCCGATCCGCGACGGGGACGAGGTCATCGGCGCCCTGTTCCTCGCCAACAAGAACTGCTCCAGGCCCGACGGCGGTTGCGGCTTCACCCAGGACGACGAGGAACTGCTCGGCATCCTCGCCCAGCACGCCGCGATCGCCCTGACCAACGCCCGCCTGTACGAACGCAGCCGGGAGCTCACCATCGCCGAGGAGCGCTCCCGCCTCGCCCACGAGCTGCACGACGCGGTCAGCCAGAAGCTGTTCTCGCTGCGCCTGACCGCCCAGGCCGCCGCCCGTCTGGTGGACCGGGACCCCTCCCGCGCCAAGGGGGAACTGCATCAGGTGGCGGTGCTGGCCGCCGAGGCGGCGGACGAACTGCGGGCGGCCGTGGTCGAGTTGCGTCCGGCCGCCCTCGACGAGGACGGTCTGGTCGCCACCCTGCGCACCCAGATCCAGGTCCTCGACCGCGCCCACAGCGCCCGCGTCACCTTCACCGCCCACGGCGTGAAGGCCCTGCCCGCCTCCCAGGAGGAAGCCGTCCTGCGGGTCGCCCAGGAAGCGCTGCACAACGCCCTGCGCCACTCCGGCGCCGAGCACGTCGACGTCACCCTGGAACGGCGCGGCGGGGGAGCGGTGCTGCGGGTCACCGACGACGGCGGCGGATTCGACCCGAGCGCGGTGCGCCGCGCCGGACGCCACCTCGGTCTGGTCTCGATGCGGGACCGGGCCGGCGGCGCCGGCGGCACGCTCACCGTGGAATCGGCGCCCGGCAAGGGCACCACGATCGAGATGGAGGTCCCCGGTGGCTGACGCAATCAGGGTGCTGCTCGTCGACGACCACCAGGTGGTCCGCCGGGGCCTGCGCACCTTCCTCGAGGTGCAGGACGACATCGAGGTCGTCGGCGAGGCCGCGGACGGCGCCGAAGGAGTGGACCGCGCCGAGGAGTTGCGCCCCGACGTCATCCTCATGGACGTCAAGATGCCGGGCATGGACGGAGTCGACGCGCTGCGCCGACTCCGCGAGCTCGACAACCCCGCGCGCGTGCTCGTCGTCACCAGCTTCACTGAACAGCGCACGGTCGTCCCGGCTCTGCGCGCGGGCGCCGCCGGGTACGTCTACAAGGACGTCGACCCCGACGCGCTCGCCGGGGCCATCCGCTCCGTCCACGCCGGGCACATCCTCCTCCAGCCGGAGGTGGCCGGCGCCCTGCTCTCCCAGGAGGAGGCCAACTCGGGCCCGGGCCGGGCCGGTTCCCTCACCGAGCGGGAGCGCGAGGTGCTCGGGCTGATAGCGGACGGCCGCTCCAACCGCGAGATCGCCCGCGCCCTCGTCCTGTCCGAGAAGACCGTCAAGACCCACGTCTCGAACATCCTGATGAAGCTCGACCTGGCCGACCGGACGCAGGCGGCGCTGTGGGCCGTCCGCCATGGTGTGGCGGGCTGACACCCTGCTCCCACGGCACCGCGGAAGGTTCCGTTCCGGACTGAGATTCATACTGTCGTGGGAACGTCCCCCATATGGCGCATCCTCGGGGGATCTTCACCGTTCTCCAGTGCGTGCTGCGGCGCCTGCCGCGGCAATCGCTAGGAGGGCTCAGAAGTGAAGAACCTGAAGAAGGCAGCGGCCGTGACGATGGTGACCGGTGGCCTGCTGGCCGCGGGCGCGGGCATGGCCTCCGCCACCAGCGCGCACGCCGACGGCCAGGCCGTGGGCTCCCCGGGCGTCGGCTCGGGCAACGTCGTCCAGGCCCCGGTGCACGTGCCGGTCAACGTCTCCGGCAACAGCGTGAACGTCGTGGGCATCCTGAACCCGGCCTTCGGCAACCTGGCCGTCAACCACTGACGCGCCGCCTCCGTCTCCGAGCCGGAGGTGACACCGGCCTCCCGGCCCCGCCCGGGAGGCCGGCCCGCACGACCGCAGGCCCGCGGCGCTCCCCGGCCCCGGAGACCCGCTCAAGCAAGGGCGCACGTCACCGTGGCCTCGGGCGCGGCACGAACCCCCGTCACCGCACCGGTCACCGCACCCCGCGCTCCCGCTCCTCCACGACGGAGTTGTACGCCGCGACCTGCGCCCGCCGGGCCGTCCGCTCCACCGGCCGCAGCGCCTCCCGCCGCGCCGCGATCTCCGACGAACTCATCGCACCCCCGTGACCGCTCTCGGTCGCCACGGCGATGAGCGCCCCCACCCGCTGCGCCAGCTCCAGCACCCGCACCGCCCGCGGCGGATACCCCGGCGCCAGCACCTCCCGCCCGCGCTCGGCCCGGGCCCGGTACGCCTCGACGGCCGCCTCGGCCACCGGCCCCGACCCGGCCACGTCCAGCCGCGTCAGCACCTCGGTCGCCTCCCGCAGGGCCTCCGCGAGCTCCCGCTCCGCCTCGCCCAGCGACGGCACGTCCGCCGGGGGCGCCTCCCGCACCGGCAGCACATGCCAGATCACCTCGACCTGCACCCCCTCGGGGCCGGCGTCGTACACGTCCGGCACCAGCCCGAGCGCGGCCCCGTGACAGACCACCGCCTCCTCCGCCTCCAGCGCCCGCGCGTTGAACTCCGGCGGCCCGCTCAGGCCCAGCGGATGCCCCGGCGCCGGCAGCGCCACCCGCAACCCGGTCGCCCCGAGCCGGCGCAGCCGCCCCAGCGCGAGCGTCAGACCGACCTGGCCCGGCTCGTCCGGCAGCCCGGCCACCCGGTGCACCGCGTCCTCGCCGACGATGGCGAGCACCGCGTCATCCGGAGAGACAAGTCCGGCCAAAAGGGCGTTTCCCCAAGCGGCGAGGCGCCCGGCACGTGGTTCAGCAAGCATGCCTCCACCCTAGGACCCTCCAAGGACCGGACCGAGGGAATGCCCCGGTCGGCCGGTGGCGTAGATTTCATGGAGGGCTGCGCCCACCGGCGCGGCGGACCGAGCCACAGGCGTACGCGACAGCCGAGACCGGCCACACTGCAAGGGGAGACAACGCGCTCATGAGCGATGTTCTGGAGCTTCAGGACGTATCCGTGGTCCGCGAGGGCCGGGCTCTGGTGGACCAGGTCTCCTGGTCGGTCAAGGAGGGCGAGCGCTGGGTCATCCTCGGCCCGAACGGCGCCGGCAAGACCACCCTCCTGAACCTCGCTTCCACCTACCTCTACCCCAGCGCGGGCACCACCACCATCCTCGGCGAGACCCTCGGCCGCCCCGGCACCGACGTCTTCGAGCTGCGCCCCCGCATCGGCATGGCCGGCATCGCCATGACCGAGAAGCTCCCCAAGCGCCAGACGGTCCTGCAGACGGTCCTCACCGCCGCCTACGGCATGACCGCCACCTGGAACGAGGACTACGAGGAGGTCGACGAGCAGCGCGCCCGCGCCTTCCTCGACCGGCTCGGCATGAGCGACTACCTCCAGCGCCGGTTCGGCACCCTCTCCGAGGGCGAACGCAAGCGCACCCTCATCGCGCGCGCCCTGATGACCGACCCCGAGCTGCTCCTGCTCGACGAGCCGGCCGCCGGCCTCGACCTCGGCGGCCGCGAGGACCTCGTCCGCCGCCTCGGCCGCCTCGCCCTCGACCCGATCGCCCCCTCGATGCTCATGGTGACCCACCACGTCGAGGAGATCCCCCCGGGCTTCACCCACGTCCTCATGATCCGCCAGGGCAAGGTCCTCGCCGCGGGCCCGCTGGAGCTGGAACTCACCTCCCGCAACCTGTCCCTCTGCTTCGGCCTCCCGCTCGTCGTCGAGCAGTCGGGCGAACGCTGGACCGCCCAGGGCCTCCCGCTGTCCTGACCCGCACCGCGCAAATCCCCGGTCGGGAGCGGGAATTCACCACGGGCGCCCTGTCGGCGAGAGGCCCCGCGGACCTACCATGACCATGTGGACATCGACGCATGGCTGTGGTGGCTCATCGGCGCGACGGCGCTCGGCATCGCGCTCGTGGTCACCGCGATGCCCGAACTCGGCATGCTCGCGGTGGGCGCCGTCGCCGCCGCCGTGACCACCGGCGTCCTCGGCGGCGGAGCCGTCGCCCAGGTCGTCGTCTTCGCCGTCGTCTCGACCGCGGGCATCGCCGTCGTACGCCCCATCGCGAACCGGCACCGCGCACAACGGCCCCAATTCGCCTCCGGCGTGGACGCCTTGAAAGGCAGGCAAGCCGTCGTCCTGGAGCGCGTCGACGCCTCCGGCGGCCGGATCAAGCTCGCCGGCGAGGTCTGGTCGGCCCGCGCCCTCGACACCGGCCGCGCCTACGAAGTGGGCCAGGAAGTGGACGTCGTGGACATCGAGGGAGCCACCGCCGTCGTCATGTGACCCCGCACGACGCAACTGGTGAGAACTCCTCGCGAGGTACGCGACGGTCTGTCAGACTCGACCAGCAAGATCAACCAAGGATCTTCCGAAGGCGCCGAGGCGGAGAAGGGTACGGGGAACGACGATGGAACCGGTCATCATCGTCCTGATCATTCTGGTGGTGTTGGTCTTCATCGCCCTGATCAAGACGATCCAAGTCATCCCGCAGGCCAGCGCGGCCATCGTCGAGCGCTTCGGCCGCTACACGCGGACACTCAACGCGGGCCTCAACATCGTCGTCCCGTTCATCGACACCATCCGCAACCGCATCGACCTGCGCGAGCAGGTCGTCCCCTTCCCGCCCCAGCCGGTGATCACCCAGGACAACCTGGTCGTCAACATCGACACCGTCATCTACTACCAGGTGACCGACGCGCGTGCCGCGACCTACGAGGTCGCCAGCTACATCCAGGCGATCGAGCAGCTCACCGTCACCACGCTCCGCAACATCATCGGCGGCATGGACCTGGAGCGGACCCTGACCTCCCGCGAGGAGATCAACGCCGCCCTGCGCGGCGTCCTCGACGAGGCCACCGGCAAGTGGGGCATCCGCGTCAACCGCGTCGAGCTCAAGGCGATCGAGCCGCCCACCTCCATCCAGGACTCGATGGAGAAGCAGATGCGCGCCGACCGCGACAAGCGCGCCGCGATCCTCCAGGCGGAAGGTGTCCGCCAGTCCGAGATCCTGCGCGCCGAGGGCGAGAAGCAGTCCCAGATCCTGCGCGCCGAGGGCGAGGCCAAGGCCGCCGCCCTGCGCGCCGAGGGCGAGGCCCAGGCCGTCCGCACGGTCTTCGAGGCCATCCACGCCGGCGACCCGGACCAGAAGCTGCTCTCCTACCAGTACCTCCAGATGCTCCCCAAGATCGCCGAGGGCGACGCCAACAAGCTCTGGATCGTCCCCAGCGAGATCGGCGACGCCCTCAAGGGCCTGTCCGGCGCCATGGGCAACTTCGGCAACATCGGCGGCGGCTCCGGCGGCAACGGAGGCGGGTCCGCGGGCAGCGTCCCCGCCCAGGAACGCCGCGAGAAGCCCTACATCGACTGACAGCACCAGCCGCGCAACGTCCCCCGCGACCCCTTCCCGTCAGGGGCGCGGGGAACCGCGCGAATCAACCGCACTCGACCCGCGGCCGACGACGAGCCACCGAGGCCCCACGGCGAGGGTCACGCCGCGTCCAGCGTCAGCCAATCCGGCAGCGCCGCCAAGTCACCCTGTGTCAGAGCCAAGAGCATCGCATCCGCCGGCGTCGGCTCGAACGGCTGCCGCAGCAGCGGCATCCCCGCCTCCTCCGGAGTCCGGTTCGCCTTGCGGTGGTTGTCCACCGCGCACGAGGCCACCGTGTTCAGCCAGCTGTCCTGCCCGCCCTGCGACCGCGGCACCACGTGGTCCACGGTCGTCGCCCGCCGCCCGCAGTACGCGCACCTGTGCCGGTCCCGCACCAGCACACCCCGCCGCGACCACGGAGCACGTCTTCGGAAGGGCACCCGCACGTACTGGCAGAGCCTGATCACCCGCGGCGCCGGTATGTCGACCGCGGCTCCCCTCATCCGCAGTTCGGGGTGGGCCTGCTCGACAACGGCCTTGTCCTGAAGCACCAGAACGACGGCTCGGTTCAGCGTCACCGTCGACAACGGCTCGAAGCTCGCGTTCAGTACCAGCGTGTCCCGCATACCAGCCCACCTCCCGTGTGCACCGGCCCACCCCCTGGCGGGCTGGGACCAACTCTGGCCGGGCACGCCGAGATGGACAACGCAATATCTGCTGCTCCCACGGGGGGTGACCCCCGCGACCCCCGGCAACAAGAAAATGCCCGCTCCTGATCAATTCCAATACCAGGAGCGGGCAAACGTCGTATGAACGCCGGGACGGCGCGGAAGGCGGCTCAGCCCTCGGCGGGCACCTCGTACTCGCCGACGAGCTGGGCCCGCCCGATCGTGTGGAACCGCAGGTTGAAGCCGACGACGGCCGGCGACGCGTCCGCGTCGGGCCCCAGCTTCTCCTGGTCCACGGCGTAGACCGTGAACACGTACCGGTGCGGCCCGTCCCCGGGCGGCGGCGCGGCTCCGCCGAAGTCCTTGCTGCCGTAGTCGTTGCGGGCGTGGACGGCCCCCTCCGGAAGCCCCTCGAACGTGCCGCCGCCCGCACCCGCCGGCAGCTCGGTCACCGACGCCGGGATGTCGAACAGCACCCAGTGCCAGAACCCACTGCCCGTCGGGGCGTCGGGGTCGTAGCAGGTCACGGCGAAGCTCTTGGTCTCGGGCGGGAAGCCCTCCCACCGCAGCTGCGGCGAGGTGTTGCCGGCCGCTTGGACCTGAGCATCCTGGAGCGTGGCGCCCTCACGGACGTCCTCGCTCGTCACCGTGAACGACGGCACGGGCGGATGGAAGTCGTGGGGGAGCGGCCGCCGCTTGAGCTCGGTCACCTCGGTACCTCCTGGATCGGTTGGTGCGTGCCCTTCCGAGCCTAGGACCTGTCCTAGAACCAGTTGCGCTTGCTGCCCACCTCGGAGAGCCACTGGTTGAGGTACGCCGCCCAATCGGTCCCCTGGTAGTCGTTCAGACCCACCTGGAAGGAGCGGAAGGTGTCGCTGCCCTCGCTGAACAGCCCCGGCCTCTTGTCCATCTCCAGCACCACGTCCATGGCGTGCTGGTCGGCCACGAAGCTCAGCTCGACCTGGTTCAGCCCGCGGTACTGCTGCGGCGGGAAGAACTCGATCTCCTGGTAGAACGGCAGCTTCTGCCGCGTGCCCCGGATGACACCGCGCTCCATGTCCGCGCTCTTGAAGCGGAAGCCGAGCTGGATGAACGCGTCCAGGATCGCCTTCTGCGCCGGCAGCGGGTGCACGTTGATCGGGTCCAGGTCACCGGAGTCCACGGCCCGCGCGATCTCCAGCTCGGTGGTGACACCGATGTTCATGCCCCGCAGCGTCTGCCCGTCGATCGTCGTGATGGGCGTCTCCCACGGGATCTCCAGCCCGAACTGCACCGCGTGCACCGCGTTCGCCTGGAGCTCGAACGCACCGCCCAGCCGGGACTTGGTGAACTCGATGTCCTGCTTGTACTCCTGGTCGCCGCTCTCCACCTCGACCTTGGCCTGCAGCCCGACCGAGAGCCCCTCGATCTGCTGGTTGACGGACCCGCCCTGGATACGCACCTCACCCTGGACGACACCGCCCGGGACGACGTTGACCTCGTGCAGCACCGTCTCGACCGAAGCCCCGCCGGCCCCCAGGCTCGCGAGCAGCTTCTTGAACGCCATGTCTCTCCCTCTCGCCCACTACGGGTGGATCCTTGATCCCTACAAACGCTCTCCGGCCGCGGCCGGTTCCATGCCCCACCCTGACAAGAGCCGGTGCCGGCGACCACCCCGTGGCCGCTTCCCGCCTCCAGTACCCTCGGACGGCATGATCGCGAGCCCCGACCGTACGCCCCTGCCCAGGGAGTTCTTCGACCGGCCCGTCCTCGAGGTCGCCCCCGACCTCCTCGGCCGCATCCTGGTCCGCAGCACCCCGGACGGCCCGATCGCCCTCCGCCTCACGGAGGTGGAGGCGTACGACGGCGAGAACGACCCGGGCTCCCACGCCTACCGCGGCCGCACGGCCCGCAACGCGGTGATGTTCGGTCCGCCCGGTCATGTGTACGTCTACTTCACCTACGGCATGTGGTTCTGCATGAACCTGGTGTGCGGACCCGAAGGCAGGTCCAGCGCGGTCCTGCTGCGCGCCGGCGAGATCGTCGAGGGCGCCGAACTGGCCCGCACCCGTCGACTCTCGGCCCGGAACGACAAGGAACTGGCCAAAGGCCCCGCCCGCCTCGCGACGGCCCTGGACGTGGACCGCTCCCTGGACGGCACGGACGCCTGCACCGCCGCGGACACCCCGCTCCGCATACTGACCGGCGCCCCCGTCCCCTCCGACCAGGTGCGCAACGGACCGCGCACCGGTGTGTCCGGTGAAGGGGCCGTCCATCCCTGGCGGTTCTGGGTCGCGGACGACCCGACGGTGAGCCCGTACCGGGCCCATGTCCCGAGGCGCCGCCGAAGTTGACTCGCCCTACGGGGGTGCGTAAGGTAGTCCGAGCCGCTTGAGCCGGACAGGGCATTCGCCCGCAACCGGAGGCGGCCAAACCACTACCCAGCGACTCCCCTCAGCAGGGGCGAATTCGACGTGTCCGCATGTCTGAATTCGGCGCCGAAAGACTCGATTATGAGTTGGACGGGGAATCGGCTAACGTAGTGAATGTCGAAAGGCCGACGAGCGAAAGCCCGGAAGCCGACGGCGAATCCCGCCGACAGGGAATCGGGTCGAAAAAGATCTGATAGAGTCGGAAACGCAAGACCGAAGGGAAGCGCCCGGAGGAAAGCCCGAGAGGGTGAGTACAAAGGAAGCGACCGTTCCTTGAGA
>NZ_JBVJKK010000012.1:0-107534 GCF_055585285.1 Streptomyces sp. NPDC053665
AGGTAGACCACGTCGAACCCCATCGCCGCGATCGCCGGCAACCGCCGCGCCGCCGTGCGGAACGTGCCGTGCGGCCGCTCGGCCGTGCCCTCCGAACGCGGGAAGAACTCGTACCACGCCCCGTACAGCGCCCGCTCCCGCTCCACCAGCAGCGGCATCGAATCGCTGCTCGTGACGGGGTCGCGCAGCGGGTACCGGGCCAGGACCTCGTCCACCTCGGGTGTCAGCGCCGCCGCCAGCCGCGACGCCGCGGGACGCGTCTCGTCCCGCAGGGCGGCGGCAGCGGCCGTGATCACGTCGCGCGATCCCTCCTGTGCGGGCACCCCGGCGGCCGCTCGCTCGTACAGGCGCGCGCCCTCCTCCAGGACGACGTCCGTGTCGATGCCCGCCGGGATCTTGATCCGGGCGTGGTGGCGCCAGGTGCTGACGGGGTCTCCCCACGCCTCCACCGTGAAGGTCCACAGTCCGGGTTCCCCGGCGGTGACGGTCGCACCCCACCGGTCCGTCCCGGGCGCCAGCTCCCGCATCGGCGTCCACGGGCCCGGGCGGCCCTCCGGGTCCTTCAGGACGACATTGGCCGCGACCGCGTCGTGCCCCTCCCGGAACACGGTCGCCGAGACCTCGAAGCTCTCGCCGGTGACGGCCTTCGCCGGACGGCGCCCGCCCAGCACGACGGGGTGGACGTCGAGGACGGGTATGCGCCCGACCGCCGTCTCCCCGCTCCCGGACGGCGGTGGCGGGGCCGGGGGACCGGCGTCCGCCGGGCGCGCGGGGCGTGTGTCACCGCCGGGCGCGCGCGCCCCGGTGGTGCGGCGGTTCGGGGGTGCTGGCGAGTGGTGCTTGGCGGGCATGACCGCTCCTGTCCGCGTCAACGTGGGTGGGCGGATGACTGTGGGGAGGTGGGTCCTGCGTGGTGTTCCCGAGAGGAGTACCCGCTGGAGCCTTCCCACCCTGTTCGGGTGGGCAATCCGGCACTTTGTTAACTACTCACGCGTATGTCGACACACAAGACCGGCCTCCTCCGGGGCACACGGGACCGGCCTTCCGAGTGGCCGCTCCTTCGCCCTACCCCCGTCCTCCGCGCAGTAACTTGTCCGATCAACGTCCGTCGGCGAGCAGGTTCCCCGCGGTCGACGTCGCGGCGGCCGCACCCCCGCCGACCTGCACCGGAGCCGGCCTCGACGAGTTCGCCGGCGGATGTGCGACCGTCCTCACGGCATGAACCGGCGCCGGCGCGGTACTCGGCCGAGCTGCTCCCTTGCGGCGGACGGGGACGTGCCCGCGACGCCCTCCGGACCGCCGGGGCCGGCGTCGGACCCCTCGCGCAGAAGTCCGGTTTCGTACCCCTCGCAGCCGGTCGCCCCCGTGTTCGCGCCCCCCCGGCCGCTCCGGCGCACGACCGACGCGGGGCGGCGCGCGCGGCGGAGGGGAGCCGGTGCGACGGCAGCCGCCTCCCGTGGCGCGTGCACCACCGGGGGAACGGCCCGGCGAACGGTTCCGGCCACGCCCGCGGACGGTGTCGTTCGGGCCGATCGGGGGTCCGGCCGCAGAGCCTCAGCGGACGCGGCGCCGACGCCGGTAGTGTCGTAGACGACGTCGATAAGCCCTGTGTCGAAGCCCAGCGTGACGAGGTGGAAAGTGAAGGCGATCCGTCGGTTCACCGTCCGACCCGTGCTCCCCGAACCCCTCAGGCCGCTCAGCGATCTCGCCCGCAACCTGCGCTGGTCGTGGCATGCCGAGACCCGTGACCTGTTCCAGTCCGTCGACCCCGGGCGCTGGTCCGCCTCGGGGGGCGACCCGGTCCGCCTGCTGGGGAGCGTGCCGCCCGCGCGCCTCGCCGAGCTGGCCGGGGACCGCCGCTTCCTGCGCCGCCTCGCCGCGGCCGCGGGCGACCTGCACGACTACACCACCGGCGACCGCTGGTACCAGGCGCAGACCGAGCCCCTGCCCGCCGCCATCGCCTATTTCTCACCCGAGTTCGGCATCACGGCCGCCCTGCCGCAGTACTCCGGCGGACTCGGCATCCTGGCCGGCGACCATCTGAAGGCGGCCAGCGACCTCGGCGTCCCGCTGATCGGCGTCGGCCTGCTCTACCGGCACGGCTACTTCCGCCAGACCCTCTCCCGGGACGGCTGGCAGCAGGAGCACTACCCGGTCCTCGACCCCAACGAACTGCCCGTCGCCCAGCTCGAGGAGCCCGACGGCACCCCCGCCCAGGTCGCCCTGGCGCTGCCCGGAGGCCGGCAGCTGCACGCCCGGATCTGGCTCGCGCAGGTCGGCCGGGTCCCGCTGCTCCTGCTCGACTCCGACGTCGAGGAGAACGACCTCGGCGAGCGCGGCGTGACCGACCGCCTCTACGGCGGCGGCAGCGAGCACCGGCTGCTTCAGGAGATGCTCCTCGGCATAGGAGGGGTCCGGGCAGTACGGACGTACTGCCGGCTGACCGGCCACCCCGAGCCGGAGGTGTTCCACACCAACGAGGGGCACGCCGGGTTCCTCGGCCTGGAGCGCATCGCCGAACTGTGCGACGACGGTTCCGACTTCGACTCGGCGCTGGAGGCGGTCCGGGCCGGGACCGTCTTCACCACCCACACGCCCGTGCCGGCCGGCATCGACCGCTTCGACCGGGAGCTGGTCGCCCGGCACTTCGGCCCCGACGCCGAACTGCCCCGCATCGACGTCGACCGCGTCCTGCGGCTGGGCATGGAGTCCTACCCGGGCGGGGAGCCCAACCTGTTCAACATGGCCGTGATGGGCCTGCGCCTGGCCCAGCGCGCCAACGGCGTGTCGCTGCTGCACGGCAACGTCAGCCGCGAGATGTTCTCCGGCCTGTGGCCCGGGTTCGACGCCGACGAGGTGCCGATCACCTCCGTCACCAACGGGGTGCACGCCCCCACCTGGGTCGCCCCCGAGGTGTTCCGGCTCGGCGCCCGGCAGATCGGTGTCCAGCGCGCCGAGGACGCCCTGACGGTCGGCGGCTCGGAGCGCTGGGACTCGGTGGCCGACATCCCCGACCAGGACATCTGGGACCTGCGGCGGGTGCTGCGCGAGCAGCTCGTCGAGGAGGTCCGCGAGCGGCTGCGGGCCTCGTGGCGGCAGCGCGGCGCCGGTACGGCCGAACTGGGCTGGATCGACGGTGTGCTCGACCCGGACGTGCTGACCATCGGCTTCGCCCGGCGCGTGCCGTCGTACAAGCGCCTGACGCTGATGCTGCGCGACCGGGACCGGCTGATGGACCTGCTGCTGCACCCCGAGCGGCCGATCCAGATCGTCGTCGCGGGCAAGGCGCACCCCGCCGACGACGGCGGCAAGCGGCTGGTGCAGGAGCTGGTGCGGTTCACGGACGACCCGCGGGTGCGCCACCGGATCGTGTTCCTGCCCGACTACGGCATGGCGATGGCGCAGAAGCTCTACCCGGGCTGCGACATCTGGCTGAACAACCCGCTCAGGCCACTGGAGGCCTGCGGCACCTCGGGCATGAAGGCCGCGCTCAACGGCTGCCTCAACCTGTCCGTCCTGGACGGCTGGTGGGACGAGTGGTTCCAGCCGGACTTCGGCTGGGCCATCCCCACGGCCGACGGCGCCGGGACCGACCCGGACCACCGCGACGACATAGAGGCCGCGGCGCTGTACGACCTGCTGGAGCAGCGGGTGACGCCCCGCTTCTACGAGCGCGGGCGCAGCGGCCTGCCCGACCGCTGGATCGAGATGGTCCGGCACACGCTGGGTTCGCTCGGGCCGAAGGTGCTGGCCGGGCGGATGGTCCGGGAGTACGTCGAGCGTCTCTACGCGCCGGCGGCCGTCGCCCACCGCGCCCTGGGCCCGGACACGGCACGGGAGCTCGCCGAGTGGAAGGCCCGGGTGCGCGCGGCCTGGCCCGGCGTCACCGTCGACCACGTGGAGACGTCGGCCTCCGAGGCCCTGGCCGAGCTGGGCACGACGCTGGGGCTGCGGGTGCGGGTCGGGCTCGGTGAGCTCGGGCCCGACGACGTGGAGGTCCAGGTGGTCTCGGGACGGGTGGACGAGCAGGACCGGATCGGCGACGCGACGGTCGTGCCGCTGAAGCCGGCGGGGTCTGCCGACCAGGACGGGCGCTGGGTCTACGAAGGGCCCCTGTCGCTGGATCGCACCGGGCCTTTCGGGTACACGGTGCGGATCCTGCCCGCGCATCGGCTGTTGGCATCGAGCGCGGAGTTGGGCTTGGTCGCCGGGCCGTCCGAGGAGCTGGTGGCGGCTGCGGGGTTGTTGATGCGTTGAGTGCCGGTGCGGGCGCGTGGGGATTGCTCGTGCAGTTCCCCGCGCCCCTCAGGGCGACTCACCACCCTGCGTCGCGAGGTCGCGCAGGACGGTGCCGCACCTGCGGGCGTACGCGTGCTGGAAGCCCCGCGTCGCGGGGCCGCCCGCCTTCGCGTACCACTTGGCGGCGCGGCTGAAGGCGTGCACCGTCAGCCACACCGTGCCGTCCCCCGTGCGGTCCACCACGAAGGACTCCTCGCCGCGCTCCGGGTGGCCGGGCAGCGTGCCGTACGCCCAGCCGGCGCGGCGGGGCTCCTCCACGGTCCACACCACGCGGCAGGGGGCCTTGATCATCCCGGCCAGGGTGACGGTGACGTCCACGCCGGGGGCCGCCCGGTCCGCGCTCGCGTCCAGGCCCACCCCCATGGCCCGGTGCATCTCCCAGGTCAGGACGGCTTCCGAGGCCCGGCGGAAGACCTCCTCGCCCTCGCCCAGCCGGGTTCGCACGTGCAGGGTACGGAAGCCCGGCGGGCAGAAGCCCTCGTCACGGGTGGCGCCGACATCGGCGTAGCTGAAGTCCTCGGAAGACATGGTCACCAAGACTAGGGCGGTACCCGGACCGGCGTTCGGTCCGGGTACCGCCCCGGGGTCGTGCTTCGGTCAGCCGACGTTCACGGCGGACCAGGCGGCCGCGACCGCCTTGTACTCGGTGCTGGACGCGCCGTACAGGGCCGACGCGGCGTTCAGGGTCGCCGTGCGGGCCTGCGCGTACTTCGTCGTCGACGTCATGTACGTCGTCAGCGCCTTGTACCAGATCTGCAGCGCCTTGGTGCGGCCGATGCCGGTGACCGTGGAGCCGTTGGACGTGGGGGAGTTGTAGGACACGCCGTTGATGGTCTTCGCGCCGCTGCCCTCGGACAGCAGGTAGAAGAAGTGGTTGGCGGGGCCGGACGAGTAGTGCACGTCCACGCCGCCCAGACCGGAGGACCAGGCGTCCTTGGAGGCCCCGTCCTTGCTGGGCTTGTCCATGTAGCGCAGCGGGGTGCCGTCGCCGTTGATGTCGATCTCCTCGCCGATGAGGTAGTCACCGGTGTCGGAGGAGTTGTTGGCGAAGAACTCCGCCCCCGCGCCGAGGATGTCGCTGGTGGCCTCGTTCAGGCCGCCGGACTCGCCGCTGTAGACCAGGCCCGCGGTGGCCGAGGTCAGGCCGTGGCTCATCTCGTGGGCCGCCACGTCGAGCGAGGTCAGCGGGTTGGCGTTGCCCGAGCCGTCGCCGTAGGTCATGCAGAAGCAGCTGTCGGACCAGAAGGCGTTGACGTAGTTGTTGCCGTAGTGGACGCGGGAGTAGGCCGCCCTGCCGTCGCCCCGGATGCCGCTGCGGCCGAAGGCGCTCTTGTAGAAGTCCCAGGTGACCTGGGCCCCGTAGTGGGCGTCGGCGCCGGCGGTCTCCGCGTTGGAGGGGCTGCCGTTGCCCCAGACGTCGTCGGCGCCGGAGAAGAGCGTTCCGGTGCCGGAGGTGCCGCGGTTGAGGTTGTACGTCTTGTGCCCGCCGCGGGAGGCGTCCGTGAGGTTGTACGAGGTGCCCGACTTGGTGGTGGTCAGGGTGACCTGGCCGCTGTAGGTGGTGTTGCCGGTGCCGGTCTCGATGGCCTGGTGCTCGTACAGCTTCTTGCCGGTGGCCGCGTCGGTGATCACGTGCAGCTCGTTCGGGGTGCCGTCCTCCTGGAGTCCGCCGACGACGGTCTCGTAGGCGAGGACCGGCTTGCCGCTCGCGGCCCAGATCACCTTGCGGGGCTCGGACGTGGCCTCGGTCTTCGCCGAGCCGGCCGCCTCGGCCAGGGTCAGGGCCTGCTTCTCGGCCTTGGCGGCGGCGATCGCGGGCTTGAGCGAGGCGACCTTGATCGCGGCCCTGGTCGCTCTCGTGACGCCCTTGGCGGCCCCGGACTTCGAGGTGTGCACCACGAGGTCGCCACCGAGGACCGGCAGGCCCGCGTAGGTGCGCTCGTAGCGGGTGTGGACCGTGCCGTCGGCGTCCTTGACGACGTCCTTGACGACGAGTTCCTCCTGGGCGCCGAGGCCTATCGCGTCGGCGGTCCGGGCGGCGCCGGCCTGCTGGTCCTGGATGAGCGCGGTGCGGGCGGGTGCGGAGAGCCGCACGGGCGCGGCGGCCGGGGTGCTCGCCGAGTCGGCGGCGACGCTGCTGCCCGAGGCGAGGCCGGTGGTGAGGAGGGCGCCGGAGGCGACGGCGGTGGCGATGGCCAGCGTGGCGCGCTTGCGGCGGGTGTAGCGAGGGGTGGACACACAGGCTCCTAGGTGTGGGGGAAGCTGCGGTGCTGTGCGGTGGGTGGGGGAAGAGTGGCACCGAAGACGCGTACATGTCAGGAGTGACGAGTGATGTTGGCCGGAAATCGACGGCGCATGCTTGCCCTCTCCACACGAAACGGGCGCCGCCCCGGGGGATTCGAACCCACCGGGGCGACGCCCTGACTCGGTGCCTGCGACCTGCCGGTCTACGGGAAGGTCAGCTTCCAGCTGTTGATGTAGCCGGTGTCGGCGGCCGCGTTGTCCTGGACCCGCAGCTTCCAGACGCCGTTGGCCACCTCGGAGGAGGCGTTCACCGTGTACGTGGTGTTGATGTTGTCCGCGCTCCCGCCGGTGCCGTAGGCCTTGAGGGTGTAGGCCGAGCCGTCGGGGGCGACCAACTCCACCTTGAGGTCGCCGATGTAGGTGTGGACGATGTCCACGGCGACCTGGAGGTTGGACGGCGCGTTGCCCGTCCGTCCGGAGACGGTGATCGAGGACGTGACCGCGGAGCCGCGGTCCGGGATCGCCACGTCGGCGGTGTTCTCGAACGAGGTGCCCCCGCCGCCTCCGCCGCCGGAGCGGGTGCCGACGTTGACGCCGGCCCAGGCGTCCTGGACCGCCTTGTACTCGGCGCTGTCCGCGCCGTACAGCTCACCGGTGGCCGCGAGGGTGCCGGTGCGGGCGGCCGCGTAGTTGGTGTTCGAGGTGAACTTCGTGGTGAGCGCGCGGAACCAGATCTTCTCGGCCTTGTCGCGGCCGATGCCGGTGACCGGAAGGCCGTCCGAGGTGGGCGAGTTGTACGTGACACCGTTGATCGTCTTGGTGCCGCTGCCCTCGCTCAGCAGGTAGAAGAAGTGGTTGGCGGGGCCCGACGAGTAGTGCACGTCGATCGAGCCGATGCCCGAGTACCAGGCGTCCTTGGAGGCCCCGTCCTTGCTGGGCTTGTCCATGTAGCGCAGCGGGCTGCCGTCGCCGTTGATGTCGATCTCCTCGCCGATGAGGTAGTCACCGGTGTCGGAGGAGTTGTTGGCGTAGAACTCGACGGTCGAGCCGAAGATGTCGCTGGTGGCCTCGTTCAGGCCGCCGGACTCGCCGCTGTAGACCAGGCCCGCGGTGTTGGAGGTGACGCCGTGCGTCATCTCGTGGGCGGCCACGTCGATCGACGTCAGCGGGTGCGTGTTGCCCGAGCCGTCGCCGTAGGTCATGCAGAAGCAGCTGTCGGACCAGAAGGCGTTGACGTAGTTGTTGCCGTAGTGGACGCGGGAGTAGGCGCCCACGCCGTCACCCCGGATGCCGCTGCGTCCGTGCACGTTCTTGTAGTAGTCCCACGTCAGCGCGGCCCCGTAGTGGGCGTCGGCGCCCGCGGTCTCCGCGTTGGAGGGGCTGCCGTTGCCCCAGACGTCGTCGGGCCCGGAGAAGAGCGTGCCGGTGCCGGAGGTGCCCCGGTTGAGGTTGTACGTCTTGTGCCCGCCGCGCGCGCCGTCGGTCAGGTTGTACGTCGACCCCGACTGGGTGGTGCCGAGCGTCACCGTGCCGCTGTACATGGTGTTGCCCGTGCCGGTCTCGATGCCCTGGTACTCGTAGAGCTTCTCGCCGGTGGCCGCGTCGGTGATCACGTGCAGCTCGTTCGGGGTGCCGTCCTTCTGGAGGCCGCCGACGACGGTCTCGTAGGCGAGGACCGGCTTGCCGCTCGCGGCCCAGACCACCTTGCGCGGCGCCCTGTCGACGTCCGCGCTCCTGGTGTCGTCGGCCTTCGCGGCCGCCAGCGCCTGCTTCTGCGCCTTGGCGGCGGGCAGTGCGGCCGTGGTGGTGGCCGGCTTCACGGCGGCCCGGGTCGCCTTGACGACGTCCCTGGTCGCACCGGACTTCGCCGTCTCGACCACCAGGTCCCCGCCGAGGACGGGCAGTCCGTCGTAGGTGCGCTCGTAGCGGGTGTGGACCGTGCCGTCGCGGTCCTTGACCACGTCCCGGACGACCAGCTTCTCCTTGGCGCCGAGGCCCAGCTGCTTCGCCGTCTTCGCCTTGGCGGCGTCGGCGTCCCGTATCAGCGCGGCGCGCTGGGCGGGGGTCAGCTTGACCGACTCGGAGCCGGGGTTCGCCTTGCTCGCGGCCGACGGTGCCTTCGCCGGTGCCGCGACGGCGCTGCCGCTCTGGACGGCCGCGGCGATCAGCGCGGCGACGCCGGCCAGGGCCACGGCCGCGGTGCGGCGGGTGCGGGCAGCGGGTCTGTGGGAGGTGGCTCTGCGCGAGGAACTGCTTCTCAACACGGACTCCTTCTGCGGGACCGGGGGTCGCCCGGCCTGGGGAGGTGGAGGTGTTGCTGTGGGGTTGCTGTGGAGCAGTCGCCACGGAAGCGTGGCAGGGGACCGCGCTTTCTGTCAGGAGCGCGTCAACACTATGGCCGGAAACGGTTCGTTGACCGGAAGTTCATGTTCGCTATACGAACGCTTCGCCCCTGTGACTCACGCACGGTCATCACGGCAGCGGTCGGCTGCGGCTCCGCCCGCGACCCGCACGACGGGTCTCAGGCGCCGGTCTGCCCGTCGACGAGTTCGCGCACGACGTCGAGGTGGCCGTTGTGGCGGGACGTCTCCTCGATGAGGTGCAGGATCACCCACCGCAGGTCGACGTGGCGGCCGTCACTGATGGGACGCCTGGCCGTCGCGTCCAGGTCGTGGTCGGACACCAGGCGACGGTAGCGGGAGCTCTGCTCCTCGTACTCGGCGAGAAGCCGGGGCAACGGGACGTCGACCGCTGTCCGCATCTCGGGGTCGGGGTCGTCGTCGCCCGCCTCGGCGAGCGGCCCGGCGAGCTCCTCGCCCAGGAACATCACCTGGAACCAGTAGTACTCGACCCACCGCAGATGGCTGATCAGCCCGCACAACGTCATCAGCGGTGAACCCGGGAGCGGGGCCCTGCGGGCGTCCTCGGCGGACACGCCCTCGCACTTGGCGCGCGCGGTGTCACGGGCGTAGTCCAGGAAGGTGGCCAGCTGCGTGCGCTCGTCCCAGGTGGGAGGCGTATCGGTTCGTCGCGTCATCGCGAGGAGTTTCCCTCGGTCCGGGACGGGTGTCGACCCCGTCGCGGGAGCCCGACGGGAACGGGCCCCCGGGGGCGCGGGCCCCGGGGGGCGCGGGCCGCCGGGGGCCCGCGCCCTCTACGCCAGGCTGTCCCGCCAGGCCCGGTGCAGGTCCGCGAACCTGCCCGTGCCGCCGACGAGTTCGGCCGGGGTGCCGTCCTCGACGAGCGCGCCCCGCTCCATCACCAGGACACGGTCCGCGATCTCGACCGTGGACAGCCGGTGCGCGATCACCACCGCCGTACGGCCCTTCAGCACCGTCGCCATCGCCCGCTGCACCGCGCGCTCGCCCGGGACGTCCAGCGAGCTGGTCGCCTCGTCGAGGATCAGCACCGCCGGATCGGCGAGCAACGCCCGTGCGAACGCCACCAGTTGCCGCTGCCCGGCCGAGATGCGCCCACCCCGCTTGCGGACGTCGGTGTCGTAGCCGTCGGGCAGCGCGGCGATGAAGTCGTGCGCACCGATGGCCTTCGCCGCCTGCTCCATCTCCGCGCGGGTCGCGTCGGGGCGGCCGATCGCGATGTTGTCGGCGACCGTGCCCGAGAACAGGAAGGCCTCCTGCGTCACCATGACCACCCCGCGCCGCAGTTCGGGCACGGCCAGGTCGCGCAGATCGACGCCGTCGAGCAGCACCCGGCCCTCGGAGGGGTCGTAGAACCGGGCCAGGAGCTTGGCCAGGGTCGACTTGCCCGCGCCCGTGGAGCCCACGACCGCGACCGTCTGGCCGGCCGGGATCGTCAGGTCGAAGCGGGGCAGGATCTCGCCACCCGTGCGGTAGGCGAAGCGCACGCCGTCGAAGACGACCTCGCGGCCCGGGTGCTCGCCCGGCAGCGGCGGCAGCTGCCGCGGGTGCGCCGGCTCGGGCACGGAAGGGGTCTGCGCCAGCAGGCCCGCGATCTTCTCCAGGGACGCCGCCGCCGACTGGTACGAGTTGAGGAACATCCCGAGCCGGTCGATCGGGTCGTACAGCCGCCGCAGGTACAGCACCGCAGCCGCCAGCACGCCGAGGGCGAGCGTGCCGTCCGCGACCCGGTGCGCGCCCCACAGCACGATCGCCGCCACCGCCGTGTTCGCGATCAGACGCGAGCCGGTGACGTAGCGGGCCATCTCCAGCAGCGCGTCGCCGTTGGTCCGCTCGTGCCGCCGGTTCAGCACGCCGAACTCGGCGTCGTTGACGGCCTCGCGGCGGAAGGCGCGCACCGGCCGGATGCCGTTCATCGTCTCGACGAACCGGACGATGACGGCGGCGATGGCGGTCGAGCGCGCACGGTACACCCGCCCCGCCCGCCGCTGGTACAGCCGCACGAGCGCGTACAGCGGCACCAGCGAGGCCACCGCCACGCCCCCGAGGCCGAGATCCAGCCACAGCAGCATCGCCGAGATGTAGACGAACGACAGGACGACCGTCACCAGCTCCTGCAGGCCCTCGTCCAGCAGCTCGCGCAACGACTCCACGTCCGTCGTGGCGCGCGAGATGAGCCGGCCCGAGGTGTAGCGCTCGTGGAAGTCCACACTCAGCGCCTGCGCGTGCCGGAAGATCCGGCCCCGCAGGTCCAGCAGCACGTCCTGGCTGACCCGGGCCGCCGCGGCGACGAAGGCGAACTGCAGCCCGCCCGCCGCCAGCGCACAGGCCAGGTACCCGGCGGCCACCGCGATCAGCGGCCCGTGGTCCTGCGCCCGGAAGGCCGGAACGGCCCGGTCGATGGCGTACGCCACGAGCAGCGGACCCGCCTGCACGACCGCCTGCTGCACCAGCAGCAGCAGCGTCGTCACCACGACCCGGGCCCTCAGCGGCGCGAGCAGGGAACGCAGCAGCGCGGCGGTCGCGCCCGGCGGCGTGGGCAGGAGGTCCTGGTCGAAGGGGTCACCGGCGGCCGCCGGGTCCCCGGGCCGCCGGTCGGCCGGTGCGGTCGTGGCCGCCGTCATCGTCCGTCCCCCTCTTCCCCCGCCGGGTCCCCGGCCATCAGATGCGCGTACTCGGCGCTGGTGCGCAGCAGTTCGTGGTGGGTGCCGACCGCGGTGATCCGGCCGCCGGACAGCAGGGCGACACGGTCGGCGAGCAGCACGGTCGACGGGCGGTGCGCCACGATCAGGGCCGTGGTGTCCGCGAGCACCTGCCGCAGGGCCGCCTCCACGGCGGCCTCCGTGTGCACGTCCAGGGCCGACAGCGGATCGTCCAGGACGAGGAACTCCGGCTGCCCGACGACCGCCCGGGCCAGGGCCAGGCGCTGGCGCTGCCCGCCGGACAGGCTCAGGCCCTGCTCGCCGACCCGGGTGTCCGCGCCCTGCGGCAGCGCGTGCACGAAGTCGGCCTGCGCCACGGCCAGGGCGCGCTCCAGGTCGGCCGACGAGGCGGTGTCACCGGCGCCCATCAGGACGTTCTCGCCCACCGAGGTCGAGAACAGCGTGGGCTCCTCGAACGCCACCGCGACCTTCGCCCGCAGGGCGTCCCTCGACAGCTCGGTGATGTCGGTGCCGTCGAGGGTGATGCGCCCCGAGGTGACCTCGTAGAGCCGCGGCACGAGAGCCGTGAGGGTGGTCTTGCCGCTGCCGGTGGTGCCGACCAGGGCCATGGACTCGCCAGGGCGGATGTGCAGGTCGATGTCGCGCAGGACCGGCGGGGAGCCGGGTGGGGCGTCGGGGTAGCGGAAGGTGACGCCGTGGAAGCGCAGGCCCTTGTCCGCGGGGACCGGTCCGGCGGGGGCGGGACGCGCAGGGAGCGCGGCGGACGCGGTTCCCTCGGCCTTCTCGTCCATCACCTCGAAGTACCGCTCGGTGGCGGTCGCGGCCTCCTGGCTCATCGCCAGCAGGAAGCCGATCGACTCCACCGGCCAGCGCAGTGCCAGCGCCGTCGACAGGAACGCCACCAGCGTCCCCGCGGACAGCGCCCCGTCGGCGACCTGCACGACACCCACCACCAGCGCGGCGCCGATCGCCACCTCGGGCAGCGTGACGATCACGCCCCAGATGGCCGCCAGCAGCCGCGCCTTGCGCAGCTCCGTGCCGCGCAGCGTGCGCGACAGGTCCCGGAACGCCGTGGCCTGACTGCGGTGGCGGCCGAAACCCTTGATGATGCGGATGCCGAGCACGCTCTCCTCGACGACCGTCGTCAGGTCGCCGACCTGGTCCTGGGCGCGCCGGGCCACCGCCGCGTAGCGCTTCTCGAAGATCACGCACATGACGACGACGGGCACCGCGGGCCCGAGGACTACCAGCCCGAGTGTGGCGTCCTGGAGCAGCATGATGACCACGCCGACCAGAATCGTCACGCCGTTGACCAGCAGGAACGTCAACGGGAAGGCGAGGAACATGCGCAGCAGCATCAGGTCCGTCGTCCCCCGGGACAGCAACTGCCCCGAGGCCCACCGGTCGTGGAAGGCCACCGGCAGCCGCTGGAGGTGGCGGTAGAGATCCGCCCGCATCGACGCCTCGACCCGGGACAGCGGGCGCGCCACCAGCCACCGCCGCAGCCCGAACAGCAGGGCCTCCGCGAACCCGAGGAGCAGCAGGTACAGGGCGCCGAGCCACACGCCGGCCGGGTCCCGGCCGGCGATCGGCCCGTCCACCATCCACTTCAGCACGAGCGGGATGACCAGCCCCACGCAGGAGGCCAGTATCGCGACGAACGCGGCCGTGAACAGCCGCACCCGCACGGGGCGCACGTACGGCCACAGGCGCAGCAGCGAACGCACGGCGGAGCGGTCGGGGGCGGGGGCGGGTGTCGTGGACATCAGCAGCGAGCCTACGGTTCACCACTGACGCTGCCCACCGGATTTCCGCCCGGTCCGCCTCGGTCCCCGGTCCTACGACCTGCCGGTTCGAGCGGCCGGACCGGGGCGTCCGGAGGGCAGCGGCTGGAGGGCAGCGGCCGAAGGGCAGCGGCCGGAGGGTGTCATCCCGCCACGCGCAGCAGCAGCACCGCCCGGGCCGGCATCGTGATCTCCGCCCCGGCCGGGTGCTCGACGCCCGGCGCCCGCCCCTGCTCCTCCAGGCTCGTGTCCACGACCACCTCGTACCGCTCCGCCCACGGCGGCCCCGGCAGCACGAAGCTCACCGGGCCCTCGCCCGCGTGCAGCACGGCCAGGAAGCTGTCGTCGAGGACCTGGTCCCCGTGCTCGTCCCGGCCCGGGATGTCCCGGCCGGACAGGTACATCCCGAGTGTGGCCGCCGGCGCGTACCAGTCCTGCTCGGTCATCTCCGTGCCCCGGGAGGTGAACCAGGCCAGGTCGCGCAACCCGTCGGCGGAGTGCGCCCGGCCGGAGAAGAACGCCCGGCGGCGCAGCACGGGGTGGCGGTGGCGCAGCGCGATCAGCCGGGAGGTCAGCTGGAACAGGGCCTGCCAGCCGGGTTCGTCGAGCAGCCCCCAGTCCAGCCAGCTGATCTCGTTGTCCTGGCAGTAGGCGTTGTTGTTCCCGCGCTGGGTGCGGCCCAGTTCGTCGCCGGCGACCAGCATGGGCACGCCCGTGGACAGCAGCAGCGTGGTGAGCAGGTTGCGCAGCTGCCGGCGGCGCAGGGCGAGGACGTCCTCGTCGCCGGTCTCGCCCTCCGCGCCGCAGTTCCAGGCCCGGTTGTCGTCCGTGCCGTCGCGGTTGCCCTCGCCGTTGGCCTCGTTGTGCTTGCGCTCGTAGGAGACCAGGTCGCGCAGCGTGAACCCGTCGTGCGCGGTGATGAAGTTGACCGACGCGTAGGGCCGGCGCCCGCCCCAGGCGTACAGGTCGCTGGAGCCGGACAGGCGGTAGCCCATCTCGCGGACGTCCGGCAGCGCGTGCCGCCAGAAGTCCCGCACGGCGTTGCGGTACCGGTCGTTCCACTCCGTCCACAGCGGCGGGAACGCGCCCACCTGGTAGCCGCCCGACCCCACGTCCCAGGGCTCGGCGATCAGCTTCACCCGGCGCAGCACCGGGTCCTGGGCGATCACCGCCAGGAACGGGGAGAGCATGTCGACGTCGTGCATCGAGCGGGCCAGCGCCGCCGCCAGGTCGAAGCGGAAGCCGTCGACGCCCATCTCGGTGACCCAGTAGCGCAGCGAGTCCGTGATCAGGCGCAGCACGTGCGGCTGGACCACGTGCAGGGTGTTGCCGCAGCCGGTGTAGTCGGCGTAGCGGCGGGCGTCGTCCTGGAGGCGGTAGTAGCCGCGGTTGTCGATGCCCTTCAGCGACAGCGTCGGGCCCAGCTCGCCGGCCTCCGCGGTGTGGTTGTAGACCACGTCCAGGATGACCTCGATGCCGGCCGCGTGCAGGGCGCGCACCATCCGCTTGAACTCGCCGACCTGCTGGCCCCGGGTGCCGGAGGCGGCGTAGGCGGCGTGCGGGGCGAAGTAGCCGACGGAGTTGTAGCCCCAGTAGTTGCGCAGGCTGCGGCGCAGCAGGTGGTCCTCGTGCGCGAACTGGTGCACCGGCAGCAGCTCCACCGCGGTCACGCCGAGCTTCACCAGGTGCTCGATCGCGGCCGGGTGGGCGAGGCCGGCGTAGGTGCCGCGCAGCTCCCCGGGGATGTCCGGGTGCAGCTGTGTGAAGCCCTTGACGTGCAGCTCGTAGATCACCGAGTCCGCCCACGGCGTCTTGGGACGCCGGTCGTCCGCCCAGTCGTCGTCGTCGTGCACGACGACGCCCTTCGGCACGTGCGGCGCCGAGTCCCGGTCGTCGCGCACGGTGTCGGCGACGTGCTGCTGCGGCCAGTCACGGACGTGCCCGTACACCTCGGGCGGCAGCCCGAAGTCGCCGTCGACCGCCCGGGCGTACGGATCCAGGAGCAGCTTCGCGGGGTTCCAGCGGGCACCGGTCCACGGGTCCCAGCGCCCCTGCACCCGGTAGCCGTAGCGCTGGCCGGGCAGGACGCCCGGCACGAAGCCGTGCCATATCCCGTGGGTCAGTTCGGCCAGCCGCACCCGGGACTCCTTGCCCGCCTCGTCGAACAGGCACAGCTCCACCCCCTCGGCCCCGCCCGCCCACAACGCGAAGTTGGTCCCGGCCACTCCTGCCGGGCCGGCCCGGAACCGGGCGCCCAGCGGTGTCGGCGCGCCCGGCCGGGCGGGCACGACGGGCGGCGGCGCGGCCCTCCGCGCCCCGTTCACGGAGGCCTGGCGCCCCTCCTCGGTGGCCCGACGACCGGCCACCGCCTCCTGCTCGGCTGCGCTGGACACCTGTCAGCCTCCCGCGGCTCGTGGAACGACGGGGAACAGGGGGGTGCGGCCCTGGTGCTGCGGCCCGGGTCGCGGCTCCCCTGCGCGCCGTCCTCCCCACTGTTCTGCCCAGAGCATGGGTCGCACTCACGTTTCCCCGGAGGCGGGCATGGTCGTTTCCCGGGGGCGCGGCCGGTCGTTGGGCACCCCGTGAGGCACGTACAAGGGCGCGCGCGGCGCGCGAGGGCCGCGCTGGCCGCCGTAGTGACATGGGCAGGGCTCCTCGCCGGGGCCACCGGCTGTACCTCGGACGACGGCGGCGGCATCGCCGGTGCCTTCGGTGCGCCCCGGGCGCCCGGGGACGTCATCGAGGTCTCGCCCGGCGACGGGAGCAGGGGTGTGCGCCCCGGCAGGAAGCTGCGGGTGCGTGTGTCCGAGGGGCGGCTGGAGTCGGTGAAGGCCGTCCGCTCCCAGGACGCCCAGGACACGCCGGTGCCCGGGCGGATCTCCGCCGACGGCCTGAGCTGGGAGCCGCGAGAGGACCGGCTGGCGCTGGCCGCCAAGTACACGGTCGACGCGGTGGCCGTGGACGCCGGCGGGCGCCGCTCGGCCCGGCACACCACCTTCACCACCTACGTCCCGGGTGAGCGCTTCATCGGCTACGTCGCCCCGGAGCACCGCGCCACGGTCGGCACCGGGATGATCGTCTCGCTGGCGTTCAACCGGGCGATCTCGGACCGGGCCGCCGTGGAGCGCGCGGTGACCGTGACCGCCCGCCCGCCCGTCGAGGTCCGTCCGCACTGGTTCGGCCGCACCCGCCTCGACTTCCGCCCCGAGCACTACTGGAAGCCGGGCACCAAGGTCACCGTCTCGCTGCGCCTGCGGGACGTCGAGGGCGCACCCGGCGTCTACGGCCTGCAGCACAAGGCGTTCGCGTTCACGGTCGGCCGCAGCCAGGTCTCGGTCGTCGACGCCGCCGCCCACTCCATGGAGGTGCGGCGCGACGGCGAGCCGCTGGCCACCGTGCCCGTGACGGCGGGGGCCCCGAGGACGACCACCTACAACGGCAAGATGGTGGTGACCGAGATGCTCGACGTCACCCGGATGAACGGCGCCACGGTCGGCTTCAAGAAGCGCGACGGCAAGGGCGAGTACGACATCCCGGACGTCCCGCACGCCATGCGCCTGACCGACTCGGGCACGTTCCTGCACGGCAACTACTGGGCCCACCGCTCGGTCTTCGGGCGCACCAACGTCAGCCACGGCTGCATCGGACTGCGCGACGTGAAGGGCGGCGGCTCGGACACCCCGGCCGGCTGGTTCTTCGACCGCAGCCTCGTCGGGGACGTCATCGAGGTCGTCAACAGCAATGACAAAAAGGTCGCTCCCGACAACGGGCTCGGGGGATGGAATATGGGCTGGAATGCATGGAAGGCGGGCAGTGCGGTGAAGTAGCCCGACACGGGGGCGGGTTGACCCGGCGGTCCGTTGGGACCGAACAGTGACAATCGCGGGCCGCCGGGGCCGGGCGACCAGTGGTTACTATTCGCCGGTGCGCGGGGGTCACGCGCCGGGGAGCGGGCCTGGTCAGGCCCTGGGAGGGGAGAACCACGTGAACGGGCGACCGATATCGGGGGCGTCGGTTGGGCGCAGGAGGGGACGTCTCGCACTGGCCGTGGGCGCGCTGCTGTTCGCCGTGACGGCGTGCGGAGGCGGGGACACGAACTCGGGCTCCGGCTCGGGCGGCGGCGAGGGCAAGGACTCGGGCAGCGCGCAGAGCAAGCAGTCCGAGGCCGTCGTCGGCATCACCCCGAAGGACGGCGCGAAGTCCGTCGACACCAGCGGCGCGCTGAAGGTCACCGCCGCCAAGGGCAAGCTGACCGAGGTCCTGGTCAAGGACTCCGAGGGCGAGAGGATCGACGGGAAGATATCCGCCGACGGCGCCACCTGGACGCCGTCCACGCACCTGGCCGGCGCGACCAAGTACACCGTCCACGCGGTCGCCAAGGACTCCGCGGGCCGCACGGCCGCGGAGGACGCCGACTTCACCACGCTGACCCCGCAGAACACCTTCATCGGCACCTTCACCCCGGAGGACGGTTCGAAGGTCGGGGTCGGGATGCCGTTCTCGGTCCGCTTCTCGCGGGGCATCACCCACCCCGACGCCGTCGAGCGGGCCATCCGCATCCGGACCGAGCCCGCCGTCGAGGTGGAGGGCCACTGGTTCGGCAACGACCGCCTCGACTTCCGCCCCGAGAAGTACTGGAAGCCCGGTACCAAGGTGACCGTCGACTTCGGCCTCGACGGCGTCGAGGGCCGGCCCGGCGTCTACGGCGAGCAGGACAAGAAGGTCGAGTTCACCATCGGCCGCAACCAGGTCTCCGTCGTCGACGCCAAGAAGCTCACGATGAAGGTCACCCGCGACGGCCGGACCGTCAAGACGATCCCGGTCACCACCGGCAAGCCCGGCATGGAGACCTGGAACGGCCAGATGGTCGTCAGCGAGATGCTGAAGGTGACCCGGATGAACGGCGAGACCGTCGGCTACGGCGGCGAGTACGACATCAAGGACGTCCCGCACGCCGTGCGCCTGACCACCTCCGGCACCTTCCTGCACGGCAACTACTGGGCGAGCGGCGCCTTCGGCGAGTACAACGCGAGCCACGGCTGCATCGGACTGCGCGACGTGCGCGGCGGCTGGGACAAGAAGGTGCCCGCCGCGTGGTTCTTCGACAACTCGATGGTCGGCGACGTCGTGGTCGTCAAGAACTCCGAGGACCGCACCGTGGACCCGGACAACGGACTCAACGGCTGGAACATGTCGTGGGAGAAGTGGAAGAAGTAGCACCCCGCAGCTGACGGCAGGGCCCCGGTGTGACGGACCGCACCGGGGCCCCGCCCGTTAATCCCCGTTAACCTGCTGCCCATGACCGTCTCTCTCGAAGTCGCCGAAGGCGTCGGCACGCTCCGGCTGGACCGACCGCCCATGAACGCGCTGGACATCGCCACGCAGGACCGGCTCAAGGAACTCGCCGAGGAGGCCACGCGCCGCGAGGACGTGCGCGCCGTGGTGATCTACGGCGGCGAGAAGGTGTTCGCGGCCGGCGCGGACATCAAGGAGATGCAGGCGATGGACCACACCGCGATGGTCCTGCGCGCCCGCGCCCTCCAGGACGCGTTCACCGCGGTGGCCCGGATCCCCAAGCCGGTCGTCGCGGCCGTCACCGGCTACGCGCTGGGCGGCGGCTGCGAGCTCGCCCTGTGCGCGGACTTCCGCATCGCCGGGGAGAACGCCAAGCTCGGCCAGCCGGAGATCCTGCTCGGCCTGATCCCCGGCGCGGGCGGCACCCAGCGCCTGGCCCGCCTGGTCGGCCCGTCCAAGGCCAAGGACCTCATCTTCACGGGCCGGATGGTCAAGGCCGACGAGGCCGAGCGGATCGGCCTGGTCGACCGGGTCGTGCCGGCCGACGAGGTGTACACGCAGGCCCACGCCTGGGCGGCCCGGCTGGCGCAGGGTCCCGCCCTGGCGCTGCGCGCGGCCAAGGAGTCGGTCGACACCGGGCTGGAGACGGACATCGACACCGGCCTGGCGGTGGAACGGAACTGGTTCGCCGGCCTGTTCGCCACCGAGGACCGCGAGCGCGGTATGCGCAGCTTCGTCGAGGAGGGACCGGGCAAGGCGAAGTTCCTCTGAACATCCGTCCAGGGGCTTGCAATTGACACGATGTCTGATCCGGGGTCCCTCGAAGGGGCGGTTTATGGCAGCCTTAGCGCAGCCTTAAGCCCGTCTGGCCGAGGGAGCCCGTCGATTGCCCCGCAAAGGGACGTTCCAGCAGGTCGGAGGGGGCGCTGACGACCCCGACGTGCCTCGGGCACATGCCGGGGGACCACCTGGCGGGGGGCCGTCCCCCGGAGTGCGTTGCCCGGGAACGGCCTCCTCGGCCCTGCCCGGCGGCCATGATGGGGGCATGGCGGGGCTGGAGGGTACGGAACAGCCGCGGGGACACGCTCATGCGGCCGCGGCACGCTGGTCGCCGGCGGTCGAGGACGAACACGCGACGCGCGCACTGGAGTTGTACGGCAACCCGACGGAGGCGGAGGTCCCGCTGCCGTCCCGCCCCGAGTCCGCGGCCACCGCCCGGCGCCTCGCCCAGGTCGTGATCCTGCGCCAGTGGGGGCTCACCCCCCGGACCACGGAGGACGCCGTGCTGCTCGTCTCCGAACTGGTCGGCAACGCCGTCCGCCACACCGGCGCCCGCGTCTTCGGGCTCCGCATGCACCGGCGCCGGGGCTGGATCCGGGTCGAGGTGCGCGACCCGTCCCGGGGGCTGCCCTGCCTGATGCCGGTCCAGGACCTGGACCTCAGCGGCCGGGGCCTGTTCCTCGTCGACAAGCTGGCCGACCGCTGGGGCGTCGACCTGCTGCCGCGGGGCAAGACCACCTGGTTCGAGATGCGGGTCGCCGAGCGCTGACGCCGCAGGCCCCGGGGGCATGCCTCACCCGGCCGCCGTACGGACGAATCGCCCGTTTCCGGGGCATCAGGCCCTTGAATGGACCGATGCACCGCCATCTCGCCAAGAGCGCCCTCGTCGCGGGCGCCGTCGCCGCCGTCCTCGCCGCCTGCGGCGCCCCCAGCGGGGAACGGGCCGCCGAGACCCGCGGCACCCGGGCCGCCGTGCCCGCCCCGCCCGAGAAGAGGCCCGTCGACGGCCTGCCCGGCATGCCGCCCGTGCTCGACCCCCGGGACGTGTACGCGGCCGACCGCCCCGGCCAGCTGTCGCCCGTGGTGAAGGACTTCCCCTCCCGGGTGTACGTCCCCAACACCGAGTCCGACACGGTGTCCGTCATCGACCCGGGGACCTACGAGATCGTCGACACGATCAAGGTGGGACGGCAGCCCCAGCACGTCGTGCCCTCCTGGGACCTCAAGACGCTGTGGGTCAACAACAACCGGGGCCACACCCTCACCCCGATCGACCCGAGGACGGGCAGGGCCGGCAAGGAGGTCGACGTCCACGACCCCTACAACCTCTACTTCACCCCCGACGGCAAGTACGCCGTCGTGATGGCCTCCCTCGACCGCGAACTGGTCTTCCGCGACCCGCACACCATGCGGATCGAGAAGACCGTCCCGGTCTCCTGCTACGGCGTCAACCACGCCGACTTCTCCCTCGACGGCCGCTACTTCATCGTCTCCTGCGAGTTCAGCGGCGAACTCCTCAAGGTCGACACCGCAAGGAGGGAGGTCGTCGCACAGCAGCGGCTGCCGTTCGAGGGCGCCATGCCGCAGGACGTGAAGCTCTCGCCCGACGGCAAGCGGTTCTACATCGCGGACATGAAGGCCGACGGCATGTGGGTCCTCGACGGCGACCGGTTCACCGAACCCACCCTGCTGCCCACCGGCAAGGGCACCCACGGCCTGTACGTCAGCCGGGACTCGCGCGAGATGTACGTGTCCAACCGCGGCGAGGGCACGATCTCCGTCTTCGACTTCCACCGGAACGAGCTGACCAAGAAGTGGAAACTGCCCGGCGGCGGCAGCCCCGACATGGGCGGTGTCTCCGCCGACGGCAAGGTGCTGTGGCTGTCCGGCCGCTACGACGCCGAGGTCTACGCCCTCGACACCCGCACCGGGGCCCGGCTCGCCCGCATCGCGGTCGGCAGCGGCCCGCACGGCCTCGCCGTCTACCCGCAGCCCGGCCGCTACTCCCTCGGCCACACCGGCGTCTTCCGGTGAGGCGCGTCGTCCTCCGGTGAGGCGTGCCAGGTCCGGCGGTGGTCGCCGCGCCGGCGTTCCCGGCGGGCGGATAACCTGACCTCCGTCATACCCGCGTCACGAGGACGCGCAGCACGAGAAGAGGGGCGGATCGGTGGCGGACATCGAGGAAGCACGCAAGCAGTTCGAGCGGATCGATACGGACGGTGACGGCTACATCACCGCTGCCGAGTTCAAGACCGCCCTGGCGCAGTCGGGCGACTGGAACGTCACCGAGTCGGTCGCCGAGGTCGTCATCAAGACCCGCGACCTGGACGGCGACAAGCAGCTCAGCTTCGACGAGTTCTGGGCCTACCTGAACAAGTAGGGCCGCCGCGGCGCACGCCGTCCCAGGGGCCCGGTCCATGCCCGGACCGGGCCCTTCGGCGTGCCCGGGGGAGGTCTTCGGCCGTCCGGGCGAGGAGCGGAATAGCCGGCCCGCCGCCGAGGTTGTCGCCGGTCGCAGACCTTTGGCCGGCGTTACCGACCCCCGGAAGGGCGAGGCGAGGACATGAAGATCGGCATCATCGGAGCGGGCAACATCGGCGGCAACCTGACCCGGCGGCTCACCGCACTCGGTCACGACGTGTCCGTCGCCAACTCCCGCGGACCGCACACGCTGACGGCCCTGGCCGAGGAGACCGGCGCGAGGCCCGTGCCCGTCGAGGAGGCGGCCCGGGGCGCGGAGGTGGTCGTGGTGACCATCCCGCTGAAGGCCGTCCCCGACCTGCCCTCCGGTGTGCTCGACGGCGCCGCCGAGGGCGCGGCCGTCGTCGACACCGGCAACTACTACCCCCGGCAGCGCGACGGCCGGATCGCCGGGATCGAGGACGAGGGCCTCACCGAGAGCCGCTGGACCGAGCGGCAGCTCGGCCACCCCGTGATCAAGGCGTTCAACGGCACCTACGCCCAGGACATCCTGGACCGCCACCGCCCGGCCGGCGATCCCGGGCGCATGGCCCTGCCGGTGGCCGGCGACGACGAGCGGGCCAAGCGCACGGTGCGGGCCCTCATCGACGAGCTGGGCTTCGACACCGTCGACGCGGGCGGCCTCGACGACTCCTGGCGCCAGCAGCCCGGCACCCCGGTGTACGGACTGCGCGCCGGCACGGACGAGGTCGCCAAGGCGCTCGCGGAGGCGTCCCCGGAGCGCACCGCGGACTTCCGCGGCTAGGGCCCGTTCACGCGCCCTCGGCCCACTCGCGCAGGGCCGCCCTGCTCTCGAAGGCGGCGACGTTCCTGTCCAGGGGGTCGTCGGTGTACTGGTGGAAGCGCCACTTCGCCTTGATCCGGGGCTTGCCCGCGCTCACGTAGTCGGCGATCCACAGACCGTCGCCCGCGTAGGAGCTCGTGTCGACGTTGAGCCAGAAGTCGCGGTTGCAGTAGAGCACCACGCGGTTGTCCGGGCGCAGTTCCTTCAGTTTGCGCAGGAAGCGGTCCTTCTCGGCGTTGCTCGCGCGCGTCCCGTCGCCGGTCCTCTCCCAGTCGACGGCGAGCACGTCGCCCGCCCGGTCCGGTGCCTTGCCGAGGAAGTACTCGGCCTGGTCGGTGAGGTTGCCGGGCCACAGGAAGTGGTAGAAGCCGACGACCAGTCCGGCGTCCCGCGCCCGCTTCGTCTGCGCGGCCAGTCTCGGGTTGACGTAGGAGCGGCCCTCGGTCGCCTTGACGAAGACGAAGGACAGGCCCTCCGTGGAGTAGGACGAGGACTGGTAGGCGCTCACGTCGATTCCGCGCAGCATGGGGGGCTCCCTCGGGTTCCGGTGGGGCGGAAGTGCACTCGGGTGGAGGGTTGTTGTATGCCCGCCGCCGACGGCCGTACGCCGGGCGCGCGGAGGCGCGCGGCCCGGCGGAGGTGAGCGCCGGACGGACTCAGGGAGCGGCGGAGGCGGCGGGTGCCGGGCTCTGCGACGGGGCCGGACCGGGCTCCCCGTCGTCCAGGGAGACGTGCCTGGTCTCCTTACCGAGCAGGAGCGCCGCCAGCGTGAGCAGCGCCATCCCGGACAGGTAGACGCCCACCAGCCACGGCGAGCCGTCCCCGGTCTCCCAGAGCGCCACGGCGATGAACGGGGCGACCGCCGCCCCCAGGATCGAACTGACGTTGTACGAGATGCCCGACCCGGTGTAGCGGACGCTGGTCGGGAACAGCTCGGGCAGCAGCGCGCCCATCGGACCGAAGGTGAGGCCCATCAGGGTGAAGCCCAGCACGAGCCACAGCACCACGCCCGGCGTGCCCAGGCCGATCAGCGGCACCCAGACCAGCCCGAACACGACGATCGCGGCGGTGATCCAGACGAGGGTGGTGCGCCGCCCGTAGCGGTCCGCGAGGGGGCCGGAGACCAGGGTGAACGCGGCGAAGAACAGCACACCGAAGATCATCATGAGGACGAACGTGGTGTAGTCGTAGCCCAGTCCGGGCACGGCGGCGTCCTCGGGGGTGCGGCCGTAGCTCAGCGAGAACGTCGTCATCAGGTAGAAGAGCACGTAGGTCGCCAGCATGATGAACGTGCCGAGGACCAGCTGCCTGCCGTGGCTGCGCACCACCGTGGCCAGCGGCAGCCGCCGCACCCCGCCCGTGGCGCGGGTCCTGGTGAACACCGCCGACTCGACGAGCCGCGAGCGCACCCACAGCCCGATGGCGACCATCACGGCGGAGAAGAGGAACGGCACCCGCCAGCCCCAGCTGACGAAGGCGTCCGAGGGCTGCGAGGGGTCGGCGCCCGCCGCGGACGGCAGCAGCGCGCCCATGGCCAGGAACAGCCCGTTGCCGATGATGAAGCCGAACGGGGCGCCCAGTTGCGGGAAGGTGCCGTACAGGGCCCGCTTGCCGCGCGGGGCGTTCTCGGTGGCGACCAGGGCCGCGCCGCTCCACTCGCCGCCGAGCGCGAAGCCCTGCGCGAGCCGCATCAGCACCAGCAGCGCGGTGGCCACCCAGCCGGCCTGGGCGTAGGTGGGCAGCACGCCGATGAGGAACGTGGCGATGCCCATGGTCAGCAGCGAGGCGACGAGGGTCTTCTTGCGGCCGAGACGGTCACCGAGGTGCCCGAAGACGACGGCCCCGACCGGCCGGGCGACCATCGCGGCGCCGAAGACCGCGAAGGACGACAGCAGCGCGGTGGTCGGGTCGCTGCTCGGGAAGAACAGCTGCGGGAAGACGAGCACCGCGGCCGTCGCGTAGATGTAGAAGTCGTAGAACTCGATCGTCGTGCCGATGAGGCTGGCGACGAGGACGCGCGAGCGCGGGTTGACGGGTGCCGGGGCTGAACCGGAGGCAGGAGCGGACATCGATCGGTCTTTCACGCGCGAAACATGGCACGTACAACGATGTCAGCCATCTTGTTGCGCGGTACGGCCCTCTCGCGATGTGAGACGCGGTCGGGCCGTGCCCTCCGGCCCGCTCAGCACTCGATGATGTTCACCGCCAGCCCGCCCCGGGCCGTCTCCTTGTACTTGACCGACATGTCGGCGCCGGTGTCCTTCATCGTCTTGATGACCTTGTCCAGGGACACCTTGTGGGAGCCGTCGCCGCGCATCGCCATGCGCGCGGCGGTGACGGCCTTGACCGCCGCCATGCCGTTGCGCTCGATGCACGGGATCTGGACCAGCCCGCCGACCGGGTCGCAGGTGAGCCCGAGATTGTGCTCCATGCCGATCTCCGCCGCGTTCTCGACCTGCTCGGGCGAGCCGCCGAGGACCTCCGCGAGGGCTCCCGCGGCCATCGAGCAGGCGGAGCCGACCTCGCCCTGGCAGCCGACCTCGGCGCCGGAGATCGAGGCGTTCTCCTTGAACAGCATGCCGATCGCGCCCGCGGCGAGCAGGAAGCGGACCACGCCCTCCTCGTCGGCGCCCGGCACGAAGTTCACGTAGTAGTGCAGCACCGCCGGGATGATGCCGGCCGCGCCGTTCGTGGGGGCCGTGACGACCCGGCCGCCGGCCGCGTTCTCCTCGTTCACGGCCATCGCGTAGAGGGTGATCCACTCCATGGCCAGGGCCTGCGGGTCGCCCTCGGAGCGCAGCTTGCGGGCGGTGTTGGCGGCCCGGCGGCGCACCTTCAGACCGCCGGGCAGGATGCCCTCACGCGACATGCCGCGCGCCACGCACGCCTGCATCACGCGCCAGATCTCCAGCAGTCCCGCGCGGATCTCCTCCTCGGTGCGCCAGGCCCGCTCGTTCTCCAGCATCAGCGCGGAGATGGACAGGCCGGTCTCCTCGGTGAGGCGCAGCAGCTCGTCACCGGTGCGGAAGGGGTACTTCAGCACGGTGTCGTCGAGCTTGATGCGGTCCGCGCCGACGGCGTCCTCGTCGACGACGAACCCGCCGCCCACCGAGTAGTACGTCTTCGTCAGCAGCTCCGCGCCCGAGGCGTCGTACGCCCACAGCGTCATGCCGTTGGCGTGGTACGGCAGGGCCTTGCGGCGGTGCAGGACCATGTCGTCGTCGAAGGAGAAGGCGATCTCGTGCTCGCCGAGCAGGTTCAGCCGGCCGCCGGTCCTGATCGCCTCCACCCGCTCGTCGGCGGTCTCCACGTCCACCGTGCGCGGGGAGTCGCCCTCCAGGCCGAGCAGGACCGCCTTGGGCGTGCCGTGGCCGTGGCCGGTGGCGCCGAGCGAGCCGTACAGCTCCGCGCGGACCGAGGTCACGGACTCGAGGAGCTCCTCGTTGCGCAGCCGCCGGACGAACAGGCCGGCCGCGCGCATCGGGCCGACGGTGTGCGAGCTGGACGGGCCGATGCCGATCGAGAACAGGTCGAAGACCGAGATGGCCACGGGGGAACTCCTGACTACGGGGGTGGTGCCAAGGGGGTGGGCGCCGCGCCCGCTTGTGGCCGGCGCGGCGCCCGAAAGGTTTCTTCGTTACTTGTTCAGACCCGGGTACAGCGGGTGCCGGTCGGCCAGGGCCTTCACCCGGGCCTTGAGGGCCTCCGCGTCGTACGACGGCTTCAGCGCCTCGGCGATGACGTCGGCGACCTCGGTGAAGGCCTCGGCGTCGAAGCCGCGGGTGGCCAGGGCCGGGGTGCCGATCCGCAGACCGGACGTCACCATCGGCGGACGCGGGTCGTTCGGGATCGCGTTGCGGTTGACGGTGATGCCGATCTCGTGGAGCCGGTCCTCGGCCTGCTGCCCGTCCAGCTCGGAGTCGCGCAGGTCGACCAGGACCAGGTGCACGTCCGTGCCGCCGGACAGGACGTCCACGCCCACGGCCCGGACGTCGTCCTTCACCAGACGCTCGGCCAGGATGCGGGCACCCTCCAGCGTACGGCGCTGGCGCTCCTTGAAGTCGTCCGAGGCGGCGACCTTGAAGGCGACGGCCTTGGCGGCGACCACGTGCTCCAGGGGGCCACCCTGCTGACCGGGGAAGACGGCGGAGTTGATCTTCTTGGCCAGCTCGGCCGTGGAGAGGATCACACCGCCGCGCGGGCCGCCGAGGGTCTTGTGCGTCGTGGTGGTGACCACGTGCGCGTGCGGCACCGGGTTGGGGTGCAGCCCGGCCGCGACCAGCCCGGCGAAGTGCGCCATGTCGACCATCAGGTACGCGCCGACCTCGTCCGCGATCCGGCGGAACTCGGCGAAGTCCAGCCGGCGCGGGTAGGCCGACCAGCCGGCCACGATCAGCTTCGGCCGGGACTCCTTGGCCAGCCGCTCGACCTCGGCCATGTCGACCCGGCCGTCGTCGCCCACGTGGTAGGCGACGACGTCGTAGAGCTTGCCGGAGAAGTTGATCTTCATGCCGTGGGTCAGGTGACCGCCGTGGGCGAGGTTCAGGCCCATGATGGTGTCGCCCGGCTTGAGCAGCGCGAACATGGCGGCCGCGTTGGCCTGGGCGCCGGAGTGCGGCTGCACGTTGGCGTGCTCGGCGCCGAACAGCTCCTTCACGCGGTCGATCGCGATCTGCTCGACCACGTCGACGTGCTCGCAGCCGCCGTAGTAGCGGCGGCCCGGGTAGCCCTCGGCGTACTTGTTGGTCAGGACCGAGCCCTGCGCCTCCATGACCGCGACCGGGGCGAAGTTCTCCGAGGCGATCATCTCGAGCGTGGACTGCTGACGGTGCAGCTCGGCGTCGACCGCGGCGGCCACGGCCGGGTCGAGCTCGTGCAGGGGGGTGTTCAGGACGGACATACGGCTACGACTCCTCAGCCGGCGGAGAACGCGGTGTACTCGTCGGCGGAGAGCAGGTCGCCCGGCTCGTCCGTGACGCGCACCTTGAACAGCCAGCCGCCCTCGAAGGGGGCCGAGTTCACCAGCGAGGGGTCGTTCACGACGTCCTCGTTGACCTCGGTGATCTCACCGGAGACCGGCGAGTACAGGTCGGACACCGACTTGGTCGACTCCAGTTCGCCGCAGGTCTCGCCCGCGGACACCGTGTCACCGACCTCGGGGAGCTGGACGAAGACCACGTCGCCGAGCGCGTTGGCCGCGTGCTCCGTGATGCCGACCGTCGACACGCCGTCCTCGGCGGCCGACAGCCACTCGTGCTCCTTGCTGTAGCGCAGCTGCTGGGGGTTGCTCATGGCCTGAATTCTCCTGTACGCGCGGGAGTGCTGTGAAAAAGGGGGACGGGAGACTGCTGGTGAACCGGGTGACGGTGGCCGGGCCGCACAGGCGGCCCACGGCCAGTGTCTACTTCTGCCGCTTGTAGAACGGCAGCGCCACGACCTCGTACGGCTCGTGACTGCCCCGGATGTCCACACCCACGCCGGGCGTGCCGGGCGCGGCGTGCGCGGCGTCGACGTAGGCCATGGCGATCGGCTTGCCCAGGGTGGGGGAGGGGGCGCCGGAGGTGACCTCGCCGATCACCTCGCCGCCCGCGACCACGGCGTATCCGGCGCGGGGGACGCGGCGGCCCTCGGCGACCAGGCCGACGAGCACGCGCGGCGGGTTCTGCTCGGCCCGGGCGGCGGCCTCGCGCAGGGCCTCGCGGCCCACGAAGTCGCCCTCCTTCTCGAACTTCACCACGCGGCCGAGACCGGCGTCGAAGGGCGTCAGGGAGGTGGTCAGCTCGTGCCCGTACAGCGGCATGCCCGCCTCCAGGCGGAGCGTGTCACGGCAGGACAGGCCGCAGGGGACCAGGCCAGCGCCCTCGCCGGCCTCGGTCAGCGCCTGCCACAGCTCGACGGCGTGCTCCGGCTTCACGAACAGCTCGAAGCCGTCCTCGCCGGTGTAGCCGGTGCGGGCGATCAGGGCGGGGACCCCGGCGACGGTGCCCGGCAGACCGGCGTAGTACTTCAGCCCGTCGAGGTCCGCGTCGGTCAGGGACTTCAGGATCCCGGGGGACTCAGGGCCCTGGACGGCGATCAGCGCGTAGGCGTCCCGGTCGTCGCGCACCTCGGCGTCGAAGCCGGCGGCGCGCTCGGTCAGCGCGTCCAGGACGGCCTGGGCGTTCGAGGCGTTGGCGACGACCATGAACTCGGTCTCGCCCAGCCGGTAGACGATCAGGTCGTCGAGGATGCCGCCGTCGGCCCGGCAGATCATCGTGTAGCGGGCGCGGCCCGGCTTCACACCGCCGATGTTGCCCACCAGGGCGTGGTCGAGGAGGGCGGCGGCCTGCGGGCCGGTGACGGTGATCTCGCCCATGTGGGAGAGGTCGAACAGCCCGGCCCTGGTGCGCACGGCGAGGTGCTCGTCGCGCTCGGAGCCGTAGCGCAGGGGCATGTCCCAGCCGGCGAAGTCGGTCATCGTCGCGCCGAGCGAACGATGCAGGGCATCGAGCGCGGTGTGACGGAGTTCTCCTGTACTGCTCACGGTCGGTCGTCTCCCAAGGCGATGACGGGGGCGAGGTCGTTCCTCCCCATCTGTCATCGGAACCTGAGAGGTTCGCCATGACCGCGCCGGTCCATGGCTTGCACCTTGGGTGGGACCGCCCTGGCAGCGGCCCGCTTTTCAGATGTGCCTCGCCCGCGCGGTAACGGGGCCTGAGAGATTCAAGGGAGGGACTTGCTCCTTCGGCGCCCCAGCGTCAGCGGTGCTGGGAACTCTCCCGCGCGGATTCAAACGGCCGGTATGCAGTTGGCGCGCACATCATTGCACGCATCCTTCCGGCGCGGCAGGGGGACCTTTCTCAGCAAGTGCGCCGTCCCGCGCGCCGGGCCCGGAGAGCTGTGGCAGCCCTGTTGCAGGAACCGGACCGAAATGAGAGGCCTGCGGCATTACCTTCTCTTTACACTCGGCGGGGACGGTACCGGCGTACCTGGCTCCAGGGGAGGACGATCACGGTGAACAGGACCAGGGCGTACGCCGCGACCACGGGCATCGCGTTGCCCGGGCAGCCGGCGGTGCCGGCCCGGGCGGCCCGGGGCCCGGTGCCGGCGCCCACCGTCCGTGACCTGCGCGAGCGCGCCGGGCGCGGTCCCCGCACGCTGGTGTTCGGCTCCCGCGACGTCGTCGTGGTCACCGGGCTGCCCGGCAGCGGCAAGTCCACGCTGATGCGGCGCGCCGTCCCGGGCCGGCGCGTCGACTCCCAGGACGCCCGCGACCGCTGGGAGCGCCGCGTGCCCCGCTTCCTGCCCTACGGGGTCTACCGCCCGCTGGTCCGCCTCTCCCACTACGCCGGGCTGCGCCGCGCCCTGCGCACCGGCGAAGGACTCGTGGTGCACGACTGCGGCACCCAGGCGTGGGTGCGCCGCTGGATCGCCCGCGAGGCACGCCGCCGGGGCGGCGCCCTGCACCTGCTCCTCCTCGACGTCACGCCGCAGCAGGCCCTGGCCGGCCAGCGCGACCGGGGCCGCGGCGTCTCCCGCTACGCCTTCCGCCGCCACCGCGCGGCCACGGACCGCCTGCTGCGCGCGGTGGAGCACGGCCGCCTCCCACGAGGCTGCGCCTCGGCCACCCTGACCGACCGCACCACAGCGGCAACCCTCCACCGCATCACCTTCACCCCCTGACCCCCAGCCCCCTCCCGCCCTTCAGGGGCGCGGGGAACTGCACGAGCAACCCCCGACAACCCGCACCCACCCACCGGCCCCCGCCTTCCAGGGGCGCGGGGAACGGCGCGACCAGCCCCCGACAACCCGCACCCACCCACCGGCCCTGGCCCTCCAGGGGCGCGGGGAACGGCGCGACCAGCCCCCGACAACCCGCACCCACCCACCGGCCCTGGCCCTCTAGGGGCGCGGGGAACTGCGCGACCAGCCCCCGACAACCCGCAGCCGACCACCGAGCCTGCCCGCACGCACGGTCACCCGACCCACCCCGACCCGGCCCGTCCCCCCGGGTGGGACAACCGACCCCGGTCACCCCCGCGCTCTTGCCCCCCCCGGGGCACACACCCACCCCCAACCGCCCCACCCCCGGAGGGCCCCGCACGGAGATCCCCCAAACCGTTAGCCTGCTGACGGCACTGGCAGTGGCTCGAGGCAGGCGGTAGGACATGGACGTTCCGGCGGAGTTCCCAGCCGGCTTCCCGGCGCACACGCAGACCCATCCGACCGGAGGATGGCCCGGCAACGAGCTGGAGGAGGTCCTCTCGGCCTCCCTGGGCGCCGGACCCGCGGCCGGCGGCCGGATCGTCGAGGTGCTCGGGCGGAGCTTCGTCTGGGTCCCGCTGCCCAACGGCGGCGGCCCGCACAGCGGCCCCCTCGACCTGCCGGCCGTCGAGATCGACGGCCAGGCGTACGTGCCCGTGTTCAGCTCGGAGGAGCAGTTCCGCCTCGCCGCCGGCGCGCACATGTCGTACACGATCGCCCCCGCCGTGGAGTTCGCCCGCGGACTGCCCCCGCACGCCGGCCTCGTGATCAACCCCGGCGGCGTGGTCGGCATACCCCTGCCGCCCCCCGCCGTCGCCGAGCTGTGCCGGGCCGGGCGCACCCCGCTCGACGGGCCCGCGGGCGGCGGCCGCGTCCGCCTCTTCGAACCCGACTGGCAGGACGACCCGGTGGACTTCCTCGCCGCCGCCTCGGCCGAGTTCGAGGCCGTCGGTGTCGTCGTCACCGCCCGCCGCTGCCTCGCCGCGATCGAGACCGCCGACCCCGTGATGTTCGTGGGCGTCGAACTCTCCTCGTGGGAGGGCGACCTGCGCGCCCTGCCCCTGGAGGCGCTCACCCGGGCCGTCACCGCCGTCCCCACCCCCTGGCCGGTCAACCTGGTGCTCCTGGACGTCACGGAGGACCCGGTGGGCACCTGGATGAGGGAGCGGGTCCGGCCCTTCTACCAGCGGTAGCGGCCGGCACGGCGGCCCGGCGGACCACCGCCCGCGCCCGTACCGCCGCGCGCGGGCAAGTCCCGAGCCGGTGGGCGGGCTTAAGCTAGGTCACGGTCGAGGCGTTGTACGAAGGGGCGGTAAAGGTGAGCGCGAGCGGCACGGCCGCGGCCGGACAGGTCGAGCACATGCTGCGCCAGGTCACGCCCGGGCGCTACGACGCCTACGAGGCACTCCTGCGCGCGCTCGCGACCCCGCACACCGGCCAGATCTGGATGCTCCTGTGGCACGGCCAGGCCGGCTCCCCGGACGCCCAGTACGGGAAGATGGAGGTCGACGGCCACGGCTACGCGCCGTGCGTCACCTCCGCCCAGGAGCTGTCCGCCAGCGGCTGGAACCGCTCCTACGAGGTGATCGACGGGCTCGACGTGGCCCGTGCCCTCTACCCCGACCACTACGGCCTCTGGCTCAACCCGCACGCCCCCGGCGGCGGCCTCGGCATCCCCTGGCTCGACCTGCGCCGGATCGCCACGGGCCTGGACCGCCAGCCGGCCGGTCCGCTGCGGCTGTCGGAACCGGCCATCGAGATCCCCCAGTTCTACGCCCTGCTCGCGCAGAACGCCCACCGCACCCCGGCCGTCCGCTCCCTGCGCCGCGCCTGGGTGCAGCCCGCGCTCGGCGCGCCGTACCTCGCCATCGGGCTGGACGTGTACGACACCTCGCCGCCGGCCGTGGACGCCGTACGCGCGATGATGCAGCAGTCCCTCGGCGCCGTGCCGGACGGGCTGCCCGTCTCGACGGTCGCCATGTCGGACGAGCACGACCCGGTCGCCATGTGGCTGCGGGCCAAGGCGCGCCCCTTCTACGACCGCGAGGCGCACGCCACCGCCCCCGTCCAGGCCCCCGCGTCCGGCTACGGCTACCCTCCCGCGCAGGGCAGGTTCTGAGGCCCCGGCGGGCCTGCCGCCGACCCCGTTCAGAAGGTGAAGGAAGCTCACCTCTCCGCGCGTAGATGAGAGCAGTACGGGTGGGTTCGCCCTAAAATCCCCCTACTACGCCGCGTCCGACCCCCGCTACCCGCTGTCCGGATAACGGAACCCCCCAGACAGCATCACGTTTACGCATCCATTCACCGCCAAGTCTGGCAACAGATCGCCAAAGCGTTGAAGACTCCCGGCAAGACACGGACCGGTCGGTCGCGTGTACGAGACAAACAACACCGCTACAGCGGCAGCCAGGGGGTCGGCGATCGCCGGCCCGAGAGGGGTCAATCGCACCGTGACCGCACCGATCGAGACCACCGGGGCGGAAGCCGGAGCACAGCCCGAGGCCGTGCTCTCCGGGGTCAAGAAGAGCCAGATCGAGGGGCGTTCGCTCACCCAGATCGCCTGGATGCGCTTCAAGCGGGACAAGGTGGCGATGGCGGGAGGCGTCGTCGTCATCCTGCTCGTGCTGATGGCGATCCTCTCGAAGCCGATCCAGTGGGTCTTCGGCCTCGATCCCAACAAGTTCAACCAGGACCTCATCGACCCGGCGCTGCTCGCGCCCAAGGGCGGCTGGGGCGGCATGAGTTGGGACCACCCGCTGGGCGTGGACCCCCAGTACGGCCGTGACATGCTCGCGCGCATCATCGACGGCTCCTGGGTCTCCCTGCTGGTCGCGGGCGGCGCCACGCTGCTGTCCGTCTGCATCGGCACCGTGCTCGGTGTCGTCGCCGGGTACTACGGCGGCTGGATCGACAGCGTCATCAGCAGGCTGATGGACACCTTCCTGGCCTTCCCGCTGCTGCTGTTCGCCATCTCGATCTCCGCCTCCGTGCAGGACGGGTTCTTCGGTCTCGACGGCCTGTCCCTGCGCATCAGCGTGCTGATCTTCGTCATCGGCTTCTTCAGCTGGCCGTACATCGGCCGCATCGTGCGGGCCCAGACCATGACCCTGCGCAAGCGGGAGTTCATCGAGGCCTCCACGAGCCTCGGGGCGCGCGGCCCGTACATCCTGTTCCGCGAGCTGCTCCCGAACCTCGTCGCGCCGATCCTCGTCTACGCGACGCTGATCATCCCGACGAACATCCTGTTCGAGGCCGCGCTGAGCTTCCTCGGCGTCGGTATCGCTCCGCCGCAGGCCTCCTGGGGCGGCATGCTCAGCAACGCTGTGGATCTCTACACGGCTGATCCGCAGTACATGTTCGTGCCCGGACTGGCGATCTTCATCACCGTCCTGGCCTTCAACCTGCTGGGTGACGGGCTGCGTGACGCCCTCGACCCTCGCAGCAAGTGATCCATCGAATGAGGGGGCTTCCTCAGGTGAAGACGAGAAGGGTGACCGCCGGCGTTGCGTCGGTCCTGGCACTGTCGCTCGGTGCTGCCGCGTGCGGCGGCGGAGGCGACGACAACGACGGGGGAGGCAGCGGCAAGAAGGACGCCGCGCTGAACTCGATCGTCAACGCGTCCGACAAGAAGGGAGGGACGGTCGCGTACGAGCACTCGGACGTGCCGGACTCCCTCGACCCGGGCAACACGTACTACGGCTGGGTCCAGAACTTCTCGCGGCTCTACGGCAGGACGCTCACCACGTTCAAGCCGGCCGCGGGCAAGGAAGGCCTGGAGGTCGTGCCGGACCTCGCCGAGTCCCTCGGCAAGTCCAGCCCGGACGCCAAGACCTGGACGTACAAGCTGCGTGCGGGTGTGAAGTTCCAGGACGGCACCCCGGTGACGTCCAAGGACGTCAAGTACGCCATCGAGCGCTCCAACTTCGCGCCCGAGGCCCTGTCGAACGGCCCGACGTACTTCAAGGCCTACCTCGAGGGCGGCGACAAGTACAAGGGTCCCTACAAGGACAAGTCCGCCGACGGCATCAAGTCCATCGAGACGCCGGACGACCGGACGATCGTCTTCAAGCTGAAGCAGCCGTTCGCGGACTTCGACTACCTGGCGACCTTCTCCCAGACGGCCCCCGTGCCGCAGGCGAAGGACACCGGCGCGAAGTACGTCCAGGCCATCCAGTCCTCCGGCCCGTACCAGTTCCAGTCCTACGAGGAGGGCCGCGGCGCCACCCTCGTGCGGAACAAGCAGTGGGACGCCAAGACGGACCCGATCCGCAAGGCCCTGCCGGACAAGATCACGATCAAGTTCAAGGTCAACCCGGTCACGGTCGACAACAACCTGCTGTCCGACAAGATCACGGCTGACGCGGCCGGCACCGGTGTGCAGCCGCAGACCCAGCCGAAGGTGCTGCGCGGCAAGTACGCCAACCAGACCGACAGCTCCTACGCGGGTGCCACGCAGTACATCGCGCTCAACGTCAACGTGAAGCCGTTCGACAACGAGCACTGCCGCAAGGCCGTCCAGTGGGGCCTGAACAAGCAGTCCGTCCTGGACGCGATGGGCGGCTCCCCGAAGGGCGACGTGGCGACCACGCTGCTGCCGCCGTCGGTCAACGGCTACACCAAGTTCGACACCTACGCGACCGAGGGTCACAAGGGTGACGTGGCCAAGGCCAAGGCCGAGCTGAAGGAGTGCGGCAAGCCGAACGGCTTCAACACGATCCTGACCGCTCGTTCGGACCGTCCGGCGGAGGTCGCGGCCGCGACCGCCATCCAGGCGTCGCTGAAGAACATCGGCGTCAACATCGAGATCAAGCAGTTCCCCTCCGGCAAGTACTTCTCGAACTTCGCCGGTGTCCCGAGCTACGTGCACGACAACAAGCTCGGCATGCTCTCGATGGCCTGGGGTGCCGACTGGCCGACCGGCTACGGCTTCCTCGACCAGATCATCAACGGTGCCGCCATCAAGCCCTCCGGCGGCAACAACCTGATGGAGCTGGACGACCCGAAGATCAACAAGGCCCTGACGGACGCGATCGCCAACACCGACGACGCGGCCCGCACCAAGGCCTGGGGTGACATCGACAAGATGGTGCTCGACAACGCCTCGGTCGTCCCGCTGGTCTACCGCAAGAACCTGCTGCTCCGGCCGGTGTCCGCCAGCAACGTCACGGTCACGCAGGCCTACCTGGGCATGTACGACTACCTGCTGATGAGCTCCTCGAAGTAACTCAGCAGGCCGGATCCTTTCGAAAGGCAGGTGAAGGCAACGGGTGGCCGCGGCGGACGATCCCGCCGCGGCCACCCGGGGCCGTACAGCTGTGGCTGCGTACATCCTCCGACGCGTCATGGGCGCGGTGCTGTTGCTGCTGGTGGTCAGCGCAGTCACCTTCGCCATCTTCTTCCTCGTTCCCCGCCTCGGGGGGCAGACGGCCGACCAGTTGGCCACCCAGTACGTCGGCAAGGACGCGAACCCCGCCTCCGTCGCCGCGATCAAGCAGAACCTGGGACTGGACCAGCCGGTCTACGTCCAGTACTGGGACTTCATCAAGGGCCTCGTGGTGGGCGCCGACTACAAGTTCGGCCCTGACGCGACGCACTGCAGCGCACCCTGCTTCGGCTACTCCTTCAAGAGCCACATCGAAGTGTGGCCCCAGTTGGAGCAGCGGATCCCGGTGTCCTTCTCGCTGGCCATCGGTGCCGCGGTGATCTGGCTGGTCTCGGGTGTGACGACCGGTGTCATCTCCGCCCTGCGCAAGGGCAAGCCGATCGACCGCATCTCGATGTTCATCGCCCTGGCCGGCGTCTCCCTGCCGATCTTCTTCACCGGCCAGATCCTGCTGGCCCTCTTCGTCTACGAGATCCCCATCTGGGACAGCATCGACTACGTGCCGTTCACCGAGAACCCGGCCGAGTGGGCCTGGCACCTGGTGCTCCCCTGGGTCAGCCTCGCCTTCCTGTTCTCCGCGCTGTACGCCCGGCTCACCCGGGCGGGCATGCTGGAGACGATGAGCGAGGACTACATCCGCACCGCGCGGGCCAAGGGCCTGACGGAGTCCACGGTCGTCGCCAAGCACGGCCTGCGCTCCGCGCTCACCCCGATCGTCACCATCTTCGGCATGGACTTCGGCACCCTGGTCGGCACCGCGGTGCTCACCGAGACGGTGTTCTCCCTCCAGGGCATCGGCGCATACTCGGTCCAGGCCATCAAGGACAACGACCTGCCCATCGTGATGGGCGTGACCCTGGTCGCCGCGTTCTTCATCGTCTTCTGCAACTTGATCGTCGACCTGGTGTACGCCGCCATCGACCCCCGGGTGAGGTACTCGTGAGCAAGCTCGACAAAGCCGCGCTCGGCGAACCGGACGACACCACCGCCCCGTCCGCCCCGGACGACGCGTTCCTGTCCGTCCGCGACCTGCGCATCCACTTCGACACCGACGACGGCCTGGTCAAGTCCGTCGACGGCGTCAGCTTCGACGTGCGCAAGGGTCAGACCCTGGGCATCGTGGGCGAGTCCGGCTCCGGCAAGTCCGTCACCTCGCTCGGCGTGATGGGCCTGCACCGCTCGGCGCGCGCCAAGGTCACCGGCGAGGTCTGGCTGGACGGCCAGGAGCTGATCGCGGCCGACCCCGACGCCGTACGGCGGCTGCGCGGGCGGAAGATGGCCATGATCTTCCAGGACCCGCTGTCCGCGATGCACCCGTACTACACCGTCGGGCACCAGATCGTGGAGGCGTACCGCGTCCACCACGACGTCAGCAAGAAGGCCGCCAAGCAGCGGGCGGTGGACATGCTCGACCGGGTCGGCATCCCCGAGCCCGGCAAGCGCGTCGACAGCTACCCGCACGAGTTCTCCGGCGGTATGCGCCAGCGCGCCATGATCGCCATGGCCCTGGTGAACAACCCCGAGCTGCTGATCGCCGACGAGCCGACCACCGCCCTGGACGTCACCGTCCAGGCGCAGATCCTGGACCTGATCCGGGACCTGCAGAAGGAGTTCGGCTCCGCGGTCATCATGATCACCCACGACCTGGGCGTCGTCGCCGAGATGGCCGACGACCTGCTGGTCATGTACGGCGGCCGGTGCGTGGAGCGCGGCCCCGCCGAGGACGTGTTCTCCGCGCCCCGGCACCCCTACACCTGGGGCCTGCTCGGCTCGATGCCGCGTCTGGACCGGGACGAGACCGACCGGCTCATCCCGATCAAGGGCTCGCCGCCCTCCCTCATCAACCTCCCGTCCGGCTGCGCCTTCCACCCGCGCTGCCCGTACGCGGACATCCCGAAGGACAACGTCACCCGCACGGTCCGTCCCGAGCTGACCGAGGTCGGCGGCTCGCACTGGGCCGCCTGCCACATGACCCAGGAGCAGCGGGAGCGTATCTGGACCGAAGAGATTGCGCCGAAGCTGTGAGCGACGACAAGACGGTGAGCGCACCGGACACCAGCGCACCCACCCTCACCAAGGACACCGCCGACGGCGAGATCCTGCTGAAGGTGAGCGGTCTGGAGAAGCACTTCCCGATCCGCAAGGGCCTGCTCCAGCGGCAGACCGGCGCGGTCCGCGCCGTCGACGGCATCGACTTCGAGGTCCGCAAGGGCGAGACGCTCGGCGTCGTCGGCGAGTCGGGCTGCGGCAAGTCCACCATGGGCCGGCTGATCACCCGGCTGCTCGAACCGACCGGCGGCTCGGTCGAGTTCGAGGGCAAGGACATCACGCACCTGAAGACCGGCGAGCTGCGCCCCATGCGCCGCGACGTGCAGATGATCTTCCAGGACCCGTACTCCTCGCTGAACCCGCGGCACACGATCGGCACGATCGTCGGCGCCCCCTTCCGGCTGCAGGGCGTCGAGCCCGAGGGCGGGGTCAAGAAGGAGGTCCAGCGGCTGCTGTCGGTGGTCGGCCTCAACCCCGAGCACTACAACCGCTACCCGCACGAGTTCTCCGGCGGCCAGCGCCAGCGCATCGGCATCGCCCGGGCCCTCGCGCTCAACCCCAAGCTGGTGGTGGCCGACGAGCCGGTCTCCGCGCTGGACGTGTCGATCCAGGCGCAGGTGGTGAACCTGCTGGACGACCTCCAGGAGGAACTCGGCCTGACGTACGTGATCATCGCGCACGACCTGTCGGTCGTCCGGCACGTCTCGGACCGGATCGCGGTGATGTACCTCGGCAAGATCGTCGAGCTGGCCGACCGCGACAAGCTCTACAAGTCGCCGATGCACCCGTACTCCAAGGCCCTGCTGTCGGCCGTGCCGATACCGGATCCCAAGCGCCGGGGCGTCAAGAGCGAGCGCATCCTGCTCAAGGGCGACGTGCCCTCGCCGATCGCACCGCCGAGTGGCTGCCGCTTCCACACCCGGTGCTGGAAGGCGACGCAGATCTGCAAGACGACCGAGCCGCCGCTGGTGGAGCTGCGGGCCGGTCAGCGCGTGGCCTGCCACCACCCGGAGAACTTCGAGGACCAGCAGCCGCAGGACACCGAGCTGCTGTCCTCGGCCAAGGAAGTGACCGCGGAGAGCACCGCCACCGCCGTGCAGAAGTGACTCCGCCCGAGCCCCCGCACCCGTACCCCGGGGCGGGGGCTCACCCGTGGGGGAAAATGCACGGGTGCTCCAGCAACTCTTCAGTCCGTCCGTCCAGCACACGCTCGACCTGATCGGCATCTTCGTCTTCGCGATCTCCGGCGCGCTGCTGGCCGTGCGCAAGAACTTCGACGTCTTCGGCATGGCCGTCCTCGCCGAGGTCACCGCGCTGGGCGGCGGGCTCTTCCGCGACCTGGTCATCGGGGCCGTCCCGCCCGCCGCCTTCACGGACCTGGGGTACTTCCTCACCCCGCTGCTCGCCACGCTCCTGGTGTTCTTCCTGCACCCCCAGGTGGAGCGCATCCAGGTCGCCGTGAACGTCTTCGACGCGGCGGGCCTCGGCCTGTTCTGCGTCGCCGGCACCACCAAGGCGTACGAGTACGGGCTCGGCCTGACCGCCTCCGCCGGCCTGGGGCTCACCACCGCGGTGGGCGGGGGCGTGCTGCGGGACGTCCTCGCCAACGAGGTGCCCTCCCTGCTGCGCTGGGACCGCGACCTCTACGCGGTCCCGGCGATCGTCGGCGCCGCCCTGGTCGCCCTGTGCATCCGCTACGACGCCCTGAACCCGTTCACCAGCTCCCTCGCGGTGATCACCGCCTTCGTGCTGCGCCTGCTGGCGATGCGCTACCACTGGCGCGCCCCGCGGGCCTGGCACCGCAGGTCGACGGTGAGCGAGGAGGAGCAGCCCGTGCTGCCGTGACGGCCGGAGCGCCCCTCGCGCGGAGCGCGGCACAAAAGCTACCGCTTAGTAGCTGATTCTTGTACTGTTCAGCCATGCCAGAAGCAGCCTCCGCCCCGGCCGTCCGGGCCTCGATCGGCGACAGCGAGTTCGACCGCGACACCGCGCTGACCCGCCGCGCGCCCGGCGTGTACGACATCGACCTCTCCGCCGGCTGGACGATCATCAGCGCCGTCAACGGCGGCTACCTGCTCGCCGTCCTCGGCCGCGCCCTCGCGGACGCCCTCCCGCACGCCGACCCCTTCACCGTCTCGGCGCACTACCTGACCGCGTCCCAGCCCGGCCCCGCCGTCGTCCGCACGGACGTCGTCCGCACCGGCCGCACGCTGTCGACGGGCCAGGCCTCGCTCTTCCAGTACGACGACGAGGGCCGCGAGGTCGAGCGCATCCGCGTCCTCGCCTCCTACGGCGACCTGGACGCCCTGCCCGACGACGTGCGCACCACGGCCCGGCCGCCCGCCATCCCGCCGCCGGAGCACTGCTTCGGCCCCGAGGACGGGCCGGCCCCCGTGGACGGCAGTTCGGCGATCACCGAGCGCCTGATGCTCAAGCTCGACCCCTCCACCCTGGGCTGGGCCCTCGGGCAGCCGTCCGGCAAGGGCGAGATGCGGGCCTGGTTCGGCCTGAAGGACGGGCGCGACCCCGACCCGCTCTCGCTGCTGCTCGCGGTGGACGCCCTGCCGCCGACCGCGTTCGAGATGGGGCTGAAGGGCTGGGTGCCGACCGTCGAGCTGACCGTGCACGTCCGGTGCCGCCCGGCCCCCGGCCCGCTGCGGGTGTCGATCACCACGCGCAACCTCGCCGGCGGCTTCCTGGAGGAGGACGCCGAGGTCTGGGACAGCGCGGACCGGCTGGTGGCCCAGTCCCGGCAGCTGGCGCGGGTGCGGTTGGGCTGAAACCCGGCGGCCTTTCACGCCACAGGGGCGGCGCGCTCGTGAACGGGCGCGCCGCCCCCGTGCCGTCTGCGGCGCATCAATCCAGCCAATGCCGGCGGCCCAGGCCGATCAGCCGCATCTGCCGGGCCGCCACCCGGGCGACCTGCCGCTCGCGCTCCTCGCGCTCCTCGCCGGGACTCTCCAGCACCTCCAGGAACAGCGACGCCGTGCTGAGCATCTGGTCCACGTAGAGATGGGCCAGCATCAGCAGGTCGTCCCCGCTCCAGCCCTGCGACACCGGGTCCTTGGCCAGCTCGTCCCCCACCTCCCGGGCGAACCGGTCCAGTTGCTCGCGTATGGCCTCGCGCACCGGCTGGACCCCGCCGTGCCGTTCCCGGGCGATGAACCGGACGTGCGCGGGGTACCCGTCGACGTGACGGGCGATCAGTTCGATGGTGCGCGTGACGCGTTCCTCGTGGTCACCCGTCGTGGACACCGTTGTCCGGATCATCGGGTGCAGGCTGCCCAGCGCCTCCTCGACCAAGGCCACGCCCAGATCCGCCGTGGATCGGAAGTGGCGGTAGAAGGCGGTCGGGGCCACTCCGACGGCGCGGGTGACCTCGCGCAGCCCGAGGCTGCTCAGGCTCTGCTCCTCCAGCAGCGCCAGGGCCGCGTCCAGGAGCGCCTGCCGGGTCTTCTGCTTCTGGGCCTGCCGGATCCCGAGGGTGTGACTCATACCATGCAGTTAACAACTGTTCTCTGGAATTGAAAAGTCATGAGAGGCGCTAGACTGGGAAGTCAGTGAACAACTGTAACTACAACCGTTCACCGAAACTCAGGGAGCTGTTTCCCGTGCTGTTCATCGTCGCCGCGCTGCTGCTGCTGGGTGTCCTGCTGGGCACCGTCGCCCACGCGCCGCTCACCTTCTCCGTCGGCGCGAGCATCGTCATCGCCGTCTGGCTCGCCGTCTTCGCCCTGCGCGAGCGCGGCCGCCGCCGCCACACGCAGGCCCACTGACCGCCGACCGCCGCACGACCGCACGCACCTCGGGAGTCGATCACCATGCAGCTCACCGCTCCGGCCTCGCGCCGCACCGGTCTCCGCGACACCGACGGCATGGCCGTCGCGTCCTTCGTCCTCGGCCTGCTGGGCCTGCTCGTGCTGAACCTCCTGCTCGGCCCCATCGCCATCGTGCTGGCGAGCGTCGCCCTGTGGCGCGGCACCGAGCGCCGCGGCCGCGCGCTGCTCGGCCTGGGTCTCGGCATCGCCGACCTGGTGGTCCTCGCGACCTTCATGCAGTTCGACAGCTCCATCTCCTGGAGCCTGTAGCCCCGCCGGCGGGCCCTCCGCGCCCCGGGGCGGCCGGGGCGAGCCGTAGAATCGGGCTCACCATGGCTTACCTCGACCACGCCGCGACCACCCCGATGCTCCCGGAGGCGGTTGAGGCGTTCAGCGCCCAGCTGGGTGCCACCGGCAACGCGTCGTCCCTCCACGCATCGGGCAGGCAGGCCCGCCGCACCGTCGAGGAGGCCCGCGAGTCCCTCGCCGAGGCCCTCGGCGCCCGCCCCAGCGAGGTCGTCTTCACCTCGGGCGGCACGGAGGCCGACAACCTCGCCGTGAAGGGCCTGTACTGGTCACGCCGGGACGCCGACCCGGCCCGCACCCGCGTCCTCGCCAGCCCCGTCGAGCACCACGCGGTCCTCGACGCCGTGCACTGGCTCGGCGAACACGAGGGCGCCACCGTCGAGTACCTGCCCGTCGACGCGCACGGCCGCGTCCACCCCGGCGCCCTGCGCGAGGCCATCGCCCGCAACCCCGATGACGTGGCCCTCGCCACCGTGATGTGGGCCAACAACGAGATCGGGACGATCCTGCCGATCCGCGAACTGGCCGATGTCGCCGCCGAGTTCGGTGTCCCGCTGCACTCGGACGCCGTCCAGGCCTTCGGCCAGATCCCGGTGGACTTCGCCGCGTCCGGCCTCGCCGCGATGACCGTGTCCGGCCACAAGATCGGCGGCCCGTACGGCATCGGCGCGCTCCTCCTCGGCCGCGAGCACACCCCCGTGCCCGTCCTGCACGGCGGCGGCCAGGAGCGGCACGTGCGCTCCGGCACCCTCGACGTGCCCGCCATCGCGTCCTTCGCGGTCGCCGGACGGCTCGCCGCCGAGCAGCGCGCGTGGTTCGCCCGCGAGATCGGCGCCCTGCGCGACGCCCTCGTGACCGCGGTGCGCCGAGCCGTCCCGGACGCCGTCCTCGGCGGCGACCCGGACCCGGCCGGACGCCTGCCCGCCAACGCGCACTTCACCTTCCCCGGCTGCGAGGGCGACTCCCTGCTGCTGCTCCTCGACGCCCAGGGCATCGAGTGCTCCACCGGCTCCGCCTGCACCGCCGGCGTCGCCCAGCCCAGTCACGTCCTGCTGGCCACCGGCACCGACCCGGACCTGGCCCGCGGCACCCTGCGCTTCTCCCTCGGCCACACCTCCACCGAGGCCGACGTCGAGGCCCTGGCCAAGGCCATCGGCCCGGCCGTGGAACGGGCCCGGGCGGCGGGGCTCACGTAGGTCCGGCGCCGGGCCGCCCGGTCACGCCGGTGCCGTGCGCGCCCGCCGCACCAGCCGCATGTACCGGTCCCAGTCCCAGTGCCGCCCCGGGTCGGTGTGGTCCGTGCCCGGGACCTCCACATGGCCGATGATGTGCTCGCGGTCGACGGGGATGCCGTAGCGGGCGCATATCCGGGCGGTGAGGCGGGCCGAGGCCGCGTACATCTCGTCCGTGAGGTCCTGAGGGCGGTCCACGAAGCCCTCGTGCTCGATGCCGACACTGCGCTCGTTGTAGGAGCGGTTGCCCGCGTGGTAGGCCACGTCCAGCTCGCGGATCATCTGCGTGACGTGCCCGTCCTGGCGGACGATGTAGTGCGTGGCCGCCTTGTGGCCCGGGTCCTGGAAGGCCTTCACGGCACTGTCGAAACTGCCCTGCGTCACATGGACGATCACCATGTCTATGCCGTAGTCGTCGGGCCGGTCCGCCCGGCGCCAGTTCGCCTCCGACGCGGCCACCCAGCGCGCGCCCGCGAAGTCGACCTCGCCCTCCTTGCGGGGCTTCTCCACCCCGGGGGTGCGCCACCACAGCCGCGCCAGCTCGTCACGGGCCAGCACGGCCGAGCCCGCCGCGGCCACCGTGCCGCCGATCAGCAGCGCGCGACGGCCCACCCTGCGGTCGCCGTCCTTCGAAGCCTTCCGCTGTCCCATGTGATCGTCAACGGATACCCGGCGGTCCCGGTTCCCGCGCCCCCGTACCCTGGAGGGGTTATGACTGAGACCCCGCAGCGCTCCCGCCCCCTCCGCGTCCTGGCCGCCATGTCCGGCGGCGTCGACTCCGCCGTCGCCGCCGCCCGCGCGGCCGAAGCGGGCCACGACGTGACCGGTGTGCACCTCGCGCTCTCCGCCAACCCCCAGTCCTTCCGGACCGGCGCGCGGGGCTGCTGCACCATCGAGGACTCCCGCGACGCCCGCCGCGCCGCCGACGTCATCGGCATCCCCTTCTACGTGTGGGACCTCGCCGACCGCTTCCGCGAGGACGTCGTCGAGGACTTCGTCGCCGAGTACGAGGCCGGCCGCACGCCCAACCCCTGCCTGCGCTGCAACGAGAAGATCAAGTTCGCCGCCCTTCTCGACAAGGCGCTCGCCCTCGGCTTCGACGCGGTCTGCACCGGCCACTACGCCAAGGTGATCGTCCGCGAGGACGGCACCCGGGAGCTGCACCGCGCATCCGACATGGCCAAGGACCAGTCCTACGTCCTCGGCGTGCTCGACGACCGGCAGCTCGCCCACGCCCTGTTCCCGCTGGGCGACACCGTCACCACCAAGGACGAGATCCGCGCCGAGGCCGAGCGCCGCGGCCTGGCGGTGGCCAAGAAGCCCGACTCGCACGACATCTGCTTCATCGCCGACGGCGACACCCAGGGCTTCCTGGCGCGGCGGCTGGGCAAGGCGGAGGGCGACATCGTCGACGAGGCCGGCAACAAGCTGGGCACCCACGAGGGCGCGTACGGATTCACGATCGGCCAGCGCAAGGGACTGCGCATCGGCACGCCCGCCGCCGACGGCAAGCCCCGCTACGTCCTCGACATCTCCCCGGTGGACAACACGGTGACGGTCGGCCCGGCCGGCGCCCTCGACGTCACCGGGCTGCGGGCGATCAAGCCGCGCTGGTGCGGCGCCGCCCCCACCGGCCCCGGCACCTACACGGCCCAGCTGCGCGCCCACGGCGGCGAGAGCGAGGTCACCGCCGAACTGGTCGACGGCACCCTGGAGGTCGCCTTCACCGAGCCGGTCCGCGGGGTGGCCCCCGGCCAGGCGATCGTGCTGTACGACGGCACGCGCGTGGTGGGCTCGGCGACGATCGCGTCGACCACGAGGGCCACGGCCGGGGTGGCCTGACCCGCCGACGGCGACCGGCCGGGCCCACGCACGCGTGGCGCCCGGTCAGTCCCGTCCGAAGAACTCCGTCAGCGCCGGTGCCAGCACGTTCGGCTCCACCATGTGCGTCTGGCCCTGCAAGGCCCGGTAGGCGCCCTGCGGCACGCAGTCCGCGATCGCCCGGGCCGCCTCGCGCAGCCACCCCGGACTTGCCTCGCCGGCGACCGCCAGGACCGGCACCCCGACCTTGCCCAGGCGGTCGCGCGGGACCCGGCCGTCGCGCATCACGGCGTCGTCGTAGGCCAGGCTCGGGGCGATCGCCTCCATGCCGGCCCACATGGGGGACTGGCGGGCGCCCTGGATGACGTTCTCCGCCAGGCCGGTCAGCCGCAGGAACAGCTCCACCGCGTCCCCGCGCCGCCCCTCGCCGAGCGCCTCCGTCAGCCGCCGGGTGTACTCCGCGCGTTCCCCGGCGCCCTCCTCGGACATCGCGAACGGTGTCTCGTACACCGCGACGCGGCGCACCGGCAGCCCGGCGGCCGCCGCCTCCAGGGCCAGCGCCCCGCCCGAGGAGATGCCGTACAGGAACGCCTCGCCGCCCACCGCCTCGATCACCGCCGCCAGGTCCTCGACCTCGCGTTCCACCGCGTAGGGCGCGGTGTCACCGCTGGCGCCGCGGCCCCGGCGGTCGTACACGACGGCCTGGAAACGCTCCGAGAGCGACACGGCCAGCGGCGCGAGGGTGCCGCCCGTCGACATCGCGCCGCTCACCAGCACGACCGCGGGGCCCTGCCCGGTGCTCTCGTAGGCGATGCGGGTGCCGTCGCGCGAAAGGGTCTTCTTGTCCATGCCCATGCAGACTGCCGCACCGCGCGGACTTCATCGGTGAGGCGAGCCGCGCGTCAGCCGATCACACCACTTCGACCTCGTAGAAGCACAGGTGATCCCTGATCCCGGCGACATCCGGCTTCGGGTCGGGATACGCCCAGACGAGGTCGTCCGCGCCCGGCCGCGACCAGTAGGCGGCGGTGCCCTTGAACGGGCAGTACGTCTGCGTGTCCGACGGCGTCAGCAGATCCAGGCGCACGTCCTCCGGGGGGATGTAGTAGCGCTCCGGGCAGCCCGTCTCGCGCAGCACCAGCGCCCGGTCGCTGTCCGCGAGGACGTCCCCGCCCTGCACCACGCGCACGTGCCGGTCGCTCCGCTCGACGGTGATGCGGTGTCCTGTCGTCACGATCGCTCCTCCTCGGGTAGCCGACTCCCCGTGTACAGCGCACGCTGAAGCGGAGTTCTTCCCCCTCCGCTGGAGGCCCCATGCGTGCCACCGACCCGTCCGGCAACCGCTCCAGCCTGCTGCACCAGGTCCGCTACGCCCTGCGCCACCCCGAGCGCGTCCCCGCCCACGCCCGGCGCGCGGCGCGGGACGCCCTGCTGCGGCTGCGCCACCGCGACCACGTCGCCTACTACCGGGCCGTGATGGCCTCCGACGCGGCCCGCAGCGTCGAGGCCGCCGTGGGGCACAACCCGTCGCGCGAGCAGTGGGAGCGCATCGGGCGCCTCCAGTTCGACTACCTCGTCGGCCACGGCCTGCGGCCCCACCACCGGATGCTCGACATCGGCTGCGGGAACCTGCGCGCCGGGCGGCTGTTCATCGAGCACCTCGACACCGGCAACTACTACGGCATCGACATCTCGCCGCACATCCTGCTCGCCGCCCAGGACACCCTGGTGGCCGACCGGCTCCAGGCCAAGCTGCCGCACCTGACCCTCGCCGCCGACCTCACCTTCGCGTTCCTGCCCGAGGGCCACTTCGACGTGGTGCACGCGCACAGCGTCTTCTCCCACTCCCCGCCGGACGTCATCGAGGAGTGCCTCACCCACGTCGGCCGCGTCCTGGCCCCCGGCGGCTTCTTCGACTTCACCTTCGACCGCACGGAGGGCGAGGAGCACCAGGTGCTGCACGAGGACTTCTACTACCGCACCCGCACCCTGACCGAACTCGCCGCGCGGCACGGCCTCGACGCCCGGTTCATGGACGACTGGGAGCGGCTGCCGCACCGGCAGTCCAAGATGCGCCTGACGGTCGCGTCCGGGCGGGCCCGTACCGTGGGCGCATGAACATCTGCGTCTTCCTCTCCGCCGCCGACCTCGACGAGCGCTACACCCGGCCCGCCCGCGAGTTCGCCGAACTGCTGGGCAAGGGCGGTCACACGCTCGTGTGGGGCGGCTCGGACGTCGGCCTGATGAAGGTCGTCGCCGACGGGGTGCAGGAGGCCGGCGGCCGGCTCGCCGGCGTCTCCGTGCGCTTCCTCGCGGCCAAGGTCCGCCCGGGCGTCGACGAGATGGTGATCGCCGAGGACCTGGCCGAGCGCAAGAAGCTGCTGCTGGAGAAGGCCGACGCCGTGGTCGTCATGGTCGGCGGCACGGGCACGCTCGACGAGGCCACCGAGATCCTGGAGCTGAAGAAGCACGGGCACACCGACAAGCCGGTGGTCCTGCTCAACACGGCCGGCTTCTACGACGGCCTGAAGGAGCAGTTCCGCCGCATGGAGGCGGAGGGCTTCCTGCCCCGCCCGCTCACCGAGCTGGTGTTCTTCGCGGAGGAACCGGTCGGCGCCCTGGCCTACCTGGAGGAGAGCCAGGGCATCGACTGACCCGGGCCCCGCGGGGCAGGGGGCGCGGCCCGCTGCCCGGCGCCGGCCCCGGGTGATGCGAGCATGGCGCCCATGGCTACTCATGTGATCACCGGAGCCGGCTCCGGCATCGGCGCGGCCGTGGCCCGCCGGCTGCACGCGCGCGGGGACGAACTCGTGCTGCACGCGCGCGACGCGGGCCGCGCCAAGGAACTGGCCGCCGCGTTCCCCGGGGCGAGGACCCTGGTCGGCGACCTCGCCGACCCCGACAAGCTGTCCTGGGCCTTCTCCCACCAGTCGCTGCCGGACCGGGTGGACTCCCTGCTGCACATCGCCGGGGTCGTCGACCTCGGCCCGGTCGGCGAGCTCACCCCGAAGACCTGGCGCCACCAGCTCAACGTCAACCTCGTCGCCCCCGCCGAGCTGACCCGCCACTTCCTGCCGCAGCTGCGCGCCGCCCGCGGCCACGTGCTGTTCGTCAACTCCGGCGCCGGCCTCAGCGCGCACGCCGGCTGGTCCGCCTACGCCGCCTCCAAGCACGGGCTGAAGGCCCTCGCCGACTCCCTGCGCCAGGAGGAGCACGGCAACGGCGTGCGGGTCACCTCCGTCTACCCGGGCCGCACGGCCAGCCCCATGCAGGCCAAGGTCCACCAGCAGGAGGGCAAGGAGTACGACGCCGCGCGCTGGATCGACCCGGAGTCGGTCGCCACCACCCTCGTGATGGCCCTGGACCTGCCGCGGGACGCCGAGGTCAACGACCTGACGGTGCGGCCGGGCGCCTGACCGCGGCGGCCCGTTCACTAGGCTGTCGCGGTGAGCGAAAACAGCCAGTTCAGGTTCGGTGCCGCCACCGGCGTGGGCTCCATGCCCGGCGGCGACGCCCGCGAGGCCGCCAAGACGGTCACCGGGACCTTCGAGGACTTCCCCTTCCTGCCCGAACTGCCCGCCCGGGGCCCCGGCGCGGACATGATCGGGCGGACCGCCGGCATGCTCGTCGAGCTCTACGCGCGCGTGGAGCCCAGCGGCTGGCGGCTGGGGGACCGGCCGGGCCGGGACACCAGGCGGGCCCGCTCCTGGCTCGGCGAGGACCTCGACGCGCTGGAGGAGTTCACCCAGGACTACCGAGGGCCGCTGAAGGTCCAGGCCGTCGGGCCGTGGACCCTCGCGGCCAACCTGGAGCTGCGCGGCGGCGAGGCCGCCCTCTCCGACGCCGGCGCCTGCCGCGACCTGGCCGCCTCGCTCGCCGAAGGGCTGCGGGAGCACCTGGCCGAGGTGCGGCGGCGCGTGCCGGGCGCCCGGCTCGTGCTCCAGCTCGACGAGCCGTCCCTCACCGCCGTGCTGCGCGGGCAGGTGAAGACCGCCAGCGGTTACCGCACGCACCGGGCCGTGGACCGGCAGGTCGCCGAGCAGACGCTGCGCGACCTGGTCGCGGTGCATCCGGACGGCCCGGTCGCCGTCCACTCCTGCGCCCCGGACGTCCCCTTCGCCCTGCTCCGCCGGGCGGGCGCGGCGGCCGTCTCCTTCGACTTCTCCTTGCTCACCGAGCGTGACGACGAGGCGATCGGGGAGGCGGTGGAGGGCGGCACCCGGCTCTTCGCCGGTGTCGTCCCGTCCGCGGAGGGACCATTGTCAGACCCTGCCGGTAGCGTCATGGGTGTCAGGACGCTGTGGCGCAGGCTGGGGCTGTCTCCGGGGCTTCTCGCGGAGGCGGTCACGGTCACCCCGGCGTGCGGGCTCGCGGGGGCCTCCCCGGGGTACGCGCGCACGGCTCTCGCCCACTGCGCCAGGGCGGCGAGATCCCTCGCGGACAACCCAGAGTAACGGGAGGACGACACGGTGGCCGGCGACAAGCAAGCGGAGACGACGACGGTGCCCGCCGAGGCACGGGAGAAGCACGCGCGCCTCGCGGAGCAGATCGAGGAGCACCGCTTCCGCTACTACGTGAAGGACGCTCCCGTCGTCAGCGACGCGGAGTTCGACGAGCTCCTGCGGACCTTGGAGGGTCTGGAGGAGGAGTATCCCGAGCTGCGCACCGCGGACTCGCCGACCCAGAAGGTCTCCGGGTCCTACGAGACGGAGTTCACGGCGGTCGCGCACCGTGAGCGGATGCTCTCCCTGGACAACACGTTCAACGACGACGACCTGGCCGCCTGGTTCGACCGGATCGCCCGCGAACTGGGCGAGCAGACCTACCACTTCCTGTGCGAGCTGAAGGTCGACGGCCTCGCCGTGAACCTCACCTACGAGCACGGCCGCCTGACCCGCGCGGCGACCCGCGGCGACGGCCGCACCGGCGAGGACATCACGCCCAACGTCCGCACGATCGCCGAGATCCCGGACCGCCTCGCCGGCGACGACCTCCCCGACCTGGTGGAGATCCGCGGCGAGGTCTACTTCCCGATGGAGAAGTTCCAGGAGCTGAACGCCCGTCTCGTCGAGGCAGGCGACAAGCCCTTCGCCAACCCGCGCAACGCGGCGGCCGGTTCGCTGCGCCAGAAGGACCCGCGCGTCACCGCCACCCGCCCCCTGCACATGGTCGTCCACGGCATCGGCGCCCTGGAGGGCTTCACCGGACTGACCCGCCTCTCCCAGGCCTACGACCTGCTCAAGACCTGGGGCCTGCCCACTTCCCGGCACAACCGGGTGGTCGACGGGCTCGACGGCGTACGGGAGTTCATCGCCCACTACGGCGAGAACCGGCACTCCGTGGAGCACGAGATCGACGGCGTGGTCGTCAAGCTCGACGAGATCCCCCTCCAAGGCCGTCTCGGCTCCACCTCGCGCGCCCCGCGCTGGGCCATCGCGTACAAGTACGCCCCGGAGGAGGTCAACACCAAGCTGGTCAACATCCGTGTGGGCGTGGGCCGTACGGGCCGGGTCACCCCGTACGCCCAGGTCGAGCCGGTCACGGTCGCCGGCTCCGAGGTCGAGTTCGCCACGCTGCACAACCAGGACGTGGTCAAGGCCAAGGGCGTCCTCATCGGCGACACGGTGGTGCTGCGCAAGGCCGGTGACGTGATCCCGGAGATCCTCGGGCCCGTCGCCGACCTGCGCGACGGCAGCGAGCGCGAGTTCGTCATGCCGAGCGAGTGCCCCGAGTGCGGCACGCCGCTGCGGCCCATGAAGGAGGGCGACGTCGACCTGCGCTGCCCCAACGCGCGCAGCTGCCCCGCCCAGTTGCGCGAGCGCCTGTTCTACCTCGCGGGACGCAAGGCGCTGGACATCGAGCACTTCGGCTATGTCGCCGCCGCCGCCCTGACCGCCCCGCTGGAGCCCGGGACGCCGCCGCTGGTCGACGAGGGCGACCTGTTCGACCTCACCATCGAGCAACTGCTGCCCATCAAGGCCTACGTCCTCGACCCGGACAGCGGTCTGCCCAAGCGCGACCCGAAGACCGGCGAGGAGAAGGTCGCCACGATCTTCGCCAACCAGCACGGCGAACCCCGCAAGAACGCGGTCGCGATGCTGGAGAACATCGCCGCGGCCAAGGAGCGCCCCCTGGCCCGCGTCCTCACCAGCCTGTCGATCCGTCACGTCGGGCCGGTCGCGGCCGAGGCGCTGGCCCGCGAGTTCCGCTCGATCGAGCGGATCGACCAGGCAGGCGAGGAGGAGCTGGCCGTCACCGACGGGGTCGGCCCGACCATCGCGGCCTCCCTGAAGCAGTGGTTCGCCGAGGACTGGCACCGGGAGATCATCCGCAAGTGGAAGGCCGCCGGCGTCCGCATGGAGGAGGAGGGCAGCGGCGAGGACGAAGGCCCGCGCCCCCTCGAAGGACTCACCGTGGTCGTAACCGGCACCCTGGAGAAGTTCACGCGGGACGGCGCCAAGGAGGCGCTGCAGAGCCGCGGGGCGAAGGTCACCGGCTCTGTCTCGAAGAAGACGTCGTTCGTGGTCGTGGGTGACAGTCCCGGGTCCAAGTACGACAAGGCGATGCAGCTGAAGGTTCCGGTTCTGAACGAGGAGGGCTTCGGCGTCCTGCTGGAACAAGGGCCCGAAGCGGCGGCCGAAGTCGCGCTTTCGTCCGAGGAGTAGCGGTTGAAGGCCACCCGTTCGGCGCATACCAGATGCATACGGGTGGCCGGGGCGCATTCGGGCAACCGTCGGCGACCGCCGCCCGAGGAAGCCTTCCGCGGCCTACTGTTGAGATGTGCGCCTGCCGTGCCCAGCTGCGGTCGGGGCATCCTCGTGCTCGGGCAGGGGCGCGGGGAAGGGTTTTCCAGCGCGGGCCGTTGAGGTTGTCGGGCACCGGCCCGCGTGGCGTGGGCACCGCCGGCTGTGAGAGGGACGGGAATGGAACCGACCGAGAGCGCCGTGCCGGGCTCACGGCTGCGCATGCGCCGCATGGCGGTCGCGTGGCGTGCAGTCCGTGGAGCGGGCCGGCCGGCGGGATGTCCGGGCGCGGGAATGCGCGCCGCCGGACAGTACTCCGCGGACGGGCACACCACGGGGGAGCGAGCCGCCGGGCCGGACGGCCGCGGGACCCCGGGACCGGGCGCCGAGGACCGGCCCGCCCTCGGCGCGGCGGACACCGACCGGCACCCCTCCTGGCCCGCCCTGCCCACCACGGTCGTCGCGGCGGCCGGCCTCGTCCTCGGCGCCGGCTTCCAGCGCGCCTTCACCGGCGGCCACGCCCTCTTCCCGTCGGGCACGGCCGGCTGGTCGCTGGCCGTGCTGACCGGCATCGTCGTCGGCCATCTCGTCATGCTCGGCCGCTCCCGCTGGTGGGGCGGCACCGGCTCGGGCGCCGCCCTCACCCTCGCCGTGCTGCTGCTGTACGGCTGGGTCCCGGCCGGGATGGTCAGCCTCACCGTCGTCGTCCTGGTCGGGGTCGCCCGGCGCAACCGCTGGCGCCAGGGGGTGCTGCACGGCGCCGTCGACCTGCTCGGCATCGGCGCCGGGGCCCTGGTGCTGGCCGCCTTCGGCACGGTGCCCTCCGTCGAGTCCCCGGCGGATCCCGCCTCCTGGACGCCGGCCACCGGGCCGCAGGTCGCCCTGGTCGCCGTCGCCTACCTGGCCGTCACCCGTGTCCTGCTGTGGTACCTGCACGCCCCGCGCCCCGGCCTGCCCACCGTCGCCCGCACCGCCCTGGTCAGGCAGGGCCTGGTCGCCGTCGCGCTGCTGGGCATCGCACCGCTGGTGTGCGTGGTCGCCGTGGCCAAACCGATCCTGCTGCCGCTGTTCGCCATCCCCCTCGTCGCCCTGGACTCCACCCTGTGGATAGCCCGGGCCCGGGCGGAGGAGCAGTTGCGCGACCCGCTGACCGGGCTCCCCAACCGGCAGTGGCTGCTCGAACGGATCTGGACCGCGCTGGACGACGCGGAGCGGATCGACGCCCGGGCCGCCCTGATGCTGATCGACCTCGACCGTTTCCGGTCGGTCAACGACACCCTCGGTCATCTGGCGGGGGACCGGCTGCTGCTCCAGATCGCCGACCGGCTGCGGGTGGCCCTGCCGCGCGGCGCCGAGGCCGCCCGGCTCGGCGGGGACGAGTTCGCCGTGTTACTGCCGGTCGCCGACTCCACCACCTCCGCGACGCGCGTGGCCCGCACCCTCGTCGCCGCGCTCAGCTCCCCGCTCGACCTCGACGGCCTCACCCTCGTGCTGGAGGCCAGCGCCGGGGTCGCCGTCTTCCCCGACCACGCCCTGGACGCCGAAGGACTGCTGCGCCGCGCGGACGTGGCGATGTACCAGGCCAAGCGGGACCGCACGGGAGTGGAGGTCTACGAGTCCAAGCGCGACTCCAACACCCCCGACCGGCTCGGTCTGCTGGGCGATCTGCGCCGTGCGCTCGACGCGCACGAGGTGCACCTGCACTACCAGCCCAAGGTCCGGTTCGACGGCCAGGTGGCGGGCCTGGAGGCCCTGGTCCGCTGGGTGCACCCGGAGCGGGGCAAGGTCCCGCCGGACGAGTTCATAGCCATCGCCGAGTCCTCCGGACTCATGCCGCACCTCACCGAGTACGTCCTGGAGACCGCGCTCGGCCAGGTCGCCCGCTGGCGCGAGCAGGGCCTGTTCGTGCCGGTCGCGGTGAACGTCTCCCCGCGCGACGTGCACACCCCCGGTTTCGCCGGCTCCGTCGCCGCCCGGCTGGCCCGGCACGGCGTCCCGGCGGGAGCGCTCCAACTGGAGATCACCGAGCACGTCCTGCTGGAGGACCCGCAGCGCGCCGCCGACACCCTCAACGCGCTGACCGGGCACGGCGTGAAGATGTCCCTGGACGACTTCGGCACGGGCTACTCCTCGCTGGTGCACCTGCGCCGGCTGCCGGTCAGCGAACTGAAGATCGACCGCTCGTTCGTGGCCCGGCTCGCGATCGACACCGAGGACGCCGAGATCGTGCGCTGCACGGTCGACCTGGCCCACTCCCTCGGGCTGCTGGTCGTCGCCGAGGGCGTCGAGGACGACGAGACCTGGGAGCGCCTGCGCGACCTCGGCTGCGACGCCGTGCAGGGGTGGCTGGTCGCGGCCGCGATGCCGCCCGAGGAGACCACGGCGTGGCTGCGGGCGCGCGGACCGCGGGGGTGGCAGCGGCCGCGCGCCGCGCTGCCGGCGGCCACGGCCGACGAGTAGGGGCGGCCCGGCCCCCCGCGTCGGTGCCGGGCACGGCAAACCGTTTCACGGTCACCGGCCCCGGACCCATAGGATTGGGCCAAACCCGTTCACTCACCCCAGAGGATCGCTGCATGCCTGGCATCACGCGCGAGGAGGTCGCCCACCTCGCCCGGCTGGCGCGTCTGGAGCTGAAGCCCGAAGAGCTCGACCACTTCGCAGGCCAGCTCGACGACATCATCGGCGCGGTCGCCCGCGTCAGCGAGGTCGCCGACCAAGACGTACCGCCGACCTCGCACCCGCTCCCGCTGACGAACGTCATGCGGGCGGACGAGGTCCGTCCGTCGCTCACCCCCGAGCAGGCGCTCTCCGGCGCCCCGGCCCAGGAGCAGCAGCGTTTCAAGGTGCCGCAGATCCTGGGGGAGGACTAGGAAGTCATGACGGACATCATCAAGCTCACCGCCGCCGAGACCGCCGCGAGGATCGCCTCCGGGGAGCTCACGGCCGTCGAGGTCACCGAGGCCCACCTCGCGCGCATCGAGGCCGTCGACGAGAAGGTGCACGCCTTCCTGCACGTCGACCGCGAAGGCGCCCTCGCCCAGGCCCGCGCCGTCGACGAGAAGCGGCAGCGCGGCGAGAAGCTCGGCCCGCTGGCCGGCGTCCCCCTCGCGCTGAAGGACATCTTCACCACCGAGGGCATCCCGACCACCGTCGGCTCCAAGATCCTGGAAGGCTGGATCCCGCCGTACGACGCGACGCTCACCAAGCGGCTGAAGGCCGCCGACGTCGTCATCCTCGGCAAGACCAACATGGACGAGTTCGCCATGGGGTCCTCCACCGAGAACAGCGCCTACGGCCCGACCGGCAACCCCTGGGACCTGACGAAGATCCCCGGCGGCTCCGGCGGCGGCTCCTCCGCCGCGCTCGCCGCGCACATGGCGCCCCTCGCCATCGGCACCGACACCGGCGGCTCCATCCGCCAGCCCGCCGCCGTCACCGGCACGGTCGGCGTCAAGCCGACCTACGGCGCGGTGTCGCGGTACGGCATGGTCGCCTTCTCGTCCTCCCTGGACCAGGGCGGACCCTGCGCCCGCACCGTCCTCGACGCGGCCCTGCTGCACGAGGTCATCGCCGGGCACGACCCGATGGACTCGACGTCCATCGACGAGCCGGTCCCGCCGGTCGTCGAGGCCGCGCGCAACGGCAGCGTGCGGGGCATGCGGGTCGGCGTCGTCAAGCAGTTCCGCGGCGAGGGCTACCAGGCCGGCGTCATCCAGCGCTTCGACGAGTCCGTCGAGCTGCTCAAGGAACTGGGCGCCGAGATCGTCGAGCTGGACTGCCCGTCCTTCGACCTGGCGCTGTCGGCGTACTACCTGATCGCGCCTTCCGAGTGCTCCTCCAACCTCGCCCGCTTCGACGGCCTGCGCTACGGCCGGCGCGTCGGCGACGACGGCACGCACTCCGCCGAGGAGGTCACCTCGCTGACCCGCGAGGCGGGCTTCGGCGCCGAGGTCAAGCGCCGCATCATGCTCGGCACCTACGCCCTGTCGAGCGGCTACTACGACGCCTACTACGGCAGCGCCCAGAAGGTCCGCACGCTGATCAAGCAGGACTTCGACGCGGCGTTCGAGCAGGTCGACGTGATCGTCTCCCCGACGACCCCGACCACCGCCTTCGCGATCGGCGAGCGCGCCGACGACCCGATGGCGATGTACCTCGCCGACCTGTGCACCATCCCGACCAACCTGGCGGGCAACGCGGCCATGTCGCTGCCGTGCGGCCTCGCCCCGGAGGACAACCTCCCGGTCGGTCTGCAGATCATCGCCCCCGTCATGAAGGACGACCGCCTGTACAAGGTGGGCGCCGCCGTCGAGGCCGCCTTCGTGGAAAAGTGGGGCCACCCGCTGATCGAGGAGGCTCCGTCGCTGTGAGCGCACTGTCCAAGGCCAAGGGCTTCAAGAAGTCCAAGTCCGGTCTGTACGTCTCGATGGCCACGTCGGCGTTCGGCGCCGTCGGTGTCTACAAGCAGATCAAGAAGGCCCGCGGAGACAACGACACGCTGCGGCTGCTCGACGCCGTCGTCACCGGCGCGGCCGTCGTCACCAACCTGGCCATTCTCTACCGCGAGCTGAAGCGGCTGGGCGACGACGACGTCCTGCTGGGCTGAGAGGGAACTTCCACCGTGACCACCACGACCGACCTGGTGTCGTACGAGGACGCACTCGCGTCGTACGACCCCGTCATGGGCCTCGAGGTCCATGTCGAACTCGGCACCAAGACCAAGATGTTCTGCGGTTGCTCGACCGCCCTCGGCCAGGACGCCAACACGCAGACCTGCCCGGTCTGCCTCGGCATGCCCGGCGCGCTCCCGGTCGTCAACGCGACCGGCGTCGAGTCCGCCATCAAGATCGGCCTCGCGCTGAACTGCGAGATCGCCGAGTGGTGCCGCTTCGCCCGGAAGAACTACTTCTATCCGGACATGCCGAAGAACTTCCAGACCTCCCAGTACGACGAGCCGATCGCGTTCGACGGCTACCTCGACGTGCAGCTGGAGGACGGCGAGACCTTCCGCGTGGAGATCGAGCGCGCCCACATGGAGGAGGACACCGGCAAGTCGACGCACGTCGGCGGTGCCACCGGCCGCATCCACGGCGCGTCCCACTCCCTGCTGGACTACAACCGCGCCGGCATCCCCCTCATCGAGATCGTCACCAAGCCGATCGAGGGCGCCGGCGAGCGGGCCCCCGAGGTCGCGCGGGCGTACGTCCGTGAGCTGCGCGAGGTCATCAAGGCGCTCGGCGTCTCCGAGGCCCGCATGGAGATGGGCCAGATGCGCTGCGACGTGAACCTGTCGCTGCGCCCGCACGGCACCGAGAAGTTCGGCACGCGCTCGGAGACCAAGAACGTCAACTCGCTGCGGTCCGTGGAGCGCGCGGCCCGCTTCGAGATCCAGCGGCACGCGGCCGTGCTGTCCTCGGGCGGCACGATCATCCAGGAGACCCGCCACTTCCACGAGGACACGGGGTCGACGACCTCGGGCCGCGTGAAGGAGGAGGCCGAGGACTACCGGTACTTCCCGGAGCCCGACCTCGTCCCGGTGGCCCCGTCCCGTGAGTGGGTCGAGGAGATCCGGGCCGCGCTGCCCGAGCTGCCGCTGGTCCGCCGCAACCGGCTCCGCGAGGAGTGGGGCGTCTCCGGCACCGACATGCAGGCCATCCTCAACGCCGGTGCGCTGGAGCCGATCGTCGCCACCATCGAGGCCGGTGCCGACGCGGCGTCCGCCCGCAAGTGGTGGATGGGCGAGCTGGCCCGCAGCGCCAACGAGTCGGGCAGGGCGCTCGACGAGCTGGCGATCACGCCGGAGCAGGTGGCCCGGGTCACCGAGCTCGTCGCCAAGGGCGACCTGAACGACAAGCTGGCCCGGCAGGTCATCGAGGGCGTCCTCGCGGGCGAGGGCACCCCGGACGAGGTCGTCGACAAGCGCGGTCTGAAGGTCGTCTCCGACGAGGGCGCCCTCACCACCGCCGTCGAGGAGGCCATCGCCGGCAACCCGGGCGTCGCGGACAAGATCCGCGGCGGCAAGGTGGCCGCGGCCGGCGCGCTGGTCGGCGCCGTCATGAAGGCCACCCGCGGCCAGGCGGACGCGGCCCGCGTGAAGGAACTCATCCTGGAGAAGCTGGGCGTCAGCGAGGGCTGACCGCGGCGGACCCGAGGAGGGGGGATGCACCGGACCCGGTGCATCCCCCCTCCTCGTCACTTATGGGCGGCGTCCCACGACCCGGACGAAGCCGAGCGTGCGTCCCCGGTCCCGGCGCAGCATCTCGGCGCTGTGCCGGGCCATGCGGACGTGCCACTCGTCGGTGTGCTCGTCGGCCACGATCTCGGACCAGCGCAGCCAGTCGCGCCAGCCGTCCTGAAGCCAGTCCGCGGTCTCCACCTCCACCGCCCCGCTGCGGGTCCAGTGGCGGCGCCACCACGCGGCCGTGTGGAAGCACCAGAACGCCGGCTCCCAGTAGGGCCGCAGGTGCTCCGGAGGCTCGGTGCCGTCGATCTCCTCGCGCAGCGCCGGGACGACGACGCCGATCCGCCCGCCGGGCTTGAGCAGCGGCGTCAGCGCGGGCAGGTAGAGGTCGTCGGTGCCGAAGTACTGGTAGGCGTCGACGGAGACGATCGCGTCGAAGGTGCCCTCGCCGAACGGCAGGTCGTGCGCCTCGGCCAGCACGGGAACGACGCGGTCCGCGACGCCCGCCTCGGCGATGCGCGCGGCGTTGTCGCCGGGCTTGATCCACAGGTCGGTCGCCGTGACCTGGAGGCCGTACTCCCTGGCCAGGAAGACCGAGGTCATGGCGCGGCCGCAGCCCAGGTCGAGCACGCGCGAGCCGGGGCTCAGCGTGTCGAGCCCCAGGGCCGGGGCCAGCCACTCCAGCAGCCACAGCGCGTGCGGGCCCATCTGGTTGTCGACGGTCCAGCGGGCGTCGTAGCCGTTGCTGCGCGGGAAGCCGGGATGCCTCGCACGGTCAGCGAGGGGGGCGTCCGGGGTGGGGAGGTCGGTGTCGTCGTGCATCGGTGAACGGGCTCCTTGAGTCCTCGAGGAAGAAAGGGTGTGCGTCGGAGCTCGGTCGGACCGTCAAACAATGCACCTGCTTCGGCGGGGCGGCGCGGGGCGCCGCGGGCGTACCCGGGACGCGCGGACGCTAGCAGCCGGACCACCGGCCCCGCATCCGGTTTCCGCCACCCGGCGCGCTACCGTTCCGGCCATGAGTGGACGCGCTGAATCCGACGCCGGTCCCGGGACGGCGGACCCGGAGACGGCCGCGGAGCAGGACGACGCCGAGGACCACCACCGTCAGGACGCCCGCCGGGCCCGCTGGACGGCGGCGGGTGCCGGCGCCGCCCTGACGCTGGCCGGCCTGGCCGCCGCGCTCCTGCGCCTCGCCCGCGCCACGCCCGCCTTCGTCCCGGTCGCCTACGCCGGCGGGGCCGCGGTCTGCGCCGCGGCCGCCGTGCTCGGATCCCGGGGGCGGACCCGGCGGGCCCTGTGGCTGCTGATAGCCGGAGTGATGGTCATGGCCCTGGGTGACCAGTTCGACTGACCGCCGCCACTGTGAAGAAGCCCACGAAAGCCGCAAAGGATCTTTTTCGCCTGTAAGAGTGGCTTTGCATTGCTCATGCGTTCTTTGCGGGCTGTTCGGTTCCCCGACGACTGATCCCGGTCAAAGATCCACACAAGGCAACTCCGGGAGCACGTTCGTGGCAGCCCTCGCACGCTGGTGTGTCCAGCGCCGTCTGGTCACCGTTCTGCTGTGGATCCTCGCTTTCGCGGGCGTCGCCACGGGCGCCGCCGTCGCGGGCACGACGTACTCCAACGACTACGAGGTCCCGGGCACCGAGTCCGGCCGGGCCACCCAGCTGCTGCACGAGGGCTTCCCCCAGCTCGGCGGCGACAGCGACACCGTCGTCTGGCACACCCCGTCCGGCAGCGTGCGCGGCACCGACGTCGAGCAGACCATGACCCGCACCCTGGAGCGCATCGAGGACCTGCCCGGCGTGGCCTCGGTCGCCGGCCCCTACGGGCCGGGCACCGGCCGCATCAGCGCCGACGGCCACACCGCGTACGCCACGGTCACCTTCGACGACCGGGCCGAGGACGTCGACCGGGGCGAGGCACAGGCGGTCGTCGACACCGCCAAGGCCGCCGAGGGCGACGGGCTCCAGGTGGAGCTCGGCGGCAGCGCCGTGGCCCTCACCCAGTCCTCCGGCGGGCACCTCGCCGAGGTCGTCGGCGTGGCCGTCGCCGCGGCCGTGCTGTTCCTCGCCTTCGGCTCGCTCGCCGCCTCCCTGCTGCCCATCGCCACCGCCCTGGTCGGCGTCGGCACCGCCTACGCCGGGATCGTGCTGCTCGGGCACGCCATGACCGTCGCCGACTTCGCGCCCATGCTCGGCATGCTCATCGGGCTCGGCGTCGGCATCGACTACGCGCTGTTCATCGTCACCAGACACCGGCGCGGGCTCAAGCGCGGACTGTCCGTCCCCGAGGCGGCCACCAACGCCGTCGCGACCACCGGGCGCGCGGTCGTCTTCGCGGGTGCCACCGTTTGCATCGCCCTGCTCGGCATGCTGATCCTGCGGCTGGGCTTCCTCAACGGCGTCGCCATAGCGGCGAGCCTGACGGTGGTCCTCACCGTCGCCGCGTCCGTGACCCTGCTGCCCGCCCTGCTGTCCCTGATCGGCATGCGCGCCCTCAGCCGGCGCGAACGCCGCCGGCTGGCCGAGCACGGGCCCGAGCCCGAGGTGCCCACCGGCTTCGCGGCCCGCTGGTCGGCGTTCGTCGAGCGCCACCCCAAGCTGCTCGGCGTGATCGCGCTGGCCGTCATGGCCGTCCTCGCGCTGCCCACCTTCTCCCTCCACCTGGGCACCTCCGACCAGGGCAACGACTCCCGGGCCACCACCACGCGCCAGGCCTACGACCTGATCGCCGACGGCTTCGGCCCCGGCGTGAACGGCCCCCTCACCCTCGTCACCGAGGTCGACGGCGCCGCCGACCGGCTCGCCCTGGACAACCTCGACGCCACCCTGCGCACCACCGAGGGCGTCGCCTCGGTCACCCCCGTGACCTTCGACGCCGGCGGCGGCACCGCGTACCTGACCGTCGTACCGGAGTCCTCCCCGCAGTCGCAGCGCACCAGCGACCTCGTCGACCGGCTGCGCGAGGACGTGCTGCCGCGCGCCGAGTCGGGCACCTCGCTCGACGTGCAGGTCGGCGGCATGACGGCCGGCTACGACGACTTCGCCGAGGTCATCGTCTCCAAGCTGCCCGTGTTCGTCGGGGCCGTGATCGGCCTGGGCTGCCTGCTGCTCCTGCTCGCGTTCCGCTCGATCGGCATCCCGCTCAAGGCCGCCGCGATGAACGTCGCCGCCGTGGCCTCCGCGTTCGGCGTGGTCGTCGCGATCTTCCAGTGGGGCTGGGGGAGCGAACTGCTCGGACTGGGCAGCGCGGGCCCCATCGAGCCGTTCCTGCCCGTGATCATGGTGTCGGTCCTCTTCGGCCTCTCCATGGACTACCAGGTCTTCCTGGTCAGCCGGATGTACGAGGAGTGGCTGGAGACCGGCGACAACCGGCGGGCCGTGCGCGTCGGCCTCGCCGAGACCAGCCGCGTCATCAACTCGGCCGCCGTCATCATGATCTCCGTCTTCCTGGCCTTCGTGCTCAGCGGAGACCGCGTGATCGCCATGTTCGGCATCGCCCTGGCCGCCGCCGTCGCCCTGGACGCCTTCGTCCTGCGCACCCTGCTGGTCCCCGCCCTGATGCACCTGCTCGGCGGCGCCAACTGGTGGCTGCCGCGCTGGCTCGACCGGCGCCTGCCGCGCATCAGCATCGAGCCGCCCGAGACGCGCGCCACCCATGAGAGGCTGGCCGCCGCGACGGACGCCGAGGTGGCGGACGTCCTGGCGGAGGAGGAGCGGCAGCGGGATGTACGCGATATCCCTGGGTGACGACGCAGAGCTGAAGCCCCTGGAGCCCTGGCACGCCGCCGAGTTCCTGGCACATCTGGAGCGCGGACGGGACTTCATCGGCCGGTACATCCCGTTCGGCACGACCGAGACGGACCTGGCCTCGGCGCGGGCGAAGCTCCAGCGGTACGCGGACATGCGGGCCGCCGACACGGGCTCCCTGCACGGACTGTGGCTGGACGGCACGCTCGTGGGCGGGGTGCTGTTCCTCAACTTCGACGCGGCGAGCGGCAACTGCGAGGTCGGCTGCTGGCTGGAGCCGGCCGCCACCGGGCGGGGCCTGGTGACCCGGGCGATGCGGGTGCTGATCGACTGGGCCGTCGAGGAGCGGGGCATCCACCGCGTCGAGTGGGTCGCCGCCGCCGGCAACCGGCCCAGCCTGAACGTGGCGCGCCGGCTCGGCATGAGCCGCGACGGTGTGCGGCGCGAGGCCCACCCCTATGGTGGCGTACGGCACGATCTCGAAGTCTGGTCGCTGCTGGCGCCCGAGTGGCGCGCCGCACGCGCGCGTGCCGCTCACGACGCTCATTAAGAGACTTCTCAGACAGCGACCCTACGGTGCGAGACATGGCAACGAACGCAGTGGACGAGACCGAGGCCGCCGAGGCCACGACCGAGGAGAAGGCGGTGAAGACCACCGAGTCCGACGAGGTGACTCCAGCCGGGGCCCCCGAAGAGACCGAGGCCCCGGACGAGGCCGGGGAGGCGGCGACGGAGCGGGAGCGCCCGTCCGGCGTCGGCCAGGGCGCCGCGGCCGTGGTCTCCGCGGCCCTGGGCCTCGTCTCGCTCACCGGCAGCTGGGTCGGCACCGTGGCCGCCGCGCGCCAGAACCTCATCGGCCAGCTGGAGACCACGCAGAACGCGAGCGTCGCCAAGCAGATCCAGGCCGTCTACGGCGACGCCTGGCAGACCACCGCCCTGTGGGCCGGCCTGTTCGCCCTGACCGCGCTGATCGTCGGCGTCGTCACGCTGGCCCGCCCCGCGTTCGGCACGCCCGGCCGCGTCCAGGCGCCCTGGATCAAGTCGGTCGCGTGGGCGGGTGTCGCCCTCGGCGTCGTCGGCCTGTTCCTGGCCGTGCTGAAGTACACCGACGTCCTGCTCGGACTGCCGTCGGCGAGCTGAACCGCAGCACGTCCTGAGGGGCCTTAGGACGTCCGTGAGCACCTTACGGACGACCCGGGGCCCCTCGGCCGTGTCCTAAGGCCCCTGCCGCGGCGGGAGATGCGGAACTTACCCGATGTGGCCGCCCCGCCCTGGGGACGACAGTGGAGTCGTCGCGGAGAAGCCCTCCGTGACCGACACCCACCGAGGACACGCCATGTACGAGTACGAACTCCAGCGCCTGCACACCGCCGACCTCATCCGCCGGGCCGAGCACGAGCGCCAGGTCCGCGAGGCCGACCGGGCCCGCCGCGCCGCCCGCCGCGATACGGACCACGACTCCGCCGAGCACGAGAGCCATAGCCGCCGCTTCCGCCGCCCGCGCCCCGCCCGGCCGGCGTGAACGCCGGGCCGGGACCGGCCCCGGGCGGGGCACGCGGTGCCCGGCCGGTGACCAGGCGCACGAGCACCGCCCCCGAAGCCGGATCCGGGGGCGGTGCGCTCGTGCGTACGGCGCCGGCCACCGCTGCCCTCCGCCCGCACGGCGGCCGCCCGACCGCCGCACCGGCGAAAACCGGTGCCGCGCCCTCCGGCGCGCGTGCGATGCTCGGGACCGTGGAGACCAGGTCCGTCAGCCCCGTGTTCGTCGGCCGTGCCGAGGAGTTGGGCACGCTGCACGACGCGCTCGCCCGCTGCCGCGCCGGTGAACCGCAGGCACTGCTCCTCGGCGGCGAGGCCGGAGTCGGCAAGACACGCCTGGTCGAGGAGTTCGCCGCCGCCGCCCGCGAGCGGGGCGCGGTGGTCGCCCTGGGCGGCTGCGTGGAGATCGGCGCCGACGGACTGCCCTTCGCGCCCTTCTCCACGGCCCTGCGCGCCCTGCGCCGGGACCTGCCGGCCGAGCTGACCGACGCGGCCCGGGGCCAGGAGGAGGAGCTGGCCCGGCTGCTGCCCGAACTCGGCGAGTCCGGCACCGGACGGCACGACGAGAACGGCATGGCCCGCCTCTTCGAGCTCACCGCCCGCCTGCTGGAACGCGTCGCGGCCGAACACACCGTCGTCCTCGCCCTGGAGGACCTGCACTGGGCCGACGCCTCCACCCGCCACCTGCTGGCCTACCTCTTCCGCACCCTGCGCACCGGCCGGCTCGTCGTCCTCGCCACCTACCGCTCGGACGACATCCACCGCCGCCACCCCCTGCGCCCGCTGCTCGCCGAGCTCGACCGGCTGCGCACCGTCCGCCGCATCGAACTGCGCCGCTTCACCCGCGAGGAGGTGGGCCGCCAGATCGCCGGCATCCTGGCGCAGGAACCCGACCCCGACCAGGTCGACGCGATCTTCGAACGCTCCGACGGCAACGCCTTCTTCGTGGAGGAGCTCGCCGTCGCCGCCCACGAGGGCTGCCGGACCGGCCTGACCGACTCCCTGCGCGATCTGCTGCTCGTACGGGTCGAGGGGATGCCGGAGCCGGCGCAGCAGATCGCCCGGATCGTCGCCGAGGGCGGCTCCACCGTCGAGTACCGCCTGCTCGCGGCCGTCGCCCGGCTCGCCGAGGACGACCTCATCGAGGCGCTGCGCGCCGCCGTGAACGCCGGCATCCTCGCCCCCGCGCCCGGCGGCGACGGCTACCGCTTCCGGCACTCCCTGGTCCGCGAGGCCGTCAGCGACGACCTGCTCCCGGGTGAGCGCTCCCGCCTCAACCGCCGCTACGCCGAGGCCCTGGAGGCCGACCCGCAGCTGGTCCCCGCCGACCAGCGCGCCACCCGCCTGGCCAGCTACTGGTACCACGCCCATGACGCCGCCAAGGCCCTGCCCGCCGTCCTCGAAGCCTCCGCCGAGGCCCGCCGCCGGCACGCCTACGCCGAGCAACTGCGCCTGCTGGAACGGGCGATGGAGCTGTGGGACTCGGCCCCCGAGGACGTGCGCCGCACCCTGCGCCCCGTGGACCACGCCGAGATCTACCCTCCCCCACTGCCTGAATGGCGTGGGGGGACCCCCAGCGGCCGCGACCCGGCCACCACCGCCCTGCGCCACCTCGACCTGCTCGCCGAGGCGGCCGTGGCGGGACGGCTCTGCGGGGAACGCGAACGGGCTCTGAAGATCACCAAGCGGGCCCTGCGCCTGCTGGAGGAGGACGGCACCGCGCCCTGCGGCGCCGGCCGGGGCCCCGGCGGCGCCGACCCCCAGCGCGCCGCCTGGTTCTGGATCCAGCGCTCCCGCCTGGTGCGGGGCCTCGCCCGCGGCGACGGCTGGCAGGAGATCGCCACCGCGCAGGAGCTGGTGCGCGGTCTGCCGCCGTCCGGGGTGCACGCCGAGGTGCTGGCGGCCGCCGCCCACTGGTCGATGCTCCACGAACCCGGGCCGCAGGCCCTGACGGCGGCCGAGCGGGCCGTGGAGTACGCGCGCATGGTCGGCGCCGACGACATCGCCTCCCACGCCCGGCTCACCCTCGGCGGCCTCATGGTCGACGCCGGGCAGATCGACGCCGGACTGGCCCACATGTATGACGTGCGCGACGAGGTGGTCGCCCGCGGTCTCGCCGCGATCGTCGGCCGCAGCCATGTGAACCTGCCGTCCGTCCTGGAGGGCGTCGGCCGCTCCGAGGAGGCCGTCGGCATCCTCCAGGAGGGCCTGCGGCTCACCGGCAGGATGGGGCTGCGGGACACCGAGGCCTGGATCTGGAGCAACCTCGCCGAGTCGCTCCTGTCGCTGGGGCGCTGGGACAAGGCCGCCGAGGCCGCCGCCCACGCGCAGCGGCGCGGTCACACGGCCGGCCCGCACGGATCGGCCGCCAACAGCCTGGCGTACCTGGCCCTGGCCCGCGGCCGGGTGCCCGAGGCCGCCCGGCACCTCGCCGAGGGCCGGGCCGCCTACGGCCCGCACGACCCCATGCCCCAGCACGACCTGCCGCTCTCGTGCCTCACCATCGCCGTCGCCGTGCGGGAGGGCCGCCCGGACGACGCCCGCGCCGAACTCGCCCGCACCCTCGCGGCGGGCTTCCCGCCCGGCACCCAGCGCTACGCCTGGCCGCTGCTGCTCGAAGCGGCCGCCGCCGAGGCCGACGCCCGCGCCCTGCCCGCCGCGCGGGAGGGCCGCGACGAGGTCCTCGACAGCGTCTTCGAGGCCGTCCGGCGCCTCACCACCAACGCCCCCGTCTGGCTGGCGCACGAGCAGTGGGTCCGCGCGGAGCTGCACCGCGCGCGGGGCCTGAGCGCCCCGGAGACCTGGTCCCGGGTGGTCACCGCCTTCGAACCGCTGGGGCGGCCCTACGACCTCGCCCGCGTCCGGTACCGCCTCGCCGAGTCCCTCCTCGCCGGCGGCGGCGAGGACGACCGCGCCCGCGCCACGGAACTGCTCCGGCTCACCCACGCCGTCGCACGCCACCTCGGTGCCCGGCCGCTCGCCGACGCCGCCGGGGCGCTCGCCCGGCGGGCCCGGCTCCCTCTGGCGCCCGCCGGCACGGCGGACGGGGACCCCGCCGGCGCACTCGGCCTGACCAGCCGGGAGCGGGACGTGCTGCGGCTGGTGGCCGCCGGGCACACCAACCGCGGGATAGCGCAGGAGCTGTTCATCTCCCCGAAGACGGCGAGCGTCCACGTCTCCAACATCCTGGCCAAGCTCGGCGTCTCCGGACGGGGCGAGGCGGCGGCGCTGGCGCACCGGCTGGGCCTGTTCCCGGCCGAGACGCTCCTGCCGGGTCCGGCGGGCTGAGGCATACGCTGGAAGAGAGGTCGCGGTCCCCGCGGCTGAGGGAGGCAGAGTTGTTCAACGCGTTCGAGGAACTGTTCTCGCCCGGCCGCAAGCACACCCGGGACGAACAGAACCGGCTGGAACTGACCCGGGAGGACGTCGGGGACGGCGATCCCGGTCGCGGCCCGATAGACCTGGCCTCCGGCAAGGTCGTCGTACGCCCGCCGGACGACCCCGCGGAGTAGGCGCCGGCTGTCCGGGCGCCACCCTGCGGCCGAGGGCAGCGGCTGGCCCGCGCCACCTGGCGGCCGAGGGCACCGGCCCGCCGGCCGCCCCGGGGCCGCGCGAGGGCGCCGGTCGGCCCGCACCTGCCGACGGTCGAGACGGCACACCGGCCAGGACCGCACACCGGCCAGGACCGCACACAGCCCAGGACCGCATACCGGCCGAGACCGGACGGGAGATCGCCCCCCGGGGGCCGCGACCGTCAGCGGACGCCGCTCCGGCCGTCGGCCCCCGCTGCGTGGCTACCGGACCCGCACCTCCAGGATCCTGTCGTCCCCGTCCCCGGGGCTGCCCCGGCCGTCCGTGTTGCTGGTCATGACGTAGAGCCGGTCGCCGCCCGCCGCGACCACCGTGCGCAGCCGGCCGTACTCGTCCTCCAGGAACGGCTGCGGCTCCGCCGCCGCCTTCGTGCCGTCCAGCGGGATGCGCCACAGCCGCTTGCCGCGCAGGCCCGCCATCCAGACCGACCCCTCGGCGTGGGCGATGCCGCTGGGGGACGCCTCGCCCGTGGACCACTGCTCCACCGGGTTGTGGAACCCGGAGTCGTCCGAGGTGCCCTCCGCCTCCGGCCAGCCGTAGTTGTCACCGGGCTTGATCGCGTTCAGCTCGTCCCAGGTGTCCTGCCCGAACTCCGAGGCGAACAGCCGCTGCCGCCCGTCCCAGGCGAGCCCCTGCACGTTGCGGTGGCCGTAGGAGTACACCGGCGAGTCCGGGAACGGGTTGCCGGGGGCGGGCTCGCCCTCCGGGGTGAGGCGGAGGATCTTGCCGCCCAGGGAGTCCTTGTCCTGGGACAGGCCGGTGTCGCCGCTCTCGCCCGTGCCGGCGTACAGCATCCTGTCCGGCCCGAACGCGATCCGGCCGCCGTTGTGGACGAAGCCCTTGGGGATGCCCTTGAAGACGGTGTCGGGGGCGCCGAGCTGCTCGCCGGCGGGCTTGCGGTCGTCGTAGAGCATCCGCACGATGCGGTTGTCCGAGGCCGAGGTGAAGTACGCGTAGATCATGCGGTCCGAGGCGAAGTCGGGGGAGAGGGCGATGCCGAGGAGGCCGCCCTCGCCCGCCGCGGACACCCCGGCCACCTCGCCCAGCTCGGTCTTCTTGCCGGTCTTCTCGTCCACGCGCACGAGCGTCGCCTCGTCGCGTGAGGAGACGAGCAGGCCGCCGCCCGGGACGGCGGCCAGCCCCCAGGGGGAGTCCAGGCCCTCGGCGACGGTGCGCAGCACCTTCACCGAGCCCTTGGCGGGCGGGACCTCGGCGGAAGGCCGCGCCGGGGCGGAGGCTCCCGGCCCGGTCCGGCTCGCGGAGGCACTGCCGTCCGGAGCGGCGGACCCCTCGTCGCCGGAGGAGCAGCCGGCCGCCAGCAGGAGCGTGGCGGCGGCCAGGACGGCCGGCACGGCTCGACGTCGCACGATCTCGGTCCCTTCGACGGGGCGGGTCCTCTCCTTGTCATACACCGCACGCGCCCGGGAAGTTCCCGATCGGCCGAAGCCGGACCCGCCCGCACCGCCTTCCCCGGGCCGCCGCGGCTCAGTCCCAGGACTCCCGGGCCGGCGGGAGGTGCGCCAGCTCCTGCAGATCGCCGCTGGTCAGACGCAGCTGCGCCGCGGCCGAGTTCTCCGTGACCCACCGTTCGTGCTTGGTGCCCGGCACCGGCACGACGTGCTCGCCCTGGGCCAGGACCCAGGCCAGGGCGACCTGCGCGGGCGTGACGGCCGGCCCGTGCCGGCGGGCCACACGGCGCAGACCGGCGACGATCGGCTGGTTCGCGGCCATCATCTCGCCGGTGAAACGCGGGTGCCGGGCGCGCGGGTCGTCCGCCTCGAACCCGGCGCCGGGCCGCAGCCGGCCGGTCAGGAAGCCGTTGCCCAGCGGCATCGCGGCGAGGAATCCGACGCCCCGGCCCCGGCACCACGGCAGCAGCGTCCGCAGCGCCTCCGGCGACCACACCGACAGCTCCGCCTGCACCGCGCTCACCGGGAACACCTGCTGCACGCGCTCCAGTTGCCGCACGGTCGCGTCGTACGGCCGGACCCGGCCCCTGCGGGAGGACCCGGCACCCACCGCGCACAGGCCCAGCGCCCTCACCTTCCCGGCGTGGACGAGGTCCGCCATCGCGCCCCAGGTCTCCTCGACGGGCACCTCGGGGTCGGCCCGGTGCAGCTGGTAGAGGTCTATGACGTCCGTCTGGAGCCGCCGCAGCGACGCGTCGCACGCCCGTCTCACGTACCCGGGGCGGCCGTTGGCGACGATGTGCTGGTCGCCCACGAGCAGCCCGACCTTCGTCGACACGAACGCGTCGGAGCGCCGCTCCTTCAACACCCGCCCCAGCAGCAGCTCATTGGTGAAGGGGCCGTACATGTCGGCCGTGTCCAGCAGGGAGGCGCCCAGGTCCAGCGCCCGGTGCACCGCCCTGAGCGATTCGTCGCCGCGCCGCCGCGAGGCGCTGTAGGCCCAGCTCATCGGCATGCACCCGAGTCCGACGGCCCCGACCGCGAGTGCCCCCGCGCCGATCGTCCTGCGCTCCACGTGGTCGTGACCCTCCCCTGTTCCGGCCACCCCAACCTAACCTCTGCCGTGGCGCGGCCCTGACATAGCCTCCGGGGCATGACTGCTGACGTGTGGCTGCCCATCCCGCCGGACGAGATCGAGGGACTCCCCGAGGGTCCGGACTACCACTTCTGGGACGGGACGCAGGACTTCCCCGCGGACCCGGCCGACTGCGCCTTCTACGTCGTCCCCTATATGAAGCCCAGTGCGCTGTGCGTACGCCCGCTGCCCGGGATGCGCCGGGTGGAGGTGGTGCAGACGCTGTCCGCCGGGATCGACCACGTCGAGCCGGGCCTTCGGGGCCTGCGGCCCGGGGTGCGGCTGTGCAACGCGCGCGGGGTGCACGAGGCCAGCACGGCGGAACTCACCCTGGCGCTGGTCCTGGCCTCGCTGCGCGGGCTGCCCGACTTCGTGCGCGCGCAGGAACGGGGCGAGTGGCTCGGCGGGTTCCGGCCCGCGCTCGCCGACCGGAACATCCTCATCGTCGGCTACGGATCGATCGGCGCCGCCATCGAGGACCGGCTCGTTCCGTTCGAAGTGGCGCGGGTGGCGCGCGTCGCGCGCTCCGCGCGCACGACGGCGCGCGGGCCGGTGCACCCGCTCACCGACCTGCCCGCGCTGCTGCCCGAGGCGGATGTCGTCATCCTCTCCACGCCGCTCACCGAAGCCACCCGCGGCCTGGCGGGAGCCGACTTCCTGGCCCGGATGAAGGACGGCGCCCTGCTGGTCAACGTCGCCCGCGGACCCGTCGTCGACACCAAGGCCCTGCTCGCCGAGGTCGACAGCGGCCGGATCACCGCGGCCCTCGACGTCACCGACCCCGAGCCCCTCCCGCGCGAACACCCCCTGTGGCGTGCGCCGGGGGTACTGATCAGCCCGCACGCGGGCGGACCCACCTCCGCGTTCCTCCCGCGCGCCCGGCGGCTCCTGGTGGACCAGTTGAGCCGTTACGTGAACCGGGAGCCGCTCCGGAACGTGGTTCTCACGACGGGTGCACCAACCGACTGACCGACCTTCGGGTACCGTCCGCAACCTTCCAGGTGCGGTGGGTACTCATATATCTGTTGATCGTCACGGAGCGTAGAGAACCTATGTCCCTGTGTGACGAGACTGGTGTATCGTCCCGACAGGGGCTGCGCCGGGGACCGTTCGGCGCCGGGGACGAGCACTTCGGACTGTGAGGGGGGCGACAGGCGATGCACGGCCTATGGACGAGCGATCCGACGGGGCGGGGCGGCCGGCGGCGACCCGGGCGGACGGCCGCGGGCAGCCGCGGCCGGCGCGCCGATCACGGCGGCCACCGCACCCGTCACAGCGACCACCACACCCAGCACAGCCACCACCGCAGGGCCGGCGTCCGCCGACGGCAGGCCCAGCCGGTCCACCGGGGACCGCGGGACCCGGGCGCGGCGCGAACCGGGAGGGCCCGGTGAGCGCGCCCCCGACGACCCCCACGCTGGACGGAACGCTGCGGGCACAGCCTCCGTCCCGGACCGTGCAGCCGCCCCGTGTCCCGGCCCCCGGCCCTCGGCCGGGCCCGGCCCTCCAGCTCGTCCTCGCCCTGGCCTGCGCGGGCTACGCCGTCGGTGCCGCCGTCGGCTGGGGTTCGAGCCGACTGGCCCTGATCATGGGCGACTTCGGGCTCAGCGCGGCGGCAGCCGCCGCGGCGGTCTCGTGCTTCCTGTACGCCCGCAGCCGCCACACCCGCTTCCGGCCCGCCTGGCTGCTGTTCGGCCTCTCCTCGGCCATGGCGTCCCTGGGCAACCTGGTCTGGGGGTGGTACGAGGTGGTCCTGGGACTGCCCGTGCCCAGCCCCAGCTACGCCGACCTGTTCTTCCTCTGCTTCGCGCCGCCGGCGATCGTCGGGCTGCTCGTGCTCGCCAAACGGCCGGTGACCAAGGCCGGCTGGGTCTGCCTCGGGCTCGACGCCTGGCTGATCGGCGGCTCGTTGCTGACGCTGGCCTGGAGCCTCGCCCTCGCCCAGGCCGCGAAATCCGAAGGGCCGGGCGTGGCGCACACCGCGCTCTCGCTGGCGTACCCGCTGCTCGACATCGCCCTGGTCAGCATGGTGCTCGCGCTGCACTTCCGGCGCTCGGCGGTGAACCGCTCGGCCGTCAACACCGCCATCGGCGCCCTCGCGCTCACCGTGATGTGCGACGCCCTGTTCACCTCTCCGCTGCTGCACCACGGCTACCGCTCCGGCCAGTTGCTCGACGCGGGCTGGTTCGCCGGCTCGCTGCTCCTGGCCTACGCCCCCTGGGTCGCGCCCCGCACCGCGGAGGGCGACCGCCCGGGGCCCGACCGGGCCGGTGCCGAGACGCACTCGCGCGTGGTGCACGAGCATGTGCCGGGCCAGCGCGGCGGCGCACACCCCGCCCCGGCGGGACCGGGCCACGAGTCCGTCCGGTACACGGCGGCCCGGCCCATCGCCGGCTCCCTCGCCGCCCTCACGCCGTACCTCGCGGCAGCCGTGTGCACCCTGGGGATCCTCTACAACGTCCTCAACGGCCGCAGCGTCGACCGCGTGGTCCTGCTCACCGGCGGCACGGTGGTGCTCGCGCTCGTCGTGCGCCAGGGCATCATGCTGCTGGACAACATCACCCTCACCCAGGAACTGGCCCAGAAGGAGAACCACTTCCGCTCCCTGGTGCAGGGCTCCAGCGACGTCATCATGATCGCCGCCCCCAGCGGTGTCCTCAGATACGTCTCGCCCGCCGCCGCCGGGGTCTACGGCCGGCCCGCCGAGGACCTGGTGGGCACGGAACTGGCCGGTCTCATCCACCCGGAGGACCTCGGCTGCGTCGTGCACGAGGTGCGGCGCTTCCTCGCCGCCCACCCCGTCGAGGAACCCACCACGCGCATCGAGTGCCGCTTCCGTTCGGGCGAGGGCGGCTGGCTGAACGTCGAGTCGACCGTCAACCGCCACCAGGGCGGCCTGATCTTCAACTGCCGGGACGTGACCGAACGGGTCCGGCTCCAGGCCCAGTTGCAGCACAACGCCGAGCACGACCCGCTCACCGACCTGCCCAACCGCGCCCTGTTCACCAAGCGCGTCCAGCACGCCCTGTCCGGCCGCCGCGCCTCCGACCGGGGCCTGGCCCTGCGCAACACGGCCGTGCTCTTCATCGACCTCGACGGATTCAAGGCCGTCAACGACACGATCGGGCACCAGGCCGGGGACGAACTCCTCGTCCAGGCCGCGCGCCGGCTCCAGGACTCCGTACGGCAGGGCGACACGGCGTCCCGGCTCGGCGGGGACGAGTTCGCCGCCCTGATCGTCGGGGACCACACCCGCGACCGGGACGCGAGGGAGCGGCACATCCTGGAGCTGGCCGACCGCCTCAGGACCACCCTGTCCCAGCCGTACCTCATCGACGGCAACGATGTCCGGGTCAACGCCTCCATCGGCGTCGCCTTCGCCGAGCCCGGCCTCGGCGCGGGCGAGCTGCTGCGCAACGCCGACCTGGCCATGTACCGGGCCAAGGCCGGCGGCAAGGGGCGCGTGGAGCTGTACCGGCCGCAGATGCAGCAGGACGTGGTGCGCAAGGCCGAACTGGCCACCCGGCTGCGGGCCGCCCTGCACGACGGCGAGTTCGCCCTGCTGCACCAGCCGGTGGTGTGCCTGGAGGACGGCCGGATCACGTCGGTGGCCGCACAGGCGCGCTGGCGCTCCTCCCAGGGGGTGCTCTTCACCCCGGCGGAGTTCCTGCGTGTGGCGGAGGACGGCGGCAGAACGGCCGAACTGGGCCGCTGGATGATCGAGGAGGCGGTCGCGCAGGCCGCCGAGCGGCACGGCACGGGACCGGCCGTACCGGTCGCGGTCCGGATGAGCGCCCGGCGGCTGCTGGACACGTCGATGCCGCTCGGTTCGATCGAGGCCCTGCTCACCCGGCACGGGCTGCCGTCCGGCGCGCTGATCATCGAGCTGTCCGACGCCGACCCGAGGATCTCCCTGGACGAGCTGGAGCGGCGCCTGGCGGCCCTGCGGCGGGTGGGCGTACGGATCGCGCTCGACGGCTTCGGCAGCGGCTACGCGGCGATCACGGCCCTCAGGAGGCTGCCCGTGGACGTGCTCAAGCTCGACCGCGACCTCGTCGACGGCGTGGTCGAGTCGGCTCGCCTGCACAAGATCACCAGCGGGCTGCTGCGGATCGCCGGCGACCTCGGGCTCCAGTCCGTGGCCGAGGGGGTCGATCTGCCCGAGCAGGTGGCCGCCCTGCGCGCGATGGGCTGCACGCACGGACAGGGCATGGCGTTCTCCGGGCCGCTCGACGAGTACCGGCTGCGCCGGGCACTGGCCGGCGGCCGCTACCCGGTGCCCAACGCGCCGGCCGAGCCGGCGTTCGCGGGCGGCACCCCGCGTCTGTACAGCTCCGGCGTGTCCGCCGTCATCGGCGGTGGGACGGCCCTCCGCTCACATAATGAGACTCCCGTCCCACCCACTTGACAGTGAGTGCGTGCCGGGGGGAGGGTCATTGCCATGCGCACCCGAATTCTCGTACTTGGAAAGCGCGTCGGCTGACGCTGAGCCTCGACCGCTCAGCGACCCCACCCGGCGCGCTCCCCTCGCTTGCCTTACGGCACGAGGGGTTTTTTGTTGCACGAGCACCTGCCGTGCGGCAGGACAGCACCGCCCAAACCTCGCAAAAACCCTCAGCATCTGAGAAGAGATTGCCGATGACCGAGCAGGCCACCGGGGCCCACCACCCGCAGCCCCGGCCCCGATCCGGAGGACAGCACTCCGCCCCCGAGCACGTCACGGGCGCGCAGTCCCTCATCCGCTCTCTCGAGGAGGTCGGCGCCGACACGGTATTCGGCATCCCCGGCGGCTGCATCCTCCCGGCGTACGACCCGCTCATGGACTCCACCAAGGTGCGCCACGTCCTGGTCCGGCACGAGCAGGGCGCCGGCCACGCGGCCGAGGGCTATGCGCAGGCCACCGGCAAGGTCGGCGTCTGCATGGCGACCTCCGGCCCCGGCGCCACCAACCTGGTCACGCCGATCGCCGACGCGCACATGGACTCGGTGCCGCTCGTCGCGATCACCGGGCAGGTGGCGTCCAAGGCGATCGGCACGGACGCCTTCCAGGAGGCGGACATCGTCGGCATCACCATGCCGATCACCAAGCACAACTTCCTCGTCACCAAGGCCGAGGACATCCCGCGGGTCATCGCGCAGGCCTTCCACATCGCCTCCACCGGCCGCCCCGGCCCGGTCCTGGTCGACATCGCCAAGGACGCCCTCCAGGCGAGGACGACCTTCTCCTGGCCGCCGGCCATGGACCTGCCCGGCTACCGCCCGGTGACCAAGCCGCACGCCAAGCAGATCCGCGAGGCCGCCAAGCTGATCACCTCCGCCCGCCGGCCCGTGCTGTACGTCGGCGGCGGTGTGCTCAAGGCCAAGGCGACCGCCGAGCTGAAGGTCCTCGCCGAGCTGACCGGCGCACCCGTCACCACCACGCTGATGGCGCTCGGGGCGTTCCCCGACCAGCACCCGCAGCACCTGGGCATGCCGGGCATGCACGGCTCGGTGGCCGCGGTGACGGCCCTGCAGAAGGCCGACCTGATCGTGGCCCTGGGCGCCCGCTTCGACGACCGCGTCACCGGCAAGCTGGACAGCTTCGCCCCGCTCGCCAAGATCGTCCACGCCGACATCGACCCGGCCGAGATCGGCAAGAACCGCGCCGCGGACGTGCCGATCGTCGGGGACGCCCGCGAGGTCATCGCCGACCTGATCCAGGCCGTGCAGAAGGAGCACAGCGAGGGTCACCAGGGCGACTACGGGATGTGGTGGAACGACCTGAACCGCTGGCGCGAGACCTACCCGCTCGGCTACGACCAGCCCGGCGACGGTTCCCTCTCCCCACAGCAAGTCATCGAGCGCATCGGGCAGCTCGCCCCGGAGGGCACGATCTTCACCGCGGGCGTCGGCCAGCACCAGATGTGGGCCGCCCACTTCATCCAGTACGACAAGCCCGGCACCTGGCTCAACTCCGGCGGCGCCGGGACCATGGGCTACGCCGTCCCGGCCGCCATGGGCGCCAAGGCCGGGGCGCCGGACAAGGCCGTCTGGGCCATCGACGGCGACGGCTGCTTCCAGATGACCAACCAGGAACTGGCCACCTGCGCCCTGAACAACATCCCGATCAAGGTCGCCATCATCAACAACGGCGCCCTCGGGATGGTCCGCCAGTGGCAGACCCTCTTCTACAACCAGCGGTACTCCAACACCGTGCTGCACTCCGGCCCGGACGACGTCAACCCCGGGGCCCGGGGCACCCGCGTCCCCGACTTCGTCAAGCTGTCGGAGGCCATGGGCTGCTACGCCATCCGCTGCGAGGACCCGGCCGACCTGGACAAGGTCATCGAGGAGGCGAACTCCATCAACGACCGCCCGGTCGTCGTGGACTTCGTCGTCCACGAGGACGCGATGGTGTGGCCGATGGTCGCCGCCGGCACCTCCAACGACGAGATCATGGCCGCCCGGGACGTCCGCCCCGACTTCGGCGACAACGAAGACGACTGAGCGAGAGAGACGTAAAAGACCATGTCCAAGCACACGCTCTCCGTCCTGGTGGAGAACACCCCCGGCATCCTGGCCCGGATCGCCGCCCTGTTCTCCCGCCGCGGCTTCAACATCGACTCGCTCGCGGTGGGCGTCACCGAGCACCCCGACATCTCCCGCATCACCATCGTCGTCGGCGTGGAGGACCTGCCGCTGGAGCAGGTCACCAAGCAGCTCAACAAGCTCGTCAACGTGCTGAAGATCGTCGAGCTGGAGCCGTCGCAGGCCGTCCAGCGCGAACTCGTCCTGGTGAAGGTGCGCGCCGACAACGAGACGCGCTCCCAGATCGTCGAGATCGTCCAGCTGTTCCGCGCCAAGACCGTCGACGTCTCCCCGGAGGCCGTCACCATCGAGGCCACCGGCTCCGGCGAGAAGCTCTCCGCGATGCTCAAGATGCTGGAGCCGTACGGCATCAAGGAGCTCGTGCAGTCCGGCACGATCGCGATCGGCCGCGGTGCCCGTTCCATCACGGACCGGTCGCTGCGCGCTCTGGACCGATCGGCCTGAGCACCGAAGCGGGCGGTCGGCGCACCGCCGCCCGCCCGCATCCCGAGACCCTCACGCTTCCCTTCCGCCCCCCGTCATACGGTGGGACGCAACACCTGCACTCCCGAGGAGAGAACCCAAAGTGGCCGAGCTGTTCTACGACGCCGACGCCGACCTGTCCATCATCCAGGGCCGCAAGGTCGCGGTCATCGGGTACGGCAGCCAGGGCCACGCCCACGCGCTGTCGCTCCGTGACTCGGGTGTCGACGTCCGCGTCGGTCTGCACGAGGGCTCCACGTCCAAGGCCAAGGCCGAGGAGCAGGGCCTGCGCGTGGTGAGCCCGTCGGAGGCCGCCGCCGAGGCCGACGTCATCATGATCCTGGTCCCGGACCCGATCCAGGCGCAGGTCTACGAGGAGCACATCGCCCCGAACCTGAACGACGGCGACGCCCTGTTCTTCGGCCACGGCCTGAACATCCGCTACGGCTTCATCAAGCCCCCGGCCGGCGTCGACGTCTGCATGGTCGCCCCGAAGGGCCCGGGCCACCTGGTCCGCCGCCAGTACGAGGAGGGCCGCGGCGTTCCGTGCATCGCCGCCGTCGAGCAGGACGCCACGGGCAACGGCTTCCAGCTGGCCCTGTCCTACGCCAAGGGCATCGGCGGCACCCGTGCCGGCGTCATCAAGACGACCTTCACCGAGGAGACCGAGACCGACCTGTTCGGTGAGCAGGCCGTCCTGTGCGGTGGCACCGCGGCCCTGGTCAAGGCGGGCTTCGAGACCCTGACGGAGGCCGGCTACCAGCCGGAGATCGCCTACTTCGAGTGCCTGCACGAGCTGAAGCTGATCGTGGACCTCATGTACGAGGGCGGCCTGGAGAAGATGCGCTGGTCGATCTCCGAGACCGCCGAGTGGGGCGACTACGTCACCGGCCCGCGCATCATCACCGACGCCACCAAGGCCGAGATGAAGCAGGTCCTCGCCGAGATCCAGGACGGCACCTTCGCCAAGAACTGGATGGACGAGTACCACGGCGGTCTGAAGAAGTACAACGAGTACAAAAAGCAGGACAGCGAGCACCTGCTGGAGACCACCGGCAAGGAGCTGCGCAAGCTCATGTCGTGGGTGAACGAGGAGGCGTGACCTCCGGGTCCTGTGGCGGTGGCACCCGGCAGGGGGGCGCCGCCACAGGGCTTCGCCCGGACCGCTCCACTTCGGCGTCTCTCGTCCGGGTGATCCTTCCGCAGGGGCGCGAGACGACGCCCCCGGCGCCACTAGACTGCAGCACTACATACGCGTCAGGCCCACAGCGTCGTGCGTCTTCCACGCGGCAAGCACCCCTCCACCGCCTGCGGCCGTCGGGACGGCCGTCCGCAGCACTGGACTTGTGAGGACTCACGTGAGCTCGAAACCCGTCGTACTCATCGCTGAAGAGCTGTCGCCCGCCACCGTCGACGCCCTGGGCCCGGACTTCGAGATCCGGCACTGCAACGGCGCGGACCGCACCGAGCTGCTGCCCGCCATCGCCGAGGTCGACGCGATCCTGATCCGCTCGGCCACCAAGGTCGACGCCGAGGCGATCGCGGCCGCGAACAGGCTCAAGGTCGTCGCACGAGCCGGCGTCGGCCTGGACAACGTGGACGTCTCCGCCGCCACCAAGGCCGGCGTGATGGTCGTCAACGCCCCCACCTCGAACATCGTGACCGCCGCCGAGCTGGCCTGCGGTCTCCTCGTCGCCACCGCCCGCCACATCCCGCAGGCCAACGCCGCGCTGAAGAACGGCGAGTGGAAGCGCAGCAAGTACACGGGCGTCGAGCTCGCCGAGAAGACCCTCGGCGTCGTCGGTCTCGGCCGCATCGGCGCGCTGGTCGCCCAGCGCATGTCCGGGTTCGGCATGAAGGTCGTCGCCTACGACCCCTACATCCAGCCCGCCCGCGCCGCCCAGATGGGCGTGAAGGTGCTGTCGCTGGACGAGCTGCTGGAGGTCTCCGACTTCATCACCGTCCACCTCCCCAAGACGCCCGAGACCGTGGGCCTCATCGGCGACGAGGCGCTGCGCAAGGTCAAGCCGAGCGTGCGCATCGTCAACGCCGCGCGCGGCGGCATCGTCGACGAGGAGGCGCTGTACTCGGCGCTGAAGGAGGGCCGGGTCGCCGGCGCCGGTCTCGACGTGTACGCGAAGGAGCCCTGCACGGACTCCCCGCTGTTCGAGTTCGACCAGGTCGTCGCGACCCCGCACCTCGGTGCCTCCACCGACGAGGCGCAGGAGAAGGCCGGTATCGCCGTGGCCCGCTCGGTGCGCCTGGCGCTGGCCGGCGAGCTCGTGCCGGACGCGGTGAACGTGCAGGGCGGTGTCATCGCCGAGGACGTCAAGCCGGGCCTGCCGCTCGCCGAGCGCCTCGGCCGCATCTTCACCGCGCTCGCCGGCGAGGTCGCGGTCCGCCTGGACGTCGAGGTGTACGGCGAGATCACCCAGCACGACGTGAAGGTGCTGGAGCTGTCCGCCCTCAAGGGCGTCTTCGAGGACGTCGTCGACGAGACGGTGTCCTACGTCAACGCCCCGCTGTTCGCGCAGGAGCGCGGGGTCGAGGTGCGCCTGACGACCAGCTCCGAGGCGAGCGACCACCGCAACGTCGTCACGGTGCGCGGCACCCTCGCCGACGGCGAGGAGGTGTCGGTCTCCGGCACGCTGGCCGGTCCCAAGCACCTGCAGAAGATCGTCGCCGTCGGCGAGTACGACGTCGACCTCGCGCTCGCCGACCACATGCTGGTCCTGCGCTACGAGGACCGGCCGGGCGTCGTCGGCACGGTGGGCCGCATCCTCGGTGAGGCGGGCCTCAACATCGCGGGCATGCAGGTGTCCCGTGCGGTGGCCGGCGGCGAGGCGCTGGCGGTGCTGACCGTGGACGACACGGTGACGTCCGCGGTGCTGGCCGAGGTGGCGGCGGAGATCGGCGCGACGTCGGCCCGCTCCGTGAACCTGGTCTGACCCTTCCGGGTGAACCGGGGGCCGAGGCCCCCGGGACCTTTCCCCGGCAGCGGGATGCGCTCCTGGACGCCGGACGGGCCGAGCTGATCGGCCTGTCCGGCGTCTTGCCGTACCCGCGGGGAGCCGGCGCCCCGGCTCAGAGGCGGTGTGCCTTCAGGGCCATGTGCAACAGCAGGCGGTCCTCGCCGTCGTCGAGGTCGAGGCCGGTGAGCTTCTCGATCCGGGACAGGCGGTAGTACAAGGTCTGCCGGTGGACGCCCAGTTCGGCGGCGGCCCGGGCGGCCTGGCCGGCGCAGTCGAGGTAGACCTCGGCCGTCCGGGCGAGCTCGCGGTGGACGGGTGCGAGCAGGGTGCGCGCGACGGGGTCGTGGACGACCTCCGGGGGCAGGGAGGTCAGCAGCCGGTACGGCCCGATCGACGCCCACTCCGCGACCGGCCCCAGCCGGGGCTCGGCCAGTGCCGCCCGGGCCGCCGCCGACGCCTCCCACCAGGCGGTGCCCAGCTCGGCGAGACCGGCGCGGGGGGCGGCCACCCCGGCCGCGGGCCCGCCCGCGGCGGCCGGGCCCGCCGGGGCCGGGCCCTTCGCCGGCCGCGCCGGTCCCTGGAGCGGCCCCCCGGAACCGCCTCCCGTGCGGGCCCGGTCGAGCAGCCGTGCCGCCGCGGTGGCCGCCGGGGTCAGCACCTCGGGGGAACGCAGCCGGATCAGTACGGCCAGGCACTGCGAGGCGGCGCCCCACGGCAGGGTGCACAGCGCCGTCGCCCCCGGGACGGCACGCCCTGAGGGCGCGTCGTCCGGGTCCGCCGACGGCCAGGGGGCGACGCACACCACCGTGTGCAGCGCGTCGGCGCGGGCGCCGAGGGCGGTGCGCAGCTCGGCCACGGCCATGTCCCGGGGCCAGCCGCGCTCGGCGGTGAGGACCGCCCTCAGCTCGCGGCTGAGGTCGGCGCCGTGCTGGGCCTCGTCCGCGAGCAGGGCGCCGATGCGGGCCGTCACCTCCATGGCGGCGGACAGCTGCCGCTCGCCGGGGCCGGGGTCGTCGTCCAGCAGCCAGACGTAGCCGTGCACCACGCCCCGGTGGCGGACCGGGAGGCAGATCCGGCCCCGGTAGACGCCGGCCTCCGGGGTGGGCGGGATGCGGACCGGCCGGGTCGCACGGGTGATGCCGAAGCCCTCGAACCAGGCCCGGACCGCGGCCGTCGAGCGGCGGGTGAGGATCGAGCGGGTGCGCACCGGGTCCAGCGCCGAGGGGTCGAGGTCGCCCTCGCTGTCGTAGGCGCCGAAGGCGATCAGCTCGAAGTCGCGGTTCTCCAGCGTCGCGGGCGCCCCCAGCAGCTCCGAGATCTCGTCGACCAGCTCCTGGTAGTCACCCCTGTGTTCCGGTGTCACCCGGGCATTGTCCCTCACCACGGCCGACCCTTCATACAACTGTCTGAGATCTGCGGCACGGATGCGTGACAGCTGTCGATGGCAGACGATCGGAGGGATCCTTAGGTTTCACGGTGGTTCTCCGTGCCGTACCCGACGCGTCGCCCGCGAGGGGTCCGGCCTTCACGTTGCTTGTGCTCCTGGAGGTGCCCCGTGCTGGGTCCCGTGATTCTCGCCGCGTCTCGCAGCGACCGGATGCGACGCCTGATCTCGGCGGCCCCGGTGACCAAGCAGGTCGTCGACCGCTTCATCCCGGGCGAGGACGTCGACGACATCGTCCCGGTGATCCGCGAGATGTCCGAGCGGGGCCTGGAGCTGACGATGGACGTCGTCGGCGAGGACATCACCACCCCGGAGCAGGCCGCCGCCGCCCGGGACGCCTACCTGGAGCTGATCGACCGCCTCAAGCCGCTGGAGCTCGGCACCCGCGCCGAGATGTCGGTCAAGCTGTCGATGTTCGGCCAGGCCCTGGACGGCGGCCACGAGCTGGCCCTGGAGAACGTCCGTCCCGTCGTCGAGGCCGCCGCCGAGATCGGCACCACGGTCACCCTGGACGCCGAGGACCACACCACCCTCGACTCGATGTTCGCCATCCACGAGGAGCTGCGGAAGGACTTCCCGCAGACGGGCTGCGTCATCCAGGCCTACCTGTTCCGCACCGAGGACGACGCCCGCCGCCTCGCCGCGAGCGGCAGCCGGGTCCGCCTGGTCAAGGGCGCGTACAAGGAGCCCGCCTCGGTCGCCCACCAGGACAGGCACGAGATCGACCGGGCATACGTGCGCATCCTGCGGACGTTGATGGAGGGGGAGGGGTACCCGATGATCGGGTCCCACGACCCGCGCCTGATCGCCATCGCCCAGGAGCTGGCCCACCAGGCCGGGCGCAAGCCCGGCGACTACGAGTTCCAGATGCTCTACGGCATCCGCGCCGAGGAGCACGTCCGGCTGGCCGCCGAGGGACACCGCATGCGCGTCTACACCGCGTACGGCACCGACTGGTACGGCTACTTCATGCGGCGCCTCGCGGAGAAGCCGGCCAACCTGCGCTTCTTCGCGCGTTCGATGCTCACCAAGGGCTGACAGCTCGACCCGGGCTGAGACCGCCACACCGCTCAGTAAGGAGTTACGGAAAACATGGACGCTGTGACCCAGGTCCCCACCCCCGTCAACGAGCCGGTGCACGGCTATGCCCCCGGCTCGCCCGAGCGGGCCCGGCTGGAGGCCAAGCTGAAGGAGCTGGCCGACAACCCGGTCGACCTGCCCTGCACCATCGGCGGCGAGAAGCGGATGGGCGGCGGCGAGGCCTTCCAGGTCGTCCAGCCGCACAACCACAAGGCCGTGCTCGGCACGTACCGCAACGCCACGCAGGCGGACGCCCAGGACGCCATCGACGCGGCCCTGGCCGCCGCGCCCGCCTGGCGCGCGATGTCCTTCGACGACCGCGCGGCGATCATCCTGCGCGCCGCCGAGCTGCTGTCCGGGCCCTGGCGCGAGACGCTCGCCGCCTCCACCATGCTCGGCCAGTCCAAGACCGCCCAGCAGGCCGAGATCGACACGCCCTGCGAGCTGGTCGACTTCTGGCGCTTCAACGTCTCCTACGCCCGTCAGCTGCTCGCCGAGCAGCCGCCGGCCAACGCCCCGGGCGTGTGGAACCGTCTGGACCACCGTCCGCTGGAGGGCTTCGTCTACGCGATCACGCCCTTCAACTTCACGGCCATCGCCGGCAACCTGCCGACCGCCCCGGCCCTGATGGGCAACGTCGTCGTCTGGAAGCCGTCCCCGGCGCAGACCCACGCCGCCGTGCTGCTGATGCAGCTGCTGGAGGAGGCCGGTCTGCCCAAGGGCGTCATCAACCTCGTCACCGGCGACGGCATCGAGGTCTCCAAGGTCGCCCTGGAGCACCGCGAGCTGGCCGGCATCCACTTCACCGGCTCGACCAAGACCTTCCAGTACCTGTGGAAGACGGTCGGCGCCAACATCGAGAAGTACCGCGGCTACCCGCGCCTCGTCGGCGAGACCGGCGGCAAGGACTTCCTCGTCGCCCACCCCTCGGCCGACCGGGCCATCCTGAAGACGGCCCTGACCCGCGGTGCCTTCGAGTACCAGGGCCAGAAGTGCAGCGCCACCTCCCGCGCCTACATCCCCGCCTCGATCTGGAACTCCGGCTTCAAGGAGGAGTTCGCCGCCGAGGTCGACGGCATCAAGATGGGTGACGTCACCGACCTGTCGAACTTCATCGGCGCCGTCATCGACGAGCGTGCCTTCGCCAAGAACAAGGCCGCCATCGACCGGGCCCGGGAGGACGCCTCCTGCACGATCGTCGCGGGCGGCACCTGCGACGACTCCGAGGGCTACTTCGTCCGCCCGACCGTCATCGAGTGCACCGACCCGGACAACGAGGTGTTCCGCACCGAGTACTTCGGCCCGATCCTCGCGGTGCACGTCTACGAGGACGACCAGTACGACGCGATGCTGACCCAGATGGAGGCCGTCTCCGACTACGCCCTCACCGGCTCGGTCGTCGCCAACGACCGTGCGGCCGCCGCGTACACGGCGAACAAGCTGCGCTACGCGGCCGGCAACTTCTACATCAACGACAAGTCGACCGGCGCCGTCGTCGGCCAGCAGCCCTTCGGCGGCGGCCGCGCCTCCGGCACCAACGACAAGGCCGGCGCCCCGCAGAACCTGATGCGCTGGACCCTGACCCGCGCCATCAAGGAGACGCTGGTCCCGCCGACCGACTACACCTACCCGCACATGGGCTGACACCCCGCCGCACCGACGGGCCGGGTCGTGGGAAACGACCTGGCCCGTCGGCATGTCCGCAGGGAAGACTGGCCCGATGACCCCGAGCGTGCGCACCGCCCACACCGCCGACCTCGCCCCGGCCGACCTCGACGCCGTACGGGCCCTCCTCGACGCCGCGTTCGACGGCGACTTCGGCGAGGACGACTGGGACCACGGGCTCGGCGGCATGCACGTCCTCGTGCACGACGCCGCGGGCCTCGCCGCGCACGGGGCGATCGTGATGCGCCGCGTGCGCCACCGCGGCCGGTGGCTGCGCACCGGGTACGTCGAGAACGTCGCCGTCCGCGCCGACGCCCGCCGCCGGGGTCTGGGCGGACGCGTCATGGCCGGACTGGAACGCGTCGCGGAGCGCGCCTACGACCTCGCGGCCCTCTCCGCCAGCGACGACGGCGCCGCGCTGTACACCGCCCGCGGCTGGCGGGTGTGGCGCGGCGAGGTGCACGCCCTCAGCCCGCTGCACGGTGACGTCCGGCTGCCCGAGGAGGAGGGGAGCACCTATGTGCGCACCGCCCGCGCCGCCCTTCTGGACCCCGCGCACCCCCTGCTGTTCGACTGGCGGGACGGGGACGTCCTGTAGGCGTCACCCCAGGTCGGAGGGGTGTGACCCGACGCGCCGTCTCAGATAGTAGGAAGTCCGAGTAATTGTGGAGACAGACGCTCCGCCCTCCCTTAGCTTTGTAGGAGCCGAACGTCTCGCTCGACCAAGCGAATGGCGGTCGTGAGCCGGGCCCCCGTGCAGGCAATCCCTGCGGCCGTGCTCCCCGCCCCCTTCCGGCGTCTCGAATCCCCTTTCCTGCGCACTCCGTGCTGCTTTTCGAAGGAGTCGATGTCCCATGGCCGAGACGACCGTCCGCCGCCGAGTCCGCCACCTCTCCCGTACGAGCGAGTCCGACCGCAAGAACGCCGCCGCCGCGCTCCAGCGCGCCCTCGACCGCAGGGACAACGGCGGATCCACCGGCCACTGAGCCGCAGCCGGACCGGGAGCCGCCCGACGGGGTGCGGTGCGGGGCCTCAGGTCCCGCGCCGCACCTCGAAGTGGTCGATGCGCTCGCCGCCGGAGGCCAGCGCCTCCACCTTCAGCCGGGGACGGGCGCCGCTGATCGCCTCCACCGAGAGGAACGAGAAGCCGCGGTAGCGCACCCGCGACCACCGCACCGACTCCGCCTCGGTGTCCCGGGACTTGGTCCAGCGGAACGTGGTGACCGGTTCGTCCTTCGCCGGCCGGCCCTCGTGGCTCTCCTGCACACCGCCGGGGAAGCCGTACAGCTCCTTGCCGCCGCCGCCCGCGGTGACGTACACGATCCCGTCCCGGCGCGGGTCCGTCGTGCCGCCGACCGGCACCGGCCGGCCCACCTCACCGTTCTTCACGGCGTCGGTCCGCTCGTAGACGTGGTTGTGCCCGTTGATCACCAGGTCCACCTCGTGCCGGGCGAACAGCGGCAGCCACGCCGCGCGCACCCCGCCGTCGGAGGCGTGCGTCGACGTCGAGTACGCGCAGTGGTGGAAGAAGACCACGACGAAGTCGACCGCCGCGTCGGCGCGCAGTCCGCCGAGCGTGCGGTCCAGCCAGCGCGTCTGCCGGCCCTCGCTGTAGCCGAAGTTGGCGGGGATCTCGTAGGAGACGTCGTTGGCGTCCAGCGCCACCACGCCCACGTTGCCGTAGGTGAAGGCGTACACGCCCGGTGCCGTGCGCGGGTCGAAGCCGCTGTCCGGCAGGGAGAAGCGGGCGAGCTGGCCGCCGTAGCCGTCGGGGGAGTACCAGGCCTCCATGTCGTGGTTGCCGGTCGTCACCATCCACGGCACCGACCGGGCGACCGGCTCGGTCTGCCGCAGGAACCGGTCCCACTGGCTCGCGTCGAAGACGTCCGAGTCCTTGCCCTTGCCGGTCGGGTCGGCGTAGCAGATGTCTCCCGCGTGCAGGTGGAACGCCGGGTCCCGGCGCAGCAGCGCCCGGTCGATCCGGGCGGCCTCCGGGCCCACGCCCTGGTCGCCGAAGGCGGTGAAGACGAACCGCTCGGGCCCGCGCGCCGGGGCCGTGCGGAAGGAGGCGACGGTGGGGCGGTGGCCCGGCGACGCCGGGTCGAACCCGTCGTGGCCCACGCCGTAGTAGTACGTGGTGCCCGGCAGCAGGCCGTCCAGGGCCGCGTGCAGGTAGTACTGCTCCACCGGCGCCCGGACGCCCTTCAGCCCCGGGGTGTGCAGGTCGCGCAGCTCCGCCTCGACCTTGCGGCCGAGGTCGTCCGGGCGCAGCCCGACGCGGAGGTACGGCTTGCGCACCGCGAACGGCACCTGCCAGGAGATCCGCATCTGCGTCCGCGGGTCGGCGCCGAAGGCGAGATGGCGGCCGAACGGGGTGACGTGGGCGCCGGGTGCCGTCGACGTCACGGCCGACGGGGCCCGGGTCGCGGACGCGCCGCCCTGCCCGGCGCCGGTGCGCCCGCCCGAGCAGCCGGTCAGCAGCCCGCTCGCGACCGCGCCCGCGGTGGCCAGCGTGCGCCGCCGCGACAACCGGGCGCGCAGGTACGCGTGCTGTTCCGCCATGCTCATCCGGCCGGCGAGTTCGGGCGGGATGCCGAAGTGGGGGATCTCCATGTCCGACGAATGTCCCGGTACGAGCCGACGACCGCCCCACATACGGGTGAACGGAGCCTGACGGACCAGTGCCGTCCCCCGGTCGGACGCGGCGCCGGTCACCCCGGGTGTCCGCATCCCGGACACAGCATGTCATCCCATGGGACGAGGAGTAGGGTGCTCGCATGTCGGACAGCTCTCGCATCATCGATCTCGCAGTGATCCCCGGTGACGGCATCGGCCAGGAAGTGGTGGCCGAAGGCCTGAAGGTCCTCTCCGCCGTCCTTCCGCAGGATGTGAAGCTGGAGACCAAGGAGTACGACTTCGGCGCCCGGCGCTACCACGCCACCGGTGAGACCCTCACCGACGCCGACCTCGACGCCCTGAAGCAGCACGACGCCATCCTGCTCGGCGCGATCGGCGACCCGTCCGTGCCGTCCGGCGTCCTGGAGCGCGGCTTCCTGCTGAAGCTGCGCTTCGCCTTCGACCACCACGTGAACCTGCGCCCGTCGAAGCTGCTGCCGGGTGTGGACACGCCCCTCAAGGGCGAGCCGGCCATCGACTTCGTCGTGGTCCGCGAGGGCACCGAGGGCCCGTACACCGGCAACGGCGGCACCATCCGCAAGGGCACCGAGCACGAGGTCGCCACCGAGGTGTCGGTCAACACGGCCTTCGGTGTGGAGCGCGTGGTCCGCGACGCCTTCGCCCGTGCCCAGGCCCGCCCCCGCAAGAAGCTGGCGCTGATCCACAAGAACAACGTGCTGACCTTCGCGGGTCACCTGTGGACCGACGTCTTCAACAAGGTGGCCGAGGAGTTCCCCGAGGTCACCACGGAGTACATGCACGTGGACGCGGCGACGATCTACCTCGTCACGCAGCCCGAGCGCTTCGACGTGATCGTCACCGACAACCTCTTCGGCGACATCGTCACCGACCTCGCCGCGGCCGTCTCCGGCGGCATCGGCGTCGCCGCGAGCGGCAACATCAACCCCTCCGGCGCGTTCCCCTCGATGTTCGAGCCCGTGCACGGCTCCGCCCCGGACATCGCCGGGCAGGGCAAGGCCGACCCGACCGCGACCGTGCTGTCCGTCGCCCTGCTGCTGCGCCACCTCGGCCACGAGGCCGAGGCCGACCGCATCGACGAGGCGGTGGCCGCCGACCTCGCCGAGCGCACCGGCAAGCCCGCCCGCTCCACCTCGGAGATCGGCGACGCGCTCGCCGTACGAGTAGCCGGCTGACCCGCCGCTGCTTTTCCGCAAGCCGCCGGGTCGCATCCGCACCCGGCGGCTTCCGCATGCCCCCGCCGGGTGTCACCATCGACCACCGGGTCGGAATCACCCCGTTCCTTCCGCCTCCGCCCACGGGCGATAATCGAACGTGAGGCCGCGGAATGAGGGAATGCTCGGACGTCCTAGCACTGGTCCTCACCAGAGCGGTACCGAGCGCGGCCCGTCACTACAACCGGTGAAGGACATCAACCCATGACGACGCCCACGATCGAGCTCAAGCCCTCCGCCAACCCGCTCTCCGCAAGCGAGCGCGAGGCGATCCTGGCCAACCCCGGGTTCGGCCGGCACTTCACCGACCACATGGTGACGATCAAGTGGACGGAAGGCCGCGGCTGGCACGACGGCCAGCTCGTGCCGTACGCCCCCATCTCCCTCGACCCGGCCACCACGGTCCTGCACTACGCGCAGGAGATCTTCGAGGGCCTCAAGGCCTACCGCCGCCCCGACGGTTCGGTCGCCACCTTCCGCCCGGAGAAGAACGCCGAGCGCTTCCAGCGGTCCGCGCGCCGGCTGGCGATGCCCGAGCTGCCGGTGGAGACGTTCATCGAGGCGTGCGACGCGCTGGTCGCGCAGGACCGCGCGTGGGTCCCGGCGCACGGCGGCGAGGAGTCGCTCTACCTGCGTCCGTTCATGATCGCGACCGAGGTCGGGCTGGGCGTGAAGCCGGCCAACGAGTACCTGTTCCTGGTGATCGCCTCCCCGGCCGGCGCCTACTTCCCGGGCGGCGTGAAGCCGGTGTCCATCTGGGTCTCCGAGGACCGCGTGCGTGCCGTCCCGGGCGGCATGGGCGACGCCAAGACCGGCGGCAACTACGCCGCGTCCCTGCTCGCGCAGGCCGAGGCGGCGGCCAAGGGCTGCGACCAGGTCTGCTACCTCGACGCGGTGGAGCACACCTGGGTCGAGGAGCTCGGCGGCATGAACCTGTACTTCGTGTACGGCAACAAGATCGTCACGCCGTCCCTGACCGGGTCGATCCTGGAGGGCGTCACCCGCGACTCCCTGCTCACCGTCGCCCGCGACCTCGGCTACGAGGCCGAGGAGGGCCGTGTCTCGGCCGACCAGTGGCAGCGGGACTCCGCGAACGGCTCGCTCACCGAGGTGTTCGCCTGCGGTACGGCCGCGGTCATCACGCCGGTCGGCACGGTCAAGCGGGCCGGGGCGGAGTGGCAGCAGAGCGGGGGTGAGCCGGGCGAGGTCACGGTGCGGCTGCGCCAGGCGCTGCTCGACATCCAGCGGGGCACGGCCGAGGACAAGCACGGCTGGATGCACCGGCTGGCCTGACCACGCCGAACCGGCGTCCGGCCTGGCCTCGGGGCCGGGCTCGCCCCTGCCGGGGGCCGGACGCGGGTGCGCGTGGATGGCGCGGTGGGGCGGGAGGCCGTGCCGCCCGGCTCCTGCCCGCGGGCCGGTCCGGCGGGCGCCCGGCCTGTGCCCACGGCCTGTGCCCACCCGCTACCCGAAGCTGTCGGAGGACGGTCCTGCCCGCCTCGTCGGAGGCGGTCGGCGGGGCGGGAGGCCGGGTGGCCGGGCCCGCATCCGGCCTTGTCTGGGGCCGGTTGAGCCGGGACCCGGCGCCGTCTTCCGGGCGCCGGTCGGGTGGGCTCGGCCATGGCCGCCCGGCCTCCCGAATCCCCCGGACGAGGGTGCCGCCCGCCTCGTCGGAGAGCGGTCGCGGGGTGCGGGGGGCCGGGTGGCTCGTGGCGGACGGTGCGGGCCCCGGGACCGTTCAGTGAGCCGCCCGCCCCCGGGGCGGTGGGTCAGGGGGTGGGGTTCGGCGCCGTCTCCTGGGCCGGCTGCTGTGGTGTCCGCGGGCCGGGGGCCGTGCGGGCCGCCCTCGGGGACGACAGCACGTAGGCCGCTCCGCCCACCAGCCCCGACAGCAGGAAGCTGCAGTCCACCCCGCCGGTCAGCGCCAGCAGGGGTCCCTCGTAGGACGGCAGGGAGACCGCCAGGACGCCCACCGTCGCCCCGGCCGCCCAGGACGCCGTCGCCGGGACGTTCCAGCCCGCGCGGTACCAGTACACCCCGCCCCGGGAGCGGCGGTTGAACACCTGGAGGGCGTCCGCGTCGTAGACCCCGCCGCAGCGGGCGAAACCGATCAGGGTGATGACCGCCCACGGTGTGCCGATCGCCGTCAGCAGCAGCACGAAGGACGTCATGGCGTCCTGGGTGGTCGAGTGGTAGTGCCCGGCGAACACGGCGGCGGTGGCCACCACGGCGACCGTGTAGGTCGCCCGGGCCCGCGAGGCGCGCGGCAGGATCGCGTCCAGGTCCAGGCCCATCGAGTACAGCATCAGCCCGGCGTTGCCGACCGAGCCCGCCGAGGCCGCCAGCAGCAGCGGGACCAGGTACCAGCCGGGCGCGGCGCCGACCAGCGGACCCGCGTAGTCGAGGGCGGCCCGGGCCGCGTAGGCCGTGAACGTGCCGAACAGCTGCGGTACCAGCAGGCCCAGCATCAGCCCCAGCCAGGTCGCGTGGAGCACCCGGCGCGAGGAGTGCCGGGCCGGGGAGATGTAGCGGGTGTAGTCGCCGAGCAGGGTGATGAAGGCGACGGGCCCGGACAGCCCGGCCGCCACGGCCGCCAGCAGCCAGGTCGGCCAGAACCCGCCCAGCAGGTAGCCGCCCGCTCCGGGCAGCGCGGCGGTGGTGAAGTGCGGGGCGTAGGCGATCACGCCGAGCGCCAGCAGGGCCGTCATGCCGAAGGCGAGGACCCGGGACATCGCGAGCAGCACCCGGTAGCCGTAGACGGCGCCCGCGACGGTGGCGGCGGCGAGCAGGCCGTAGACGACCGCGTAGGCGGTGCCGCCCTGGGGAAGTCCGACGAGCCGGCCCAGTACGCCCACCATCACGTCCCCGCCGATCCAGACGGTCAGCGCGGTGTAGCCGAGGGCCAGCAGCAGGCCGACGATCGAGCCGACCAGCCGTCCGCGCACCCCGAACTGGGCGCCGGAGGAGGTCGACAGGTTGGTGCCCGTGCGCAGCGAGACCAGGGCGAGCGGGGCCGTGAACACCACCCCGACGACGGTGCCCGCGACCACCGCCGCGACGGACGACCACCAGTCGAGGCCGAAGGACGGCGGCAGCCAGCCGAAGACGATCACGCCGAGGCAGAGGTTGGAGCCGAGCAGGATCGAGACGAGGTCCCGTGGGCCGCTGGTGCGTTCCTCCTCGGGGATGGTGTCGACTCCGCGCTGTTCGATCGGCATGGGCTGGTCTCCTTCGACGCCACCGAGTGTTAGAGCGACGCTCAATGTGGTGCAGTGCTTCCTGTTTCGTCAATGGCTGGGTTGCGGAAACCCAAGGTTTAGAGTGATGCTCTAAGTCCTCGACGGCAAGGAGGTGCCGAGGCGTGAGACTGACTCCCACGGAACGTGACCGGCTGCTGCTCTTCTCCGCCGCGGAGCTGGCCCGGGCCCGCCGGGCACGCGGGCTGCGGCTGAACGTGCCGGAGGCCACCGCGCTGATCGCGGACACCGTGTGCGAGGCGGCCCGGGACGGCGCCCGGCTCGCCGAGGCGGTCGAACGGGCCCGGGCGGTGCTCGGCCCCGGCGACGTGCTGCCCGGTGTCGCCGACGTCGTCACCGAGGTGCACGTCGAGGCCGTCTTCGACGACGGCTCACGGCTCGCCGTCGTCTCCGACCCGCTGGGCCCCGGCTCCGGCCCCGACGCCCCCGGCGCGCTGCTGCCCGGCCCGGAGCACCCCGAGCCCGAACCGGCCGACCGGCTCACGGTCACCAACACGGCGTCCGTGCCCGTCTCGGTCACCTCGCACTTCCACTTCTTCGAGGCCAACCCCCGCCTCGACTTCCCCCGCGCCCGGGCCTACGGCATGCGCCTGGCCGTGCCCGCCGGATCCTCCGTGCGGTTCGGGCCCGGGGAGAGCGTCGACGTCGCCCTGGTGCCGATCGGCGGCGACCGCGTCGCCATCGGGTTCGCCGGACTGGTCGACGGACCGCTGGACGCCCCGGGCGCCCGCGAGGAGGCGCTGCGCCGCGCCGCCGCCTGCGGCTACCTCGGCGTGACGGACACCGACGGACAGGAGGACGGGCGATGAGCCGCCCGGGAGGACACCCCGACGAGGCCCGCCGCCTCACCCCGCACGAGTACGCCGCCACCCACGGCCCACGCGCCGGTGACCGCATCCGCCTCGGCGACTCGGGCCTCACCGTCCGCGTCGAGTCCGACTCCCAGCGGCCCGGCGACGAGTTCCTCGCCGGGTTCGGCAAGACCGCCCGCGACGGACTGCACCTGAAGGCCGCCTCGGTCCGCGAGACCTGCGACGTCGTCGTCAGCAACGTCGTGGTGATCGACGCCGTCCAGGGCGTGCGCAAGGTCTCCCTCGGCATCCGCGAGGGGCGGATCTGCTCGATCGGGCGGGCCGGGAACCCCGACACCCTGGACGGGGTCGACGTCGTCGTCGGCACGGGCACCTCGATCGTCTCCGGCGAGGGGCTCATCGCCACGGCCGGGGCGGTCGACACCCACGTCCACCTGCTGTCGCCGCGGGTCATGGAAGCCTCGCTCGCCTCCGGCGTGACCACGATCATCGGGCAGGAGTTCGGGCCCGTGTGGGGCGTCGGGGTCAACTCGCCCTGGGCGCTGCGCCACGCCTTCGGCGCCTTCGACGCCTGGCCGGTCAACATCGGCTTCCTGGGCCGCGGTTCGTCGTCCTCGCCCGCGCCCCTGGTCGAGGCCCTCGCCGAGGGCGGGGCGTCCGGCTTCAAGGTGCACGAGGACATGGGCGCCCACACCCGCGCCCTGGACACCGCGCTGCGCGTCGCCGAGGAGCACGACGTCCAGGTCGCCCTGCACAGCGACGGGCTGAACGAGTGCCTGTCCGTCGAGGACACCCTGCGCGTGCTGGAGGGCCGCACCATCCACGCCTTCCACATCGAGGGCTGCGGCGGCGGGCACGTCCCCAACGTCCTGAAGATGGCGGGCGTCCCGAACGTCATCGGCTCCTCCACCAACCCGACCCTGCCCTTCGGCCGGGACGCCGTCGCCGAGCACTACGGCATGATCGTGTCCGTCCACGACCTCAAGACCGACCTGCCGGGCGACGCCGCCATGGCCCGCGACCGCATCCGGGCCGGGACCATGGGCGCCGAGGACGTGCTGCACGACCTGGGCGCCATCGGCATCACCTCCTCCGACGCGCAGGGCATGGGCCGGGCCGGCGAGACCGTCCGCCGCACGTTCGCCATGGCCGGGAAGATGAAGGCCGAGCTGGGCGACCCCGGAGCCGGGCACGACAACGAGCGCGTCCTGCGCTACATCGCGAAGCTGACCATCAACCCGGCCGTCGCGCACGGCCTCTCGCACGAGGTCGGGTCCCTGGAGACCGGCAAGCTCGCCGACATCGTGCTGTGGCGCCCGGAGTACTTCGGGGCAAAGCCGCAGCTCGTGCTGAAGGCCGGCTTCCCGGCGTACGGGGTGACCGGCGACCCGAACGCGGCGACCGACACCTGCGAACCCCTCGTGCTGGGACCGCAGTTCGGCGCGCACGGGGCCACACCGGCCGACATCTCCGTGGCGTTCGTCGCGCAGGCCGCCCTGGACCAGGGGCACGACACGCTGCCCACCCGGCGGCGCCGGGTCGCCGTACGCGGCACCCGGGGCATCGGACCGGCCGACCTGCGCCTCAACTCCCGCACCGGCGCCGTCGACGTGGACCAGCGCACCGGGCTGGTCACCCTCGACGGCGAGCCACTGCGCTCCGCACCGGCCGACTCCGTCTCCCTCAACCGTCTCTACTTCCTCTGAGGATCCACGATGTCCGCAGCCGCCGACGGCTTCCGCATGCCCGCCGAATGGGCCCCGCACGAGCGCACCTGGATGGCCTGGCCCGGCCCCAACGCCACCTTCGAGTCCCCCGACGACCTGGCCGCCGCCCAGGCCGCCTGGGCGTCGGTCGCCCGGGCGGTCCGCCGCTTCGAGCCGGTGACCGTGGTGTGCGGCCCGGGCCGGTCGGCGCAGGCGCGGACCCTGCTGGGCGACGGGATCGACACGGTCGAACGGGACCTCGACGACGCCTGGATGCGCGACATCGGGCCGACCTTCCTGACCGACGGCAAGGGCCGGCTGGCCGCCGTCGACTGGACGTTCAACGGCTGGGGCGCGCAGGAGTGGGCGAGCTGGGAGCACGACGCGAAGATCGCCGCGCACGTCGCCGACCTGGCCGGGGCGCGCACGTACTCCTCGGAACTGGTCAACGAGGGCGGCGGGATCCACGTCGACGGGGAGGGCACGGTCCTGCTGACCGAGACGGTCCAGCTCGGACCCGAGCGCAACCCGGGCTGGAGCCGCGAGCGGGTCGAGGCCGAGATCCACGCCCGGCTCGGCACCCGCAAGGCGATCTGGCTGCCGCGCGGCCTGACCGGCGACTACCCTCCCCACGGCTTCGGCACCCTCGGGCACGTCGACATCGTCGCCGCCTTCGCCCGCCCCGGTGTCGTCGTCGCCCACTCCCAGCCCGACCCCGCCCACCCCGACCACGAGGTCACGCGGGAGGTCATCGGCCTGCTGAAGGCGCAGACCGACGCCCGGGGCCGCCGCCTGGAGGTCGTCGAGGTCCCCGCCCCGACGGTCCTGGAGGCCGACGGCCACTGGGCCGACTACTCCTACATCAACCACTACCTGTGCAACGGCGGCGTCGTGCTGTGCGGCTTCGACGATCCCCGCGACGAGATCGCGGCCGGGATCTTCCGCCGCCTGTTCCCCGAGCGGACCGTGACCCTGGTGGACGCCCGTACGATCTTCGCGGGCGGTGGCGGCATCCACTGCATCACCCAGCAGCAGCCGAGAACCTAGGAGCGCACATGGCCGGTGGGCGAAAGCAGGCCCCGCCCCGCGAGGACGTGCTCGCCGCCGCCATGGAGATGATCGCCGAGCGCGGCCTGGAGAAGCTGACCATGGCGGCGCTCGGCCGCGAGGTCGGCATGAGCAGCGGTCACCTGCTCTACTACTTCGGCTCCAAGGACGAACTGCTGCTGCGCACCCTGGAGTGGAGCGAGGGCCGCCTCGGCGCCGAGCGCGCCCGGCTGCTGACCCGGGCCGCCCCCGCCGGCGAACGCCTGCGCGCCTACGTCGACCTGTACGTCCCCGACGGCCACCGCGATCCGCACTGGACGCTGTGGCTGGAGGTCTGGAACCGGTCGCAGAACGCCGCCGTCGAATCCGACGCCCGGGACCGGCAGGCCGCCATCGAGGGCGCCTGGCACCGCGACCTGGTCGCCCTGCTCGCCGAGGGCATCTCGCGCGGCGAGTTCCGCCGCGTCGACCCGGACCGCTTCGCCGCCCGCCTGCGCGCGCTGCTGGACGGGCTGTCCATCCACGTCGCCATCGGCCTGCGCGGCACCGACCGGGCCGGGGTGCTGCAGCACGTGGCCGAGTTCCTCGCCGACGGGCTCCTCGCGGACGGCTGAGCGGCGCGGCGGGACTCCGCACGGGCGGCATGTCCGCCACCCGGAGCCGATCGACCGCATGCTGAGACGCCGGTGAGCCGGGCCCGGGGACTGTGCCAGACTTCCCGCGTGCTCTCGTTCGCCATGATTATTGGCAGCAGGCGCGCCGGTCCGCAGTGACCGCACGTACGACCAGGTACGGGCGGACACCGTCGTCCTCGACCCGCGCGCAGACCTCTCGCACCCGCGAGGGGTTTTTCGCATTTCTGGCCCACCCGCAGCCGGAAGGCGAGAGCGCGAGGGAGTATGTGAGGGCGGTGGAGCCGGTCATTCCGGTACGACCGAGATCCCATCCTCAGGAGCCTTTGAGACCATGACCGAGACCAGCGAGCCCGACGACTCGTTCCACGTCTTCGACACGACCCTGCGCGACGGCGCCCAGCGGGAGGGCATCAACCTCACCGTCGCCGACAAGCTCGCCATCGCCCGGCACCTGGACGACTTCGGCGTGGGCTTCATCGAGGGCGGCTGGCCCGGCGCCAACCCGCGGGACACCGAGTTCTTCGCCCGGGCCCGGCAGGAGGTCGACTTCCGGCACGCCCAGCTGGTCGCCTTCGGCTCCACCCGCCGCGCCGGCACCACCGCGGCCGAGGACCCGCAGGTCAGAGCCCTGCTGGAGTCCGGTGCCCCGGTGATCACCCTGGTCGCCAAGTCGCACGACCGCCATGTCGAGCTCGCCCTGCGCACCACCCTCGACGAGAACCTCGCGATGGTCGCCGACACCGTGTCCTTCCTGAAGGAGCAGGGGCGCCGGGTCTTCGTCGACTGCGAGCACTTCTTCGACGGCTACCGCGCCGACCCGGAGTACGCCAAGGCGGTCGTGCGCACCGCGTCCGACGCCGGCGCCGACGTCGTCGTCCTGTGCGACACCAACGGCGGCTTCCTCCCGGCGCAGATCCAGGCGGTCGTCGGCACCGTCCTCGCCGACACCGGCGCCCGGCTCGGCATCCACGCCCAGGACGACACCGGCTGCGCGGTCGCCAACACCCTGGCCGCCGTCGACGCCGGCGCCACCCACGTGCAGTGCACCGCCAACGGCTACGGCGAGCGCGTCGGCAACGCCAACCTCTTCCCGGTCGTGGCGGCCCTGGAGCTGAAGTACGGCAAGCGGGTCCTGCCCGAGGGGCACCTGCGCGAGATGACCCGCATCTCCCACGCCATCGCCGAGGTCGTCAACCTGACCCCCTCCACGCACCAGCCCTACGTCGGCCTGTCCGCCTTCGCCCACAAGGCCGGCCTGCACGCCTCCGCGATCAAGGTCGACCCGGACCTGTACCAGCACATCGACCCCGAGCGGGTCGGCAACACCATGCGGATGCTCGTCTCCGACATGGCCGGGCGGGCCTCCGTCGAGCTCAAGGGCAAGGAGCTCGGCGTCGACCTCGGCGGCGACCGCGAGCTGGTCGGCCGGGTGGTCGAGCGGGTCAAGGAGCGCGAGCTCAAGGGCTACACCTACGAGGCCGCCGACGCGAGCTTCGAGATCCTGCTGCGCACCGAGGTCCAGGGCAGGCCCCTGCGCTACTTCCAGGTCGAGTCCTGGCGGGCCATCGTCGAGGACCGGCCCGACGGGTCCCACGCCAACGAGGCCACGGTCAAGCTGTGGGCCAAGGGCGAGCGCATCGTCGCCACGGCGGAGGGCAACGGCCCGGTCAACGCCCTCGACCGGGCCCTGCGCGTCGGCCTGGAGAAGATCTACCCCCAGCTGGCCAAGCTGGAGCTGGTCGACTACAAGGTCCGCATCCTGGAGGGCAAGCACGGCACCAACTCCACGACCCGCGTGCTGATCTCCACGTCGGACGGCTCGGGGGAGTGGTCCACGGTGGGCGTCGCCGACAACGTCATCGCGGCGAGCTGGCAGGCCCTGGAGGACGCGTACACCTACGGCCTCCTGCGGGCCGGGGTGGTCCCGGCCGAGTAGGACGGGCGGGGCGGGCCGTTCCGGGCCCGGATCACATCGCCGTGTCCCTGGACCGCGGGCCCGGAACCTCGCCGCCCCGGGCGCCGCCGGGCGCCCGGTCCAGCCGGAACAGACCCGCGCCGTGCGGGCGCTGGCCGGTGACCTGGGCGGTCGAGCGGGTCAGTTCCTCGACGCCGTCGGCGAGGTAGCCGACCCAGGCCGACCCCTCCTCCTCGACGATCCGGTGGGCGTCCGTACGCAGCCGCTCGATCACACCCAGCAGGGCGGCCTGCTCCTTGTCGCTCGGGGAGTCGGTGGTCCGCAGGTACGCCTGCGCCCACTCCGCCTGCGCCTTCTTCAGCAACTGCTGCAACGCCAGCTGCGAGCGGATGTACCGGGTCCAGGACGCCGAGAAGCCGAAGATCCGGTCGAACAGCACGCAGCCGGCGCCGGCCGCCAGGAACACGAAGCCCCACTCGGGCTGCACGGCGGTGGGCGCGGCCGCGTGCACCAGGGGCGTCAGCGTGCCGACGATGCCCAGCAGCGCCGCGAGCGCCCGCAGCGAACGCGACCAGAGCGCCGGTCCGCGCCGCCGCGCCAGATACCAGTCGATCGCCGCCAGCACCTCGGCCTCGGCGTGCCGGAAGAGCTCCCACAGCAGATCGGCCCGGGTCCGCGACCGGTCCAGCTCGCTCAGTCCGGACACGGTCATGTCCTGGGCCCTGCGTCGTCCGAGCATGCCTTCGTCCCCCCGCCTCCCGCTGCGGCCGGCGGGCCAGGGCGGCCCACGGCACTGCGTGCACAGGCATCGTAGGGCCCGGGGCGGCCCAAGAACCGGGTCCCGGACGATCTCCCTTTCTGTGCTGATTCGGGTAGCTTCGAACATATGAAGGCCCACTTGGTGCGTACCGTCATACGCCTGCTGATCGTGCCGGTCGCCGCCGTGCTGGCGGTGCTGGTGGCGGGTGCGCCGGGTGCGCACGCGGCCACCGACCTGTCGAAAGTCGCCGCGGAGCTGCGCGAGAGCCCCGTCTACGTGGACCCGGCCGCCTCCGACCTGCTCTCCGCGTCGGACGCCGAGGCGCTCGCCGACAAGATCAAGGACGCCGACAGGCCGATCTTCGTGGCGGTCCTGCCGGCCGGCTACCCCACGCAGGACCTGTTCCGGAACCTGCGCACCGAGACCGGCGTCACGGGCCTGTACGGCATCCGCCTCGGCGACCGGTTCGACGCCCGCGCCGACCGCGCGGTGATGAGCCGCCCGGCGGTGTCCAACCTCGTGTCGGCCGCGCAGGGCGCGGGTGACACCAAGGCCCAGCTGAACGACTTCGTCGACGACGCCCTGCGCAGTATGCGCGGTACGGCGCCGAGCAGCTGGGGCGGCGGCTCCGGCAGCGACGTGCCGGTCGGCGGGCTGATCACGGTCGGTGCCCTGGTCGCGGCCGGCGGCGCCGGCACCTACGCGCTGGTCCGGCGCAACCGCCGCCGCCACGAGGAGGAGCAGCGGGCCGCACTGGAGAGGCTGCGCGTGGTGGTCGACGAGGACATCACCGCCTTCGGCGAGGAACTCGACCGCCTCGACTTCCGCCCCGGGGAGCCCGGCGCCGACGACGCCATGCGCGCCGACTACGAGCGGGCCCTGGACTCCTACGACCGGGCCAAGTCCCTGATGGCGGCCGCGGCGAAGCCGGAAGACGTGCGGGCTGTGACCCAGACCGTGGAGGACGGCCGGTTCTCCCTGGCCTCCCTCGCCGCCCGCCGCGAGGGCCGGGTCCTCCCGGAGCGCCGCCCGCCGTGCTTCTTCGACCCGCGCCACGGCCCCTCGGTGGCCGACGCGAGCTGGACGCCGCCCGGTGGCACCACGCGCGAGGTCCCGGTGTGCGCGGCCGACCAGGTGCGGCTCGCGGAGGGCCGCGACCCGGCGGTGCGGGAGGTCGACACCGACCACGGCCGCCGCCCGTACTGGGAGGCGGGCCCGGCCTACGGCCCCTGGGCCGGCGGCTACTTCGGCGGCGGCCTGCTGCCCGGCCTCCTGGTCGGCACGGCACTCGGCAGCATGATGGCCGGCCCCGCCTACGCGGCCGACTACGGCTCCGGTTACGGCGACTTCAGCGGCTACGAGGGCGGCGACGTCTCCGGCGCGGACTTCGACGCCGGTGACTTCGGCGGGGGGTTCGGCGGCGGAGACTTCGGCGGAGGCGGCGATTTCGGCGGCGGCGGCGACTTCGGGGGCGGTTTCTGACCCGGGCCGCGCCACGGACCCGGCCGCCCCACCGGCCCGGTTCCGACCCGGGCCGCCCGTCCGCCCGCGCCCCTGAAGCCGACGCCCGGGTACGGGCATGATGCCGGGCCCTGAGGACACGCACGGGCCGACGGGACGGTGTCTAGCGGCTAGCGGCTAGCGGCGGGCGTGCTCGGGCGTGGCCGAACGGCGCCCGGCCTCACGGCCGTCCCCGGCGGCAGCCGTGGCACTGTCCCGGCCGTCCCCGGCGGCAGTCGCGGCAGTGTTCCGCCCGCCCTCGCCGCGACCCACGACGACGACGGCCAAGAGGCAGACGGCCAGTCCCAGGGCGGTCCGCACGCCGAACGGCTCGCCGAACATCAGCGCTCCCCACACGGCCGTGACCGGCGCCATGAGGAACATCAGCGTGTTGACGGCGGTGACGCCGGAGCGCCGGAGCAGGAGCCAGTACAGCCCGTACCCGCCGACGGTGGACAGGACCACGAGCCAGACCACCGCCAGCCAGAAGGCGCCCTCGGCGGGCGGCGCCGCTGCCCCGGCCGCGACGGCCAGCACGGAGAACAGGACGGCACTGGTGACGCAGTGGACCGTCAGGGACACCTGCGGCGCGACGCGTGAGCGGGACCGGCTCTCCAGGAACGTCGCCGCGATCAGCGAGAACATCCCGAGCAGCGGGACGGCGTAGGCCCACCGGGGCACACCGGCACCCGCCGTCGCGTCGGCCAGGGTGACCACGGTGACGCCGCCCAGGCCCAGGACCAGGCCGATCCACTGCCGGCCTGACACGTACTGCCCCAGCAGCGGCCCGGCGAGGGCACCCGCGACCAGCGGCTGCACCCCGTCGATCAGGGCCGTCGTCCCGCTGGAGACGCCGAGCTGGATGGCGTGGTACACGCTCAGCAGGTAGCCGCTCTGCGACAGCAGGCCGATGACGGCCTGGCGGGTCAGGTCCCGCGCGGTCAGCCCCCGCCAGGCGCCGCGCGCGACGGCGGCCACGGCCACGAGGACGAGGGCCGGCGGCAGGAACCGCCACATCAGGACGGTGATCGCGGACGCGCTGCCCGCGCCGAGCTTGGCACCGATGAAGCCGGAGCTCCAGCACAGCACGAAGGCGAGCGACAGGAGGATCTTCACGGCGTCACCCCAGCCAGTAGACAGATCTGTTTACCCGTTCCGGCTCACTATACAGATCGGTATAGTGAGGAGCATGAGCACGACCGGGACCCCGCGCCGCATCACCATGACGCCCGCCGCCCGCCGCGCGCTGCTGGCGGCCGGCCGGCTCTTCTACGAGCGCGGCATCCACGCGGTGGGGGTCGACCTCATCGCGGCCGAGGCCGGGGTGACGAAGAAGACGCTCTACGACCGGTTCGGCTCCAAGGAGCAGATCGTCGTCGAGTACCTGGCCGACCGCGACGAGCGCTGGCGGGCCTTCCTCGCCGAACGGCTGGACGCGGCGGGGCCGGACCCGCGCGCCCGCGTCCTGGCCGTCTTCGACGCCACGGGCGCCTGGGCCGCGGACCTCAGCCCGAAGGGGTGCAGCATGGTCAACGCCCATGCGGAGATCAGCGACCCGGCCCACCCGGCCCACCCGGTCATCACCGGGCAGAAGCGGTGGATGCTCGACCTGTTCACCCGCCTCGTCGAGGACATCGCCCCCGAGCGGGCCGGCGAGCTGGCCAGGACGCTGATGCTGCTGCACGAGGGCGCCCTGGTCGCGCACGGGCTCGGCATCTTCCCGGACGCGGCGGCGTCGGCGCGCGAACAGGCCCGCGCCCTGCTCCCGTAGCGGACGGCGTCCGCCGCGCCGTCTCCGTACGGTGGTGCCATGAGCGCCACCGACGACACCGGCCCTCTCGCCTTCGCGACCGTCGCCGGGCTGGACGCCTGGCTCACCGCCCATCCGGCCCCGCATCCGGGGCTGTGGGTGGAGGTGGCCAAGAAGGGCTCGGGCATCCCCTCCGTCAGCGCCGCCGACGTCAACGACGTGGCCCTGTGCCACGGCTGGATCACCGGGCAGCGCAAGGAGCTCGACGCCGCGCGCTACCTCCAGCGGATCACCCCGCGGCGGCCCGGCAGTCTCTGGTCCGCGGTCAACGTCCGGCGGGTGGGGGAGCTGACCGCCGAGGGCCGGATGCGCCCGGGCGGACTCGCGGAGGTGGCGGCCGCGCGGGCCGACGGGCGGTGGGACGCGGCGTACGCGTCGCAGAAGGAGGCCGAGGTCCCCGACGACCTGGCGGCGGCGCTGGAGCGGAACCCGCGGGCCGCGGCGGCCTTCCGGGCGCTCGGCCGCACGGACCGCTACCTGGCGATGCTCGGCGTCCTGCGCGCCCGGACGCCGGCCGCGCGTGCGGATCGAGTGGCGGCGGCCGTGGCGGCGTTGGAGTCCCGCGGGGGACCGGACCGCTGAGGGCCCGCGGCCGCGGGAACGAGCCTGGCGTCGCCTGGGACGCTCCAGGCCGTTCGCCGACCGGGAGGACCGGGAGGACCGGGACGGCCGGGAGGACCGGGACGACCGGGGCGGCCGGACGACCGAGGCGACCGGGACGACCGAGGCCACCGGGACGACCCGGGGCGTGGAAGCGGACCGGCACGCAGACGCCGGTGTCACCGGCCCCGGGTCCCCGCGCGTGACGGCCTGTGTGACGGCCCGGCGCCGCCGCGGCGCCGGGCCCGGTACAGCCGGTCAGAGCGTGGACGCCGCCGAGGCGATGGCGGAGGCGAAGGTCGAGACCTCCGTGTAGACACCGGGCGCCTGGGGCCGGGCGCAGCCCTCACCCCAGCTGACGATGCCGACCTGGATCCAGTCGCCGACGTTGTCCTTGCGGAACATCGGGCCGCCGGAGTCGCCCTGGCAGGTGTCGACGCCGCCCGCGTCGAAGCCGGCACAGATCTCCTCGTTCGCCACGAGGCCGCTGTACGAGCCGCCGTAGGCCCGGCACGCGGCGTCGCTGACGAACGGCACGGTGGCCTTCAGCAGGTAGCGCTGCTGGGCACCGCCCTCGCGGTTCGCGCCCCACCCGGCGACCGTGAAGTCGCCGGTGTTGTACTGCGCCGTGGTGGCGATCTTGAGAGTCGGCAGGTTGATGGGCTGGGCGAGCTTGATCAGCGCCCAGTCCTTGCCGGTGCCGTTGTAGCCGGGGGCGCGCAGCACCTTGGTGGAACGCACCTGCACGCGGCCGCTGGTCGACTGGAGGTCCACGACCCCGGCGGTCGCGGTGATGCTCGTGTTGTTGCCGGAGCGGCCCACGCAGTGCGCGGCCGTGAGCACGATCTGCTGGGTGTAGAGCGCGCCGCCGCAGCCCATGGAGAGCCGGACCATGAACGGGAACTCGCCCTGCGCGGCGCGCGTTCCGCCGACCACGGGCGAGGGGGCGGCCTGCGCGGCGGAGACGGGCTGGAGGCTGGCGATCGCGAGCGCGGCGGCGCCGAGGACGGCGCATCTCTTGAGGGCCGTGAGGAGTCTCTTCAACGTGATGCCTTCCGTGGGGGGTTGACTGGGGAGGTGCAACCGGAGCATCAGATTGACGAGCGCATGACAGCAGCATGGGCAAAAAGAACGTCCATGGACTGGCATGGACTGGTCAAAATTCTGCTGCTGGATTATGAGAACGCCGACGGTCCTTCCACAAGGGGCGCGTTCCGGCCAGACCGGTCCGGTGGCGTGGGGCCACCGGACCGGCCGCGCGGGCTCACGCGTTCCTGACGGCCGAGATGTCGAAGGTGAGCTTGATCTTGTCGGACACCAGGACACCGCCGGTCTCCAGCGCGGCGTTCCAGGTCAGGCCCCACTCGGAGCGCAGGATCTCCGCCTTGCCCTCGAAGCCGGCGCGCTCGTTGCCGAACGGGTCCTTCGCGACGCCGTTGAACTCGAGGTCGATCGTCAGCGGGCGGGTAGTGCCGAGGATCGTCAGGTCGCCGGTGATGCGGTAGTCGTCACCGCCGAGCGCCTCCGCGCGGGTGGAGCGGAACGTCATGGCCGGGAACTCGTCCGCCTTGAAGAAGTCGGCGCTCTTGAGGTGGCCGTCGCGGTCCGCGTTGCCCGTGTCGATGCTGTCCATGACGACGTCGAGGGAGGCCGTGGAGCGCGAGGGGTCGCTGCCGTCGAGGTGCAGGGTGCCCGTGAAGTCCTTGAAGCTGCCCTTGACGTTGGTGACCATGGCGTGCCGGGTCGTGAAGCCGATCGTGGAGTGCGCGGGGTCGATCGTGTAGTCACCGGTCAGGGCGGCGAGGTCCGGGCTGACGGCACCGTCGGTGGTGGTGGTGGCGGTGGTGGTGCTGCGGCTGAAGATGCTCATGGTGTACGCCTCCTGCGCTTATGTTGAACGTTGAACTATCTCGACGGGTCCCACCGTAGACCCATTCCGTTCAACATTCAACATCTTCGGCGGGTGTGTTTCCGTCCCGTCCCGTCCCGATCCGGCGCGTCCCGTACACCCGGATGGCCGCATCGAGCGGTGCGCCGCGGGGGCGACGCGGGATTCCGGTGGAGACGCCACGGACCGTGCGCCGCCCGGGAACGGGGCCGCGGGAGACGGGCCGGGCGGGCGCGGGGCCACGGCCGTGTGCGGTGGCGGGGTCCCGGGAGACGGGGTTCGGTTGCAAGGAACCGTATGGAGACGCGACAGACGAGACCACGGCGGACGCACAGCGCAGGGGAGAGCGACTCGTGACACTCACCGGCTCCGGCTCGGCCCACGACCCCCGGACGGACTCAGCCCCACGCCACTCGGCGGCCCCCGCCCCGGACCGGCCCGGCGCCTACGGCCCGGCGCGGGGACTCGACCGGCGCGTGGCCCTGGTCACCGGGGCCTCCTCGGGCATCGGGGCCGCCACGGCACGCCGTTTCGCCCTGGACGGCTGGCACCTGCTGCTCAGCGGGCGCGACCGGCACGGCCTGGAGCGGACGGCCTCGGGCACGTCGGCCGTCGTGCTCCCCGCCGACCTCGCGGCCCCCGACGGGCCCCGCCTGCTGGCCCGGTCCGCCCTGCACACGACCGGCCGCATCGACGCCCTGGTCGCCGGGGCGGGGCTCGGCTATACCGGGCCCTTCGCTGCCATGCCCCACACCGACATCGACCGGGTGCTCACCCTGGACCTCAACGCCACGCTCCACCTCGTGCGCGAGGTGCTGCCGTCCATGATCGCCGCCGGGCGCGGCCGGGTGGTGCTGCTCGGCGCGGCGGCGGGCGGCGGGGGAGTGCCGCAGGAGGCGGTCCACTCCGCCGCCCGGGCCGGACTGGCCGCCTTCGCCGAGGCACTGCGCCGCGAACTGCGCGGCACGGGCGTGGGCGTGACGCTCGTCGAGCCCGGCCCCGTGGGCGCGGCGTTCCCCGCACGCGAGGGCGACCACGCGGGCCGTCTGTCACCTGGCCACGTGGCCGCCCGGATCTGGGAGGCCGTGTCCCAGGACCGCGACGAGACCGGCGCACCCGCCCGGCCGCGCCTGCCCGACCGCGTCCGCGAGCTGGCGCCGGGCCTCTACCGCAGATGGACGAACGGCCCGAACCGACCTGGATGAGCCGAAGTCCCCAAGCGCCCGGTCGGCTTGCAGCGCCCCGGGTGGGGGTCGGTCCCCTTGCGGGTCTGCTCGTGACCCCGGGTGAGGGTGGGCCCTTTGCGGGTCTGCTCGTGACCCCGGGTGAGCGGCACGGCCCAGTCCCCCACCCGGCCACGAGACGGCTGGCAGGGCCCGGACTCCGCGGTCCCCCGTCCGGTTGATCCGGGCGATCCGGCCGGTTCCGGCGTTCAGGGCGAGCCCCCGCGCGTGGTAGGGCATGGGCATGACCGTCCCGCGCCGCGCCCTGCCCGGGGGCCGCCACCGGCCCACCCGTCGCGCCCTGCTGCTGACGGCCGCCGCCCTCGCGGCGACCGGCGGCGCCCCGCCCGCCACCGCGAGCGCCGCCTCCGGCCCCACCGGTGCCGGTGACCCGTACGACGCCTTGCGCCACCGCTGGCTGGAGCTCGCCCTGGGCAGCGGGTACGACCCGGCAGCCGAGCCCTACGCCGGACGGCTCGCCCGGACCGGCGCCCTCGCGCGGGAGCTGAGCGGCACCATGGCCCCGGCCGCCGGCTCCCTCTGGCCCGGCCACCCCTTCGACCCCCCGGCCGGCATCACCCTCAGCTACGGCCGGCTGTGGACCATGACCCAGGCCTACGTCCAGCAGGGCACCGGCTCCACCGCCGATCCCGACCTGCTGACCGGCGTCCTGCGCGGCCTCGACCACCTCGCCACCACCGTCTACCACCCGGCCACCACCCCCTACGGCAACTGGTGGGAGTGGCAGATCGGCAGCCCCCGCCTGCTGATGGACATCACGGCCGCCCTCCACGACCAACTGGGCGACGCCCGGGTGCGCGCCGCCTGCGCGGCCGTCGACCACTTCGTCCCCGACTCCGCGATCGGCGACTACAGCGGCACCTCCACCGGCGCCAACCGCGTCGACCTGTGCCGCTCCGTCGCCCTGCGCGGCGTCCTCGGCCGCGACCCGGCCAAGATCGCCCTCGCCCGGGACGCGCTCTCCCCGGTCTTCCCGTACGTCACCCGGGGGGACGGCCTGTACGCCGACGGCTCGTTCGTCCAGCACACCTGGGTCGCCTACTCGGGCACGTACGGCCAGGTCCTGCTCGACGGCCTGGGCCGCCTGTTCGCCCTGCTCGCCGGATCCGACTGGGAGGTCACCGACCCGAACCGGCAGATCGTCCTCGACAGCGTCGAGCACGCCTTCGCGCCGCTCGTCCACGACGGCCTCGTCATGGACGCCGTCAACGGCCGCGCCCTCAGCCGCGGGCTCCTCGCCGCCGACGACCGCCGGGTCATGCACAGCGACCACTACCACGGCCAGCAGCTCATCGCGGCCATCGCCCTCCTCGCGGCCGGCGCGAGCCCCGCCGAACGCGACCGCTGGCACGCCCGCGTCAAGGGGTGGATCGAACGGGACACCGTCAGCCCTGTTCTGACGGCCCCTCAGTACGGCGTCGCCGACCTCGCCCGGCTGCACGCGATCGCCGCCTCACCCGTGCCCGCGGCGCCCGAACCCGCCGGCCACCGCCTGTTCGCCGCCATGGACCGCGCCGTCCACCGCGGCCCCGGCTTCACCGTGAGCGTCGCCATGGCCAGCGACCGCATCGCCCACTACGAGTGCGGCAACGGCGAGAACCCGCGCGGCTGGCATACCGGCGCCGGCATGGTGAGCTGGTGGTCCGGCACCGGCGACCAGTACACCGACTGGTACTGGCCGACCGTCGACTGGTACCGCCTGCCCGGCACCACCGTGTCCACCAGGCGGCTCGCGGACCGGGAGGGCGGCGAATGGGGCACCGCCCGCCCCGCCGCCCGCTGGGTCGGCGGCACCACCGACGGCCGGTACGCGGCCCTCGGCCAGGACCTCAGGGGCCTCGGCTCCACCCTCCGGGCCCACAAATCCTGGTTCTTCGCCCACGACGCGGTGATCTGCCTGGGCGCCGGGATCAGCTGCTCCGACGGCGTCCCCGTGGAGACGGTCGTCGACAACCGCAACCTGGGGGAGTCCGGCACCCAGCGCTTCACCCGGGGCCCGCACTGGGCCCACCTGGAGGAGCACGGCGGCTGGGTGCTCCTCGACGGCGAGGCGCGGGCGCTGCGCGAGGACCGCACCGGCGCCTGGTCCGACATCAACACCGGCGGCACGGCCGAGCGCCGCACCCGCCGCTGGCAGACCCTCTGGCTCGACCACGGCACCGACCCGCACGACGCCACGTACGCCTACCTGCTGATGCCCGGGGCGTCCCGCCGCGCCGTCGCCCACCGGGCCGCCGACCGCCCCTGGCTGTCGGTCCTCGCCAACGACGCCGGGCGCCAGGCGGTCGCGGTGCCCTCCCTGGGCCTCACGGCGGCGAACTTCTGGCAGGCGGGCACGGCGGGAGCGCTCACCGCGTCCGCGGGAGCGAGCGTGCTGATCGTCCGCAGCGGCCGCGGCGCTACGCTCTGCGTGAGCGAACCGCCCCGCACGGGCGAGCCCCTGGAGATCGTCTGGGACCGGCCGGTGCGCCGGGTGATCCGCGCCGACGACTCGGTCCGCGTCCTCGCCACGGGCACCCGTCTGCGCGTCCGCGTCACTCCGGGGGAGGCATGCGCCACCCACGTCTGTGAGGTGGCTCTCGCCTGACGACTTTGTACGACCCCTACAAGCGACATGCCCTCTGAGCAGTCGGAAAGGCTGCACCCGGCCCTGGTTCTGTTCAGGGGTACCAGGAAAACACGCCGGAGACTGTGAGGAGTCGACGGCCCCCATTCCTCGGTCGGCTTCGTAAGGTCGCTACATGACCGTTTTGGATGAGGCGCCGGGTGAGCCGACCGACGCGCGCGGACGCGTGGCCGAACTGCACGAGATCCGTGCGCAGGCGGTGGCCGGACCGAGCGAGAAGGCGACCGAGGCGCAGCACGCCAAG
>NZ_JBVJKK010000013.1:0-89353 GCF_055585285.1 Streptomyces sp. NPDC053665
TCGGGGGACGGTTCGTGGACGTGGGACAGTTCCGCGCCGGTGTCGGGTGACTTCAACGGTGACGGCAAGTCCGACGTGGGCGTGTTGTACAAGTATCCCAACACCTCCGATGGGCGTGGGCACACGGCGCTGTGGACCTTCACCTCCACCGGTACGGGCATCGGTGCGCCGGTCAGGAAGTGGGATTCGGGGGACGGTTCGTGGACGTGGGACAGTTCCGCGCCGGTGTCGGGTGACTTCAACGGTGACGGCAAGTCCGACGTGGGCGTGTTGTACAAGTACCCCAACACCTCCGACGGGCGTGGGCACACGGCGCTGTGGACCTTCACCTCCACCGGTACGGGCATCGGTGCGCCGGTCAGGAAGTGGGATTCGGGGGACGGTTCGTGGACGTGGGACAGTTCCGCGCCGGTGTCGGGTGACTTCAACGGTGACGGCAAGTCCGACGTGGGCGTGCTGTACAAGTACCCCAACACCTCCGACGGGCGTGGACACACCGCGCTGTGGACCTTCACCTCCACCGGTGCCGGCATCAGCGCCCCTGCCAAGGCCTGGGACTCCGGCACCGGCTCCTGGACCTGGGACCGGACCAAGGTCGCCTGAAACGGACCCTGACTTGCCGCGCCGCGGGGTGTGCGGCCGCTCCCGAGCGCCGCACACCCCGTACGCCCCGCCCGGCTGCCGGATCCGGCTCGTCAGCGCCTCGACTCCACTCCCGCAGGCACCCGCCGAGCGCATCTCACGTCTCCCCAAGGAAGTGAAACAAAGGTCATGCGACACCTCAGAGGCCCTCGCCTCTCCTCCTTCGCCGGCGCATTCACCACACGTCTCGCCGCCGCACTCGTCGCCACGCTGCTGGCGCTGAGCGCCACCGCCGCGAACGCCGTCTCCGGCACCGCAGCGGCCGACGGTACGCTCGCGTTCACCGCCCGCCTCCAGATCGGCGACGACCAGAAGGCCTGCTCCGCTGCCCTGGTACACCCGTACTGGCTGCTCACCGCCACCAGCTGTTTCGCCGACGACCCGGCCACGGGCCTCACGATTCCCACCGGCGCCCCCAAGCTGAAGACCACCGCGACCATCGGCCGCACCGACCTCACGACCTCCGCCGGCGAGACCCGCACCGTCGTGGAACTCGTGGCCCACCCCTCACGGGACGCCGTACTGGCGCGGCTCAGCCGCCCCGTCACCAGTGTCACGCCCGTGGGCCTGGCCGCCACCCCGGCCACGCCCGGTGATCAGCTGACGGTGGCCGGCTACGGCCGCACCGCGACCGAATGGGCCCCGCTGCGCCTGCACAGCGGTACCTTCGCCGTCGACTCGGTCGACGCGGAAACCGTCGCCCTCACCGGCGAGAACGGCGCGAGCGTCTGCAAGGGAGACGCCGGCGGCCCGGCCGTGCGCCTGGCCGGCGGCAAGCCCGAGCTGGTCGCCGTCAGCAGCAGATCCTGGCAGGGAGGATGCTTCGGCACCGATCCGTCCGTGACCAGGACCGGCGCTGTCAGCACCCGTACGGACGACCTGCGCTCCTGGGTCAGCTCCACGGTCGCCGTACCTGCTCCGGCCGCGGCTGGTACCTGGCGGGCCTACGGCAACACGAACCCGGTCACGTCCAGCTCCAGCACGTGGCGCTGCGCCTCGAGCAAGACGATCAGCACCGGTGTGATCGCACAGGTCTGTGCGATCAGGTCGTCGAACGGAAGCGGGGTCCAGGGGGCGGTGATCGTGCGGAACAACCAGTCCGGCCTCTACGGCGCGGAAGCGCGTATGGACCTCTACACCGCCTCCGGCACGCACTTGGGCGATTGGAAGTGCCCGTCGTCGGGGGTCGGGGCGAACTCCTGGTCCGTCTGCTTCGGCACCACCCTCAGCCAGAGCAGCCAGGTGAACTCGTTCGGGGCACTCAACGGTACGTATCTCGGCCTGTCGTCGAACGCCTGAGCTTGGACCGACCCGGCAGAGGGACTGAGGACTCGGCCCACGAGGAGGCAGGGGCCAGGTGACGAGGCCCCCGGTCGTCCGGCGGTGTCGGTTCCCATCGACACCGCCGACACCCCGGGGGCCCTGCCGGTCCCACGCCTGCCTCGTTGCCGGAGCGGCGGTCCACCGGCCCCGGCCGAGTCGTCAGCGGGTGAGCACGTAGCAGGTCGCGTGGGCCGCACCGTGCTCGCCCCAGTCCCACTTGTCGGTGGGCCAGGTGAACCAGTGCGCGTCGCGCTTAGCGGACTCCGCTCGCCAGGCGGCGGGGGAGGTGGGAACGGCGCGGTCACAGGCGGCCTCGGCCTGCTGCTGGGCAGCCGCTGCCCCTGGGTAGGTGCTGTCGAGCTCCGGCTGAGCCAGGACGCGGGCGCCGTGACCGGTCTTGCAGGGACGGATCACGACCAGAAGGTCCGAACTGGTGCCGGTGTGCGGGTCGAAGCAGACTCCGGGTTCCAGTTCGTCGATGTCCCGGACGGTGTCACGCGCCGTGACCCGGAGGTCGGGGGACGGCAGCTTCGGGACGGGCGAACCGTACCGGCTGATGGTCATCTCGACCCGGATCCCCTTGAGGCCCCGCAGCGAACCGCGCTCCCGGCCCTTCAGGACGCCCAGGTCGGCCGCGGCGCGAACGATGCGTCCGCGTCCGTCGGTGCGCAGCGCGAGGTCGACGGGCAGGGGCTCGGCGGCGTCGTCGGTCCCGCGCTGCAGCATGTCCCGCAAGTCCTTGGGGAACAGGGCGAGTGCCGCGGGAGCGGGCGTGCGTACCGTGTACGTCCGGCCCTTTCCGGCCGACGCGGACTTGGTCACCCGGCTTCCGGCCGCGACCAGTTCCAGCAGGGTGCCGCCGAACGGCACCTCGGTGCCGGCCAGGGCTTCGACGTTGCGGTTGCCGTCGAGGGTGAAGTCGCTCGGAGTGTGGCGGATCCAGTACGAGGCGGCACCGGGTCGCACCAGCACGTCCGCTCCGTCGACGGCCACGCCGAGCTTCGACGGCTGCGGGGTAGGGGCCGGTGACAGGCCCAGCAGCGCCTCCCGCTCCGGGGTGGGGAGGGGCCCGGTGAAGCTCCACGTCCGGGTGCCGACGGCTCGCCCTGCCTTGCGGGCCATCCGGCCCTCGCTCGACAAGGTCGCCTGTCCCGTGCCGAGTTCGAAGGTCATGGTCTGACGGAAGGTGAACCCGCCCCGCGCCACCGTCGCTTCGAGGGCTTTGGCGGGCTGCTGGTCTCTGGGAGCCGAGAAGACGGGATGCGGCGGCACGTCCGGTTCTCCGACGGAGCACCCGGTGACGAGCAGGGTGACCGCCGCTGCGGCGATGCAGAGGCGTGCACGGGTGAGGTGGGGGTGGCGGAATATCACGCCGGTTCGACAACGACTGTCGCCCCACGGTTGCACGCTGGACGATAACGGAACCGCAACACCTTCGGCGCCCGGTGCGGGTGCGCAGCAACCGCCGCACTCCTGCCCGGCGAAGTCCCTCGCACGCTCGCGTCCGATGCGCCGCCCGCTCCAGCGCTGCAACGCACACACGACATCGGATGCGAGCGAGCCGATTCCACTTCGTATACTCGTGCGAGCTCGAAAAGGGGGAGGTGAAGACGGTGAAGCTTGCCGAGGCGCTGGCGCAGCGCGCCGAGGCCACACGCCGTGTGGAACAACTGCGGGCACGCGTCGTCGACAGCGCGCGCTACCAGGAAGGGGACACACCGGCCGAGGACGCGGCTCAGCTGTTGGCCGAGACCGGCGAGGTCCTGGACGTCCTCGAGGATCTGATCCGGCGGATCAACCGGACCAACGCCACCGTGGAGATGGGCGCCGACGGCACGCTGACCGATGCCCTCGCACGCCGGGACGTCCTGCGGTTGCGCCACTCGGTCGTCACGGCGGCGGCGGACGCGGCAGCGGGCAAGGGCGAGCGCGGCTACGGAAGGCAGCTTCGCTCGGAACTCCTGATGCTCTCCGCGCTTCCGGTCGCGGAACTGCGCGCCCGGGCGGATGTACTCGCCCGGGAGCTCCGCGAGATCGACGTGCGGATCCAACGTACGAACTGGGAAGTCGATCTGCTGGACTGAGGAGTTCGGCGCATCGCGACGATGTGGAGCAGGTAGCTGCTTCGGAGGCGTGCACAGACCGAGGGCCGGCGGTTTCCCGGCCCACTCCTGGCGCGTGAAGAGCAACGCGGGGGTTCGACTCCCCACGGACAGTGCAGCTCAGCACCGCGTACAGGTGAAGGTGCACCTCGCACAGTTCATCACCACGTGCAGATCCGAGGCGGCGAGGGCGGGTTCGGGGCTCTCCACATCGCGTGATCAGGCCTCGACCTCGGTGCTCAGCGGCGTCGATGCGGCCGAGGTCAGGTCCGGCAGGTAGTGACGGGCGAACAGTGTGGCGACCAGATCCCGGCGGCTTCGGACGCCGGTCTTGTCGAACACCGCCTTCAGGTGGTCCTGAACCGTGTGCGGTGACAGGCCCGTGCCACGGCTGATCTCTGTGGTGGACTTCCCGCGCAGCACCAGGACCGTGATGTCCCTCTCGCGAGGGGTCAGTCCGTAGGCGGCGACGATCAGAGCCATGTGCTCGGCGGGGCCGGGCCGTTCGACGACGACGGCGGTGCGGGCTGAGTTTGCCGAGGGTGCGTCCAGGCGCCAGGCGTGCAACCGTATGCGTCCGTGCCGGGAGCTGTGCATCCATGAGGTGTGGGATGTCGCCGACCCGGGGGACTGCACCGCCGCCGCCACCGCGTACACGGCGGGAGGCAACCCTCGGTCGCCGGGTGACACACCCCCGGCCTGCGCCAGGTCGTCCAACCACATGGCCACCGTGGGTGTCGCATGAACCACCTGGTGAGCGCGGTTCAGCAGCACCAGTCCGGGCGCCGGCGCGGTGGCGCCCTCCTCGGCGAGCCGCGTCAGGTGCAGCCGCCGCAGAGCACTGCCCAGCGGCCGGACCAACGACGCCGCCATGGCCAGGTCCGGCGAACCGAACGGGGGCGCGTCGTCCGCGCGGCCCATGATCAGTGCGCCCCACGCTCCCTGCCGGTCCCGTAACAGCACACGTAACTCGTCGCGGAACCCCAGGGGACGCATGATGTCGCGGTACCGGGGGCTGAGGTCGAGCTGCCCGCCGGTCTCCTGGCTGAGCAGCCCCACGGGCGTCGGTCTGTCCGCCAGATCCGACAGGTCGTTGGCATCGCCTTCGCCGTACTCGATGTCGAGCATGCGCGGCAGCATGGCGGACGGCAGGCCGTCCCGGTAGTCACCGCCGGTGTTCATCAACGTCTGCGGATCGACGGTCACACAGGCACACACATCGAACCGCAGCGCGGGACGTACGACCCGTTTCACCGCCCCGAAGAACTCCTCGACACTCCGCGCGGCCTGCGCAGCCCGCGCCGCAGCGTCCCCGATCTCACCGACTCGCCTCGTCACCCCGTAGCGCCTCATGGTCCGAGGCTAAGCGCGCGCAGTGGTTCCCGCGTACGGCTTGCACAGGTGGCTGTGCCTCCGCTTGCCGTGCCCGCTTGCCGTGCCCGCTTGCCGTGCCCGCTTCCCGGGTGCGACCCGGGAAGCGGGACCGATGGCCTCCCGGCGGTCAGCGGTTGTTGTGCAGGACGAGGTTGAGCTTCGCCCAGTCCTTTCCGCCGTTCTCGCCGTTGCGGAGTGTGATCTCACCGACCGCCGACGTCTGTCCCGCCGGCACGTAGCGGTTGAAGTGGTACTCGGCGTCGAGATCGGTGTTGGTGTCGTTCGTGCCCTCGTAGAACCGCAGCGTCACGTAGATCATGACTCCGCCGGCGGCGTCGGTCTCCGCGGACACGTGCTTCTCCACACGGATCTCGCCTCCGCATGTGGTCTCCCACCACAGCGACGGCGAACGGACCTCGTTCACCCAGCCCTCGGAGGCGACGTTGCCGTTGCAGTAGGTGCCGGCCGAGAAGATCCCCTCGTCGTCGCGGATCGTGTAGGTGCCGGTCAGGGCGATGTTCCGCCATACGGAGGCCGTGGCCGAGTGGCTCGCGGTGGACGGGGCCGCGACACCGGCCGGAGCCCCCGCCACCGTCAGGCCGGCCGCGGCTGTGACCGCCGCCAGTATCCCGATGGTCCTTCTTCGAACGGACATGACTTCCCCCTCGTTGTCGTCACGGACGCGCCGGAGACGACTCGCGCCGCCGTCGGCGAGGTACACAGTGCCGCGGCCGACCGGCGTATCCCATCCCAGGAAGGGGGGGGGTGCGGGGGTCCGTATGTCCGAGGGGGTCGGCTGCTTTCGTGCATGTGTCCGTCCAGCCGGATGGCGTGTGGCACGGTGCTCAGGCGCGGTGTGGTGAGTTCGGTCCGACACCGCGCGCAACATCGTCGACGGCGTCCACCGAGGTGCACGGTCTGCGGCCCTGTGCCCGTGGAAGTGCCCGGCGCTAGAGTTCCCCCCATGAACAGGCAGGCCCCGACGCTGGAGGACGTCGCGCGGGAGGCAGGTGTCTCCCGCGCGACCGTGTCGCGGGTCGTGAACGGCGTACGCAACGTCGATCCGAGCATCCAGGACTTGGTCCGCAGCGCGATCGAACGGATCGGCTACACACCGAACCGCGCGGCGCGGGCACTGGTCACCCGACGTACCGGAACCGTGGCCCTCATTGTCTCCGGCGCGGGCGACGCCTTCGCCGGCCGCGTCTTCGCCGATCCGTTCTTCGGCCGCGTCGTCAACGGCGTCGTGGGGTATCTCCGGGCACGCGCGATGCAGCCGGTCCTGTTGTTCGCCGAGTCGGAGGCGGCCAGGAATCAAGTGGTCGATTACGTACGGCAGGGGAGTGCGGACGGCGCGCTGGTGGTCTCCGTGCAGCCGGACGACCCGCTGCCGGACATGCTCCTCTCCGCCCGCGTTCCCACGGTGCTGTTCGCGCGTCCCGCCCGGACGGCACCGGTCGGTTGCGTCGACCTGGACCACTACGCGGGGGGACGCCTGGCAGGAGAGCGTCTCCTGGCCCGCGGCTGCCGCCGTATCGCGGCGATCAGCGCTCCGTCGGACCTCAGGGCCGGCCGGGAACGCCTCACAGGATTCCGCGACGCCCTGGCCCGCGCCGGGCAGGACAGCCCTCCCGTGGCCGAGGGAGTCTTCACGCTCGACAGCGGGGCGACGGCCATGGCCGCACTGCTGCGGGACCACCCCGTGGTGGACGGCGTGTTCGCGGCCAACGACCTGATGGCCCAGGGTGCGTGCCAGGTCCTGCGGGAGCTGGGCAGGCGCATACCGGAGGACGTCGCCGTCGTCGGGTTCGACGACTCGAGCATCGCCGTGACGTGCCGGCCGCCGCTGACCACCGTGCGCCAGCCGGTGGAGGAGATGGCGGCGGCCATGGCCAGGATGCTGGACGAGCAGGTCCAGGGCACCCGTACCGAACCTCGCACGCTCGTCTTCACGCCGGAACTGGTCGTACGCGAGTCCGCCTGACCCGGCGTGCCTTCACCGGGCGGACAGGTGGGGGACTCCCGGCGTGCCGAATGATCTCCGCGTACCGCACGCCGCTCGTCCTGAAGGTGACGATGGCGCACCTCGGGCGCGTGGGCGGCGGAGGGAGCCCGGCGGCACCCGCGCCGGGCGGGGCACCGTCGGGCTCCCGGAAGCCGGCCGGGTCAAGGCAGCCGGTGGTCGGCGTTCAGCACCGCGCCGCGCTCCGGGTGGTTCTGGTCGTAGCCGCGCGTGTCGCACTGGAGGCCGCCCACGATGCAGTGGTCGACCAGCGCCTTGAGGGTCCGTTCCTCCCAGGCGTTGAAGAAGTCGTAGTGGAAGGAGTAGCCGCGGCCGCTGGCCAGGCGGACCTGGCTCATGTCGCCGTTGACCGGGAAGGCCATCTTGAACTCGATCATCGGCAGGGCGACCGGGTGGGAAGCCGGGCACATGTTGTCGTTGGTGCCGGGCTTGACGACCGGGTAGGCCATGTGACTCTTGTGGTCGGGGGTGTCGAGGTACTTGCCGTCCCAGCAACTGGGTGCCTGGAAGCGGATGTTGAGCTGGACGTCGGGACGGCTCGGGCAGCTCGCCGGGAAGTCCACGTTGAAGAAGCTGTCACCGCACTCCCAGCCCTCGACGAAGCCCTTGTGGCCGCGGAACTCCTGGGCGCTCTGCATGGGGTCGCCGACGACGAACCGCAGTCCCCGGGGGAAGGGCCGCACGCTGGTGTAGTCGGTGACGCCTGACTTGTAGTAGATGACCTGCGGGCCGACCGGGAGGATCTTCTTGTCCCCCTTGTACAGGGACGGCATCCAGTACGCCGACGCGTCGGCCGGTGCGTTGCAGGTGGTGTTCCCTCCGTAGAGACTCGCCGTGGTGCTGCCCGCGTTCGTCGTCCTGTTGCCCATGAAGGTGTGGTCGTGGGACTTGCCCGGCTGCCCCGGGTAGACGATCGGGTCGTCCGGCGCCGTGTGCGTGACCGCGCAGTTGGCCTGGAACTCCTTGTGGTACCGCGGCGGCGGGGTCGCGGTTGACGGTGTCACACCGGTGACCGGTGGCACGGCCGGTATGTAGCCGTCGCCGTCGGGGTCGTCGGCGGACGCCTGGGTCGACACCGCCATCGTGTGCCCGGTATGACCGGCGGCCGAGGCAGCCGCCGGGGCGCCGCCGGGACCGGCCGCCGTGGCGACGGTGCCGACGCCGAGCAAGCTTGCGATCAGTGCGCTGCCGACCAGCAGCGCGGGAAGCTTCGAACGCGGTCTCATGGGGCCTCCTTGCCCGCTGAGGTGCCTGGTGGGGGAGGGGTGGAGGGCGCCGACGGGCACCCTTCACCGTCGTCAGCCGTAGATGCCGAACTCGTGCAGCGAGTAGCCCCAGCCGGTGCCACGCGCCGTCAGGTGCAGTCGTACGTGCCGCGCGGTCGCCGCGACGTCGATGGTGTCGACGTCGCCGTTGCCGGCGGCTGTGGTGTGGACCGTGCGCCAGGCGGTGCCGTCGTCCGAGACCTGCACCTCGTAGGACTTGGCGTAGGCGGGGTTCCACACGAGCTGGAGCTCGCGGAAGGCTGTGGCGGCGCCGAGGTCGACCTGGATCCACTGAGGGTCGCTCCAGTCGCTGGCCCAGCGCGTGTCGCTCCTGCCGTCCGTCGCCTTGGCGGGCTCGCACGGGCAGTCGCCGTACGAGGCCTGGAACGAGGACGCGGTGGTGGGCTTGTGCAGCGCCACATTCGTGCCGGTGACCGACGGGGCGACGACCTTGACCGACTTCGTCTCGATGCCGGCGTTGCCGTGGCCGTCCTCGGCCTGGATGTACACCTTCCACACGCCGAGCTTCTCGGGAGCCGTCACGGCGAAGGTCCCGTTGCCGTTGGACCGCCACTTGGCCTCGACCAGACGTTTGTCGCCATTGGCGTAGTTGCCGCTGAGGAAGATCTTGTAGGCGATCGCGTCGCCGTCGGGGTCCCGCACGTCCGCGCGAACCGTGAACTCGCCGCCCGCCGGGGCCGACGAGGCGGGACTGACAGCCATGTTCGCGATGACCGGTGGGGTGTTGTCCCCGGCGATCGATCCGCTGTACGCCTTCTTGACGGCGTAATAGGACAGCCTCTTCAGCTCGTCGGGTACCAGGTTGAACCAGATGCCGCCGAAGTCGTGCTCGACGCCGTAGTGGAACAGGGTGGCGCCGAGGGCGACTCCCCGGTGGCCGGTGACGCAGCCCCAGGCCTTGGTGTACCCCTCGGCCTTCTGCACGTCGGTCGGCTCGTCGGGTACACCGTTTGCGTCGTCCGGCACCTCCCACTCACCGGCAGGACCGCCCTCGGTGATGAGGTACGGCTTGGTGTAGCCGCCCTCCTCCCAGTCCTCCTGGACGCCGCAGATGTCGCCGTAGGAGTTCATCGAGTACAGGTCGAGGTCGGGCGCGTTGCGCTTGTAGTACGGCCAGGCGCCCGTCCAGGCGTCGGTGGAGGTGACGGGGTGATCGGGGTCGATGCTGTGGATCTTCTTGGCCACGGCGTTGACGAAACCGGGGTAGGCGTTGCGCTGCGCCTCCAACTCGGCGCCGCTGTAACAGTTCTGCAGACCGAGCACCGATTCGTTGCCGACGTTCCACATGAGGGTCGCGGGATGGCTCTTGTACGCCTCGACCCACTTGGCGAACTCGGTGAGCATGTTGTTCTTGTATGTGCTGTCGGTGACGTAGTCGACGCAGCCTCCGGAACCGGGGCCGCCACCGGGCTGCAGCCAGAAGCCGTTGACGACCTTGATGCCGTGCGCGGCGGCGCTGTCCAGCAGCGGCTTGGTGCCGCCGTCGGTGCCCCAGGTGCGGACGGTGTTGACGCCCATGGACCTGATGTCCGGCATGTGCTTCGGGGCGTCCGCGATGACGGGGCCCCAGGTCAATCCCTTGACGATGTACGGCTGCCCGCCGACGGTCAGTTGCCAGTTCCCCTGTGAGCCGGTGACCTTGACCGCTCCCTGGGCGGGCGGCGTGCCGTCCGTAGTCCCGTAGGCCTGGAACTCCCAGAGGGAGTAGCCGTAGCCCCCGGAGCGCTCGGTGCCCAGCATGCGGACGTAGCGGCCGGAGCCGGAGACGGCGACCTCGTCGGTGCCGCCGTCACCGCCGGTCACCGTCTTCAGAGTGCGCCAGTCCGTGCCGTTGTCGGACGCCTGGATCTGGTAGCTCTTGCCGTACGCGCCCTCCCACGTGAGCACGACACGGCTGAGGTCGGACCGTTGTCCGAGGTCGACCTGGAACCACTGCGGGTCGCTCCACCGGCTGGCCCAGCGCGTACCGGTGAGGTTGCCGTCGACGGCCGCGGAGGGCGCGTATCCGTCGCCTTCCTGGGACGAGGCGGTGGCGGGCTTGCCCTGGGAGAGCAGGGTCTCCGCAGCCTGGGCGGGCGGAGCGGCGAGGGCGAGCGACGCCACCAGTGAGCCGAGCGCGAGCAGAGGCACTGCTCGGCGGCCGGAGGGTCTGCGGTAGGAGAGGGGTGGGGACACATCTGCTCCTGACGGGTGGGGGAGAGCCGACGGGGCGGGGCCGCGCGGGAGTACCGCGTGGTGGGCCCGCCGGGCCGGGGCGCAGGGATGCCTTCCGGCCCGGAAGGGAGTCGTGGCCGGCGGACGGTGCGATCAGATGACTGGGAGAGCGCTCTCCGGAACCTTGCCCGCCGTCCCCTTGGCGGTCAAGGCTCCCCGCACGACTTTTCTTTTGGCTTTCATTAAGTACCGATCGGCAGGCGGCCTTTGGATGGAGCCGACGCCGGGCCGCGGCCGCTGTGGGACACGCACCGGTCCAGCGCTCTGCCCGGATGATCGTGCTGCGGCGGAAGGGCGAGACAGCGGGTGCGGGCAGTGCTCGTGTCGTTCGGCCCGGGCAGGTGACTCGCCGATCAGGCGTGGCCTGGTCGGCGAGTCACCTCCGTGAGGGGCTAGCGGCCCAGGACCGCCGCGCCCGCCCGCGCGTACTTCTCGTCCAAGGTGCCGGACGGGGCGCCGGCCACGCCGATACCGGCGATCGGCGCGTTGCGGGCCGTGACCGGGACGCCGCCGCCGAGGAAGAGGGTGCCGGGGATGTCCTTGAGGTGCGGCGTCTGCTCCAGGCGTCCGGCCAGCTCGGAGGTGGGCGCGTTCCAGGACACGGCGGTGAACGCCTTGCGCTCCGCCGACTCGTACGACTGCGGGCCCGCGCCGTCACCGCGAAGCGTGACGACAGTGTTGCCGTTGCGGTCGACGACGGCGACCGTGACCCGCTGACGCTCCGCCTCGGCGGCGTCGAGCGCGGCCCGCGCGGCCCGGGTGGCGGCGTCGATCGTCAGATGCGTCGAGGTCGTCGTGGTGCCCGGCGCGGCGGATTGCCCCGGTACGGCGGCGGGCGCGGAGGCGTTCGCGGACACCGTGCCGAAGGCCGCGGCGCCGACGACGGCGAGGGCGGCGGCACCGGTGGTGATGCGGGCGCGCCTGGAAAGGTTCTTCATGCTGGTCTGCTCCTCGGGGCGGGTGGGCGGCCACCGTGGTCGTCTCCGGGCCGCCTGTCGTGCTCTCCACCCTCGCCGCGTCACCTGCTCCGTTCGGTCGGTGTTCCGGCTGTTCCAGGCGCCCGGAACGGACGACGGCGGCATCATCCGATCGGTTGACCCCCAGGACGTCCCGAGCCGCGACAATGGGAGTGTTTACGCAGTTCAGCGTGGGCGAGCAGAGAACGACTGGGAGGGAGGCACGACCGGATGCCGAAGCCGCACGCCCCGTACGACCGGTGGCTGGGCGCCGTGCTGCACGTGGCGTTCTTCCTGCTGCTCGGTGGTGCCCTGGCCCGCTTCCTGACTCGCCACCCGGGTGAGCCTCGCACGCCCTGGATCGTCGCCCTGTCGCTCGCCCTGGCTGTCCTGCACCTGCTGGGGCCCGCCCTGGCCGACGGGGCAGCGGAACCGGACCTGCGGCAAGCGGAGCAGCGGGCGCCGGACCGCAGCCGGACCTCCTGGTCGTGGTCCCGCCGACCCCGCCGCCCACACCGCCCACCCGCCCGCACCGAACCGACTTCTCCACGCCCCTCCACCACACGGCCGGTGACCGGTCTCGGGGCCTCCTGGCTCGGACCGGCTCGGCTCGCGCTGGTCGTCGTCGTGTGGATGGTGCTCGTGGTCCTCGCGCCGAGCTTCTCCTGGTGCGCGGTCCCGCTCTTCTACACCGGCCTGCGCACCCTGCGGACTCGCGCGGCGCTCGCCCTGGTCGCCGTCCTGACGACGTTCGTCGTCGCCGCGCAGCTCAGACTCGCCGGGCACGTCGACCCGAACCAGCTGCTCGCTCCTCCTGCCGTCGCCGCCATCGCCACGGCCGTGTTCCTCCAGACGCGCAGGCAGGCCGCGCGGCAACGCGCCCTGATCGACGACCTGCTCCGCACCCGCCGCGACCTGGCCGCGTCGGAGCGCCGCGCCGGCACCCTCGTCGAACGCCAGCGGCTGTCCATAGAGATCCACGACACCCTCGCCCAGGGGCTGTCGAGCCAGCGCATGCTCCTCCAGGCAGCGGAACGCATCTGGGAGTCCGAACCGGACAAGGCGCGCGACCACGTGCGGTCCGCCGCCTCCGTCGCCGAGCACAACCTCGCCGAGGCCCGGCGCTTCGTGCACGACCTCGCCCCCGCAGACCTCACCCGAGGCAGCCTCGACGACGCACTGCACGCCCTGGCCGCGCGCGAGTCGGGCGGCCACCTCAGCGTGCGCGTCCACCTGGACACCGGCGCGCGGACCCCGCTGCTGCCGGACCGCGTCCAGTCGGCCCTGCTGCGCGTCGCCCAGGGAGCTCTGGCCAACGTCCGGGAACATGCCGGAGCCACCACGGCCGTGCTCACCCTCACCCTCCTCGAGGACCAGGTCGTCCTGGACGTCACCGACGACGGCCGCGGATTCGACCCGGCCGCAGCGGGTGTACCGGCCGGGACGCGCGGCCACGGCCTGCCCGCCATGCGGGCCCGGCTCGGACAGCTCGGCGGCACCCTGACGGTCGAGTCGACGCGCCGAGAGGGCACGGTCGTCTCCGCCGCCGTCCCCCTGGAGGCAACGCGATGATCGACCCCGTCGCCCCGGCTCAGGGCCCTGCCCCCGTGCGCATCGTCGTCTGTGACGACCACGCGGTTGTCAGGGCCGGACTGCTCGCCCTGCTCGACAGCGCCCCGGGCATCGAGGTGGCCGGCCAGGCGGCGACCGGCGAAGAGGCACTCGCCCTGTCCGCGCGGCTGACCCCGGACGTGGTCCTGATGGACCTCCAGTTGGGAGAGGGCATCGACGGGGTGGAGACCACCCGCCGCCTCACCGCCGCCCCCGGTCCGTCCCCACACGTCCTCGTCCTGACCACCTACGACACGGACGCCGACATCACCCGCGCCATCGAGGCGGGCGCGACCGGCTACCTGCTCAAGGCCGAACGCCCGGAGGAACTGTTCGCCGCGATCCACGCCGCTGCCCGGGGCCGTCCGGCGCTGTCCGCGCCTGTCGCCAGCCGGGTCATGGCCGGCCTGCGCAGCCCGCGTCCCTCCCTCACCGGACGCGAGCGCGACATCCTGGCTCAACTCGCCCGCGGCCTCGGCAACCGCGAGATCGCCCGAGCCCTGTTCATCAGCGAGGCCACGGTCAAGACCCATCTGCGCCGGATCTACCACAAGCTCGGAGTGGACAACCGCGCGGGCGCCGTAGCCGTCGCGAAAGAACAGCGCCTGCTGCCGTGAGGTCACCCAGGAGGCCGGGAGCGCACGCGGAGTCGGCAGCACGTCCGCCGCACCCTGAACCGCGGCGAGACCGTCGCGCTCGTCCGGGAGAACCAGTGCCGGCAAGTCCACGCTGATCGAACGATCGCGGGGAGAAGGGACGGCACCCGCCGCCGTCAGGATTCGGCGGTGGACTCGTGGCAAGCCAACTCGGCGGACAGGCGTCGCATGACCGTGCGGTTGGCGTTCCGCATCATGGCCCGCACTACGGGGGCCAGCAGCCGGTCGGCGAGCGGGGCGCGGACCCACGTGTAAGTGAACGACACGCGGGCCCCACCGGTGGGCAGCGGTTCGATCGTGTAGGTGCCGCGGCCCTGCCGCCGGCCGGCCGCGCTGACGTTGCGCTCGACGATGCGCCGAGGAGCCTCGGTCTCGACGACGTCGATGGTGACGTCGGTCTTCGTGCCGCCCAACGTGGCCGTGACCGTGGCGCACGATCCGACGCCCCTGGCGGGGCCGGTGTAACGCCAGTTGGTCAGGTAGTGGTCGGTGAACCGCTCGTGGTTCGCCATGACGTCGAGGAAGCCGTAGACCTGCTCGGGAGTCTGAGGTACGTCGATCGACACGGTGACAGACTTCATGTGCCACACGGTACATGCGCCATGTACCGATTGGTACAGTCGTGACGTGGTGACCATGGACGACTCGCATCCCGAAGGCGGAGCCGAGCGAGACGCGCACAGGGCCCGGCGCGCGGAACTGCTGGACGCGGCTGTCGACCACGTCGCGGCACACGGCATCGCGGACCTGAGTCTGCGCAGGCTGGGCGCCGCGATCGGGGTCAGCCACCGCATGCTGATCCACTACTTCGGCTCCAAGGAACAACTGCTCGTCGAGATCGTCCGGACGTCGGAGCGACGCCAGCGCGACGTGCTGTCCCGGCTCCGCCTGGAGCCTGGTCTGTCGCCCGCGGATGTAGCGCGGCTGCTGTGGCGGCAGCTCACGGACCCCCGGCTGGCCGGCCAGGAGCGGCTCTTCTTCGAGATCTACGGGCACGCGCTGCGCGGCCGCCCCGAGGCCGCCCCGGTCCTCGAAGGGCTGGTGACGGACTGGCTGGAGCCGCTCGTGGCCGCCGAGGTCGGGGCGGGGGCGGACCCTGCCCTGGCCAGGAGCCGGGCCAGGCTCGGACTCGCCACCGTGCGCGGCCTGTTGCTCGACCTGCTCGCCACGGGTGACCGCGCCGGCGTCGACGCGGCGATGGAGGAGTTCCTCCGGCTCTACTACGGCTCGGAGTCAAGCGTCACCGATCAGGTGTAGCGACTGGGCCAGACGCCGTACCACCGTTCCCACGACGGTTCTGTTCACTTCGATTGCAGGGCCTGTCGCATCCGATGGAGGCGGTCCAGGGAGCGGCGGCGCGTCCACGAGAGCCACAGGCACAGCGCGAGCATGCCCGCCGCGAAGACAATGGGGAAGGCGAAGGAGCCGCTGACGACCCCCAGGACGAGCATGGCGATCGCGATGAGGCACATGGCGCCGAACCAGTACGGCAGCCACTTGCCCGCGCGTTCCATCTGGTCGAGCTGCTCGGCGACCAGCCGCCGTACGGCTTCCCGCTCCTGAGGATCCTGCGGCACCTCACGGTGGCGGATCTTGCGGTGCAGATCGGCGAGCCCGCCTGCGTCGGTGCCCACGGCTCGGGCGGTCCGGCGGCGCTGGACGGCCAGGAACGCGATGGCGATCCCGGTGTACAGGGCGCTGTGGAGCACCCAGACAGCCGGGTGCTCGTCCCTGCGGATCAAACCCGTGACGCCCAGTCCGAGGAGAAAGACCACCGTTGCCTGCGCAGTCAAACTGCGGTCGAGTAAGCGCTTGAGCGAAAGCACAGGGAAGACCTCCGTAAGAAGAAGTCGGGAAGCGTCGTCGCCTCTCGGATACCCCACATTCCCCGGCGTATCTGACCAGGCTCGGCGTCCGCGGCACGTGCGCGTTGTGATGAACTGGCTTCGGTTACCAGTGAAGCAGGAGAAGAGATGACGGCACACGCAGAGCAACTCCGCCAGGACGGGCACCTGATCGAGAAGTGGGCGGTCGGGTGGATGCTGCTGTCCCTGGGACTGTGGGCGTGGTTCGGCTACCGGTTCCTGCTGGACGATGACCGGGGTCACTTCACACCCACGGGAAGTGGCCGCGCACTGGTGGGCATTCTCGCGCTGGCGGTCATCCCGACGATCATCACGGCGGCGACCCTCGTGTACGCCCGGGTCCTGTTCCGCCTGGCCGGCCGGACTGCGGGGCCAGGAGGCGGGTGAGCGATCCTGATGGTGCCCCGCGCGGGTCATGCCTTGTATGCCGATGCGGTCGCCCACCGCACGGCGGCAAGCACCTGTCGGGCGAGCACCGGCCGTTCGGCGCACGCCGCGAACCTCGAGGCCGGACCCGGCTGCACCAGTGCCAAGGCCGCTGCACTCGACCGCGTGCCCGTAGCCGGGGCAGGAAAGTGACGTGCTGCCAGTTGTTGTGCGGTGAAGGCCGGTCGCGCCGGTGCTGGCGGCACTGACCCGACCCGATACAAGGCCGCTTATTCTTATTCTGCGACGGCGAGACCCGCTGTTCAGGTACTCGACGGGTCATCACATTCAGGCAGGGTCGGTCCCTTCACCGGGCCCGGCCCTTTTGCGTGCCGACGGCCTTTTGGCAGGTACTCCTGCGCGCAGTTCTGTTCTTTCTCCTGCAATCTCGTTCCGCGCTGCGTCACCGGCCGGGTGCGTGCCGCCGGATCAATGGATCTGCCCCGCGCTCTTGGTGCGGGTTGGGGCGATTTGAGTGCGGCTGTGGTGGGGCTCGAGTGCGTGGTTTGAGGGTGGTGGATGGATGTTTTGGAGCGGGGGCGCGGGCGGTGGTTGTCGGGTGCTCGGCGCTTATCTGGTGGCCTGATTTCCGTAGGAGTGGCATGAGTGCCGAGGTTGCTGTGGCTGGGGTAGTGGGTGGGTCGTCGTCGGGGTCGGTGTCGTGGCATCTGGCCTTGTTGGCTGGGCCAGATGGTTCGGTATTGGACGCGGGTTTGGCGGGGTTGCGGGCGCGTTGTGCGGGGGGTGAGGTGGTGGAGGACGTGCCGGTGCGGGTTCGCACGGTGGGCCAGGTCGGGGGTGGGTATCGGGGTGCTTTTCTGACGGGACAGGGGGTGGGTACGGACCTGGGGGCGCAGCAGGCTGGTGGCGTTCGGCCGGTGGCGTTCATGTTTCCGGGTCTGGGTGATCACTATGTGGGTATGGGCCGGGATCTCTACCGTGATTTCCCGGTGTTTCGTGACGCGGTGGATGCGTGTGCCACCTTGTTGGGGGGTGAACTGGGGCTGGATATCCGTTCCGTGCTCTTCCCCGACCCCGACCCGGATTCCGCCTCCGGCTCGGCTTCCGCGTCTGCGGGTGGTGGTGAATCGGTTGATCTGCGGTCGATGTTGGGCCGTGACGAGGGTGTGTGTGGCGGCAACGGGGGCTTGCTGGACGGTACGCGGTTGGCGCAGCCGGCGTTGTTCGTTGCGGAGTATGCATTGGCGCGGTTGTGGGAGTCGTGGGGTGCGCGCCCTGCCGTGATGATCGGTTACAGCCTGGGTGAGTATGTCGCGGCGACGCTGGCGGGTGTGCTGAGTCTGCCGGACGCGTTGAGGCTGGTGGCGGCGCGGGCGGCGTTGATCGACGAGTTGCCGGCCGGGTCGATGCTGGCAGTGATGCTGGGCGAGCAGGAGCTGACGGAACTGCTGGGGGAGGACTTGTCGCTGTCGGCGGTCAACGGCCCGGAGTTCTGTGTGGTGGCGGGCCCGGTGGCTGCTGTGGAGGGGTTGCAGGAGCTGCTGGACGGGCGGGGGGTCGTGTGCCGGCGGGTGCGTAGTACGCATGCGTTTCATTCGGCGATGATGGAGCCGGTGGCCGGGCCGTTGACGGAGCTGGCGCGTACGCTCACCTTGAACGCGCCGCGCATCCCCTACATCTCGAACGTCACGGGTGAGCCGATCACCGATGAGCAGGCCACGGACCCGGGATACTGGGCCCGTCATCTCCTCAGCCCGGTGCGTTTTGCCACCGGTCTCCAGCACCTGGCGGACACGGCGTTGCTGGTGGAGGCCGGGCCGGGTCAGACGTTGAGCAGTATGGCCACGGTGGTACGTGGCCGGCAGGCCGGCACGATCGTGGCGTCCATGCGGCACCCGCTGCAACGCACTTCGGACTCGGCGGTGGCGTTGAAGGCGCTGGGCCGGTTGTGGCTGGCGGGCGCGGACTTCGACTGGACCCAGTTCCCCGCCGGTGAGCTGGCCCTCGTCGCCGACGGTGCCGCCGGACAGCTCGGCATCGACGCCGACGGTGCGGTGGGGGAGTCGGGCGTGATCGCCGACGCTGCGGCGGGACCGGTGCGCGATGCAGACGAGAGCGTGGCCGACGGGGGCGCGGCGAGTGAGGATGCCGGCGCGCTGCGTGCCATCGAGCAGGAGTTGGCCGGAGTGTGGGTCAGGATCCTGGACAACGAGCAGCTGCCGCACGATGTGAGCTTCTTCGAGATCGGTGGAAACTCGCTGCTGGCGACCCGGCTGTGTCTGCGCGTCAAGCGTGCGTTCGGTGTGGAGCTGAGCCTGCGGCAGGTCTACGAGTGGTCCACGATCGCCCGGATGGCCGCCGCGGTGCACCGGCTCAAGACCGGTGAGGAGCTGCAGACGCAGGGCTCTTCGCACACCGGTACGTCGCTGGCCCGGTTCACGCTGGACAACGGGTTGACGGTGTGGCACCAGAACGAGGCGGAGACCCGGCACTTCTACGAGGACATCTTCGAGCACCGCACCTACGCCAAGCACGGCATCACGCTGGCGCCGGGTGCGACGGTGGTCGATGTCGGCGCCAACATCGGCCTGTTCACCCTGTTCGCGCACTACGAGGCTCCTGATGTGCGGGTTTTCGCCTTCGAACCGGCTCCGCCGATGTTCGAGCTGCTCAGCCGTAATGTCGCCGAGCACGGCGTGAACGCCACCCTGGTCAACATCGGCGTGTCCGACAGCGACACCCAGGCCACGTTCACCTTCTATCCGCGCAGCTCGGGCATGTCCTCCTTCCACCCCGACGATGCGGAGGAGAGGCACAACCTGTCCACGATCATCGCCAACCAGCACCGCGCGCACGCCGATGCGGAGGTCGCCGACCTGGTGGCCGACGAAGGGCTGCTGGATGTGCGGTTCGAGGCGATCGAGTTCACCGCCCGGCTGCGTCCGCTGTCGGCGGTGATCCGCGAGCAGGGCATCGAGCGCATCGACCTGATCAAGATCGATGTGCAGAAGAGCGAGCGGCAGGTCATCGACGGCATCGACGAGCAGGACTGGCCGAAGATCCAGCAGATGGTGCTGGAGGTGCACGACGCGGACGGTGAGGTCGACCGCCTGCTTCAGCTGCTGCGGGGGCACGGCTTCGAGGTGCTGGCCGAGCAGGACGAGATGTATGTCGGCACGGACATCCACAACATCTACGCCGTCCGCGGCACACGCTGACGGTCACGTAAACGGAGTCGTAGACAATGGAATTCGCGACCGTAGGAGTCGTCGGTGCGGGCGTCATGGGCGTCGGCGTCGCGCACAGTCTGGCCCAGTACGGGCACCGGGTGGTCCTCGTCGATGTCAGTGAGGACGTCCTCGACCACGCCCGCCGTGAGCTGCGTACCAGCCTGCGCACCCAGGCCCTGCTGGACAAGGGTGCGGCCCTGGACATCGCGGCCGTTCTGGAACGGGTCGAGTTCACCACCGACTACGAGCTGCTGGCGAAGGCCGACTTCGTCGTCGAGAACGTCACCGAGGACTTCGCGGTGAAGCAGCAGGTGTACGAGCGCATCGATGCCATCGTGCGTCCGGAGGTGGTGTTCGCGGTGAACACCTCCGCGATCTCCATCACACGGATCGGCTCGCTCACCTCACGGCCCGAGCGGGTGGTGGGCATGCACTTCATGAACCCGGTGCCGATGAAGCCGATGGTGGAGGTGATCCGCGGCCACCACACCACGCCGGCCACGATCGACACCGCCCGCCGTTTCCTGGCGGGGCTGGGCAAGGAGTGCGTCGTGGTCGAGGACGTGCCCGGTTTTGTGTCCAACCGGGTGCTGATGCTCACCATCAACGAGGCGGTCTTCCTGGTGCAGGACGGGGTCGCCCCGGCCGCCGACATCGACCGCATCTTCACCTCCTGTTTCGAGCATCGCATGGGTCCGCTGGCCACCGCCGACCTGATCGGCCTGGACACGATCCTGAAATCGGTCGAGGTGCTCTACGAGAGCTTCAACGACGACAAGTACCGGCCGGCGCCCCTGCTGAAGAAGATGGTCGCCGCCGGCCTGCTGGGCCGAAAGAGCGGCCAGGGCTTCCACACCTACCGCTGATCCGGTCGCGCTCCGACCACCCGTCATAGGCCCGACCACCGGCGGCACCCAGGGGCCGGTGGCTCCCAAGGGCCGGCTGCACCCAAGTACCGGCTGCACCCAAGTACCGGCTGCACCCAAGTGCCGGCTGCACCAAGTGCCGGCTGCACGCCGCACTCCGACCGCCGCCGATGTCCGCCGGCCGATCAACGCCCCGCTCACGGTCACTTCGACAGGACGGATGACGATCACCATGACCACCCACCCCACCGCCCGTACCGATCAGGGCACCACCAAGGCGCGGATCGCCGCGTACCTCTCGCGCTTCTTCCCGGTCCAGGACCTGGCCGACGACGACGACATCTTCGAACTCGGCTTCGTCAGCTCGATGTTCGCGATGCAGCTGGTGTCCTTCGTGGAGCACGAGTTCGGCATCACGGTCGAGAACGAGGACCTGGAGCTGGAGCACTTCCGCTCCATCAGCGCGCTCGACGCGTTCGTCACCCGCAAGCTGTCCGTCCCCGTCCCGCAGTAGACGAGAGCGGACGGGCCGACGACGATGACCGGAGCGCTCACCGAGCGGCAGGAGCAGGCCCGCAAGGAGTTCGCGGCCTTCGCCGACCGCCACATCGCACCCCATGCCGACGCCTGGCACCGTGCCCAGCGCACCCCGCCGGAGGTGATCCGGCTCCTCGCCGACGAGGGCCTGCTCGGCATCCATGTGCCGCAGGAGTTCGGCGGGGGCGGCTGCGACGCGGTCACCCTGGGGCTGCTCGCCGGTGAACTGGGCCGCGCCTGCTCCTCGGTGCGCAGCCTGCTCACGGTGCACTCGATGGTGGCGCACGCCGTCGCCCGCTGGGGAAGCCGCGAGCTGAAGCGGGACTGGCTGCCCCGGCTGGCGAGCGGTGAGCGGATCGCGGCGCTCGCCGTGTCCGAGCCGGACACGGGCAGCGACGCGGCCGGTGTCAGCACCCGCATCGAACGCGACGGCGACCACTACGTGGTGACCGGCCACAAGAAGTGGATCACCTACGGGGAGAGCGCCGACGTCTTCCTCCTGGTGGGGCGCTCCGCCGAGGGTCCCACGGCGCTGCTGGTGGAGCGGGACACTCCGGGACTGTCCACCGAGCTCATCGAGGACATGATCGGCATCCGTGCCTCGATGACCGCCCATGTCCGCCTCGACGGCTGCCGGGTCCCCGGCGGCCATCTGCTCGCCCGGGCGGGCCTGGGTGTCTCCCACGTGGTGGGCGCCGCCCTGGACCTGGGCCGCTACACCGTCGGCTGGGGCTGCGTCGGCATCCTCGACGCGGCCCTGGACGCGGGCGTGGACTACGCGTCCCGGCGCGAGCAGTTCGGATCGCTCATCAAGGAGCACCAGCTGGTGCGCCGGCTGATCAGCGACATGTACACCAACGCCCGCGCGGCCCGGCTGTTGTGCCTGGAGGCCGGGCGGCTGCGCGACGCGCGTGACCCGGGCGCGCCGGCCGCCACGTCCACCGCGAAGTACTTCGCGGCCGCGGCCGCCGGGCGGGCCGCCGCCGACGCCGTGCAGCTGCACGGCGCCAACGGCTGCAGCGCCGACTACCCCGTCCAGCGCCTGCTCGGCGACTCCCGCGTGATGGAGATCATCGAGGGCAGTGCGCAGCTGCACCAGGTGGGCCTTGCCGAGTACGCGTTCCAGGAACACGCATCGAGGAGTGAGCGATGACCGCCACCGTCATTTCCGTCAAGACCGTCAAGTGCGTGGTCTGGGACCTGGACAACACCGTGTGGGACGGCGTGCTGCTGGAGGACGGCGACGTCACGCTGCGGCCGGAGGTCGTCGAGGTGATCCGCACCCTCGACGAGCGCGGCATCCTGCACTCCATTGCCAGCCGCAACGACCACGACGCGGCCATGGCGAAGCTCCAGGAGCTCGGCATCGCCGAGTACTTCCTGCATCCGCAGATCAACTGGGGCAGCAAGGCGCAGTCGCTGACGGCCGTCGCCGAGGCGATCAACATCGGCGTCGACACCCTGGCCTTCGTCGACGACCAGCCCTTCGAACGGGACGAGGTGGGCTTCGTCCACGCCGATGTGCTGTGCGTCGACGCCGCCGACGCCGCCGGCATCCCCGACCTGCCGCGGATGCTGCCACGGTTCGTCACCTCCGACTCGCGTGAGCGCCGCCACCTGTACCGGGCCGACGCCCGGCGCGCCCAGGCCCAGGCGGACCATCACGGCACCGACGAGCAGTTCCTCGCCTCCCTGGGGATGCGCATGACGATCGCCCCCGCCCAGGAACGCGACTTGCAGCGCGCGGAGGAACTGACCGTGCGCACCAATCAGCTCAACGCCACCGGCTACACCTACTCCTACGAGGAACTCGACGCCTTCCGCCGCTCACCCGGTCACGACCTGCTGGTCGCGGGTCTGGAGGACCGGTACGGCACCTACGGCAGGATCGGCCTGTCCCTCGTGGAACGCGGCAGCGACGTGTGGACGGTGAAACTGCTGCTGATGTCGTGCCGGGTGATGTCACGCGGTGTCGGCTCGGTGCTGCTGGGCCACCTTATCCGCACCGCCCACGAGGCCGGGGTGCGCCTGCGCGCGGAGTTCGTGCCCACCTCCCGCAACCGCGCCATGTACGTCACCTACAAGTTCGCCGGGTTCCGCGAGGTGGGGCAGCGCGACGGCGTGAACGTGCTGGAGCACGACGGCGGCCGGCTGCCGGAGTTCCCGCCCTACATGGACGTGACGGTCGAGCGCTGAGCCTCCTCCCGCACCCCTGATCACGGCACCGCGACGCACTGCGGAAGAGACGGAAGGCAGAGATGAACGCTCAGGCCAACGAGGAGCGACTGCGGCGCGCCATGGCCGCGGTGCTGCAGCTTCAGCAGCGCAACGCGGAACTGGAGAACCAGCGCCACGAGCCGGTGGCCATCGTGGCGATGGCCTGCCGTCTGCCGGGGGGAGTGACCACCCCCGAGGCGTTCTGGGACCTGCTGGCCGAGGGCAGGGACGCGATCGGGCCGCTGCCCGACCGCTGGGACGCCTACGACCTGTACGACCCGGACCCCACCGCGCCCGGCAAGAGCTACGCCCGTGAGGGCGGGTTCATCGACGGCATCGACCGCTTCGACGCGGAGTTCTTCGGCATCGCACCGCGCGAGGCGCAGGCGATGGAACCGCAGCAGCGGCTCGTGCTGGAGACGGCCTGGGAGGCGCTTGAGCGGGCCGGACTGCGCGAGGACCAGTTCAAGGGCAGCCGCACCGGTGTCTACATCGGCGCGATGCGCCCCGACTACGAGACCATCCGCACCGACCTGGAACTGCTCGACGGCTACCAGGGCACGGGCGTGTCCGTCAGCGTCATCTCCGGCCGGATCTCCTACGCGCTCGGCCTGCAGGGGCCCGCGGTGACCGTGGACACGGCCTGCTCGTCGTCGCTGCTGGCCCTCCACCTGGCGGCCACCGCCCTGCGCAACCGCGAGTGCGACGCCGCGCTGGCCGGCGGCGTCACGGTGATGAGCTCACCGGGCATGTTCGTGGAGTCCAGCCGGCTCGGGGCGATGTCCCCCGACGGGCGGTGCAAGAGCTTCTCGGCCGGCGCCGACGGCGGCGGCTGGTCCGAGGGTGCCGGTGTGCTGCTGCTCAAACGGCTCTCGGACGCCCGGCGCGACGGTGACCGGGTGCTCGCCGTGATCCGCGGTTCCGCCGTCAACCAGGACGGCCGCAGCCAGGGCCTGACAGCTCCCAACGGCCCTGCGCAGCAGCGGGTCATCCAGGAGGCACTGGCCGCGAGCCGGCTCACCCCCGCCGACATCGACGCCATCGAGGCCCACGGCACCGGCACCCCGCTGGGCGACCCGATCGAGGCCGGCGCCCTCGCGGAGGTCTTCGGGCCGGGCCGCGCCGCGGACACCCCCGTCCACCTCGGCTCGTCCAAGTCGAACATCGGGCACACCCAGGCGGCCGCCGGTGTCGTCGGCGTGATCAAGATGGTGCTGGCACTCCAGCACGAGCGCCTGCCGCGCACGATCCACGCCGAGCAGCCCAGCACCCACATCGCCTGGGAGGGCAGCGGACTCCGGCTCCTGCAGCAGGAGCGCACCTGGCCGCGGGGCGAACGCCCGCGCCGCGCCGGTGTGTCGGCGTTCGGCATCAGCGGCACCAACGCACACGTGGTCCTGGAGGAGGCACCGTCGCCCGAGGACGCCGCCGTGGGGCAGCCCGCCGTGAGCGAACTGCCCGACCGGCTGCCGCTGCTGCTCTCCGCTCACGACGAACGGGCGCTGGCCGCCCAGGCCGAGCAGTGGGCGGCGTGGCTGGAGGCGGCCGACGGGCTCCCGTTCGCCGACGCGGTCCGCACGGCCGCCCTGCACCGCACGCACCTCCCGGCGCGCGCCGGCGTCCCCGCCTCGAACAGGGAGGAGGCCGTGGCGGCACTGCGGGCGCTCGCCGACGGGCTGCCGCACCCCGACACCGTGGTGGGCACGGCCCACGAGCGCACCAAGGCCGTGTTCGTCTTCCCCGGCCAGGGCAGCCAGTGGATCGGCATGGGCCGCGCCCTGATCGCCGAGTCCGAGGTGTTCCGGGAGGCGGTGCGCAGGTGCGACGCGGCCCTGAGGCCGTGGACCGGCTGGTCCGTGGCGGACCTGCTGAGCGAGACGCCGGACGCCGCCCTACCGCCGTTCGACCGCATCGACGTCCTCCAGCCCGCCCTGTTCACCATGATGGTCGGCCTGGCCGAGCTGTGGCGGTCCCTCGGGGTGGAGCCGTCCGCCGTGGTCGGCTTCAGCCAGGGCGAGGTGCCCGCGGCCGTGGTCGCGGGCGCGCTGTCCCTGGAGGACGGCGCCCGGCTGACGGCGCTGCGCTCCCAGGGGCAGCTGCGCGAGTGCAGCGGCCGCGGTGCGATGGCCCTGGTCGAGATGGCGCCGGCCGAGGTCGAGGACCGGATCGCGCCGTACGGTGGTGCGCTGTCCGTCGCCGTCGTCAACAGCGCCACCTCCGTGGTCGTCTCCGGTGATGTCGACGCGGTCGAGTCCTTCCTGGCCGGGCTGTCCGGCACGGACGTCTTCAGCCGGCGCATCCAGTCCGACACCGCCGGCCACAGCTCGCACGTGGACCCGGTCCTGCCCTGGCTCGCCGAACAGCTGAGCGGGCTGGAGCCGGACGCGCCGGCCGTGCCGTTCTACTCCACGGTGACGGGCTCCCGTGTGCAGGGCGCCGGACTCGACGCCGCCTACTGGTGCCGCAACGTCCGCGACACCGTCCGGATGGACCTGGCCCTCGCCGCACTGGTGGCGGACGGCCACGACGTGTTCGTCGAGATCAGCCCCCACCCGGTCCTCGGCATGACCCTGACCGAGGCCACCACCGGCGCCACCGGCGTCGCGGGCGCCGTCGTCGGCAGCCTGCACCGCGACCACGGCGGACTCTCCCAGCTGTTGCGCTCCCTGGCCGCCCTGCACGTCCAGGGCCACGCCGTGGACTGGCACCGCATCCTGGACGGCGGCTCGGCCGCCGACCCGGCGCAGGCACCTACGTACCCGTTCCAGCGCACGCGCTACTGGGCCGACGTGCCCCTGCCCGCCACGGCGCCGGCCGGGTCCGCCGCCCCGCGGCGGACGCAGGACGAGGACACCGGTGTGCGGGGCCCGGCCGGACTGCGCGCCCGGCTGGCCGCGATGCCGGACGAGGAGCGGGCGGACGCGCTCCTCGACCTCGTCCGCCGCGAGGCCGCGACCGTGCTGCGCGCGGCCGAACCCGTGCCCGCCGACAAGAAGCTCCAGGAGCTCGGGCTCGACTCGATCATGGGCCTGCAACTGCGCAACCGCCTGTGCGAACTGTCGGGCAGCACCTTCCCCGCCAACCTCGCCTTCACCTATCCGACCGCGCGGGCCCTCGCCGGGCACCTGCTGCCGCACCTGCTCGCGGCGGCCGGCGACGACCCGGCGATGCCGCCGCTGGACAGCGTTCCGGCCCGCGACGTGCACCCGGCCACCGAGGGCCAGCGGCGCCTGTGGTTCCTGGAGCAGATGAACCCCGGCTCCGCCCAGTACAAGGTGGCGATGCGGATCCGGACGGCCAGGCCGCTGGACCACACCGTGCTCACCCGCTCGCTCACCTGGATCACCGCCCGGCACGAGGCGCTGCGCACCGGCCTGGAGGTGCGCGAGGGCGAACTCGTCCAGGTCGTGCACAGCGGCGTCCCCGTCGACGTCGCGTTCGAGGACCTGCGGGGGCGGGGTGCCGACGCCGTCGAGGCGCGCATCCGGCACGAGGAGCTCGAACCGTTCGACCTGAGCGGCACGTCGCTGTTCCGCTGCCGGGTGCTGGACCTGGCCGACGACGAACAGGTGGTGTGCTTCCACGTCCACCACGCCGTGACCGACGGCTGGTCGCTGTCGCTGTTCCTGATGGAACTGTTCCACGCCTGCCAGGAGTTCGAGGCCGGGCGCGAACCCGAGCCGGGCCCCGCGCAGTTCCACCTCGGCGACTTCGCCGCATGGGAGCGGCGCAGCCTGGCCGAGGGCCGCTTCGAGGACGCCCTCACCCACTTCGCCGCCGAACTCGACGGGGTGGAGCGGCTGGAGTTCCCGCCCGGGCCGGACACCGTCGCACAGGAGGACCAGGGCGGCGACACCCTCTACTTCACCGTCCCGGCCGCCCTGAGGAGCGAACTGGAGGCGCTCGCCGCCCGCACCTCGGTCACCCCCTACACGGTGCTGGTGAGCACGTTCGCCACGCTGCTGGCCCGCTTCACCGGCCAGGACGACTTCGCGGTGGGCACCGTCTGGTCCAACCGGCAGCTGCCCGGCCTGACGGGAACCTTCGGCTTCCTCGCGAACACCCTGCCGCTGCGCTGCGACCTGACGGGCGACCCGACCTTCGAGGAACTGCTGGCCTCGATGGCGCCCAGGGTCCGGGGCGTGTTCGACCACCAGTACGTCCCCCTCACCGAGCTGGTCCGCAGGGTCGGCGGGCAGCGGACGGGCGAGGAGAACCCGCTGTTCCGCGCCGTCTTCAACTACGGTGGCGCGGCGATGCCCACCGTGGGCGACGGCGACGCCACGTGGAACCTGCCCGCCACCGGCAGCCTCGCGGGCAACGTCCGGGGCGCCTCCAAGTTCGAGCTCGGCGTCACCCTCATCCCCTGCGGGGACGAACTGCGCGGCGAGTTCGAGTACCAGGCGCACGTGCTGAGCCGACCCGCGGCGCAGCGCATGCTGGACGGCTTCCGCACCCTGCTGGAATCGGTCGTGCGGGAGCCGGAGCGCGCGCTGAGCCGGCTGGAGCTGCTCGGCCCCGACGAGCTCGACTGGCTGGTCGCACGCGGCGGCCTGGCCGGCCCGCACAGCCCCGGCCAACCGACGGCGCTGGAGCTGGTCTGGGACCAGGCGCGCCGTACCCCCGACGCGGTGGCGCTGGTCTCGGACGGGGCCGAGCTGACGTACCGGGAGACGGCCTGGCGGGCCGCCGCCCTGGCCGAGCGGCTGCGCGCGGCCGGGGTCGGCCCCGAGACCCCGGTGGGCGTGCACCTGCCGCGCTCCGCGGAGCTGGTGGTGTCCGCGCTCGCCATCTGGCTGGCCGGAGGCGCCTACCTGCCCATCGACCCCGGCTATCCGCAGGCCCGGGTGGCCTACGTCGTCGAGGACAGCGGCCTGGACGTGGTCATCACCCGCTCGACGACGGCCGGCGACCTGACCGGCACGGGCGCCCGGCTGGTGTTCGCCGACGAGCTGGGGGTCACCCCCGTGCCCGCCGGGGACGCGCTGCCCGAGGCGACCCCGCCGGCCCTGACGGACCTGGCCTACGTCATCTACACCTCGGGCTCCACCGGCCGGCCCAAGGGCGTCCTGATCGAGCACGGCCAGTTCGTCAACTTCTGCCACGCCGTCGACGAACGCATCGGCGGCGGCACCGGCGACACCTGGCTCGCCGTCACCAGCCCCTCCTTCGACATCTCCACCGTCGAACTGCTGTGGACGCTGACCCGCGGCTACCGCGTGGTGATCGCCCAGGGCAGCGTCGGCGAGTGGCCCGCCTACCGCTCCTACGCTCCGACACACCTGCAGTGCACGCCGTCGCTCGCCCGGCTGCTCCTCGCCGACGCCGCGGGCCGTGCCCTGCTGGGCGGCCTGGACCGGATGATCGTCGGCGGGGAGGCACTGGACCGGGGGCTCGCCGCCAGGCTGATGCGCACCGTGCGCGGCGGACTGACGAACATCTACGGCCCGTCGGAGACGACCGTCTGGTCCACCACCTGGCACGCCGAGGCGGGGGAGGTCTCCCTGGGAGACGCCGTCCGCAACACCAGCCTGTACATCCTCGACCGGCACGGGGCCCGGGTGCCCCGGGGCAGCCGCGGCGAGCTCCACATCGGCGGTCTCGGCGTCACGCGCGGCTACCTGAACCGCCCGGAGCTGACCGCGCAGCGGTTCGTCGCGGACCCCTTCGCCGGCACGGACGACGCGCGCATGTACGCCACCGGCGACATCGTCCGCTACCGCGAGGACGGCAGCCTGGAGTACTGCGGCCGCAGCGACGCCCAGATCAAGCTGCACGGCCACCGCATCGAGCTGGGCGAGGTGGAGGCGGTGGCCGGTGAGCACCCGGCGGTCGCCGAGTGCGCGGCGGTGGTCCGCCGGGACGAGGGCAGCGACCCGCGGCTGTGCCTGTACTGGACGCCCGCCGAGGGCGGGCACGAGAGCGACGACGCCCTGCTGCGGTACTTCCTGGACCGCGTCCCGTCGTACATGGTGCCCTCCCAGCTGGTGCGCATGGAGGAGCTGCCGCACACGCCCAACCGGAAGGTGGACCGCCAGGCCATCCTGGCACTGCCCGCCCCGGCGCCCGCGGCCGTCGTGGCCGCGGCCGCCGGCGACGAGTCGCTGGAGGACCTGATCTGCCGCGCCTGGGCGCAGGTGCTCAACCTGAGCCGGGTGGACCTCGACCGAGGCTTCTTCGAGCTCGGCGCCGGCTCGATGACGGCGCTCGAGGCGCACCGCACGATCTGCGAGGGACTGGGGCGGGAGTTCCCCCTCTCGGCCCTCTTCCGCTACCCGACCGTCCGGCAGCTGGCGGGCTTCCTGCGCGGCGCCTCACCCTCCCCGCGGACGCGCCCCACCGCGGCGGTCCGCCGGCCGGCCGGTGACGACGCGGTCGCCATCGTCGGGTTCGCCTGCCGCCTGCCCGGCGCCGCGGACGCCGACGCCTTCTGGGACAACCTCAAGGACGGCGTCGAGTCGATCCGGCGGTTCAGCCCGCAGGAGCTGCGCGAGGCGGGGGTCGCGGAGGACGCCCTCCAGGACCCGGCGTACGTGCCGGCCAAGGGGTTCGTCGAGGGCGCCGACCTGTTCGACGCGGAGTTCTTCGACTGCTCGCCCGCAGAGGCCGACACCATGGACCCGCAGCACCGCCTGTTCCTCGAGTGCGCCTGGCAGGCGCTGGAGCACGCGGGGCAGGTGCCCGGCCGGTTCGACGGCGCCGTCGGCGTGTTCGCGGGCGCCGGGCAGAGCGGCTACCTCCACAGCGAGGACGCCGCCGACCTGTCCGAGTTCTACCGCACGATGGTCGGCACGAAGAACGACTTCCTGGCGACCAGGGTGGCCCACAAGCTGAACCTGCGCGGGCCCGCGCTCACCGTCCAGACGGCCTGCTCGACCAGCCTGGTCGCCACGCACCTGGCCCGCGAGAGCCTGCTGCGCGGCGAGTCGGACATCGCCCTGGCGGGAGGTGCCTCCCTCAGCTACCCGCTGGAGCAGGGCTACTTCCACCAGGAGGGCCTGGTGTTCTCACCCGACGGCACGTGCCGGGCGTTCGACGCGGACGGGGCGGGCACCGTGCTGGGCAACGGCGTCGGCGTCGTCGTCCTGCGCCGCCTGTCCGACGCCCTGGCTGCGGGCGACACCGTCTACGCGGTGATCCGCGGCAGCGCCGTCAACAACGACGGCTCCGACAAGGTCGGCTTCACCGCCCCCGGCGTCGAGGGCCAGGCGCGCGTCATCGCCGCCGCCCACGCCGACGCCGACGTCACGGCCGACACCATCGGCTACATCGAGGCGCACGGCACCGGGACCAGGCTCGGCGATCCGATCGAGGTGCAGGCCCTCCAGCAGGTCCTCGCCACCGCCGCGCGGTCCGAGCCGTGCGCGCTGGGATCGGTGAAGACGAACATCGGCCACACGGACAGCGCCGCGGGCGTCGCGGGCCTGATCAAGGCGGCCCTCCTGCTGCACCACCGGCAGCTCGTGCCCAGCCTGCACTTCGACAAGCCGAACCCCGAGATGGAGCTCGACCCCGAACTGCTCTACGTCAACACGGAACTGAAGCACTGGGAACCGGGAGCCGTCCCGCGCCGCGCGGGCGTCAGCGCCTTCGGGCTCGGCGGCACCAACGCGCACGTGGTGCTGGAGGAGGCACCCCTGGCGCGGGACGGCGGCGAGCCCGCGGCCGGCGAGGCGCCCCTGGTGCCCGTGGTGGTCTCGGGCCGCGACGAGGCGGCGCTGCGGGAGCAGGCGGGCCGCTGGGCGTCATGGCTGGCCGGCCGGCCGGACGTGCGGCCGGCACAGGTGGCGGTCACCGCCGCACGCCACCGTACGCACTTCGCCTCGCGGGCGAGCGTGACCGCCACCGACCGGGCCGGTCTGGTGCAGGCACTCCAGGCCCTGGCCGACGGCCGCACCCACGACGCGGTGGTCACCGGGACCGCCGAGCGGCGCACGAAGGTCGCGTTCGTCTACCCCGGCGGCGGCTCCCAATGGGCCGGCATGGGCCGCGAACTGCTGTCCACCAGCGCCGTCTTCCGGGAAGCGGTCGCGGCGTGCGACACCGCGCTCAGGCCGTTCACCGGCTGGTCGGTACAGGAGGTGCTGGCCGGCCGGGGCGGGGAACTGCCGCCTCTGGACCGGGCGGACGTGTCCCAGCCCGCGGTGTTCACCATGGCCATCGGCCTGACCGCCGTGTGGCGCTCCCTCGGCGTCGAACCCGCCGCCGTCGTCGGCCACTCGCAGGGCGAGATCGCGGCCGCGGTGATCAGCGGCGCCCTCACGCTGGAGCAGGGCGCCGAGATCGTTGCCACCCGCTCCCGGACCGTGCTGGAGTGCGCCGGCGAGGGCGGCATGGCGCTGATCGGGCGCCCGGTCGCCGAGGTGGAGGAGCTCCTCGCCCCCTACGGGCAGACGCTGTCGGTCGGAGCGGTCAACACCGCGCGCTCCACGGTCGTCTCGGGGCAGACGGACGCGATCGACCGGATCGTCGCGGAGCTCGGGGCGCGGAACGTGTACGCCCGCAAGATCAAGGTGGACTACGCCGGCCACAGCGCTCAGGTCGATCCGGTGCTGCCCGTGCTGGCCGAGCGGCTCGCGGACCTGACCCCGCGCCGGGCCGGCACCGCCCTCTACTCGACGGTGACCGGGGAGGTCGTGACCGGCCCCGAGCTGGACGGCGCCTACTGGTGCCGGAACCTGCGCGAGCCGGTCCGCTTCGACCGGGCGCTGAACCGGCTGCTGGACGACGGCCACACGGTCTTCGTGGAGATCTCCCCGCATCCGCTGCTGTCCCTGCCGCTCGCCGACGGGTGCGCCGAGCGCGGTGGCATCGTCACCGGATCGCTGGCCCGCGAGCGCGGCGGCATGAGCCAGATGCTGCGCGGACTGGGCGAGCTGCACGTGCAGGGCCACGAGCTGGACTGGGACCGGGTCCTCGGTGCCCTCGGGCTCCTCGGCACGCCGGAGGGCGCCCCCTCCCCGGTGCCGCTGCCCACGTACGCCTTCCAGCGCCACCGGCACTGGCGGCAGGCGCCGCGGGCGCGGACCGCGCAGGCCCGTGCGGGCCAGGCGCTGTGGGACGCGGTGAACGCCGGTGGCGCCGCCGAGGTCGCGAAACTGCTGGACGCGCCCGAGCACCTCGAGGACAGCGTCGCGCGGATCGTCCCGCTGCTGGAGCAGTGGCTGCGCAAGCAGGGGCCGCGGCAGGGGCCCGCGGCCGAGCGCACACCCGCTCCCGCTTCCGGCGGGCAGCACGGCCTGCCGGACCGGCTGGCCGCGCTGAGCGAGCACGAGCGGCTGCCCGCCGCCCTCGACCTGGTCGTGGGCGAGGCGGCGGACATCCTGGGCCTGCCGGGCGGCTCCCTCACCTCCGGCCGGCCGCTGTTCCAGCTCGGCATGGACTCCCTGGCGGCACTCGGCCTGCGCGGCCGGATCGCCCAGCTGACCGGAGTCACCGTGCCCGTGCAGACCGTCCTCGGCGACGAGGGCTGCCTGGGCGTGGCCCGTCACCTCCTGCGGGAACTGGACGGTGCCACGGCGGGAACGGCCACCGGCGGCGCGTCCCGCTGGCTGCGGACCCTGAAGCCGTCGGCCGAGCCCCGGGCCCGGATCGTCTGCATCGCCGGCGGCGGCGGCACCACCGCAGGACACGTGCCGCTCATCCGGCACCTTCCCGACGACGTGGAACTGCTGGCCGTGCAGATGCCGGGCCGGGAGGCCCGCTCGGACGAGGCCCCCGCGACGGTGATGCGCGACGTGGTCGCCGCGACGGCCGCGGAACTGGTGGACCGCCCGCAGGTGGCCACCGTGGTCTACGGGCACAGCCAAGGCTCCTGGATGGCCTGGGAACTGACCCGGTTCCTGTCCTCCCTGCCGGACGCCCCGCCGCTGACCTTCGTACCGGCGTGCGCGCTGCCGCCGTTCGCCGAAGTGCCGCCGGCGATGCGCCGCATGGAGGAACTGGCCGCCTCGCTCGACCAGGCGTCCGTGGCGGACCTGGCGGACGTCTTCCGGGGCATCCTGCCGGACGAGGTGCTGAAGAGCCCCGAGCTGCTCGCCTCGTACCGCACCGCCCTGGTCCACGACGCGGTTCTGTCGACCAACCACCGGGACGGCCTCGTCGACGACCGTCCCCCGCTCGACGTCCCCGTGATCGCCGTCGCGGCGAAGGACGACCCGGTCCTTCCCGACGGGACCATGCGGGGCTGGCACCACCTGACACGCGGCGCGTTCGTGCTCCGCGTCATCGACGGAAGTCACGCAGCACCGATCGAGAACTCCGAAGCGATGGCCGCAGAACTCCTGGCGGCGATCCGGAAGGACAGGGGAGAAGCACATGCCTGAGGTCATCCGCCAGGACGGCGCACGGATCCACTACGAGGTGCACGGGGACGGCTTCCCCGTGCTGCTGCTGGCCCCCGGCCATGTGAGCAGCGGAATAGACACCTGGAACGACAACTTCTACGACCCGGTGCGTGAACTGTCGCAGCACTTCACGGTGATCGCGATGGACCAGCGCCATGCCGGCCGCAGCACCGCCCCGGCCGTTCCGTTCTCCTACGAACAGACCGCGGGCGACCAGCTGGCCGTGCTCGACGCCGTCGGAGCCGAGCAGGCCCACGTCGTGGCCGCCGAGTTCGGCTGTGTGCACGCCTGGCGGCTGACGCACGACGCACCGGAGCGGGTGCGGTCGATCGTGGCGCAGGAGCCGGCCGGCCGGGACGCGGACACCTCGCTGGGCGACTTCTTCGGGCTCTTCGACGCGACGATGAGGCTGGTGCGGGCCGCCGGGTTCGACGACCCGGAGACCGAGGGCCTCGGCGCGGTCTTCGAGGCCGCGGCCCGCGACGGTGTCTTCGCCCGCAACCTCGAGGCCGGCCCGTTCGCGGCGCGGCTGCACGACGACGAGGAGTTCCGCAAGGAGATGCTCACCTTCCGGCGCGAGAAGTACATCACCCTGCTGGTGCGCTTCCGGGACGCGATGTTCCCCGACGACCGGGCCCACTTCTCCGTGCCGGACCAGTGGATCGGCACCCTCCCCGCCCCGCTGCTGGTGCTGCCGGGTGCCGGCGTGCGCCGGCCCCGCGCCCTGGCCGAGCGGCTCGCCACCGAGGCGCCGCGGGCCACCGTGCTCGCTCCGGGCTTCGACGCGCCCGACCGGCGTGACGCGACGGTGGCGTCGATCGTCGAGTTCCTGCTCCAGAACACCCCGAACGGAAAGAGGTAACGGCCCATGCAATCGCTCGCAGAGATCGACATCACCAGTGAGCAGCTGTACGACGACCAGGGCTACCCGTGGCAGGAGTGGGACCGGCTCCGGCAGGAGTCCCCCGTCCACTGGTACCACCGCCCCGGTTACGAGCCGTTCTGGGCGCTGACCCGGCACGAGGACATCTCCTGGGTCGCGCGCAACCCGGAGCTGTTCTCCTGCCGCGAGCGCACCGCCGTCGAGACCCCGGACGAGATCGACCCGTGGGAGATGGAGCGGGAGCGCCGCGGCCAGGTCTACGGCCACGTCGCCGACTACCCCGCCGGCCTGGGCTTCATGGACGCGCCGCTGCACCGGCAGGTCCGGCAGGCGATGTACCCGTGCTTCACGCCGAAGGCGACCGCGGCGATGGAGGAGCGCTTCTTCGAGCTGTCCACCTCCTACGTCGCCGACTTCCTGAAGAAGCTGGACGAGGAGGGCACCGCCGACGTCGCCCACGACCTCGCCGGCCGGCTGCCGCTCGCCGCCATCTTCGAACTCCTCGGGGTGCCGAACGAGGACTGGGACCACCTCTTCCGCGTCCACCAGGACACCGCGGCGGCCTTCCACAAGGGCTACAAGCAGGAGGAGGGCGAGGAGGCCATGGCCCGCTTCATGCGCGCCATGGTGGAGCTCGACCAATACATGTCCGCGCTCGCCAGGAAGCGCATGGAGGAGGGCGGCGCCAACGGCACGGACGTGCTCAGCCGGCTCGCCCGCGCCGACGTCGGGGGCAACCCGCTCCAGTTCCACGACATGTCGTACCAGCTCTTCAACCTGGTGCAGGCCGGCAACGGCACCACCCGCAACGCCATCACCGGCGGCCTGAAGGCCCTGCTGGAGAACCCCGACCAGCTGCAACTCCTGATCGACGACCCCTCCCTGCTCGACGGGGCCGTGGAGGAGATCCTGCGGTGGACGTCGGTCGCCGTGGTCATGGCCCGCACCGCCCGGCAGGACACCGAGATCCGCGGACAGCGCATCCGCAAGGGCGAGACGGTGGCGATGTTCTTCCCGGCCGCCAACCGCGACCCCGAGGTCTTCCCCGACCCCTACCGCTTCGACATCACCCGCAAGCCCAACCGTCACATCGCCTTCGGCGGCAACGGCGAGCACCGCTGCATCGGCTCCGCCCTGGCCAAGACCGAGCTGCGCGCCATGTTCCGGGCCCTGCTGCCGGTCCTGCCGACGCTGGAGCTGCACGGCGAGTCGAAGATGCTCGTGCTGCGCCTGCTCATCTCCGAGTTCGTGCAGCTTCCGGTGCGCCGGAAGGCGGCCTGAGATGACCGTGGAGACCGGCGTCGGCCCGGCGGCCCGCCCCGTGCCGGCCACCGTCGAGGAGTTCGCCGCCTGCGACGAGGCGGACCTGGAGATCGTCGTCCCCTGGACCGGCCCGGCCATCGACCCCGCCACGGGCGCCCTGAAGGAGCCCCTGCCGCCCACCTACGTGGTGGCCACGTCCGGAGGCTGGCCCAAGCCCGGCGCGATCGAGGTGGCGACCGACCTCAACCGGGTGCTCCTGGAGGAACTGTGGCGCTGCGAGGGCCTGCTCGCCGCGACGTTCGCCATCTCCGAGAAGTGCTGGATGAGTTCGCGTGCGCTCGCGGTGTGGACGGACGAGGAGTCGCTGCAGGCGTTCCTGACGTCCGAGGGCCACATGAACGCGGTGCGCAAGACGAAGAACCTGGCCTACGCCTGGGAGGGCACGCGATGGGTGACCGACTCGCCCGTCCTGCCCACCTTCGACGAGGTACGGGCCAGGCTCGCCGAACAGAGGAAGAGGAAGAGGACATGACGATCGCCCCCGCGGAGCCCGGCACGGACGCCCTCGGCGCCCACCTGCTGCAGGAATTCGACCTGGCCTACGAGATGATCCTGCAACTCATCGACGGGTTCGACGAGGAGAGCGCCCGCACGGCGCCGCCCGGCCACATGCCCGCCCTGTGGTTCCTCGGCCACCTGATGTGTTCCAAGGACTACGTGTCGGGTCTCTATCAGGAAGGCGGAATATTTCTTTCCCTGGAATTCTACGAGAAGTGGGCAGGCGATTGCGACCAGGTCGACTGGGAGAACGCCCCGTCACTGGCGGAGATGCTCGGACTGTACAAGCAGATCCACCGGCGACTGCGTGAACTCGTCGGCACCCTGAGCGTCGAGGACCTGCACCGCGAGACCCCCGTCGAGATTCAAGCCCCGCTTGACGATTACTGGAAGACCCGTCTCGCCAAGCTCGGGTCCGCGCTGTCGCTGGTGCAGATGCACGACGCCTACCACGGCGGTCAACTGGGAAGTCTGCGTGGAGCCCTGGGGATGACGGTCCCGTTCTGAACCGTCGCGCTCAGGAACGCGGGGCGCCGGCACCGCGCCGCTGGTACAGTGCCGGATCGCCGTGAGCGCAATCTCTGCGACCCCGAAGAAGGTGTTTTCTTGACCTCCCACATTGCATTCTTCAATTTCCCTGCATTCGGGCATCTGAACCCGACATTGGGGGTCGTGGCGGAACTCGTACGGCGCGGCCACCGGGTCTCGTGCACGACCACGGACCGGTTCGCCCCGGCCATCGAGGCGGCGGGTGCGGAACCGGTCCGTTACACCTCGGTCTTCGGCGAGTACTACACCAACCCGTTCACCCCCGAGGCGATCTCGGGCGAGGGACTGCGCACGCTGGAGGAGGCGACCTCCCTGGCCGCCCAGGTCGAGGGCTTCTACGGCGAGAACCGCCCCGACGTGATCCTCCACGACTTCATGGCGTGGGGGGCCCGCTTCTACGCCGCACAGCACGACATCCCGCTGGTGCGGCTGTTCCCGTCGTACGGGTTCAACGAGCACTTCTCCATCCAGGCCAAGTTCCCCATGGCCGAGATGACCGACCCCAAGGTCATGGAGATGATCGCCAAGCTGGAGGGGATGCTGCCGGAGCTCGGGTTCCCCGGGAAGACGGCCATGGAGTTCCTCATGGAGCCGGCCGGCCTCGGCATCATCTTCCTGCCGAGGGAGTTCCACTACGACGGGGACACCTTCGACGAGCGCTTCGTCTTCGCGGGCCCCTGTCTGGGCGACCGGTCGGCGTTCCAGGGGACGTGGCGGCCGGCGTCCGAGGACCGCCCGGTCCTCTACCTGTCCCTCGGCACCGCCGCCACGGGCTGGCCGGAGTTCTTCCACACCAGCCTGGAGGCGCTCGGCGGCAGCGACTGGCAGGTGCTGCTGTCGGTGGGCGACACCGTCGACCCGGCCGAACTCGGCACCCTGCCCGGCAACTTCGACGTGCGCCGCAGCTTCCCGCAGCTCGACGTGCTGCAGCGCGCCTCGCTGTTCGTCACCCACGGCGGCATGAACAGCGTCATGGAGTCCCTCTACAACGGCGTGCCGATGATCGTCATCCCGCAGATGAGCGAACAGCGCGCCAACGGCATGCGGGTCGACGAGCTCGGCTTCGGCCGGCTCCTGCCGCGTGAGGACTTCACGGCCGAGTCGCTGCGCAAGAGCGTCGAGGAGGTCGCCGCGGACCAGGCCGTCGCCGCGCGCACCAAGGACATGGGCCGGCGCATGCGCGAGGTCGACGGCCCGGCCCTCGCCGCGGACGCCGTGGAGGAGTACCTGGCCCGCCGCACCGCCTGAGCTCCAGCGGACCTCGAGCGGACCCGGGGAGAGTGACGGGACAGCAACGCGCGTGCTGAGCCCGCCGCCGACCCGACAAGGGTGCGTCATCACCGGCGGCCGTGTCAGCCCGCGAGGGCGACACGGCCGCTGTCGCATGCGCCCGGTCGGGCCGGGAGGAACCGGCGGCAGGCCCCGACGACAACCGTCTCCGCAACGAGGAAGACACCGTGAAACGACTGACAGGCATGACCGTGGCGGCGGCTGCCGCGCTGGCCGTCGCCCTCACACCCGTGGGAGCGCAGGGCTCGCCCGCACCGGAGGACGGCGCCGCGGGCCGCGGGCGCATCGCCTTCCCGGGCATCGGTTCCCTCTCGCAGCCCTCGGGCAAGGGAAGCTTCCGCTTCGGGGTGTCGAGCTCGGCCACGCAGATCGAGGACCGCAACACGAACAACGACTGGTACCTGTGGACCAGGCCGGCCCCCGAGGGCCTGGGCAAGAGCCCGTTCGTGGGCGAGGGCGTCGGCGGCTACACGAGGGCCGTCCAGGACGTGAACCTGGTCGACGACCTGAACGTCGACTCCTACCGCTTCAGCATCGAGTGGTCCCGGGTCGAACCCGAACGGGACAAGATCGACGAAGCGGCCCTCGACCACTACGCCAAGCAGCTCGACGCACTCGCGGCCAAGGGCATCCGCCCCATGGTCACGCTGCACCACTTCGCCAACCCGGTGTGGGTCGACGACCCGCGCGACGTGGCCTGTGCGCACGGCCCGAGCGACACCAACCTGTGCGGGCTGGACCACCCGCAGGGCGGCAGGCTCGTCGTCTCCGAGATGGCCGAGTTCGCCGCACTGCTCGCCCGGCGCTTCGGCGACCGCGTCGACGAGTGGGTGACGGTCAACGAACCGATGGTCTACATGACCTTCGCCCACGCGTTCGGCGCCGGCCCGCCCGGCAAGGCCAACCTGAACCCGGCCGGCCTGCCCCGCTTCACCGCGGCCCAGCGCGGCTACCTCCAGGCGCACGTGGCGATGTACCGGGCCGTCAAGAAGTACGACCGGGTCGACGCCGACCGCGACGGCACCGCCTCCAGCGTGGGCCTGACCGTGGGCGCCCAGGAGTACGTGCCCATACGCGACGGCAGAACGAGCGACGACCCCCGCGACATCGAGGCCCGCGACCGCTACCGCCAGTACCTCGACTTCGGGTTCGTCGACGCCTTGCGGGACGGCACGTTCGACAGCGACCTGGACGGCAGGCCCGACGAACGCCACCCCGAGTGGAAGGGCACCCTCGACTGGCTGGGCCCGCAGCTCTACGCCCGTATCGGCGTCTCCGCCGAGGGCGGCACCGGCACCGGCCAGACGTACCCGGTGATCGGCGTCGACCTGTGCACCACCGCGCCGTGCCTCCCCTACCGCGACCCGTCGTACTTCGTGCCCGCCATGGGCTACGAAGGCTCGTTGCAGGGCATGACGGGCGTGCTGAAGGAGTACTCCAAGCGCTACCCCGGCATCCCGCTGCTGGTGAGCGAGTCCGGTATCGCCACCGAGAACCCCGTGCGCCGCACCGAGCACATCGTGCGCACACTGGAACAGATCGCCGCGGCCCGCGCCGCCGGGGCCGACGTGCGCGGCTACTACCACTGGAGCCTGCTCGACAACTTCGAGTGGCTCTCGGGCTACACGGCCCGCTTCGGCCTCTACGAGGTCGACCGCACGACCATGGAGCGCATCCCCACGCCGTCCGTGAGCGTCTACTCGGCCATCGCCGGCTCCCGCACCCTGACGCCGCAGCAGCGCAAGGCGTACGGCGGCACCGGCCCGCTGAGCCCCGAGCAGGGCGGCACCACACCGGGCACCGCCCCCGCTCCCGCCGGCCGGGAGCCCCGGGGACGGCGGTGAACCCCGCCCCGGCCGGCTGACACCACGCACGGGCGCACCCCCCGGGACAGCTCCACCGAGGGGTGCGCCCGCGCCCGACACCGGCCCCGCCGCGGACCGCCGCGAGAGGAACCGCGCCGCTCCGCTGCCGGGCCCGCACGGATGGATCCCGTCTCGACCCGGGCTCGAGAAGTCCTGCCGAGGCTGGGACAGGCGCCGTGCGGCACCCGCGCCCCCCCAAGCCCGCCTCGGGCAACGGTCGTTCGCTTCCCACGAGCTTCGAGGATGAGCAGATGAGCTATGCCCAGGTGAACAGCGGCGCCGGCCGGGACACGACCTCCGCCGAGGACGTCACCGCCTTCCTGCGGACATCGGTCGCGGCCCTGCTGGACGTCACGCCCGAGTCCGTCGACACCGGCCGGCCCCTGCGCGACCTCGGGCTGGACTCCATGCGGATCGTGTCCCTCGTCGCCGCCCTCGCACAGCACCTGGGCCGGCCCGTACCCGGCGGGGTGGTGTGGCAGTACCCGACCATTGCCGCCCTCGCCGCCCATCTGGCCGGCACCGCCCCCCTCCCCGCCGCCCCCGGGGCCCCGGTCCGAACCGACGACGGCGAACCGATCGCCGTCGTCGGCCTCGGCTGCCGGCTGCCCGGCGGCGTCGACACCCCCGAACAGCTCTGGCAGGCCCTCACCGACGGCCTGGACGCGGTCCGCGAGGTGCCCGCCGACCGCTGGAACATCCAGGAGTGGCTGGACCCCGACCCCCGCGCGCCCGGCAGGATGAACACCCGCTGGGGCGGCTTCCTCGACGACATCTCCCGCTTCGACGCCGAACTGTTCCGCATCTCCCCGGCCGAGGCCCGGCACATGGACCCCCAGCAGCGCATGGCGCTCGAGGTCGCCTGGGCCGCCCTGGAGGACGCCCGGATCGTGCCCGGCTCCCTGTCCGGCAGCCGCACCGGTGTGTTCCTCGGCGCGATGGCGCAGGAGTACCACCTGGCCACCGGCGCCGACCCCGACGCCATCGGCACCCACTCCGCCGTCGGCTGGGACAACTCCGTCATCCCCGCCCGCATCGCCTACACCCTCGGCCTCCAGGGCCCGGTGATGGCGGTCGCCACCGCGTGCAGCTCCTCCCTCACCGCCACCCACCTCGCCGTGCAGAGCCTGCGCCGCGGCGAGAGCGACCTCGCCCTCGCCGGCGGCGTCAACGTGATGCTGCACCCGCACACCACCGTCGCCATGACCAAGTTCGGCGGCATGAACCCCGACGGCCAGTGCCGCGCCTTCGACGCGGGCGCCGCCGGATACGTGCGCGGCGAGGGAGCCGGCGTCGTCGTCCTGCGCCGCCTGTCCGACGCCCTCGCCGCCGGCGACCGCGTCTACGCCGTCGTCCGCGGCACCGCCGTCAACAACGACGGCGCCTCCAACGGCCTGACCGCCCCCAACCCGCAGGCCCAGGCCGACGTCGTACGCGCCGCCTGGCAGGACGCCGGAGTGCACCCCCGCGACGTCTCCTACGTCGAGGCGCACGGCACCGGCACCCTCCTCGGCGATCCCGTCGAGGCGGAGGCGCTCGGCACCGTGTTCGCCGAAGGCCGCACCGAGGACCTGCGCCTGGGCTCCGCCAAGACCAACTTCGGGCACCTGGAGCCCGCCGCCGGAGTCGTCGGCCTGCTCAAGACCGCCCTCGCCCTCCACCACGGCGAACTCCCCGCAAGCCTCCACTTCGACGAACCGAACCCGCACATCGACTTCGCACGCAACCGCCTGAGCGTGGTCGCCGAGCACCAGCCCTGGCCCGCCGCCCCCCGCCGCTACGCCGGCGTCAGCGGCTTCGGCTTCGGCGGCACCAACGCCCACATCGCCCTGGAGGAGGCCCCCGACCGGCGCCGCACCCTGCGGCCCCTCAGCGCCGGCAGCGAACAGGCCCTCCACGACAGCGTCACCGCCCTCACCGGCATCACCGTCCCCACGGGCGGCACCGCCGCGTCCGGCGGAACCCCCGCACCCGAGCCGGGCGAGCACCGGGCCGTCGCCGCCGTGTCCGGCACCACCGCGGAACTCCTCGCGGGCCCCGTCCGCACCGGCGAACGCCCCCCGCTCGCCTTCCTCTTCTCCGGCCACGGCTCGCAGTGGCTCGGCATGGGCCGCGACCTCCTCACCGAACCCGCCTTCCGCGCCGCCCTGGACGCCTGCGACACCGCCGTGCGCCGGTACGCCGGCTGGTCCGTCACCGAGGAACTCCTCGCCGGCCGCACCCGTTCCCGGCTGCACCGCACCGACGTCGTCCAGCCCGTGCTGTTCTCCGTGCAGATCGCCCTGGCCCGCACCCTGACCGCCTGGGGCCTGGAACCCGACACCGTGCTCGGGCAGAGCGTCGGCGAGGTCGCCGCGGCCGTCGTCGCCGGCGCCCTCGACCTGGACGAGGGCGCCCGCCTCATCACCACCTGGTCCGCGCTGATCGCCGAACGCGCCTGCGGCCTCGGCGCCCTCACCGTCTGCGACCTCGGCGTCGACGAGGCCGCCGAACTCGCGGCCGACCCCACCCGCGGCATCAGTGTCGCCGGCCACCTCGCCCCCGGGCAGGTCTGCCTGTCCGGATCCCTGGACGCCGTCGCCGCACTCGAACGCGATCTCGCGGAGCGCGGCACCCGCACCCTGCGCGTCGACATCGACTACGCCTCCCACAGCGACAGCCTGCGCGACCTCGCCCCCGAACTCGTGCGCCGCCTCGGCACGGTACGCGCCCGCACCACCTCCGTCCCCTTCTTCTCCACCGTGTTCGCCGACCACGTCGACGGCACCGCCCTGGACGCCGCCTACTGGGCCCGCAACATGTGCGAACCGATGCTGCTGGCCGAGTCGGTGACCGCGCTCACCCTCGCCCGTCCCGCCGCCACCCGCGGACTGCGCGTCGTCGAGATCGCCCCGCACCCCGTCGCCCGCCGATCCGTCCAGCGGACCTTCGCCGACCTCGGCGACACCCGCTCGTCGGCCCACGCCACCGGCCGCCGCGACCGCGGCGCCCGCCGCGGCCTCGAGGCACTCGCCGCACGCCTGTGGTGCGACGGACACGACATCGACTGGGACGCCGTGCACGGCCGCCAGGAGCGCACCGCCCGCCGCTCACCCCTCCTCCTGACGGTGTCCGGCAAGACCGCACAGGCCCGCGCCGCGAACGCCGCCCTGCTCGCCGACCACCTCGAGGGCGCCACCGAGGGCGAACTCCTCGACGCCGCCTACACCGCCGCCCACCACCGCACCCACTTCGAGCACCGGGCCGGCATCACCGCCGGATCCGCCGCCGGGGCCGTCGAGGCGCTGCGCGCACTGGCCGGCGACCGGGCCCACCCGGACGTTGTCGAGGGTGCCGCGGTCGGCGGCCGCCTGGCCGTGCTGTTCACCGGCCAGGGCAGTCAGCGTCTCGGCATGGGCCGTGCCCTGTACGCGGCCTTCCCGGAGTTCCGGCAGGCGTTCGACGAGGTGGCCGCCGCGCTCGACCCCCATCTGCGGGTGCCGTTGACGGCCGTGCTGTTCGCGGCCGCCGACAGCGCGGACGCCGAGCTGGTGCACCAGACGGAGTTCGCCCAGCCGGGGCTGTTCGCGGTGGAGGTGGCCCTGTTCCGGCTGTGGCAGGCGTGGGGGATCGCGCCCGCCGCGGTGGCCGGGCACTCGGTGGGCGAGCTGGCGGCCGCGCACGTGGCCGGGGTACTGGACCTGGCCGACGCGGCGCGACTGGTGTCGGCGCGCGGCCGGCTGATGCAGGCGTGCGAGGCGGGCGGCGCGATGGCGTCCGTGGAGGCACCGGAACAGGAGGTGGCCGAGGTACTGGCCGCGGCCGGGGGCCGCGTCTCGGTCGCCGGACTCAACACCCCCACGCAGACCGTCGTCAGCGGCGACCGCGCGGCCGTGCGGACGGTGGTCGCGCATTTCGCCGCCGCCGGACGCCGCACACGAGAGCTGGTCGTCTCGCACGCCTTCCACTCCCCGCACATGGACCCGATGCTCGCCGCCTACGAGCAGGTCGCCGCCTCCTGCACGTTCCGCGAGCCCGCGATCCCACTGGTGTCGACGGTGACCGGCGACCGGGCGACGGCCGCGGAACTGGCCGACCCGGCCTACTGGGTGCGCCAGGTCCGCGAACCGGTGCGGTTCCTGAACGCCGTGCGCACGCTGGAAGCCTCCGGCACGGCGCGCTACCTGGAGTGCGGCCCGGCGGCCGTGCTGTCCGCGATGGGCGCCGGATGCGTCGAGAGGGAAGCGGTGTTCGTCGCCTCCCAGCGCTCCCCGCGCGGCACCGAACCCACCGACGAGGTCCGCGCCCTGATCCACGCCCTCGCCGCCCTGCACGTCGCGGGCGAGGACCTCGCCTTCGACCGCGTCCTGGCCGGCGGCCGGCCCGCGGCCCTGCCCACCTACGCCTTCCAGCGCGAGCACCACTGGCTCGAGAACACCCGCGACGCGCGCTCCGGCACCCGGCAGCACTCCCGCGCCGAGGACGCCTTCTGGGACGCCGTCGGCAGCGGCGAGGCCGGCAGACTGTCCGAACTCCTCGGTGCGGCCGACGCCGACGCGATCGCCGCCGTCCTGCCCCACCTCGCCGCCTGGCGCGCACAGCAGACCCGCGCGGGCCGCATCGCCGACTGGATCTACGATGAGAGGTGGGAGCCCTCCGCCGTCGCGCGCACCACGCCCACCCTGCACGGACACTGGCTGATCGCCGCCTCCGCGACCGCCTCCGCCCGCGCCGAACACCTCGCCGCTACCCTCGCGGCCGCCGGAGCCCACCCCCACGTCCTGACCACCGGCACCGACCGGCCCGCCTGCGCCGCGCTGATCGCCGCCCTGACCGCGGCCCTCGGCGAGGACACCCTCGGCGGCGTCCTCGCCGTCGCCGGCCCGGACACGGACGGAACCGACGCCGCCGTGCACGGCCTCACCCTCGTGCAGGCCCTGGCGGACACCGCCGTACGGGCCCCGCTGTGGTTCCTCACCGAGGCAGCCGTCGCCGCGCACGCCACCGACCTGGCACCCGACCCCGCCCAGGCCCGGATCTGGGGCCTCGGCCATGTCGTCGCCCTCGAACACGCCGCCCGCTGGGGCGGACTGATCGACCTGCCCGCCGGCCCCGGAGACAGCGAGCTGCGCCAGCTGCTCGCGACCCTCGCCGCGCACGGCACACCCACCGCCGAGGAACACGTCGCCCTGCGCCCCTCCGGGCGCCTGGCGCGCAGGCTCCGCCGCGCCGACCCCGGCACGCAGGCCCGCCCCTTCACCCCGCGCGGCACCGTCCTCGTCACCGGCGGCAGCGGAGCCCTCGCCGCCCACCTCGCCCACCGCCTCGCCGAACGGGGCGCCGAACACCTCGTCCTCGCCTCCCGGCGCGGCCCCGCCGCCGACGACGCCGCCGAACTCACCGCCGGCCTCGAAGCCCTCGGCGCCCGCGTCACCCTCGCCACCTGCGACGTCACCGACCGGCAGCAGCTCGCCGCCCTCGTCGACACGCTCAAGGCGGACGACACCCCGCTGCGCGCCGTCTTCCACACCGCGGGCCTGCTCGACGACCGGCTGCTGGACAACCAGGACGCCGAGTCCCTCGCCGCGGCCGCCGCACCCAAGCTCACCGCGGCACTCCACCTGGACGAACTCACCCGCGACCTCGACCTCGACGCCTTCGTGCTGTACTCGTCCGTCGTCGGCGTCCTCGGCAACGTCGGCCAGGCCAACTACGCCGCCGCCAACGCCGCCCTCGACGCGCTCGCCGCCCGCCGCCGCGCGGCCGGCCTGCGCGCCGTCTCCGTCGCCTGGGGCCCTTGGGCCGACGGCGGCATGACCCACGGCGCCGCCGAGACCCAGCTGCGCCGCATCGGCCTCGAACCCATGCCCGCCGCGCACGCGCTGGACGCCCTGGACGCCGTACTCGACCGGGGCCCCGCCGTCCTCGTCGCCGGCATCGACTGGGCCCGCGCCGCCACCGCCTACGGCCAGGGCCGCGACCGCCCCTTCCTGCGCACCGTCCCCGAGGCCGCCCGCGCGCTGGCGGACGCCGCACCCGCCGCCACCGGCACGACCCTGCGGACGGCCCTCCTCGACCTGCCCGAGGAGGCGCGCGCCGACCACGTGCGACGCCTGCTGGCCGTCGAGGCCGCCGCCGTCCTCGGCGTGCTGGACCCCGCGAGCCTCGATCCCGAACGCGGCTTCAAGGATCTCGGGTTCGACTCGATGATGTCCGTCGACTTCAGTGTCCGCGTCCAGCAGCACACCGGCGTGCCCACCCCGAGGACCCTCGCCTTCGACCACCCCGACCTGGCCGCCGCCACCCGCTGGCTGCTCTCCGAGCTCACCCCCGCCCCGCAGGCCGCCCCGGCCGCGCCCGCCCGCGCCCGCCGCCCGGCCGACGAACCCGTAGCGATCGTCGGCGTCGGCCTGCGCATGCCCGGCGACGCCCACGACCTCGACAGCCTCTGGCAGGTCCTCGCGGAGGGCCGCGACACGGTCACCACCGTGCCCGCCGACCGCTTCGACGTCGACGCCCACTACGACCCCGACCCCGACGCGGACGGTCGCACCTACACCCGCCACGGCTCCTTCCTCGGCGACGTGGCCCACTTCGACGCCGCCTTCTTCGGCATCAGCCCCCGCGAGGCCGAACCGATGGACCCGCAGCACCGGCTGCTGCTGGAGAGCGCCTGGAACTGCCTGGAGAACGCCGGCATCCGCCCGCGCGACCTGCGCGACGGCACCACCGGCGTCTTCGTCGGCGCGGGCGTCGGCGAGTACGGCAAACACCGGCAGGGCGGCACCGCCGACACCTACACCCTGACCGGCACCCTGCCCAGCTTCAACGCCGGCCGGCTCTCCTACCACCTGGGCCTCCAGGGACCGGCGCTGTCCGTCGACACCGCCTGCTCCTCCTCCCTCGTCGCCCTCCACCTCGCCTGCGAGGCACTGCGCTCCGACACCTGCGAACTCGCCCTCGCGGGCGGTGTCCAGGTGCTCGCCGACCCGGACGCGTTCGTGGCGCTCAGCCGCTCCCACGCCCTCGCACCTGACGGCCGCAGCAAGACGTTCTCCGCCGAGGCCGACGGCTACGGACGCGGCGAGGGCGTCGGCATGATCGCGCTGATGCGGCTGTCCGACGCCGTCGCCCAGAACCGCACCGTGCTGGGCGTGATCCGGGCGACCGCCGTCAACCACGACGGGGCGAGCAGCGGGATCACCGCCCCCAACGGCTCCTCCCAGCAGAAGGTCATCCGCACCGCCCTCGCCTCGGCCGGACTCACCTCCGCCGACGTCGACTACGTCGAGTGCCACGGCACCGGCACGCCCCTCGGCGACCCCATCGAGGTGCAGGCGCTGGCCGCCGTCTACGGCGAAGGCCGCGAGCCGGGCCGCGAACTCGGTCTCGGCACGGCCAAGAGCGTCATCGGCCACCTGGAGTCGGCGGCCGGCATCGCGGGCGTCTGCAAGGTCCTCGCCTCCTTCCGCCACGACGCGCTGCCCGCGACGCTCCACAGCAGCCCGCGCAACCCGGCCATCGCCTGGGACGACCTCCCGGTCCGCGTCGTCGACACCCTCGAGCCATGGCAGCGGGACGCGTCGCGTCCACGGCGTGCCGGGGTCTCGTCGTTCGGTCTCAGCGGCACCAACGCGCATGTGATCGTGGAGGAGCCGCCGCTCGCCGAAGTCTCCGAGTCGTCCGCGGACGTGGCGGGTCCGGTGCCGGTGGTGCTCTCCGGACGCGACGAGGCCGCGCTGCGGGAGCAGGCGGGGCGCTGGGCGTCCTGGCTGACCGGTCGGCCGGACGCGGCCCTCACCGACGTCGCCGTCACGGCCGCCCGGCACCGCACACACTTCGAGCAGCGGGCCGGTGTGGTCGCCGCCGACATGCCCGAGCTGGTCGAGGCGCTGCGAGCGGTGGCTGCCGGTGAGGCCTACGACGCGGTGGTGACCGGTACCGCGCAACGGCACGGGAAAGTGGTCTTCGTCTATCCGGGCCAGGGTTCGCAGTGGGTCGGCATGGGCCGTGAACTGCTGGCGTCCAGTGCGGTGTTCCGGGAGACGGTGGAAGCCTGTGATGCGGCGCTGCGGCCGTTGACGGGCTGGTCGGTGCGGGAGGTGCTGGCCGGTGAGGAGGGCGAGCACCCGCCGTTCGACCGGGTCGACGTGGTCCAGCCGGCACTGTTCGCCATGGGTGTCGCCCTGTCGGCGCTGTGGCGTTCGCTGGGTGTGGAACCGGCCGCGGTGGTGGGTCACTCGCAGGGCGAGGTCGTCGCCGCGGTGGTCAGCGGGGCGCTGTCGCTGGAGCAGGGCGCGCAGATCGTCGCCGCCCGCTCGAAGGCGGTGCTGGCCTGCGCGGGACAGGGCGGCATGGCGCTGATCGAGCGTCCGGTGGCGCAGGTGGAGGAGTTCCTCGCCCCCTACGGCGACACCCTGTCCGTCGCCGCGGTCAACACCGCCGGTTCGACGGTGATCTCCGGTGCGGCGGACGCCATCGCGCGGATCGTGTCGGAGCTTCAGGCGGAAGACGTCTACGCCCGCAGGATCAATGTGGACTACGCGTCCCACAACGCGCAGATGGACCCCCTCCTGCCGGACCTGGCCGCCCGGTTCCGGAACCTCACCCCGCAGGCCCCGGAGATCGCCTTCTACTCGACCGTGACCGGCGCAGCCGTCACGGGCACGGAGCTGGACGGCACGTACTGGTGCCGCAATCTGCGGGAGCCGGTCCGCTTCGACCGCGCCCTCACCGAACTCCTCGACGACGGCCACACCGTCTTCGTCGAGATCTCCGCCCACCCCGTCCTGTCGATGCCGCTCACCGACGGCAGCGCCGAGCGCGGCGGCATCGTCGTCGGCTCCCTCAGCCGGCGATCCGGTGGCGCCGCCCAACTGCTGCGCAATCTTGGTCTGTTGCACGTTCAGGGGCACACCGTGGACTGGGACCGGGTGCTGGGGACCGGCACCGTCGTGCAACTGCCGACCTACGCCTTCCAGGGGGAGCGGTACTGGTCCGACGTACCCGGTACGCACGGGGACGCCGGGTCGCTCGGCCTCGACGCCTCCGCACACCCGTGGATCGGCGCGGTGACACCGCTCGCCGGCGGCGAGGGCCACCTGATCACCGGTCGGCTGTCGCTCGCCGAGCAGCCCTGGCTCGCGGACCACACGGTCTTCGGGTCGGTCATCGTGCCCGGCACCGGACTGCTGGAACTGGCCACCGCCGCGGCGCACGAGGCCGGGGCGGCCGGCGTCGCCCAGCTGACCCTGGCAGAACCGCTGGTGATCGACGACGCCGTCCGGATCCAGATCACCGTCGGCGCGCCCGACGCCACGGGCCGCCGGACGATCGCCGTCCACAGCAGCCCGGAGACCGCGCCCGCCGCATGGACGCAGCACGCCTCCGGCGAACTGACCGAGGCCACCGCCGAGCCGGACACCCCGGTGTTCGGTGAACTGGCGCAGTGGCCGGTGCCGGGAGCCGAACGGGTCGAACTCGACGGCTTCTACGACCGGTTCGCCGCCCAGGGCATCGACTACGGGCCCGAGTTCCGCGGCCTGAGCGAGCTGTGGCGCAAGGGCGACACCGCCTACGGCCTCGTGCGCCTGCCCGACCCGGACGCAGCCACCGGGTTCCTGCTCCACCCGGCGCTGCTCGACACCGCCCTGCACGTCATGAAGGGCGTCGCCCGCGAGGAGGACCCCGGCGCGCTCCTGCCGTTCGAGTGGAGCGACGTCACGCTGCACGCGGCGGGCAGCGGTGAACTGCGCGTACGGATCGACGTGTCCGACGGAGCCGACGGCGCCGCGAGCGGCCGGCGGATCCGGGTGTGGGCCTGCGACGTGGCCGGCGGGCCCGTCGCACGGATCGGTGCGCTCCATCTGCGCCGCGCGACGGCCGGGCAGCTGCGCTCCGCGCGCGGCGGCACCGACGCACTGCACCGCCTGGAGTTCCGGCCGGTCCCGGCCCCCGCGATGCGGGGCCCGGTCGCGGACGCCGTGCTGACGGGCACGGGCCTGATCGCCCGACTGCTGGGCGTACCGGCCCTCGCGGACGGCGAGGCCCTGGCCGCGCGGCTCGCCGCGCACCAGGACGCACCCGCCCGGATCGTCGTCGACGCCACCGGACGGCCGCCGTTCGACAGCGAGCCCGAAGCCGCCTACCGCGCCACCGAGTTCGCCCTGGCACAGCTCCAGGAACTGCTGTCCGACGACCGGCTCACGGACGCGGAGCTGGTGTGGGTGACGCGCGGCAGCGTGGCCGCCGCGCCCGGCGACACGCTCGGCGGACTGCCCAACGCGCCCCTGTGGGGCCTGGTCAGGTCCGCGCGCACCGAGCACCCCGAGCGCACGCTGCGCCTGGTCGACCTCGGCCCGGACGACGCCGACCGCGACGCGCTCGCCCGCGCCCTCGCGGTCACCGGCGAGCCCGAACTGGCCGTCCGGAACGGCGAGGTGCGGGCCGCACGCCTGGTCCGCGCCGCGCCCGGCGACGACACCGCCGCGGTACGGGCCCTCGACCCCGACGGCGTCGTACTGATCACCGGCGGCACCGGCGAGCTGGGCCGCGAGACCGCCCGGCACCTGGTGCGCCACCACGGTGTACGGCACCTGGTGCTGACCTCACGGCGCGGACCCGACGCGCCCGGCGCCACGGAACTCGTCCGGGAACTGGAAGAGGAAGGAGCGCGATACGTCCGAGTGGTGGCCTGTGACGTCTCCCGGCGGGACGATCTGGCGCACGTGCTCGGTGACGCCGCACAGCACCGCCCGTGGACCGCGGTCCTGCACCTCGCGGGAGTCCTGGACGACGGTGTGCTCCTCGGCCAGGACGCGCGGCGGCTCTCCCGCGTGATGGCCCCCAAGGTCACCGGCGTCCACCACCTGGACGAACTCACTCGCGACCTCGACCTCGCGGCGTTCGTGCTGTTCTCCTCCGCCGCCGGCACCCTCGGCACCGCGGGGCAGGGCGTCTACGGCTCCGCCAACGCCTACCTCGACGCGTTCGCCGCCCGGCGACGCGCGCAGGGCCGCCCCGCCACCAGCCTTGCCTGGGGTCTGTGGCACCAGGCCGGCGTCGGCATGACCTCCCACCTGGGCACGGTCGAGCTGGACCGGATGCGCCGCCAGGGCATCGCCCCGATGCCCTTCGACCAGGGCCTGGCCCTGCTCGACACGGCGCTCGCCCGCCCGGCCGGCGACTTCGTGCCCGTGCTGCTCGACCTGCGGGCCGTGCAGAAGGAAGCCGACAAGGAAGGCGAGGTGCCCGCCCTGTTCCGGACGCTCGTACGGGCCCGGCTGCGCCGCGCGGCCGGCGGCTCCGGTGACGGCCCGAGCGGCCCGGGCGGCCCGGGCGGTGCGCAGGGTCTGCGCGAGCGGTTGCTCGCGACGCCCGAGGAACAGCGCACGGAACTGGTCACGGACCTGGTGCTGCGCGAGGTCGCCACGGTGCTGGGCCTGTCCGGCACCGGGACACTCGTCCCGCAGCAGGTGCTCAAGGACCTGGGCCTCGACTCGCTCATGGCGGTCGAACTGCGCCGCCGCCTCTCCGCGGAGACCGGCCTGTCGCTGCCCGCGACCCTCGCCTTCGACCACCCGACCCCCGAGCACATCACCCGCCTGGTCCTCACCCGCATGGACCTGCCACAGGCCGCCGCCCCCGCTCCCGCCTCCGGCGCCGCGGCCGATCACGACCCGGCGGCCGAACACGACCCGGCGGCCCTGCCGAGCTGGACCGGCCCGGCCGGGACCGAGGAGGAGCGGTCCGTCGACGAGATCAACGCCGAACTCGACGCGCTCCTGGAGGCGTCGGGACTCGACCTCGACTGACCCGCGGGCGCGGATCCGGAGGGCCAGTACCGCTCGACCGGCGCTCGACCGGGTGCCGGGCATCCTGCCGCCATGACGGATACGGACTTCGCGATTCAGCCCGCGTTCTTCACCGACCCTTTCCCCACCCTGCGAGCCCTCCAGCAGGAAGGGCCCGCCCGCCCCGTCCGGCTCCCCGACGGGGTGGAGTGGTGGTTCGTCACCCGGCACGAGGACGTCCGCAGCGGCCTGGCCGATCCACGGCTGAGCAGCGCGGCCAACGACCACATGGCCAACGACGAGAGCCTGCCCACCACGGACGCCATCACGAGCGCCAACGACGCCACACGGCGCTCCCTGGTGAACCTCGACCCGCCCGACCACACCCGCCTGCGCAAACTGGTCGTCCGGGCGTTCAGCGCCACACGTGTCGACGGACTGCGCCCGCGCGTGCAGCAGATCGCCGACGAACTCCTCGACGCCATGGCCGCGGGGGACGACGAGGCCGACCTCATCGGGACCTACGCGTCCGCCCTGCCCATCCGGGTGATCTGCGAACTGCTCGGCGTCCCCGAGGACCACGACGCACTCCGCGAGAAGACGGGCGCCGCCTTCCAGGTCGTCCGGGACGACACCTCCGCGGCCGACATGGCACAGGCCTTCGCCTGGCTCACCGCCTACACCCGGCGCCTGATCGCGCTGAAGCACGACACCCCCGGCGACGACCTGCTCAGCGACCTGATCGCGGTGCACGAGGAGGACGACGACCGACTCGACGACGAGGAACTGGCGGCCATGGCGCTGACCCTCCTCCTCGCCGGGCACGAGACGACGGTCCAGCTCATCGGCAACGGCATGAACGCCCTGTTCGACCATCCCGAGCAGTTGGCCGCGCTGCGGGACCGGCCCGAGCTGCTCCGCACCGCCGTCGACGAACTGCTGCGCCACGACGGCCCCACCAACCCCGGCGTCGCCCGCTACGCGACCGAGGACGTGACCCTCGGCGGAGTCCGCATCCCCCGCGGCGCACTGGTCCTGCTGTCCGTCGCCGCGGCCAACCGGGACCCGGCCCGGTTCACGGACCCCGACCGGCTCGACCTCACCCGTGACGCCGGCGGACACCTCGGCTTCGGACACGGCATCCACTACTGCCTCGGCGCGCGGCTGGCCCGCATGGAGGGCGAGATCGCCATCGGCTCACTGCTGCGCCGCTTCCCGGGCATACGCCGTGCCGTGCCGGCCGAGGAGGTCCGCTGGCGGCTGGGCATGGTCCGAGGGCTCGTCTCCCTGCCCGTGATCCTGCGGTGACGACGTCCAGGGTGCGTCCACTCGTGCTCTAGCTCGCCCCGATTCGATGGTCGAGCACCACATCTGTCCCGGGTACAGCCGCTTTCCGGCCCCGTCGCACACGACGGCGTGACGCGCCGGGCAGCGAGGGTCGCGCTGATCGCGCAGAAAGGCTCGACGTGTCGAACACACAGCAGGACCTGAAGGCCGCGCTGCCCGCCATCCGGGCACTGCAGAAGCGGGCAGCCGATCTGGAGGCCCAGCTCACCGACCCGATCGCCGTGGTGTCGATGGCATGCCGTCTGCCGGGCGGTATCGACACCCCCGAGGCGTACTGGGAGCTGCTCGCGTCCGGCGGTGACGCAGTGGGCGGTCTGCCCGACCGCTGGCGTGGACTCGACCTGTACGACCCCGACCCGGAGGCCGTCGGCAAGAGCTACGCGCGCGAGGGAGGGTTCCTCGCGGACGGTCATGTGGAGGATTTCGACGCCGGCTTCTTCGGTATCTCGCCGCGAGAGGCGGTGTCGATGGATCCGCAGCAGCGGCTGGTGCTGGAGGCGTCCTGGGAGGCGCTGGAGCGCGCCGGGATCCGGCCCGAGACACTGAGCGAGAGCCGCACCGGCGTCTACCTCGGCACCATGAGCACCGACTACGGCGACCTCGGCCGCAACCTGGACGCCCTGGACGGCTACGTCAGCACCGGCAAGGCGTCCAGCGTCGTCTCCGGACGGGTCGCCTACACGCTCGGCCTGCAAGGCCCGGCCATCACGGTCGACACCGCGTGCTCGTCGTCCTTGGTGGCACTGCATCTCGCCGTCCAGGCGCTGCGGCAGGGCGAGTGCGAACTCGCCCTGGCCGGCGGCGTCACGGTGATGAGCGCACCGTCCCTCTTCGTGGAGTTCTCCCGCCTCAAGGGCATGGCCGCGGATGGCCGGTGCAAGTCCTTCTCGGCTGCCGCGGATGGTGCGGGGTGGTCGGAGGGTGTGGGTGTGCTGGTGCTGAAGCGGTTGTCGGCGGCGGAGCGTGATGGTGATCGGGTGTTGGCGGTGGTGCGTGGGTCGGCGGTGAATCAGGACGGGCGTAGTCAGGGGTTGACGGCGCCGAACGGTCCGTCGCAGCAGCGGGTGATCCGGGATGCGCTGGAGGCGGCGCGGTTGGTGCCGGGGGACATTGATGCGGTGGAGGCGCACGGTACGGGGACGTCGTTGGGTGATCCGATCGAGGCGGGTGCGCTGGCGGAGGTGTTCGGTCCGGGCCGGGATCCGGGCTCGCCGGTGTGGTTGGGGTCGTCGAAGTCGAACATCGGTCATGCGCAGGCGGCCGCGGGTGTCGCCGGTGTGATCAAGATGATCCTGGCGCTGCAGCAGGGTGTTCTTCCGGCGACGTTGCATGCGGAGGAGCCGAGTTCGCTGATCGAGTGGGAGGGCAGCGGGCTGCAACTGGTGCAGCAGGCGCGGGCGTGGGAGCGGGATGTGTCGCGTCCGCGCCGAGCGGGTGTCTCCTCGTTCGGTCTGAGCGGCACCAATGCCCATGTGATCGTGGAGGAACCGCCGCTCGCCGAAGTCTCCGAGCCGGTGGCCGGGGGAGTGGCGGGTCCGGTGCCGGTGCCGGTGGTGGTGTCGGGTCGTGACGAGGCCGCGCTGCGGGAGCAGGCGGGGCGCTGGGCATCCTGGCTGACCGCTCATAACGACGTGACTCTGGCCGATGTCGCCGTCACCGCCGCCCGGCACCGCACACACTTCGAGTCACGGGCGAGTGTGGTGGCGGCCGACGTGCCGGAGTTGGTTCGTGCATTGCGGGCGCTGGCGGGCGGTGAGGCGCACGAGGCGCTGGTGACGGGAGTGGCGGAGCGGCGTGGGAAGGTCGTGTTCGTCTATCCGGGCCAGGGTTCGCAGTGGGTCGGTATGGGCCGTGAACTGCTGGCGTCCAGTGCGGTGTTCCGGGAGTCGGTCGAGGCGTGTGATGCGGCTCTGCGGCCGTTGACGGGTTGGTCGGTGCGGGAGGTGCTGGCCGGTGAGGAGGGTGATCACCCGCCGTTCGACCGGGTCGACGTGGTCCAGCCGGCACTGTTCGCCATGGGTGTCGCCCTGTCGGCGCTGTGGCGTTCGCTGGGTGTGGAACCGGCCGCGGTGGTGGGTCACTCGCAGGGCGAGGTCGTCGCCGCGGTGGTGAGCGGGGCGTTGTCGCTGGAGCAGGGTGCGCAGATCGTCGCCGCCCGCTCGAAGGCGGTGCTGGCCTGCGCCGGGCAGGGCGGTATGGCGCTGATCGAGCGTCCGGTGGCGCAGGTGGAGGAGTTCCTCGCCCCCTACGGCGATGCGTTGTCGGTTGCCGCGGTGAACACGGCCGGTTCGACGATCATCTCCGGTGAGGCGTACGCCATCGCGCGGATCGTGGCGGAGCTCGGCGCGCGCGATGTGTACGCCCGCAGGATCAATGTGGACTACGCGTCCCACAACGCGCAGATGGACCCGCTTCTGCCGGGTCTGGCCGCCGAGTTCGCGGACCTCGTCCCCGACCGGGCGCGGATTGCTCTGTATTCGACGGTGACCGGTCAGGTTGCCGCGGGGCCGGAGCTGGACGGCTCGTACTGGTGCCGCAACCTGCGCGAGCCGGTGCGTTTCGACCGTGCCCTGAGCCGGTTGCTGGACGATGGTCACACGGTGTTCGTGGAGATCTCCGCGCATCCGGTGCTGTCCATGCCGTTGACCGACGGCAGCAGCGAGCAGGGCGGGATCGTCGTGGGTTCCCTGGCCCGCGAACAGGGCGGCCCGGCACAACTGCTGCGCAATCTGAGCCTGTTGCACGTCCAGGGGCACCCCCTCGACTGGGACCGGGTGCTGGGCACCGGCACCGTCGTGCAGCTGCCGACCTACGCCTACCAGCGTCAGCGCTACTGGCACCAGAGCGAGGAGACGACGGGTGACGCCCGTTCCCTGGGACTGCAGCCCGCGGAGCACCCCTGGCTCGGTGCGCTGACGGCCACCGCGGACGACGACGGCTACCTGTTCACCGGCCGCGTGTCGCTGCGGGAACACCCGTGGCTGGCCGAGCACTCGGCGTTCGGCACGACCCTGGTCCCCGGCACGGGTCTCCTCGAACTCGCCCTGGTGACCGCCGACCACGTAGGCGCGCAGACGGTCGAGGAACTGACGTTGCTGGAGCCTCTCGTCCTCCCCGACGAGAGCGCGCTCGGCCTCCAGGTCGTCGTGGGCGGTCCCTCGTCCGACGGCCGGCGCTCCATAGCCGTCTACAGCCGACCCGAGTCCGCCGACGAGGACGTCCCGTGGCGGCAGCACGCGGCCGGGACGCTCTCGTACGCCGCCACGCCTGACACCCACGAGCCCACCGGTCTGGCGCAGTGGCCCGTCCCCGGCGCCGAGCGGCTCCCGCTCGACGGCTTCTACGAGGCGTTCGCTGCACGCGGCCTCGGCTACGGTCCGGCCTTCCAGGGCCTCACCGAGCTGTGGCGCAGCGGGAACACCGCCTACGGCCTCGTGCAGCTGCCGGAAGCCCTCGCACCGGATGCGTTCACCATCCACCCCGCCCTCCTGGACGCCGCACTGCACGCCCTGGTGACGCTGCACGGGGGAAGCGGAGCGCACGAGCAGGTCCTGCTGCCCTTCGTGTGGTCCGCGGCGCGGTTGCACGCCGTCGGCAGCACCGAACTGCGCGTCCGGATCGACCTCGACACCGCGGCGGACACCTTGCGCGTCCGTGCGACCGACCCATCGGGACGACTCGTCGTCGAGGCGGATCTGCGACTGCGAGAGGCCACCGCCGAGCAGGTCCGCGCATCCCGTCCCGGGACGGCCCACCTGCACCGTCTCGAGTTCCGCCGGCTGCCCGCCCCGCCGGCCGCGCCCGAGGGCGCCGCCTGGGTGACGGAACTGGCGGACCCGGCCGCGCTCGACGCGCTGACCGGCCGCCTCGACGCCGGGGAGGACGCCCCTGAGCGGGTCGTGATCGACGCCACCGCCCCGGCCCCGACCGCGCTGGAGACCACGTCCCTGGCCCTCGACCTCCTCCAGGGCCTGCTCGCCGAGCCGCGGCTGAACGGCGTGCCCCTGCTCTGGGTCACCTCCGGCGCCGTGGACGCCGGGGACGGCACGGGCGTACCGTCGCCGGCCGGCGCGGGACTGTGGGGGCTGCTGCGCACGGCCCGCACCGAGCACCCCGAACGCCCGGTGCACCTGGTCGACACCGACGGCTCCGTCGACCCCGCCCGGGCGCCCTTGATCGCCGGGGAGCCCGAGGCGGTCGTACGGGACGGCGAGATCCGTGTCGCACGCCTCGTCCGCGCCGCCGGGGAGGCCGGGACGGCGCCCCTGGACCCGGAGGGCGCCGTGCTGATCACCGGCGGCGTAGGTGAACTGGGGCGGCAGGTCGCCGCCCACCTGGTGCGCGAGCACGGCGCACGCCACCTGGTCCTCACCTCCCGGCGCGGCCCTGACACCCCCGGTGCCGCGGAGCTCGTCGCCGGGCTGACGGAGGCGGGCGCGGCGAGCGTCCACGTCATCGCGTGCGACGTCTCCGACCGCGAGCGCCTCGCCGAGGTGCTGGCCGCCACCGACCGGCCCTGGACGGCCGTCCTCCATCTCGCCGCGATCCTCGACGACGGCCTGCTGACCGGCCAGACCCGGGAGCGGCTCGCCGCGGTCTGGGGACCCAAGGCCCAGGCCGCCGAGCATCTCCACGAGCTCACCAGCGACATGGACCTGGCCGCGTTCGTGCTGTTCTCGTCCGCCGCCGGTGTCCTCGGCGGTGCCGGACAGTCCACCTACGCCGCCGCCAACGCCTACGTCGACGCGCTCGCCGCACACCGCCGCGCCGCCGGCCTGCCCGCCACCAGCCTGTCCTGGGGACTGTGGCAGCAGGCGGGCATCGGCCTGACCGCCGCACTGGGCCAGGCCGAACTCACCCGGCTGCGCCGTCAGGGAGTCGGCGCGCTGACCGCCGCCCAGGCACTCACGGCACTGGACACGGCCCTCACCCAGCCCTACGCCCACTTCGTGCCCGTCAGGCTGGAGCTCACCTCGCTCCAGCGCACCCTCGACAGCGAGGGGGAGGCGGCGGTGCCGGCGGTGCTGCGTGCCCTCCTGCGCGCACCGCGCCGCCGCGCCGGACAGGCGGGTGCCGACCGGTCGGACCTGCGCGGCCGCCTGCTGACGCTGTCCGAGGCCGACCGGCGCGGGTCGCTCATCGACCTGGTCCGCAAGGAGGCCGCCACCGTCCTGGGCCTGTCCGGCGCCGAAGGGGTGGGCAAGGAACAGGTGTTCAAGGACCTCGGCCTCGACTCCCTCATGGCGGTCGAACTGCGCCGCCGCCTCTCGGCGGAGACCGGCGTCCCCCTGCCGTCGACCCTCGCCTTCGACCACCCGACGTCCACCGCCATCGCCGACCTGCTGCTGAGCAGGCTGGACCTGGCCTCCGGCCCTGGGACCCCGGCGGCCACGGCCGTCGTCCGGGACGAGGACCGGTCCGCGGACGAGCCGATCGCGGTGGTGTCGATGGCGTGCCGTCTGCCGGGTGGTATCGACACGCCGGAGGCGTTCTGGGAGCTGCTGGTGTCCGGTGGGGATGCGGTGGGTGGGTTCCCGGGGCGTTGGCGGGGGCTGGACTTGTTCGATCCGGATCCGGAGGTGGAGGGCAAGAGTTACGGCTGTGAGGGCGGGTTCCTCGCGGACGGTCATGTGGAGGATTTCGATGCCGGGTTCTTCGGTATCTCGCCGCGTGAGGCGGTGTCGATGGATCCGCAGCAGCGGTTGGTGCTGGAGGCGTCGTGGGAGGCGCTGGAGCGGGCGGGGATCCGGCCCGAGGCGCTCAGTGGCAGCCGGACGGGTGTGTATCTGGGGGCGATGAACTCCGACTACGGGGATCACCGCACTCATGATCTGCAAGCCCTGGACGGCTATGTCGGCACCGGCCGCGCCTCCAGCATCCTGTCCGGCCGGGTGTCCTACGTCCTCGGCCTGCAGGGTCCGTCCCTAACCGTCGACACGGCTTGTTCCTCGTCCCTCGTCTCCCTGCACCTCGCTGCCCAGGCGCTGCGGCAGGGCGAGTGCGAACTCGCCCTGGCCGGCGGCGTCACCGTGATGTCCACACCGTCGACGTTCGTGGAGTTCTCGCGGTTGAAGGCGATGGCTCCGGATGGCCGGTGCAAGTCCTTCTCGGCTGCCGCGGATGGTGCGGGGTGGTCGGAGGGTGTGGGTGTGCTGGTGCTGAAGCGGTTGTCGGCGGCGGAGCGTGATGGTGATCGGGTGCTGGCGGTGGTGCGCGGGTCGGCGGTGAATCAGGACGGGCGCAGTCAGGGGTTGACGGCGCCGAACGGTCCGTCGCAGCAGCGAGTGATCCGGGATGCGCTGGAGGCAGCGCGGTTGGTGCCGGGTGATATCGATGCGGTGGAGGCGCACGGGACGGGTACGTCGTTGGGTGATCCGATCGAGGCGGGTGCGCTGGCGGAGGTGTTCGGTCCGGGCCGAGATCCGGGCTCGCCGGTGTGGTTGGGGTCGTCGAAGTCGAACATCGGTCATGCGCAGGCGGCTGCGGGTGTCGCCGGTGTGATCAAGATGATCCTGGCCTTGCAACAGGAAGTTCTTCCCGCGACGTTGCATGCGGAGGAGCCGAGTTCGCTGATCGAGTGGGAGGGCAGCGGGCTGCAATTGGTGCAGCAGGCGCGGGCGTGGGAGCGGGATGCTACGCGTCCGCGTCGCGCGGGTGTGTCCTCCTTCGGTCTGAGCGGCACCAACGCGCATGTGATCGTGGAGGAGCCGCCACTCGCCGAAGTCTCCGAGTCGGCTGAGGACGCGGTGGGTCCGGTGCCGGTGGTGGTGTCGGGTCGTGACGAGGCCGCGCTGCGCGAGCAAGCCGGGCGCTGGGCGTCCTGGCTGACCGCTCACCACGACGTGACTCTGGCCGATGTGGCGCGCACGGCAGCGGTGCACCGCACACACTTCGACTCACGGGCGGCGGTGACAGCCGACTCCCTCGACCAGTTGGTCGACGCCCTCGAGGCGCTCGCCGACGGCCGCCCCCACCCCGCCCTCACCCACGGCACCGCCGCACCGCGCGGGAAGGTCGTCTTCGTCTTCCCCGGCCAGGGCACCGACTGGGAAGGCATGGGGAGCGCGCTGCTGGAGCAGAGCGACGTCTTCCGGGAGACCGTGACGGCCTGCGACGCGGCGCTGCGGCCGTACACCGGCTGGTCCGTGCTGGAGCGTCTGCGCGGTGAACACTCCGGCTCCCTGCCCCTGGAGCGTCTGGACGTCGTCCAGCCTGTGCTCTTCGCCATGTACGTCGCGCTGGGGGCGGCCTGGCGGTCGCTCGGCCTCGAACCCGCCGCGGTCGCCGGCCACAGTCAGGGCGAGGTGGCCGCGGCCGTCGTGTCCGGTGCACTGACCCTCGACGAGGGGGCCCGCATCGTGGCGGTGCGCAGCCGCGCGCTCCAGTCCGACGGCGGCGGTGGCGAGATGGCCGTCGTCGAACTGCCCGTCGCCGAGGTGCAGGAGCGCATCGCGCCGTACGGGGAGGCCCTGTCGATCGCCGCGGTCAACACCGGCCGCTGGACGGTGATCTCCGGCAACGCCGACGCGGTCGAGGACGTCCTGATCGAACTGGACGACGAGGACATCTCGTGCGGGAAGCTCAACGCCGCCTGCGCCTCGCACAGCGCGCACATGGACCCCCTGCTGCCCGGCCTGCGGGCCGAGTTCACCGTCCTGCGCCCCCAGAACACCGGCATACCGTTCTACTCGACGGTCACCGGCGGTCCCCTCGACGGATCCGAACTCGACGCGGACTACTGGTGCCGCAACCTGCGTGAGCCGGTGCGCCTCGACCTCACCCAGGCCCGACTGCTGGACGACGGCTACGACGTGTTCGTCGAGGTCAGCCCCAGCCCGGTGCTGGTCATGCCGCTCACCGACGGCTGCGCCGACGCGGACGGCCTCGTCGTGCCGAGCCTCCAGCGCGGTCACGGCGACCCGGGCGAACTCCTGCGCACCCTCGCCCAGCTGCACGTTCAAGGCCTCGACGTCGACTGGAACCGCGCCCTCGGGGCCGGGCTCCGGCGGGTGGACGCGGTACCCCTGCCCACGTACGCCTTCCAGGGCGAGCGCTACTGGGCCGACACCGCACAGGGGACCGGCGACGCGAACTCGATGGGCCTCGTCGCCGCGCGGCACCCCTGGCTGAGCGCCGTCACGACACTGGCCGGGGGAGAGGGGCATCTGTTCACCGGCCGGCTGTCGACGGCGCTGCACCCCTGGCTGAGGGACCACGCCGCGTTCGGCACCGTCCTGGCCCCCGGCACGGGTCTGCTGGAACTCGCCCTGGTGGCGGCACGGGAGACCGGCGCCGGACACGTCGGCGAACTCACCCTGTCCGAACCGCTGATCCTCGACGACGACAGCGCCCTGCACCTCCAGGTCGCGGTGGACGCGCCCGACCTGAAGGGCGAGCGCTCCATCGCCGTCTACTCCCGGCCGGAGTCGGACCAGGAGCACTGGACCTGCCACGCCTCCGGACGCCTGCTCGAGGGCCTCCCGGACGGCCACGACCAGGAATTCGAGAGCCTGCGGGACTGGCCCGTCCCCGAGGCGGAGGCGGTCCCCCTGGACGGGTTCTACGAACGGCTGGACGCCCAGGGTGTCGGATACGGCCCCGCCTTCCGGGGCCTGACCGAGCTGTGGCGTGACGGCGACACCGCCTACGGCCTCGTCCGTCTCCCCGAGGGGGTCCCGGCCCAGGAGTTCGGGATGCACCCCGCCCTGCTCGACGCCGCCCTGCACACGGTCCAGGCCGTCCGGGACCTGGACGAGTCCGACCGGCGAGTCCTGCTGCCCTTCGCCTGGGAGAGCGTGGAACTCCACGCCGCAGGCAGCTCCACCCTGCGGGTGCGCGTGGACCTGGACGGCGCGCGCTCCAGTGCCCGGCTGTGGGTGGCCGATGCCGAGGGCAGGCCGGTGGCCGCGGCCCGAGCGCTGCGGATGCGCGAGGCGAGCGCGGAACAACTGCGGGCGGGCCGCCCGGTGGAACACCTCCACCAGGTGGACTTCCAGCCGCTCCTCGCCCCGGTGACGCGGCAGGAGACGGCCGCGACCTGGCTTCTCGGCGACGAGCGCTTCCCGGCCGGGCTGCCCGACGCCACGGACACCGGGCACATCGAGCACCTCGCCGGTGCGGACGCCGTCACGGCGCGTCTCGACGAGGGCTCCCCGGCGCCCGCTCGGCTGATCGTCCTCGCCGTCCCCGCCGTCCCCGCCGTCCCCGCCCCGGGCACCGCCGGTGCCCAGGACATACCGGACACCGACGACGGCAGCACCGTCGCGGACCTGCGGGCCCGCACGGCCGCAACCCTGGAACTGCTGCGTGCACTGCTGGCCGAGGAACGGCTCGGCTCCACTGAGCTGGTCTGGGTCACCCGCGGCGCCGTGGACACCGGCGACGGTGTGCGGGACCTCGCCCACAGCGGTGTGTGGGGCCTGCTGCGGGCGGCCCGCACGGAGTACCCCGAGCGGGTCCTGCGCCTCATCGACACGGACGGGCCCTCCCCGGCGCTGGCCCGCGCGCTGACGGTGACGGACGAACCCGAGATAGCCGTACGGGGTGAGGCGCTGCTCGGCGCCCGCCTGGTCCGTGCCACCGGCACCACCGGGAGCACCGGCACCACTGGCACCACCGGCACCACCGGCGACGGCTCCGCGCACGGCCGCCCGGACCCTGACGGCACCGTCCTCGTCACCGGAGGCACGGGTGAGCTCGGCCGGCAGGTCGCCGCCCACCTCGTCCGCGCCCACGGAGTCCGCCACCTCGTGCTGACCTCCCGCCGCGGCTCCCAGGCCCCCGGCGCATCGGACCTCGTACGCGAACTCCACGACGCCGGCGCCGAGACCGTGCGCATCGAGGCGTGCGACGTGACCGACCGCGACCGCCTCGCGGACATCCTGGCCGCCGCGCCGGAGGGCCACCCGTGGACCGGGGTCGTCCACCTCGCGGCCACACTCGACGACGGCCTGCTCCAGAACCAGGACCCCGAACGTCTGTGGACGGTTATGGGCCCGAAGGCGGCCGGAGCGGTCCACCTCGACGAGCTCACCCGCCGGGCCGGCGCGGACCTGTCCCTGTTCGTGGTGTTCTCCTCGGTCGCCGGGATCCTCGGCGGCGCGGGGCAGTCCACCTACGCCGCCGCCAACACCGTCCTGGACGCGGTGGCCGCCCGCCGCCGCGCCGACGGCCTGCCCGGCACCAGCCTGTCCTGGGGCCTGTGGGAGCCCGACGGCACCGGAGTGACCGACGCCCTGAACGACGCCGACCTGGCCCGGATGCGCCGCCGCGGCATCTCCGCGCTGACCTCCGGCCAGGCGCTGCGCCTCCTGGACGCCGCGCTGTCCCGCCCGGAAGCGCACTTCGTGCCGGTCAAGCTGAGTCTCGGAGCGCTGCAACGCGGTCTCGACGACGGGGACGACACACCCGCGCTGCTGCGTGGGCTGCTCCGGGGCAGGCTGCGTCGCGCCCAGGGCGCGACGGCACCGGTCACCCTGCGGGACAGGCTGCGTTCCGCGTCCGCCAAGGAACGACGCCGGACCGTCCTGGAGACGGTCCGCCGCGAGGCCGCCGTGGTGCTGGGTCTGCCCGGTCCCGAGGCCGTGGACGCCCAGCAGGTCTTCAAGGAGGCGGGCCTGGACTCCCTCATGGCGGTGGAACTGCGCAGGCGCCTGTCCGCGGAGACCGCGCTCACCCTGCCGGCCACCCTGGCCTTCGACCATCCGACCCCGGACTCCATCGCCGCGTTCCTGCTGGACCGACTGCCGCAGGACGACGTTCCCGAGCGCCCGGGGCGCAGGGCCGCGACCGGCCCGCTGACCGAGGCGCAGATCGACAGCCTGGTGGAACTCCTGCGCTCCGCCACGCCGAAGCAGCTGGAGTCGCAGGGCCTGGCATCGGTCTTCCTCGACCTCAAGGAGGGCCTGACGAAGACCGTCACCACCGCAGAAGCGGCCCCCGTCGAGCTAGAGGCCGACAGCACCGAAGACCTTCTGCAGTTCCTGGACGACAAGTTTGGAGTCAGTTCATGACCGCGCCCGATGTCGAGAAGCTCGAGTCCTACCTGAGGCGTGCCACGACGGCCCTGCTCAAGGCCGAGAAGGAACTCGACTCGGAGCGGGCCGCCCGCACCGAGCCGATCGCGGTGGTGTCGATGGCGTGCCGTCTGCCGGGTGGTATCGACACCCCGGAGGCGTTCTGGGAGCTGCTGGTGTCCGGTGGGGATGCGGTGGGTGGGTTCCCGGGGCGTTGGCGGGGATTGGATCTGTTCGATCCGGATCCGGAGGTGGAGGGCAAGAGTTACGGCTGTGAGGGCGGGTTCCTCGCGGATGGGCATGTGGAGGATTTCGACGCTGGTTTCTTCGGTATTTCGCCGCGTGAGGCGGTGTCGATGGATCCGCAGCAGCGGTTGGTGCTGGAGGCGTCGTGGGAGGCGCTGGAGCGGGCGGGGATGCGGCCCGAGGCGCTCAGTGGCAGCCGGACGGGTGTGTATCTGGGGGCGATGAACTCCGATTACGGGGATCACCGCACTCATGATCTGCAGGCGCTGGACGGTTATGTCGGCACCGGCCGTGCCTCCAGCATCCTGTCCGGCCGGGTCTCCTACGTCCTCGGCCTCCAAGGCCCCGCGATGACCGTCGACACCGCGTGCTCGTCGTCGTTGGTGGCACTGCATCTCGCCGTCCAGGCGCTGCGCCAGGGCGAGTGCGAGGTGGCCCTAGCGGGTGGTGTCACGGTGATGTCCACGCCTTCCCTCTTCGTGGAGTTCTCGCGGTTGAAGGCGATGGCTCCGGATGGCCGGTGCAAGTCGTTCTCGGCTGCCGCGGATGGTGCGGGGTGGTCTGAGGGTGTGGGTGTGCTGGTGCTGAAGCGGTTGTCGGCGGCGGAGCGTGACGGTGACCGGGTGCTGGCGGTGGTGCGTGGGTCGGCGGTGAATCAGGACGGGCGCAGTCAGGGGTTGACGGCGCCGAATGGTCCGTCGCAGCAGCGGGTGATCCGGGATGCGCTGGAGGCGGCGCGGTTGGTGCCGGGTGACATCGATGCGGTGGAGGCGCACGGGACGGGTACGTCGTTGGGGGATCCGATCGAGGCGGGTGCGCTGGCGGAGGTGTTCGGTCCGGGCCGGGATCCGCAGTCTCCGGTGTGGTTGGGGTCGTCGAAGTCGAACATCGGTCATGCGCAGGCGGCTGCGGGTGTCGCGGGTGTGATCAAGATGATCCTGGCGTTGCAGCAGGGCGTTCTTCCCGCGACGTTGCATGCGGAGGAGCCGAGTTCGCTGATCGAGTGGGAGGGCAGCGGGCTGCAACTGGTGCAGCAGGCGCAGGCGTGGGAGCGGGATGCTGCACGTCCGCGTCGCGCGGGTGTGTCCTCGTTCGGCCTGAGCGGCACGAACGCCCATGTGATCGTGGAGGAGGCGCCCTCTTCCGCTTCTGTCGAGCCGGTGGCCGAGGACGTGGTGGGTCCGGTGCCGGTGGTGGTGTCGGGTCGTGACGAGGCCGCGCTGCGCGAGCAGGCCGGGCGCTGGGCGTCCTGGCTGACCGCTCACCACGACGTGACTCTGGCCGACGTCGCCGTCACCGCCGCCCGGCACCGCACACACTTCGAGTCACGGGCGGCGGTGACGGCCGACTCCCTCGACCAGTTGGTCGAGGCCCTGGAGGCGCTCGCCGAAGGCCGCCCCCATCCCGCCCTCGCCCAAGGCACCGCCACCCGGGGCGAGTCCGCGGTGCTGTTCACCGGCCAGGGCAGCCAGCGCATCGGCATGGGACGCCGGCTCCACGCGGCGCTGCCGGTGTTCCGCGACGCCTTCGACGAGGTCTGCGCCGCTGTCGATCCGCATCTGAGCCGCCCGCTGGCCGAGGTGGTCCTCGCCGCCGACGACAGCGCCGACGCAGCCCTGGTCCACGAGACGGAGTTCACGCAGCCCGCGCTGTTCGCCTTCGAAGTGGCGCTGTTCCGCCAGTGGCAGTCATGGGGCGTCCGTCCCGCCGTGGTGGCCGGGCACTCGATCGGCGAGCTGGCGGCCGCGCACGTGGCGGGCGTCCTGGACCTGGCCGACGCGGCACGCCTCGTGGCGGCCCGCGGCCGGCTGATGCAGGCGTGCGAACGCGGTGGCGCCATGGCATCGGTCGAGGCGTCCGAAGCGGAAGTGACCGAGGTGCTCGCCGGCATCGACGGCCGCATCTCCATCGCCGGCCTGAACGGCCTGGCCCAGACGGTCGTCAGCGGTGACGGGACGGCGGTGGAGGCCGTCACGGCGCACTTCGCCGCACAGGGCAGGCGCACCCGCCGGCTGGAGGTGTCCCACGCCTTCCACTCGCCCCACATGGACGCCATGCTCGCCGAGTTCCGGACGATCGCCGAGAGCTGCCGTTTCCAGGCCCCGGTCATCCCGCTCGTCTCGTCCGTGACCGGACTGCGGGCCGACGAGGACCTGGCAGCCGGAGAGGGAGTGCGCTCCCCGGCGTACTGGGTGCGCCAAGCCCGCGACGCGGTGCGTTTCCTGGACGTCGTGCGCGCAGTCGAGCAGCAGGGCGTGACCCGGTTCCTGGAGTGCGGGCCCGCCGCCGTCCTCTGCGCCATGGGCGCCGCCTGCTCGGAGCGAGACGCCGTTTTCGTGGCCTCGCAGCGGTCGGACGCCGGCGAGTCCGGCGGGACGGACGAGGTCCGCACGCTTGTGCGGGCTCTCGGCGGCCTCCACGTGGCCGGGGAGGAGCTGACCTGGCAGGACATCCTGCCAACCGGGTCCGGGGCCGCACCCGTGGCGCTGCCCACGTATGCCTTCCAGCGGGAGCGTCACTGGCTGGAGACGGCCGGTCAGGTGGGCGGCGATCTGGCGTCGGTCGGGCTGGAGCGCCCGGGGCACCCGTGGCTCGGCGCCGCGACCGTGCTGGCCAACGGCGAGGGGCACCTGTTCACCGGCAAACTGTCGCCGAACGAGCACCCCTGGCTGCGCGACCACGTCGTGCACAACATCGCCCTCGTTCCCGGCACCGGTCTGCTGGAGCTGGCTCTCGCGGCCGCGCACCGCACCGGCGCGGCGGGGGTGGCCGAGCTCACGCTGCTCGAACCGCTCGTGCTGGACGAGGCCGTCCGCCTCCAGGTCGTCGTCGGGGCCCCGCGCGGCGACGGGGGCCGCACGATCGGCATCCACAGCCGTACCGAGGGCTCCGCCCTCGACGCATGGCGCCAGCACGCCGTCGGCGAGCTGCTGGAGCACTCCGCTCAGACCGGCGAGCCCGAGCCGCAGCCGTGGCCGGCGCCGGACGCGGAACGCATCGAACTGGACGACTACTACCGGCACTTCCACACCCTGGGCCTGCAGTACGGCCCCGCCTTCCAAGGACTGGCCGAACTGTGGCGCACGGGGGACACCCTGTACGCCGAGGTCCGCCTCCCCGACGACCTGCGCACCGCGGACTACGGCGTCCACCCGGCGCTGCTCGACGCCGCCCTGCACGGGCTCGCCGCGCTGCGCGCCCAGGACTCCCCGCAGGGCACGGGAGTTCTCCTGCCCTTCGCCTGGAGCGGCGTGGAATGCCGGGTGGCCGAGAGCACCGCCCTGAGGGTGCGGGTCGACCTCGACCGTGCGAACGCCACCGCCTCGCTGCACGCGACCGACGCGGCAGGTCGCCTCGTGCTGAAGGTCGCGGCGCTGCGGCTGCGCGAGGCGACAGCGGAACAGCTGCGCGTCCGCGGAACCGTCGAACACCTCTACAGCGTGGCCTTCCAGCCCCTGCGCCACCCGGAGCCGGCGGACGGCCACACCCGCACCTGGGTCGTGGGCGGCACCGGAGACCTGGCCGACCGCCTGGGCGCCACCGGCCCCGACTCGGGCCCGGTACGGCACTGCCCCGGCACGGACGAGCTGACCGCACTGCTCGACGCCGGTGAGGAACCCCCCGCACGGCTGGTCCTCGACGCGACGGCCCTCGACGAGGAAGAGGCGTACGCTTCCGCCCTCGCCGCGGTGAACGGCACCCTGCGCGCGGCCCGGAGCCTGCTCGCCGACGAGCGGCTGGAGTCCACCGACCTGGTCTGGGTCACCCGTGACAGCGTGGCGGCCTCGCCGGCCGACCGGCTCGACGGATGGGCCGGCGCCGCGGTGTGGGGCCTGGTCCGAGCGGTGCGCGCCGAACACCCCGAGCGGACGGTACGGCTCGTCGACCTCGACGCGCAGGACCTCGACTCCCACGTCCTCGCCCGTGCCCTCGCCGCAGCCGTGGAGCCGGAGATCGCCGTACGGGCGGGCCAGGTGCTGGCCTCGCGGCTCGTGCCCGAACCCACCGTCGACGAGACGGAGGCATCCCACCGGCTCGACCCGGACGGCTCCGTGCTCCTCACTGGTGGCACCGGTGAACTCGGCCGGCGCGTCGCCCGCCACTTGGTGCACACGCACGGCGTGCGCCACCTGGTGCTCACCTCACGGCGCGGCTCCGACGCCCCCGGTGCCGACGAACTGGTGCGGGACCTGACCGACGCCGGAGCCGAAACCGTGTCCGTCGTCCGGTGCGACGTCGCCGACCGCGACCAGCTGGCCGCCGTGCTGGCCGCCGTCGCTCCTGAGCACCCGTGGACCGGCGTCTTCCACCTCGCTGGAGTCACCGACGACGCACTGCTGGCCGATCAGGACGAGGACCGCGTGCGCCGGGTCATGGACCCCAAGGCCGCGGGCGCCCTCCACCTGGCGGACCTCACCGCCGGCCTCGACCTGTCCGCCCTCGTCCTGTTCTCCTCCGTCTCCGGTGTCCTGGGCGGGCCGGGCCAGAGCAACTACGCCGCGGCCAACGCCTGGCTCGACGCCCTGGCGGCCCGGCTCAGGCGGCAGGGCCGCCCGGCCGTGGCCCTGTCCTGGGGCATGTGGGAGCAGAGGGAGGGCGGCATGACCGCGCGGCTCGGGCGGGCCGACCTGGCCCGCATCCGCCGTCAGGGCATAGGCGCCCTGACGGAACGGCAGGGCCTGCGCGCTCTGGATCTGGCGCTGGCCGGGGACCGGGCCCAGCTCGTCCCCGTACGGCTCGAACTGGCCGCCGTGCAGCGCGATGCCGACCGGGGCGAGGGTATCCACCCTCTGCTCCGCGGCCTCGTGCGCACCACGTCACGGCCTACGCCGTCCCGGGCCGCGTCCGGCGTGCGGGACCGGCTGGCCGCCCTGCCGCAAGAGGAACGGCTCCCCGCTCTCCTCGCCCTTGTGCGGCAGGAGGCGGCCGCCGTCCTGGGGGGTGCCGGGCAGGACGGCATCGGCGAACAACAGGTGTTCCAGCGACTGGGCATGGATTCCATGACGGCCGTGGAGCTGCGCAGCCGGCTGACCGCCGTCACGGGCGTACGGCTGCCGTCCACCCTGGCGTTCGACTATCCCACCCCGGCGGCCGTAGCCGGACTGCTGCTGGAGCGGATGGAACTCACCCCGGCCACCGCTCCCGCAGTCGACCGCCCGACGCGGGCGACCGACCCGGCGGAGCCGATCGCGGTGGTGTCGACGGCATGCCGTCTGCCGGGCGGCATCGACACCCCCGAGGCGTTCTGGGAGCTCCTGGCCGGGGAGCGGGACGGCATCGGCCCGTTCCCGCAGCGCTGGGACGCGCTCGACGTGTATGACCCCGACCCGGAGGCCGTCGGCAAGAGCTACATCCGGGAGGGCGGGTTCCTCGCCGGTGCCGAGGATTTCGATGCCGACTTCTTCGGTATCTCGCCGCGTGAGGCGGTGTCGATGGATCCGCAGCAGCGGCTGGTGCTGGAGGCGTCGTGGGAGGCGCTGGAGCGCGCCGGGATCCGGCCCGAGACGCTGAGCGAGAGCCGCACCGGCGTCTACCTCGGCACCATGGGTTCCGACTACAGCACCCAGCAGGGCCGGGGACTGGCGGAACTCGACGGTTACGTCGGGACGGGCAACGCCTCCAGTGTCGTCTCCGGGCGGGTCGCCTACACGCTCGGTCTACAGGGCCCGGCCATCACGGTCGACACGGCTTGCTCCTCCTCCCTCGTCGCCCTCCACCTCGCCGCCCAGGCGCTGCGGCAGGGCGAGTGCGAACTCGCCCTGGCCGGCGGCGTCACCGTGATGTCCACACCCACCCCGTTCGTGGAGTTCTCCCGCCTCAACGGGCTGGCCCCCGACGGTCGGTGCAAGTCCTTCTCCGACCAGGCCGATGGCACGGGGTGGTCGGAGGGTGTGGGTGTGCTGGTTTTGAAGCGGTTGTCGGCGGCTGAGCGTGACGGCGATCGGGTGTTGGCGGTGGTGCGTGGGTCGGCGGTGAATCAGGACGGGCGCAGTCAGGGGTTGACGGCGCCGAATGGTCCGTCGCAGCAGCGGGTGATCCGGGATGCGCTGGAGGCGGCGCGGTTGGTGCCGGGGGATATCGATGCGGTGGAGGCGCACGGGACGGGTACGTCGTTGGGGGATCCGATCGAGGCGGGTGCGCTGGCGGAGGTGTTCGGTCCGGGCCGGGATCCCCAGTCTCCAGTCTGGTTGGGGTCGTCGAAGTCGAACATCGGTCATGCGCAGGCGGCTGCGGGTGTCGCCGGTGTGATCAAGATGATCCTGGCCTTGCAGCAGGGTGTTCTTCCCGCGACGTTGCATGCGGAGGAGCCCAGTTCGCTCATCGAGTGGGAGGGCAGCGGGCTGCAACTGGTGCAGCAGGCGCGGGCGTGGGAGCGGGATACTGCACGTCCGCGTCGCGCGGGTGTCTCCTCGTTCGGACTGAGCGGCACCAATGCTCATGTGATCGTGGAGGAACCGCCACTCGCCGAAGTGTCCGAGCCGGTGGCCGGGGGAGTGGCGGGTCCGGTGCCGGTGGTGGTGTCGGGTCGTGACGAGGCCGCGCTGCGCGAGCAGGCCCGGCGCTGGGCGTCCTGGCTGTCCGGGCAGGAGAAGGTGCGGCTGGCGGATGTGGCGCGCACGGCAGCGGTGCACCGCACACACTTCGAGTCACGGGCCGCGGTGACAGCCGACTCCCTCGACGCCGCCGTGGAGGCCCTGGAGGCACTCGCCTCGGGGCAGACCCATCCGGCCGTCGTGACGGGAGCGGCGGAGCGGCGTGGGAAGGTCGTGTTCGTCTATCCGGGTCAGGGTTCGCAGTGGGTCGGCATGGGCCGTGAACTGCTGGCGTCCAGTGCGGTGTTCCGGGAGACGGTCGAGGCGTGTGATGCGGCTCTGCGGCCGCTGACGGGTTGGTCGGTGCGGGAGGTGCTGGCCGGTGAGGAGGGCGATCACCCGCCGTTCGACCGGGTCGACGTGGTCCAGCCGGCACTGTTCGCCATGGGTGTCGCCCTGTCGGCGCTGTGGCGCTCTCTCGGGGTCGAGCCTGCCGCGGTGGTGGGTCACTCGCAGGGCGAGGTCGTCGCCGCGGTGGTCAGCGGGGCGTTGTCGCTGGAGCAGGGTGCGCAGATCGTCGCCGCCCGCTCGAAGGCGGTGCTGGCCTGCGCCGGGCAGGGCGGTATGGCCCTGGTCGAGCGGCCGGTGGCGCAGGTGGAGGAGTTCCTCGCCCCCTACGGCGATGCTCTGTCCGTCGCAGCGGTGAACACGGCTGGTTCGACGATCATCTCCGGTGAGGCGGACGCCATCGCGCGGATCGTGGCGGAGCTCGGCGCGCGGGATGTCTATGCCCGCAGGATCAATGTGGACTACGCGTCTCACAACGCGCAGATGGACCCGCTTCTGCCGGGTCTGGCCGCCGAGTTCGCGGACCTCGTCCCCGACCGGGCGCGGATCCCTCTGTATTCGACGGTGACCAGTCAGATCGCCGCGGGGCCGGAGCTGGACGGCTCGTACTGGTGCCGCAACCTGCGCGAGCCGGTGCGTTTCGATCGTGCCCTGAGCCGGTTGCTGGACGATGGACACACGGTGTTCGTGGAGATCTCCGCGCATCCGGTGCTGTCGATGCCACTCACCGACGGCAGCAGCGAGCACGGCGGCATCGTCGTGGGTTCCCTGGCCCGCGAACAGGGCGGCCCGGCACAACTGCTGCGCAACCTGAGCCTGTTGCACGTCCAGGGGCACATCGTCTACTGGGACCGGGTGCTGGGCACCGGCACCGTCGTGCAGCTGCCGACCTACGCCTACCAGCGCCGGCGCTACTGGCATCAGACGGTCAGGGCGGCCGGGGACGCCGGATCCCTCGGTCTCGACGCCTCCGCGCACCCGTGGCTGGGGGCCGTGGTCGAGCTGGCCGACGGGGAGGGGCACTTGTTCACCGGGCGGCTGTCTCTCGCCGAGCAGCCGTGGCTGAAGGACCACGCGGTCCACGGCACCGTACTGGTCCCCGGGACCGGGCTCCTCGACCTGGCGCTCACCGCCGCCCACCACGTCGGTGCGGCCGGCGTCGGCGAACTGACACTGTCACAGCCCTTGGTGGTCGATGCCGACAACGCAGTCCGCCTCCAGGTGAAGGTCGGTGCCGCCGCTGACGGAGACGCTCTGCCCTTGGACATCTACAGCCGGCCCGACGACGGGACCGACACCACCGCCTGGACCCTGCATGCCACCGGCACGCTGACCGGGGCGAGCACACAGACCCCGCCCCCCGCCGACCTCCGCGCATGGCCGGCGGACGGAGCCGAGCGGGTCGGCCTGGACGGCTTCTACCCGGACCTTTCCGAACAGGGGCTGGAATACGGACCGATGTTCCGGGGCCTGACCGAACTGTGGCGTGCCGGAAGTGTCGCGTACGGCCTGGTGCGGCTGCCGGAGCAGGCCCAGCCGGACGCCGAGGGCTTCGCGGTGCACCCAGCGCTCCTCGACGCCGCCTTGCACACCCTGGCGGGAACGCAGGCCGGCGACCCGGACGGCGACGGCCCGGACGGAGTCCTGCTGCCGTTCCTGTGGAGCGGTGTGCGGCTGTTCGCCACGGGCGGTACCGAGCTGCGGGTCCGCGCCGAGCTCGTGGACGACTCCACCGCCCGGATCCTCGTCTGCGACGGTACGGGTGAGCCCGTGCTGAGCGCGGAGGGCCTGGCGGTCAAGCGTGCGGACACCGCGCAGCTCACGGGCGCGGGCGTCACCCGCGGCACCGAGCACCTGTACCGCGTCGAGTACCAGCCGCACACGCTGCCGGACGAGTCCGCCTCGCCGCCGGACGGGCCCGCCTCGCCCCCGGCGGAAGCCGGCGAGCTGCTGGTGTTCGGCCCGGGCGGAGTGGTGGCCGAGACGCTGGGCGTCGAGAACGCCCGGAGCCTCGGCACCGCCGTGCCGTTCGACGTAAACCGCCCTTCTACCGTCGTCGTTGACCTCAGCGCCGCCGGCGGAGCCCGCAGCAACGACGAGACCGTAGAGGAGCGTGCCGGACACTCGGTGACGGCGGCGCTGGCCTGGTTGCAGAAGCTGCTGGACGATCCGCGCTCGGAGGGCATCGACGTCGTCTGGGTGACTCGGGGCGCGGTGGCCGCGAGCCAGGTGGACTCGATCACGGCGCTGGAGCACGCGCCGCTGTGGGGCCTGATCCGTGTGGCCCGCGCCGAACACCCCGAGCGCGGCCTCCGACTGGTCGACCTGGGTGCCGAACAGCCCGATGCGGCCCTGCTGCGCCGGGTCCTGCTCTCCAGGGGTGAGCCGGAGCTGGTCCTGCGTGGGGACGGTGTGCTGGTGCCCCGGCTGGTGCGGGCCGACCGTGCGTCCTCGCCGGACGTGCTCGTTCCGGACGTACGGCAGCAGCCCTGGTACCTGGACATCGAGGAGAAGGGCCGGCTGGACACGTTCGTCTTCCGTCCCGTCGACCACGACGATCCGCCGGCGGACGGATTCGTCAGGGTGGGGGTGCGTGCGGCAGGCATGAACTTCCGGGACGTGCTCAACGCCCTCGACATGGTGCACGCGCCGAAACTCGGCCTGGAGTGCGCGGGTGTCGTCCTGGAAACGGGTGAGGGCGTGGCGCATCTGCGGGTCGGTGACCGTGTGATGGGGCTCGCCGTGGGCACGTTCGGCTCCGAGGTGACGGTGGACGCGCGCTGGATGGTGCGCATCCCGGACTCGCTGTCCTTCGTGGAGGCCGCGACCGTCCCTCTGGCCTACCTCACCGCCCACTACGCCTTCACCGACCTCGGCCCCCTGCGGGCGGGGGACAAGGTCCTCGTCCACGCGGCGGCGGGCGGTGTCGGACAGGCCGCGCTCCAACTCGCCCGACATGCCGGCTGCGAGCTCTACGGCACGGCGAGTCCCGGCAAGTGGCCCGTCCTGGAGGAGCTCGGCCTGCCGAAGGAGCGCATCGCCTCCTCCCGCGACACCGGCTTCGCCGAGAAGTGGCTGTCGCTGACCGGCGGCGCGGGTGTGGACGTGGTGCTGAACGCGCTGACCGAGGAGTTCGTCGACGCGTCACTGCGGCTGCTGCCGCGCGGGGGGCGGTTCCTGGAGATGGGCAAGACGGACGTGCGGGACGCCGACGAGATCGCCGCAGCGCACCCGGGCGTCCACTACCGGGCGTTCGACCTCATCGACAGCGGGGCCGACCGCGTCCAGGAGATGCTGTGCGAACTCGTCGTCCTGCTGGAGCAGGGGGCCATCACGCCGCTTCAGTACTCGGCGTTCGACGTGCGGGAGGCACCGAGCGCGTTCCGCCTCATGGCGCAGGGCCGGACCGTCGGCAAGCTGGTCCTCACCGTTCCGCAGTCCTTGGACGGCGCGGGCACCGTGCTGCTGACGGGCGGCACGGGCGAGCTCGGCCGCCTGGTCGCGCGTCGTCTGGTCGAGGAGTACGGGGTGCGGCACCTGGTGCTGACCTCGCGCCGCGGGCCGCGGGCACCGGGCGCCGACGAGGTGGTGGCGGAGCTGCTGGCAGCGGGCGCGGCCGATGTGCGCGTGCTGGCCTGTGACGTGTCGAACCGTGAGGACGTCGCCCGTGTCGTCGGCGAGGCGGGCGCACGGCATCCGCTGACGGGTGTCTTCCACCTCGCGGCCGTGCTCGACGACGGCATCGTCCGCAACCAGGACGCCGACCGGTTCGCCCGGGTGCTCGCCCCGAAGGTGTCGGGTGCGGCGCATCTGCACGAGCTGACGGCCGGACTGGACCTGGCGGCGTTCGTCCTGTTCTCCTCGGCGGCGGGCACGCTGGGCGCCCCAGGCCAGAGCAACTACGCGGCGGCCAACGTCTTCCTCGACACGCTGGCGGCCCACCGGCGCAAGCTCGGTCTGCCCGCGGTGAGCCTTGCCTGGGGCCTGTGGGAGCAGGCGGGCATCGGCATGACCTCCGGCCTGGGCGACACGGAGCTGACGCGGCTTCGCAAGCGCGGCTCGCAGGCGCTGTCCGCGCAGGAGGCGATCAGCGCGATGGACGCTGCCCTGGGCCGCCCGGAGACCCATCTGGTCCCGATCAAGCTGGACGTGGCCGGGCTGGGCGGCGGCGAGGAGGCCGCCCCGCTGTTCGCGGCTCTGGCGCGGCCGCGGTTGCGCCGGGCCCGGCAGGCAGTGGCGCGCACGGAGACCTTCCGTGCACGGCTGGCCGGTCTGCCGGCGGGTGAACAGGTGGCGGCGTTGCTGGATGCCGTGCGGCAGGAGGTCGCCGGGGTTCTCGGCCTGCCGGGGCCGCAGACGGTTCCGGCGGACAAGCCGCTGCGCTCGTTCGGCTGGGACTCGCTCATGGCGGTGGAGCTGCGCAACCGGCTGAGCGCCCAGGCGCAGGTGAGTCTGCCCAGCACACTGGCCTTCGACTACCCGACCCCCCGGGCCGTCGCCGAGTTCCTGCACGTGCGTCTGGACCTCGCCACGACGGGCGGGGAGTCCGGGCCGCCGCAGGATCCCGCGCAGGCCGCGGCGTGGGCGCTGCAACGCGTGAGCGCGGATCAGCTGAGGGACAGCGGAGTGCTGGCGCAGCTGCTCCGGCTCGCGCGGCCCGACGGCGATCCCGCTGAGGTGAGCACCGCTGCGGACGCGCTGCAGGCGGCCGGTGAGCTGTCGGAGGACGACATGGACCGGGCACTGGATGCCGTTCTCGGAAACACACTGTGAGGGATGCGATGCCTGAGCCCACCGACTCCACCGCGCACCAGGGCCCGGAGCAGGCGCCGTCCCGGTCCACCGGCTCTGCGCTGCCCGCTGCCTCACCGCAACGTTGGCTGGCGCTCGCCGTGGTCACCCTGGCGTCGTTCCTGGACAACCTCGACGCGAACGCCGTCACCGTGGTCCTGCCCGCCATCCAGCAGGATCTCGGGGCCGGCTTCGCCACGGCCCAGTGGACGGTGGCGGGTTACGCGCTGGCCTTCGCCCTGTTCCTGATCACGGGGGGCCGGCTCGGCGACATCTACGGACGCAAGCGCCTGTTCCTGGCGGGGGTCGCCGGATTCACCGTGGCGTCGGCGGTGTGCGGTGTCGCCGGTGCTCCCGCGGTGCTGGTGGCGGGGCGGTTCGCGCAGGGTTTCATGGCCGCGCTGATGGTGCCCCAGGCCGTGTCGGTCGTGGTGACGATGTTCCACCGGGACGAGTGGGCAAAGGCGTTCGCCGTACTGGGCACGGCGCTCAGTATCGGCAGCGTCGCAGGCCCGTTGCTCGGAGGCACACTCACCGACCTGGATGTGCTGGGCCTGGGATGGCGGGCGATCTTCCTGATCAACGTGCCGCTCGGGCTGATTGCACTGATCCTCGCGGTCCGCAGTATGCCCGAGTCCCGCTCGCAGCAGCCGCCGCGGTTGGATGTGACGGGTGTCGTGCTGCTGACGGTTGCTTCCCTGGGCGTGATGTATCCCTTGATCCAGGGACGTGAACAGGGCTGGCCGGTCTGGATGCTCGTCCTGGCCGGCGCCGGTGCCGCGACGTTCGCGGTGTTCGTCAGGCAGCAGGGTGTGCGCCACCGGCGCGACGGCTCTGCGCTGGTCCCGCCGACACTCTTCCGGCACCGCTCCGCCCGGGTCGGCCTGACCGTGACCCTGCTGGTGTTCAGCGGTGTGGCGTCGTTCTTCCTCGTGCTCACCTATCACCTGCAGACGGGGCTGGGCTGGCCGGTGCTGAAGACCGCGCTGGTCACGGCGGCGTGGCCGGTCGGTATCACCGCCACTTTCCAGATCGCGTGGAAGCACGGTGCGGGCCGGCGCCGGGCGTGCGTGGCGGCGGGGTCGTTGCTGATGGGCTGTGGTGCCCTGTGGACACTGCTGGAGATCTGGGCGGCCGGTGACGGGCAGCTGGCCTGGCCGCAACTGGCCGCCGCAGAGCTGGTCATGGGCTGCGGGATGGGCCTGACCACCCCGGTGCTGACCGCCGTCGTGCTGGAGGACGTCCCGGCCGATGACGCCGGGGCGGGCTCCGGGGTGCTCAACGCCGCCATCCAGTTCAGCTCGGCCGTCGGGGTCGCCGTCATCGCCGGGCTGTACTTCGGGCAGCTGGGCGAGGCGGCGGGGCGGCACGCCGGGGCGGGGGGATCCGCCTCGGTCACGGCGGCAGTCCTTTGGTGCAATGTCGCCGTCTTCCTGCTGACGACCGTAATGAGTTCCCTGCTGCCCGCCGACCCAGAGCCAAAGAACCGGGAGCGAAGGAGGTCACCGGTCACCACCGGGTCGTGAGGTGATCCGGTTTCGAAACGGCTGGATTCCATTCCCGGTATGTCAAGTGCGGTCTGGCCGGTGCGGGATTTCCGTGCCAGTCTGACGCCACACCCCCCTCTCCCTTCAGGAGGCATGCATGGCTGCAATTCCCGAGCCGAATTCCGACGGCAATGACGGCAATGACAGCAATGGCGGCAGCAACGGAAACCATGGTCTCGACGGTGACAACCGGGCGAAGTTCCGTGAGGCCCTGGCCCGCAAGGCGAACGCCAACCAGGCGCGCCAGGCCCACGAGGACGGCCGGCTGCGTGTGAAGGGAATGAGCGGGCCCGCAGGTCAGAAGCGCTACTTCCGGCGCAAGACCGGCTGAGCGGCCCCTGACCGCACACGCTCCGGGGCTGCTGCGGGATTCTTCTCCTCCCGGCCGGACTCGTCGACCGGCCGGAAGGATAAGACCCGTAGCAGCCCCCTTTCCATGCCCGGAATGCCACTCTCCGCCGCCCACTTCCAAGGAAAAGGAGAAGACTCTCTCGCGGTGGGGTGAGGGAATACCGCACATCGGCTCGCCGCCCGCTCGCACCCCACTAGAAGAACACTTCAGCAACAGTGGAGTCCGCCTGGAATCCATGGCGCTGATCAGCCATTTCGCGTCGACGTCCCACACGCCGCCCGTACCGGGCCTGGACCGCAACTCCAGTCAGGCTCCGGCACCCCACCAGAGGCCCGGGCCAGGGTGATGTACGGGCGCGCGACCGGCCCGCCCGGACCCGAGGAGCTGACCGAGCACGATGACCACCACCGCCGAGACCGGACACGCCCCGGGCACCGCACCCGGCGGCTGGGAGCGCGCCGCGAACCTGCGCGCGGCCCGCCTGGAGGCCCGGCTCGGCGACCCCTACGACCCCGCCAACCCGCACGGCCTGCGGGCCCTGTTCGCCGCCGACGACCGGCGCACCCCGCCCCGCGCCACCGAAGAACTCCTGGACGAGATGCAACTGGCCGCCGAATTCGTCCCCGTCGCTCACGGGGGCCGGCTCACCCGCGCCGACCTGCTGGCCCGCACCCTGCGCCCCCTCTTCCGGCGCGACGTCGCCCTCGGCTTCGGCCACGGCATCACCTCGCTGTTCGCGATCGGCGCCGTATGGGCCGCCGGCAGCGACCAGCAGCGCAGCCGCCTGGCCCGGTTGCTGCTGGACGGCCAACGGGCCACGATCGTCCACCACGAACTCGCCCACGCCAACGCCATCCTGCGCCACGAGTTCACCGCCCGCCCCGCACCCGGCGGCGGCCATCTCCTCACCGGACACAAAGACGTCATCATCAACGCCGCCCGCGCCGACGCCCACGTCGTCTACGCCCGCACCGACACCGCGCGCGGCCCCCACAGCCACTCCGTGTTCCTGCTCGACGCCGCCGACGCACCGCCCGGCAGCGTGGTGCACCTGCCGCGCGTGCCAACCTCCGGGATGCGCGGCGCCCTGTTCAGCGGACTGCACTTCCACGACCGGCCGGTGGGCGCCGACGCGCTCGTCGGCCGCACCGGCCAGGGAGTCGCCCTGGCCCTGCGCACCTTCCAGGTCAACCGCAGCGTCATCTGCGGCGTCGTCACCGCCGCCGCCGACACCGTCCTGCACTCCGCCGTCCGCGCCGCCACCACGTCCCGCAGCGGCCCCGTGGCCCGCCGCTGGCACAAACCCCTCACCGGCGTCTTCGCCGACCTGCTGGCCTGCGACGCCATGGCGAGCGTCGCCCTGCGCGCCCTGAGCCTGCTGCCCGAGCGCGCCCACGTGTTCGCCGCCGCCGTCAAATACGTCGTCCCCGACCTGCTGCGCGAGAACCTCGAAGAACTCGCCGCCGTCCTCGGCGGCCGCGGCTACCAGCACCACAGCCCCGAATACGGCGCCCTGGACAAACTCGTCCGCGACCTGCCCGTGGCCGGACTCGGCCACGCCGGCACCGCCTCCTGCCAGTCCGTGATCGTGCCGCAGCTGCACACCCTCGCCGAGACCGCCTGGTTCACCGAGGAGGAACCGCCGCCCGAACTCTTCCGCACCGGCGCCGAGCTGCCCGCGCTGGACTACCGGCTGCTCGGCATCGCCGGCGGCGGCGACTTCATGGCCGCCTCCCTGCTCCACTCCGCCGCCCGCCTGGCCCCGGCCCGCGGCGTCGGCGGCCACATCACCGCCCTGGCCGCCCTCGCCGAGGCGTTCACCGCCGAACTGCGCGCCCTGCGCCAGATGTGCCTGCGCCTGCCACGCCACGGACCGGGCCTGTCCGAGCCTGCGGCACTCGTGCTCAGCGACCGCTACAGCCTGATCGTCGCCGCCGCCGCCGTCCTGGGCATCTGGGAGGGCCAGGACGGCAGCGACCCCTTCCTCGCCGACGCCGCCTGGGCCGTACTCGCCCTGTCCCGCATCGGCGCCCGCCTGGGCATCCCCGTGCCCGACCTGCCCGACGGCTGCACCCAGCAGGTCCTGAACGAACTGATCCGCCGCTACCGCGCCGGCCTCGGCTGCGACCTCGCCGCCACGCCCCTGGCCCGCTAAGGACCCCCCACCCCGCCGCCCACCGCATCCGCCCGCAAGCCGCCGTCCACCGCATCCGCCCGAAAGCCGCCGCCCACCGCACCCGCCTGCAACGCCCGCGATCCGCGCGAGAACCACCAAGGAAAGGGGTGAACCGAGGTGCCCACGCCCCCCCTCACCGACCCGGCGTGCCTGCCGGCCGACGCCGACCGCATCAGCCGGCCCGTCCACGTCAGCGGCCCCGACGGCCCCTGGCACCAGATCAGCCACGACATGCACGCACGCGGCAACGCCGTCGTGTTCGCCACCTGGGGCGAATGGCTGGGCCCCGCCCTGACCGAGCCCGCCCTGCGCCCCCTGCTCGGCCGCGACTGGCAACGCTACCGCCGCACCACCGACCCCCTGGTCCGCTTCCGGTTCGTCACCTCACGCCTGGTCACCAAGTACACCGCCGCCGCCGCACTGGGCACCCAGGCCGCCGCACTCGACCTCGCCTACAAGATCGGCGGCCGGCCCTACCTGCGCGGACTGGACCAGGTCGACATCAGCCTCACCCACACCGACGACCTGATCGCGGTCGCCGTCAGCCGCAACGGCCGTATCGGCGTCGACGCCGAACCCGCCGACCGCACCATGTCCTTCGACCTCATCCACGGCCACGTGTGTACACCGGCCGAACGCACCGAACTGCACCCCCTGCCCGAACCACAGCGCGCCGCCGCCCTGCTGAGACTGTGGACCCTGAAAGAGGCCTACACCAAAGCCATCGGTCAGGGACTGCGCCTGGGCTTCACCGAGTTCGGCTTCGGCACCGCCGGCGCGGGCCTCCTCGCCCCCGACGGCCGACCCGCCTCCCGCGGCGAATGGGCCTTCGCCACCCACCGGGCGCTGGGCCGTTACCTCATCAGCGTCGCCTGCCACGACACCGGCCTCGACACCGCACGCGACACCGCCCCGCACACCATGCTCGACGAGGGCCTCATGGGCGCCGTCACCGATCTGCTCACCCCCTGAAGCCGCTCGGCTCCGCCCCAGCCGCCCCGGCCCCGCCCGCACTCGGCCCGGGGCGAAGCGGTGAGCGAGAAGGAACCAGTCATGGCACCACCACGGCACGCGGCCCGCGGCCTCACCCGCGTCACACGCCCACCCTCGGACGGCATCAGCATCGGACGGCAGGACACGGCGAAGCCCAGCCCCTCCGCGCGCCGCGGGCCCGACCCGGAACACCTCGCCGTACATCCCGCCGCACATTCCGCCGGCGCATCGGGACGGCGGCCGCCGCTCCCTGCCCGCACCCTCCCTGAGGCGCTAAGCCTCACCGGGCAGGGCCGCATCGCGCGCACCTTGGGCGCGTCCACCGCGACGTCAGCGCCGTAACAGGCCCGCATGGGCGGCCCCGCTCATACTCGTCGAGCACTCGCAGAGGGGAGGGAAGGGGGGCCTTCGCAGCCGTACGCCGAGGTCGGCACACACCGTACGTCGACCGCACGCCGTACGCGCGACCACGCAGGCGCGCCCCGTACAGCCGATGAGCACCGAATACACCTCGTTGCCGTCCGGCGAGGAGCCGACCTGCATCGTCGTCGACCTCGGGCCGGCCCCCCATCGCCGACCGCGCCTGGAGGTGCACGGCCCGCTGAACCGGGACCACCTGCAGGCCGCCCTCGGCCAGGCGGCCGGCCACCTCCCGGGCGTCGGCGCCCTGCACCACCGCCTCGACCGGCACGGCAATGGCCATCACACGCTGCGGCTGACCACCGACGGCACCAACGGGCCAGGTGCTAAGCCCGGTGCCGAGCCTGGAGAAACGTTCCCCTACGGGCTCCTCGCAGACCTGCTGACCCGCCCCGGCGCGCCCGCAGCCCGCCCCGCCTCCACCCGCACGCTCGCCCCGACGCCCCTGATGCGTGAACTGCTCGCCGACGCCGACGCCCACCCGGGCCGCCACGTGGAGCGGCTGTCGTGGGCCTGGCACGGACCGCTGGATCCCGACCGGTTCCGCGCCGCCTGGCAGTCGGTCGTCGACCACGAGAGCGTGCTGCGCGCCGCCTTCGACGACAGCCCCGAGCCCCTGCTGGTCCTGCACGACCACGCAGACGCCGACGTGCTGTGGCTGCCGCACGGCTCCGTGCGCTTCACCGACCTGATCGCCCAGGACGTGCGCCGCGGTCTCGACCCGCGCCACTCCGGTGGCCTGCGCGTCAGCGTCCTCGCCGGTGGCCCGGCCGGCACCGACGGCACAGCACCCGCGCCCGCCTGGGTACTGCTCAGCTACCACCACGCCCTGCTGGACGACACCGGCGCGCGACTGCTGCTGCACGAGTTCTACCGCGCCTACCTGGCAGGAGGCCGGCTGCCCGGTGGCGAACGCCGCCCCGACCTGCGCGACTACGTGCGCTGGCTCGACCGCCGGAACACCGCCCCCGCCCGGCAGTTCTGGTCCGCAGCCTGCGGAGCCGATGGAGCCGAGGGAGCCGCCCCGCCCGCAGGCGGCCTCCCGCCCGGCCCGCTCACCACCGCACCCGGCCCCGCGCACCGCACCCGCATCCGGCTGACCGCGCAGCAGACCCAGCGGCTGACCGCATGGGCCGCCCGCCTGGGCTGCACCGAAAGCAGTGTCCTGCACACCGTGTGGGCGGTACTGCTCTACCGGGCCGCCACCACCGGCGCCACCGGCACCGCTGGCGCACCCGCGACGGTCCGCTTCGCGGTTACCGCCTCCGGCCGCGGCATCCTCCTGGACGGCGCCGACCGCCTCCCGGCCGCGCTGCGCACCACGATGCCGCTAAGCGTCCGCATCGCACCCGAACGCACCGTGGCCGGTCTGCTGACCGAACTGCGCGACCGCGTTCTCGACATGAGCTGCTACGAATGGCTCTCCCCGGGACAGATCCACCACTGGTCCGCCCCGGACCCGACGCAGGGACTGGCCACCCCCGACCCCGCGTACCAGCCGCCCGCCGGCCACTTCCCGCCGGCCGGTCACCGTCCACCCGCTGCCAGCCTCCTCGCCTTCGAGGGCGGGCCGCGCCCCGCCCCAGACTTGACGCAGGAACTGGCCGCCCTCGGCGTGCGCGTGGAGCGGCCCGACCCGCTGGGCGCCCTCACCGCATTCCCGCTCACCCTCCTCGCCCACCGCGACGACGACGGCGCCCTGGTGCTGACCGCGTCCTGCCACCCGGACCCGCACGCCGACGCCAGCGAAGCGCTCACCCACAGCGCGCTACTCCTGGGCGAACTGCCCTACCTGCCGGGCGACACCACGACCGTCGCCGACCTGCTGCCCCTGCTGGCCGCGACGACCGGCAGACGACCCGCACCGCATCCACACCCCATCCCCGACGAGCCGCCCGACGCCCCGCCGGCCACGCCCGCCAGCACAACTGACGAGCCACCCGATGCCCCCCCGGCCACGCCCGCCCGCACACCTGACGAGCCGCCCGACGCCCCGCCGGCCACGCCGCCCAGCGCTCCGGCCGGCCCGCCGCTGACAGCGCTGCGGCCCGCCGCCGGCCCGGACGATGGAATCGTCTGCCTGGTACAGACCCACGGCACCCCCCGTTCCCGCTACGACCAGCTCGCCGCCGCCTACAAGGGCCCTGAGTCGGTCGTCCTGCTGCGTTGCGCACCCGGTGGCGTACGCGTCCGCCACGACGCGCTGCGCCCGCTGATGGACGGAGCCGGGCTGCTGGTGCTGGGCGCGTTCTGCGGCGGCGGCAGCGCCGCCTACGAGATCGCCCGGCTGATCGCCGCGCGCGGCGGGCGACCCCCGCTGGTGGTGCTCACCGGCGCCACGACCGCACCCGCGGCCCTCGCCCGGATGCTGCAATCCGCCGCCGCACGAGCGGGACGCCCCTGAACCGGCCCCATGGTGACGACACACGGACGGCCCGCGGGCTGTCGTGAGACGTCGACCTCTGGAGAATCATGCCCCGTTGCCCATTCACCTCCCAGTCCGTGACCGAGGGCCACCCCGACGACACCGCCGGCCCGATCGCCGACGCCGTCCTGAACGCGCCGGTGCGCCAGGACCCACCCGCCCGGGTCGCCGTCGAGGCACTGCCCACCACCGGCCGGGCCCACGTCGCCGGTGAAGTCACCACCAGCGCCTGCGCGCCGACGGAAGGTGCGGCATGACTCGCCCCTCCACCCCCGACGACAGCCGCACCCGCGTCCTGGCGCTGCGCGAGGCCCTGGCCACCCGCGTGGTGGTGGCCGACGGGGCCATGGGCACCATGCTCCAGGCCCAGGACCCGACCCTGGAGGACTTCCACAACCTCGAGGGCTGCAACGAGATCCTCAACGTCACCCGGCCCGACATCGTGCGCGCGGTGCACGAGGCGTACTTCGCCGCCGGGGTGGACTGCGTGGAGACCAACACTTTCGGCGCCAACCACGCGGCCCTGGGCGAGTACGACATCGCCGGGCGCGTCGCCGAACTCTCCGAAGCGGGCGCGGCCATCGCCCGGCGCAGCGCCGACGACGTCACCCGGCGCACCGGGCAGCAGCGCTGGGTCCTCGGCTCCATCGGCCCGGGCACCAAGCTGCCCACCCTCGGCCACATCGGCTACCGCACCGTCCGCGACGGTTTCCAGGCCAACGCCGAGGGCCTGCTCACCGGCGGTGCGGACGCGCTGCTGGTGGAGACCACCCAGGACCTTTTGCAGACCAAGGCGGCCCTGGTGGGCGCCCGCCGGGCCATGAACGCCCTCGGCGCCGACGTGCCGCTGCTGTGCTCGCTGGCGTTCGAGACGACCGGCACCATGCTGCTGGGCTCGGAGATCGGCGCCGCGCTGACGGTCCTGGAGCCGCTCGGCATCGACATGATCGGCCTGAACTGCTCCACCGGCCCGGCCGAGATGAGCGAGCACCTGCGCCACCTCGCCCGCCACTCCCGCATCCCGCTGCTGTGCATGCCGAACGCCGGCCTGCCCGTGCTCACCCGGGACGGCGCGCACTTCCCGCTCGACCCCCAGGGCCTGGCCGACGCGCAGCACTCCTTCGTGCGCGACTACGGCCTGTCCCTGGTCGGCGGCTGCTGCGGCACCACCCCCGAGCACCTGCGCCGGCTGGTCGAGCGGGTCAGGGGCGTCACTCCGGCCGGGCGCGACCCGCAGCCGGAGCCGGGCGCGGCCTCCCTCTACCAGAGTGTGCCGTTCCGGCAGGACACCTCCTACCTGGCCATCGGTGAGCGGACCAACGCCAACGGGTCGAAGAAGTTTCGCGAGGCGATGCTGGAGGGCCGCTGGGACGACTGTGTGGAGATGGCTCGCGACCAGATCCGTGAGGGCGCGCACATGCTCGACCTGTGCGTGGACTACGTCGGCCGCGACGGCGTCGCCGACATGGAGGAGCTGGCCGGCCGTTTTGCCACCGCCTCCACCCTGCCGATCGTGCTGGACTCCACCGAGGTGGACGTCATCCGGGCCGGCCTGGAGAAGCTGGGCGGCCGCGCGGTGATCAACTCGGTGAACTACGAGGACGGCGACGGCCCCGAGTCCCGCTTCGCCAAGGTCACCGCACTGGCCCAGGAGCACGGCGCCGCCCTGATCGCGCTGACCATCGACGAGGAGGGCCAGGCCCGCACGGCGGAGAAGAAGGTCGAGATCGCCGAGCGGCTGATCGAGGACCTGACCGGCACCTGGGGCATCCACGAGTCGGACATCCTCGTGGACTGCCTGACCTTCACCATCTGTACGGGTCAGGAGGAGTCCCGCAAGGACGGTGTGGCCACCATCGAGGGCATCCGCGAGCTGAAGCGCCGCCACCCGGCGGTGCAGACGACGCTGGGCTTGTCCAACATCTCCTTCGGCCTGGACCCGGCCGCCCGCATCCTGCTCAACTCGGTCTTCCTCGACGAGTGCGTGAAGGCGGGTCTGGACTCGGCGATCGTGAACGCCGGCAAGATCCTGCCCCTCGCCCGCTTCGACGCAGTGCAGGTGACCACGGCCCGGGATCTGATCCATGACCGGCGCGGCGAGGGCTATGACCCGCTGCAGAAGCTGATGGAGCTCTTCGAGGGCGCCACCGCCGTGTCGCTGAGGGCGGGCGCGGCCGAGGAGCTGGCGGCTCTGCCGCTGGAGGAGCGTTTGAAGCGCCGCATCATCGACGGGGAGCGCAACGGCCTGGAAGCGGACCTCGACGAGGCGCTGACGCGGCGTCCGGCGTTGGACGTCGTCAACGAGATCCTGCTGGACGGCATGAGGGTCGTGGGCGAGCTGTTCGGCTCGGGCCGGATGCAGCTGCCGTTCGTGCTGCAGTCCGCCGAGGTCATGAAGACGGCCGTCGCCCACCTCGAACCGCACATGGAGAAGAGCGACGAGGCCGGCAAGGGCACGATCGTGCTGGCCACCGTGCGCGGCGACGTGCACGACATCGGCAAGAATCTCGTCGACATCATCCTGTCCAACAACGGCTACAACGTCGTCAACCTCGGCATCAAGCAGCCGGTCTCCGCGATCCTGGAAGCCGCCGAGGAGCACAAGGCCGACGTCATCGGCATGTCCGGACTGCTGGTGAAGTCCACGGTGATCATGAAGGAGAACCTGGAGGAGCTGAACCAGCGCGGCCTGGCCTCCGGTTACCCGGTCATTCTCGGCGGCGCCGCCCTGACCCGCGCCTACGTCGAACAGGACCTGCACGAGATCTACCAGGGCGAGGTCCGCTACGCCCGCGACGCCTTCGAGGGCCTGCGCCTGATGGACGCCCTCATCGGCGTCAAGCGCGGCGTCCCCGGCGCCAAGCTCCCCGAACTCAAGCAGCGCCGGGTGCGCACCACCGCCTCGGCGCAGGTCGAGGAGCGCCCGGAGGAGGGCCACGTCCGCTCCGACGTCGCCACCGACAACCCCGTGCCCACCCCGCCCTTCCGCGGCGCCCGCGTGGTCAAGGGCATCCAGCTCAAGGAGTACGCGAACTGGCTCGACGAGACGGCCCTGTTCCGCGGCCAGTGGGGTCTGACGAAGGACCTGATCGAGACCGAGGGACGTCCACGTCTGCGCGGCCTGCTGGACCGGCTCCAAAGGGAGAACCTGCTTCAGGCGGCCGTGGTCTACGGCTACTTCCCGTGCGTCTCCAAGGGCGACGACCTGATCATCCTGGACGAGCAGGGCAGCGAGCACACCCGTTTTACCTTCCCGCGCCAGCGCCGGGGCCGGCGCCTGTGCCTGGCCGACTTCTTCCGCCCCGAGGAATCGGGTGAGGTCGATGTCGTCGGCCTGCAGGTCGTCACCGTCGGCTCGCGCATCGGCGAGGAGACCGCCCGGCTGTTCGAGGCCAACGCCTACCGCGACTACCTCGAACTGCACGGCCTGTCGGTGCAGCTCGCCGAGGCGCTCGCCGAGTACTGGCACGCACGCGTGCGCTCCGAGCTCGGCTTCGCGGGGGAGGACCCGGACGAGATGCAGGGCATGTTCCGCACCGAGTACCAGGGATGCCGCTACTCGCTGGGCTACCCGGCCTGCCCGGACCTGGAGGACCGGACCAAGATCGCCGAACTACTCCGGCCGGAGCGCATCGGCGTGCAGCTGTCCGAAGAGTTCCAGCTGCACCCCGAGCAGTCCACCGACGCCCTCGTCGTCCACCACCCGCAGGCGGGCTACTTCAACGCCGGAGGCCGCCCATGACCCCCCTGCGTGACCTCCTCACCCGCGGCACACCGTCGTTCTCGTTCGAGTTCTTCCCGCCGAAGACCGAGGCGGGCCTGCGGACACTGTGGCAGGCCGTCCGCCGCGTCGAGGCACTGGCGCCGTCGTTCGTGTCGGTCACCTACGGCGCGGGCGGCACCTCACGCGACCGCACCGTCGAGATCACCCAGCGGATCGCCGCCGAGACCACACTGCGGCCGGTGGCCCACCTCACCGCCGTGGGCCATTCCGTCGACGAACTGCGCCACATCATCGGCCAGTACGCCGATGCCGGCGTGCGGGACGTGCTCGCACTGCGCGGCGACCCGCCGGGAGACCCCAACGCCCCCTGGGTGGCACACCCGCGGGGCCTGCGCCACGCACACGAACTGGTGTCACTGGTGCGCGCGTCGGGGGACTTCACCGTGGGCGTCGCTGCGTTCCCCGAACGGCATCCACGCTCACCCGACTGGGACAGCGAGGTCCGCCACTTCGTGGCCAAGTGCCGGGCGGGCGCGGACTACGCCCTCACCCAGATGTTCTTCCGGGTCGAGGACTACCTGCGACTGCGCGAGCGGGTGGAAGCGGCCGGCTGCACCACCCCGATCATCCCGGCGATCATGCCGGCCACCGACGCCCGGCAGATCACCCGCTTCGCCCAACTCTCCCACGCCACCTTCCCCGACGACCTCGCCACACGGCTGGAGCAGGCACGCGGCAACCCGCAGGCCGGCCACCGCATCGGCGTCGACCACGCCACGGCCATGGCCGACCGGCTGCTGGCCGAGGGCGCGCCCGGGCTGCACTACATCACCCTCAACCGCTGCGGCGCGACGGTCGAGATCCACCGCACCATCCAGAACCGAACCAGGAGTGCCCATGCCCTCGCAACCGCCCGCTGACTTCACGGACTTCAAGGTCGCCGACCTGTCCCTGGCCGACTTCGGCCGCAAGGAGATCACCCTCGCCGAGCACGAGATGCCCGGCCTGATGGCGATCCGCAAGGAATACGCCGCAACCCGGCCCCTGACGGGCGCCCGGATCACCGGCTCCCTGCACATGACCGTGCAGACCGCCGTCCTGATCGAGACGCTCGTCGCCCTGGGCGCCGAGGTCCGCTGGGTGTCCTGCAACATCTACTCCACTCAGGACCACGCGGCCGCCGCCGTGGCCGCCGCGGGCATCCCGGTCTTCGCCTGGAAGGGCGAGACGCTCCAGGAGTACTGGTGGTGCACCGAACAGGCCCTGACCTGGCCCGGCCACGCGGGCCCGAACATGATCCTGGACGACGGCGGTGACGCCACCCTCCTCGTCCACCAGGGCGTCACCTACCGCAAGACCGGTGAACTGCCACCCGCCGACAACGAGGAACTGGCCGTCGTACGGGCCCTGCTGGAGTCGAGCACACTGGACTGGACGGCCCTGTCCTCGCAGATCCGCGGCGTGACCGAGGAGACCACGACCGGCGTGCACCGCCTGTACGAGATGCAGCGCGAGGGCACCCTGCTCTTCCCGGCGATCAACGTCAACGACGCGGTCACCAAGTCGAAGTTCGACAACAAGTACGGCTGCCGCCACTCGCTGATCGACGGCATCAACCGCGC
>NZ_JBVJKK010000014.1:0-18561 GCF_055585285.1 Streptomyces sp. NPDC053665
GTCTCAGCTGAAATGCTGATGGCGGGGTCTTTGGGCACCTCATGCAAGGTGCCCCCGGCAGGATTCGAACCTACGCACACGGCTCCGGAGGCCGTCGTCGCGATGAGCGTTCCCGCAGCTCAGAGCGCTGTGGTCGTCAGATCGCGGGTAATGGGTCCACGGGTGGTCCAGGTCCTGCCACATCGGCGCAAGAGCATGCCCAGGTCGATCCTTGCCAGCTCCTAATCGCCAAACTCTACAACTAACCCCTAGCGCAGGATCGGTCTTACTGCGCGATACGGTATAAATCTCACTTAACCACCGTAGCGGCATGTATGGGAGCAAGAAGTCACGAGAGGGATGCTAGCTCGTCAGGTATGTGGCGGACCATAGAGCGCAAGGTCATCTCCGGCAGTAGACTGGCTCACCAACTTGGCTGACTGCTGCAGTGGTGGGGGGACACACTGTGTCAAACCTTGGTCAACGAATGTTTGCTGTAATGAGCGAAGTGTCGGCAGCGGCTATTGCTCATACTCCTGATGCGGACGCGCTAACAGAGCATGAATTGTCCCTTCTGGGGATTATGGCAGCGGAACCATTTAACATGACTCTTTTCCTCGAGGAGTTGATGGCCGATGCTGATTAAGCTGGAAACCGAGCGCCGCCGAGGCCTTCGCATCATTGAGGAAATCCCTGACATCGAGCTGTGTAAAATTCAGGGGTACAACGGCATCGGCAAGACAAACGCGATCAAGCTGCTGGCATTGTGCTCAGGCGAAACACCCTTTCGTGGAGACCCTGCGGCGTGGCCGTCATTCCGGGAGCAGCTGCTAGCTGGGACTGTACGGGTTTCAGGGCTTCGTGATGGTGAAGAGATTGTTTGGGAGCTGACACCGGAGCAGTGGCCGGCCGATCCGAAGGAGTCGCTCGGAGAATCCATAGGCTCTATGTGGATCAATGGGAAAAAGGCCAGCCTTGGAGATGTGAGGCAGATCTTCCGGGTTTATCATATCCTAGCTGCGGAAACGCCGCAGAACGTCCTCTCTGCGCGAGTTCTGGAAGCTCAAAAGGAGATCTCTGCCTGGAACTCGGAACGTCAGAAGCGACTGGATGCCATTGATGAATCCATCGATAGGGTTGGTTCCCTCATTGTAGAGGCAAGCCCTGAAAAGCTCAGTTCGGAAATAGTTGCTGCGCGCGATGCTCTAGACCGTGCGAAAAAAGTGGCAACGGAACTTGAAGAAGCCAGCCACAGGATGGCGCTTCTGAAACGAGCGGCGGAAGTATCGGACCATCTCATTCAGGTTCGAGGACGCGGTCCGGAAATGGATGCGAAACTCGCCGAGCTTGCGGAACGTCTCTCTGTACTTGAACGAGAGAAGGAATCGCTAGACCAAAAAATTGCCGATGCCAGCGCTCGCAAGCATCGCGATGCGGAGGCTGAGAAGTACTTCAAAAATTCCCAGGCCTATCTAGCTCGGCATGATCGAGCTCTCAGTTCCGCGCGCACTGCGTTGGAGAACGCCGCTGCCGCAGCGGGAATCGAACCGCGTCGCGATGTCATTGAACAGGCACATCGTGAGGCTGGCGAGCGACTGACTGAACTCACGAGCCAACTGCCAAGCGTTCACGCCGCGCCCCTTATTTTGGAAGTCCTCGATGATCTCATTCATCGGCTCAACGCGGCGCAAGACGAAGACTTGGGTTCTGCCACACTACTCACGGACTCGGAGGGCACGGAGATCTACTCTGTACTCTCTCTCAATCGTGCCTTCATGGCAGAACGCGAAAACCTGAGAAAGCGTACTCCGTCTGCAGACGCGGCTAAACTAAATGAAGCGATCTCCCGGACGCGGAACCTGCTAGACAGCTTGGCTCGAACTTCCGACGCCCTGAGTAATTTTGAGCTGGCTGAGGCTGGCCTGGTCAAGGCTAAGAAGCGTCTGCAAGATGCAGTTGATGGCCTGCCGGAGCAAACCGCTCGGACGTTGGACGAGCTCATGGAGAGCAGGAATCAGCTCGATAGGGAATCGGCTCAAGTGCAGACGAACCATGCTCGTTTGTCTCACGCTCGTGAGTTGCTGGGTGGGGGACTTGACGAGCAGTCTCTGAACTCCGAACTCGTCACGCTTTGCCAGGCCTTGGGCGTCAAGGCTTCGCGAGTGAAAGGGCAGCTCTCAATCGAAACGGCGAAGCTGGAGGAGATCGTTCGAAGCAACGTCCAAGCGTCTCAGCAGGCCGAGCGTGCGAGTCTAGCCGTGGAGCGGCGTTCCTCAGCCGTAAAAGACGCTCTACTTCAACTATCTCAAGAAGATTCAAATCATTGGCTTTTCAAGTCTCGACCGCACCTTGCAGAGCTTGTCCAAGCTGATGCTGAACGTCAAGCCTCTGCATTGGTTGACGTCTTGAGAGACGTCGAACGCGCGGGTAACAGACTGCACCGAATTGACTCGACCGTCAGAGGCACTGGACAAGCTCTGAGTGAGCTTCACGCAAGTCTCGGAAGAGGGGATGGCCTTCCAGAAGGAGCCGAGCCACTGGATCACGCTGTCCGGCTCTGGCTGCGAGAGGACGTCCGGAAGTGGTTCGATGACGAACTCGTTCGTAAGGCCCTCTTTGGCGGGGGCAGCGACATACGTCTCGATCCCAGAGATATGACGATCTGTTGGACGAATGAAGACGGAGAAGAAGAAAGGCGTCCTCTTTCAGCCTTCTCGAGCGGACAACAAGTTTTCGCTTATACGCAGGCACAAGTGGCCAAACTGGATCGAGAGGGTCTGCCGGCAGCCAATAGGCTAATCGCTTTGGACGAGTTCGGCTCCTTCTTGGACTGGGATCGTATGTCCCGGCTGGTCGATTACCTGCAGTCTCGTGAACGCGGGGCGACGAGGGATCAAGTTCTTGTGGTCCTCCCGTTGGAAGAGGATGCTCCGCGGCGACGCGGGGAAGCTAGCGTGGTCCAGCAGCAAGTTCGCAGTCTGGAGCAGCGTGGATACTTTGCGGAGGAACTGCGCACGTGAACGAGGTGCCACATCGAACCGTTTTTGGCGTGCCCGCAGTTCTCACTGGTTCTGAGATCGCTGTACTCGTCGAGGACCTCAGTGAACTTTGGAAGCTCACCTACGACCGACCGGCTGCCGATCTGGCATCAGATCTAGAATTGTGCCGAAAATTCTTTGATCCGTTGGCGCGAGGTGGCACTCTGCGTGACCGCCTAGCTTCCTTGCCGCGAACGCCTGCAAAGATCAGGCGAGCCTCGTACAGCCAACCACTTATAGTAGATGTGGGCGCCAGCGCATGCATTATCGGCATTGAAGGCCGACTCCTGCTCGATGTTCTACAGCAAGCAACCAGCGAGGACTTTTTTGTACTTTCACCGTCCGTGGTTTCTGACATGGAAAGAACTGCGCTAGACAAGTACCGTGAGTGGTCAACAGCTCGTCTCAGACAGGTTGTCGCGATGCGCACTGGGAAGGCTAATGAGGTCATGCAGGCTATTTCAGCGGGCCTTGTGATCGCGCTACTGGTGAATCGGTCCGACTCGCCTGACCGGGCTATCCCAAAGCTATCTGCTGACTCACCAGAAGGGTCGAGCCTTAATTCCGCTATTTATAACGGTGCCGAGCGTTTCGCTGAGATGGTATCGCGAAGCAAGAGCGCTCGTTCTGTTGGCGAGAAAAGCCTCAAGGGTGGCTACGGTCTTAGTGAAGCGAGTCGTCGGCTCGCGCATCGATTGGTGACAGACAGGCGAAAGGGCGGCGACTTCATCTATGTCGCTCCGGACTACAAAGATGAAGTTATTGCCTATCTGGCGAATGACCTGGCGCGACGGGCTACCCTCACTGAGGAAGTATTCGACAAGGCCCTTGATGCCCTGGTTTCAGGGTTCCGTGAGACCGCCGACATGCTTGCTCACCGCTCGCTAATCTTCGAACGCCCTGCGGAGACTCGGAAGTTGCAAGCAACATTCACCTCCGCGTTCATAGAAGCTCGTGCGAACCATGAACGCGGAGATGGCTGAGCGGGCCTCAAATTTTACGGAATAGAATCAGACGTTCTGAGAGCTGTACGTCATGGCGCACATTGTTGCTCTGCCATCGTTGACCGCGCTGGCGTAGGGTTATGTCTTTCTCGAAGGAGAAGCCAACGCTTTGTGCGATATCACCAATGAGGCGCGGCGTATCAACATAGACGCCATAGGGGGCGCTATCCCCGACGAGCCACACCACGGGCGAGCCCGGCTTTAGTGCACGAGCCAGATTTTCCAGCACTTGACCGACTGCCAGAAAGTAATCGGGGATGACTCGGTCGTACTCTTTCCCGCGGGGCCGCTTAGACCGTTCGGCTAGAAGCTTCGACGTTATCTCGACCACTGATGCGGCGACATCTCCGTAAGCTTCGAGCCCGGTAGTGGCTAGGCGTGCTGAGGTGACGTTGCTCTGCTGCGTCGTAGCTGTCAGCATGTCTGCCCGAACTTCTGCGCACATCTCCGCCCAGCTAGAAATATCGCCCCAAAAGTAGAGCTCCAGGCGAGTGGCATCGGCATAATCGAAGTTGTTGAGGTATGGCGGAGACGAGATGCAGCCGTGGGCGCTCTTGGGCGTCAACATCTCCCAAGCAGTCTGCGTACGCGAGTCACCCTGGACTACCTCGAAGGAAAGGTGACTGCCGGCGACAGGTGCTTGGCGAAAATCTTGATCAATCCAATCTGCGCGCTGGGTAAACCGAGTCAAGGGGTCTCCGTGAATCGGCTTCCGCTCTGTCCCAGGCCTTTGGTATGGCCAGCCGACTCGGGCTGAGGCAACATCGCGGAGAGTCCCAAGAAGTGCCCATTTTGCATGTAGACCCCAGGGCTCGGCAGCACCAGCACGAATCAAGTCGCGGAGAACGAGGAGTTGCCCGAGGACGGGGCGACTGAAACAACGTTTCACGAGATCCGGTTCTCGGTCGATGAGACGTTCCGCTGCGGCTCCTTGCTGCGCGGCTGCCGCAGCCAGCGTCCGTGCCACCTCACCGAGCGTCTTCTCAGCATGTTGCTGACTTTGTAGCTTCAATTGGCCTAGCTCGGCGATCAGGGGGTGCGCTTCAATGCCGAAGAATGAGTGGCCGGCCCGGCGGGCTGCTGTCCCAGTTACCGCTGAGCCAGCGAATGGATCAACGACGAGGCTTTCTGGAGCAAGGTCTAGGTGCTCGAGTAGCGTGGTGACGTAGTCAGAGGCGAAACCGGCTGGATATCGGAACCAGCGATCGAAGGGTTCACTCCGACTTGTGCCGTGCACTCGCCCACGCCCAGAGGCGGGGGCGAGGGACGTTGACGTCAAAGGGTTCAGGGTGAGGCCAGGAAGCGGCGGCTGCCCAGTAGGCTGAGTTTCGTTAATCAACACGGTCCCATTGCACCACGGCGTCGCGTTCAGCACCACGGCGCTCGAAAAATTTACAGGTCACGAAGCGATCAAAGTGGCCAGCACTGCGCTTCGTGGTGTCCAGTCGAACGCCCTATAGTAGGCCAACACGGTCGGGCCCGCACCGGTGAGGGCTCTAGAGATGACGCGCTCTGCCGGACCGCTTAGCTCGTCAAGCCACTCAATCGTGCGCCGAGTTTGTTCTCTATGTCCGCAATGTGCTTCGGCGGCGAAGAATGACGGTGCTGCATCCTGAGCGAAGGCAACATGTCTCACCTCGATCAAGGTACGAAGAATTGTGTGAATGAAAGAGAGTGGCGTTCCCATGTAATCTGGGTCGCGATCTTCCCAAGGACTCTCTCTGAGATGTCGCGCCATAAGGACGGCTAGTTCGCTGGCGCGTTCTGGGTTTTTGCGAGTCCACTCGCTAAGCAAGGACGTAGTCAGTGGTGCCAGATTATCGAAGAAGATGACGTGACTATTCGGGTATGCCGTGGCGAGTGTTACAAGAGTGTCTATCTCCGAGGTCTTCCCTAGTAGAATATCGTTCGCGATCCTTTCTGCCTTCTCTTCTATTGGCTCGTCGCGTGACCCTAGTACTTCCTGGAGCATTCCCCGAAGGGCGGTCATGTCTTGCACTCTGCGGGCGAGTTCTTCCTGGGTGCATTCCAGGATGAAGGGTCGCCAGTGTAGGTAGTGATCATCGGGTAGCAGCCGTCTGCCGGGCCTAGGTTTCTGACCCGTGAGAAACCAGGCGGCTACCCTTCCGAGGCTGTACACGTCCGCTGCGGGCGTAGCCTCGCGGGGGTTTTCGCTGAGTTCTGGTGCGGCGTATCCGTCCGTCCCGATCTCCTGATTGGTCCGAGTGAGTGGCGAAGATGTAGGGGAGTACGGACGCATGACCATTCCCCAATCTGCGACGACCCAACGCCTTTTTTGGGAACTCGATTCGGGCAAGGCGAGTATGTTGTTAGGTGAAATGTCTCTGTGGATAAGCTGCCTTTTGTGGGCCACGTCGAGAGCCTCGGCGAGGTTCATTAGCATAGATGCTAAGTCCTCCTCGTCCAGGTCTTTTTGTAGTTTGCTAAGGCTTCCCTCCGCGACCGGCATTGCGTACCATTCGAATCCCGGGTCATGGTCGCGAATCGGCATGATGTTGGGGTGATGGAGCAGCTTTTGTGCTTCAATCTCACGCCGGATTCTTTCTTTGGCTTGAGGAACGGCGAGGGGCCGCTTGAGTGCGACCTCTTCGTTTGATTCCCTGTGCCATGCTCGCCGAACGTCTGCGTATCCGCCCGGGCCCAACGTCTTGCCGTCGAGTCGGTAGATGGATCGCGGATCTACGGTCGTCTCATCAGCCCCCATGGGAGCAGCGTACGATGCGGAATGACGAACCGGCCAGGATCGAACAACAGTTGGCTTCTGTTCCCGGTACCACCTGTGACTGTGAGCATGTAGGTCGGCGGAGCGGGTTTGGCCGGTGGCCTGCCCGGTCTGGGGTCGAGCATGACCAGGGGGCCGTACGCTAGTTGGCAACTCGGGCAGGCTTTGGGCCTGACCGCAATGTGCACGAGTGGCCCCCTGGTCTTGCTCGACGCGGGACCCGGACCGGGGAGGTGGCTAAAGCCGTGGAGCCGACCGTCCCAGCCACGACGCACCCCTTCTCTAACTTCAAGCGGCTGATCGCTGAAGAGCGCGGCATGGGCGCCGGCCGGGCTGGAGCGAGGCGGAGACAGGAGCGCAGGCCCGGCCGGGGGCCGGGCCGCGCGCGGTGAGCGGAGCGAGCCGCCTTGAACCCGTGAAGAAGGTTGTTACTCAGTAGCGGCTGTGATGCGCCACAAGGGCGCGTCGTACTGCTCCGGTCGGCTGTGAATGAGCAGCTGGCGCAGGTCCTCGCGCAAGGAGCCGTTGAGGTTCAAGGCCTCGGTGATGCGACGGAAAGTCGTGTGGGTGACTCCGCGGCTGTGGGCCTGGGCTTCGAACTGGTCGAGCTGAGACAGCGTGGCCACTGGATCGAGCGGCACAAGTGGCTGGTCCTTGAGCCATGCGGCCTTGTTGCGCTCGTAGTCGATTTCCGAGTAGCCGCAGATTTCGCGGCTGTGTGCCTCGGCCTCGTCCAGGGTGGCGGTCGTCAGGATGGTGCGGGCCAACTGGTTGCGGGTCAGTGCCTCGTCCAGGTCGACCTCATGGACCGTCGGTCCTTCGTCGGTGAGGGGGACCGGGAGGCCGGCGTCTCGCATCTCGCAGGTGCCGCGTACGCCTCGGGCTGTCGCCGCGAGCATCCCGGTTGCCTCGGAGGGATGCCACTCCAGGACCGAGCTGATCGGCTCAACGTCCTTCGCTGTGAGGGTGTCGATGAGCGGGCCTAGCATGCCGCGCAGTTCGTCGAGAGGGAGTTCGCCGTCGAGGCCGGGGCCCGCCACCAGGAGGCGGACGGGAGCGTTCACCTGGCAGCACGCGGCGAGAGTGACAGCGTCGGCAAGCGGGCTCTTCAACGTCGGCTCGTCGCCGCGGGCGAGGACGTCGCCGCCCACGTCCAGGAGGTCGATCGACTCTGGTGACAAGTAGTCCACCAGCTCTTCGAGTTGGCGAGTGACACCCTCGACCCCGTTGTGCGGATCGATCAGCGCGAACGTGTGCTGGAGCTCTGCTGCAAGTCGGGGGAGAGTCGAGCCTGCCGGAGCGATCGGGCGGGCCTCGGCCGGCACTGCCCAGACAGCTGGGGTGAGGGGCTGGAGGCCGGTGAAGTTGTCCGGTCCTCGGGGACCCGGAACCGGGTCGATCAGTAGGCGGTCCCACGCGTACGTGAGGATCACCGCCTGGTCCTCGTCGCCGTAGAGGGCGGCGTGAATCATGGCGGCGGCGACTGCGTCGCCCCCTCCTCCTGCTGCGACGATCAACCGCGTCATGCGGATCAGCCTACGGGGTAGGGGGTTGACCACTCACCCTATAGTGGCTAGAGGCCATAGCCACTTTTATCGAGAAGCAGGCCTCAGCTCGGTAGCGGGGTGCCCGACTACTCGCCTGGGGCTCGCCTTGGGTGAGGAGGACTGATGCCGCAGATCGAGGAGGCTCAGCCGAAGTATCTCCAGATCGCGCACTACATCCGTGATCAGATTCTTCGGGGTGACCTGCGACCGGGTGACGAGGTGCCGTCCGAACGGCAGTTGGCGGCGGACTGGAAGGTTTCCCGGCCCACGGCCGCACGGTCGTTGGAGGCGCTGAGCCATCAAGGGCTCGTCGAGAAGCGTCAAGGGTCGGGCACGTACGTGCGCAGCCTCGAAGTCAACCGGCGGGCACGTGAGTTGTACGGGCGGGCTCGGCAGACCGGGAAGATCTACACACCGGGCGAGTACGCCGTGATCACCTCTGCCGGTTGGCTGGAGGCGCCGGACCATGTGGCTGAAGCGCTGGGCCTGGTCAAGGATCGTCGGGCGGTGCACCGGCGGCGGGTGACCAACAACCAGGACGGGCCGATCACGCTCTCCACCTCGTGGTTCGCTCCGGACGTCGGTCAACGTGCCCCGAAGCTCTTGGAGCCGGAGCGGATCCAAGAGGGGACGCTGCTGTACGTCGAGAACATGACCGGACGGCAGGGGAGTTACGCGGAAGATCGCATGTGCGCGCGTGCGGCGACTGAGGAAGAGGCCGAGGACCTTCAACTTGCCGCCGGCTCCGCCGTGCTGATCGTGCACCACGTCGTCTTTGACCTCCAGGACCGGCCGTTGGAGTTCGCTGAGGCCACCTACCCGCCGCATCGCTGGGCGTTCGAGCAGGGCTACCCCCTCACCTGAGGGGGCCAGTTGCGGCGAATCGCTTGCGTCGTCCAAGTGGCTAATGCCACTATCCAGAAAGTGGCTAAGACCACTTCACTGGGAGGAGGCGCGGTGTGACGAGTCAGCGGCCGGATCAGGGCACGCACTTACCTTGCCGGGGTTGCCGGGGGCGCGGCTGGAAGCGTGTCGGCTCACGAACGACCCTGGCGCTTGCCACCGCCGCCGATCGCACCCGTGTCACATCGAAGCGGCGCTGCCTCGACTGCGACGGTAGCGGCAGGAAGTGAGCACTTGATGGCCTACATGATCGACCGCTACCCGTCTGAGGAGTTACCGCGTCTTGGGGCAATGACCTTGCACCCTGTCGCTGAGTCTGTGTCACGGGCTCGGCGCTGGTTCCGCAAGTTCATCGCCCCGTACAACCCGGCCTGCTCCGTCGACGACTGTGCGCTGATGATCTCGGAGCTGGTGACCAACGCCATCGCTTACGGCCGGTCGGACGAACCCTGGCTCGTACGGGTCGAGTGGTTCCGTGAGGGGACTTCGCTCCGGGTCGACGTGCACAACCCCGGCTTTCCGGCGAACGTCCGGTTGAGGCACCCCGACGCCGATGACGCCCACGGGCGTGGGCTGCTCCTGGTCGATTCGCTGGCCGAGTCGTGGCACGCCGCACCGAGCCGCTTCGGCGGAACCGTCGTCTCCTTCGTGGTGGCCGATGCCTGGCCCGGAAAGTAGGAGTTCGCTCCGCTTCTACCTTGACAATCGAAGATTCGCTAGTCTGGTTGACCAGTTGACTTGGCCAATCCTGACAGGCGGCGTTCATGGCGTATGAAGTGGAGCCACCGAAGTACGTGCGCCTCGCACAGACGATCCAGCGTCGCATCGAGGACGGCACGTACCCGCCTGGCACTCGGGTGCCCAGTGAGAACCAGCTGGTGCAGTCCTTCGGGATGTCCCGCCCCACCGTCGTGCGGGCGCTGGAACTGCTGAAGCGTGATGGCTGGCTGGAGTCCCGACAGGGGTACGGCACGATCGTCCGGGACCGGCCGGAAGTGGTCGAGCAGAAGGACAGGCGGGGGCGAGAGGCTCTGCAGCGCGACGAGTCCCAGACCTCGGGACGTCTTGTGGAAGTCGCTGAAGTTGTTGTCCCGGCGCGAGTCGCCTCAGCACTCGGCTTGCCGAAGAAGGCCAAAGTTCTCATGCGTCGCTTCCTCGTTGAGGAGGAAGGCGAAGCGGTTGAGCTGGTCTCGTCGTACTTCCCCGCCGGCCTGGTTGAGGACACTGAGCTGGCGAGCGCTGAAGTCCTTGCCAGCAGTGTGCGCGAGTACCTGGAAGCGAGGAAGAGGGTCCGCTTCGACCACGTCACGGAACGGGTCTCAGCTCGGCTCCCTGAGACAGGTGAAGCCGACCTCTTGGGCCTGCCGGACGGCGTGCCCGTGCTGAGCGTCCTGGTCATCGCGTGCGATGCGTCAGGGCAGGCATTGCAGGTCTCTGACGTGCTGCTTCCTGCTGACCGGCAGGAACTCGAAGACACTTACCGCCTCAGCTGACGGGTGACCGGGCCTCAGTTCCGAGGCTGGCGGCTGGCAAGCCGATAGATCACGTATGTCAGGGCCAGGATGAAGTCCGCGGCCACCCAGAGCCCGATCACCAGGCCCACCCCGATCGTGGTTCCGACGTCGTTCGCGTCGTTGCACAGGTCTAGATCGTCTCCCGTCAGGCCGCGGCACTCTTCGGGCGTGCCGCTGGCGCCAGTGGCGCCCACTATGACCCAGGTCAGGAACAAGAGCTGCACTGCGAGGAAGACCCACAGGAAGACACGGTGCCGCTTGCTCGGTGGGGGTGCCGTACTGCCCTGCCCTGGAGGCTGAGTTGAGGGTGAGACTTGGGGCGGTTCCGGCCAGGTGCCCGGCGGCGGTGCTGCACCTTGTGGAGTGCGAGGGCCCCATGACTGCGGTTCTGGAGCGCGGTGCTTCTTGCTCATGTCACGCCCTCCCTTGCTGCTGACTCCATGGTGCGCTGGGGGCTCCAAGGCCGCTCGCTGACCATCGCGATGTCACTTGACAAGTCAACCTGGCATCCGTAGCTTCGAACTTGCTAAGTCAACTTGTCAGGTGGCGAGTTGGTTGATCGAGAAGGAGAAATCTCTGTGCGTGTGATCCGTATTGACGCCTCGGCCGCCACGATCCTGCTCACCGAGGCGCCGGCGCCGAAGGTGCGCGACCGGCAGACCGATGAGATCGCCAAGGACGCCGTGAGTGGTGAGGCGCTGATGACGGTCGGCGTCGTCTACGTCGACGAGGGTGAGTCGTCGCTGATCAAGGTCACCGTCCCCGAGAGCGGCGTGACGGATGGCCTGACCGTCGGGGCCCCGGTATCGCTGCCGGGGCTCATCGCCCGGCCGTGGGAGAGCGTATTCAACGGGCAGCAGCGGCACGGCATCGCCTACCGGGCGACCGCCGTTGCTCCTGGCGCCTTCCCGATGGAGCAGGCGGGCTGATCGTCGTGACCGACCTGGTGACGTGGGCCAAGTTGGGCGGGTCGCTCGCTGCGATAGGCGGCGCGGCCTACGCCCGGCATGCCCATCCGGCGGCCTACTGGTCCACGGTCGGGCTGCCCGTCTCGGTGGCCCGGCTCCTGGCCTCGTACACCTCCACCATGGACGCGTGCGGCCTGACGGTTGAGCCGCCCCGGTGGCGGGCCCTGGCCGTCAAGGCCACGACTCGCCGTGAGGTCCGGCCGGTGCCTCCTCGCCGGGGCATGGTCCGGCCCACCTCGACCGGTCTGCGGCTTCGGCTGCGGCTGGCTCCGGGCCAGGAACCGGCGGACGTGGCGGCCTCGGCTGAACGGCTGCGGCACGCCTGGGGTGTTCACGCCGTGTACGTGCGGGACGTCAAGCCCGGTGTCGTGGAACTGCGGCTCGTCGGCTTCGACGTCCTGCGGAAGGTGCGGATGCCCCGTCGGACCGACGCCGGTCCGCTCCGCGTGCCAGTGGCTCTGCGGGAGGACGCAACCGCCTTCGTACGGGACTACCGGGCCGTACCCCACGAACTCGTGCTCGGCGCCACGCTGTCCGGCAAGTCCATGTTCCTGCGGAACCTGCTTGCCGGGCTGGCCGCTCAGCCGGTGGTCCTGGTCGGGATCGACTGCAAGCGAGGGGTGGAGCTGGCGCCGTTCGCTCCCCGGCTCTCGGCGCTGGCGACCGACCCGGAGCAGGCTGCCGAGCTGCTGCCCGTGCTCGTCAAGGAAATGGAGGACCGATACGACCTGATCAAAGCGCGGCAGGGCATAGCACCTGGCACCCCGGGTGAGCTGATCACCTCGGACGTCTGGGGCCTGCCGGAGGACGAACGCCCGGCTCCCATCGTGCTGTTCGTCGACGAGGTGGCAGAACTCTTTCTCGTCGCCACGAGGAAGGAGGAGGAGCGGCGGGACGAGATGGTCACCCAGCTCATCCGGCTCGCCCAGCTTGGCCGCGCGGCCGGCATCTATCTGGAGGTGTGCGGGCAGCGCTTCGGGGCCGAGCTGGGCAAGGGAGCGACCATGCTTCGGGCTCAACTCACCGGGCGGGTCTGTCATCGGGTGAACGACGAAGCGTCCGCCAAGATGGCGCTCGGTGACATCGCCCCTGAGGCTGTCCTGGCCTCCTGCGCCATCGCGGCCGAGTTGCCCGGCCTCGCCGTCGTCGGCGACACGTCCGGCGGCTGGTCCCGCATCCGCACTCCTCACCTGTCCCTCTCCGACGCTGCGGCCACCTGCCGCGAGACGGCACACCTTGCCCCGGACGTTCCGTCGCTCGCGCCGTTCAGGCCTCACGTTCCACCCGTGCCGGTGAAGGAGTCCGGTCCCCTGGCCACTCCTCAGCCGATCACCGAGTAACCGACTCGCTCCCACGGTCGGCGCGGCCGTCCCGCGCCAAGTCCCTACCCCACCCACGCCCGGAACTGGAAGGAGTGGCCGTGCGCGCCCTGCCCGTCCGTGTGGACGCCGTGCTCGTCCAAGCGGTGATCGCCGCCGCGCTGTCCTTCGCTCACCTGCATGACCTTGCACTCGCAGCCGGACAGGACGGCTGGAAGGCCTGGGCCTATCCGGTCTCTGTCGACCTGCTGTTGGTCGCGGCCTGGCGGCGTCTGCGCTCCGGTGAGTCGAAGACGGCCGGGTGGTGCTGGTTCGTCGTCGCGCTGACAGCGTCCCTCGGCGCCAACGTCGCCACCGCCGGTCTGCTCGACCTGGAGGACGTACCGGCCTGGCTCCGCATCCTCGTCGCCGGATGGCCCGCGGTCGCCTTCCTCGGCGGCACGCTGCTCGCTCACGGAGCAGCGCATCCAGGCACAGACCCGGCGACGGCACCGGAACCACTTTCGACGGCACAGGCGCCGGAACCGACCGCCACAGACATCGAGCCGCCCACGGCTGCGCCTGAACTGCCGGCCGCCGCACCGGAGTCGGCGCCGCCGCCTGCATCCCCGGTACCGCCCGCGCTTGTCACCCTCGCCCGCAAGGTCGCCGACGAACACCGCGCCCGGACCGGGACCGACATCGACACCTCGACCCTTCGCGCCCGGCTCGGTGTGCCCATGCCGCTTGCCGAAGCCATCACCACCCAACTCACCTGACCCGGAGGACTTTCCCCCTTGCGCCCGTCCACGCTCCGTGCGCTGAAGCGCGCCGCAGAGCTGACCCGACAGAACCGCCTGACCGAAGCCGTGCTGATCGCTGAACCGGTGATCCTCGCCGCTGACAGCTACGAGGGCGACGAGATCTTGCGCTGGCTGGCCGACCACGTCACCGACTTCACCGGTGAGACCGACAAGGAGATGCCCTGATGTCCGCCAACCGCCGTTTCCGCCGCGTCGTCCGCATCGGCCCCGTCCAGGTCGCCACGTACTACGACGGCCGGGGCCGCGAGAAGCACACCGCCGCCTGCACGGCTCCGCGCTGCGGCTTCGCCACCGACTACGACAGCCGCGCCGCCGCCGAGCTGGCCGCCCGCACCCACCGCTGCCGCGTCCGCTGAGGAGTTCCCGTGACCGTCTCGTTGCCGCTCGTCTTCGTCCTGGGCGTCATCGCTTGGGCCGCGATCAAGTTCCTCGGCATCCGCCTCTGGATCGCCGTCGTGATCGCGCTGTTCGGCTTCTGGCTCTCGCACACCATCCTCGCCCCGGCCATCGAGTCCGGCACCCGCACCGGGGTCGACGTCGTCAACGGCACCCACGAATGACACCCCGACCGACAAGGAGTCCCGCGATGTTCCGCCCCAAGCTGCCCGACACCCCGCACGTCCCGAGCATCACCACCCACATCCCGCAGGACCACGCCCCGGCTCCCTCCGCCGGCCGCTCGGTCGCCCCGTTCGTCGGGGTCGGCGCCGGTGCGGTCGCCGCCGTGGTCGTCGTCGGCATCGTCCTCACCGCGCTCCTGGCGGCGGTCGCCGTCTCGGCCGTGTCCGTGGCCATCGCCGCCGTGGTCCTGCGCTCCCTCGTCACCGGCGCCAACAGGCGCTGACCGGCCGCCGGGGCGGCAAACGCCGCCAAGCATCCCGCCGCCCCGGGGCCGTCCCTCCCAACCGCCGAAACAGCCGAAAGGAAGACCCATCATCACCCGGCAGACTCCGCCCCCGCTGGCGGAACTCTCCATGCTGGCCTCCCTCGGCACCATGCCCGAGTTGGCCCGCCAACTCTCCGGCCTGGGCGGCTGCACGAACCCCGTGCGCCTCGACGGCCACCGCACCGAGTACGCGGTCGACCGGACGACCGGAGAGATCGGGCGCGTCCTCCACTACCTCGACTCGTCCTCCCTGCCCGCCGGAAGTCTCCTCGTCCGCTGCAACAACCGCCGTGCTACCCGCTGCGCGGCCTGCGCGGAGGTCTACCGCCGAGACACCTTCCACCTGATCACCGCGGGCCTCCGCGGCGGTAAGGGCACCGCCGAACAGGTCGGCACACACCCGCGTGTCTTCGCCACCCTCACCGCACCGAGCTTCGGCCCGGTCCATAACCGCCCCTCCAGCGGGCGGCCCTGCCGCTGCGGTGCCCGGCACGACGACACAGACCCGGCCCTCGGTACGCCCCTCGACCCGGACGCATACGACTACGAGGCGGCCGTGCTCTGGAACGCACACGCCGGAGCCCTCTGGCGGCGCTTCTCGATCTACCTGCGCCGTGAGATCGCCAAGCGCGCCGGACTCACCCAACGCGCGTTTCGGCATCACGCGCGCGTCTCCTTCGCCAAGGTCGCCGAGTACCAGAAGCGGGGCGCCGTCCACTTCCACGCAGTCATTCGCCTCGACGGCCCGGAGGGCGGCGACACGGCTCCTCCGGTCTGGGCGTCCGCCGAGCTGCTGACCGACGCGATCCATGCCGCAGTCACCGCCACCCGTGTCAACGGACCCGATGTCGAGGGCCGAGCCCACACCTTCACCTTCGGCCGCCAACTCGACGTCCGCACCATCCGCTCCGGCGACTTCGACGGCGGCCAGGAGCTCACCGAACGGGCTGTAGCGGCATACATCGCCAAGTACGCCACCAAAGGCGCCGAGACTGCAACCGGCACCCTGGACCGGCCGATCCGCTTCCTCGCCGAACTGGCACAGGCCCGGATCACCGACCACGCCCGGCGCATGATCCGAACGGCCTGGACCCTCGGCGCCCGCAAGGACCTCGAACACCTCCGCTTACGCGCCTGGGCCCACATGCTCGGCTTCCGCGGCCACTTCTCCACCAAGTCGCGCCGCTACTCCACCACCCTCGGCGCCCTCCGCGACGCCCGCGCCGCATGGCGCCGCACACAAGCCGCCATGGCCGCTCCCCAGGACGGCGAAACCACGCTCGTCCTCGCCCACTGGGTCTTCGCCGGAACCGGCCTCAGCACCGGTGAGCAATGGCTGGCCGCATCCCTCGAACCCGCCCCCGGAACGGAAGGAGAACCGACATGGACGCCCGTCGCGACGAGCTCATGACCGTTTGCCAAGTCCTGGATGAGCTGGGCGGTGTCTCCCGTCGGACGTTCTACCGCTGGCGAGAACTGGGGTACGGGCCGGCTGCATTCAAGCTGCCCAACGGAGAGCTGCGGATTTGGCGGAGTGACTTCAACACCTGGCTGCGACAACTGGAGGAGGCGGCGTGAAGTCTCTCGATGTGAAGGTCTGGGGAGTCCGTAAGCGGGACACCAAAACGCCCTCGTATGGTGTCCGCTGGTCCGTCGCAGGCAATGTGTTCTCGGAGTCTTTCCGCACCAAGGCGCTTGCCGACCATTACCGCACGAAGCTCATGCGTGCGATGCGCGAGGGCGAGGAGTTCGACACGGAGTCGGGGCTTCCGGCCTCGATGGAAGAGAAGAAGTCGGCCGTGTCGTGGTACGCCTTCGCGCTCAGGTACCTCGCCATGAAATGGCCTCATGCCGCACCCAACACACGGGACGGCATCAACGAAGCCCTCACCAGCGTGACGCTGGAACTCCTCGACGAGCGCGCCGGACGACCGTCCGACGAGAACATCCGCAGAGCACTGCGCAACTGGGCTTTCGTGCTGCCAGGGCCCGATGACCGGGAAGTCCCGGACGACGTGCGGAACGTTCTCCACTGGGTGTCCAAGGCATCCCGGCCGCTCGCCGATCTCGCTGAAGCGGCCACGGCTCGCACGGTCCTCGACTCGCTGAAGCTCAAGCTTGACGGCACGGCGGCAGCGGCGGAGACCGTGCAGCGTAAGCGTCGGACGCTCGTCAACGCCGCGAACTACGCCGTCGACCTGGGGGAGCTGCGTGAGAACCCCATCACGGCTGTCCGCTGGCAGAAGCCGAAGGTGTCCAACCAGGTCGACCCGCGGGTAGTCGCCAACCCGGAGCAGGCACGGAACCTCCTGGCGGCGGTTTCCTACGTGGGCGGGTACCGGCGTGCCCGGGGTCGCCGCCTCGTGGGTCTGTTCGCCGCCATGTACTTCGGTGGCTTACGGCCGGCGGAAGCGGTCGGCCTCGTCGAGACGGACCTGAAGCTTCCCGAGCAGGGCTGGGGCTCGGCGCTGCTCCACCGGACCCGTCCGTCTGTCGGCAAGCAGTGGACCGACTCGGGGGAGACCCATGACGACCGCGGGCTGAAGAACCGGCCGACCGAGGACGTGAGGCGGGTGCCGATCCCGCCTCACCTCGTGGCCGTGCTCCGCGAGCACCTGGCCACCTTCGGCACGGCGGACGACGGACGGCTCTTCTTCAGTGAGAAGGGCTCGGTCGTTCCGTCGTCGACCTACTACCGCGTGTGGCAGGAAGCTCGGCTTCTCGCGCTTCCGCCAGCCGTCGCGGCCTCGCCACTCGCGAGTCGACCGTACGACCTCCGGCACTCGGCGCTGTCGACGTGGCTCAACGCAGGTGTCGACCCCACCGAGGTGGCCGAGCGCGCCGGCAACAGCGTGGAGGTCTTGCTGACTCGTTACGCCAAGTGCCTCGACGGACGGCAAGACGTCGCCAACCGGCGTATTGAGGATCTGTTGCGCGAGTACGAGTGATCGCAGACGACGGTAGCCCCGATGCCCCCGGACTTGTTCCGGGGGCATCGGCGTGCCTTGGCCGAGAGGGGCGTTCCTGTCCTCAGGAATTCCGCGCCGGTGGCTCCGGGGTGTATGTCGGGCCGCGCCATGAAGTAAGGCCGGCTTTCATCACTCGTTCAGAGGCGCCTCTCATGCGCATTACGCGCATGATGCCCAGAGTTGACCACGACTAGTTGCGTCTACTTACAGGGGTAAAGGACATGCCAACGTTTGTTGCGCTGCTGAACTGGACCGACCAGGGAGTCCGCGGCTACAAGGACACCCCGCAACGCGCCGAAGCCTTCACGGCAGCGGCTCAGAAGCTCGGGGTCAAGGTCCTGAACCTCTTCTGGACCGTCGGCCCGTACGACATCGTGGCTGTCGTGGAGGCGCCCGACGACGAGACTGCCACCGCGGTGCTCCTACAGGTCGGCGCGTTGGGCAACGTCCGTAGTACGACCTTGCGGGCCTTCGGCCGGGAGGAGATGGACCGCGTCATCGCCAAAGCCGCCGGCTGACGGACTTCCCCGTCGAGGTTCTGTTGGTACGAGTGACACGCTCAAGGCGGTACCCCCCAAGGCCCCTGGACCTGTCCGGGGCCTATGGGGGTACAGGGCATGACCTGCGCTTACGTCCCAAGATCCCGTCCACGCCTCGTCCACAGGCCCCGACATACGCCCGCTCCGGGCGGCATACGCCTGCACATACGCGAAGACCCCGACCGCAGCGTTTCCGCTGGTGACGGGGTCTTTGGGCACCTCATACAGGGTGCCCCCGGCAGGATTCGAACCTGCGCACACGGCTCCGGAGGCCGTTGCTCTATCCCCTGAGCTACGGGGGCGTGTCGGGCGGGAGCTGTTCGCTCGCGGCGACGGGTAGAACACTACC
>NZ_JBVJKK010000015.1:0-3499 GCF_055585285.1 Streptomyces sp. NPDC053665
CGGGCTTTCCTCCGGGCGCTTCCCTTCGGTCTTGCGTTTCCGACTCTATCAGATCTTTCCGATCCGATTTCCTCGGTGCTTTCCAGGTTTCCGCTCTCGCGGTTTCCTTTCCGGCGGTTCCGACTTTATCAGAAGTTTTCGGCCGGACTGACCGGCCGCTCATTTCCGATTCATCGGGAGAGGCTTCTTCGAACTCAGAGATTCAAGAAGCAGATAGACACTCACTGTGCCGGTCTGGGGCCGAGCCCCACTTCCAGGCAACTGTTCGAATCTACCTCCCCGCAGTCGCCGTGTCAACGGCTCCCGTGGGGCGAAGAGGAGACTAGCAGTTGAACGGACGTACTCGCACATCCGCCGGTGGGCGGGACGATCAAGCGGCTGTGGGGACGGTCGCGCTGCGCTCCGCCGCGTCGACGTCACCTGTCTCACCGGTACGGGCGGCACGACCGCCGAGGACATAGACGTAGGCCAGGAAGGCCGCTTCCGCGGCGATGCCGATGGCGATGCGGGCCCAGGTCGGGAGTCCCGACGGGGTGACGAAGCCTTCGATGGCTCCGGAGATGAAGAGGACCAGGGCGAGGCCGATGGCCATGCCGATGGCGGCGCGGCCCTCTTCGGCCAGCGCTGTGCGACGCGTGCGGGGGCCGGGGTCGACCAATGTCCAGCCCAGACGCAGGCCGGTGCCTGCGGCCACGAAGACCGCGGTGAGTTCCAGCAGACCGTGCGGGAGCACCAGGCCGAGGAAGGTGTCCAGGCGGCCGGCCGAGGACATCAGGCCGACACCGACGCCCAGGTTGAGCATGTTCTGGAAGAGGATCCACAGGACCGGGAGCCCCAGGAAGACGCCCAGGATGAGGCAGAGCGCGGCAGCCCAGGCGTTGTTCGTCCACACCTGGGCGGCGAAGCTGGCGGCCGGGTGGCTGGAGTAGTACGTCTCGTACTGGCCGCCGGGGCGGGTGAGGTCCCGGAGTTCGCTGGGGGCCGCGATGGAGGCCTGGACCTCCGGGTGGGTGCCGATCCACCAGCCGAGGAGCGCCGCGACGGCCGTGGACAGCAGGGCTGTGGGCACCCACCAGTGCCGAGCCTTGTAGACGGCGGCCGGAAAGCCGTGCGCCAGGAAACGGGTGACGTCGCGCCATGAGGCGCGGCGGGTTCCCGTCACCGCACTGCGCGCGCGTGCCACGAGCTGGCTGAGCCGGCCCGTCAGCTGCGGATCGGGGGCGCTGGACTGGATCAGGGACAGGTGGGTCGCTGCACGCTGGTAGAGGGTGACGAGTTCGTCGGCCTCGGAGCCGCTGAGGCGGCGCCGGCGGCGGAGCAGGGCTTCGAGGCGGTCCCACTCCGCACGGTGGGCGGAGACGAAGACGTCGAGGTCCATCGGTGTGCCTGCTCCTCGGCTGATCGTCGGCGGCTCGTCGTGGATCAAGCTTGTCGTACTACGGTGCGATGCTCAGCTTGGCAGACTGGGGGCTGTCGGGGGCAGGGCAGGGGAAGGGACGGCGGGCGTGAGTGAGCTGGTGACGGGCGAGGCCGTGGCGTTGGAGCTGCGGCCCGCGAGGTTGCCCAGCAGGGCGCTGGCCGTGCTGCTCGATCTTGTGGCGGCCGTGGCGGTCTACGTCGCCGTGACCATCGCGCTCGTCGCGTCGACGGCCTCGCTGGACGAGGCGGCGCAGACGGCGCTGTCGATCGCGTCGTTCGTGCTGGTGCTGGTGGGCGGGCCGATCGCCGTCGAGACGCTCAGCCACGGGCGGTCGCTCGGGAAGATGGCGTGCGGGCTGCGCGTGGTGCGGGACGACGGCGGTCCGATCCGGTTCCGCCACGCGCTGGTGCGGGGTCTGATCGGGGTGATCGAGATCCTCATGACCTTCGGGGTCGTCGCCTGCATCGCCTCGTTCGTGTCGGCGCGTGGCCGGCGGCTGGGGGACGTGTTCGCGGGGACCCTGGTCGTGCGGGAGCGGCTTCCGGTGACCCGGAGCGGCTTCGTGCCGCCCCCTCCGCCCTGGCTCGCGGGGCGGTTCGCGGAACTGGACCTGTCGGCGGTGCCGGACGGGTTGTGGCTCGCGGTCCGTCAGTACCTGACGCGCATGCACCAGCTGGATCCGCAGGTGGGCTGGTCGATGGCGCAGCGGCTGGCGTCGGATCTCGCGGGGCGTACGGGGGCGCCGGTGCCGCACGGGGTGCCGGCGGCGGCCTATCTGGCGGCGGTCGTGCAGGAGCGGCAGGTGCGGGAGACCCGGCGGGCGTTCGGCAGCGGGCCGGTCGCTTCCGGCGTGGTTCCCGGTGCGTCCGCGGCTCGGGGCGGACCCGGCGCTGCTTCCGCCTCGTCCCTGCCGCCGGTCGCGCCCGGTGCCGAGTCCTCCGCGTTCACGCCCCCGGTCCCGGCGGGTACGGCACCGGTGGCGTCCGCACCGCCCGCCGGGCCGGTTCAGCCGCCCGTCGAGCCGTCCGCTCCGCGGTCGGGCGGGGCGTCGGAGGACGCGCGGCCCGAGCGGCCCGGTACGGGGTTCGTGCCGCCGGCGTAGGGGTGCCGAGCCCGAGCCGGCCGGTGGTTCAGGAGAAGACCGACGGGGGCGATTCCAGGTCCTCGAGTTCGATGCCGGGGGCGGCGAGGACCACGTCGCCGGCGATGTGCACGGCGTGCTGCTCCCCCGTGTCCAGGGCTGTGACCTGGTATTCGTCCACGATGAGGGGGGCGTTGTCAGTGGGGTGTGCTTCGCTTCTCAGCAAGGTCCAGGACTGGTCGACGGTGCGGGGGGCGAGGACCGGATCCGTGAAGGCGACGAGGCGTACGCGCGTGGCTGCGGAGGAGGGGGTGAGGCGCAGGAGCCGGGCGGTGGCGACGAGGAACGCCGGGGAGGTGCCGGTGAAGGCGTGGGCGCGCACGTTGCCTTCGGTGGCCTCGGTTCCGGTGGGGTCGGTGCGGACCCAGGTGACGCCGTCGAGGGCGGCGCCGCGGACCTGCCAGGCGGCGGCGTGCAGTTCGAGGCGGAGGGGGCGGCCGAGCTCGTCGAGGGTGAGGTCGACGGAGCCGTGGTGATCGCCCGAGGGGGCGGTCAGCTGGGAGACGTAGCGCCAGCCGGAGGGGCCGGGGGCGCACTGGAAGTGTTCTTCTGCGAGGGGGGTGTGATCGTGCGGATCGTGGAGCGAATAGCGGCCGCGGGGCATGGGGGTCCTGGGTCCTGACGGGCTGGGCCGGTCATCGGCCGGTCGAACGGGGCAGGCCCCCCGGCACGGGGGTGCGGGGGGCCTGCCTCGGAGCTTCGGCTGCTGGCCGACGGTGCTGTTCCGGTCCCGGCCGGAAGCCGGCCGGGAGCGGTTCGGCAGCCGATCAGTAGCGGTAGTGGTCCGGCTTGTACGGGCCTTCGACCTGCACGCCGATGTACTCGGCCTGCTCCGGGCGCAGCTCGGTGAGCTTGACGCCGAGGGCGGCCAGGTGGAGGCGGGCGACCTTCTCGTCCAGGTGCTTGGGCAGGACGTAGACGCCGGTGGGGTACTCGTC
>NZ_JBVJKK010000016.1:0-421 GCF_055585285.1 Streptomyces sp. NPDC053665
GTGGACCTCGAAGGCTCCGACGGTGCGACCGTCTGCAAGGGAGACGCCGGCGGGCCCGCCCTGCGCACCGTCAACGGCACCACCGAACTCGTCGCGGTCAACTCCCGCTCCTGGCAGGGCGGATGCCTCGGCATCGATCCCGCCGAGACCCGCACCGGCGCCGTCGACACCCGAGTCGACGACCTCGGCAACTGGGTCAAGGACGTCTTCAGCCGCGAGAAGACCACACCGGCGGACATCGACGGCGACGGCAAGGACGACCTGGTCCTGCAGCGCATCGACGGTTCCGTCGTCGTCCATCGCAACCTCGGCAACAGCTTCGGAGCCGGCACCGTCATGTCCGCCGGATGGAGCCGTTTCCTCACCGGTACCGATATGGGTCGTCTCTACTTCGCCGATGTCACGGGTGATGGCAAGGCCG
>NZ_JBVJKK010000016.1:519-2417 GCF_055585285.1 Streptomyces sp. NPDC053665
CGATCTCGTTGTTCATGGCACTGACGGTAATGTCGCGGTGCGTAAGAACATGGGCACGTATTTCGATGGTGGCACGCATTGGAGTGCGGGCTGGGGGCGTTTCGTCACCGGTACTGATATGGGTCGTCTCTACTTCGCCGATGTCACGGGTGATGGCAAGGCCGATCTCGTTGTTCATGGCACTGACGGTAATGTCGCGGTGCGTAAGAACATGGGCACGTATTTCGATGGTGGCACGCATTGGAGTGCGGGCTGGGGACGTTTCGTCACCGGTACCGACATGGGCCGCCTCCGCTTCGGCGATGCCACGGGTGACGGCAAGGCCGACTTGTTCGTCCACACGATCGCCGACGGCAAGGTCGCCGTTCGCAAGAACATGGGCACCTATTTCGACGGCGGCACCGTGATGATCACCCTCTGAGAAGAGCGCTCCCTCTGGCACCACGCCGGAGAAGACGGTCACGGCCACTGCTGACACCTGCTGCGCGCCCCCGCCCGCCGCACCGCAAACCGAACTCGACGGCGATCGCCCCGCATCGGCGTTCCGGTGCGGCGGGCGGTCTCGCCAGGCGCTGTGGCCACCGGCCGCTGTCCGACCACACTTCACCCCCAGGGACCCCCATGACCGCAAGACGTTCCCGAGCGACCTGGGCGACCAGTACCGCAGTCGCCCTCACCACTTTGGCAACCACCACGTCGGCTGTCGCGCTGGGCGGAGTCGACGCGCCGGCGCAGATGACTTCTGTCGCGAAGGTCGAGGTCGGTGAGCAGGCCGCCTGCACCGGCACTCTTGTCGACCAGCAGTGGGTTTTGACCGCGGCCAGTTGTTTCGCCGCGGACGGCAAGCTGACGGCGGGCAAGCCCGCCGTGACCACCACTGTCACCGTGGGGCGGACGGACCTGACCCAGGCCGGTGGGAGTGTCCAGAAGGCCATCTGGCTGGTTCCGCATGCCGACCGTGACCTGGTCCTGGTCAGGCTCGCCACCCGGATCACCGATCCTGCCGTCAAGCCCGTGCGGCTGGCGACCACGCCCGCGGCCGCGGGGGAGGAGCTGACGAAGGCCGGGTTCGGGCGCACCAGGACCGAGTGGGTGCCCGACAAGCTGCACACCGGCACGTTCACGGTGACGTCCACCACGGGCTCGACGGTGGACCTCGAAGGCTCCGACGGTGCGACCGTCTGCAAGGGAGACGCCGGCGGGCCCGCCCTGCGCACCGTCAACGGCACCACCGAACTCGTCGCCGTCAACTCCCGCTCCTGGCAGGGCGGATGCCTCGGCATCGATCCCACCGAGACCCGCACCGGCGCCGTCGACACCCGAGTCGACGACCTCGGCACCTGGGTGGCCTCAACCGTCGCCAGTCGCGTCACCGACCACACCGGGGACGGCAAGTCCGACCTGGCCTACCTGTACAACTCAGGGACCAACGCCGACGGCGCCAACCGGACGGCCCTGTGGCTGCAGACCTCCACCGGCAGCGGCTTCGACGGACCGGTGAAAGCGTGGGACTCCGGCACCGGTTCCTGGAACTGGAACCTCAGCAAGACGGTGTCCGGCGACTTCAACGGTGACGGCCTCGCCGACGTGGGAGTCCTCTACAAGTACCCCGACACCTCCGACGGGCGTGGACACACCGCGCTGTGGACCTTCACCTCCACCGGTAGCGGATTCAACGCACCCGTGAAGGCCTGGGACTCCGGCACCGGCTCCTGGGACTGGGACAGTTCCGCGCCGGTGTCGGGTGACTTCAACGGTGACGGCAAGTCCGACGTGGGCGTGTTGTACAAGTATCCCAACACTTCCGACGGGCGTGGGCACACGGCGCTGTGGACCTTCACCTCCACCGGTACGGGCATCGGTGCGCCGGTCAGGAAGTGGGATTCGGGGGACGGTTC
>NZ_JBVJKK010000018.1:0-1072 GCF_055585285.1 Streptomyces sp. NPDC053665
AGGGAGACTGTGAGCAGCAGGCCGCTGAAGACGATCAGGAGGAGGGCGGACACCCACATCTGCCTGCTGCCGGGCGACTGCCATGCGGTAAAGGCAGACAACACCACCCACAGCAGAACGCCACCGATGTAGCGGCGGGGCAGACTCATCCGAACAATAGGTCGGCGAAATCGCCGACGGCGATGTGCAGGCCGTGGGCCCGGCGGCCCCGTTCGTCAAAGGAGGCGTGCCCCATTGATCGTCTTCGGAGGCGGGTCGAACGCGTACGAATTGCGTACGGTTGGCGTGCGGGTTGTGTGTTGTTCAGGTACCGGACTGCCAGGAGTGGGGGGCATGGTAGTGCGGGTGATGCTGGGGGCGGTGCCAGCGGGTGGTCGGGGTGCGCGTGGGGCGGTGGTGGGTGCGGCCAGCTGCTGCATGGGCCAGGAGAACGGCTGTCAGGGCAGCCAGTTCCTCGGGTTCTGCCCGGCCCTTCTCGATGCGCAGGACGTCGTCGTGGCTCATGAGGGTCTCCCGTCCCTTGTACTGCTGCTCGCTGCTTGCAGCTTGCTTCAAGGAGGGGTGAGGACCTCTTGAGTTCTGCTAGGACAGCAGGCGGTGGGTGAGTCGCCGATGAAGCAGGACGATGGCGATACGGACGTTCTCCTTGAGCACCTCGATGCAGAGCTCGAGCATGGCAAGGTAGCCGGCTCGGTCGGCTCTCCGTGCGGGTGTGTGTCTGGCGCACATGATGTCGGCGACCTGATCGGGTTCGGGCGTGATGCGTTCGTGGGAGCGTCGCATACTCGCGCCCCCGCCGACTGGCTAAGCCGGGCGGGGCGGTGACCCGCCGCCCGGCCCCCTTTGGACACGTCAGGAGCCGTCGGCCCCGGCTGGGAACCGGGGCCGGCCGTTCTCGGTGTCAGTAGCGGTAGTGGTCCGGCTTGTACGGGCCCTCGACCTGCACGCCGATGTACTCGGCCTGCTCCGGGCGCAGTTCGGTGAGCTTGACGCCGAGGGCGGCCAGGTGGAGGCGGGCGACCTTCTCGTCCAGGTGCTTGGGCAGGACGTAGACGCCGGTGGGGTACTCGTC
>NZ_JBVJKK010000019.1:0-1029 GCF_055585285.1 Streptomyces sp. NPDC053665
GCGGACGGTGTTGAGGCGGGTGATCAGCGGGGCGATGCTGCGTCCCTCGCGTTCGGCCGCCTCCCAGTCGCGGGGCCGCAGCTGGTACTTCTCCGAGTCCAGGTACTCCTCGCTGCCCTCCTTCAACGGCGTGTTCTCGCACAGCTCGTAGCCGGAGTAGATGCCCCAGGTCGGCGAGAGCGTCGCGGCGAGCACCGCCCGCACCTCGAAGGCCGGCCGGCCGCCGTGCTGGAGGTAGGCGTGCAGGATGTCGGGGGTGTTGGCGAAGAAGTTCGGCCGCATGTAGGAGGCCGCCTCGCCCGACAGCTCCGTCAGGTACTCCGTCAGCTCCTGCTTGGTGTTGCGCCAGGTGAAGTACGTGTACGACTGCTGGAAACCGATCTGCGCCAGGGTGTGCATCATCGCCGGCCGGGTGAACGCCTCGGCCAGGAAGATCACATCCGGGTCGGTGCGGTTGACGTCCGCGATCACCCGCTCCCAGAACACCACCGGCTTGGTGTGCGGGTTGTCCACCCGGAAGATCCGCACCCCCGCGTCCATCCAGTGCCGCAGCACCCGGCACGTCTCCGCCACCAGACCGTCCATGTCCGCGTCGAAGGCGATGGGGAAGATGTCCTGGTACTTCTTCGGCGGGTTCTCCGCATACGCGATCGTGCCGTCGGGCCGGTGGTGGAACCACTCCGGGTGCTTGTGCACCCACGGGTGGTCCGGCGAGCACTGCAACGCGAAGTCCAGCGCGATCTCCAGCCCCTGCTCCCGCGCCCGCTCGACGAACCACACGAAGTCGTCCATCGTGCCCAGGTCCGGGTGCACGGCGTCGTGGCCGCCCTCGGGCGAGCCGATCGCCCACGGCACCCCCACGTCGTCCGGACCGGGGGAGAGGGTGTTGTTCTTGCCCTTGCGGAAGGTGGTGCCGATGGGGTGGATCGGCGGCAGGTAGACCACGTCGAACCCCATCGCCGCGATCGCCGGCAACCGCCGCGCCGCCGTGCGGAACGTGCCGTGCGGCCGCTCGGCCGTGCCCTCCGA